>WSXV01000012.1 GCA_009773475.1 Desulfobulbaceae bacterium | reverse complement strand
ACCGATAATGAAGGGGCAGTTGGCACAGCCACCACCACAGTAACGGTCGCGGCAGCAAACAAGGCCCCGACAGCCTTGGTGACATTATCTACCTTGACCGGCAAGGCTCCGCTTGCGATAGATTTTTCAGCAGCGAAGTCAACGGATTCCGACGGAACAATCGTCAAGTATGCATGGAACTTTGGCGACCAGGGAACTTCTGCAAGCTCCACCGGCAACCATAGCTACAGCGCTGTCGGGACCTATCCGGTCACCCTGACGGTAACCGATAACGAAGGTGCGGTTGGCACAGCCACCACGACGGTGACGGTCGCCGCCGCGAACAAGGCGCCGACCGCCCTATTTAAGCCGACGGTAACCTCCGGAACAGCTCCTCTCTTGGTGGTTTTTGATGCAACTCCTTCAAATGATGTTGATGGAGAGGTAATAAGTTACTCCTGGACTTTTGGTGATGGCAGCTCAACTACTGGAAGCAGTAACGTGTCTCATAGTTTCACTGTAGCTGGTTCATTCCCAGTGAAACTTACGGTTACCGATAATGATGGAGCCCAGGCATTTTATGAGCAGACTATTGTCGTCAAGGCATCGCTGCCAGCCTTACCAGTATATCCTTTAGCTGATTTCTCGATTAGTCCCCAGGATCCAACGGTAAAACAACTTGTTCAGTTTTCAGGATCTGCCTCAAAAGCCGCAGTGGGCCGAAAGATAATCCGTTATCTTTGGAGTTTTGGTGATGGAAAGAGTGCGGCTGGCATTATGACATCTTACCGCTATAGAGTAGCGGGAACGTATACTGTACAGTTAACGGTTTGGGATAATCTGGGAGTCAGTAGTAAAAAAAGTGTGATATTGACTGTGAAGAATGTTGACCTTTGACCGGGGAAATAAAAAAAACAGTACAAAGCGTGTCCAGGGAGCTTTCCGAATTCCTTCCTTCTGAAGTCATGAAAGGTGGTCGATAAAAGACAATGCCTTGAAAAACGAGTAAAGATCCTAAAAAACTGATTCTTCTGCAGACCGGAAGAATCAGTTTTTTTTATGGACTGCTTGGAAATGTACAGTTTAACTGTATGGTTATTCGCGATATCTTCACACAATAATAAGTTTGTAACTGAAGTGCTTTATATCTGACTCCCGTGTGAGAAGTCGTTTTCTCAGATATCAGTTTGTTGGATTGATGGCAGAGCAGATTGCGTTCTGGTTTGACCGGAACTTCTCTTTACGGCTTTTCAATCACTACATTTATTTTTTTTCTTCCCCACTGCAGAGCCTCTGCATGAGATTCAAAGAATAAATCAATTCGGTCTGGCCCTTTGATTTTCCCTCCTTTATCTTCTACTCTTCCCCACCCATAGCCAGGAACATGCATTCTAGTACCGAATGGGTAATATTTAGTGTCCGCTGCAATGGTGCCTTGTTCCGGCAGGAAATACCAAGGGAAGAGAATGAGGCGGGTGGGGAGCATCCATGGGCGTTCCAGGCTGTCGATGGAGAAAAAACCAGACTGGGGTTCTGTGGGGGTTGTGCCGGCGGCGGTCAGTCCGCTGTAGGGCTTTCCAGACTGTTTTCCGTAATTGACGTAGCGATTCCAGAAATCGAGCTTAAGAAGAGCCCAGCTACCACGCTCCCAACCACAGCAGGTGGAACAGCCACAGTACCCCGTCACTTCCATGAGACGGCCTTCTTGACCTTCAGTATGGATCACCTGTTGTTTCGCGCAACCAGAGAAAAAGAGGACGACAGAAAGGAAAAGGATGGAAGCTCTCACAGAGGGCTGTCTTTCATGTGCTGGAATTGCCAACTTGTCGTTTAGGGGCGATAAAACCATTTTTTTATCTCCGAGGCGGTAAAATGTTTCGTGACTGGTCGTCCGTGCGGACAGTGCGAGAAGAGATCAGCTCTTGCCATGCGAGTAAGGAGGGCATCAATCTCCCTGTGGTGAAGCTGGTCGCCAGCTTTCACGGCAGCTTTGCAGGCTATCGAAGCCAGAATATCATCAAGGATTGAACCTTTACTTGTCTTCTCTGCCCCACTTTTTTCAGTAATAAATTTTCCAAGAATATCGATGAAAAGCTCTCCGGGATTACATTGTCCCGCCATTGCCGGTATCGCTGAAATGATATAGGAATTTCCGCCAAAGTCTCTGACCGAAAAACCCATCTGTTCGATGTCTGCCGCATAATGTTCCACGCCCTCGCTCTCAGCATTAGTAAGCTCGACGGTCACCGGGAAAAGCAGGCTTTGGCTGGCAATAGCTCCCTGAAGAAACTTTTTCTTCAGAGCTTCAAACAGGAGTCGTTCGTGGGCGGCGTGTTGATCAACCACCAGCAGGCCGCCCTCGGCTGACTGACAGAAGATGTAAAGATTGTCATACTGCCCGATGACTTTCAGTCCATGCCCCTGAATTTTCGTTTCTCCCAAAGGTTGATGAGGGAAAACGACAGTTTGGCTGGGGGCTGAGGGGGCCTCGATGCTGTTTTCTGCTGTCTGCGGCAAGGAAAGAGATGATGAGGGGGAAAGGATGTCTACCAGTTGAGCTTGGGAAATGTGATGTTGGCGCTGGTTGTTTTCATGCCGACAGGAAGTCGTTGGCTGAGGGATGTTTATGGATATTGGAAAGGGTTTTTGTCTTATCTCTTGGCTGTTGATTTGATGTGCCGATGGCGAGTCTGCTATTGTCTGGCTCAGTCTGTTCTCTTGATATGGTGCTGACTGGAAAATAGTCCCTTGGATCTTTTTTTGAAACTGACGAATCGCCTGCTCCACAGTTTGGCTAACCATCTGGTGAATGCCCTGGCTGTCACGCAGACGGATTTCCTGTTTGGTTGGATGGACGTTCACATCGACATCTTCCGGGGGCAGGTGGAGGTGGATAAGACCGACCGGGCTTTTTCCTTTCATCAGAAAGTTCCGAAACCCTTCGATCACGGCATGAATAATCATCCGGTCACGGACAGCTCTGCCGTTGACCAGAAGCCGGATCATTGCAGATCTTGCCGTATCGGCATCAGGGGGGAGAAGCCAGCCATAGCATGAAGCAGTGGAAGGAGCAGGATGGTTTGAGCCAGGGACTACGCCTGCTCTCTGATTGTGATTGGAGGACTCATCTGGTGCTTTCCCAATTTCCAGGAATGGCCCCTGATAATGAAGGATTGACGCCAGGCGATCTGGTAACGACTGGCTTTTGGAAAACTGACAAGTGACACGGCCATCAATACGCAAAATAAAGCTGATGGAGGGAGTTGCCAGGGCGTAATTTTTAACCACTTCTTCAATATGGGCCAGTTCAGTCCTGCTGGTGCGCAGGAATTTCCGGCGGGCCGGGGTGTTGCCGAAAAGGCTGCGGATCTCGAAGATCGTGCCACGGCTGCATCCGATTTCATGGACTTTGAGCAGCTTGCCATAGTCCAGAACGACTTGAGTGCCTAAGGGGCTGCTTTGGGTGCGCGAGGTGATGGTCAGCCGTGACACCGAGCCGATGGAAGGAATGGCCTCGCCTCGGAAGCCCAGAGAGTTGATGGTGGCGAGATCATGGTCCGAGGTGATCTTCGACGTGCCATGGCGTTCCAGGCAAAGGAGGATGTCATCCTCATCCATCCCCTCTCCGTTGTCCATGACCCGGATCAAACGGGTGCCACTGCCTTCAATCTCAACTTCAATTTCGCTTGCCCCTGCGTCAAGACTGTTTTCCAGCAGTTCTTTGACCACTGAGGCCGGTCGCTCCACCACCTCACCGGCGGCGATACGGTTAGCTAAATGTTCGGGAAGGATTCGGATTTTGGACATGATGCGCGATGTTCAAAGGGTTAAGGCTGAAGGACTCTCGCTCAATGACGCAGAGGCGTTATTATAGCAGTTTTCGCACTATTTGCACCATTCGGCATAAAGATCATTTTCTTGTGCAAAATTGGGACTGAGCTGTCCGTTTCAGGATGGTTTTATTACTGTTTGTCCTGGCTTCGCAGGGTAAGGATGGCCTTTTGCAGATAAGGGGGAATGATGATTTTGCTGCAAAGAGCGTTATCCCAGGCCTGGAGGAGATCCTGTTGGGGGATGCCGGTTTTTTGCCAGTAGGTTAACGGATCGTGGACAAATCCGGCTATGATTTCCAACACCTCGTCATAATCATGGACAACATGGCAAAAATTGGGCACCCATGCCGGTGCCAGGCGGACGGTATGGGTCCCGATGGTCTTCATGCTGGAAGCGGTTTTCAGCTGATTCAGGGTTGATTGCCACAGATGGGTTCCGTTTTCGCCAAGCCCGAAGGGGTCGACAAAGATATGCGGGGCAGGCAGGCTTTCAAAAAGTTTGAGATTGGTGACCGCAATAAGCAGTTCTTCAAAGGTGCCCATGCCGCCAATGTTATAGATTTTAAATAATGACGTTCGATCCAGGATGTTTTGGCGCATGTGACGGGCAGAGTTGCTGAAATTGAGTAGGATCGGGGGATGGAGATTGGCTCGTTGCCCTATTCGCTCACTGTCGATGCCGATTCCAATGCGGAGAATGCCGAGATCTGCGGCGGCATCATCAGCAATCTTCATTACTCCGGGGCCGCTGCCGTGACAGACTGCAAAATGGTCTCCAATTTCAGCCACAGAGCGGAGCTTATTAAAAAAAACGTGAATCTGTTGGCTGAGCACCCCTTCCGTCCCGTCTATATGGGAGCCGAACATGGCAATCATGGTGTGGACATCTACAACCTTCTCTTTGCCTTCTTGGGTCATCCAGAATCCACGATGGAACTCGCGGAGGTGCCTTTCTTGATCCTGTCCAAAGATCATATAGAAGCGAACATCTTCGTGACAAGACATCTCGCAAAATGTTTCATAGGTTGCGCCGCTAAAATAGAGATTGTCCGGTGGTGGCAGGGGGGAGCAGCTGCAGTCGTCTTTTCGGCTGCCGTTTTCCTGGGTTTCGCCTTGCCGAATGCTGCGGCCGATAAAAACACCAACGTTGTTGCGTTTGAGAACGCGCAGTGTGTCAGAGGTCGGGAAGGTATGGGTAACGAATACCTTGCGCAAGTTTTGTGCACCGCCAACGAGATTCAGTGTTTGTGTAAATTGTCTGAGGTCAGGGGTGACTTGCTCGCCCTGATGGACTCCAGAGGTGATTGTGCCTCGCACTGATTCATAAACAATGCGGTTCTGGGCGGTTTCGTGCCACTCGTTTTCTTGGAGCTCCCATTGGATTTCAATGCATTTGTTGCGAGTTAGGATCCTTCCGTAATTGCCGCGTGATGTAGCCATGGAACTGATATTGTTAAAGAGGGCATCACAGACATGGAGATCAAAGATATCGGTGGCATCGGCGAAATCCACTCCCTCCTGCATGATTCTTCGGGCCTGACTACCGGTCAGGAGTTGTTTGGCCATGCGGGTGGTGACAAGATCGGTGGGAAAGAGGCGGAGCCTCACTTTCAGGCTGTCAGAAGGAACGGTTTGCTCGCTGCCATTGTAGATTTCAACCTGTCTTGGAACCTTGATGCCACTGGTGCGGACAGCATCAAGCAGTCTGGCGGCGAGGTGAAAAACACCCGGCGTATTCAGGTGCCTGTCAATCAAGGCGCTATAGGGTCCCAGGGAAATACGGATACACCCGCACAGAAAATCACCGGGTGCAAGGGAATCGGGAAGTCCGCAACGGGAGGGATACTGAATCAGTCCTAAGCCTTCCTTGCTTTCGCTGAGGACGATCTGAATATTTTGGCCCGCTGTGAGCAGGGTATTAGAGAGCAGATAGCGGCTGTTTTCAAGGGGGATGGTGATGACGCCATCAAAGTCAACGTCAGCTCCTGGAGGAAGGAGCAGATAATGGTCAGCCAAGGCTTGTTCAATTTCAGCTCGTCCAAGAGGGTCAGTCATGGGGACGAAGAGTCTGCCTACGGTCAGACGCCGATTGCGGTCGGCCATGGATTTGATCTCGGCAAAAACGATGTCTGGGATGTGTGGGTTCAGCGATAGAAGCTGGACCGGGATGTCGATGCGTTTATGCCGGGTATCAATCTCCGGTGTGCCTTCACCAAAGTCAAGATCCAGACCAATCTGTGAATGGCCGCTTCTGCCAATCAGGCAACAGCGTTTCCGCATCAGATCAGCGGGCTGAGAAGGGAGAGAACGGCCTGCATCAATGGATGAAGAGCTATTCTCAGTAATAATGTCTCTGATCACCCCGCGGATGGTGTCGCTGGTCTCTTCAAATCGGAGAATGCCTACCAGCTTAGGGACATTGAGTTGTAAATCAATGGTTGGTTCTTCATGTGGGTCAAGAATGAGAGAGCCATCATCGGTGAGAAGGGGCGAGCGTTTCATATGTGATTTCCGGAAAAATGGGAAAAAGATGAGTGGATGGAATCAGGAATTGGATGTGAGATCCTGTCCGATGGAGGTTGAATTATTCTCTGACTTCATCGCGAGAGTCGTGCAACTGGCTGTGCATTAAAAAAAGACTTTTTGAAAAAAATAAACTTTAACCCGTTTCAGACGACATTCGGTTGGGTCTTGCGTCAAGGAAATCGATTTCTCACTGTAAACTCGCCCATGATTGTGGTAATGGGCTGGTACGAATGAAATTAATCCCTCTTGAACGCCTTTGGTGAATGGAAACAATCTTCAGTGGTCTCGGCGAAACAAAAGAGCTCCTCAGACCTGATTGATATATCCGGTTGGTACAGCAGCTTCCAGTAGCGAGCCGCTGAATGAAAGGTACATTATTGGACTCCTGTTTGCAATCTGCTTGCTG
Organism: Desulfobulbaceae bacterium; assembly: GCA_009773475.1. Lineage (GTDB taxonomy): Bacteria > Desulfobacterota > Desulfobulbia > Desulfobulbales > Desulfocapsaceae > UBA2270. The sequence goes on along the minus strand of WSXV01000012.1, from coordinate 61,233 downwards.
AGTACACTCTCATGGGGTTTGCGAAAAAACATATCTCTGGGGTCTGTTTGGTGGATGGCTATAACTGCATCCTTAGTCCGGATAAGAGGATGGGAGGCGAACTGCCGCCCATATCTGGCTTGGTTTAATGTGCTAAAGGCCCAATGATGGGATAGCGTTTAAAGAGGAGTTAAGGTGACACGTTCTGAGATGTACGCATATTTCTACAGCGGTGAAGTGGCATTGAAGTTGGCTGTTTCAAGAGAACTGTACGTCCAATTCGGCAACGTTCTTCTGCAGCAACCGGATGTTCTTACCCAGTTGACGAATGTGAAGGCAAATGAACGGGCCTTGCAGCGGCAGATGGGGGCAATGACCATGGGGCTCACCTGCACCCAATGCGCGAGCCGGCAAGGTGGCGGGTGCTGCAGTTCCTTCATGGCTGGGGAAAATGATGTCTTGCAGTTACTGATGAATTTGCTTGCCGGAGTCCAGGTCCAGGTGCAGGTGCAGCAGGATGAGCAGCAGGAATGCTGTTTCTTGGGGATGACAGGCTGTATCTTGACCATGAAGCCAATGTTTTGCCTTAATTACAACTGTTCTTACATCAAGGATAAAGAAGTTGCGACAACGCTCCTGCTCCTTGAGCAGAGGACCGCTGCCTTGCTTGTCAGTCAGGCCGGCTTGGAAGGATTGCTGCTGGATTTTTTCTGTGAGAATTTATGACGGGCGGAGGAGAGGATTCTGAATATGCGCGGCCTGCAGGTTGTACTGGGTTTAGGAATTAAAGTTTTTCGTTGGGGAGTTGTGCTGTGAAAGGTGACGAAGGTATTGGTTTGAATGTGAGACTTGGGATGCCATTGGATTCAAACGAGAAACGAATGCATCATAAGGGTTGAATCGATAAAAAAGCCCCTCAGGAGTAAATCCTGAGGGGCTTTTTTAAATAGTGGTTTATCAGGAAAAAGTTAAAAAGTTCGTATCATCCAGATACCGCAGGGACAGGTGTCGGCGCAGAAACCGCATGCGATGCACTTTTTGTCGTCAGAGACGTATTCCCAGCTCCCATGCAGGCCTGATTCATAGCCGTTGGTGTGACCATACTCCAATTCTCGGCGGCTTATGGCCCCAGTAGGACAGATGGTTTCGCAGAGGTGGCAGTCACGGCAGGAGGCGCAGGAGAGGCAACTCTCCGCTTGGGCCTGCTCGGTGTGGATCTCACGATGAGCATCGGGTACATAGTGGGTAATGGTCAATGCTTGCTGCGTGATGGGATGCTGATTGAAGGGTTTCCACGGAGTTCCCATGAAATCAGCGATGATAAACTCGGCAGCAGTCTTTCCAGCTCCCAATGCGTTGGTGGCCAGCCCAGGTTTTTCAACATCGCCAACTGCGAGAATCTTGGCGTTGGTGGTCAGATGTGAGTCCTTGGTCTTGACCCAGGCAGCCCCGCCAACAGTCACCGTCTCAACATCTTCAGGCAGGAATTTGAGGGCGGGAACATCACCGATGGAGATGATCACCGTCTGGGCTGGAATTACTTCTCCAGTATCCATGACCAGCCCCTGGTCGGTTACTTCACGGGTCATGACCGGCCAGCGGAAGACGGCACCCAGGGCCTCGGCAGCTTCTTTTTCCTTGCCGAAGGCCAAGGGCTTTTGAATATCAACCAGGGTGACCTTCTCAGCACCAAGGCGATAGGCCTCACAGGCAACATCGCAGCCGACATTGCCGGCGCCAATGATAACCACTTCCTTTCCCACCTGGTCAGGGCTATCACTTTTGGCGTTTTTTAGGAAATGAAGCGCCGGGATAACGCGTTCATTGCCGGGGAAAGGGATACGGCGGGGTTCATGGGTGCCCACGGCAACAACCACGTAGTCATAACTGCTCTGCAATTCCTGGAATTTTTCCTTGTCCAGGTTGACGCTGAGGTGCACATGAATATTGGGAGTTTCAAGAAAACGCTTGATTTCTTGATCCCACACAGCCTTGGAAAGACGCTCCCAGGGAATAACCTGGGCCAGCTTGCCGCCGATCTGTTTATCCTGTTCGAAGATATGGGCCTCGACACCGGCTTGGGCCAGTTTCCAGGCGGTATTCATCCCGGCAGGACCACCGCCAATAATGGCAACCTTCTTGCCGATGGATTCGGCCATGGGCGGAGCCGGAACATTGGCCACGGCACGTCCGAGAACCTTGACGTCAATGGGTTCATCAACACCAGAGCGGGAACAGTTGTCCATACAGAGATTTGGGCAGACCGCTCCGCAGACTGAAGCTGGCAGAGGAGTATAACGCAGGAGCATCTCGTAGGCCTCGTCAATCCTGCCTTCCCGAATCAGGCGCAGACGATCGACGGTGGGGATATGCACGGGGCAGAAATAGGTACAAGGGGCAGCAGATTCCCGGTTGGCCCAGTAGGGTTTTTTTCGGCGCAGATCACCAGAGGGAACCGCTTCAATGGGGCTGCGATCCAAACCGGGAGCGATGTCGCGCAGTGGATCACCACCTCCAAAGGCCTTATTCCAGTGCTTGTTGCGGAATTCTATCATGGACATGGGGCCGGAAAACATAAGGGCCCTTTCCTGCGGAGTAACGGCCTCGAGAGTTTGCCACTCATCCCTGATGGACAGGGTGGCGATCAGGTCGGTACGGTCGATGTGCTCAAGATAGGTGGTCATCCCATCCATCAGCCATTGCCACTGATCATCAGAGGGTTTGTCAAGGCGGGCATTGGTTTTGGGGTGGGAATTATCAATGGGGCCACGAAAATAAATGGTACCGCCAACCATGCCGACACAGGGGCGATAGCTCAAAATATTGGCAGGATTTTTGGCGTTAATGCCACAGACTACCGCAATTCCGCCACAGTTAAACTCGGCAAATGAATCACCAGTGGAGCCAAGGACCCACAACTCCGGCCGTTGGTAGTCGGGGTTCCATTTGGTCATGGTCAGGCCCCGTGCGCCGATGGATCCACCAATATAGACCTTGCCGTTGGCCATGGCGCTGCACACACCATTGGTAGCATCACCACGGACCGTGATGACGGCACCGATATTGAGATAGCCAACGTCATCTGAGGCGGAACCGTGGCAGGTGATGGAGGTGCCGGGCATACCCATGCACCCAAGACGCTGACCAGCCGGGCCCTTGGTTTCGATGGTCAGACCATCAGCACGGTGTAAGCGTATGCCGATGTTGTGCTGACCAAAGGTCTCCAGGCTTAGATGGTTTGCTTTGTCTGCGGCAGCCCGGACCAGAATCTCAAAATCCATTGAACTGATGCGACCGCCATTTTCGTTAAGACCTTTTACTACTATCGTACCCACTGAAAACACCTCAAAATGAGATTAAAAGATAAGAGTATAAATTAATTGCCGAAGAATCTGCTGTTTTAAATATCTTCAATTTCGAAGCATCACACTCTGTAATAACTGAACTTGAGAGAGTACTTAAAGCCGGATTGATTTTCCTGACTTCTTAACTTAACAGACGTATCGAATGCCCAGTCGGTCAGCGGCGTCTTTATCGCTGATGCCGAGTGCGTCGGACATGCCCACCGGCAGACTCTGGGAGCGACCAAGTGGGGCCATGATTTTCTTGGTCTCGGTGGCAATGGCCATGAAGACCTCGCTTACTCGCTCGGCCACCAGATCAGGATCCAGACGGCGGTAAAGTTTCGGATTCTGGCTGGTGATGCCCTTGGGGCAGATACCGACGTTGCAGACGTTGCATCGGCTTTTTTCATTGCCAAGGCATCCCGCCACCGACTGCATGATGTATTTGCCCATGTGCACCCCGGAGGCGCCAAGCATGATCAGCGCCAGACCATTCTGGGTCACGTTGCCATTCTTGCCGATGCCGCCGGCGGCAAAAATCGGGATCTCATTCTGCTTTCCTTGAGCCACCAGATCCAGATAACACTCGCGGACGTTGGAGGCGATGGGATGACCGGTGGCGTCCATGGAGACGTTGTAGGCCGCACCAGTGCCGCCATCAATGCCATCGATCAGCAGACCACCGGCGTAAGGGTTACGCACCAAGTTGTTGAGTACGGATTTGGCGGAGGTGGAGGCCGAGATTTTCGGGTAAACCGGCACCTTGTGGCCAAAGGCAGTGGACATGGTCTGGATCATCTTCATGACGCTCTCCTCAATGGAGTAGAGGGTCTGATGAACTGGCGGTGAAGGCAGATCAACTCCTTCTGGGACCCCGCGTAGACGGGCGATGAGTTTTGAGACCTTGAACCACATGAGCAGGCCGCCGTCACCGGGTTTTGCACCCTGGCCGTATTTGATCTCGATGGCTGCCGGGTCACACTGCATATGGGGGATGGCACGAATGATCTCATCCCAGCCAAAATAACCGGAAGCGATTTGAAGGATAATGTATTTGAGATAGGGGCTTCGCAGAACCCAGGGTGGACAACCACCCTCACCGGTACACATGACCACCGGGATCTTCAACACCTCGTTGCAGTAGGCGACACCCTGAAGCAGGCCCAGCCACATATTGGGTGACAGCGCCCCGAAGGACATGGAGCCGATGATAAAGGGGAATATCTCACGGGTAGGAGGAATCCAGCCGCCTTCTCTCTGTCGCTTCAAAAATTCTTCGGGGGCAAGAACCCGACCCAGGGTGGTGGTCAGGCTGAATTCATGGCGTCCGGCATCCAGAGCCGGATCGGTGAGCATGGAGATCCGGTCAAACATGATCCGGTCCAGCAGGTTGGGACCGCTGACATTTCTCCGGCCACCTCTGGTCTGGGGCTGTCCCTTCTGGTTGTGGAAGAAGAGGGTGCGATGCTCATTGGTGTTGGGCACCGGCATAATCGCCTCGTTGGGACAGACCATGGTGCACATGGAGCAGCCGATACAGGCATTGGCCATGTTGGTCTTCTGACGAATACCGACAAAGGTCCGGTACTCGTTGCCGCGCGACTGCTTGAGGACATCCAGCTTGGGCATTCTCTGCCGGCGGTAGGCCAGATAAATTGCTTCTTTGGGGCAGACCGCGGTGCATCGTCCACAGAGGGTACACCGGTCTTCGCGGTGCTGGATAATCCAGGGGAGGTCCGTGTAGCCTAAGCTACCTGGGCCAACGGATACGGATCGAGCTGAGACCATATTGTCAGTTCCTTTCTATCAGGTGGGACGATGATTGTGTGTTCACGCATGGGTTGAAAATCAAAGGATGGATCGCGATCAGGGATCAGGGCCTCCACCCCGCACATCTCGGAGGCAATGGCCCAGGCCCCGTTTCTACCGCCAACGGTGGCCGGACGCATCTTTTTATGATCCATAACCAGCAGGCAGGTCTCATCGGGCAGGGTGCCGATAACGGCATTGGGGCCGTCAATGATCAGCCGACGGCAGGCATCACGCAGCCCTTTGAGAAATTGCCCCTGGGGATGGGCGTCCAGTTCGGCATTTTTCAGTGGGGTGATGATGTGTTTGTAAGCCTGAAGGGGGAGTTTGAGCTGTTTCAGGGTGTAATGCAAGATATGGGCAAAGACCTCGGAATCACTCTGGTATCCGGTATAGCCGGGGAAATGCTTACCCAGCAGCCAGTCACGAATGGGAACAAAGGCGGTGTTCTCGCCGTTGGTCATGGTGGCAACCCCTTGAATGAAAAAGGGATGGCAGGCGTAGAGGTTGATGCCGTAGTTGGTATTTTGCCTTCCTTGAGCCATACACACCCGTGAGGTGACCCGGTTATCATGGAGGGTCAGGGCGTTGCCGATATCCAGGGGCCAGCCGATCTCTTTGATCATGGCCACATCCGGCCAGAAGGAAAAAACGGTGAGGTCTTTTTCGTGAGCTTCCCCATTGGCTCGCAGGGTCAGGCGGGTGAGCATCAGTTCGTTATCGATCGCATCCTGGCTTTTGCCGTCAAATGCCGCCGGCATCTTGTAGACACGCAGAAAATAACGATATCGGTCTTTGGCCTCAATCATCTCCGGATGGGTTTGAAACTCATGGTCATATTTCAACTCAAAACCACGTTGCTCCATAAGCGTGTTCAGGCGCTGCAAGGCGGCTTCAGTGTGGGCTATGCCCGATAAAACCGGGTGCTTCGTGTTGTACTTATAATCTTCAAAGTGCAGACCGCGCAACAGCAGGCCAAGGCCGGAGCCATCATAGCCTTCCTGCATGGCCTCCATGGCCGTGAGCACCTCATAGGGAGAAAAGTGCTCATTGGCGGTTTTTAGGGCTAAACGACACATGCATTGTTCTCCCGATAAATAAAATCAAATCTGCCTTGTGGGGGGCTGGCTGTGAGGACAAGGGCAGGGTTGGTAAAAGCAGTAAATGCTGTTTTTTGCATGAAACGAACCTTACTGTTCAATTTCGATGAGGAGAAAATTTTTACATCGAAAAATTGTCTCTGTCAAGATCAAAGAGGGGGCTCCGGGGCAAACAGGCAAACAGCAGCCCCGAGCAGCTATTTGCCGGCAGCATGGAAGGGCTGGAATAGACTGGGAACGTGTCTCTTAATCGTTTTATTATCGTTGGCTAACGTTAATTGAATGTTTGTTTTTTATAATGATAAATTCCTTATATTCTTCGCTGGTTGTGAGATGAACAGCTGACGCCGAATAAAAAAAAACTGAGATTGAAATGGCTCATCCATTCAGAGAAGACGATGCGTTTAACTATCTCGTTCATTCGTACAAATTTAAGGAGTAGGAAAGGATATGTCAAAAAAAAATAGGGGACGAAGTTTTCTCTTTGTTGGTTTGACGGCACTCTTGGTGGGCAATGTGGTGAGCAGCTGTTCTTCCCATGTCACCACCTTTGCTTGCAAGCCACCTGAAAGCGTGCAGTGTGATGACAGCAAATTCAACCATGCCAGGTTGATTGTTGATGCGGAGGATCTTGTAGTCTGGCATTCCAGAGGTCGTTTATATGTGTTTGCCTCGCAAGCGTCAGGACGAAATTTTGATGAAATTCCTGTTGGCAACGCCGGGTTTCTAGAAGCAGATGCTGGGCCTTCCGGAGAAGATGTTGTTTTTGAGGCCAATCCAGCCCTTCCAGAGCTCACCAGGGAATTACAGGAGCGGTTCCATGCTGCCCCAATACTGCTGTGGCGTGTGGGGCGAGAGTATTCGGTGTGGAAGCAGAAAGGTCGAATTTTTATTCTTGGCCCCGATCCTGTAGTGGAGAGGGACTTCATCCGTTCCAGAGAACTTGTTGTCTCCAAGACTTTTTTTGGGGCCGGGCCCCGTGGAGAAACGGTGGTGGTGGAGGCCAGCAAGAGTAAAAACCAGTTTGCCGATCTGCTTATGGAGCGTTTTGAGGCCCGGCCAATCTTGATTGAGACTCGCTGTCCGGACTATTTTGTCTGGAAAGAAAAGGGCAGACTGATTGTGGTGGGCTCCGCCCAGAGCAGTCTTGATCTTGAAACCGGACGGGAACTTCGCTCAACCCGAGCACTTATGGGCGCCGGGCCAAACGGGGAGACGGTGGTCTTTGAAACGGATGGCGGCAGATCGGAGATGCTGCAGCGACTTGCTACCACCTATTTTGGGGAAGGGAAAATCCCGGCGGGATTGATTGCCGAGTGAAAACCGGCTGAAGATCGAAGGGGGATCATGATGTGTCTGGTGTGAAATCCCTTTCAACCTTCTTTCTTCAGTTCCATAAGAAGCAGCGCTGCCTTTTCCCGATATTGCAAAAACGAGTCGCCGACAAATCGATTATCCAGTTTCTCCAGACTTGCCCGGGCGGCGGTTGGATCGCCATGGAGGAGGTGGAGTTCACTGGTGACCAGCAGCATTTCACAAAGATGCTGCTCACCCTGGCGCAAGGCCGTTTCCGCCGTCTGCCGGCGAACCTTGGCAATGCCCCGGTGATAAGGGGGTTGGAGGTCAAGGAAGGCTTGTGCCTTGTCGATATCTTTTTCGGTGCGCTCCATGGTCCCATTCATTTTGGCTAAAAAAACCGGGTCACGGGTCAAAAGAAAGTCCTCTTTGAGCTGATCAAATTCCATCCGTTTTTCGAAGAGCAGTTTCTGCTCACGCAAGCCGTAGGTTATTTCAGGGTCCATCTCCATCTGTCGGGGTGTCACCCCGGCACTGCAGCCACCGAGAAGACTTCCCGCCACAAGAAAGAACAGGAGGCGATGAAGGAGAAGGGAAGAGATCCTTATAGGTGTCCTCATTATCGCTCAACTCCCGATTTTGGGAGGACTTCCGCGTCAACGCGGTCCAGATATTCCTGCATCAGTTTTTCCATCTCAACTTTCTTCAACTGGGTAAGCGGTTCATTGGAGCTCAGGACATCCACCACTCCCTTCTTTTGGTAACTTTTTGTAAGTTCCTCGGAGAGTGCGGCAAGCTTCCCGTTCTTTTCACGGCAGCCCTTATGCTGAACCGATTCGTTGTCGAGGGCCGCCTTGGTGGTGGCGGCGAGGCTCTCCAAATCATTAATCCGGGTTTCCTGGGCCCGTATTTTTGTCTGGCCGGTGGCAATGGTGGTCTGGAGTTCTTCCACCTTGGCCTTCCATTGATCAATGGCCAGCCGAACCTGTTCCTGCTGCTCTTTGTCGGATTCGCTCCGTTTCTCCCATTGTGCCTCCAGGGTTTCAACTTTGGCCTGGAGCTCCTTGACCTGGGTCTCCTGTTCGGTGAGAAGCTGATTCGCCTTGCCCATCTTGGCCTCGGCTGCCTGTCGCGCCCGCATGGAGCTTTCCGCCTGCGCCTTTTGTTCGGTGAAACTCTTTTTCAGCATGGTGACTTTCTGTTCCAGAGTGGCGCGTTCAACCAGCAGCCCGTTCCGTTCCTTGATAACAGAACGGTGAGCAAAGCCCAGATACCCCAAACTCAGCAGGAGAATCGCAAAAGCACCATAGGTCAGAAGAGATTTCTTATCTTTTTGTAATTGCATGACGTTTCTTAGAATTTGACATTGAGGTCTATCTGCAGGGTGTCGATGGCAAAAGGCGGGCCGTCGATCTCAGTGGTGGAGAGCCATCGTGTCGCAAGCCAGGTATTTTTATAGACCCCGAGATCACCCCCGAGGATCCAGCCCTTGGCGTTGGTGCCGCCGCCATGGAAGTCGGAGTCGGTGAAGGCGTCGAGGACGGCGTCGGATTCGAGGTATTTGTAATAAAGAGACAGCCTCCAGTCCCAGAGCTCCTGGACGGTGGGGTAGCCAACGGCAATCCCATACTGGTAGCCGCTTGTCTGCTCTTCGACATGCACGCCGGTGCGCTCGTAGATGGCGGTGTCATCGTAGCCCAGGTTTTCCACATAGTCAGCAAGGAAGACGACATGGATGGGTTCAAAGATGCCCACATCAACCATGGCGGTGAGGTTGAACTGGTTGTAGTCCATGGCCAGCGCCGCCTTGTAATTGGAATTACCGGTGAGCGGATTGATGTCGAAGATGGAGTTGCCCTTTTGAATGAAGGCGGGGGCGGTGAAGTCGTTGAGGGTGAGGTTTGGCTCGTTCATCTCTCCTTCGATATTGCGGTAATCATAATAGGCGGCGTAGATCTGGGCGTTGAGGGTGGTGCGGGGGGAGTATTCCAGCCCGACCTGACCACCATAGAGCCACTTGTCCTGCTGCGACCACTCGACTTCCTGGATGGAAAAGGCGGCGGCGGTCAGATGGCCCTTAAAGCGTGGGCCCATGGGAATCATCAGGTTCATCGCTGCGCCTTCCGGATTGACGTCCTTGTCCCAGACCAGATCAGTGGAGAAGAAGGGGTTGGGCATGCGGCCCAGGGTGAGGGCGGCATTGCCGGTCCAGGTGGAGGATTGGGCAAAGGGCTTCCAGCGCACATAGCCAAGATCCAGGGTGACGGTATCCTTGTTGAAAGTGTCGCCCAGGGTGTCGTTGGTGGAAACCGGATCGGATTCGTTGCCGGTGGCGATCCTGAATTCGCCTTCCATCTGTTCGTTGACCTTGAGCTTGGCCCCCACCCGAATACGATAGCGCTCACGCGAACGATCGACGGTGGAATTGAGCAGCTCAGTGGGTTTGTCGGGCTTGACAAAGGTGCTGTTGGCCGGGTCATAATATTCCGACTGATGGCGCATCCGCATATCGCCGCCGAAACGGATGCGTTTGGTCCAGTCCGGCACCGAGGCGGTGTGGGCATCGATTTTGATATCTCTGGCGATTTCGTCCCGCAGTTCGTTCTTCACCTCCTGCTTGACGTTGTCCTTGATGTCGCGGGCCACGTTATCGCTGATGGTCTGGAGATAGCGCTCCCCTCCAGGCACCACCGTCATGGGCTTTCCAGCAGATGTAGACGATGATGCCGCCTTTTCCATCTGGTGCTTTTCAAGAAAGGCGGAGGTCTCTGCCGGGGTCAGCATCCCCTTGCTGTGCATCAGCTTGATCAGCTCTTCGGTGGTATCTGCGGCCCGGGCTGATCCGGTCATGGCCAAACTGGTAAAAAATAGGCCGCCTACTACTGCCCGGATAGCACATCCGGGGAAGGTTGTTTTCCGTATCATGAACATCGAATAGTTCTCCTGTAAAATCTAATAAAGACGCCAAAAAGCCCCCTCCCGTGACGGGATGGGGTTGGGGGTGGGTGATTTTGCCATGAGGCAATTTCATGGCAGCCCCCCCCACCCTGACCCTCCCCCGCCAAGGGGGAGGGAATTTTTAAAATTCACTTTTGATCTGGAAATTGAATAATATGTCAATGGTGCGTGGAACGCACCCTACGACTTCAGCCTAATTTCATCTCTTATCCCTGGGACATGATTCCCATTTTCATGGCGCGGGGCATGCCAGCGGGCGGTGGTTCTTTCAGGCTCACCTTATTAATGGCCTGAAGGACCGCTTCATCCATCTTCGGGTCACCCGATGAGCCGATGATAACCCCCCGAATGGCGCCGTTATCATCAACATCGACCCGGATAATGGTCTTCAGCCCGGAGCCTTTAATGCCGCCCATCTGGCTGACGATCTCGTTAAAATACTTTTGGATTTCAGTGGCATAACGGTTGGTGTACCAGCCGTAGATGCTGCCGCCACTGCCGTTCATCCCGCCCACGAGAGAGGCGCCTCCTTTTCTTGCCTGCAGGCCGAAGCCATCGCCGCTGCCGGTGGCATCCCCATCAACGCCCAGATCGCCGGCTGGCGGTGGTTCGTTGTCCTGGGGTTTATCAATCTCCTGAGGTTTTTCAATCTCGACTTTTTCCTGGACCTTTTCCGGTTCCTGTTTGATCTCCGGCGGCTTTTCCTTGACAACAGGAGGCGGCGGTTTAACCAGGGTAATCTGCTGGACCTGGCGCTTGGGCGGGGCCGCGTTGGAATGCATCATGAATTTAACGATCTGGATGATGATAAAAATTAAGATGATCAGGGCCACGGCCCCTGCTATCCAGACGAGACGGCGGCTCAGCCAGTGCGCGTCTCCTTTGTGTTTCTCAGGTTCCTGGGTCATGTCGTTCTTCATGCCGATTATTGATAAATCCCGTTTGTCGGGGTAAGGATGATGGGCACGCTACCGCTTTGCCCATCCTATATGGTGTTTTTTCACCAAAGAAGGTTGTAGTAAGGATGATGGGCACGCTACCACTTCGGAGTCTTCGCTTACCTGCCCATCAACTCTGTCTGCGACACCATCATTATTTCACCAGTCTCTGAGTCACCAGTCCCAGCTGGGTGATGTCCAGGCGCTGGAGCAGGTCCAGCACCTCAATGACCGTCTGGTAGGTCACCTTGCCATCGCCCTTGACGATCACCGGCAGATCGGGGTCGGCGGCCTTGTACTGGCGGAGGCTGGACTCAAGCTGGGCCATGGATACCGGATAGGCATCGATATAGATCTGGCCGTTATCCTGAATGGAGATGGCCTTGGTCTTCGGCTTGGACAGAGATGGAGCCCCGCTTGCCTTGGGGAGATTGACCTGAATCCCCTGTACCGAGGCGGTAACGGCGATGATAAAGACCAGGAGCAGGCACCAGGCAAGGTCAAGCATGGGGGTGACGTTGATCTCGTCATGCACCTTTTCATCAAAGATGTCGCGTTTCATTCACGACCTCCGTAGCGTTTATCAAGGGTGGCGCCGAACTCATCGACAAAGACGGCTAGATCAATGGTGAGCCCCTTGATCTTTACCAGGAGAAAGTTGTAGCCCATAAGTGAGGGGATGGCGACCAGCATCCCGGTGACGGTGCAGATGAGCGCCGAGGCCACACCGGGGGCGATGGCCATGATGTTGGCCTCACCGGTTGCAGCCATGGCGGCGAAGGTGTTCATAACCCCCCAGACAGTACCAAGCAGACCGAGGAAGGGACCGCCCGAGGTGCAGAGGACGAGGGCGGTCAGCCAAGAGTTGAGACTCTTGCTTTCCAGGATGTAGCTCCGATCCATGGCGGCGCGGACGCCAACAAGGGACAACTTTTCTCCATTCTCCGATCTGTCATCATCCATATCGCCGAGAACCTCCTTCATCTCCTGGCAGCCCTGTTTGTACACCCGGTAGAGTGGGGAATTGGCGAAGGAATTCTCATCGGTGCCGCAGGTCCGACCCTTGCCGATTCGGTACGAGCTGAGGAAGGCTCTGGTGTCCTTGCCGCTCATCCAGATTATGTAGGCCTTGTAGACAAAGACGGAGGCGGCAAAGGTGCCCATGAAGACAAGAATTCCAAGAATGACGTAGGCATCCAGGGTGAGGTTGGCAAAAACAATTCCCATGAGATGCATCTGCTCGGCCACCATGCCGCCGGATTCGGACACCTCTTCAATCCCCACGGCCACAAGTCCCTTGTCGGGTCCTTGAATGGCATAGGCGGCAGCGATCCAGGCTGCGGGACGAGCTACATTGTCAATTGCCAGTTCGTCGATATCGGCGGCCAGGGCGTGCCCGTTGTTAGGGTCAGCGCCGAAGGTGATCACCCCGGTAAAGGGGCCGGGATTATTTGGGGCTGCGGCGCGGACTGTTTCCTTGCCGTCTATAAAGAGAACGGTCTCGCCTTTGCCGATGGTGGCGGCGACATGATGCCAGGTGTCGGGTTGCAGGGACTTGTCTTCAGGGGTGACCACCGTGACGGACCCATCGCCGGAGCGAAGGAAGAGCTGCATCCCGTTTATTCCCACGGCCAGTCCTTTTTTGTCAGCGGCCCAGGTCTCACCCAGATGGAGAATATAGGCGTCCTTCTGGGGGCTGTTCACCCGAATCCAGCAACTGAAGGTCAGGGCATCGGGCAGGCTCAGTGATGGCGAAGCCGCAAGGCTCATCCGTTCTCCGCCGCCGAACAATGAGACTCCATTGCCGATAACCGCCGGTGTTGCCATGCCGCCATTGAAGGAGGTGGCGTTATTGCCGTTGATGGTTGAATCCTTGGGCAGGCCCTCGGTCTCGTCGAGATGGAGGAGCATGGCCTGCTGGGTGCCGGTCATTCCCACTGACCCTTCCGGGCCGATGGCCTCCGGGTTGCCGTAGTAGAGAAAAGCGCCGTCCTTGGTCGCATCGCCGGTGAGCGCCGGAGCTTTGACCCAGATCAGGGCCATCTCATCCGCCTGGCTCCAGGCGATGATCTGATGTTTGAGAATGGTCTTGTCGTCAAATCCGATAAACCGGACATCACTGCCGTCGGGTTTGGCCATGGCAAAGTTGAAATTACCGGCATGGATGCGAACCAGCAGGGCCTGATCCAGTAAACCATCCTTGGCCACGCCACTGGTGCTGCTGTCAATGGTGACCTTGCGCCGATGTTCCCAATCCTTGTTCCACCAGGCCTCGGCTCGTGATACGTCCATTACCAGAACAAACAGGATAAGGCTGAATATCGCCCTGGCTATGACACGCGTTCGTGTCCATTCTTGCTTCATCATCCTTCTCTCCAATGGGTAAATAATTGTTTCTGAGCCAAGGCCCGTGGTATTGCAATTTTCATGATGCTGCATCGTAACTTACTGATTTCTAATATTTATATGGAGGTAAAGAGTAGGTCGGGTTTCAACCCGATCTGCGTAATCTCGTTCCCATGCGGCGCATGGGAACCAGGAGACCAGCCAAAAAACCATTCTGTCCCCGATTTTCGAAGATGTAGGATGGGCAAAGGCCGGTAGGCCGTGCCCATCAACGGACTGCCTCCCGTCTCCTGCCTTTCCTATTCTATAAATCCCAAAAACTTCACCACGAAGAAGCGGAGCTGGCTGATGGTGTCGGCAATCTTTTTGGCGGTATCGGCCATTCTGTCTCCCGCTCCAGCGGTATTCTTTGCGATGTCGGAGGTCGTCGATTCGGTGGCTGCCATGGAGTCACCGCTAAGCGCTCCCAGACTGACCGGGGCGCCCGAGGTGGCTGGAACCCCCACAGAACCAGCGCCAACGCTGATATTCTGGGAGTTCAGCACCTGGGTCGCGGCCAGATACAGGCGGCCGCCCTCGATGCCTGCCTCGCCGGCGTCAACCACACCATCCCAGGCGACCACATACATGTCCCCTGGTTCCGGGGTTACGCGCGGGCCGGTGCCGTCCGGGTCATAGGCCAAGGTGCGGAGACCGCTGCCCACGGCCGGTGGTGAAAAGATAACGGATTTTGCACCTGTTTCCGGATCAGTGACTATTTGGGGTTCGGCGGCAGTGACCTTGGCCTTGGAACCGCGTCCGGCATTGATATCTCCCTCATCACTGAGGACGACGATATCGCCCCCGAGAAAGGTCATGACCCGGCTCTCGTTGACGTTGACATCCTGTCCGGCAATAAGATTGATGGCCCCCCCGCCGGCGGTGAAGATGCCGGTTTCCTTGTCGCCGACAACGGTGGTTGAATCGGCGGAGGCGATGGTGGTGACACCAACATTGACGTCACCATTGGCAAAGATGTTGATCGCATCCTTCCCGGAGATGGTTTGCAGGGAAGAGGTGGTCATATTGAGGTCGCCGGTTCCCGAGCGGTGGTCATAAAGGAAGGGCGAAAAGATCTCCGCCCGGATTTTCTCTTTCAGGATCGCCGCCTCGCTCTCTTTCCCCGCAGCAATCAAGGCGGACACCTCGCGGGCCCCCTCTTTCAGCTGGTTGAGGAAGTCCGCCGTTTCTCCGGCCGTTGGACGGATGTCATAGCCGACGATCACGGTGAGATCACTTCCCTTGACCCGGCCATTGGCATCCAGCGGGATGTTGGGATCCTGCAGGGCTGAATTCAGGCTGCTGCCGATGGTCTGGACTCCGGAGGAGTTCGCAAGGTCAAGATTATTCCCGGCCTGGATAAGCAGGGAGCCCGGCCCAGCCTGGGTGATTCCCATAAATGCCTTCGCGTCATTATTGCTCGGTTTATTGATGCCAATGACCTCTGACTGGATAAAATCCCGACCAGCTGAGAGGATGCTTGCATCATTGGCCCGTAAATTCTGGCCAAGATAGGTGATGTTCAAAAGATCCCGGCCGGCGATGATTTCGGTCTCTTTGGGGGTGGTAAAGTTTATCTTGGCAATATCTCGCCCGGCTTCGATATGGACAGGGATGATGTCGTTCTGGTGCAGGGGTGGATTGCTATGGTTATTTGTAAGGCTGAAAATGATAGCTGAGGTGTTGTCGGTACGGATCAGGTACTGCTCCATCCCGGCGTCCGACATGGTCAGGGAGGAGGAATTATCCATCTGTCCCGGATCTCCCGCATACCTGCCCTGGATATCCTCACCGGCGAGCAGGGTGAGACCGCCTTGCGGAGACGGGGCCATGATAAATTCATTGCTGAAGGCGATATCCTGGGCGGCTCTTATGCTCAGGTTGCCGGGCAGGACTCTGTATCGGTCTGAAAAGTTCTGGTAATTACTGGTTCCGGTGAGAAGGGCGCTACCGTGCATGGCGGCAATATCCACGGAGCTGTCGGCGCCATAGGTAAGCCGGGATTGCAGATCTGTCGAGGCTGAGGGGTATTGGGAAAAATTGTTGGCCAGGGTGGGATTGGAGATGCTGCCTATCTCGGTGCTGCCCATGGCCTGCACGGTGAGGGCCACGTCGCCTATCCCGATACTGGTGGCGATGGCTTGTTTTTGAGAACCAATGGTGGTGGTCCCGAAACTGCCCAAGGTGGAAAGAAGAGAATCTCCCTGCATGGCGAGGAAGCGGCCATCCAGATTTCCTCGGGCCAGAATGGTCAGGCTGGCCTCATTGTTAAGGCCAAATGCTCCGGTCTGGGCGAGGAAGTTCTCGCCCGTTTCGATGGTTATGTTTCCACCTCCCATGGTGGCGATACCATGGGTAGCAATAGTGCTCGTTCCGATTAAAGTGTAGTTGCTAAAGGAGCTCATGTTGCCGTAGTTGGCGCTCCATTGGAAATCATAAATGGTTGATACAACTCCTTTTTCGTCAACACTTTTCACTGAGTTGACAAAATCCTTGTATGCACCTTCCCATCCGTTTGATCCATTCTCGTTTGTCCCTGCATCCATTGTTCCTTTGACCTCACCGCCGGTGCGCATGGTGATGTCGCCGCCGTCGCGATATTCCCAGAACCGCCGGTAACGGGAGGTCTGATTGGCATTGAAGTTGGGGGAGTTATTATTAATGTGATAGCCTATGAGAGCAGGGTCGGTTTCAGCCCAGGTCGGCATCCGGCCGGTGGTGCGGATGGCCCCGTTTCCTTCCAGCAGGACATCGCCGCTGGTGGCAATGTTGATGTCGCCGATGGCGCTTTGCAGGATGCCACCACCAGGTGTTGAAGTTTCTTCATCGATTATAACCGGGCCGAGGTTGAGATCACGGCCTGCTCTGGCAACGATATCACCGTCAAAGGTGGCCAGGGTGTAAACATAGACTCCGGGCATATAATCACGGGGCGTGCTCCCCGCCGTCATAATCTTGATATCCTGCCCGGCGGCCAGGGTTATATCGCCGCTCTCGCTGTAGACGACAACATTGTTGGCGCCGGTTGTGCCGATGGTGAGATCCTTAGCGGCACTGGCGCTCAGTGGATCAGCAGCGGACAAATCAGCGCCAGCGATAAAATTCAGGGCCCAGGAATCGGTTTTCCCGTCAGGGTTGATGTCGCGGAATTTGACAGTTGCTGTATTTAAAGACGTCGGTACATCGGTAATATTGGTATTGACATTGAGATTGCCGCCGGCACGGAAGCTCAGCACACCGGGCAGACCATCCGGCCGCCATCTTTCAAGGCCCTTCAGCGTGGCGCCGCTGCCGGTCTGGAAACCGCCGGCCAGGGTGAGGTCGCCGATGGAACGTATCTCTATCTCGGGAAGAAGGGTGTAGCCCGCTGCCTTGTAACCGGAAAGTCCGGCAATAAAGCGATAGGAATCGCCGATCCAGGTGCCTGCAATATTGGTGGAAGGATCAACCAAGCTGATGTTGCCAAGCTGGGCGCTGGTGATGGAGGTTCCGGAGACATAGTCATAGCTTTTGACCGCCTGCAGATTTTTTTCTCCGCTGTGAATCGTCCCCTGGGCATCGAGTTTGACATCGTAACTGGTCGTTCCCCCGTTTGACGTTTCGGTAAGGTCTGTGCGAAAGGTGACGGAGCCGTCTTTATAGATACCCGACCCGGTTCCGGTGGTGTCGATGGTTGAGCCTGCATCTGTTCGGACAAAGCCTTCATCCGAGCTCAGTACAACTTCGCCGCCGTCTCCATTGGTTCCTTTGGCCTCAATGCGACCGCCTGCAGCCAGGGTCAAATCCTGATTGGCGTAGAGATGGATCTCGCCGCCGGTTGTCCCGGAGCTGTCCACCGTGCCCGCGATGGTGATCTTCCCCTTGCTCGCGTCATTCACTCCGTCCGCTGCCAGGGTGATGGATCGGGCCGTCAGTGTCCGGCCGGCGGCAAGGCTGATGTCGTCTTCCCGGGCCTGGATACGCAGCTCATTGGTGAAACCACCGGCGCTGAGGGCCGTGGCAAGTTCACCGAGTTCGGGCAAGGCCCGGGTAATGAGATCAAGGCTGCCGCCGACTCCACCGCCACCCAGGAGGGTGAGCGCAGCAGAATGAAGGAGGCTGTTTGCTGCCTTGATGGTCACCCGGCCACCGTTTTGATTGTCCGTGGCCGAGACGTCTATCAGGTTTTTACCATTGCCATTGTCTTCAAAAACGACCTGGCCGTTTGCGGCAGTGAGCAGGACTTCACCGCCGGGTAGCTGAAAGTCAACGGTCGCGCTCGCATCGTTCAGCCCTAAGGAATGATGGAGCATGCTGCCACGGGCAAGGAGTTGGGCCCCGTTTGTAAGAAGAACCTGGTCATTCACCCCGGTGCCCTTAGCCTCAAGGGCAATGCTGCCTCCGGGAAAATTGAGCAGGGCGCCGTCCATGGTGACCGAACGGCCGGTAACGTTGAGGCTGCCGGGTGCGCCGGAGGTCGTGGGTACAGAGATTCCGCTGTCCTGAAAAATGACTTCACCGCTGCCGGAACTGACGGAGAAAGAGTTTGCCGCCAATGGTTCGATATCTTGAGGGAATGCCGCCTGAAAAGCGGCGGCGGTCATGGTCAGGGTGCCGGAATCCGGCAGCATGGCCTGAAATTCCCCCTGTCCTTCAAAGAAGAGGTTGCCGGCCGGGGTAAGGTTGACATCGGTGAAGCCGTCAACCCGCACCGTACCTGGCCCTAAGGTCAGTTCACGGGCGTTGATCCGGAGGCTGTGGTCACCGACGGCGGCAGCAGCAACTGCTGCGCTTGCATCGTGGGTGTTGCGCAATCGCAGGATGTCGGCGTCGATGGTTACCTGGTAAGGCTGGAGGGAGACGGCATCCACATCCTTAAAGAGCAGACGTTGGCTGTCAAGCAGCAGGCTGCCGCTGGTGGCTAGGTTGATATTATCGACAAAGCGGATATCCGTTTTACTCTCAATCCATAATTCCTTGACGCTGGTAAAGGCGTTCAGCATATCCTGGGTTATAAACAGGCCGGTACCCGGGTCTCTGCTGCTGTCGGAACCAATGGAGAAAAGAGACGAGATAAGATGGATCCGGCCGTCATCGACGATCCAGTCGCCGCTGAAATCCCATTCTGCGGTGATGTTAAGGTCGAGCTCATCGGAGGCATGGAGGAGGGAACCGGGTCTGGTAATGAGATTGGCAGTGGTAAGTTCGAGAATTCCCTCTTCTTCATTTGTGGCTAGGGCTTGGATAGTGCTGTTTTCATTGACTGTGATTGAATCCTTGGCCTTAATGATAACGTGCGCAATACCACTGAGTGTCTGGCCGGGGGCGAAGGTGACGGTTTTTGTCCGGCCGCTGTTGGTCTTGGGGTCATAATCACCGAGTGTGAGTTGTCCCAGGGCTGCGTTGCCACTGGTCAGGTTGTTGTCAAACCAGGCGCTGCCGATAAAACCGGCAGGGATAATGTCTTCCATGGTTTTGAGTGCCCTGAGTCCTTCCGGTACTGAAGCATAGTTAATATGGGTGCCCGCCAGGGTCAATGCGCCGTCTTTGCCGTTTCCTGCACCTGCGGCGGAAACCCCTCCCAGCATGATGAGGGTGTCGCCGCTGATGGTGATGTTGCCGCCATTGTTAATCAGCTCGGTGCGACGGTCAAAGTTTCCTTCAGTCAAGACATCGGCTGCAGCCCTGAGGACATAGCCGGTCATGGCGGCGGGCTTCTCAGTGGAGCCAAAGGCCTTTTCATATCCGGCGATAATGGGCTGCTGTAAAAGATTTAATGCCTCCTGGCCGGGTAATATCCCGGAGGAGCCGCGTTCAAGAATAAGGGCGCCGGGAAGAAAGGCGTATTCTGTCGGGAGGATGGAGTAGACTCCCTCGGCCAATCCCATGGCGGCATTGCCCTCGAGAAAAATTTCTCCCAGCTCGGGAAGGGAGACGGAGCCATTGGGGACGATGATCAGCCTGTTCTTCGAGAGAAGGGGGTTGGCCGTGCCGTCAAATCCAGGCAGAAATTCATAGGCGCTCACGCTCCCGCCACCGTCGGCCTCTATCCTGGCCCCTTCGGTGATGAGGAGTTCATGCCCTGAAACGTTGATGGAGGGCTCCGGCAGGGTCATTTTTTTGGTGGTCGTAGCCAGAGCCCCGGCTTTGTCCAGGATCTTCCAGATTCCCTGAAGAATGGTGCCGTAGGCAACATTTTCCGACCCGGACACGGAGAGACGGCTTTCAGGGGTCAGCAGAACTCTGCCCTGATCCGCTTTCAGGGTGATCTTGCCCATGGGTGCGGCAATGGTGCCGGCGTGGAAGATATCGTGTCCGGTAATGGTGAGATCACCGCCTGCGGAAAAGACCGGGCTGGCTGAAGTGTCTTGACCGGGCAGGATGGAGATCAGTCCTGGGCTATCAATGGAAAAAATGCTGCCGGTGGTGGGGTAGACGACATTGGCCTGGAGGGTGAGATCTCCGCTGACCGCGAGCTTGCCGCTCCATTTTTGGGCGCCGCCATAGTACCAGTCACTCAGGCGGATGGCCTGTTCTGCCATCAGACTGGTGGTTGAGAAGCCGTTGAAGCGGACATTGCCGGTGATATCGAGGAAATCCGCATGGACCGAAAATACCTGGGCCGGGTTGTTGGTTGCGGGCAGGAGGTTGCCGGTGTAGGTGGTCTGATGATTGACGATCTGCACCCAGGGGGCGTCCAGGGTGGCAGCTCCGCCGCTGCTGATGATCTGGGGGGCATCAAGAACCAGCCGTCGATTAGAAGACAGGACTGTAGATTCGGAAAAGTCGATTCCCGCCACCGAGACAAAGTGCAGGTCATCAAAGCCTGGCTGCTGCGAGGATTGAGCCAGGGATTTGGTGATCGCAAGCGGTTCTGTGTTGTGGGTGCGTTTGAAAGTGAGTGTGCCCCCGGAGAGTCCGGGGAGAGAGGACTCAGCGGTCAGGACTCCGTCCAGGGTGAGGGTGTCGTAGAAGGCAAGACTGATTGAACCGGGACTGCCGGCCTCACTGCGGTGGAAATAATCGCCAAGGTTGTCTTCGATGGCATTGCTGACGACGGGAGATCCGGAGACATCAATAAGGGAACCGGACTCGATGGCAAGGGAGCCGAAGGTGGCGTCAAGGGAGACCGTACCGCCATCCAGCATCTTCCAGTTGGTCTCGGCGTTGGGGCCGACGGCGCCAGGTAATTCCAGGTTGACGCCCTGGGCAAGGAGGCGGGCGGAGCCTTGGACAGTGACTTCTTGGCCGGTAATCTCGATGGTTCCGGCAGGGGCTTCAAGGGTGCCACCAATGGCGGCCAAGCCGCTGGCGGTGAGGCTGATTTTACCTTTGGGGGCAACGCTGATGGCGGCGCCTGCCTCAATGGTCAGGTCCTTGTCTGCAATGGTACCGGCTTTTAAAGCGATCATGGTGTCGCCCGCTTCCAGGGGAAGGGCGTTGACAAAATCGGCAAAGACCGGCAAAAGCCCGATGGGCTGGACTGTTCCCAGTGAGAAGGGTTCGCTGCGGCGCAGTGTCGATGTTTCCAGATGACTGCCGCTGGTGACGGTGAGATCGCCATAGGTGCTGAGGCTGATGCTGGAAAAGCCGGTTCGGGCAAAACGGTTGTCGTCAAAGACAATGGAATCCAAAGCATTATTGAGCATGCCTGCCGCCGGGAAGATGGTCATCTCGTGGGCCTCAATGGTCAGGCTGCCGCCATTGCTGCCAAGGAGGGCGTGCCCCGCAAGTTCACCATCGATGGTAAGGTGAAGATTGTCCGGCAATTCCTGCAGGGCCTCTTCGGTTATCTTCTGACTGATCAGCAGGGAACCACCGTCGCCGCCTTTGGTTGAGCCGCTGCTGTTCTGCCAGTACCCACCCTGGACGGAGAGCCTGGAGCCGGCCGCTACCGTGAGGTCATAGCCATGGTCGGGGTTTTCGTAAGCAGTGGGGGCAGAGGGGGTGCTGCGGTTACTCAGGGTAATGGTTCCACCCTTGGTATAGCCGTAAGCCATTTCCCCGCCGCCGGTATTGTTGATTGATTCTCCGGCTGCATCAAGAACTGCCGTGGAGCCGATGGTCAGGCTTTCTTCCAGGGGAATGCTCCAGGGGTTGTCTACATTATTGATCCGGGTAAAGCTTGTCTTGTTGCTTTGGGTCTCAAGGGTGATGGAACCGCCTGCCGCCTGGATGGAACCGTTCACTTCAATCTGCCGGGCAGAGGCATTGAAGCTGCCGCCGGGAGCCAGATGCACCTCTACGCCCTGGTCCACAGTAAAGGTTGTCGCCGCGTGCAGCTCAAGGGCGGAGAGGCCGGCATTGTTGATGATCTCAGAGGGAATGTAGGACATTCCCCATTCGTCTTCCTCAGGCGCGGCAAGGGCGGTGGATACCATGGAGATGGCGTGGGTGACCACCACATTCGCAGCGGCCGTTTCCGCTGAAGTGGCGGTCAAATCACCGCCCACCGCAAGGGTGCCGCCTTTGGGCATGCTGCGGCCCAGAGCAAGGATATTGCCGTTGGCGTAGCGCTTGTCTTTCACCTCAGTCTGATAAAGGCCGCGTTCTGCCCAGCCGTCCAGTATTCCGGCCATAAACAGATAGGGGGTAGTGATGGTCAGCCTGCCACCATTGCTGCCCTGGAAAAAGGCGGGTGAGCTTGCCGACAAGGGGGAGGCGCCGCCGTAGTAGAGTCCGTTCCAGCTCTCGCGGATGCCGTATCGTTCATGGTTACGGGTGAAGCTGCCCATGACCTCGTCCACCGGTGTTCCGGCGGCAAGATCGGAGAGGTATTTGATACTGTTACCCACCCGCACCATGGTTAGGTCCAGGTCACCGGCACTGTAATTGTAGCCGCCGCCGCTGATATCGATGCTGCTGCCGGCCGCGATTTCCACCTGAACGGCATCGAGCTCGATGCTGCCGCCTTCGGTCAGGAGTTCGGCGGCGGAACGGGGGCGGTTGAGGAGATAGGCGCTGATATCGGCCGCCGGCATGCCGTTCAGAATGTCGATGCGTACCGTTTCACCGAGGAGAAGCCCGTCTTTGAGGGCATAGGCGTCTTTAAGAGTATCGCTGTTGAGCTGAACTTCAAGAATGCGGTCTTCTGCCGTCTGATCAACCCACAAGCCGCTCACGTCAATGCTGCTGCCGGATTCAAGGCGGATGCGCTCCATTTTAACCAGACCGGTGTTGGCGTCATTTTTGAGCAAAGAGTCTTTAATCGTTACCGTGCCGCCCGGGGAGCTGATGGCCCCCTGATGAATGAACTCTTTGGCATTGACGGTGATGAGCCCACCGACAAAATCTTCGCTTGGGGTCTGGCGCTCGGTGGATGCGGTGACCGGGGTTGCGGTCACGCTCCCCGCACCGGTGCTGACCCTGGTATGCGCCTTCAGTTCAATCTGGCCGTTGCGGCTGATCGCGGAGGTGGCGATGGCGCGGCCGTTCTGGTTAACAATTCCTCCGTAGAGGCCGACGATCCCCTCGTCGGCCTGAAGCAGGCCGCTGTTGTTCACCTCTGCCGTCACGCCGGAGGTAGTGACAACGGGAAGGACGAAACGTTTGACGTTGGATGATAGATCGTCCAGGATGACTTCATCGCCAGCGGCCATAGCCACCATCCCGTTGTTAGTTTTGATGCTGCCGCTGTTGACCGCCTTGCCGCCAATAAGAAAAACCTGGCCGCCATCGGCGGCGGTGATGGAGCCACTGTTTTCCACCGATGCGCCGGCAGTGCCGACAGCGTTCCGAAAAGTGATGGTCTGGGCAGTCGTATTGGAGTAGCCGTTGACAAAGGCTGATGCTGATTCTTTGAGCTCTTGAATTTTATTGTCCGTGAGTCCATCGACTGAAATGTTCTCGAACTCTTTAATGATTGATGAAGAAGTGAGGTTGAGCGAAGAAGCGGTGAGGCTGCGGACATTGACCTGAGCGGTGGGGCCAAAGAAGATGCCGTTCTGGTTAATAAGATAGACTGCCCCATCGGCGGTGAGTTTGCCATGGATCTGGGAGGGGCTGGCATCACCGATGGCGTTTAAGGCGGCCCATCCGGCGTTGCCCTGCTGGTTGAAATTGACCGAGGCCTTTTCGCCGATGTTGAAGGTCTGCCAGTGGATAACCGCCTTGGGCTTATTCTGGGTGATCTCCATCTGGGCGGGATTTATTTCGCGGATGGAGTCGATGCCTCGAATCGCGGTACCGCCGGTGGGTAGCGCGGTGACCGGGATCGGCGGCAGGACATCGGCGGTATTGCCGATAAACCCTGGGATGGTGGGCGCCGATTGACAGGGAGATGCCATCAGGGAGCCGGAACAGAGGGAGAGAAGAAGAAATTGCTGCTTGAGTCCCAGATATTTTTTTTTCATGATCACGGCTCCTGTTCGGAGGATGAAAGCTTCTATAATAATTCAGCCTGTGTCGCATAAAGCCCCTCTTAGGTTAAGAGGGGGTGGAGAAGTTACGAATTTATTGTGTGTCAGCCTTTATTTGCCGGCCCTGCGGTAACCCCTCCCGACCTCCCCTTAACTTAAGGGGAGGATAAAGACCGGGGACTTAATAAACAATTACACGGGATAGTCCCGAAACCCATTTCAGCAGACATGATGGGCACGCTTCGCTTTGCCCATCCTACGGCTCCGTCATGCTCCTCCCCTTAATTTTAGGGGAAGTTGGGAGGGGTGGTTACCGCAGGGCTGGCATTAAAGATCAGTGGTGGAGGAACATCATAACTCCCCCAACCTCCTCATAACCCGAGGGGGGCTTAAACCATCCTTCGCTTAAAACGTGTACTTCACCTTAAAATAGATCTCCTGGTCACCGGCGCTCACTGTCGGCTCGCCGCTCGTCACTGCGGAGCTTGAGGTCAGGGCCACTGCAAAGTCCGCCTCAAAGCTGTAATGCTCGGCAATCATCCCGCGGATGCCGATCCCGGTGCCACTCAGGTTGAACGAGGCATCCTGGCCTTCCAGGGGAGACTTGAGCATAAGGGAGGCAAAGTCATAGAAGATAAAAGGCTCAAGATTGTAAAAGGCCTTTCCCTCGCCAACCTTCAAAAGATCGGGGGCGCTGAATTCGGAAAGAAAATGAACGGCGTTATCCCCAGCTTCCGAGGCCTCTTTGAAGCCGCGCACGCTTTCCATGCCGCCGGCCACATACTGTTCATTGGAGATCAGGGGTTCGTTGGCGACCTGGCCGTCCACCTTGCAGTAGAGGGCGGTCTGCCAAGGCAGCTTCTGCCGTCGCTCCACCCCGAAGGTGCCGTAGAGATAACCGCCCCGGCTCTGGTAACGTTTGATCGCAAACTGTTCCGGATCGGTGCCAAGCTCGCGCAGGCTCATATTCAGGGCGGCGCTGAATACCGTCACTCCGCCCTCGTCCGGCAGGCTGCCGCTGTAGGAGAAGGAGACCGGCCAGTACTGCATGGGGGTGGTGAGGTCTTCGTCTCCGGTAAAGCCGACGGTCTCGTCAAAATCCTTGTAATCCAGACCGGCGGTGAAGTTATGGGTGTACATCGCGTAAGGCGTCAGCGGGATGACATAGCGGACTCCGGCGATAAAGCCGGAGCCGATGGTCTGGAATCCCTCACCGAAGGCGGTCTGGCTGTCCGACCAGATACTGAAGAAGGCCATCCGGTGCTCATCCTGCCAGGGTGTCGGCATCACATAGGAAGCGGACAGTACCTGCACTTCATTTGTGTCCTCAGGGGAGGTCTGGAACTGGCCGGAGGCGGAGTGGCCCTTCTGCCAGAGGTTGTCATAGCGGAGCATGCCGTTCAGGCGCAGGTCGGTGGTGTCATTGCTGCCCCGGTTGTTCAGCTCCATGCTGCCGTGCAGCGGCATCTTGTCCTCGACCTTGAGCTCAACATCCACGGTGCCGAAATCCTTGCCCGGCATAAGCACCGGTTCCACCTTCATGTCGGGATGGGTGTTCACCACCATCAACTCTTCCTGCAGACGGGGCAGGTAGATGATGACGCCGGGTTTGAGGGTGGGCAGATCCTTGATGATATCGGCCATGGTGAAGTAGCGGTTGCCGGTAACCCGAATTCGCCGTACCTTTCCCTCAATGACTTCTAGCGCCACCACTCCGTTCTCCAGGGTCTGGTCGGGAACATTGACCAGCACAGTCGGGTAGCCAAGGTCATGGTAGATCTTTTCCAGTTTGCTGCGGGCCGCCTCAACGTCCTTGATGGATTTCCCCTCGCCCTCGAATTCTTCCAGGATATCAGCGAGGTTGGGGATCAGGATGGGCATCTCCTCATCGAGCAGAATCGGTTTTGCCGGAAGCAGGGTATTGCCGTTGACCTTGAAGCCACCGATCGTAAAGAAGGCGGCATCAGCCTCACCGGTTCCAGTTTCCCGGGCGGGGGCTGGAGGCCCTACCTCTTCCACCTGGGCGGAGGCGGGAAGTGGTCGCAGGGCAATCATTGCTATGAAAAGAGGCATGGTCAGGCTTCTGCCGTGCCGAAAAACTGAAATCATGAACTTCCTTTTGAGGTGATTGTGAAGAGTTTGCACTGCATCTGCCTTAGAAATTTTAAGACCACTCCCCTTTGTTTATATGGGAGTGTCTCTGAAAGTCTCTTCGAAGAGCGGGGACAGAATAATTGTCGCAAAGACTGGGACGGAAAGGATTGCGGAGTGACTCACCTACCGATCAACAGACAAAGCAAGGCAATAGACCATGCTGGTGTTAAAGAGCTGTGAGCGTCAGGTTAGTTTTTGAATAAGAATAAATGAGGAAAGCGTTAGGACGGTAAAGAGGCCGGCAGAAAATCCCCCTCCATTTTCAAGGAGGGGAAGGGGTGGTCGGGGAACATGTCTCCCCCCCTGATTTAGGGGGGATTAAGGGGGGGTAAAGGGCTGCCGGATACGACGGTGAAACAATGTGACAAAGAATTAGGGGGTGGTAATCTCTAATTCATCAGGATTAATCTCGTTCCCATGCGCCGCATAAGAACCAGAAAAAGCCCCCTCTTGAGGTTAAGAGGGGGTTGGGGGAGTTACGATTACCACCGCGCCTGGCCTCTATCATTCAAGCCCGGCGGTAACCCCTCCCGACCTCCCCTTAACCTAAGGGGAGGAGCATGGCTGAAGAAACAACTAGCTGATATCGAAGTGAATAACCTGTCTCATTCCCATGCGCCGCATGGGAATGCATCCCGGATGCGCCGCATCCCGTCCATCGCTTGTCCACCATTTATTGACAACTGCCATGCAACGCCGCATGGGGAACCAGAAATGCCGAAGCAACACACCGCAAGCCTTACCCCATGCCGGAGCAAGGTGTTTAACGAGCCGGAATCAATTCCTCTAAAAATTTCTCCGAAGGTGCTTTTTTCTGGCCTTCCTTCTCACAGTCGATATTTACGGAGCATTCCCCTGTCTCACTGAAGACCGGAATTCCGTCCTGAGAACTCTGTCCCGTCCGGTCCAGATACAGGAGTGGGTCAGTCTGGTAACAAGCCTGTTGAATATAGTGGATTATCTGTTTTTCGCCTTTGATGATTGAAAATCCCGATTGATTCTTTTCAAGTAATACCGGGATCGTGTCGATCCCCAATAATTTGAGCAAGAGCCTATTTAATATGGGGTCATAGGAGGCTGCCCGTGTCATTCCCTTGAGCTCAAAGTTATCCAGCTTTTCAATGGGATTAAAATGAAAGTTACAACTGCTGCAGCCCTCCAGGGCCTGAATAACATTTTCGCAGTGGGGGCAATTGGCTGAAAAAAAGAGGTACAACTCTTTTTTGGGATTGTCACAGGTCCGGGTTCCATAAGTGCCGGTGTTGATGGTTTGGCCCTTGGATAAGAGAGCGGTTGGGCCATAACTCAACAGGGAAGAGATCAGCAGGATGCCGGAAAGGATGCTGATGCCCGCCACAAATTGTTTCCATCCGGCCAGGGCATTTAAAAGCAGCACAATGGCGAACAAGAGAAGGCAATACCCGCAAAATGCCTCAGCAACAAAGATCTGATAGGTGAACAACACACTTTCAACGGCCAGTCCCGTGAGCAGAAAAAGCCTTGCAAGCTCAACGAAAAGGCCGCCCTTTTTGCGTACAAGGAAAAAAAGCCAGCAGACAGTCTGGAAATAGAAAAAACCGACAAGATTAAAAAAGAGGGGTGGGATATTCGTCAGGTTTTCAACGATCTTACAGCCCTGGTTCAGACATGCCGCCTCCCCACGGAAGAGAATGATCAGCATCTGGAGTCCAATCAAGATGCTGGCGGCAAAGGAAATATAAGAGATCGCTTTGGAAGTTCTTGGAGTCATAGTGAGTAACGGTCCTGTCTGGTTTGAGAATTGCTCTGTCATGAAAAATAGTTACCCCCGGTAACTATTAAGTTTTGAGCGAAAAAGCCCCCTCTTGAGGTCAAGAGGGGGTTGGGGGAGTTACGATTACCATCGCGCCTGGCCTATATCATTCAAGCCCGGCGGTAACCCCTCCCGACCTCCCCTTAACCTAAGGGGAGGAGCCAAGCGGAGGAAACAACCAGCATATATTATCTCATTCCCATGCGCCGGATCAAAAGCCCCCTCTTGAGGTTAAGAGGGGGTTGGGGGAGTTACGATTACCACCGCGCTAGGCTTTTACCATTGAAGTCCGGCGGTAACCCATCCCGACCTCCCCTTAACCTAAGGGGAGGAGCTTAACCGAAAAAAATAGCAGATATAGCTGTAAATAGCTAGATCCTGACAACCATATTCTCTTCTGGTTCCCATGCGGCGCATAGGAACCAGAAGAGAAGAAAGCTCATCGCTCGTTACTCCTGTCCAAGAAGAGTGATAGCCAAAAAAAGGGAAGAAGAAGCTTAACGACAGCCCTGCTTCCATATCCCCAACCACAAAAATAGAGAAGAAACATTCGGTTACTGAACAACCGGTTTTGGGTCGGCCAGAATCTTCTGCAGTCCATCGGCAAATTCATCCACCTTGGGCACGCCGATAAACCGTTGCAGCTCTTTTCCTTCGCTGTCAAAGATCAAAACCGAGGGAATGGTGGCCAATTGGTATTCCTTGAGCATGGTAATGCGATCAAGGGTATTGACCCGGACCCGGATATAGCCGCTGGTGGCGGCAACAACATTCGGATCGGGCAGGATTGTGGCGAGAAAGGTGCGGTTGGCGCTGTTCCATTGGTCATGGAAATGCACCAGCAGGGGCTTTCCGGTGCGACGGCTTTCCGCCTTGGCCTCGTCGAGGTTGTCAAGCCAGCCCTGGCCGCCCGGTCCGGTAAAGGGCTGGAAGACTACTTCGCAGGTGAGGGGGGTGAAGCCGGAGCTGTGGCCGTAATCCACCACAAAAGAGGTCTCGTCAACTCCGGTGATCCTGCCGATCATGCTGGCGGTGCGGACAATGGAGTCCACCTTGGCCTCGGTCTTGACCTCAAAGGTCTCGTCGGTCTGGGTGATAATGCCGGGGCCGAAAGGGGCGGGAAAGGCGGCGCCGGGCTCGGCATTGTAGAGGATATCAACCTTGTCATCGGCCAGGGCCTGGACGGTGACGCTTATGCCGGAAGTGCCGGTGGCGATGGTCTTGCCGATAACGGGCGTGGATTTAAATGTCTCTTCAAACTTGCTGACTGGAATGGACACCCTTCGTTTCTTCTGAAAGGAGCGTTTCATGGTCAGATAGCGGTCCCTGCTGGTGATGCCGGAAATCAGCTCTCCCTCCACGGTGAGGGTCTGCGCAGTATCCAGGGGTGCGCCCGAGGCCTGACGGGCAAGGTTCAACTCCAGCATCTCTTCGAAGGCCATGGTCTGGCTGAGGGCGGGGACTTGCTGCGGATCAGGAACCCGTTCATAGCCGGGCAGGTAGGTGTTCAGGGGGGCAAAGAGTGGCGAATGAATAAGCCCTGAGTCTTCGGCCACCGTCTTGCGGGAGGTGGCGGCCAGCTCGCCGTTTGCAGTGCGGCAGGTGTAGTCGAAAATAATTCGCTCTCCGGCCTGCACCTGCTGCTTGGGGGCAATGTCGGTGGCAGTACAGCCGGACAGGACGAGGGTACAGAGGAGAACAGGCAATGAAAAACGCATAAAAATACCTCGCAAACAAGAAGGGGGGCTCCTCTGCTTGAGAGGAGCCCCCGGTTACTTCAGGGCCAAGGCCCTTTCGTTAGTATGGCAGTGGCCTCTTCTCAAGCAGACCACTTTTGTATCAACAAGGCTGGTTACGCTCACTACCCCTGTAACCTGGCAGGCAGAGTGCGTTTACCATAAATGCTACTACTGTAATTCTGGAATTGCTGTGTCGCTGCCTTTTACAACTTTAAGATCGTTGGCCTTGACCCAGATCCCGGTCTTGGCGCTTGGGATATTGGCAGCAGCAAAGGCCATCATCTTCTGAACCACGGCGCTATCATCAGAGGTCTTCAGATAGACGTTCTGGGCGGACCAGAAGTCATAGGAACCGTTGGCAATATCCGTATCAACAGCAGAGGCGCCCTGATACTTCAACTGATGCATGGCAGCGGTGGGAAGGGCATCAGCATCCATATAGCCGATGGCGATATAATCACCAGCAAGGCCATTTCCGCCGTTGGTCTCAATGCACTGTTTCATACCGCCGGAGGTGCTGTCAGAGGATTGATAGAAAAAGGCATCCGTTAAAGTTCCTGGTAAACCATTAACAGCTTCTTCCGTTACAAGGGCAATATCCCCGCGCATAACAGCTTTGTCGATGGTGGCATGGGTGCCGGAACCGGCATGGCGGAAGCAGAGTTGTACGCCCTTACCGGCATAGGCACCAAATCCAGCCAACTGACCCCAGTCATAAACCTTTCCGCCAAAGAGGTTGAGGGCCTGGGTGCGGGTGAGGTTGTTTAAAGGGGCGGCTGGGGTGGCGCCGCCGAGATCGTTGTTGGCATAGAAGGCAAAGGGAACCACGGTGGGCTTGTAGTTCTTCAGGCCGGCGGTGGTCTCAGCTGCAAGGGCGATATCCACAACAGATCCGCCCAGATGGCCGTAGATACCGCCTTTGGATGACTGATCAAAGCTTGAACCTTCAACATCGGAGGTGCCCAGTTCGATATCACTACAAACGGTAGCAGTACAAGCACCCTCTGCCGGCCAAGCTGGGTAGGTGCAGCTGTCTACTTTGACGACAGTACGGAAGGCATTGCCGTTGGAGGTGGCGCAGGCTTCGGCCACAACCGGGGCTACTTCCTTGGCGGCACGAACACCTTCCAGGGAGGCTACGGAACCATAGGTGATATAAACATCATCACCACCGGCGATGGTGCAGGTCTCGCCTTTGATAACAACCTGGTTGCTGGATTTCTTGGCCTTGTGAGCGGATACACAGCCCATTCCACCTTGGGCAGTAGTCTTGGTCATAAAGGTCTGTCCCAGATCCTTCCAGTAGTCTCTCTGGGCGGAGGCGCCATACATATCAACCTGGATATCAGCGGCTTGAGCGGTGACAGCGGCGCCAGCGATAACGGCGGCGAAGATGGCGGTGTTGATTACTTTTTTCATTATATTCTCCTAAGTTTGTTCTATAAATATGAGGTTTATCCTCTAAGAAAATGTTCTTTTAAGAAAACGTGTTACTGCAAGATTGTGGTGATTGGACAGGAGAAGGAAGGGGCGGGTTTCTTCTTTCCTTTCTTTCTCCTGTCCAGAACAGAATATACAAGTCTTATTTACGACGACGAAGTCCAACCAGTCCGAGCAAGCCGGAACCAAGCAGCCAGGCAGCGGCAGGGACGGGGACCGGAGCAGCATTGAGAATGGTCTCGCCGGTAACCTTGTTGAAAGTGATCATGGCGGTATAGTCATGATCAGCACCGGCGATCAGCTTGGTACCGATAGCAACGCCATTTACCTTGTTCTTGTTGTACTGCATATGCCAGAGATACATATCCTGGGTGTCACCAGTCATAGCAGCGATATCGATTTGACCATTAATAAAATCTTTGTTCGAACTAGCGTAATAACCATCAAGGCTGTTGTTGTTCATTTTATCCATATAGGCGTTGGTATTCTGAAATGCACGATCTACTACACCGTCCGAATCAAGATCCAGGTTTCCATAGGCAACGCCCAAGAGATTGGCGGCACTATTAAATGATGAATAACTTGAGGCAACTGAAGCTAACGGAGCGGTGCTTGAGGTGGTCGCAAAATAAATATCCCAAATCATATCACTGGTATTGACAAAACCGTCCAGCCAGAAGCCGGTTTTCATGGTAGAGGCATCGGCACCATAGCTTGTTGCGATGGCCTGGTAATTTACGGTGTTCAGAACCACGTTGGTGTCGGCAAAGTTCCAATCAACTCCAACCACGCCATGATCAACTGCGATCTCGACCTTACTGTCCATATCATACATGGCCTGGGTCAAGGTAAAGTTGCCGAAGGCGAAAGCCTGACCGGCGGTGGCGACGACCGCTGCTGAAAGAACAACTGCTGATAATACTTTCTTCATTTTTGTTTCCCCTTTTAGAAAATGATTTTTTTAGTTCCAGGAAAATTCCTGGAATTTAACAACTTTTTTACTGCTTCATTTTCCTCCAGGCAGCTCGGCTGTCCTTCACTGTGCAGGCACAGTTGGGAGGACCCGTGGCTTTCCGTCCCGCGGTCTCGCGCGGTTTGGCTTTTTCTAAAGTGGCAGCGTCGGGCTTTCGCCCTTGCGGCCATTCCTGCGTCTTGCTTGTTTGTTTGTTTTGATACGCTTGCCGGAGAAAGATGTTCCGGGAAACATGTCACGGCCAGGTTTTCACTGGCTCTGGTTTGTGGTTTTTGCCGCCGGCATTGCACTGGCTGAAAAACCTGGTTTGTCTTGAGGTATCGCCGGTCATCCAGCGGGCCCGTAAATTGTTATCCGAAGGGTTTGTCTTCCGGGGTGAATCTGCATTCGGCCTTTTGTTTGGTTGGCAAATTGTTTGCCATGGCCCTGCCGTCTCGATCCCGCAATATCCCAATCAGATTTTTAACGATGATACTGCATCCTTATTAGGGGATGATTTTGATCCCATGAAACTTTGGTTACAATCATTCCCGGTTTGTTTTCACAATGGCTGAAGGGGTCGTTTTCGTGCGCGGCACAGAGGTTGACTTTTTTCAGCTGGCGTGAAGATACACCCCGATTATGAGAGGATGATTAGCAAAAAGTTACAGGATGGTTATTTATCGGTTAGGTTGTTTCTCCTCTCCCTTGCGGGCAAGGATGGCTCCTTCCCGATCCCTTCACGTTTCCCATCATCTAAAAACAAGGATACCATTGCTTTGTTACGTGATGATGAGGAGGAGGTTAAACTTTCGTTACATTATAGACTTGTGGTCTTCGTGTGGGTAAGGATAGCGGGGCTGGGGGCGTTTTCCGGTTATTCCGGTTCCCATGCGTTGCATGGAGACCCAGCCCTGTTTGCGTTGCAGGCCGTTAATTTATATGACGGGCAAGTGATGAACTGGATGCGGCGCATCCGGGATGCATTCCCATGCGGCTCATGGGAACGAGGATAGTGGGGTGGAGATTGAACAGGACAAACCCGGGTGCTTATTGAAGATTTGTAGAAAGAATAGCAGGTGATTGTTACCGCTCTGGTAGGATTGTGTTCAAGGTTGGTCAAGGAGGGCAAGGCCCCCTCCTTTGTTTCAGGAACAGCCCTTGAGACACTTATAACATACGGGGCATAAAGACATGGCATGCCAGGGACATCCTGAACGAATCCTGGCAGGAGCGGATATCTCCCGCATCCGTGAAGGTAGCATTGCTTGCGAAAGAGGGTTGTTGCCTCAATGATATCCATGAAATTTAAGGATAGGGTATGAATATCATGGATAGAAAACGACCATCAATAAACCACAGGGCTGCCTGGACTTTTCCGAGTCTCTCAGGCTCGTTTTGCTGTGAGATTGATAACCTTGATTGTTGTGAATGTTTTGGAGTATTGTTTGGATAATAGTATTGCATTCCTGAAAAATACCGATAAAGATAGGTTTTCATTCCTATGGGGGCGATCATGATAGATGAAATCTTTTCCTTGAGTCAGACCTTTCTGCAACTGCGGAATCGCGTTTTCCGCCGCTATTTTCTGCAAGAAACCGCCTTTACCAGTCGGTTCTCCATCATTGTTGGTCAGCGGGGTATTGGAAAAACCACAGCTATGATCCAGCACCTCCTGACAGAGGCGGATGGAGATCGATTTTCGCGCCGGATACTGTATCTCCAGGCGGATCACTTCCTGCTTTCGCGAACCTCTCTGTACGACATTGCCGCTGAGTTCCATCAATTAGGCGGGAAGCTGGTCTGTTTTGATGAAATCCATAAATATCGGGATTGGTCGTTGGAGCTGAAAAGCATATTTGACACCTTTCCCGATCTGAGGATGCTTGCCACCGGGAGTTCGGCGCTGGAAATAGCCAAGGGAAGCCATGATTTGAGCCGGCGGGCCTTGGTGTATCGTATGCATGGTTTATCGTTCCGCGAATATCTGGGGTTGAACTGCGAGATCCATTTTGACAAGATTCC
Organism: Desulfobulbaceae bacterium; assembly: GCA_009773475.1. Classification (GTDB taxonomy): domain Bacteria; phylum Desulfobacterota; class Desulfobulbia; order Desulfobulbales; family Desulfocapsaceae; genus UBA2270. The sequence continues at coordinate 26,985 of WSXV01000012.1, read as the reverse complement.
CCTTGCCGTCATCCTTGAAGATCACCAGCGGGCTGCGGATACGGTCATTACAGGCCTTGGCCGTCTTGATTTGAAGATACTCGCCTTGTTCAAAGAATATCTTGCAACCGGATATTACCCATATTTCAATGAGTTGAACGACATTGGGCAGTTTTATCTGACCATTGAACAGAACATCCATACCACGCTTGAGGCAGACCTGCCTGCCATCCATCAAACCTTGACCGGCGCATCTGTCCGGAAGATTGAGCGTCTCCTGGCAATTGTTTCTTCAATGGTGCCTTATACGCCCGATATGAAACATTTAAAGAATTTGCTGGAGATTGGTGATGAGCGGACCTTAAAGAACTATCTGAAACTGCTTGAGGATGCCGGTATCATCCTGACTGTCGGCAAAAGCGGCAAGGGGATGCGGACGCTGGAAAAACCTGAAAAAATCTATCTGAACAACCCCACCCTGTATCATGCGCTTGCGGGTTCTAAGGCCCCGGATAGCGGCGCCGTCCGGGAAACTTTTTTTCTTGCCATGCTGCGGGTTGCTCATCGCGTGAGTGCGCCCTCGAAAGGTGATTTTCTGGTGGATGATCAGATGACCTTCGAGGTGGGTGGCAAGAACAAGGATGCCGGTCAGATATCGGGGATCGAACAGGCCTGGCTGGCCCTGGATTCCATTGAAATTGGAAGCGGGAACAGGATTCCGTTGTGGCTGTTTGGATTTTTATATTAATGCCTGAGCCTCTTGCAAAACTCCAAAAACACCCTTCGACCGTTCGGCAAGCTCTCGGCTCAGGGTGAACGGCATCTTGATTATTCCATTCGTGGTGAGCCTTTCGAACCACAACTCATACTTTTGCAAGAGGCTCAGAAAGATTTCTTTTTTTTGCAATTGTCCTGTTTGGGACGATAAAGCCCCCTCTTGAGGTTAAGAGGGGGTTGGGGGGAGTTACGATTACCACCGCGCTTGGATCTAACCCCGTTTATCTGGGTTGTTACTGCAGTTTGAGGGCCTCCGTCTCGTCAATAAAATGAGGCATATCGTGTTCTTTCTGTTTTCTGGCAAGGATGGCCTTCGCCTCTTCCCTGCTGATCTGCAGCGATTCGGCGAGATCGGCGACCTGGTAGCAGGGCTGGCCGTCGGGTGCGTAGCCGCTGGGTCTGAGCTCCGGGAAACAATGACCGGTGGCGGTGCCGGATGATTGGAGGAGCAGGTCGCGAATTTTCTCCGGGCCAAAAAGGATCAGCCATTCGACGGCCTCGGCCCAGAGCTTAGAATCAACGGTGGGGTGTTGCAGGACCTTCAGCGCTGTTTCTTCGGTCCATTGATCTTGGATGTCCAAATTATATTCTCCTTGCAAGTTTTTCTATGGAGGAAGGGTTGGCAGTGTACTATAATCCATTCCATCGTTGCCGCAAGGAACAGGGCGGATATAGAAGACCACTGAGATACTGTTGGCGCCGGTTCGATCCGAATCCCGAAACAGCCTTAAACCATAAACCTTCAACCGGAACAATGCGATACCATCATGAATACATTCGACAGTGCCATTTTTCTTGAAAACATTGAGTGGTTTGATGAGACTGGTGAGGAGCTGGTGCACCGGTTGCCGGAAGAGGGGTCGGGAGAGATCAAGTGGGGGGCGCAGCTCACAGTGCGCGACAGTCAGGCCGGGGTCCTTTTTTATCAGGGCAAGGCCTGTGATGCCTTCGGGCCGGGGCGGCATACCCTGAAAACAGCCAACCTTCCCCTGCTGACCAAGATCCTCTCGGTGCCGTGGCGCGGCAACAGCCCCCTCCGGGCCGAGGTTTATCTGGCCAATATGAAACATTTTACCAACCTCAAATGGGGCACAATGAGCCCGGTGGCCTTCCGTGACAGCGAGTTGGGGCTGATCCGGCTGCGCGCCCATGGCGTCTTCAATATCCAGATCGTCCAGCCGGTGCTCTTTGTCAACTCCATGGTGGGCACCATGGCCAGCCTGAGCACCGAGACCGTCGCCGCCTATCTCAAGGAGGTGATTGTCTCCCGGTTCAATGATTATCTCGGGGAGGTGCTGGACACCATCCTCAATCTGCCCGGTCAATTTGATGAGTTGTCGCGGCAGCTGCAGAAGCGTCTGGTCGGCGATTTCGCCCACTTCGGCCTTGCCCTCAGCCATCTTTACATTACCTCGATCACCCCGCCGGAGGAGGTGCAGCAGGCCATTGACGACAAGGGCCGGCTCAATGTGATCCATGACATCGATAAATTCGTGAAGATGAAGGCGGCCATGGCCATGGAAAAGGCGGCGGACAATCAGGGCGAGGCCGGAGCAGGAATGGGCATGGGACTGGGGATGATGATGCCGGCCCTGTTCGCCCAGGGCCTGGGTGGTGGCGGGGCAGAAAAGGCCCCAGCGACGGTGACCTGCACCGAATGCCGGAACAGTATCCCTGCCGATGCCCGTTTCTGTCCTTTGTGTGGTCACCATCAGGTGGTGTCCAGTCAGTGTGCCAATTGCGGCAAAAATATGCCTGTCAACGCCATGTTTTGTTCGCAGTGCGGTCATCCGGCAACGGAGAGACCTGCGGCTGCCCGTTGCCCCCATTGCCAGGCGGAAAATCTGCCCGGCGCCATGTTTTGTAATCTGTGTGGGCATCGGATTGATTAAGCAGTTCCCTGAAAAACGATGGAACTGATTGTTCAGCAGAGCTGCCCTTCCTGCGGGGCCGACATCGTTGGTGACGAGGCGGACCGGCTGCTGCAATGTCCCTTCTGCGGGGTACGCCATTACCGGGTGACCCCTGGTCTGTCCCGTTTTGTTCTCCCTGACAAGGCCCCCGGCCATATTCCCCGCGAGGAACTCTTGTACGCGCCCTATCTTCACTTCAAGGGAAGCATCTTCTCCTGCAATGGCAAACAGGTGCAGCAACGGGTGGTGGATGTCACCCATTTGGGGGCAGGGGACGCGGGTCCGGGCCTGCCGCTCTCCCTCGGTCTCAGGTCGCAGGCGATGCCGGTCTCGCTGCTGGCCTCTCCGATTCCGGGGAATTTCTTTCGTCAACAGCTCAAGGCGGAGGCCATTTTCGAGATGGCGGCCCAGTCATCAGCGCTTGTGCCGGAACAGACCCCTGAGCCCTTGTATCATCGGGCCTTTATCGGCGAGACCATCAGCTGCCTCTATCTGCCCCTCTATATCCATGACGGGACGCTGTATGACGCAGTGACAAACAAGGCCCTGGCAAAAAAGGTGTCTGGGGATGAGCTGGGTAAAAGGTGCCTGCCTTTTCAAAAGCAATGGATGCCGCGTTTTCTGGCCACCCTCTGTCCGGCCTGCGGCGGGTCTCTTGCCGGTGAGCGCGACAGCCTGGTGCTTTCCTGTCATAATTGCCATAGCTCATGGGAGGAGGCGGAAGGAGCGCTTCGCTCCCTTGCCTGGCAGCGGGTTACCTCGCTGCACAAGGATGCCCGTTATCTTCCCTTCTGGAAGATTGAAGTCAAGGCCTCCGGGGTGGAGATGGACAGCTTTGGTGACTTTCTCCGGCTGACCAACCAGCCTTTGGTGGTACGGCCGGAGCATGATCGCATGGCCCTGTGTTTCTGGGTGCCGGCCATCAAGCTCCGGCCCCAGGTTTTTTTGAATCTGGCCCGGAATCTGACCCTGTCCCAGAAACGACTTCCGGCAGGCGAGGCGGTCATGGCGGGTGAATTATTCCCGGTCACGCTACCGCGGAGCGAGGCGATCCAGGCCCTGAAGACGGTGCTGGCAGAGGCGGCGGTGAATAAGCGCGATGTCCTGCCCTTGCTGCCGGAAATCAAGTTTCAGCCCTTGGCCACGGAGCTTGTCTATCTGCCGTTCAACGATAATGGTCATGATTGGGTGCAGGAGCAGATCATGCTGGCAATACCCGGGTCTGTGCTTCGATTCGGGCGCAGCCTGTAAAGAACAGGGGAGATATTATATGAAGAACGGAGACGTGACACTTCATGGGCATGAATGCTGGATGCGCCTCGCCCTGGCTGAGGCCCACGCGGCCTTGGCATTGGGAGAGTTCCCGGTGGGCTGCGTGCTGGTGCATGAAGGGAAGGTGATCGCCTCCGGCAAAAGGGTGCATTCCAGTGGCCGGACCAATGAGCTGGATCACGCCGAGATGCTGGCCCTGCGCGGTTTTCTTGACGCGGAGACGGTTATTGCCACGCAGGAGGTGACGGTTTATGCCACCATGGAGCCATGCCTCATGTGTTTCTCCACCTTGATTTTGAACGGGATCAGAAAGATCGTTTACGCCTATGAAGACGTGATGGGCGGCGGCACCAATCTGCCGCTTAGCTCACTCAGTCCATTGTACGCAGCCATGGAGATCGAGATTGTGCCGGCGGTGCTGAGGCAGGAGAGTCTGGTCCTCTTTCAGCAGTTTTTCCGCAATCCCGACAACCCCTACTGGAAAGGCTCCCTTCTGGCCGACTATACCCTGAAACAAACCTTGACCCCTCACCCTTTAACCTTCTGATCCCTGACTTCCCTCTTATGCTCCCTTCAGCGACAACGGTCGGCTTTGTCCCCGGCGAACGGAACGTTTTTTTTCATATCCTGACGGCCTGTAACCTCTCCTGCCGGCACTGTTATATCAACCCTGACCAGCATGGCCGGACAACTCTGTCCCGCGAGACCATGGAACGCTGGATTGAGCTCTTTGCCCGGCCCGGGCAGCAGTCCAATATGATCTTCCTTGGCGGTGAGCCTACCCTGCACCCGGATCTTGCCCATGGCATCGCCAAGGCCAAGGCCTGCGGTTTTAGTGTGACGGTTGATTCCAACGGCTATCTGTTTCACGACCTGCTTGATCGCACCAGCCCTGATCTCCTAGATTATCTCAGCTTCAGCCTTGACGGACCGGATGCGGCGGTTAATGACCCCATTCGCGGGCAGGGCGTCTTTGAGATGTGCACCGCCAATCTCCGCCGCGCCGTGGCCCGTGGGTTTGCGGTCAGCGTTATCTATACTGTTTCTGCCCTCAATATTGACCATCTGCCGCGCATGGTACCGCTACTGGCGGAGCTTGGCGTGCGGCGCTTTTTCATTCAAGTGATCGGGCTGCGCGGCAAACCGGCCCAGGATGGTAGTGTCTGTGAGCTGGGCGGGGAAGAAGGAACGCAGTGGCAGGTGAGTCCCGAGCAGTGGCTGCGGGTAGTGCCGGAGGTGGCGCGGCAGGCGGCGACGGCGGGCATCCATGTGACCTATCCCAAGGTCTTTCTGGACAAAAACGAGACCTTTGAATGTGCCGGAGTGGTGGCCGACAATTTCTTTATCTTTCCCAACGGCCGGGTCTATCGCTGTCCCCTGTGTGAGGATTATCCCATCCATGCCTTGCGCATTGAAGAAGATCACCTTCTGGTCAATAAGGGACTGACGGAAGATCGATTTTTTACCCTCAATATTGCCGAGGGCTGCGTGATGAACAAGTTACTCCAGCCCGACACCATCCGCTATTACGCAGCCGGAAAGCCGGAATACCGGATATCCTGCTGTCTGCTAAAACAGGAAATCCGTCCCGCTGTCCGTTAACGTCAGCCCTTATTGTCTCAGCTCATCGCTCAAGGTTGTTTAGTTTTTGGAAAAGACTACAGAGCCTCTTGCAAAACTCCAAAAACACCCTTCGACCGTTCGGCAAGCTCTCGGCTCAGGGTGAACACGGTATCTTGATTGATCCATTCGTGGTGATCCTGTCGAACAACCTTTCCCGTTCGTGGTGATCCTGTCGAAAAACCTTTCCCGTTCGTGGTGAGCCTGTCGAACAACCTTTCCCATTCGTGGTGAGCCTGTTGAACCACAGCTCATACTTTTGCAAGAGGCTCTACAGAGAGGCTTTATGATTTTTTGAGGGTGGGGTCTGCCGGTTCTTTTGGTTTGCTGCCAAAGAGGGCGGTGAGAAAAATTCCTGCCTCGTAGAGGCCGATAAGGGGAATGGTGAGCATGATCGTGGCCATAAAATCGCCGGCGGTGAGAAGAAAGGAAAGAACCACGATGGCCGCGTAAAAGGAGATCCTTTTTTTGCGAAAAGAGCCGGCTTGAATAAATCCGGCCTTGCCGGCCATGACCATGAGGAAAGGGATTTCAAAGGAGAGTCCGAAAGCGAGCGAGGTGCGGGCCACGAAGGTCAGGTATTCTCCAAATTTGGGCAGGGGTTCGAGGTTTGGAGTGGCATAACTCATAAAGTATTGCAGCATCTTGGGTAAAACAGCGAAGAAGGCAAAGGCGGCCCCGGACGCAAAGAGTACCGTGGCCCAGAAGACCACTACTGTTGCAAGTTTCTTTTCACTGCCCGTGAGTCCCGGGGAGATAAATGTCCACAGTTGATGGAGAATAACCGGAAAGCTGGCCACCAGGCCAACGAGCAGGGAAAGTTTGATGTAGGCAAGAAAGGCTTCCGGCAGATTGGTGTAGACAAGTTTATTGATCAGCGGGCTGGCATGGAACAGGGGGGTCAGGAAGAGGCGGGCAATGTGTTCGGAAAAGCCATAGGCCACTGCCGTGCAAACGATGATGGCCAGAAAAATAGTAATCAGTCGTTTCCGCAGCTCCTGATGGTGGGGAGCGAAGAACTCAAGGCTTCTAACTAACATGCCGGTGGGGGCGTGGAATCTTTTTCGGGGTTGGTCTGTTGTGTCGTCTCGCTGACTGCATCGCTGGGTTGGGGGGTCTCGGGGGCGGGTGCCTCGGTTTCATTGGAGGTGAACTCGGCGTCAATGATTCCGCTGGCGGGCTTTTCAGGGGCAGGATTCACTCCTTCGCCGGGAGTACGGGTTCTCCAGGCGGAATCGTTGGATTCAAGCAGGTTCTGGTTCAGAGCACGGGCGGTTTCGTCGAGATCCGACTTGATATCTTTGAGGGGGTTGCCGTCTTCACTCAGGTTTTTTTTGAGTGTCTCGGCTGTTTTTTTCAGCTCCATAACGCCCTTGGCCATTGATCTGGCAAGATCAGGGAGTTTATCCGGCCCGACGATAATGAGAGCCAGGGCCAGAATCAGGATCATTTCAGGAAGACCGATACCGAACATGGAAGCACCCTGTGTAAGCCTAAAAGTTTGAGATGACGAGAGGAAAGAGATTCGTTTTGAGCACACCGGAAATGCAGAGGCGTCAAGGCAGGCAAAATGTACGCCATTTGCCCGGGGCTGTCAATCTTTGTTGAAGAGCAACCGTTGTTGGAGCAGCGGTTATGGGTGCCCGATGGACTGAATCTGCTGGTAGTAAAGCTGGAAGAGCTCCGTCGGAATCTGGCTTTGCCAGTGACCGGTGAGTCTGGCGACAAGCCAGAAGAGAAGAAAGATGCCGATGATAAGGCTCGGCAGCAGGAGGGGTGGGGCCTTCTTTTTTGCCGGCAGGGAGAGTTGCAGGCACTCTTGTTGCGGACAGACGGAAAGGCATTCCAGGCAGCCGATACATTCGGCGTTGCGTATGGTTTGCCTGGCAGTGATTTGGATGGAGCCGGGACAGATGGTCTCACATTGTTTGCAGTTGATGCACAGGCTCTGGTCACGTCGGACCTGAAGTGGACTGAAGAAGGCTAAAAGGCCAAGAAGGGCGCCGTAGGGGCAGAAATAGCGGCACCATGGATTCTTGATCACAAACGAGGCGGCTATCAGGATGAGCATGATGGATGCTGCCAGCGGTTTTGGGTGCAGAAAGAAATGGAGCATCTTGGCGTCTGCGATCAGGTTATAGGCAGAGGAATGAAAAGCGGTGAGGTCCTGGAGGGGCATGCTCCAGAGGATGAGCCAGCAAAACGTGCCGAGCAGCAGATATTTTAGAGAAAGAAGCGGCAGGTTCAACCAGGCCGGTGGGGTCAGGAGGATGTGCAGTTTCTTTCCGGTTCTTTCTGCAAGATTCGAGGCCAGGCCAACAGGGCAGATCCACCCGCAGAAGCCTTTGCGCACGAAGAGACCGAGAAACAGGGCGGCCAGAAAGATGGTGAAGCCGGCCGGATGGATGGTGTCGTATTCTCCGGTCAGAACAAACCGTTTCAAGCTGACCAGGGCGCCAAGGGGGAGAAAGGCCTCGACCGCCGGTGGGCGTTGAACGAACTGTTCTGAGGCCAGTGTTGCCCAGAGATAAAAACGATAAAACTGCAGGCCAACAGCAAGGCAGAATGTGGCAAACAGTGACTGGCTGATCAGGCGCAGGGTGGGAAGGTTTGTATAACTCCAGAAGGTTTTCATGGGGGCGTTGTCCAGGTTAAGGAAGGGAGTGCTCATCGTTTGTCGAGGGATTTTTTATAGCAGTTGATGGCAGAAAGAACCTTGATATAAGTCAAGGGGTGGCTTTTTCTGGCCAGCCATGTTTTCCGGGGCAAATGCCCCTTGTCGTGAATAATTCTGCTAATGATTGACTTTAAGGGGTGAGCTGACTATATTGCCGGGGTTGTTCATTTGAGAAATGATAGAAAAATTCAGATTCAGACTAACGAACAGATTCAGGAGAAGAGCATGGCCAGTGTGGTGGTGGTGGGAACGCAATGGGGTGATGAAGGGAAAGGGAAGATAGTAGACATCCTCACTCGTTATGCCGATTGTATAGTCCGGTTTCAGGGCGGAAATAATGCCGGGCATACCCTGGTTGTTCAAGGAAAGAAGTTTGTCTTTCATATTATTCCCTCTGGTATTCTTTACGACGATAAAGTTTGCATGATCGGTAATGGGGTGATTATTGATCCCGCGGTCCTTTTGACTGAGATGGAGAAGCTGGCGGGCAAGGGGCTGGAGGTCACTCCCAAGCGCATGATGATCAGTGAAAATGCCCATTTGATCATGCCTTACCATCAGAGTCTTGATCAAGCCCGGGAAGCATCATTGGGCGCAGGGAAAAAGATCGGCACCACTGGGAGGGGCATTGGTCCCTGCTATATGGATAAGGTGGGACGGGTTGGGATTAAGGCCGGCGATCTTCTGGACGACGATCTGTTTCGAGAACGGCTGCAGGTCAACATTGAAGAAAAAAACTTTCTCTTGACCCAAAAATATAACAGTGAACCGGTCTCTTTTGAAACGGTTTACGCCTCCTTTAAGAAATTTGCGGAAAAACTGATCCCGTTCATCGGCAATGTCTCTGTGGCCCTCGATACGGCGAGAAAAAGCGGCCAGCACATCCTCTTTGAAGGTGCTCAGGGAACTCAGCTGGATATCGATCATGGCACTTATCCTTTTGTGACCTCGTCGAACACCATTGCCGGCAATGCTTGTAATGGCTCCGGCTTTGGGCCTGCCCATATTGATTCGGTGATTGGAATCCTGAAGGCCTATACCACTCGTGTCGGTGAGGGCCCTTTTCCCACCGAACTCTTCGATGGAGTCGGTGAACAGTTACAGGAAAAAGGTGGTGAGTTCGGTGCCACCACGGGCCGTAAACGCCGCTGCGGCTGGCTGGATGGGGTGGTTGCGACGGATGCCGTTCGGTTGAATGGGCTGACCGGTCTGGCCTTGACCAAGCTCGATGTGTTAAGCGGTCAACCGGTACTGAAGATGGCGACGGAGTATGAGCTCAACGGCAAGCGGTTGTCTTCCATGCCGTCCAACATCAAACATGCGGCGGCGGTTAAGCCGGTGTATGAAGAGCTTGCCGGCTGGCAGGAGGATATCACCGGAGTGCGTGATTTTGATGATCTTCCAGTCAAGGCCCGGGACTATATCAAACGCATCGAGGACTTCACCGGGGTGGAGACGATTATCGTCTCTGTGGGTCCGGATCGAGACGAGACTATCCTGTTGAAAAATCCTTTTGAGAAATAAAAAAAGTTAATTCAGAATGAAATGAACAGATGCGCTGGTGTATCTGTTGTTATCTTTGCGATGGTTGGTTGACCGGGACAAAAAGCATAAAAAGTTGTTGTGAAATGGCCGGAAAACATTGGCTGTTTTGGAACCACTCCTAAAATATGAGGGTACTGTATGGCAAGAATTACCGTGGAAGATTGTTTGGAGCAAATTGGTGATGATAATCGGTTTAATCTGATCCATTTAGCTGTTGCGCGGATTAAACAGCATCGGCAAGGGGAACCCTTTCTGGTGGAGGCAAACAATAAGGAAATAGTCTTGACCCTGAGAGAAATCGCGGCTGGCAAGGTGACCTTTGCAAATATTAAGAGCTTGCGGGATCACTCTCGCAAAGAAGGCCGTGAAGCTGATCCTGCTGAGCAGGAAGTCGTTGCTTAATCTGTTGGGAGCAAGTTAGAAGAATGCCTAAAGATTATTATGATATTCTGGCTGTAAGCAAGACTGCCAGTAGCAGCGAGATTAAGAAGGCTTACCGGATGCTGGCCATGAAATATCATCCGGATCGGAATCCAGATGATCCCGCGGCGGAATCCCGCTTTAAGGAGTGCGCTGAGGCGTACGAGGTTCTCAGTGATGTCCAGAAACGAAAAATCTACGATACCTATGGACATGAAGGGCTGAAGAACAGCGGATATCAGGGTCCGGGAAATTTTGAGGACATCTTTTCCGGCTTTGGTGATTTGTTCGGAGATCTTTTCGGAAGGCGTGAGGGTGCTGCAAGTCGCCGTAACGGGCCGGTTCCGGGAAATGATCTGCGCTATGATATAACTATTTCGTTCATGGAGGCCGTGCATGGCACGGCCAAAGAAGTTGAGCTGACCCGGCGTGATACCTGCTGGACTTGTGAAGGTTCAGGCTGCCGTCCAGGGCACAAACGGGAAACGTGTCCCCTGTGTCATGGTCGTGGCCAGGTAATTCGTTCTCAGGGCTTTTTTCAGGTGAGCTCTGCCTGCCCGCAATGTCATGGTGAAGGAGAGATTGTCAAGGAACCCTGCACCGACTGCAACGGCGCCGGATTGGTGAATAAGACCAAGAAGGTCTCCATCAAGATTCCTGCCGGAGTTGATCATGGCGCCCGGATGCGTCTGCGCGGAGAAGGAGAGGGCGGACGGCGTGGCGGGTCGACCGGTGACCTCTATGTGGTTATCCATGTGGAAGAGCATGAGTTCTTTAAGCGGGAAGAGAATACTATCTATTGTCATTTCCCGGTATCGATGGTTCAGGCCGCCTTGGGCTGTAAAGTCGAGGTTCCCACCATTCATGGCAAAAAGAACTTGAAGATTCCTGCCGGGAGTCAGTCCGGCGCACACTTCACCCTGAAGAACGAAGGCGTGCCAAGTTTGCGTGGAAGTGGTCGAGGGGATATGGTGGTGGAACTTCAGGTACAGACGCCAGTCAACTTATGCGACAAACAAAAGGAGCTTCTGCAAAAATTCGATGATCTGTGCAGGGAGCACGGGCACCATAAAGAGCAGGAGGGTTTCTTCAGTCGTCTTTTTAGTGAAGTCCTTGGGAAAAAATCAAAAGAGAAAGAGGAAGAGTGATTGTTGATGAGTCAGGGAGAAAAACAACCGGAGTTTAGCCATTTTGACGCAGAAGGGAATGCGCAAATGGTTGATATCAGCGGCAAGAACGAATCCACCAGAGAGGCCTTAGCCACAGGCACTGTACGTATGTCAGCGCAGGCTTACAGTCTAGTGAAAAGCGGCACCATGGCCAAAGGAGATGTCCTTGGGGTCGCGCGGGTGGCAGGAATCCTGGGTGCCAAAAAAGTTGATGAACTCATTCCTCTGACGCATCCCTTGATGATCTCCAAGGTCAATATCGATTTTACCCTGCATGATCAGGATTGCTCCGTTGAGATTTTGGCAACAGTGGGTATCTGCGGCAAGACAGGCGTAGAGATGGAAGCGCTGACTGCAGTCTCGGTGGCGGCATTGACTATTTATGATATGTGTAAAGCAGTTGACAAGGCGATGGTGATCAACAATATTTGTCTGTTGAAAAAAACGGGTGGTAAAAGCGGAACTTTTGTTCGTCCAGAATGATATTTCTTTTTTGAAACGTACGAAACCTGATAAGTATTGTCAGGTTTCCTGATGATTTAGGGGGTGATGGTATGGAACAGAGTGAGCTGGATAGATTCAGGAAGTTGCTTGAGGATAAGCGGAAAGAGATCCAGGATGAAGCGGAACGGATGTTGACGGAATTAAATGATCGGAGTGGAAATATTCCAGATCCAAATGATCGGGCAACGGCGGAGACTGACCGGAATTTTGAGCTTCGTATTCGCGAGCGTGAACGTAAGTTGCTGCCAAAGATTGAGGCTGCCCTCGAGCGAATCAATGATGGCAGCTTTGGCGAATGTGAAGGCTGCGGCTGTGAAATTGGCTTAAAGCGCCTTGAGGCCCGTCCAGTAACAGCGCTTTGTATCGATTGTAAGACCCTGCAGGAAAAAAATGAAAAAGGACATGGAGTAGAATAACCATGCCTGAATTGCGGAAAGATCCTGTTCTGGGGCGTTGGATTATCATTGCCCAGGAACGCGCCAAGCGGCCAACTGATTTTATTGTTGCCAAGACCCCTGCCACTGGTGGGTTTTGTCCCCTCTGTCCGGGGAATGAAAATACAACGCCTTCTGAGGTACTTGTGTATGGCCGTCCCCATGGGGCTCCTGGCAATACTCCCGGGTGGCAGGTTCGGGTGGTTCCCAATAAATATCCGGCCTTGGTTATTGAGGGCGATATCGATCGGCAGGGAGAAGGGCTCTATGATAAGATGAACGGCATCGGCGCCCATGAAGTGGTGATTGAGAGTCCTCGTCATGAGGATGTCTTTGCCATGCTGCCGACTGATCATATGGCCCTGGTTTTTCAGGCCTTTCGGGCCAGGATTAAGGATCTGGAGCGTGATCCTCGTTTTCATTACGTTCTTGTCTTTAAAAATTATGGCCGCGCCGCCGGGGCATCACTGGAGCATTCGCACTCACAGCTTGTTGCCCTGCCGATTCTGCCACGGATGATTGTCTCAGAGCTGCAAGGGGCCGAAGAGTATTACCGCTATAAAGAACGGTGTCTTTTTTGTGATATCATCCGACAGGAGATTCAGCAAAAGGTCAGGGTGGTCTGTCAGAATGATACTTTTATTACCATAGCCCCTTTTGCACCACGGACGCCCTTTGAGATGTGGGTGCTGCCGAAGCATCATCAATCCGGATTCCATGCGATTCACGATCATGAGATCAATGCATTGGCTGAGATATTCTCTGAGACCTTGCGCCGTCTTGACGCCTGTATCCCCGGGGTGCCGTACAATTTTGTGCTCCATACCCAGCCCTTGCGTACAGAAAGCATAAAACACTATCACTGGCATTTCGAGATCGTTCCCAAGCTGACATCCATTGCCGGATTTGAATGGGGAACAGGATTTTATATCAACCCCATGCCTCCAGAAGAGGCGGCACTGTATCTGCGTGAATCACTTGAAAAAGAAACACAGGAGGCAAAGCCATGAGTAAAATCTTGCTGGTTGACGATGAAGAAGGGATTCAGCTTCTGTATCAGGAAGAATTTCAGGATGAAGGCTACGAAGTGATTTCCGCTTTTACAGGAGAAGAGGCCTTGGAGAAATTCAAAACTGAGGCTCCCGATCTTGTTATTCTTGATATCCAAATGCCGGGGATGAATGGGATTGAGGTTTTGCGACAGATGAAAATGATCAACCCCAAACTCCCGATTATTCTCAGTACCGCATACCATGAGTATAAGCAGGATTTGAGCGCCTGGGCATCGGATGAGTATATTGTTAAGTCCCCGGATTTGAGTAAGTTGAAAGAGGCTGTTCAGCGGCATCTGCAATAAGACATTCTGGCACTGGAAATAGAGGATGAAAATGGGAGCGGCATTGCTGAAATGCTCCCTTCTCCCTTTTGAGTTGGGTCCTTGATCATGAAAGACATTCAGAGCGAGTTGGACCACAGGTGCATCAATATCAAAAAGGTTGGGGTCAAGACCATCTCCTATCCCATCACCGTTCTTGATAAGGCCAGAAAACGCCAGCATACCGTGGCCACGGTCAACATGTACGTCAATCTTCCCCATCGGTTCAAGGGGACTCATATGAGTCGTTTTATTGAAATCCTGAACCGATTTCATGGGCACATCGACCTGAGGAGCTTTCATCATATTCTTGAAGAGATGAAAGAGCGGTTGGAAGCCGAGGCAGCGCATGTGGAAATGGCTTTTTCGTATTTTATGCCAAGAAAGCATACCCCGGAAATATTGAATGCCTGTCGGTATGAGTGTCGGATGCATGGCTCCCTCGAGCAGACAGATGACCTCGAATTTCAGTTTACCGTCCCGGTATTGCTGCCTTTAAAAGAGATGATCGTCTCCGGCTTGCCACGCTCCCGTGGTCATTGGGGACACGCGGTTGTGGCGGTGAGGTTCCGTCGTTTTATCTGGATTGAAGACCTCATCACCCTGGTCGAGCAGGCCATGGAACAGGTTATTGGCCTGGAGCAGGAACAGAGTAGTCGTGATTTGCAGGGATCGTTGTCGGTGGAGTCTCTTACCCGGCAAATAGGGGCTCATCTGTCAGAGCTTACTGCCCTGAAATGGTTTTCAGTTACGGTGGAAAACCTCTTTGATGGGTATTCCACCTTTGCCACAACGTCTTATTCCTCCTGAGTTTATTTTTCTTATTTTTCCTTCTTCCTTTTCTATATTATTATGGCTGATCTTCTCTTTGAAATAGGTACCGAAGAACTTCCTGCGGGCTTTATCCTTCCTGCTCTGGAACAGTTTCAACAAAATTTTATTAAGAAGGCCAGTGGGTTACAGCTTGCCTATGGGCAGGTGAGGGTGGTAGGTACGCCGCGACGTCTGGCCTTACTGGTGCAGGATCTTGACGCACGACAGGCGGATCGTCGTGAAGAGTTGATGGGACCGTCTGTTAAGGCAGGTCTTGACAATGAGGGCGGCTTTACCAAGGCAGCACAGGGCTTTGCCCGGTCCAAAGGAGCTGAGGCTAAAGACCTGCGGGTTGTCGAGACGGCTAAAGGGAAATATCTGGTATTGGTGAGAGAAGTGGCCGGCGTCGCAACCACTGAGCTGCTCCCCGATCTGCTTCGTGAACTTCTTGCAGAATTCTCCTTTGCAAAGTCAATGAAATGGGGGGTCAACAGCCACACCTTTGCCCGTCCTATTCAGTGGTTGCTGACCCTTTATGGCCAGGAGGTGGTGCCCTTCTCTGTGGACGGCATTGTCACGTCACGGAGCAGTCGGGGCCATCGATTCATGGCTCCCGAGTCTTTCCCAATTCGTGAGGTGGCCAGCTATGAACAGCAGCTTGCCGATGCCTTCGTTCTGGTGGATCCCGCCCGTCGCCGTCAACGGGTGCTGGAGGAGATTACACAAGCCCTGGCTGCAAATGTACACCTTCCCGATGCCCATGTCGCCGTTGATGATGCTCTGGTGGATACGGTGACCAATCTTGTCGAATGGCCGTGTGGAGTTTGCGGTACCTTTGATAAACGATTTCTACAGTTGCTCAAGGATGTACTGGTCACCTCCATGCGTGAACATCAAAAGTATTTTCCGGTCGTTGATGGACAAGGGCAGCTTCTTCCATTTTTTGTGGCGGTCAATAATACCTGGGTGGAGAATATCGAATTAACCAGAAAGGGACACGAGCGGGTCCTGCGGGCCCGGCTTGAAGATGCGCTGTTCTTTTTTGGGGTTGATCGACAGAGGCGACTGGAAGATCGTTTCTCTGAGCTGAACGGAATTATCTTTCAGGCCAAATTAGGGACCATGCTGGAGAAGAGTGAGCGCGTGATCAAGCTTTCAGCCATATTGGCGGATAAACTGGCGCCTGAACAGACGAACGTGGTTCAGCGGGCAGCAAAACTCTGCAAGATTGATCTGCTCACCAACATGGTGGGCGAGTTTCCCTCTTTGCAAGGGGATATGGGCGCTGCCTATGCCATGAATGATGGTGAGTTACCAGAGGTCGCCGAGGCCATCCGTGAGCACTATCTGCCCAAGCGGGCAGGTTCAGGTCTACCGGTCACCACCCCTGGTGCCATAGTTGGGATGGCCGATCGACTGGATACCGTGGTCGGATGTTTCGGTATTGGTCAGCAGCCAACCGGCACCACAGACCCATTTGGTTTGCGCCGCTTATCCCTTGCGTTGTTGAATATTATCAGTGATCGAGGGGACAGCCTGTCTCTTCGGGAGATGATTTATAAGGCTCTGGCCTTGTATGGTGATAAGGTTGACGGGAGTGTAGTAACCGTCGATGCGGTTTTGTCCTTTATCAAAGGGCGATTCGTCAACGATGCGGTGGCTCGGGGGCTCGATCAGGGGGCGGTGGAGGCGGTAACCTCCCTTGGCTTTGATGACGTCAATGATAGCAGAAAGAAAATCGACGCCCTGGCTGCCATTCGTCATGAGCAGGCCTTCACCGTTTTGGCGGCAGCTTTTAAAAGGATAAACAATATTATTAAAGGCCATGAAGGGGGAGAACTCGTCCCTGAGCTTTTTATAGAAGAGGCAGAGCGAAACCTGGCGAGTATATATGCTGATGTCGTCTCCGTCGTTCAGCCATTGGTGGTGCGGAAGGAATACAGCCAGGCGCTTGCCTGTATGCTTGCCTTAAAAGAGCCGGTGGATCTCTTTTTTGAGTCGGTTATGGTCATGGCCGACGATGAAGCCATTCGGCATAATCGGCTTAATTTATTGGCCGCTATTTCTCGGCTATTTCTGCAGATTGGTGATATATCAAAAATGACAGTTGCGTAGCAAGTCTGGCTTTCATGTTGTGTCCTATTGGTATTTTACCCCAAAAAAAAAGGCCGTCTTGAAAAAGACGGCCTTTTTTTTGTGGGAGCGAAAACCGGTTTATTTATGACACCCGTTGCACTTTTTGGCATCGACTTCCGGCGCTTTCTCGGCGTGGCAACCCTTACAGTTCGTGTGGGCGGCATCTTTGAAGGTTGCGAGTTTTTCGTTTGTCATTCCAGCAGCCTTGTTATGACAGGATTCGCACTTTTGGATTTTCTGGCCATCGACATAAGCAACTTTCTTCCCGGCAGCATCTTTGGAATGATGGCACTCGCCACAGGCTAGTTTTTCCTGATGCTTGGCGTGATTGAAGGTGGCTGGTTTTGCCTTGGCAGCGGCATCGACGGTCGCTTGCAGAGTGAGTTCTGCGGGGCCTTTATCGGCTGCAATACCATTAGCGCTAAATCCCATACCCACCGCCAGAGCAAAGGCTGCGGCATAGATTACGGTTTTTTTCATCGTTTTCCCCCTTTTGATTGAAAGATTGAATAAGAATAGAATGAATGGCTACTCATTCGTGTATTTTTTTGAATAATTTTAAGATTACCTTTTGCTGGTTTCTTTGTCAAGGGATCAGCATTGGAATGAAGCACTTTCAGGAAGATCGGCAAATTATTGTTTTTACGAATATAAACAGACAATCATGCGCTGAAATCGATCTTAGCCGGAGCCATAACTATGCAGGCCGGAGAGCAGGAAGTTGACACCGTAGTAGGTAAAGATAACTGAGATGAAACCAAAGATGGATAGCCATGCAATTCGAGTACCACCCCAGCCCCTGGTGTAACGGGCATGAAGGGTGATGGCGTAGAGGAACCAGGTGATCAGGGACCATGTTTCCTTGGGGTCCCAGCTCCAGTAAGTGCCCCAGGCTGAATTAGCCCAGATGGCTCCGGTGATGATCCCGACGGACAGCCAGAGAAAGCCGAAGACCATGGTCTTGTGGGTGATATCATCGAGAACCTTCAAGGCAGGCAAGGTGCCGAGAAGGGAACTATTATTGGTTGATTGCCGGGTATCGCTGGTGTTTTTGATCAGGTACATAAATCCCAGACCGGCGGCCACAGCAAAGGCAGCATAGCCGATAAAGCAAGTGACGACGTGGGCGATAAGCCAGTTTGACTGCAAGGCAGGAATTAATGGGACGATCTCCTTGGTAATTCCTGTTGCAAAAGAGGCATAGGCCATGGCCAGGAAGGCGAAAGGAACAGCGAAGGTGCCAATGATTTTGGTCTTGAACTTCCATTCAATAATCAGATAGATCAGGATAATGGTCCATGCAAAAAAGACCACCGATTCATACATATTCGTCAGAGGCGCCCTGCCAATACCCAGTTGATAGGATTCCACCCATCTGAGTCCAATGCCGGCTGTTTGAATGAGGAAGGCCGCTATTGTGAAAATGGTGGCGATGAATCCCAATCGATTACTCTTAAAGATAAAAAGAGCAGCATAGAGAATGGTGGAGAACAGATAGGTAAAAGTGGTGATGCCTATGAGTTGTGAACTGTTCATAAATTTAACTCCGTTTCATAGAGGTATCAGTATTGTTCCAAACTTGCGGTGAAGGTGCAAGTTTGAAATGGAATACCTAAGCGCAGTGATAAGAGAATCTGTTTCTTTTGACCGATTTCTCTTTGCAGGTCTAATTTATATTGTGATTGCCAGGGTGACGCAGGAGCAGCAGATTTTTTGCTTTTCCGGCAAGTCATGTGGTTTTTCTTAAGTTTGATACCAGTTAAGCTTTATGGATACTTTCTGACAACTGCTGAAAAGTTTTTGCAAAACCAGTCTTGTTTTTGTTAGCCGTTCCAGTCATGAGAATGGAGCATTTCCCGCCCGGTTCTCTTTGAATAAAGAGCCAGATGCGTTGATGGGAAGTGAAAAAAGCGATAACAAGGCCAAAAATCATTAACCCGCAACCGATATAAACCAGCCATACTCCAGGGTCTTTGGCAACTTGCAAGCCTGTGGCATACATTTGTTTCACGGACACTGTATAATTGTTCTTCGATCGTTCCACTGTCGCCTGGGCTCCATTGTCCAGCCAGAAGAGGGAGGGCTCGCCATTGTTATCAGTGAACCAGATCTTCATCTTGCTGGCAGATTGACCTCGCCCGTCGGCGCTGATGACCCCTACTTGCAGGCCGCTTTTTTGTAAGGTCTGTTGTTGTTGATATGGGATTATTTCAGTTTCACTTAATCCACTGTTTTTATTAGTGATGGTGACCAGAAAATCAGAAAATGGCTCATAGCTTGATTGATAAAAAGTAATGCCTTTATAGGTGAGCGGGTCATTGACCACAATGGCCTTCTTCAGCACAATTTTTCCATCCTCAAGAATAGAGAGTTGGGAACGATAGCTTTTGGGCATCCCGTTGTCGTAAAATTCGATATTGAAATTGTCGCAGCGGATTTCAAAGCCAAGGTTTACAGGAGTGTGGGTGCCAAAGGTGTATGCCACGTCAGTGCTGTTGGTTTCTGGGAGCATGATGCTGGCTTTAAACCCCAGAATCGAACCGAGAGTTGCTCCAGCAAAAATAATGAGAATAGAAGCGTGCACAATGTACACGCCTATACGGGTCATGGCCCCCTTTTGAGCAAAGAGCAGGATGCCATGTTCATGGTTCCGTTTTTCAGTCGGCCAGCCGATGGAGCCAAGGGATGTGGCCAGCAGATTGGCAACGTCATTGTCCTGACCATCTAGCTGCCAACGATGCTGGGGCGTCATTTTTTCCAGGCGTGCCGGCGGGGTGGCAAGATTGTCTGCCTTGATCTGCTGCCAAACTCCGGGGAACCTTTCCAGGCTGCAGACGATGAGATTGATGCAGAGCAGGCCGAGAAGGGAGATAAACCAGCCCGAGCTGTACATGTCAGGGGTGAAGGAGAGGTTGGCAAAGAGGTTCGCTATTTTTTCTCCATATCTTTCAACATACCAATGGGGCGACTCTTTCTGAGGAATAATGGTCCCAATGATTGAGGTGGTAGAGAGAAAGAAGAGGGTGAAGAGGGCGAGCTTGACAGATGCAAAAAAGCTCCAGATGGGGTTCTTATGTTTCATGGGACCTATTTTTGGGAATGGTTATTGTTTGCTGCTCTGTATCATTAATAACGGGTGATAACAAGAAAAATATTATCAGGAATAACCCTGTAACTCAGCTAAATTTTAGACTGTGATCTCATCATGATGGTGTCTGCGGAAACACTATCAAAAACTTTCAAGACTGGATAGAGAAATCATCTTTTTGTTTTTATTAAAGATGCACATTATTTTATCATTCTAATCATGAAATGGGCTGATCGTATATTTTACTGACAATTAGAGCGAAGAAAAAATGTTGCTATTAGAAAAGAAAATGGGTATAAAAAACGGTTCTTGAAATACAAGTAGTTGTGAACATATGAAGGGTAATTATTATGCTTGGTTGTTATTGCTTGCTGATCAAGTGATAAAGGGCTGAGAAGCAAGGTAAGGAGAACGTGATGGCAAAGGTATGTCAAATTTGTGGAAAAGGGCCTGTTACCGGGAATAATGTTTCCCATGCGAATAATAAAACTCGTCGGCGCTGGCTGCCTAATTTGAAAAAAGTTCATATGGTTGCCGCCAGTGGCAGTGCCGTACGGGCCAGAGTTTGTACGCGATGTATTCGATCTGGTGCAGTGGTTAAGCCTTCCGCGTGATGGTTTGATGGATTTTTTTAAAAGGCGAGTGGCGTGGTCCATCTCGCCTTTTTCCGTTTAAGGGAGTGTGAAATGACTGAGAATGAAGTGAAGTTTCTCTCTTTTCAAGAGGCTGCAAAGATCGTGGCCGCCATTCAGGAAGAGGAAAACGTCCGTGACCAGGATCGTCGTATCTTGACGGTTTATAATCACGATGAACGCGAATTGTGCTGGTTTGACTTTGAAGAAGTCATGCAGGCTATCGGTCCGGGAGATAAAGATCAACAGAAAGAGGCCGTGCAGAATTATGTTTTGCACCATATTCCTGACTGGGTGCTGGATCTTTAGTGACTTACAGATTATTTTCTTGTTTTTTCTTACAAGAAAATAATCTGTAAGTCACTTATCCCGTTCATCGGGGTTAGTTTCCAAAAGAGGGTGTTTCTTCAGGAGGGTGCCATGGTTACAGCAGGTTGTCGCTGGTCGGGTATGTTGCAGATGTTTCTTTGTGTGCTTTTCTCCTTGAGTCTTGGGTGTGTGGCTCCCAGGAATGGAACCCCTGATCTTGAAAAGATTGCCGACCATACTTTAACGGTTACCGGAAAAGTCCAGAAAATTTCTCTGGAAGAGGGGCTTCTTGTGATTGCTTCTTCCAAGGGGGAGCGCATATCCCTGAAATTCACCGAAAAGACCGCAGTTGAGGGCGGAGCCAGGCGGGATATCGCTAAATCTCAGCCTGTGAAAGCGGTTTATTCCGTGGCGACTGATCAGAATCACCTGGTTTCCTTGGAGATTCTCCCCCAGGGTTCATGTAGTGGAAATTGATTGATTGCTGATGTGGACGGGACGAGAGGCTGACTTTCATCAATCAACGGACAACAATGGGTATTGGAAAGAAGCAGGCAAACTTGTGCTGATTACTCTCCTTTTGGTGTCAAGATGCCTTCCGGCATAGCAAGAACGTCTTCTCCCCCGAGAATAAAACCCCCATCCATACGCAGAACACTGCCGGTCATGAAGTCTGCATCACGCAGAAGAAACAGGACGGCCGTGGCCACCTCTTCCGCTGAGCCCGTCCGTTGCAGCAGGGTATGACGTAGTATCCCCTGTTTTTCAAAATCATTCAGTAGCGACCATCCTCTTGTTTCCTCACCATGCCGGTGCTTGATAAAGCCCAGCATCAGTTCATTTACCCGTATCTCCGGTGCGGCCTCCCTGGCCCAGGTTTCCGTAAACGAAGAAATGGCGCGGTTGGCGGCGCTATAGGCGTCGTTAAAGAAAAGTCCGGCTGGCCCGCTTCTGCCGGTTATGGCCGCAATGGATGAGATGTTAATTACGGCGCCTGGGCCAGAGCGTTTCATCAAGGGAAGGCAGTGATGGAATAACAGCCATTTGGCCTTGAGGGTGGTGTCAATTTCCAGGTCCCATTGGTCATGGTTGTGGCGGTGATCGTATGAACCATGGACGATGGGCATGCCGCCCCGCTCGATATTGTTGACCAGGATATGGAGAGCGCCAAATCGTTGCTTAATTTTGGAGATCATCTCTTGTATCTGGGTTTTGTCTCGCAAATCACAAGGGAGGATCAGCACATTTTCTTCCATGTCCCTGAACTCCTCTTTCATCTCCAGAATAGAATCCGGCCAGTCAAAGGTGGGCAGGATCAGGCGAACTCCCTCCTGGGCCAGTTTTCTTGCAATGGCCCTGCCGATGGCCCTTGATGTACCGGGGATAAGGGCTATTTTACCTTCTAACAGCATACTGTCTGCTCCTTTTCATGGCGGTTTTACGCCGGATTTATTTGCTTGTAATTCACGAACCAGGATATAACTTAGTGATTCTTTTTTGAGTTGAGAGCGATATCTTCTGCCCGCCGAGATTTAAATCTGTTCGCTGCAAGAAGGCACGTCTACTGGGGAAAAATCAAATGCCGCCCTTTGGCCCCTTAAAAAAAAATCAGCACGTAAAATAAAACTCTTCGCTCTCGGGATTGTACGCTCCGAACTGCGGGCCGTTTTTATATAAACTTCCAAAGATCTGTTCTGCAAGGTGAAATTATGAAATGGCTGAATGCGCTGCTTCTTTCCTGTTTTCTTTTAGTCTCTTCTTTTCAGACAGGCCTTGCTGCTGAGTTGCATGGGGATGTTGATCAGCAGCAGTGGTGCCACAGTTCCGAAACCTGGCCTCACGCACAAAGTGATCTGCCCCCAGATCCAGCCCTGATCTTTGGCCGCCTGGACAATGGATTCCGCTATGTTCTTATGAAGAATCAAGAGCCAAAAGGACGGGTGGCAATATATCTGAGTGTGCAGGCAGGTTCACTGGTGGAGACAGATGGGCAGCGGGGGATTGCTCACTTCTTGGAACACATGGAGTTTAACGGGTCAACCCATTTTCCCCCCAGGGCATTGATTGATTATTTTCAGTCCATTGGCATGAGCTTTGGCGGTGACACCAATGCCCATACCGGTTTTGATGAGACGGTGTACCATCTTCTGCTTCCCGGTTCCAGCCAGGCAGAGTTGGACAAGGGCTTGCTGGTCATGGCTGATTATGCTCGGGGCGCTTTGCTACTTGATACCGAGATTGATCGGGAGCGCGGGGTTATCCTCTCGGAAAAGCGGGCCCGCGATTCAGTGGAGTACCGTACCCATGAAGCAGGCCTTGCCTTTACCATGCGAGGCAGCAGGATCCCTTCGCGGATGCCCATTGGTGTCCTTGAAACCCTGCAAAAGGCAGATCATGCACTTATGAAGTCTTACTATGATGCCTGGTACCGCCCGGAAAAGATGATTCTGGTGCTGGTGGGTGACATTGAGCAAGCGTTGGTGGAGCCGCTTATTAAAGATCGTTTTACGTCAATGCGGGGCGAAGGGGCCACACCCGTTTGTCCGCATTGGGGAGAGGTGAGTCATGCCGGGACTGATTTTTTTTATCACCATGAGCCGGAGATGGGCTTCACCGAAGTGAGCATCGAGACCATATGGAATGAGCCGGAAAAGCCAGACACCCTTGCCTCACAAACGCTAGAAATTCAAAAAGAAGCAGCAGGTCGTATTCTCAAACATCGTCTTACCAGGCTTCTGGAAACAAAGGATATCCCCTTTACAGAGAGCGAGGCCCATTCCGGGATCTTTCTTGGGCGTATCGGCTATGGTACGATCAGCGCCCGCACCGATCCCGGTAAGTGGCAGTCGGCCCTGGCAGTGATTGAACAGGAGTTGCGTCAGGCGCTCGAGTTTGGTTTTACTGGGCCTGAGATAAAGCGTGTGCAGAAAGAGATGCTGGCCGGTCTTGATGCGGCAGTGCTTACGTCGGTTACCCGGGACAGCCAGAAGCTGGCGGCTCAGATTGTTCGCAATCTCAATGGAAATAAGGTTGTAATGTCACCGCAACAGGAGAAAGCTATCTTTGCCCCGGTGATTGAGAAAATGAAGGCAGAAGAGCTGCATGCGGCTTTGCAGGGGATCTGGAATCATAAAGCCAGGCTGATTCAGGTGGTCGGCAATACCGCGCTTTCAGGAAATGACCCTCGTCTACAGATCGAAGACGCTTATGGACAGGCCGTTGCCCAAAAAGTAGACCGACCGGTGGTCGGAGCTGAGCTGGTTTTCCCCTATCTGCAGCTTGCTGCTGACCCCAGCCCCGCGCAAGAGCAGCCACTCTCCGAGGTCGAGGGTGAGCGGATACGTTTTGCCAACGGAGTGGTGGTGAATTTCAAACAGACAAGGTTTAAGGAGAACGAGGTGCAGGTGGTTGCCCATTTCGGGTATGGCAAACAGACCGAACCGATTCCTGGTCTTGCTCTGCTTGCAGAACGGGTGGTGAATGAGTCCGGAACCGGGAAGCTGAGCAAGTCTGACCTGGAACGGGTTCTGGCCGGCAGTACGATAAAGATGGATTTCAAGGTCGGTGAGTCAAGTTTTATCTGGAAGGGATCGGCAGTGGGGAAAGACCTTGAGCTTTTGTTGCAACTTCTGCAGGCGCGACTTGTTGATCCGGCCGTGCGTGAAGACGCATACATCCTCGCGATGCAGGGCTTCAAACAGATGTATGAACAGATGAACAGTGATGTGAACGGGGTTATGCAGTTATCGGGAGAATCATTCCTGGCTGGCGGCAATCCCGCCTTTGGTCTGCCGGTCTGGTCTGAGTTTGCCAAGCTAAAGCCAAACCAGATTCGTACCTGGATGGACTCGGCACTGTTGTCTGGAGAGCTTGAGGTCTCCCTGGTTGGGGACTTTGATCTGAGCCGTGTTCGGGAACTCGCCAGAATGTATCTGGCGCCCTTGCCACAACGTGAGCTGGGAAAGGCAGCAGTCGAGAAAATTCATTTCCCGGCTGGCCAAACCTTGCGACTGACGGCGCCCTCGTCCATTGATAAGGCCATGCTTGTGGTTGCCTGGCCCACGGCTGATTTCTGGAATATTGAGCGTACCAGAGGTCTGTATCTGTTGACGGAGGTCTTTGCCGACCGATTGCGCAAAGTTATTCGAGAAAAACTGGGGGCCACCTATTCTCCTCAAGTCATGAATCAACCAAGTCGGACGTATCCCGAATATGGTGTGTTGCGGGCCCAGTTGATTGTCGACCCTGCCCAGATTGAGGCCGTACGGAAGGAGGTGGCCCTGGTGGCAGCGGACTTGTGGAAAACCGGGGTGACGGCTGAGGAGTTGGTACGGGCTCGCCTACCGTTACTCACCTCGCTCAAGGATATGGTGCGGAGTAACGGCTATTGGCTGAACTCTGTTCTTTCGCTTTCTTCCCGGCATCCCCAGCAGCTTCAGTGGCCGGCAACCATTCTTTCAGGATTTGAATCGATCACAGGAGATCAGGTGTCGGCTCTTGCCCGTGAATATCTTGATCCGGCCAAGGCTGCGTCGGTTATGGTTGTCCCGGAGAAATAATGCTGATGATGACTGACCGGTAGGCGACTTGAGAAAAATCCATTTGCTGTGGATACAAGTCGCCATCCTTGCCGGTCTTTTCGTTCTTGAGTTGCATTCAACTGGGAGTTCGGGTTCGCACCCGTTCTTCAGAGGTCTTTTGTGTGCCACTTTTCCCGGGTTTCTCACGGTGCTATCCATATTAGTGCTGCGCCTGCCGCCTGCCCTTGTCTGTCTCTTCTGCCTCACCTTCTTTGCTTTCCGCAATCACTCATTTCTAATAATTGCATCGGGAACTCTCTGAGCCGGCTTCTCTGTATGTATTCAATTCAAGCAGGCCAGGCATGAGGTGTAAATGCCTGGCGTTATCCCACCAACCAGAGGGCGATATCCTGGGCGTTTTTAACGGTGCGGTCTGAGACACCACCTAAAATCCCTTTGGTTGTGCCATCTCCCCTGCGTCCAATGACAATTGTCCCACATTGGTGTTTTTCGGCCTGACGGATAATGCTGCGGGCTGCTTCCAGATCAGATTTCTCCGGCAGGATGATGATATTTTCTTTGGGGATACCCGCTTCAATCAAAAGTTGGGTGGGCCCATGAAAGAGGTTTTTGTCGTCGCAGAGATGGGTGTCGCACCACTCTTTGTCCCAGAGATGATAGAAGGACTCGGGGGTTGCTTCGACCGTGTTGCCCAGGAAATGCAGACAGTGGAAAAGGTAAAGGGTGATATCCTGCCGTCCCTCCATGATATGGGTGAGATGATCAATAGCCAATAGAGAGGGAAGGGAGCCATCCACTGGAACCAGAAAATTGCGGTTTCGTACCTCCCCGTCAATGATCCACAGTGGGATTTTATGGCATGTTTTAAGCAGGGTAGCGGAGACCGAACCGAGCAGCATCTCGCTGAGGGTGTTTAATCCCCTGCGACCTATCAGAATGCTATCCATCAAAAGATTTTCGGCCTGGCGTTGAATGGTGGCTGCAAAATCATATCCGGAT
This sequence comes from Desulfobulbaceae bacterium, assembly GCA_009773475.1. Classification (GTDB taxonomy): domain Bacteria; phylum Desulfobacterota; class Desulfobulbia; order Desulfobulbales; family Desulfocapsaceae; genus UBA2270. The sequence goes on along the minus strand of WSXV01000012.1, from coordinate 782 downwards.
GGTTCCACGGAAGAGTGGATTCTCTCGGGGGTAATTTGCAGATGAATGAGCTTGGCTGTGGCATTCTCAAGATACCGCTCAGCTGTCTGCCTTTTACCCTGATTTTCGGACGAGGGTAAGAGAGAATCCCTCCTGTCAGCCGTCGAGGGAATTATGCTCTCATGGCCGCTGACACAGGACGTGAGATGAAAACGGATGTTGGGGTCATCGGCAAAAAGGAGGGCGATATACTCCAGGGCTTGCGTCGAATAGCTGGAACCATCAACGGCTATGAGGATTTTTTTTTCCATGGGTGGATGTGTAAACAGGTTTCAGTAAATCAGCTTGTGTGATTTTTGGTTGAGAATCGAATGCTAAAAGATCGAGATAGACAGAACTTGATACATTTTATGGTCAGCTTGCTGCCAAAGTCAACAGAAAAGAAGGATAACTTGGGGGATTGGCAGCAAGGCAGTGTTATGGTTATTGCGGCCAATTATGGTAGCAGTTTGTTTAAGTTTTGGTTAGCAACTACCTTAAATTCAAGGAAGTCTTTCGTTGTTGCAAGCCTCAAGCCGATGATTTTTTGGCCATTTCGGGCGAATGTCTATGGCCGGTGGGCTTGCATGAAAGGTCTGTCGGTTCGTACGATTTTTTGGTTCATCAAGGCCTCTGGTATGTCGCATAATTTTTTAAATCAATGGCTAGGAGCCTGTCGGAACGAGAGTTGTCCGTATCATTGAACTTTTGGATGGTCCTTTTTAAAAATTGGTGCTATGCCCCAAACTTTATTCCGGTGTGAT
>WSXV01000011.1 GCA_009773475.1 Desulfobulbaceae bacterium | reverse complement strand
GACATGCCGTCTCTACCAGATGTTCGATGCCAGATAGCCAGGCTCTTGGTGCTCATTTTAAGATGTTAACAGTGCTTATGTGTCGGAGTAGTATTAATTACAAACCAAAATCACCCAAACTCGGCCGTTCTACTATTGATATCGCTTTCCCAGGAAAACGAATCGCAATTTTTATCGATGGTTGTTTTTGGCATAACTGTCCTGAACACGGCGAGATGCCGAAAGCAAACAATAAATGGTGGCGGAACAAGTTTGCCGAGAATGCCGCGCGTGATGAAAGAGTAACTAAAATATTAAAAGAAGGGGGCTGGCGGGTCCAAAGATTTTGGGCGCATGAAACCCCTGAAAATGTTTGCCAGCTCATACAGGATGAAATTGAAAAACTTAATTGTTGATTTAAACATCAATATGCCAAGGAGAAACCATGGCTAAAATCAGGGTCAGGGCACGTGCTGTAGACATGCTCGGCCGGCAACAAATTGCCGGTATTCCCACGGCAATCCACGAACTTTTCAAGAATGCCCATGATGCATATGCCAAACATGTTGAGGTTGATTATTTCCGTGGAGATGGGGCCTTTGTTCTGCGCGATGATGGTTATGGAATGACAAGGGAAGAGTTCGAAGGGAAATGGCTGACTATCGGCACGGAGAGCAAAATGAATGCAAATGTTCTGCCCATACCAACGTTTCTGGAGATAGGGGCTGAACGACGACCTGTTCTGGGAGAGAAAGGGATCGGACGACTTGCCATAGCCACTATCGGGCCACAAGTTTTGGTGCTCACCAGGGCTATTAGGGATGATGGTCTTCATGATTTAGTGGTCAGTTTCATTCATTGGGGACTGTTCGAGATCCCAGGCATTGATGTTGATCAGATAGAAATTCCGGTGGAGACTCTGCCGGGGGGGCAATTGCCTGACTCGGAATTTGTCGCTGGCCTCGTCAGTCGAGTACGTGGAAATGTCGAAAGTCTTTCCGCAAGCATCTCTCCTGAGCTGGAAAAGGTTCTTCTTTCTCAGCTTACCGCTTTCAATATCAATCCCGCAGCCGTTGAAGACAGTCTCGGTTTCCCTTCCCTCCAAGGCGATGGACATGGAACACATTTTTATATTTTACCCACAGATCCGATTCTGGAAGCAGATATTGATGAAGAAAGTCATACCGCATCCCCTTTGACAAAAACTCTGTTGGGGTTCTCCAACACAATGCTCCCGGACCGGTTGCAACCCGCAATATTGACATGCTTTCGCGACCATCGCCGCGATGGTAATATTGATGAATTGATCGGCTCTGGAGAGTTCTTTACTCCTGAAGAATTTTCTGAGGCCGACCATAATTTTTTTGGGAGGTTCAATGAATACGGTCAATTTTTCGGCAAGATAAGCCTTTATCGTCAAGAAGCGGTTGACTATCAAGTAGCATGGCCGGAGGCACACGGAGTCAAGACGGATTGTGGCCCATTTGAATTTCGTTTGGCCTACGTCCAAGGAAATCCGAATGAAAGTAGATTGTCGCCCGAAGAGTGGGCCAGAATGACGGGAAAATTAAATCTCATCGGGGGGCTTTATATATACAAAGACGGTATACGGATACTTCCTTATGGAGACTCTAGCTTTGATTTTCTCAATATAGAAATCCGTAGGGCTAAGGCGCACAAAGACTGGTTTTTCACATATCGACGGATGTTCGGTGCCGTAGAGGTTAACCATATTAACAATCCACTACTCATTGAAAAAGCGGGGCGTGAGGGCTTCCGAACCAATAAGGCATACAGACAGATTAAAGCTATTCTTGAAAACTTTTTTCAGCAGGTTGCCAAAGATTACTTCAGGGCTGATTCTGTATATGGAGAAGAATATCGTGCCATCAAGTCACAGTATGTGCATGATGCGGAACTGTTGAAAAAGAGAGATTCAAGACTGCGTGATCGGAAAAAAACTTTTACCGACACATTAGATAAATTTTTCAAAAACTTGGAAGAGGGCGCCCCGAGTTCTAAGGCAATTAAAATTCTAGAAAAATCTCAGCGGAGTGCTGACGGCATTCGTGCTATTGAAAACCCTGAAATGGCAGCCAGAGAGTTACTTGCGATTGAATCTGAGCTCCGCAAGGATATTTCACGCTTACGTGGAGAATATCAAATTTCAAAGGCCAGAGGGATTGGGTTGACGAAAAAGCAGGTTGCCGATTGGGATTCCTATCTGAAAAACGTGGAAAAACTTGAAAAAAAAGTTTTCTCTCCCCTTGATGCTGAAGTCGAAGAAATCATTAATGAATTGGCCGACGGTTCCGTCGTGGCCCTCGATAGACGTCGGCGCATAGGCCAAGCCTTGACCGATGTTAGTACCACACGAAAAAAAGAAATTGTCAGCCTGAGCCGAAAAGCCAAAGAAGAAGCGAGTCAATTATCACAAAAAGTTATCGAACAGGCACAGCAGCGTCTGGCAACCATCGATGCGACGATTACCGCTATTTATGCGGAATTCTCTCAGTCTGAAACCTCGGCACTTTCCGACGTTGAACTTGTTGAACTCCAAAAGCGGTTTTTGGATCGGATCTCAGAAACCGCCACTGTTGAGTCGGAAGCACTTGCAAGTATCCTTCATCAAATCCACTCCCTTGCGGAAGCAATTAAGAATAACGAGTCATATGAGGATGAAACCGCGGCACTGGAAAGTACTCTAAAAAGTAAGATTGAGGAATTGGATACTTATTCAGACTTGGCTCAGGTCGGTACAGCCGTGGGCATCGTTCATCACGAGCTGGAAGGCGTGATTAAAGGTGTGAGGAAAAACTTTCGTTTGCTTCTACCTTGGGCCAAGGCAAACAAAAAACTGAATGAAATTTATTCAGGTTTAAAGGACAGTTTTGACCACCTGGATAGTTACCTGAAGCTGTTCACCCCACTGAGTCGTCGTTTAAATCGTGAACGGGTCGAAATCAGCGGTGAACATATCTCTAAGTACCTTCTGGATATTTTTGACAGCAGGCTGCGTCGCCATCAGATCAATTTTGTTTTGGACGACAGTTTCAAGGGCAAGGTGGTGAAGGGGTTCCCCTCAACCCTTTTTCCCACCTTCGTCAATCTGGTCGACAACGCAATTTATTGGCTGACAACCAAAAATGAAGGGGAACGAAGTATTTATATCGATGCAGATGATAAAGGGTTTATTGTCCGCAATACCGGCCCCGGCATTAGTATTCGTGATGCGGAACGCATTTTTGAATTCGGAATTTCTAGTAAGCCGGGAGGACGAGGAATGGGGTTGTACATTTCTCGCGAAACTCTCAGAAAAGATGGTTTTGATTTGGTTCTGGAAAATCCAGGTGAACACAATTCGCCGACTTTTCGTATAATCACCGAGAAGGATGATGTGCCTGAGGAGGTCAGTAAGTGACCTACACAGCCAAATATTTTAATCAATTTTGCCACCAGGCGGCCGTTCAGTTCCTTCAAACGGTAGTTGTAATTGATAATGAAGCAATTTTTTGTGAAACACCATGTAGCATGGTTGAGCAAAGAGGTATTGCTCAAGGTATTGAGGAGCCACCAACCGGGGTTCTTGGTGGCCAGAGAATTCTTGCGCAAGGAAAAACGGATGTAATCGAACCACCTTCCGTGGAATTGGCTGGAGATGAGGGTATAGATACTGAACCACCAGATGAGTTGAGTAAAAACATCTTGAAGGCTGCACCCCTGATCAATGCTTTTGCCGATAACGGTGTTATATGTTCAGTCATTCGCCCTGACCTTAAAGATGAGAAAGTTGTAGATAGAGCTATAGCCGTGGCTTCGGTTGCCGATATTGTTGTCGTTGATTGGGCGCTTGGAAAAAAACAAGGTGAGACTGAAGGCCAAAGGGCCAAGGAAATCATAAAAGGAATTATCGAGAATGACCTGAAAAAACGCGGGCGCCTCAGATTGATTGCTATCTATACTGCGGAAAATATTCCTGGTAACATTCTTGATGAACTATACAATTATATTCAAGTATTCAAGTACTTCAAAGACCACGACGAATTATTAAAGGACTCCCAAAAATTCACCATACAAAATCGATCGTTGAAAATTGCTGTCCTGCTAAAAAAAGCGGCTGGGGATCATGTCCCCAATATAAGGCCAGTTGATTTTGACGAACTTCCCGAGAAACTGCAGGAACTGTTCGCTGGGCTGAATTGTGGCCTACTCCCGTCGGTAACACTCAGAGCCATTGCCGCGATTAGGGAAGGTACACATCACCTTCTTGCGGTTTTGCACAAAGATTTGGATTCAGCACTGGTTGGGCATCGTACTTTGCTGCCACACCCTGAGGATGCGGAAGGGTTTTGCGAGGACCTTGTCTCCGATGAGATTCGTTCCATTTTAGCTTTAAAGAAAATCGGGAATACTTACGCCGGTGAATCGGCAAATAAACAATGGATTGGGAGCAAAATTGAACAAAAAGAGCCCCTTGAGTATAAAACATTTCATTTGACTCGGGCCGACGCCTTTGCATTGGTAGAAAAGGGTGAAGGTGCTCACAAGAAAATATTTAATGAAATGAGAATAGATTGGTTGGCACGTAAGCTTGAAAGTGTCCCTGATTTTAAGGATATAACAGGAAGCGAGGTCAACATAGAAACTGCGAAAGTAGAAATTGTTGATATTGGCGATATTGCATGGAAAAAATACAAAATACCTCCCATTGGCGAAAAAATGATCCCTCAAATGCTAAAGGGTAATGAAGTGCTGGGGCAACAAGCAAATCTTGATTTTTCCCGACTATGCTCCTTGAAGAGAGAGGCTTTTGGACTCAGAAGACCGGTTGAGGGTTGGATCCCGCGCCTAACTCTCGGAACCATACTGCAGCTTCGCGATAGCGATGGAGATCGGTTTTTCTTGTGCCTGCAACCCAGATGCGACAGTGTAAGACTAGAAAAGGACAAGGTCTGGAATTTCCCTTTTTTAGTTTTGGAAAAAGCCAGCAGCAAGCTTAATATTGTGGCCAAGTGTTTTGATAAAGATGACAAGCCGACTGATAAAAAGCTGTTTTATGAACCGAAGCCAAGAAACCAAGTTGTTTTTAGGTTCACGAGCATTACAGAGGACACCATAGAAGCCAGCGAGGAAGGTGGAAAGTTTATATTTCAAGATAAAGAAAACAACAAATTTTTCTGGGTAGCAGATTTGAAGGATTCTATGGCCCAGAAAATCGCAGATGAGCTTTCTGCTAGAGTCGGAAGTGTTGGACTAGACGAATATGAATGGCTTAGGAGAAAAGCCAGGTAACCTGCAATATTCCCTCGGGCCAAGCAAAGACTTAGTTCGTTTTTTTTTCTGCTCAGGAAAATCAGGTAGGGAATAAATTACGGGGGGCATAATACAGAAGTCTAAATCCGGCCTTTTTCAAACAATGCTAAACGCTCTTCCCTCACCGTCTTGACAGGATTTGTAATCCGGGGTCATGCACAGCTAACAACTTGAATTTTTTAAAAACAAACCATGACCGCCACAACCATTCTTTCTGCCATCATCGCCATCGTTCTTGCCGACTACCTCCTGGAAAGCTGGCTCAGCTTTCTCAACTGCCGCAGTATCGCCACGAAGCTGCCGGATGAGGTGAGGGGGATTTACAGCGAGGAGAAGTATCAACAGTCGCAGGAGTACAAGCGGGCAAACTGCCGGTTTGAGCTGGTCACGGGCGGTCTGAAGGTGGTGATCCTTCTGGGCTTGCTTGTGGGTGGCGGCTTTGCCGCTATCGACGGGCTTGTTCGGGGGATGGTGCAGGGGGAATTACTGGTCTCGCTGCTCTTTTTTGCTGTGCTTTTTTTTGGTTCAGAGATTCTCTTTCTGCCATTTACCCTCTATCACACCTTTGTCCTTGAGGAGCGCTTTGCCTTTAACAAGACCACCTGGCTCACCTTTATCACCGACAAGCTCAAAAGCTGGTTCCTTATCGTCGTTCTCGGCGGGCCTTTGCTTTCGGCGGTGATCTGGTTTTATCAGGTCACCCAAGACTCCTTCTGGATTTATACCTGGCTGTTGATGAGTGGTTTTATGATCTTTATGGCGATGTTCTACTCCACCCTTATCGTGCCCCTCTTTAACAAGCAGACACCGCTGGAGCAGGGTGAGCTGCGCGATGCAATCGAGGCCTTCAGCGTCAAGGCCGGTTTTCAGCTGGATAATGTCTTTGTCATTGACGGCTCTCGTCGCTCCACCAAGGCCAATGCCTATTTCGCAGGCCTGGGTGCTAAAAAGCGTATCGTTCTCTATGACACCTTGATTAAAGACCTGGAGGTGGAGGAGTTGGTGGCGGTGCTGGCCCATGAGATTGGCCATTACAAGAAAAAACACACCATCAAAGGGATTATCGCCGCGCTCTGTCAGACCGGCATCATGCTCTACATCCTGTCCTTGTTTATCGCCAACCCGCTGCTGTCTAAGGCACTCGGAGCCAACATCCACAGCTTCCATCTGGCCCTGATCAGCTTTTCTCTTCTCTACTCGCCGCTGTCCACGGTTATGGGCCTGGCCATGAACAGCTTATCCCGCAGGAATGAGTATGAAGCAGACCGTTTTGCCGCCCGCCATTTTAACGCCGCATCCCTGGGATCGGCCTTGAAAAAGCTGTCAGTCAACAACCTCAGCAATCTCACCCCGCATCCGCTCTATGTATTTTTTCACTACTCGCACCCACCGCTTTTGCAGAGGTTGCGAGCCATGGCCGCAATCTGAGAAGACCGTTCTGAATGTGAGCCTGTTGCTGATTAGCCATGGGCTGCGTTTCCATCAAGTTTTCAAGAAAGGTGGCTCCGATCGATTGAACAGTATTTCACGTTTTTTAATTGGAAACTCTGCAATTTTCGCGCAGCCTGTTCAAACGTCATCAGTGTTTTCTTTTTAAACCCAAACCTCATAGCTTGGCTGCTTGAGTTGGAGAGATAACAGTATCTCTCCAGTCTCAAGCAGGAGTTGTGATCCTGACAGCAAAAAAACGATGCCCGGCAATGAGCATGGCCAACGGTGAGCGCTTACCAGCCTTTGGTGCCCATGATATTTTTGATCATTTCCTCGTTTTTCTTCTCAAAGAAGACCAGCTTTTTTGCATGGGCGGATTGGATTCGCTCGGTCAGGGTGTTGATGTCCGCCGGTTTTTCGAGAAGATCAAGTGCCCCAAGCTTCATGGCCTCGACTCCGTCTTTGAGGGTGGCATGACCAGTAAGCAGAATGACTTCGAGATCCGGATTTTTCTCCTTTAAGATCTTAAGGGCCTCCATACCATCCATTTCCGGCATCCGAAGGTCGAGAATGACGGCGTCAAAGTTGCCGGCAGCAGCTTTTTCCAAACCTTCCTTGGCCGAAGAGGCGGTGGATACCGTCATGTCTCGCGCTTCCATTCGTTCGGCCATAATGTTGAGGAAATCCTGTTCATCATCGATGAGTAATATTCTTTCTGACATGGTGTTCTCCTTTGTTAAGGGTTTAGGTGTTTATGTGGCTGAAAATCAAATTTCAGTCAGGTGAATAATGAGTGCCTTGCCTGTCATATCGACAGCTAGATAAGCGTTCGAAGCGCATAAAAGATCTTTGCATCCTACCGGCAATTTGCTGGTGAAGTCCTCGCTTAGACCATCGATTCCGCATATTCTCAGTCTGGTTCCGGAATCGTTCTTTTCTGGGGCCAGGGTCAGGGTAAGTGCTTCCGAGGTGCTGTCTAAAGCATATTCGAGCACCAACCAAATAAGGTTTTCAAGAAGAAAGGGATTGCTGTCAATCACCACCGGTGAGAGTGGAGGAATGACCTGCAGGGTGACTTTCCGCATGGCGGCCAAACGTCCTGCCAGATTAGAAACCAGTTCCGTGGTGTTATAGAGATCAACCGGTGCGGCAAACTGGTCGACACTATGAGCAAACTGATTCATGTTTTTAATGATGACATCGGCCCGACGGATTTGTTTACTGAACTGCTGGCAGGCCCTGTTCAGACGTTCCGGGTCGATTGCTGCGCCACGCTGGGCAGCAATCGACAGGTCTTCAAGCAGTCCGGCATTTTCATTGATTATCGCCAGGACATTTTTAATTTCATGGCTGATGGAGGCACTGACCTTGCCAAAAAACTGAAGCCCATTTTCGCCGATGGGACCATACTGACTGTTCGTGTCAGGTTTATTCATGGATATTAACCGCCTCATTGATCTTGTTGATAAGTATTGAAATATTGACGGGTTTAACGAGATAATGGGTTGCCTGTTGCAAACCAGCGCTATAATCTTCCTCCGAGCCATGGCCTGTCAGAAAGATATATTTCATGTTTGGACGGATCTTTTCAAGAAGGTCTTTCAACTCAAGTCCGCTGGTTCCTGGCATTTTCATATCCAAAATGACCAGATCGAAGTGGTTTTCCTTGACAAGATCAAGTGCGTCAAGGGCCTTGGTTGCGTATTCCACATCAAAACCGCGGATGATGAGTCTTTCTGCAAGAGTTGTGACAAATTCTTTTTCGTCATCGACTAAGAGTAAACGCATTACTTATTTCTCCGTTTTCTGCTGAGGAGGGTTGAGGGGTAGGGTAATAAAAAAACTGGTTCCTTCGCCAAGTTTACTTGTAACATTTATTTTCCCTCCAAGTTCCATGGCCAACCCGTAGGTGATGGAAAGACCGAGCCCGGTGCCGCCCTGTCGTGTCTTGGTGGAAAAGAACGGCTCGAAGATCTTGCCCATATCGCCTTCGGATATCCCGCAACCATTGTCACTGATGGTGGCGACAATCGTTTTTTCATCGCTATGATGCCGAACGACGATGTTGAGGCGTCCATCTGTTTTCATGGCAGAGAACGCATTGTTGATAATATTTAAAAAGATCTGTTGGAGTTTACCCCGGTCACTTTTAAATTTCGGGATATCGTCGGCTAAATCAATGGTGATAACTATGTTGCGATATTCCGCCTCCTTGTGGAGAAAGCCGAGGACATCATGGATTACATCCGGCAGATTAATTGTCTCAAAGGTGCTGTCCATATGCCGGGCAAAACCGAGTAAACGTTTTGTTATAGTCCCGCATCGCTCAACCGAGCTGAGTACCGAATCAATCAAGTCAATCACCCTCGGGTTTTGTACAGGGGTTTCTGAGTAGGTAAGGATATCTTTAATCAGGCCGGCTTTTTCGTTAATAATGGCCAGGGGATTATTGATTTCATGGGCGACTCCTGCCGCCAGCCTGCCGATGGAGGCGAGTTTGTTGGAGTACTCCATTTTGTGGACTGAACTGAGCCGACGCTGATCAAGGAGATACATTTTGTTTACCATGTAGGTCACGAGCCCAAAAATGACCAGCAGTATCAACGAGACGCTGATCACTAGAAAACCGATGAGTTTGAGGCGGGTGTCTCGCCAGGGTTTCATCAGCTCATCTTTTTGTTTGATGATAACAAGAATGTATGGAGATTCAGGAATGTAAGCGGAGCAGATAATCAGTTCGTTGCCGCCCTTATCGATCTCTTCCCGAATTTCGGTATTGTTTGAGTACTTTGGTACTGGATAAGGAAATTGTTCCAATAAATTGCCATGATAGAGCGTCGGCGTTTGAATAATTCCACTATTGTTGATAAGAAAGGCATCGCCCCGTCCACTCAGTTGCAAGTCACCCAGCAAGTCTTCGAAGCGAACGGCATCAATCGCAGTTCTCAAGATAAAGAATGAACCATCCGGCATCAGGTATTTAGCCGCAAGAATAAAATGAGGGACATTGCGATAACCAAAAAAAACCTCGCTTATGGAAAAATTTGTATCTTTTGCTTGTTGGAACCATGCCTGGTTACTGTAGTCCTTTCCTTCAAGTGGATATGGGCCCACATAATTGATCTGTACGCCATTCTGGTCGATGAGCCCAATATCCACGAAACAATTAAAACTTGCCAGGAGATTTTTTAGAATAGCCTGCAGCTTTTCCGGGTCCTTGAGTTCTTCGATGGTGTTATCACGCACAATAAAGGAGAGGGCAGAGAGTCGTTCACTGAGAAAGAACGATATGGAGCGTCTGGCGTTTGACCCAACCCGCAGGGTGCGGAGCAGGTTTTCCGACTGAATTGAATTCTGCGTGTAATTATAATCGATGGTCGTGATAATAATTAGAGGACATAAGCTTACCAGTAAGGCTGTGAGAATGGCCTTTTTCCATATAGAGCGGAAATCTAAGGCGTGACGATAAGGTCCGTCCGACGTCGGAGTTGTCTGCAAGAAATCTGGCTTGAACTGGATTAGAAACGACATTTTCTTACCTCGAAGGCGTGATAGGGTTCTCTCTGACTGGGAGTCAGGGAACCCTATCACGTAAAAATCAAATTTTATTGCTTCGAACTTTCTCGTTGGCGCTCATCAGAGTCTTGCTGAGCACCTGAATATCAACTGGTTTTTGCAGGAAGGCAAAAGCGCCCAGTTCCATGCAGAGATCTTTGTCTTTTTCCGTGCCGTGGCCAGTGAGGACGATGACTTCGATATCAGGATTCGTTTTCTTGACTTGGCGCAGCACCTCGATGCCGTCAATTCCGGGCATCCGCAGGTCGAGAATCATCACCTCCGGCTCTTCATCCTTGATCATGCTCAGTGCAGATTCGCCGTCATAGGCAACGGCAGAACCCATATCCCGCATAATAAGGCGTTCCGACAGGGTCTGGACGAAGTCACGCTCGTCGTCAACGAGGAGCACCTTTGATGGCATCTCAAAGTCATGTCGCCGATAAATGTCAGACTGATAAAAACCCTCGCCGATCTTCGTGGATACGGAGGTGACTCCAGCCACTTTCTCGACAATTGATTTCAGATCTTCCTCCAAGCGTGCAAGCATCAGGACATTCTTGTTGATGGTGAGAGTAATGGCCCCCTTGTGGGCATCGACCAGAACGTTATGACCTTCCTGTACCAGTTTCACATCAACCTGGGCGGCCAGCAGAAAGTCGGCAAGGGACGCATCTGAGTGAGCGGTTTTGGCAACCACGTCACTTGCCGCCTTGCTTAGAATCAGCGATGTTGCTTCGGCGACAGTGGTTTTATCCATGGGGATGACAATATCATAAAGGTTTGCCGTCCATGGGTCTTCCCCTTTGTTCAGCATTTTCAGCCAGGCGGCAAGGTCTTCGTCCTGCTGCTTGATTTGTTGCAAGGCATTTTTCTCGGCAATTCCTTCGCGGCTCATCGCCTCACTGATTCTGAATTTCAGTTCTCCAACCAGACAAACCCGCAGGACATGGCTGATTTTTTCCGGGATCAGGAAACCGACAGGCCCGGGAATCAGAAGGAAGTCGTCGGTTATAAGGCTGGCGAGAGCCAAACGGAGATGAGCAACGGACCGTTCCTTTTCGTGGGTGAAACGATTAAAAACCGAGGTTTTAGACGAGAACGCGCCGACGATTTTGCTTTCAGCCATACCAGAGGTAGCTACTGCCTTTGAAACTATGTCATTTATGGCAAGGACTCGGTATTGTGATGAATTCGCCAGCTCCTGAATGACCGATGATTTGTTGCTGAAGGCTGCACCGACGATTGTTATAACAGACATAGACAAGTCTCCTTTATTGCATCATTATTTGGATATATAGCAAACATTGGTAAGCGGACACTGCTCTTCCGGTGAATTTCTGTGAGAATTTTCGTGGACCGCGCAGACCGCTTTTTCCATAGTCGAATAGATATGATTCCGGCCGATTTTTTCAATAAGGTGGGTTCGTTCCAATACCGCCATGACCGATTCATTGACGCCACTAAAAGAGATGTCCAGTCCGGCACTTCGCACAGTTGACACCACTAATGATAACACTTCTTCCCCTGAAGCATCTATATCATTCATACCGTCGGCAACGATAATAATATGCTTAAGGCTTTTTTTGTTTAGTATTCGATCGGTGATCTGATCTTCGAGAAAACTTGCGTTGGCAAAAAAGAGCGGTCCCTCAAAGCGAATCATGTCGATATACTGACATTCTTTCAGGCCATGAGCCACGGAATTTTTCAGGGACTCATCTGCATGCCTGGAAAGGGTTGAGACATTGGGGCGCATGGATTTATAGAGGAACACCGCGAGCGAAAGACCAACTCCTATCATAATGCCTTTGTCAAGATGGGGGGCAAAAACAAGGGTCAATAGAAAAGAGGTGATGGAGATAATCCCGTCATATTTTTGCGCCCGCCATGCATGGATAAAGCCTGATGCGTTGATCAGGCCAATGACCGCCATCATAATGACAGCAGCGAGGACGGATTGCGGCAAATGATAGAGAAGTGGAGTGAAAAACAGCAGGACCAGGCCAACGGTGAGACTGGTAAAGAGGCTGGAAAAACCACTGACAGCACCGGCCTGAAGATTCACCGCCGAGCGTGAAAAAGATCCTGAAGCTGGATAGGCACTGGTGAAGGAGCCTAAGATGTTTGCCAAACCTTGGCCGATAAGCTCCTGGTTCGGGTCAAGGCGTTGGCCGGTTTTTGCGGCCATTGCCTTGGCAATGGAGATCGCTTCCATAAAACCGAGCAAGGCAATGATGACTGCACTACCCAGCAGGTGGGATATCGCCCGCATATCAAGGGGCGGAATAGAAACAGATGGCAGCCCTTTGGGAATTTCCCCGACCACCGCACCGCCACCCATCACGACTATTTCTTCCATTTTGAGGGGCTTGTTGCCTATTTTGATTCGCCAGGTTCGACCATCGGTGGCGAGTCCTTTGGGCAGATCTTCAACCAAGTAAAAGTCAAGCCTGCCATTTTCAAGGACCACTCCCTGAAGAAGGATGTCCCGTATTTCCTTACGATATACTGAGGCCTTTTGGTTGAGATCAGCAATGCCAAGCTGGATGATTTTAACTTCCTGGTCGGCTTGGAGAACCGCCAGATTGTCGTGGGTTTTTCGTGTTTCATCCACAACCTTATTGGCTTCAGTCAGTTTCACTTCCATTTCCGGTTTGGCTTTAACCGCTCCATTGAAAGAAGCAATCAATTCCTTGACCTTATCGGACTTGAAACTTGCACTGTCCACCTTGACATCATTTTGAAAATTGATCCCCCATGAAATGACCGTGGCCAGTGCAACCGCGACAAGTACATTGGGAATTTTCGGAGCAAATTTCTTCAAAACGAACATCAGGATAAAGGCGCCCGCACCGATGATCAATGTGGGCCAATGAGTGTAATGAACGGCACTCTTGCACACCTCGATGATGGTTTCGTAATGGTGTGCTTTGCCGTCGACATAGACTCCGAACATTTTTTCAAGTTGGGATGTGGCGATGATAATCGCCCCGGCATTAGTAAAACCATTGACCACAGGATGGGAAAGAAAGTTCACGACGAGGCCCAGGCGGAGAACGCCGAGGAGGAACTGGAAGGTGCCGACGATGAGGGAGAGCAGCAAGGCGTAAGCGATATATCCCTCACTTCCAGCCGTTGCGAGAGGGGCAAGTGATGCTGCAGTCATCAGCGAGACCACCGCCACCGGACCTGTGGCCAACTGGCGGCTGGAACCAAACAGCGCAGCAATCATCGGCGGAAGGAAAGCCGCGTACAGGCCGTAATAGGACGGCATGCCGGCAAGTTGGGCATAGGCCATGGACTGTGGAATCAATACCAGGGCAACCGTCAATCCAGCGATGAAATCCTGCCGGAAACTCGTGCCATTATACCCTTTAACCCAACCTAAAAATGGAAAGACTTTTGCTAACATACACATCACCTATTCGTTACTGGCTTGCACCATGTTTTTGCAGGAGATCAAGAGTTCCCTATAAAGAGTTCCTGCATTATATAAGTTGTTATCATCTAGCTGGATGACTCCGTCAACCATGGCAAAGATAATCAAGGCGGTTTTATTGGTTGACAACGTTCGTATCGAACCATCCTGTTGACCTATGGTTAAGGGTTTTTCAAAGATCTCGACCAGACAGCTGTAAATATCGACAAGGTACCTGCGGCAAACTGGATTAGCCACGGCGAGCTCATGGGTGTAGTGGTGACGAAGCAGGAGAAACCACTCCTTTTTTTCTTCCGAAAGATGAAGGTGATACGAAACCGCGCCAAGCAGCATATCCAGCCCTAATGGGAAGTGTTCTTCCTGAAAAAATAAGGTGAATGCTTCCACCAAACCTGTTTTCAGATTTTCAAGGACGGAGATAAACAGCTCTTCCTTTGTTTTAAAGTGATAAAAAATAGTTGCGCCAACGACTCCAGTGAGGCTTGCCACCTCGGTCATTGAGGTGTCGGTGAAGCCTTTTGTGGCAAATAAAATCGTGGCAGTATCTATAATTTCGGATTTTTTTGATTTCTTTACCATCTGCATTATGCCCGTTGTGTTAATTACTCGATACTGACTGTCCAGTCAGTTAGTATTATATTGCAGCAAAACAGTCAAGAAGAAAAAAATGCTTGCGAATTAATATTTAGAATAAATATTGGGGGAGCCTGAAAATGATTTATCGTATTGGCAGGAACTGTCGGATTGGTTCATGCCAAACCAAAATATTCTCGATTTAAAGGCTTTTGCAAATTCCGTGCACCACATCTGATCACTTCCAATAATACAAGTCGCACACAATGCATACCTGTTGTACTCAAGCCACACAACTCTGGAATCATCAGGCCTATAGCCTTCTTGAAAGTAGAACTCAACATTCTCCATGTCACAAAAAATCTTGCAATTTTAATGGTTACGTTTAAAATAATTCCTCATTTTAATAATAATCTTAAATGGGGGGCATTGGGTTAGCCTTCCTTCTCTTATTTTGGTTTTTCGTATTTTATTTCATTGTTTTACCCCTTGATCTTCCCCGAAAACAGGAGCAAAAAAAGATAATGGCCTTAATTGTACAAAAGTTTGGCGGTACTTCTGTGGGCAGTCCAGAGAAGATCAAAGCTGTTGCGGAGCGGGTGCTCAGATATAAATCCCAGGGAAATCAGATGGTCGTTGTTCTGTCGGCCATGTCAGGAGAGACGAACCGTCTCGTAGCCCTTGCCTCGCAGATGCAGGAATTCCCGGATACCCGGGAGATGGATATGTTGCTGTCCACCGGCGAACAGGTGACCATCGCTCTATTTGCCATGGCCATCAAGCATGCCGGGGGGGATGCCATATCTTTTCTGGGCGATCAGGTGAAGATCCTCACCGACTCGGTGCACACCAAGGCCCGTATTGAGTCCATTGATTCGGAGAAAATCCTGGCCGAGTTAGAGCAGGGCAGGGTGGTCATCATCGCCGGCTTTCAAGGGGTGAATGAGCTGGGAGACATCACCACCCTGGGCAGGGGAGGATCCGACACCACTGCCGTGGCCCTTGCGGCATCACTAAAGGCCGACTCCTGTGAAATTTTTACCGATGTAGAAGGCGTGTACACCACAGATCCCAATATCTGTTCCAAGGCCCGCAAAATTGATCGAATTTCCTATGATGAGATGCTGGAGCTTGCCAGTCTGGGAGCAAAAGTGCTTGATATTAGGTCCGTAACTTTTGCCAAACGTTATAACGTTCCAATTCACGTGCGTTCCACATTCACTGAAACAGAAGGCACATGGGTTGTTGAGGAGGATAAACAAATGGAAGGAATGATCGTCTCAGGTGTTACCTACAACAAAAATGAGGCCAGAATCACGGTTTCTGGAGTCCCGAACCAGCCCGGTCTTGCCGCCAAGATCTTCACCCCGATCTCCGATGCTGATATCATTGTAGACATGATTATCCAGAATCAGGATGCAGGGCGGGGCAAGGCAGACATGACCTTTACAGTGATGCGCACCGATTACGAGCGTACCCTCAAACTGCTGCAAGACGTTGTTTCCAAGATTGGAGCCGAGCAGGTACAGGGTGACACCAACATCACCAAAATATCCATCGTCGGCGTGGGGATGCGCAATCACTCCGGCATTGCCGCCACTATGTTCAGCGTCCTCGCCAAAGAGGGGATTAACATTTCCATGATCTCTACCTCTGAGATTAAAGTCTCCTGTGTTATTGAAGAAAAATATACCGAGCTTGCCATCAGGGCCCTGCATGATGCCTTTGAGCTTGATAAAGTCAATCTTCCCACTGAAGAAGCGTAGGATAAAGGCTTTCATTTTTTTGTCAAAAACACCTTGTAACAATCAGTTAGATTGTTTTGTTTGCAATATTGATTAAATCATGATCTCCTTGAAATAGCGCTAAGCTCCATTCCAAAAATCACTCAAAATTTATTACGAAAACCACCCCCATGTCTAGACAAGTTGAGATATACGATACCACCCTTCGTGATGGAACCCAGGCCGAGAACTTCAACCTGTCGGTAAACGACAAGGTTCGAATCAGCCGCCAGCTGGATGAGATGGGAATTGATTTTATCGAAGGCGGATGGCCCGGCTCCAACCCCCAGGCCGTTGAATTCTTCAAGACTATGCAGGGCCAAACCCTCAAGCATGCGCGATTGTCGGCCTTCGGCTCCACCCGAATGTTTGCCAACGCTGCTGATAAGGACGCCAACCTTCAAGCCTTGATCGATGCCAAAACACCGGTCATTACCATCTTTGGAAAGTCCTGGGATATTCATGTCTATGACGCCCTGCGCATTGAGCTTGCCGACAACCTGCTCATCATCGAGGAATCATTGCGCTATCTGCGGCCCCATGCGGCCCAGCTTTTCTATGATGCAGAACATTTTTTTGACGGGTTCAAAAAAAATCCCGAATACGCCCTGGCAACCCTCGGCAAGGCCATTGACGGAGGCGCCGACTGCCTGATCATGTGTGACACCAATGGCGGCATGCTGCCCCATGAGGTTCAGCCAATTATTGAACGGGTCCAGCTTTTCCTGAAAGAACGGGGATCTAAGATCCATCTTGGTATCCATGCCCACAATGATTCCGAAACGGCAGTGGCCAACTCGCTTTTGGCCATAAGCCTTGGGGTTCGACAGGTCCAGGGGACCATTAACGGATATGGTGAGCGCTGTGGAAATGGCAATCTGACTTCCATTATTCCTGCCTTGGCTCTGAAGATGGACTGCGACAGCGAGGCGCTCCGGAGGGTCGGCAAACTTACCGAAACCTCTCGACTGGTGGACGAACTGGCCAATCTGCCATCCAATAAATATCAGGCTTATGTGGGTCGCTCTGCCTTTGCCCATAAGGGCGGGGTTCATGTTTCGGCAGTGAAGCGGAACCCGCTTACCTATGAGCATATTGAGCCGGAGAAGGTTGGCAATATCCGCCGCATTCTCATCTCTGATCAATCAGGAAAAAGCAACGTCCTATTCAAGGCCAGAAAATTTGGAATCAATCTTGAGGATAACAGCCCCATCATTGCCTCAATCGTCAAGGAATTGAAAGAACTTGAAAATCAAGGCTTCCAATACGAAGGGGCTGAGGCCTCATTCGAACTCCTTATGCGCCGTGCCCTTGGCACCCAAAGAAATTACTTTCAATTGAAGGGATTTCGAGCCTTTAACAGTAAACGCGCCATGGACCAACCGTCTGAGACCGAGGCTACAATCCGCCTCGAGGTCGGTGGCGAAGAAGTTCATACCGTTGCCATGGGAAATGGCCCGGTCAACGCCTTGGATGGCGCATTGCGTAAGGCTTTAATCCATTTCTACCCTAATTTGCAAGAGGTCGAGCTGATCGACTACAAGGTGCGGGTTCTCTCCGGCGAACATGGCACCGGGGCCAAGGTGCGGGTGTTGATCGAATCGCGCGATCAACATGAGCAGTGGGGGACGGTAGGGGTCTCGTTGAATATTATTGAGGCATCCTGGCAGGCCCTTGTTGATTCCATGAATTACAAACTGATGCGAGATGAACTGCGACAAAAAATGTAAAACATCTTCCTTGCATCCAACTCACAACAAAGATGTTCTTGAACATAATCCTGATGCCCGGGTTGAGGTACTCCTCTTCCTGGGCATTATTTTTTGGTGCTGGCTGTTGATGCTGACATTTTCAAACGAGCGCTCCTCTCAATCTCAAAACGCCCTGACCTTATTCTGGAATGGAAGCAAGCTCCAATCAATTTCAAATCAACAGATCATTGATGGAGCCAATGAAAAGCTTCCAGACGTTCCTGCGGCCATAACGCCGTTCTTTTTTCAACCAATCCCGGTTAATCTTGCCAATGCTGAACTTCTCACCACCATTTCAGGGATAGGCCCGGAGCTTGCGGATCGTATCATTACGACGCGTAACACCAAAGGCTATTTTTCAAAACCAGAGGATCTGCTTATGGTTTCCGGGATTGGGCCATCCAGGATGAAGCAGTTTGCGCCCCAACTTTCTTTTGTGCAGATCCCATGAGTATTCCGCCATCCATTGACAAGCCGGTGCTAGCCCTGGTTGGGCCCACTGCCATTGGAAAGACGGCTTTATCCTTACTCCTTGCAGAACGTTTCAACGGTGAAATCATCAGTGTAGATTCCATGCAGGTTTATCGCTTCATGGATATTGGAACCGCAAAGGTCAGCCCTGAAGAACGGGCAAGGATTGCGCATCACCTCATTGATATAGTTGACCCGGACACGGAGTATGATGCCGCAAGTTTTGTGCGTGACGCCCTTCAAGTCATCGAAGACATTCATCATCGGGGAAAGATCCCGTTGCTAACCGGCGGAACAGGCCTCTATCTGCGCTCGTTGATTGACGGCCTTTTTTCAGAGATTGGCCATTTCCCAGAAATCCGGGACAGTTTGCAACAACGATTGCTCGCCGATGGGCCTCAAAAACTACATGAAGAATTGCTCATTAAAGACCGTTCTTCCGCACTAAGAATTAGTGTGAACGACTCTCACAGACTCATCCGTGCCTTGGAAATCTTTCAAGGTACGGGAAAGCCTTGGTCGGAACACATCGCAGACCATCAACTGTTAAAAAAAACCCAATTTTCCAATATATTGCAGGTCGGCCTGACCTGTGATCGAAAAATTCTTTATCAACGGATTGACCTGCGAGCCAGACTGATGCTACAAAGTGGCTTTGAGCAGGAGGTGCGAGACCTGCTTACTCGAGGATATGGACCTGAGTTAAAGTCCATGCAATCGATCGGATACCGGCACATGAACAACTATATCAACAATCTCTGGGATATGGCAGAAGCGGAACGGGTCCTCGCGCGCGACACCAGGCATTACGCCAAGCGGCAATACACCTGGTTTAATGGAATTACCGATCTGCAATGGTTTGATGTTCAGGATCAAGATTTAATTCTCGATAAAATCGAGCTGTGGCTAAACTAGCAATTTAATAAAAATACCAAAAAATACCAATTAAAAGATTATAGTTAATGTCAATTATAGCTAAATGTAATATTACGGATACTGTGCAGTGGAGAGTTTTGCCATTAATTGATGCAAGCCCTGAATTGCAGCAAATTGCGAAAGAAAAAAATCTGCATCCCATCACAGTCAAACTGCTCGCTCAACGAGGTTATCAGAAGAAAAAAGATATCGAAGATTTCCTGGAGCCAAAACTTGCGAATCTCCCTAATCCCTTAGATATGAAGGGGATGACCGAGGCAGCTGCGATTGCAAGTCAGGCCGTGATGAAAAAGACGCCAATTTTGATATGGGGCGACTATGATGTGGATGGAGCCACCGGCACTGCGCTGCTTGTTACGTTTTTTCGAGCCCTTGGCATTGAGGCTCAATATGTTGTCCCCAATCGCATAACCCATGGATACGGACTGCACACAGATCTATTAAGATCTTCAGCGACCACCAGAATTGTCGGGGAAAAACTCCTGATAACGGTTGATTGTGGCATATCAGCCCATGAGGAAATCCTTGCGGCCCAGGAAATGGGTTACCAGGTCATAGTGACAGACCACCACGAACCTCCTCAAGAGATTTGCCCGGCTGAGGCCATACTGAACCCTAAGCAGATATCTTGCGAATTCCCCACAGAAGAACTGGCCGGAGTTGGGGTTGCATTTTACCTGGCTTGCGGAGTTCGACAATCATTACGGGAACTTGGATTTTTTAATGGAAAAAAAGTTGAGCCGGATGTACGTGACCTCCTTGACCTGGTAGCCCTTGGAACCATCGCTGACATGGTTCCGCTAGGACGCATAAACAGGGTTCTGGTGAAAGAGGGGCTGCAAAAGATTGAACAACTTAAAAGAACCGGAATACGTGCCATGTTGGGGTTATGCGGACTGCTTGATAGTCAAAAGAAAATAAACGGCAACATCAGGACCGAAGACATTGGATTTCTCCTTGCTCCGATGATTAATGCCGCCGGAAGACTTGCGGACGCCGGTCTTGCAGTTCAACTACTACTGAGCCAAAACAGTCAAGAATCAATGGTGCTAGCCCAAAAGTTGCTGGATTTAAATTCAACAAGAAAATCCATTGGGCAGGAAGTCTATACACAGGCGCTGGCCATGCATTCAAAGCATAACGTATCGAACAAGTGTTATATTTTGAGCGGAGAATTTCACCACGGTGTTATCGGAATTGTTGCTTCCAGGTTAGTTGAAACCCTTGGAATCCCCGTCATCCTTTTTAGCGAAGAAAAAAATAGCGCAGGACAAACCATACTCAAAGGGTCCGGACGCTCTGTCCCGGGTGTTGATCTGCATGCCGCCCTGGAACAATGCTCGGAACTATTGGCACGATATGGTGGGCACGCAATGGCTGCCGGCCTAACCCTTAACATGAATGAACTTGAAGTGTTCCGTGAAAACATGAATAAAGAAATCGGCAAACAGATGCATATCAATAATTTTACGAGATTATTAACGATAGACATGGAAGTCGAAATTGACGAACTTGCTTCGATGAATTGCGGATTGCAACTCCAACTCATGGAACCTTTCGGGCCAGGAAACTCCAGCCCAGTGTTTTTGGCTACAAAATCTACAACAATTGACGTAAAAACCATGGGAGCAGAAAACCTTCATCTAAAACTTACCCTTGAGAGAAATGGACTAAAGTGGAAAGGAATAGCATTTAAGATGGGAGCACATTTAACCCATCTCCGCGCGGATAAAAATCCAATGATTGCCTATAGCCCTATGGCCAATCGTTTTCGCGACAAACTTACCTGGGAAGCAAAGGTGCTGGGAATTCAGCCTCAACCTAAGAGGGGAGAGCCCATTGAAGAAGAAAGCAATAATGAGATACAGGGAGTATCAATATAATGCTGATGTTCCGTATTAATATATAACTAAACATAATACACATTATGCGACATTGTTTAAGAATGCGTTTTTTTATGTATTTAGCAGGACCGGGAGCTTGCTGAGTAATGCTTGATATCTTTCCTTTTTTGCCCATTTTATGGTATCAATGCTAGCCTTCCTCATAAAATGAATTTTTTCGTTCATTTTATGAAACTTAACCAACACTGATCTTAATTTATATATTGGAGCACGCCATGAATCGTGAGATTTACCAGGAACCACTTGTCAGTCGCTACACCAGTCGCAACATGCAGGAGCTTTTTTCAGAAAAGACCAAGTTCACCACCTGGCGGAAATGCTGGGTTGCTCTTGCGGAAGCCCAGTATGAACTTGGGCTGACGGATATCGTAAAACCGGAAATGCTTGACCAGATGCGGGCAAATATCGAGAACATCGACTACGATCTAGCCGCCGCCAAGGAAAAGGAAATTCGCCATGACGTCATGGCCCATGTTTATGAGTTTGGCACAAAATGCCCAACTGCCGAAGGGATTATTCACCTGGGAGCCACATCCCAGTTTGTCGTCTGCAATACCGACCTGATAGTGCAGAAAAAGGCCTTCACTCTTGTCAGAAGCGCCCTGCTCCAGGTTATTCAAAATCTTGCGGATTTCTCAATAAAATACAAAGACCTGCCAACCCTAGGCTTTACTCACTACCAACCCGCCCAGCCAACCACTGTTGGTAAGAGGAATACTCTGTATATTCAGGATCTTGTCATGGATCTGGAATATATTGATGCGTTTCTGGCTCAACTCAAGGCCAGAGGCGCCAAAGGAACGGTTGGCACTCAGGCCACCTTTATTGAACTTTTCAAAGGTGATAACCAAAAAGTAAGGGACCTTGATCTTTTGGTGGCCAAAAAGCTTGGCTTTGACCATGTATTCGCGGTGACAGGCCAAACCTACCCTCGGAAACTTGACATGAAGCTAGCCGAAACACTCGCTGGAATAGGAGCTTCTGCACATAAGTTCGCGGTTGACTTGAGGTTACTTTCAAATCTCAAGGTGCAGGAAGAGCCCTTTGCCAAAAATCAAACCGGCTCTTCAGCCATGGCCTACAAAAGAAACCCGATGCGCTCGGAACGGATGACCGGTCTAGCCCGCAAGCTCATGGGGCTCCCTGCTGACTTTTCCGCCACTTTTGCCAATCAGTGGTTTGAGCGCACCCTTGATGATTCCGCCATTCGCCGTATGGACA
Organism: Desulfobulbaceae bacterium; assembly: GCA_009773475.1. Lineage (GTDB taxonomy): Bacteria > Desulfobacterota > Desulfobulbia > Desulfobulbales > Desulfocapsaceae > UBA2270. The sequence continues at coordinate 46,466 of WSXV01000011.1, read as the reverse complement.
TCCCACAGGCCTTTCTGCTTACCGATGCCATCCTTAAACTTTACGTTAACATCACATCGCAAATGGTTGTATTTCCAAAGCAGATTGAGCGCCATCTTCGCATGGAACTCCCTTTTATGTCCACCGAAAAAATTCTTATGGAGGCTGTAGAAAAAGGAGAAAGTCGTCAGGAGATGCATGAGGTCATCAAGGAACATTCCCTTGCCGCCGGCAGGGTTGTAAAAGAAGATGGTGGAGACAATGACTTATTGCAACGATTAGGCAACGATCCACGCATCCCTTTTGCTGAGGATGAACTACAGGCCTTAGTTGGTGACTACACTCAGTTTACCGGACGGGCTGCCGCCCAGACAAGTGAGTACATACATGAAGTTATCACCCCCCTTCTCTCTTCCCGCAGGGATCAGATGGGCGCTATAGACTCTTCTCTTTCAGTCTGATTAGCCTAAAGATGAAAGATAACGAAAATTGTTTCAAGGAACTCTATCTCGGAATAGCACCAAGCAGGTTCCATTTCCTCAAGTTTATCCTTGAGGGATATGACGGACTGACCATGCTTTCCAGTGTCAATGGAAAATCAGGCATTGTCTGCCTGCGCTATCCTGCGGAGTCTGAAAGGATTCTCTTTGAACTGCTTTCTAATTTAGCTGGAAAAATAAGTAGATATTCCTAAATATTCAAGTACTTTTTATGGTTATTACTTGTTAGCAGTGAGGTCTCTTGCTACATTGCCCCACCAAGAGATTCCACAGCTATCTTTGAATCTTTGAATATATTATCGTTTACAATCTGCTTAATGTGGCCAACTTATTTCTCTTGCGAGCTTGTAAATCCAATTAGGCATCATTTTTTGAGCTTTATACGCTAAATATGGCCAAAAATTTTAATTTATCAAAACAATTATTTAACATCATGTAGATAAACGTAAATAATAATGTCAATTATAGATAACAAAAAACAGCCTTCATTTCATATCAGGACCTTTGGCTGCCAGATGAACGACCGTGATTCCGAGATTATGGGGCAGCTGCTTGCCGAACAGGGGTATGTCGAGTCCATGGAAATAGAAGATGCCGACGTGGTAATCGTCAACACCTGTTCCATTCGGGCCAAGGCGGAGCAGAAGGCCATGAGTCTGCTTGGCGCCTTACGCAAGGCCAAGAAAAGTCGGCCGGGGATGCGGATTTGTGTGGCTGGATGCGTGGCTCAGCAGGAAGGGTTGGAATTGTGCGAACGCATGTCCCATGTGGATCTGGTGCTTGGCACCCAGAATCTTTATGCGTTGGCCGACCTGCTCAAGAATTTGGACGGGACGCAAAAAGTTGCGATCACTTTGTCAGACGCCTACGAGATTCCAGCCTTTATCCCGACTCTTCCAGCTATTCGAGAATATTCTGTTGACCAGATCGACTCAAATCCCGCTCCTGCTTCCCATCCCTTCAGAAAATTCCTAACCATCATGCAGGGATGCAATAACTTCTGCACTTATTGCGTTGTTCCATACACCAGAGGAAGAGAAGTGTCGCGGAAAGTCAAAGACATCCTCGACGAAGCTCATGCTTTGGTTGATGCTGGAATATCTGAGATCACCCTGCTTGGACAGAATGTGAATTCCTATGGTCGTACCAATTCGGTGACACCAGATGGTGGCAGCTACTCCTTCTCCCAACTGTTACGAGAAGTTGCTGCCATTCAAGGGTTGAAGAGGTTGCGGTTCACCACCTCCAATCCCAAAGATCTTTCTTCCGAGCTTATGCGTTGCTTTGGCGAGATTGCCATCCTTTGTCCCCAGTTTCATCTTCCGGTGCAATCCGGCTCCAATGCAGTGCTGAGTCGAATGAACCGAAAATACACCAGAGAGTTGTACCTGCAACAGGTGAAAGAGCTGCGATCATTCCGCCCGGACATTGCCCTCAGTACCGATGTGATTGTCGGCTTCCCAGGAGAATCCGATGCGGACTTTGAGCAGACCATGGAGCTTCTGGAGGAGGTTCGCTTTCACAGCTCATTCTCCTTCAAATATTCAGATCGTCCAGGCACCAGATCCGCTGATTTTGCAGACAAGGTCGAGGAACTGGTGAAATCAGAGCGATTAACCCGCTTTCAACATCGGCAGGACGAAATCTGCCTGGAACAAAACCTGCTGTATGTGGGAAAAGTTCTGCCGGTCATGATTGAAAAACTTACCCAAGATGGCATGGTGGGACGCACCGAGTCTAACCACATTGTCCATATTGAGGGGAAAATTGCCTGTATTCCTGGGGATATCACGAGTGTCACCATCCACCACGCCGGGCGGCATTCATTGAACGGCAGGCTCAACTCTACTCAGCAGAAAGGTGCAGCATGATCGATCTTCATACCCATACTTTTTTCAGTGACGGGGCCCTGGTGCCTGCCGAGCATCTGCGGCGCGTTGAGGTGCTGGGCTACAAGGCGGTAGCCATTACCGATCACGCCGACAGCTCCAACATGGATTTCATTATTCCCCGCATGATTCAGGCGGCAAAAGATCTCAATCCTCACTCGAAAACCAGGCTGCTGCCGGGAATTGAGCTGACCCATGTTCCCCCTGAATTAATTGGCCAGCTGACCCGCAAGGCCCGTGAACTGGGGGCGCAGGTTGTTGTCGTGCACGGAGAGACCATCGTTGAGCCCGTGGCTCCCGGCACTAATTTGGCCGCCATTGAGGCTGGGGTTGACGTCCTCTCCCATCCCGGTTTTTTGAGTGAAGAAGAGGCGCTTCTGGCTGCCCGAATGGGAGTGATGATTGAAATCACAGGCCGCAAAGGCCATTGTCTGACCAATGGCCATGTGGCGAAGATGGCGCTGAAAGCCGGCACCAAAATGGTGGTGAATGCCGATGCCCATACCCCGGGAGATTTTCTGACGGCGGAAATGGCGCGCTTGGTGGCCCTGGGTGCGGGACTGAGCGAGGAGGATTACAAGCAGATCCAGTTGAACATGAATGGGTTTGTCGATGGTTTAGCTATCATCAGGTAAAAGAACAAGGCCATTTGTAATTGATGAGACTCTCGGAGTCTCGCGCACTCGCTTACCTGCCAAACAAACCTGCCGTTATTCCCGGGTGCTTTTAGTCGGGAATAACGGTTTCGAGAATTCTGCATGGTATTTATTTCCGTATGGGCGGGAATGACATAAATTAAGTCAAGTTCGTCATTTTGTAAAAGGCTCTTCTGTTGCCGATTTCTCTATAATGATCTGCCTTTTGTTGCCTGTCCTTCAGCCTGTTGACCTGAAAAAAACTGATTATTCCTCCACCTTCCCTTCGTCTTCTTCTCCCTTTTTCTCGAGAGCGCCGTCTTCTTTGTCCGGCGCCACCAAATCAAGCAGGGTCATATTCTGAGGCTTCGGCCTTGGCGCGGCCTTGCCGGTGGAATCCACGATCTTTCGCACCACCCTGGCGGCAATCCGCTTCCCTTTGGCATTGGGGTTCTTGAGCAGATACTCATCAAAATAGACCTCCATGATATTGCTCTTGGCACGCGCGGAAGGAGCCAGACTGACGTGGGCGCTGGCCCCCGCCCCCATCAGCAGGAGCATGATCTTTGAGCGTTTGTCCTCGGCAAACAGACGGTATTCCTTCTCCAAGATGAATTTTGGGGTGGTGAAGCGTTTGGCGTAGATAAGATTTTCCTGGCCATCTCGGTAGAGAATATTGAAAATCAACCCATCCTCAACCACCCCAACCCAGGCCAGATCATGGCCGACGAAGAGCTTGTCCACCGCCGGAATCACCTTGTACATCCCGTCATTATAGATCAACAAAAGGCGATCATATTCCGAGCAATTCAGGGACAAGTCCTGCTTTTCATCCTCGGCCTTGATGGTATGCCCAAGAAAGCCGGAACCGCGCTGATACCCAACCACCAGATTGGCCATGGCCACACTGCGAACACTGACCTCCTCGAACTCACAGAGCTTGGTCTGGCGGGGGAAATTGGGGCCGTATTTTTTCAGCAGACCGTTCAGGAAATTGATGGTATAGCCCACCATATCCTTGAGATGATTGACAATGGTCTTGATTTCAGCACGGATCTCCCGGACCTCTTTCTGCTGCCGGTTAATGTCATAGCGAGAGATGCGTTTGATTTTAATTTCCAGCAGCCGTTCGATATCGTCATTGGTGACAGCCCGCAAAAGCTCGCCGGTAAAGGGCTGCAGGGAAATACCAACCCGCTTGACCACTGCCTTGTAGCTGGTCTCCTCTTCGATTTCTTTATAGAGCCGCTCCTCGATAAAGATCTGCTCCAGTAATCTGGCGTGCAGTTTTTCCTGAAGTCGTCCCAGGTCAATCTCCAGCTCCCTGGTCAGATCGTGCACCAGCTTCTGGGTATTATGCTCAAGAACCTCCTCAACGGTACAGGTCAGCGGGGTGTTGTTTTTAATCAGGGTAAGATTGGGGGTAATGGCAATCTCACAGTCGGTGAAGGCGTAAAGGGCCTCAATGGTCTCTTTAGCATACACGCCGCGGGCCAGATTGATCTCGATTTCCACCTCTTCGGCGGTATAATCATTGATCGAGAGGATCTTTATTTTTCCGGACTTGGCAGCCTTCTCAACGGATTCTATGAGCGACTGGGTGGTTGTGCCATAGGGAATATCCTTGATCAGAATCGTCTTTTCGTTACTCTCCTCGATACGGGCCCGACAGCGAATCCGGCCGTTCCCATGATCATAATGGGTTATATCGACCAGCCCTTTCTTCTGAAAATCTGGATAGATAACAATGGGTTCATTGCGCAGCAGCTGGATCTGGGCCGTCAACAGTTCACAGAAATTATGGGGCATGATCTTGGTGGCCATACCGACGGCAATGCCATCCGCCCCGAGCAGCAGAAGAAGGGGTATTTTGGCCGGTAAGGTAACCGGCTCCAGCATCCGGCCGTCATAGGATTCGACAAAGTCGGTGAGATCCTTGTTGAACAGGATCTCTTTGGCAAGCGGGGTCAACCGGCACTCGATATACCGAGCCGCCGAGGCTTGGTCGCCGGTGTAGATATTGCCGAAGTTTCCCTGTCGCTCAATCAGATATTCCTTGTTGGCAAGATTGACGAGGGCGGCAAAGATGGAGGCATCGCCGTGCGGATGGAGCTTCATCGTCTCCCCAACCACATTGGCGACCTTGTGAAAACGACCGTCTTCCATGTTGAACAGGGTCTGCAGAATCCGGCGCTGCACCGGTTTCAGGCCATCGTGAATATCGGGAATGGCCCGCTCCCTGATGACATAGGAGGAGTACTCAAGAAAATTCTGCTCAAAAAGCTGCTGAAGTCTACCGTACTGTGAGTTCATAATAAGATCAAATTGGCAGGATGCTGGATGTTTAAAGGAGCGGAGAGACGTTACCCCTCAGTGACCACCAGATGTTCCATGATATAATTTTTGCGTTCAGGGGTGTTTTTCCCCATGTAGAAAGAAAGAATCTTGCTGACTTCACTGACGCTTCCCATATTCACCTGCTGCAAGCGGATATCCGGGCCGATAAACTGCTTGAATTCCTTGGGGGAAATCTCGCCCAAACCCTTAAACCGGGTCATTTCCACGTTCCCGGCCTTAGCGGCTGTGCCTTGCAGCTTTTTAACCGCGACCTGCTTTTCCTTTTCCGAGTAACAGTAATGGGTCTCCTGCTTATTGCGCACCCGGAACAACGGGGTTTCAAGGATATAGACATAGCCCAGCTTGACCAGAGGCTCAAAATAATGGAGGAAAAAGGTGAGAAGCAGGTTCCGGATATGGAGTCCGTCCACATCGGCATCGGTGGCAAGGATCACCTTATCGTAGCGCAGATCGGCAATGGACTCCTCAATATCAAGGGCCCGCATAAGGGAATACATCTCTTCATTTTTATAGAGAATCGCCAACTTCTGCCCAAGCACATTCATGGGCTTGCCCTTCAGGGAAAAGACGGCCTGGGTCAACGGATCGCGGGATGAGACAATGGAACCGGCGGCAGATTGGCCCTCGGTGATAAAGACCATATTGCCCTGGCCCTGCGGGGAGGCCTTTTTTCGGGTGGGATGATGTTTGCAGTCCTTTAACTGGGGGATCTTGAAGGCCACCTTCTTGGATTTCGCCTTGGCCTCCTGACGTACGCTCTGCAACTCCTTTCGCACCTTTTCATTGCGCTGGATCTTCTCCAGCAGTCTTTCCGCAGCCTCGGTGTTCTTGTAGAGGGCACTGGAGACTGCGTCTTTTACCTTGTTGACAATCCAGGAGCGGATATCGCTGTTGCCCAGTTTATTTTTGGTCTGCGACTCAAAAAGCGGGTCCTTGATCTTAATCGCCAGGGTGCCGACCAGGCCATCCCGCACATCCTGACCCACGAAACTTTTTTTGGAAAACTCATTGACCCCCTTCAGAATGCCCTCGCGAAAGGCGGAAAGATGGGTGCCCCCCTCGCTGGTATAAGTGCCGTTAACAAAGGAATAATAGGTGTCTCCATAGCCGTCGGTATGGGAAAAGGCAAACTCAAGGGTGGCGTCACGGTAATAGATGGGCTCATAGATATTCTGGTCATCCAGCTCTTTGGCCAGCAGATCGAGCAGGCCGCCAGCGGAATAGAAACAGGTCTTGTCCAGATAGAGCTTCAAACCGGCATTGAGATAGGCGTACCGCCACAGTCGCGCTTCGACAAAACCGGAATCAAAGGCGTAGTCCTGAAACATCTCCCGATCCGGGATAAATTCCACCAGGGTGCCGTTGGCCTCGGTGGTCTCCCCATCCTCGCAACTGAGCAACTCCCCTTTGGTAAAAATGGCGCAGGCAAATTTCCCATCGCGAAAAGCGGTGACCTTGAAATGGGAGGACATGGCGTTCACTGCCTTGGTCCCCACCCCATTGAGGCCGACAGAGAACTGAAACACTTCGGTGTTGTACTTGGCCCCGGTATTGATGGTGGAGACGCAGTCCACAATCTTGCCCAGCGGAATCCCCCGGCCAAAGTCGCGAACGGTCACCATCCCCTCACTGCCGAGATGAATATTGATCCGCTTTCCCGCCCCCATGATATATTCATCCACGGCGTTATCCACCACCTCCTTGAGCAGGATATAGATGCCGTCATCGGGATGGCTGCCATTGCCAAGACGGCCGATGTACATGCCGGGCCGCTTGCGGATATGCTCCAAGGAGCTGAGGGTCTTGATCTTACTTTCGTCGTAATCGTGAGGTGATACAGTCATAATCTTAGTTTCTGCATGATGTATTGTGAGGGGCATTTTCCAGCCCTGGATTGAAGCCTTGCAATACTATTGTATTTCATTATATTAATCAACTCTGATGGCAGAAATGCTGAATCCCACCCAACAACGGAAAACCTTCACAATCCACCGCCACTTTTTTTATGAATCAATCGCCATCTCAACTATCGCCCACCGTGTTGTCCATCGCCGGCTCAGACCCCACCGGCGGCGCCGGCATCCAGGCTGACCTGAAGACCATGACCACCATTGGCGTTTATGGCGCTGCAGCAATCACTTGCATCACCGTGCAAAATTCACTGGGCGTCACCGAATCCATTCCCCTTGATCCTGGACTGGTGGTCAGGCAGGTTGAAGCCGTTCTGACCGATCATAAGGTTACCCATATCAAGATTGGCATGATCGGCGCCATTGAGATCGCCGCAGCCCTTGGAAACCTTCTTGATGACTTCCAGGGCGAGGTGATCTACGATCCGGTCCTGGCGTCAACCACCGGCCAATCCCTGCTCAGTGGTGAAAAATTAAGCGAGCTGAGCAGCCATCTTATCAGCAAGGTGACTGTCCTCACCCCCAACGGAGACGAGCTGGCACGACTCTGTCGGCAGAAGACCGCAAGACCGGAGGATGCTATTCATTGCGCAGAACACCTCCTGACCCGGCATGCACATCTGCGGGCGGTGATCGTTAAGGGGGGCCACTTGGAGCAAGACAGCGCTGCAATCCACGATTACTTAATCGAAAGAAACAAAGAAGTAGTCGTCAGCAAACGACCGCGCATCAACAGCATAAATCTGCACGGAACCGGTTGCACCTATGCCTCCGCTTTTGCTGCCTATCATTGCCAAGAACGGGACTACAACACGGCATTCTTCCGCACCGCCGCCTTTATGGACCAGGTCATTTGCAAAAGCAGCACCGTTAATTTTATCAAGAGCGGCAGTAACGGACCCCTTTTTCATGCTTTGCAAAGGCCATAAAAAATTTGATTTTAGGATCTGCATACGGGAAAGGCACGAGACTCGCCCCACTCAGGTCTTCGTGCTCTCCAGATTAGTAAATTTTAAACCCAACGGAAGGTCGGACAGTGAAAAATGAGACCGGAACCATTCTTGTTGTCTGTCAATTCATCCTCATTATTCTATTAGCTGCAAGTACTCGGTGGCGCGAATTTCACCCCCTGGCCCTGCCCTTTTTCATTGCCTCGCTGCTACTGTCCGGTTGGTCCGTAAAGGTCATGCGACTGGGTCATTTCAACATCCGCCCGACAATCAAGGACGGAGCCCTTCTGATAACACACGGCCCGTACCGCTATATCAGGCACCCGATGTATGCCAGCCTCCTCCTTGCAGTGCTTGGCCTGCTCGTTATTTCCTGCAGCTGGCTGCGCCTGGCCGGCTTCTCTGCCTTATGGCTTGTCCTCTATCTCAAACTCAGGATCGAAGAGCGACTCCTCCTTGAGCATTTCCCCGACTACACTCTCTACCAGAAAAGCTCGAGGATGTTGTCCCCATGGTTTTAATGCTGGTATGAACTCGGATTTTCCGGCTCCTCCCCTCCCTGGGAGTAACACCTGAAAAAATGTTTTTCTCTATTGACCAAACATATACTTCTGGACATGCCGCACGAGACTCCCTACTTTGATAATAATATTTATCAGAATCATTCTGACGAGCAACAGTTACGGCAGCAAGGCCATCTGCAATGATTTGCAGATGCAGGGTACTCTCAAATTTAAATCGGACAAAGGAACCCTATGGAAAACAAAAAAATTAAACTCTACAGCATTACAACCTGCGCCTTCTGTCAAGCCATTAAGAAAATGCTCAAGGACCTCGGCGTTGCCTATGAATTCGTCGATGCGGACCTGCTTTTTGGTGGCGAAAGAGAGGAGATGCTTGAAGAGTTGCGTCAGGTCAATCCCAGCTGTTCTTTCCCCACAATCACCATTGACGGGCAGACCATTACCGGCTTTAAGGTGCAGGAAATCAAAGAGGCCATTGGAATCCGCACTCAGGTTGACGAACTGTACGATGCGCTGAAGAAAATCCAGGAGCCAAAAGGCTATTTCTTCAACCGGGACAAGGAGAGAGATTTTGATCTCTTGCGCGGTCTGCTGACCAATAAGGACCGCTATGGATATATGTCCTGCCCCTGCAGACTGGCGTCAGGCAACCGCGAAAGGGATCAGGACATCATCTGCCCCTGTGTCTACCGAGAAGCAGATGTCAAGGAATTCGGCTCGTGCTATTGCCAGCTCTATGTGTCGGCAAAGTGGAATGAAGACATCACTCCTCATGCCGTCGTGCCTGAGCGCCGCGTGCCCAATCGGTGAATGACAAAATAAATCATTTTTCGCATAGATTCAAAGTCAAAGAAAACTTCTTTAACAGAGTGCATGAAGCATAAATAAGGATATAACGATGAATCACGTCCTGCTTGAACGTCAGGTAAGAGAGCTTTTTCAGCAGCAGCTCCTGGGGGTGTTGGCCACAAATACCGGCTCGGCAGTCGCAGAGCCCTATGTCAGCCTTATTGCCTTTGTCGCAACCGAGGATCTCAGGCGGCTGATTTTCTTTACCAGTCGCAATACCCGGAAATTCAACAATATTGTGACCAACAGCCAGGTGTCGATGCTCATCGACAACCGTACCAACCAGGCTGGCGATTTCCAGACCGCCCTCGCCGTGACCGTTCTTGGCAGGGCCATCGAACAACATGGAGCGGAAAAGAGCAGCTTGCAAAAGCTCTTTCTTGCCAGACACCCTGAGCTTGAAGCCTTCGCCCTTGATTCGTCCTCAGCCTTGATTGAGATTCTGGTTGAGCGCTATATCCTGGTGAGCAGATTCCAGCAGGTTAATGAACTTGTTATGCATTCCTACAAAACAATGACTGCCTGAAGAATGATAGCTTTTCTCAAATGATTGTCAGATGAATCTTGCAATTCAACCCTGTATGTTTTAAATGTTTAAGGATTATTGATACATTTTTATCTGTAACTCTAAGTAGTTCACCTGAAATTGATTTCCACGAACCAACCTTGCCATACTGTCGTTATCCTCCGGCATAAGCAAGGCTCTATCGTGGTAAAAGTCAAGGATCTCTCCTTCTTCTGCATGAGGTTCTTGTAAAACATTGTGAAATGACCATGAATGCGGATAACACCCCCCTGGTCAATGTTGAGAAATCCCCGCCGATTTATTTCGTTGGCATCGGAGCTTCTGCCGACGGACTTGAAGCGATTGAACGTTTTTTCGCCACCGCCACCGCTCACCGCCATGACATTTAAAACCGACATCATTTGCGCCCAATTTGTTAACACTCCAAAGGAAAAAGAACTTCTGGAAAAAGCAGAACGATTTCTGGCTGGACGGTTTGACAGCAGTGACGACCAGATCGAAGACGATATTCGTTCTCTCATCCAGAAACTGCGCGTTTACCAGATCGAACTGGAGATTCAAAATGAAGAACTCCAGCAGACCCAACGACTTCTGGAAGACTCAAAATCAGGCTATGTCCAGCTTTTCCAGCATTGTCCCATCGGACTGGCAATCATCAGTGAAAATGGCATACTGGAGAAAGTAAACGAAACCCTTGCCATCATGCTGGCGAAATCTGCTCTTGATCTCACTGGGCTCCCTGTCCATGAACTGCTGACCAATGATTCCAAAGACCTTTTTCTTGGTCGCTTCCGTGCATTCTTCAAAAATCCGGAACAGAAATCCCTGGAATGCATCTGTCTTCCCGTACACCATAAAAACCGGATTCTGCAAATGCGGGGGGCAAGACTGCAAGCCCCATTGATTATCAATCACATCACCCAAAAAGAATATGTCCTTGTGGTTACGTTCCAGGATATCACCGCAGAGCATGAGCTTCAAAAAGAGATTTCTAATAGCCGCAATGAACTGAACCAGATTTTTGAATCTGCTGTTCCCCTTCAGGTCATCGGCCTTGACCACAGAATTCTCAATGTAAACCAAGCCTTTTGCCAAATCGTAAACAAAAACAAAGAAGATTTAATTGGTGAGTTCTGCCATGAAATCTGGCCCAGCCCCACCTGCATGACCGACCAGTGCATACTCCAACGTGTTCTCTCCAACCAACCCTTGAACGAAAACGATGCCCCATACTTCGATCAGGAAAAAGACCTGCAGGTGGGCAACGAGATCCGACGCTATCTTATCAAAACCACGGTAAAAAGGGATCAAACGGGCAGACCACTGGGGTTGATCAAGGCCATTCTCGACATCACCGAACGGGCCAAGACCGAACAGGCGTTAACCTTCAGTGAAGAGCGGTACCGGAGCATTATCGAGAATTCCAGTGACTTGATCTTGACCTTTTCTCTGGACGGAACCATCCTCTTTGCCAATCAGGCCTTACAGGAAGCCCTTGGCTATCAGACTAACCAGATAACCAATCTTGACTTCCAGGACATCTGTCATCCTGACTATTTGACCCATTGCCAGCAAACATTTCATAAGATCCTGAGCAATGCATCCAGGCAGAATAAAATTGAAACCATATTCCGCACCGCCCGTGGCAAAGAAATTGAGGTGGAAGGAACGGTAAGCATCCAGCTGAATGAAGAGGAACAAACCCCTATAGTGCGTGGGATCTTCCGCGATATCAGCCTCCGTAAATCCCTGGAGAATCAGCTTCGGATTATTTCCATCACCGACGAACTGACCGGGCTGTTGAATCGTCGTGGCTTTATGGAAAAGGCGTCTGCCGCCATTGATAGTGCTGAAATTAACCAACGCGAGATGACCCTTTTATATGTCGATCTGGACGGAATGAAAAACATCAACGACACCCTGGGTCACAAGGTCGGCGACCAGGCCCTCAAGGATATGGCCATTGTGCTACGTACTGTTTTTCGTCAGGATGACATTATCAGTCGCATTGGCGGGGATGAATTCGTCATTCTTTTTACCCCAAGCCAGGGCGTCCCGATTGTCCCCATGCTCGCTAAACGACTGGACGAACATGCCTACCGGGTCTGTCAGGCCAACAAACGTCCCTACACTCTAGCGATGAGCATTGGCTCAGACACCTACCACCCCGGATCACAAAACAGCCTGGAACAGATGTTGTCCAAGGCTGACGCCGCCATGTATGCCATCAAAGAACAACGCAAATGCAGAAGAAGTGAGGACTGATCTGCAAGTACCGGTAAAGGTCTACCTTCTCCCCTTCTCAATAAATCCTCTTGGCCCATTCCCTTTTTCATCCTGTCGACCAGCAAAACATGGTATGCATCATTTTTATTCCCTTCATTTTACTGTCCCTGGAGGATGCTGGTGCATGTTTTTGAATTGCAATTATTAATTGCCCTCACCTTAGATATGGCTTGGGGTGATCCCCGCTGGTTTCCTCATCCAGTCAGGATTATCGGCTGGCTCTGTGTCCGCGCCGAATCCCTCTTTCGAAAATTTTTCGTTACTATGCGAATTGCCGGATTCATGACCGTCCTTGCCGTTATCATCACCACCCTTTCCCTGCTTGCAGGGCTGCTGCTCACGGTTAAACAAATCTCTCCACTCCTCGCTGATGGCCTGGCAGTCTTTTTACTGTACACCTCCGTTGCCGCCCGGGATCTCGTCCGCCATAGCCGCGCGGTTTTTATTGCCTTGCAAACAGAGGGAGAGTTGGGGCTTCAGGCCGGACGACAAGCGGTATCAATGATTGTCGGACGGGACACGGCGGCCCTGGACCGGAACGGAGTCATTCGCGCCACCGTCGAAACCGTTGCAGAAAATATGGTGGATGGAATCTGTGCCCCGCTTTTTTTCGCCATTGCAGGAGCGATGATGGGACCGATCTTCGGTTGCAGCCCCATTGTGGGAGCAGCCTTGGCTGCTTTGGGCTACAAGGCGGTGAATACCATGGATTCCATGTTCGGCTACAAGAATGAACGCTATCTCGACTTTGGCTGGGCGGCAGCCAGGCTCGATGATATCTGTAATTTTATTCCGGCACGTCTGTGCGGACTCTTCCTGGCAGCAGCCTCATTTCCCCTTGGTCTTGGCTGGAAGAAATCCTTTCGGATTTTCTTCCGGGACCGCTTGTGCCACGCCAGCCCCAATTCCGGTCATTCGGAGGCAGCGGTGGCGGGAGCCCTGGGGGTGCAGCTGGGCGGCGACGCTATCTATTTCGGCCGCACTGTCGCCAAACCAACCATGGGAGATCAGACGCGTGCCCTTGTCGATACCGATATCCTGATCACAAATCGACTGATCTTGACCGGCTCTGCGCTGGTTATTCTTTTTCTCCTGCTATGCAGACGAATATTTTTATAATGCGATAATGACTTCCCCAGAGATCACCACCTCATCCCCCACTCCCGGCCCTTTCTCGCCAGATCACGTTTTCCCGGCCTTCATGATTGGCGGCACAGCCAGTGGATGCGGCAAAACCACCATTACCCTAGGGATTATGGCTGCGTTAAAAGTTCGCGGTTTAACCGTCCAGCCATTCAAGTGCGGCCCGGATTTTATTGACCCCAGCCTGCACCGGATGGTCACCGGCGAGATCTCCTCCAACCTTGATCTTTGCATGTGTGGGGAGGACTTTTGCCGGGCGATTTTTCAGCAGCGAATGATCGACCATGGTGGTTCCATAGGCGAAACGGTGGCCGTGGTGGAAGGAGTGATGGGTCTTTTTGACGGAGGCCATGCAAGTTCAGCGGCCCTGGCCCTGGCCCTGGACTTGCCCGTGGTACTGGTCATTGAAGCGGGATCCGCAGCTGAAAGCGCGGCGGCGGTGCTCAAAGGATTTGAGTTGTTTGATCCGCGCCTGCAGATCAAAGGAGTGATTTTTAACCGGGTGGACTCTGCAACGCATCAAGCATTGATCCGGAAGGCTGTGGAACAGTCCAGTCAGATAAAGATCCTGGGATTTTTTCCCCGCAATATTCACTTTGAGATTCCAGACCGCCATCTTGGGCTGCACATGGGGGAGGAATTACCGCTCAATGACGGACAGCTGCGAGAACTTGCCGCCACCATAGAGACCCACATTGACCTGGATGGCGTTCTCTCTCTGGCCGCCGGCAGAACCAGTCAACCGGTCAATAACAGGGAGCTTTCGCAACGGCCTGCATCGTGCCCCAGAGTACATGCCCAGCCCCTTAAACTGGCAGTGGCCCGTGACCTGCCCTTCTGCTTTTATTATGAAGACAATCTGACCATTCTCGAGAAGACCGGTTTTGATTTGCTCCCATTTAGCCCTCTGCACGATCAGCAGTTGCCGGAAGGAATAGATGCCCTCTATCTGGGCGGTGGATATCCTGAGTTGCACGCCGCCACCCTCAGTCGGAACCTTTCCATGCGGGCGTCCATTGCTGCCTGGGCAGCCAGTGGCGGCGTGGTGTATGCCGAGTGCGGCGGATTTATGTACCTGTGCGAGGAATTAATCGATCTGGAAGGAAAGGCGCACGCCATGGCCGGGGTTTTCCCTGCAACGGTTCAAATGCAGAGCCGACTATCCCGTCTTGGGTATCGTCAGGCAATCTTGAAAAGAGACTGCCTGTGGGGGAAAAAGGGAGAGATTTTGCACGGCCATGAGTTTCATTATTCGCGCATCGTGCAAATGGCCCCGGAGGTTGAGACCCTGTACCAACTGGAAGACGGACGGAGCGAAGGGTTCAGAATCGGTAATACGGTAGGCGGTTATCTCCATCTCCACTTTGGCCGGGCTGAACCTGCGGTTTCTGCTTTTTATCATTTTATCAAACAGATTCAGGAAAAAAAGAGATCTGACTGACTCAAAGCACACGGGGACTTCGGCATTATCAAAAACCGAAGTCCCCATCTCTTTTCAACAATGCCCTGGCATCGTGGGCAGCTGAACCAGACTAATCAATCAGCGTTCTGATAATATCTTTCTTGCCGATCACCCCGACGATAACCCCGTTGTTCATCACCGGCAGGGTGTGCATATTCTTTTCCGACATGATCGTAGCAATCTCTTCCAGGGAGGTCTCTTCCTCAACGGTGACCGGAGAACCGGTCAGGATATCTTTGACCAGAAGCCCAGCCATTTTTTTCAGTTCGTCGCCCATTTTATGGGGATTTTCCAGATAAAATACCGAGTCAAGGATGGTGATAACCGTGGGGATATGAACTTTTTTGGTCTGAAAGATCAGATCACTCTCGGTCACAACTCCAACCAATTTCCCCTCTTCATTGATGACCGGCACCCCGCTTATCTGGTGGATCGCGAGAACCCTGGCCAGCTCTTTGACGCTTGCATCCTCAGTTACAGTGATGACCTCTTGGGACATAATATCACGGGCAATTAACATACATATACTCCTTATGGATTCATTAGTTTGATGGCTTGGGGCAAGCTGTCTGCCACTTCGGTTGCGATATACCCAATGCCGATGGTTTTTAATAAAAGATCTCCAGCCCGGCCATGCAAATACACAGCCGCCCGTGCAGCCTCCTGGGGACAGAGGCCCTGACAGATCAATGCGCCGACAACACCGCTCAGCACATCTCCCATGCCGGCCGTGGCCATGCCGGGATTGCCGGTGGTATTGATCCATACCTGAGAATCATGGGAGGCTATAACCGTCCCCACTCCCTTGAGGATGACGGTACACTGCCCGGCTGACTGGTCCAGAAACTGACAGGCCGCTCTGGCTGCCCGTATCCGGTCTTCCTGAACTTCGACGATGGAGATTCCAAGGATTCTGGCGATTTCACCGGGATGGGGGGTAAACACCCGAGGGCCCGGCGGGGCCTGAAGTTGATGTCTCGCCTGCGCCAGAATATTAATGGCATCGGCGTCAATCACCATGGGAATTTGCACGGTACGATAGAGATGGAGCACAAGTTCGGCGGTGGATTCTGCCGTGCCCAGCCCCGGCCCTATGACCAGTGCCTGTTTGCCCTGCAGGTGTTGCTCAATGGTGGCGAGATCCTCCATGCCGATACAAGAGTGGGACGCTCCAAGGGGAATGGTCATGGCTTCGACAAAGCTGGCCTCAAAGATCGCATCCAAATCCTGGGGACAGCAGAGACTGACAAGGCCGCAACCGCTGCGCAAGGCCCCTCTGACAGTGAGAATCGCCGCCCCGGTCATACCGATGGACCCAGCCAGAACCAGCAAATGTCCATGGCTCCCCTTGTGGGAGGATTTCTTCCGTTTTATCCCAGCCAGAATCCGACTTGTCTCCTCAGCATTGACTGCTCTCTGCTGAATTCCAAGGGTGGTGAAGGCTGCCGACGGAATGCCGATATCAATGATATGGAGCCGGCCACAGACCTCAGCCCCCTGCTCCATGAGCTGTCCGGCTTTGGCGCAGCCGTAGGTGGCCGTATGATCGGCGCCAATGCAGGCTCCCAAAACCTTGCCGGTATCGGCGTGCAGCCCGGAGGGAATATCCACGGCAATGCGAGGAATGGAGGCGGCCCATGGTTCAGTATTGATGAGCTCGATCAGCTCCGCCACATACCCGTCAATCTCTCTGGTCAAGCCGGTGCCGAATATGGCATCGACAATGGCATAACAGGATCTGCCCAATAGAATCTGCTGCTGATACAGTCTATGCAGGGTCTGGACAGTTGCCAATGTGGTCAACAGATGAAGAGGAAATCCCAGCTTGTTGATGATATGAAGATTGCCGGCGGCATCCCCTTTCAGTTGTTCGGGCGGTGCCAGAAAGATAAAAACCGGCTCGCAGCCGCGCTGATGGAGGTGCCGGCCAATCACCAACCCATCCCCGCCATTATTCCCGGGCCCGATGAGGATCAAGGCGAAGCTGTTGTTGGCCGGACCCAATTCCTGCTCCATCATCAAGACAGTGCCCAGTCCGGCATTTTCCATAAGAACCATCCCGGGGATGCCGAATTCCTCTATGGCTTGCCGGTCGAGTTCACGCATTTCACTGGCAAAAGGAAGTATCATCATAGCAGTTCTTCAGAAGGTTAAAAAGGGAGAACAAATTCGTCAACCTGAGTCGATTCCGCCCATTTGAGGTTTTGATAACAGCTTATATGGCTAAAATGCCAGTGTCAAGGATGAACCCGACAAGCTGAAGGCATGGTGAGTTCCCCGTGAAACAGGATCTTGACGGATCCAATGCATCTTTAGGCCACCCCTTGATTGAATGGAGACACGGTTTCGCTGCCCCTTCTCACCAAGCTCCCGTTCGCTTACCGTCTTCAATCACAGCCTGCATACTCTGGGATCACTGCTATAAGCTGCCTTCTGTTCCAGATTCATTGCCGGTTTTCCTCAAGTAGGCGCCCTGTTTCAGCAGAATAACCTGGCAGGCTTCACAAGGGGTAAAGCCTGCCTGCACAGCTATCTCTAAATTCTTGAATTCAATGGTACAGTGAAGACAAGTATACGAGGCACATCCATGGATATGGCATTGTTTGCTATGTACATCACCATGCACAGTGCCTTCACTGAGATGCCCAGGGCCAAGGTTTATATCACTTCCCTGGATATATGGGTGTTGATCCGGGCTCGATTTATCGGGGGTCTGCTTTGCAGTCATCCGGAATAGAACTCGCAACCTTGCGGCAACCTTAGCTGCAATCGGCAAGACATATTCAGCATTCAGGACTGCAGCGGCATTGCTGAGCACGCGCGGGAGGAGTGGCCTTTCGTTGGCACTCTGGCGCACAAGAATCAGGGTCAAAACAAAAAAGAAAAGATCGGGAAGCCACATGGCTATGGCAACGGGAACCGAGGTATCCTGTGCTGTATTTTTACCAAGGGTGAACAGAATATAATAGAGGATGAAAAATCCTAACCCAAGGGGGATACCGATGGCGCTTCTGCCCACTCGCGCCTGAAGCCCAAGGGGAAGCCCCAGCAGGCTGAGGATAAAACAACCCACTGGTAGAGCAAGTCTTTTATGATAGTGGACAAGGGCATCCCGGCCCTTTTCGGAGGTGCTGCCGAAGAGAAGCGCGGCTTGCTCCAACTGTTCCATGGTCATTGAACCCATGGATTGACGGGCGAGATCTTCGCCGTCGATAACGCTTGGAATATGCAGGGGAATATTGATCTTATAGCGATCAAAGGAAACAGTCTGGGCATAGGCTCCGTCCGGCCGATTGAGGCTGCCGTTTTCAAGAACAATGGTCACCTGCATCTGCTGGGTATCCCCAACCATCGAACCTGTTTGAGCCATGGTAATGGAGGGAACGGTCTGGCCACGCATGTCCGAAACCCAGACATTGCGCCAGGATCCCGTGGCCTGGTCAATGGATTGGACATAAACCACCACATCACCCAAGGCTTCGGTAAAGGCGTTTTCCTTAATCCCCTTATCAATTTTCTCTTTGGCCAGTTGAAACATGAGCTGCTTCATAGCGATTTCACCACTGGGGATGAGTCTCACCGAAAAATATCCGGTGATGCCGGCAATGAGCAAAGAGATAAGGAGAACAGGAGGGAGGATGGTATAGACACTGATGCCGTTGGCCTTTAAGGCGAGGATCTCACGATCGACGGTGAGTCGGCTAAAGGCGACGATCATCCCCATCATGGCCGCCATGGGAATGGAGTAGAGGAACATATTTGGAAAGATATAGGAAAAAAGACGGACAAAATCAGTAAATCCAATACTCAGTTCCAGCACTACATTCAAAAACGGAATCAGTTTAACGAGAAAAAAAACCGCGTTTAAAATAAGGAAACTGGCAAAAAACGGTCCAAGGATCTCGGCCGTCAGATAGCTGTAAAGGAGCAGGGGAAGTCGGGGAAAACGATTCATTACTTGAGAAATAAGGGTTTAAGTTTTAAGATTGAAAATTTTAATCGCTGAAAATCTGGGTGCATCTTACCATCTAAGCCCTGAAACTTAAAACTTAAAAGAGTATCGGCACCATGGATCGTCCCTTTGAACTTGTCAGCACCTTTTCTCCCTCCGGCGATCAGCCGCAGGCCATAGCCACACTGGTGCGCGGTCTGAAAAACGGGGCGCCCAGTCAAATGCTCCTGGGAGTCACCGGTTCCGGCAAGACCTTTACCATGGCCCATGTCGTGGCCCAGGTCCAGCGGCCCACCCTGGTCATAGCCCCCAACAAAACTCTGGCGGCCCAGCTTTTTGGCGAATTCAAGGAGCTGTTTCCCCATAACGCAGTGGAATATTTTGTTTCCTATTACGACTATTATCAACCGGAGGCCTATATCCCCGCCTCGGACACCTTCATCGAAAAAGATTCCGCCATCAATGACGCCATCGACAAGATGCGCCACTCTGCCACGCGCTCCCTGCTGACCCGACAAGACGTGCTGATTGTCGCCTCGGTTTCCTGCATCTATGGCCTCGGTTCACCGGAAGAGTATAAAAACATGCACCTCTTTCTCCGTTGTGATGAGGACTTCGCCATGGATAAGGTGCAGCGACGTCTGGTCTACATGCTCTATGAACGCAACGACATCTCCTTTCATCGCGGTACCTTTCGGGTGCGCGGCGATGTTATCGATATCTTCCCGGCTTATGAAGAAGAGATTGCCATCCGGCTGGAGTTTTTTGGCGATACGGTGGAGAAGATCTCGATCATCGACCCCTTACGCGGCAAGGTTCTCCAGCAACTGGATGAGTACACCGTCTTTCCGGCCAGTCACTTTGTCACCTCACGTGACCGCCTGCAGATTGCCATGGCCGCGATCAAAGAAGAACTGAAGGACCGACTGGCCTGGTATCAGCAAAAAAATCGCCTGGTTGAACTGCAGCGTCTGGAGCAGCGCACGATGTTTGACCTGGAGATGATCCAGGAGCTGGGCTATTGCAGCGGCATCGAAAATTACAGCCGGCACTTGACCGGCAAGGAACCGGGGGTTGCCCCGCCCAACCTGATCGACTATTTTCCCGAGGACTTCCTCCTCTTTCTCGATGAGTCCCATATCGGGGTTCCCCAGCTCAACGGCATGTACAACGGCGATCGCTCCCGTAAGGAGACCCTGGTTGATTTTGGATTTCGCCTGCCCTCGGCCCTTGACAACCGGCCCCTGCGCTTTGAGGAGTTCAACGCCCGCATCAATCAGGTCATCTATGTGTCGGCAACCCCAGGCCCTTATGAGCTGGCCCAGGTCGAGGGACGGATTGTGGAGCAAATCATTCGACCCACCGGCCTACTTGATCCGGCCATCGAAGTGCGTCCTGCAACGAACCAGGTGGACGATCTGCTGGAAGAGATCCGACTGCGGGTCGCGCGCAATGAGGCGGTGCTGGTGACCACTTTGACCAAACGGATGTCCGAAGACCTGACCGATTATTATGAGAAGTTAGGGGTCAAGGTGCGCTATCTTCACTCCGACATCAAGACGATTCAACGGATGGAGCTGATCCGGGATCTTCGTAAAGGCGAGTTCAATGTCCTGGTGGGGATCAATCTCCTGCGCGAGGGGTTGGATATCCCCGAGGTGTCCCTGGTGGCGGTACTGGATGCCGACAAGGAGGGCTTTCTCCGATCGGAACGCTCCCTTACCCAGACCTGCGGGCGGGCAGCGAGAAACTCAGAGGGCACGGTTATCCTCTATGCCGACACCATCACCGGCTCCATGCAGCGGACCATGGATGAGACCTTGAGACGGCGAAAAATTCAGGAGCAGTACAACCGGGATCATAACATCACTCCCCGGACCATCTGTTCACGGGTCAAGGACAGTCTCAATCAACATCTAGCCGACAGTGGATACCTGCCCGATGATTATCAGACGGCAATTTTGCAGGCAGCGGAAAACCTTCCTGTGTTCAACAGTATTCGTGACCTTGAAAAGGAAATCAAGAAACTGGAGAAGGAGATGCAGACTGCCGCCAAGGAACTTGCCTTTGAACAGGCAGCGGCCCTGCGTGACCGGATTAAGGCCCTGCGCAAACTTGAAATCGAGATTGCGTAAGCCATGGAAAGCCAGGTAAACGAGATGAAAGCGAAATTCCAAGTCTCTCGTGCGAGCCAGCGATGGCAAAAGCGCGAGCGTAGACCAGAAATGGGAGAGAAACAACAACGATGAAAGACGGATTCTGGTACAAGTTTTCCCTGCGGGCGGTGCCTTTTATCTTTGTCTGGCTGATCAGACTCTGGTTTGGCACCTGTCGACTGACCATCCATGGCCAAGAACATATGGATCGCATCAAGGCAGCCGGAATCCCTGCCATCGGCAGCTTCTGGCATTATGGGGTACTCTATATCCTCTATTTTTTCCGTGGAGAGTCGGGGGTGGCCATGGTGAGCGCCAGCCGTGACGGCGAATACATCAGTCGGATAGTGGAGAGACTGGGCAACCAGACCGTGCGTGGTTCCCGTAAGAAGGGTGGAATGCAGGCAATCATCAAGCTGATTCGGGCGGTGCGTGCCGGCCACAATGCCATCCTCGTTGCTGACGGCTCTCAGGGACCTGCCAGGGTTGTGCAAGCCGGTTCTCTAATGCTGGCCTCGCACACAGGGGTTCCGGTGCTGCCCATGGCCTGGTCATGCAGCAGCTACAAACGCTTTGGTTCTTGGGACGGGACGGCCCTGCCCCACCCCTTTTCCAAAATTGATTTTTTTTATGGTGACCCCTTGCAAGTGCCGCCAGATTTGAAAGACCATGAACTGGAGGAGTACCGTTTGGAACTGGAGAAAAGACTAAATACACTCTATTCCCAAGCCTGGGCCCTACAAGGGAGGAAAGAACATTAGTTGGCACGACCTTCTGCGTACAAATGAATAACACCCTGACCCCCTGAAACTAAACGCAAACTGCACAAAAATGTCATTTCAGCGCTACGCATAATTCAAAATTGTAATTTTAAATACAATAGGCAAAAATTGATTATGTATTTTATTTTAGATACTTACACATTCAATCAGCCTTATTTTACATTTGGCATGAAACTTGTATTTACAATAAAAGTAAAAGATGGGCATTGGGTCCATGCAGCTATATTTCACATGTTAGAATAAAGGAGAAAAGAGATGAATAAAATCACAAAGAAATTGCTGGTTGGTGTAGCCGCTACCGGAGCCTGTTTCACCATGTTTTCCGGGATGGCCTCTGCCGAAGAAGAGAAGCCCACTGCCAACCTGACCGTAGGCGCATTTAGCCAGTATATCTGGCGTGGATTTGAGATGAGCAAGGACAGCATCGTCATTCAACCCTCCATGACCGTGGCCTACAAGGGCTTTTCTGCAAATATGTGGGGAAACCTTGACACCGATCCATATGTAATGGATGACAATGCGTCCAACAACTGGACTGAAACCGATTTAACCCTGGCCTACGCCTGGGACATGGACCCCGTAGCCTTTTCCGTTGGTTACATCTATTACGGCCTCGATTCAGTGGATGACAGCCAGGAATTTTATGCCAGCGCCGCCCTGAAAACCATCTTAAAGCCAACCCTGACCATTTACCGTGATATTGACTCTTATCAAGGCTGGTATGTTACCCTGGGAGTCTCCCATTCTATCCCTGTTCACAATGACATCACCCTGGATCTGGGCGCCCAGGTCAGCTACCTGTCAGCAGATGACGCCTCAACCTTTGCTGTTTCAGATTCACCCGATGATGCCTACAGCGATTTTCATGATGGCGTATTGTCAGTTGGCTTCACCATCCCCCTCTGCAGCTACGCGACGATCAATCCAAAACTCGTATATTCATTCGCCCTGTCCAATGACGCCGAAGATGTTATAAGCAATCTTAGCAAACAAGGCGACGACGACAACTTTATCTATGGTGGAGTATCAGTCACCATGACGTTCTAATTTTATTTCCTTATCTCTGAATCTCGGAGCAGGATCCACTCAGGCAACTATCCAGTACTATGGGCTGCCGAAGGGATGTTCTGGTGAAAGAACAACGGGGTATCCATGCAATGCATGGATACCCCGTTGAAGCTTTACTCTCCCCTCCATCCCCGCCTGTCACCAGACTCCATCCCTCTCACACGCTTTACACAACACCGCTTTTATTCCAAGGTTCCGAGATAATTAAAGGTGGGCAGTTTATAGATCCGCCCTGCCCCGCTGAGCCGCTCGGCCAGGGCCTGCAGATCATTGGCACTGGTGGAGAGATGACAGAGATCCACCACCACATAATCAAGGCCCATATCCCGAAGCTCTCCCAGATAGGGCAACAGTGAAAATGGACGGCAGGGCACGGTCTTGACCAACCCGTCTTTCTTGTGCATGGTGAACGATTCCCCCTTGGGGCTGGTCAAGACCCGATCATACTGAAAGTGCTTGGCCGCCAGACGGGCGGTGAACAGGGCTGGCGCACCATAGACCGTGAGCCCCTTGCGGATATGCTGTTTATTGACACGGCTCCCCTTGAGAAGATCGGCAATCAAGGCGCGATCGGCCTCGATGGAAATCTGAGCCGCCTCCGCCCCCAGGTGCGCAACCGCAGCCAGGGCCTGATTGTTCATCAGGCTGATGGTATAATCACAGGAGAGATGCACCCTCGCCCCTTTAAACATCCAGGCCTGGCTGATATGTCCTATCTGAAAGCTTTTGAAGCCGGAACGGATGAGAAGCGTGAGCTGTTTTTGCATCTGGGCCAGCTCCGCCTCAAAAAGGATGGGCGGCAGGCACCAGGTAATGTTGCGAGTCCCGACCCCCACAGAGCGCTTGATCTGCCCAACCTGACTGACCGTTGTTTTATCCACGGAAATCAGAAAACGATCAGGCGTAAAGGGCAGTCGATCCTGCAAGAGTTTCAGGGAATCGGTTTTCAGCCACCATTCCAGAGGCAGCTGAACTTTGGGCGGCCCTGTCGTCTTTCGTTGCGTGGCTCGCGACGTGCCAACCCCTTTTCCTTTGTGGCTTTGGAGCTGCGGAATTTCCGCCTTGCCTTCCGGCAGGCAGACTTCTCGCCGAACCGCTGCAATCCCTCCCCGTCGGTCGTCCTGAATCCCGACAACAAGCTCTTTCATCTTTCGACTCTCGGGCAGGCCAAATGCCTCATCGGTCACCTGCGGACGACTGCGGACGTCCACCTTATACAGATCGATCATTTTTGTCCCTGGCCGGACGCCTTCAACGGGCAGGCCTATCCATACGGTGTCCCCGGCCCGGCCCTGCTCCACCGGCTTGCGATCTTTCACCATCTCCTGCAAGGTAAAGCTGTGCCGTTCACCGGTTGACTCCAAATGCAGACGCAGGCGGTCTCCCACCTCCAGCTCGTCCTTCAGGGTCAGGCTGCCCTGAATTCCATCTTTCACCTGCCGCACTCCCTCGAGACGACCAAGATGAAGCCCGGCATTGCCGGAATGATAAGGAGTGATCGCCGTCAAGGGTTGCGGAGAGAGGAAATAGCCAGGCCCAACCTTCCGGCTCATTGCTTTTTCGACCAGTTGCCTAGCCTGTTGCATCACCATGGCTAAACTGCCGGCATCAATATCGTGAATCTTCCCATCCCCATTGGCATCAGCTGCTCGAGCGCGTTCCACTTCATCCATGACCATCCGGTAGGCCTGAACAACATGGGAAACGTAGTGGGCCGTGCGCAGCCGCCCCTCGATCTTCAACGAGGCAACACCGGCCTCGGCAAGCAAGGGCACGGCTTCAAGCCCGCCCAGATCATCCATGGAGAAGAGATATGCCCCTTTTCCTCCTTTAGGGCTTCCTTTGCTACCGGAGAACTCGCGAGGTTCTTTTTTTCCGCTCTTCACCCCGATTTTGACTGCACTGCGGTTTTCACTCTTTCCCTCCCAGTTGTACTGACGTCGGCAAGGCTGCACACAGCGGCCACGCAAGCCACTCTTACCCCCTAAAAATGAGGAAAAAAGACAGAGCCCGGAGTAGGAAAAACACATGGCGCCATGGACAAAGACCTCAATCTCCACTGCACTCTTCTTGCAGATGGCGCTGATCTCCTTGATCGTCAACTCACGGGCAAGGACCACACGCGCCATGCCCATATCGCTGAAGGCATGCACTACCTCTGAATTATGGGCGGCCATCAAGGTAGATGCGTGGAGAGTGAGTCTTGGAAAATAGTCGCGCACCAGCTTGATTACCCCCAGATCCTGGACAATCAGGGCATCAGGCTGAAGCTCTTCTAAAATTGCCAGGGTCTCAACCACCTGGGGCAGATCCTGTTCACGCACCAGACTGTTGGCGGCAAGATAGAACTTTAGTCCATGTTCACGGCAGTAATGAATCATCGCGGCGATCTCTTCCAGACGAAGGTCTCGGGCGAGATTGCGGGCATTCAGTGCCGGTGCGCCGACATAAACGGCATCGGCACCAGCCTGTACACCGGCGCGAAAGGACTCCATATTGCCGGCAGGGGCGAGTAATTCCATGGGATTTTTCGAGGGTAAAGTGAATGGCCATGCGCGCAGACTCAACGGCACAAGGCACAAAGAAAAAGGCAAGAACAAGGGTTAAAAGACCGAAGCGTGCGGGCACGCCTGTGCGCCACAAGAAAGAAAAGGCAGGGGATTAACGCACCCGAAACGTGAGCTATAACCTGAGGATAAGGCCATCAGTCATTCTTCAGAATGACCACCTCATCGTTGCCGCCGTGCTCCTTGAGCAGGACGCCAATGCGTTCATGGGGCAGCACTGTCGTCTGCATGCCGACATAATCGGCTTGAATGGGCAGCTCACGGCCACTGCGATCCACCAGAACCGCCAGCTGAATGGAGTGTGGACGGCCGTAATCCATGATGGCGTCCATGGCGGCGCGGATGGTGCGACCGGTGAACAGGACATCGTCCACCAGAATCAAACGAGTGCCCTCGACGATAAATGAAAGGTCGGTGGTACGCACCACCGGATTCTGCGAGATCAAACTCCAGTCGTCGCGGTACAGGGTGATGTCCAGGCTGCCGGAGGGAATCTCAACCCCGGCCTGTTCCTGGATAATCTTCCTGATCCGCACTGCCAGATCAACGCCGCAGGTATGAATCCCGACGATGGCCAGATCATCGACGGAATGATTTCGTTCCAGAATCTGCAGGGCTATTCTCTTCAGGGCCAGCTCCATTTCCTGAGCGGTAAGGATACTCCGTGATTCATTGCTCATACTTGCACCCGCTCCCAAAAAAAATCAGGCCCTTTTTCATTGACCAGGTTAAGGGCCTCCGGAAAGGCCTCACATTCGGCGCCAAAAACCTTGCCGGCAATGGATTCTACGGTGTCATCATAAGCAAGCTGAACGCATTTCTGGACGATGATCGGGCCCTCATCATACACCTCGCTTGCAAAGTGAACTGTACAGCCGCTGACAAGACAGCCACGAGCCTTGACCGCCCGATGCACCCGCGATCCGTAAAATCCGTCTCCGCAAAATGCCGGGATCAGTGAAGGATGGATATTAACAACCGACCTGGCCAGTTTTGGCGGAGGCTCATACAGCTTAAGGAACCCGGCCAGACAGATAATATCTATGGAGTAGTCCTGCAGAATGGTGTTGATCCCCTCATTGCCGACTGCGTGAAAGGCAGGATAACCATACCTCTCAGCCTTCTGGAGGCCCAACGCATCACGGACATTGGAAATGACTACTTGAATGCCGGCATGCAGGCTTCCCACCTGAATACGTTCATGAAAATTATCCAGAGTCCTGCCGCTTCCGGATAAAAGAACTGCAATCTTCAACATCTACTGCTCCTTACAATGACAATGGCTTCATCAGGCGCTGCTCAGAAATCACGTCCTCTGTGATGCCCATTTCTTTACGGCCCCGAATGTGACTCTGGCCTTTCGTTCAATCTTCTTATTTTTTTTACAGCAGCTTTCGCCTACCTGCCGGCAAAATAGGGGTTATTTTCCACATCCACCTGATCAAGCCAGGCAGAAATGGCGGTGTCATACTTTGCGGTCAGGGCAAAGACCTTAGCGGCTAAACGGAATCTGGTTTTCAGGGTCGTATTCCCCTGTTCCCGGATCTCTTTTATTACCTGAGGATAATCAGCGGGGTCAACAATAACGGTCACATCGTGAAAATTTTTGGCCGCAGCCCGCAGCATGGTGGGGCCGCCGATATCAATGTTCTCAATGGCATCGGCAAGCAGGCAACTGGGATCAGCCACCGTTTTTTCAAAGGCATAGAGGTTGACGGCAATCAGGTCGATGGGTTTCAGCCCATGTTCCAGGCATTGCTGCTGATGCTCGGCGTTGTCCCGTTGATTGAGAATGCCGCCATGCACCTTGGGATGCAGGGTCTTGACCCGACCATCCAGCATCTCCGGGAAACCGGTGAACTCGGACACATCCTTGACCGGTATCCCGGCCTCACGAATCTTCTTGGCGGTGCCGCCGGTGGAAAGCAGCTCCACTCCAAGCTCCGCAAGATCCCGGGCAAACCCCTCAATGCCTGATTTATCGGTCAAACTGATCAACGCTCGCGTAATTTTATTCATAACAACCCTCTTCTCTCATTTTTTTATTTATTATCAGAATCATCATCATCTTTCCTGGTAAACTCCCTGATTTTCCGACGATCCCGTTTGTCAGGTCTTTTAGCGGGCATGGACTGACCGGCAGCAAGCAAGGCCCGCATCCGGGCTGATTCCTGGCGCAAGCGCATGGACTCCTCCGACTCTTCATAGAGCAAACGCGCCTCTACTGCAGGTCGCCGAACCACGGAAAGCCCAAGAACCGTGATGGTGAACTCCTCTTCACCGCGTCTGATCCGCAGGATTTCACCAATCTGGATAATCCGTGCAGATCTAACCCGATTACCATTTACCTGAACCTTACCGCCGCTGACCGCGTGCACTGCCAGAGATCTGGTCTTGAAAAATCGGGCCGCCCAGAGCCATTTATCAATGCGCACCTGGTTGGCGACTGGCTTTCCTTCACTCATTGCTCTATCATCCGGGAATGATCCACAAAAAACACGTCGGTTGGCGATGAAATCAGATCAGGTCGGTAGATTCTGATCTTCATGCACCTTTTAAGGGAATAAATTTACACTGAATCCATGGGAAACGCACAAAAAAAGACAGCATCAATCTCTGAATTCCATCGAACTTCAGCATTGTCGAACCCGTAAAAAAAGAGTAAACAGAAAAAATTTTGTTGCCTTATTGTGTTGCCTATATTTAGAGAGCACTCATCTCTCCTCTCAATTTCTCCAATCAGGAATTCCCATGCTCGTAAAAGATATCTTTGATCGACACAAGACTACCTTCAGTTTTGAATTTTTCCCGCCCAGACCTGGAATTGCTGAAGATGCAGCCGCCGATCGTATCCTTGCCACCATTAAAAATCTCATGCCCCTTGCCCCATCCTATGTGAGTGTCACTTATGGTGCCGGCGGCTCCTCACGCCATCGGACTCGTGATCTGGTGGTCAGAATCAAACAGGAAACAAATATCACCGTGGTTTCCCATTTGACCTGTGTCGGCTCAAGCAAGAAGGAGATCCACGAGATCCTGGAACGATATAAAGAAATTGGAATTCTTAATATTTTGGCTCTGCGCGGCGATCCGCCCAAGGGCGTGACTGATTTTGTCCAGCCGGAAAACGGATTTAACCATGCCGTTGAGCTCGTGACCTACATCAAGAAGCATTTTCCGGAGATGTGTGTCGGCGTTGCCGGATTCCCCGAGGGGCATCCGGCAACGCCCAATCGTCTGTTGGAGATTGACCATCTGAAGGCCAAGGTCGATGCCGGGGCCGACTATATTGTCACCCAGCTCTTCTTTGATAACCGTGTTTTTTATGACTACTGCGAACGCTGCGAACTGGCCGGCATCCGTGTCCCCAATATCGCCGGGATCATGCCGGTGACCACCCGCAAAGGATTGATCCGCACCGCCGAACTGGCTGGCGGCACCAATATCCCGGCTCGCCTGTTAAAGGCCGTTTTCCGGGCAGAAAACGACTCCTATGTGGAAAAAGTCGGGATCCATTGGGCAACCGAGCAAATTCGCGATCTCATCGACCATGACGTACGCGGGGTTCAGTTTTTCACCCTGAACTCTTCCACTGCCACTCAGGAGATCTATACCTCTCTAGGGGTCAGCAACTCCAAGCAGCTCAGGGAATAAGCAGATGGTCGCCATCAACATCGAAGCGGTCGGCATCAAGGATATCCAGCTTCCGGTACGCATCCTTGAAAAAAATGGCGGCCTGCAGAACACCGTGGCCACGGTCAGCATGCAGGCTCGCATGCCGGGGATCCATCGCGAAAGCTGCGTGAGCGTCTTTACCACCTCCCTGAATCGCTACATGGACGAGATGAGCGTCACCATCTTTTCGACCCTGCTGGAGGAAATCAGAGGGGCACTCAATGCCGAATCTGCCAGCATCATCATGTCCTTCCCCTTTTTTATTGAGAAAAAAGCCCCGGTCACCGGGACCCCCAGCCTTATGGAGTACAACTGCACCTTCACCGGCAGCATCAATGGCGCCGGCAAGAAAGAAGATTTTACTCTTTCGGTGCTGGTGCCCATCACCACCCTTTGCCCCTGTTCAAAAGAGATCAGTAGTGCTGGCGCCCATAATCAGCGGGCCGAAGTCAGTCTCAATGTAAAATTCAGGAAGTTTATCTGGATGGAGGATCTGATTACCATGGTCGAACAATCGGCATCCTGCCCGGTCTACGCCCTGCTCAAACGACCTGACGAAAAATTTGTCACCGAACAGGCATACAATAACCCCATGTTTGTCGAGGACGTAGTGCGCAAGGTGGCGGTCGCAGCCCTTGCCCATCCTGATGTCCTCTGGTTTTCCGCTGGAGTGGAGAGCTTTGAGTCCATCCATAAACACAGCGCCTATGCCTATGTGGACAGTGAAGACATCAACTGATGTAAAAAACAAATCAACGATTTCTCCGAAAAAAATCTGATCCCCAGCATCGGTGACCAGATTTTCTCAATCAAAACAAACAAAAAAGGGAAGCCCTTCATCAGGGCTTCCCTTTTTTGTTAATCTCCGGCTTAAAAAACCGGAGATGACCGACCAGCTAAATCAAAAGGCGTAGGTAAAGGTGAACCAGACGTTATTTCCCTCGGTCTTGTTCTTGGCCATGGTTTCGTACTGGGTACGTAACACAAAAAACATATTCTGGTAGTTATACCAAACACCTGGACCAACAGCCAGCACCGTGCTGTGGTTTCCCTCCTCTCCCTCTAACAGAGCGGCATTAGGCCCCTTGAAGTTGTCATCGGTGGTCTGCACATAATAGTACCCGTTCACCCCGACCCGCCAGCTGGGATTCAGGGCATAGGAACAGGAATAGTCAAAATGGAACTCCTGTCCGGGTGTCCGATCCACCTGCAAGCCCGATGGATGCGCATAATCATCCTGGGTCGTATTGAAGTCATACATGAACTTCGCTGAAAATTCCCAGTTATTGGGCATGTAAGTGACGGCGACGACCGGCTCAAAGGTCCAGAAATTATGGCCGGTGGCAGCCAAATTGTCATCTTCCTGACCGGTGGGGATATAGAGATCAATGGGCGAAACCGCCACATGCAGCTTTCCTTCCATCAGATGGTAGGCAAGAACCATGGGGCTATAGATAAGATAAGGGACTGAACTGTCATCATAGCCCATCGAGTTGCCAGATCCTACCGGGGCTTTAAAGTCGAGGCTCACATCCAGATACGGCACAAAGAGATGCTGACCATAGTTGCCGCCGAACAGGGTGATATCGCTCATCCACAAAAATCGGGAGACATTAGCCACGGCCGTGATTTCATCAAAGACGCCGACATCATGGCCGTTATTATCCTTCAGGGAATCGGCGGTATAGTAATAGGAATAGTTCAGGTAGTAAAACCCGGGAGGTGGAACCGCTCCGGAAAGAAAAGACTCAGCACCGTTGGGGTAGCTGCCGCCGCCCCCTGCCTGAGCATCCTGGCCCCCGCAAAGTAAACTCGCCGCTGCCAGCGCCAGGGCTCCTACCTTAAAACATTTTTCCATCCTCTTTCTCCTCTCAGGCACATCAACGTCATAATGATTAAAAGGGAAATTTACCGATGTCAACCAAGCACTCCCCCCTGTTTCTTCCGCTTATCCAGCAGGTTATCAAATTAGTGGTGTGAATAACGGATGTTACAGATACTAAATTTCTTTCATTTTGTCATATCATTTTTTGCCCTTACCCCCATGGGGCAAGGGCCTGTCATTGTTGGAACTCCTTTGATTTATGGCGGCAGCGGCAAACCATAATCAAGAAAAGCATTAAGCTCCTTCTTTCGAGGCGTCAATCCGACGGCTTTGCTCATAGTTGTCAATGGCCGCTTTGACCATCCGGAACAGTTCTCGATAGTAGAGCCGATTATGGCTTTTGACGTACTGATACACGGTTTTCCGCAGGGCGTCTTCGTCGAGTCCCTGATATTTGGCCAAGGCCGGTCCAAAGATCTCGCTCTTCCAGTCCGGCTCCCATGCCCTCTGGAGAGATCGGCAATGCTGAAAATCCGCCATGGCCTCATTGATCAGGGCATCGCGCAGATGCTCCGCCTCGTGCAGCTGGGTTTTCACCTTGAGCTGAGAGCCTTTTCTGTTACTCAAAAAATCATAGACGGCATCCAGATCCGACCCCTGCCGGAGGATCTTGGCGAGATGTTTCACCTGCCGTTTCCGGGCGCCGCCGCTTAAGGCTCGAATAATCTTGATTTCTGCGCAGACAAGCTCATCGCCTGGAAATTTTTTCAGATCTTTGTCAGTGAGTTCAGTCAATTCTTGCGCCACGTCCTCAATCTGCTTAAATCTTCGTTTCAGTTCAGATCTGCTTATTGTCTCATCCATAAAATATCATCCTGTTTCATCCGTTCATTAACTAACGTTATGTAAAAAAACCTGTGCGTTACACTTTTCCAAAGGTGAGCCGATTAAATCCACCCTCGGGGTAAAAAGGCCGGGTCGCAACAACCCCCAGCAGTTCAAAGAGAATAACTTCCAAAATCAGATAAACCTTGGTGTTTCGGCGGACACATGCCGTCATAGTCTCCCCATGATGGCCCATGGCGGCATGGAGGTGAATACGCGGTTCTTCACCCTCCCAGAAGACGGATCCGCTGCCCACAACTTCGCGGGCTCCATCGACCTCAGCCCATACCGGATCAGGTGGCATGGTCGGTTCCTTAGGCCCGGTCACAACCCCGGCCTGACGCAATCCTCCCAGGATCTGGAACCAGCCACATCGAAGATTTTCTTTAACAATCAGCTCCTGCAATCCCATCAGCAGATCATCACCCTGATCAAAACGGGCCATGATCACCCGTCCCATTGCTCCTGTTTGATATTCCATTTTTCCTCCCTGGTTTTGACGCTCAAAATACATTACACCTCAACGCCTGCACTGCCCGGAACATTTCTCCCTCGCTGTCTTACCCCCGCAACAGCTCCGCCAGTGCCGTCTGCCGCTTTGCCGTATCTTCATTCTGAACCGCCATGGAAAAGGCCTGTCTGGTACCGACGAAAACCGCCAGTTTCTTCGCCCGGGTCAAACCTGTGTAGATGAGATTACGAAACAACATCTTAAAATGCTGACTGACGATGGGGATAATCACACAATCAAACTCGCTGCCCTGTGATTTGTGAATGGTAATCGCGTAGGCCAGCTCCAGTTCACTGATTTCATCTTTTTGGTATTCAACTTCCCGGTCCCCTGCAAAGAAACGCACCCTGCAGGTCAAGTCAAGGGCGTTTACCCCCTCGATTACCCCGATATCACCATTAAAAACCCCAAGCACATAATTATTGCGGCGATGGATAACCCTGTCCCCCACTCGGAAGATCCGTTCCCCAAGAATAAGCTGCCCCTTGTCATCCGAACCGGGATTCACCGCCTGTTGGAGGGTCCGATTCAGGGTGCCCGTTCCCAGACTGGCACGGGTCATGGGGGAAAGCACCTGGATTTCACACCCTTTCCCAAAATATTTCGGAATCCATTCAGTATACAATCTGACAATCACCTCCTGGGCGGTCAGACCATAATAGAGGGACGACCAGGGATGCACCTTTTTTAGCACCGCCCGCAGTTCATCGGCACTATTTTCCGCCGTCTGAAGCAGACCAAAATTGATATGACGGTATTGATCCGGGAGATCGAGCTTCGTCCTCAATCCTGGAGCCGGCAACTCTTCATCAGCCCCGGTGTAGAGCTGCTCTTGGCTTAGTTGAGCCTCGACCTCACGGCCCGACAACTTGAAATGATCTCGGACCCTGGCGATCACCCGCAGCTGCTCCTGGGTCGCCTCGTTGGAATCAAGAAAAAGGCAATCCACCTTTTCTTTCCACAGTCCCGGTTCTTTAAAGGGAGACGGAATGCGGGGAATCTCACCGGTGTTGATGGCATGGGCATACCGTATAATCGAGGATTCCCCGGCCTGCCGAAATACCTTATTTAAGGTGAAGAGGGGGACCACTCCGGAGGCAATCAAATCCGCCAGCACATTGCCGGCGCCCACCGAAGGCAGCTGGTCGGCATCTCCAATCAGAACCAGGCGCGCCCCTTCGGGTATGGCTGCCAAAAGAGAGGCCGTCAGGCTGATATCAAGCATGGAGCACTCATCAACGATGAGGCAGTCAAGCTCCAAAGGCAGCTCCTGGTTTCGTTTGAACCCGCCCCCCTGATATTCCAGCAGACGATGAATGGTCAAGGCTTCAACGCCAATCACCTCACCCATGCGCTGGGCGGCCCGTCCCGTCGGTGCAGCCAGAACCACACGCAGCTTCATGGCCTGCAACAGCATGACCAGGGTCTTGGTGGTAGTGGTCTTGCCGCAGCCCGGCCCACCGGTCAAGATCGCGCAGCGACATGCGGCAATACCAGCCACTGCCCCATACTGTTCGGCACTGAGCTGTAAATTCTGGGTGGCGCTGTAGGCTGACAGCCAATGTTCCACTCGTTTGACATCAACGGCAAGGGGGGAACACATCTTCTTGAGCCATTCAGCGCAATTCTTCTCGTCGTAATAGAGGGTTTTGGAATAGTAACAGGAAACAGGAGTAGTGTCATCGATGGCAAGAAGACGGGTCTTAAGATGATTCTCCCGTTCCATGGTCTGGAGATAAACCGCAAGTCCATCTCCCAGGTCCATCTCCAAAAGTTCCTTGATCTGCATTTGGATCTGGCTGGTGGTCAGAAAGCAATGACCTTGTTCCCGGGAGGCAGCCAGGATATGACGAATGGCAGCCATAATCCTGAGTGCTGAGTCCAGAGGAATACCTAAAGAAAGCGCCACCTTGTCGGCAGAGAAGAAGCCGATCCCATAGAAATCGTCTGCTAGCCGGTATGGGTTCTCCCGCACCAGAGCAACGGCCTGATCCCCATATTTTTTGTAGATGCGTACCGCAAACAGGGTCGAGATACCATGCCCCTGAAGAAAGAGCATCACCTCACGCACGGCCCGGTGTTCTTCCCAGGCCGACTTGATGCCGGCAAGTTTTTTATGGGCAATGCCCGGCACCAGGAGCAGGTCTTCAATCCGACCTTCAAAGATATCGAGGGTGTCTTTGCCGAAATGAGTGACGATCCTGCGGGCCGTCTTCGGCCCCACCCCTTTGATCAGACCGGAGCCCAGATACTTCTCCAGCCCGGCGGCAGTGGCCGGTTTCTGCTCCTCGGCACGCAGGGCTTTGAACTGGCGGCCATACCCAGGATGAACGGCCCAAGAGCCGAAAAACTTCATGGTGGCTCCTGCAAAAACGCGGGTCTGATGCACGGTCACCGTCACCGGCTCGTGTTCCTGAAAACACTTAACTCGGAGCACCGACCAGCCAGTCTCAGTATTATGATAGGTGACCCGCTCGACAATCCCCTGAAGCCTCTCTTCGATCACACCCTGCCGCAT
Source organism: Desulfobulbaceae bacterium (assembly GCA_009773475.1). GTDB lineage: Bacteria > Desulfobacterota > Desulfobulbia > Desulfobulbales > Desulfocapsaceae > UBA2270. The sequence continues at coordinate 11,516 of WSXV01000011.1, read as the reverse complement.
CGTATCCGTTTGACCCATGCCAGTTTAAAGAAACCTCTCCACATATTGCTTACTAAATAGCATAAATCCAAAGGAAAAGCTAGCAGAACCAACTGTTTCCAGCGCTTGGAAGATCTTCAGCACGGTCCAACCTGTTCCGGCTTTTTCCCTTGACACGTATTACTGGATTCCGATATGAAGATACTTGAGAGAATTAAAATTCGCCAATACACAAGCGGATTCACAGTAGTCACAGATGGAATTCAATCAATGAAACAGTATACGGAACTAACAGGACGCGGGCGAACCGCGTCCATCCAAACCTTTACCCCCATGAGCACATCAATGAGCGAACTGAATGAATATGGCTGGAGCGAAACATCCGGCATTCCCCTGCTCACCAAACTGCGCAGTGATCTGAAAGCTGCCATGTTGAGCAGAAATGAAGCAGTCAAGGGCGCCATCCGCATTATCATCAGCGAATTCCCCACCAGAATAACTCTACCCATCACCCTTGAAAGCGGCAAAAAAAGCAGCCGTCCCAAGCGCGATGATGAAATTACCCACGATGAAATCATCTCCGTGATCATGGGGCTGTGCAAGTCTGAAAAACAAACCCTGGAATTCGCCAAGCAGACAACTTCCGAGTATCTGCAGGTTCTTGAATCGTATCTGCCCAGAATAGCCGACGAAGATGAAATCCTGGCCTGGACCAAAGCGAATATCGATCTTTCCCAGTTCAAAACCCCAATGCAGGCCATGGGGACCATCATGAAACATTTTGGTAAAGGCGCAGACGGCAATATGGTCAAAAAAGTTCTCAACTCGCTGGCCGGATAAGTACAAATCCCATGCCTTCCTCCCGGCAGAAAAACACAGAGCGCAGCCCCGAAAGGTATCAGAAAAGCTTTTCTCCTGCAGGAACCGGCAAACTGCTTTTCGACACCATCCAGGACCCGGTACTGGTTGTCAGCCCTGAAGGGATCATCCTCGATGCGAATCCGGCCGCCATCGCCGCTGCCCACAAGACAAAAGATCAGATTATCGGCATGGGAATCTGTAAGATTATTCATGGCGGCAGCTCTCCCCACCTCCAATGCCCGCTGGAATCCTTTCTACAGACTTGTACTCCCCGAGTGGAGGAGACCAGACTGCCCGGTCTTTTTGGAGAGTATCTGCTCAACATCTCGCCGATCAAGGAGAATGACGGGCTTGTCAGAAAAATACTATTAATCGCCCGTGCATTGACCTCCGAGGAAGTCCGCAAAGTCGACTCCATGCGGACAGCGCAACTGGCTGCCATCGGCGAGCTGGCCGCAGGTGTTGCCCATGAGGTGAACAATCCCATCACCGGCATTATTAATTTCGCCCAGATTCTTCTGGATGACAGCAAAAAGAACTCCCTCGAAGAAGAACTCCTTACCCGAATCATCAATGAAGGCGAACGAATTGCCTCCATTATTAAAAATCTGCTCTCCTTCGCTAGAGAAGGCGACCAGGAAATTGAACCCATTGACATGGTTGATGTCATCAAGACCAGCTTGTCACTGGTTGAGCATCAATGCAAAAATGACGGAATCCAGATCAGCACAGACTTTTTCGACGGCCCCTGTCCTATCAATGGTAATTTTCGCCAGTTGCAGCAGGTCATTCTCAATCTCCTGAGCAACAGCCGATTTGCCTTGAATGAACGCTACCCCATTCCCGCGCCAGAAAAGAAGATTTTGATCTCCTGCCGGCCCATCACCCTGGAAGACGGTCGAGCCTGGATCCAAACCAGCCTCCGTGATAACGGCACCGGGATTCCCCAGGGTATTCTTGACCGACTCTTTGATCCATTCTTCACCACCAAACCTGCCGGCCAGGGAACCGGCCTTGGCCTCAGTATCAGTTTCGGGATCATCCAGGACCATGCCGGTTCCATCAAAGTCAATTCGATCATGCACCAATTCACCGAAATGCTTGTTCAAATTCCTTCGTCCAGCGTATAAGCCATGGAATACGTTGATACAATCGACAAAAACGCGCGCATCCTTATCGTCGATGACGAGGCAAGTATACGCATGACCTTTGAGATGTTTCTGACACGGGAAGGCTATGGCCCCGTCACCACGGTTACAAATCTGGACGAGGCATTAGTGGCCATCGAGGCCCATGAATTTGATCTGATTATCAGTGACATAGTCCTGGAAGGGGGACGCGGCACAGATTTTCTCCGCAAGATTCGAAAAAACGGGATTGAATGCCCAGTGGTCATGATTACCGGCTTTCCTAATCTTAACTCTGCGTCCGAGGCAGTTCGTTACAGGGCCTTTGATTACATCTCCAAACCCGTCAACAAGGAAACCCTACTGAAATTTGTCCGTCAAGCACTCCAGCACTGGCAACTGGAAAAGGAAAAGAAACAACTCCGCAAGGAAAATGAAAAGTATAAACGCTGTTTAGAAGCTATCCTCAGTTCTGTTCGCGACGCCATTATCACCATTGACAATGACATGAATATCATCCAGATCAACAATACAGCCAAAAAATGGTTGTCCTTCGATGATGATGCCATGCCAACCACAATAAAATCCCTCCCAAATGAAATGAGTCGAGTTTGTCTTCAGGATGCCTTCCAGGTATTGAGCAACGGGAAGGAGGTTCGGGAACATCAGATTGAATGTCAAGAGCCCGACGGCAACATCCGAATCATAAGCCTGAATGCCTCACCACTCCAGGACGGCCAAGATGAATTTGGCGGCGTTGTCATCGTCGCAAGAGACATCACCCTGCCGGAGCCTGATGCAAACAGCTCTCTTCGAAATCATTTCCACGGCTTTGTCGGGGCAAGCCAGTTGCTGCAGGACGTTTACAAACTCACTGAAAATGTGGGGAAAGTTGACACTGCCGTCCTGATCACAGGAGAATCTGGTACCGGCAAAGAACTGGCAGCAGAATCACTGCACCTTGAAAGTAGGCGAAAAGACATGCCTCTTATTAAGGTTGATTGTGCTGCTATCCCTGAAGATCTTCTGGAAAGTGAACTTTTCGGACATAAAAAAGGCTCGTTCACCGGCGCTGATCGTGACCGGCCAGGATGGCTTTTACAGGCTGATCATGGCACCCTATTCCTTGATGAGATCGGTGATATTTCTCCACGAACGCAACTGCGCCTCCTCCGCTTTCTTCAGGAAAAGACCTTTACACCAGTGGGCCAGGATAGCCCGGTCAAGGTTGATGTCCGGATCATTGCTGCCACCAATGTCAATCTTATTGAAAAAGTCCGGGCCGGAAACTTCCGCGAAGATCTTTACTACAGGCTGAAGGTAGTGGAGATTAAGCTACCGCCCCTTCGTCTCCGGCAAGGAGACATCCCCATACTGGCGTATCACTTCCTCTCTTTGTTCCGGGAACAGTTGAAGAGAAACATTCATGGGATTTCTGATCAGGCCATGAAGCTACTCTCCCTTTATGCCTGGCCCGGAAACGTCAGGGAACTCCGTCATGTCATTGAGCGTGCTTGCGTTCTGTGTGAAAGCCAGACAATTTCACAGGAACACTTCCCAGAAGAAATCCGTTCACCGCAACTGCCAAGAAATGCCTCGGCAGTTGAGAAATCAATTCCAAGCTCGGCACATCCTGCTCCCCAGCCAACATTCGCAGTAAATCCCACATATCCTCCTTACATCAGTGAAAAAAATGAGCTTATTGACATCCTGAAACGCGCAAGAGGTAACAAATCCAAGGCTGCCCGCATGCTCGGTGTGGATCGCAGCACCCTGTACCGAAAGATGCAGCGTCACAACATTCATGCCGATGACTTTATTGAATAAGTCTCATCACGAAAATCCTGACTCACCGATGTACATCAAAACTGGTTGAAGCAATTCTTATTCATACCTATCAACAAAACATCCTCCTGCACTTCACTGCCGAAATCAAAAAATCTCCGAGAAGACTTTCTTCCCCTAACAAATATCCCTTTTCACCCAATTTATATCAATTTCTCCAAGGTGGTTCGACTCTCAATACTGTAGCACAATCATGCGAATGCAACAGTATTGAAACAACAAAACAACAACATTGCAATACAGCAACACTTTTACAACAACCGCTCAAGCTCTCCCGAACCTCCTCATCCCCTCTCTGCCACAGCTAGCATTTTACAAAAAACCATCAATAAACAAGATGTTAAGCCTACGTCAAAGCTTCATTATCAGTTTTTCATCATTATGGCATGCCGCATGCAATGAATAGGTCAAACACATGAATGAGAGAAAAACCCGCAGCACGCTATATCTCCAACTTAATCTTAAGAGGGACGCCATGAAAACAGCGACATCAACAACAAAGACAGATATAAAAACCGGATATCTTGCTAGCGATAAAACCCAAGCTGTTACTGAACTGCAAAAAAACAGCACCGTGGTTATTGGTTTTGCCTCACTCCTCTGCGGTGCTTGGGCCGTTGCCTGTATGACCGCCGGCCTGATTGCTTGTGGTGGACCAGCAGGACTGATCCTTCAATATTTTAGTGCTCTGAGTTGATACACGCTGATTTTTTAAAATATAAGAGTCGCCAAATAGGAGGGGTTACCATGAAAACAGCAAGTAAAATTGATCAAAGCAAATCTAAAGCAACCTCAACCACCACCACTACCAGCAGCTCTGAAATTTCCAAAACAGCGTTAACAGTGGTAGGATTTACGGCCGCAATTATCGGTGTCTGGGCTGTAGCCAATATGATCAGCGGCACCATAAACAGCGGGGGCGTGTTAAACCTTGTGAACAGTCTCTTCATAGCAATCAACGGATAATTTAAATATTTTCAATCGTAAAAAAGTTACTAAAACGAGACTTAACAAAAGACCTTCCATCATTAAGAGGACTATCATTATGGAAAATACAGCGATCACCAAAAGCCCAGCCAAAGCAACCGCTCACGAATCTGCCGGAACTGACAGCGAATTATATAAAGTTGGAACCGTTATTACCGCTGTTTTTGCAGCAAGCATTGGGGTTTGGAGTCTTGTATGTTTATGTAGCGCCCTGATGACCAATGGCGGCCCCATAACCCTTGTAAAAAGTATGTTCTCTGCCATCACGGGAATTTAAACATTTTTCAAGCAAACTCTTTCGCCAAAAAGGACTAAGCAATTGCCTTTCAGATTTCCTAATAAATACAAGGCCCAACACATATAAAAAGTCGGTTCTCCTGTTTTGCCGGCTTTTTATATGGTATATTCTTTCATTGCTGATTCAAAAACTTCTGTATGTCTACAAACCCATTGAATCTGCTTTTAACTTCACAAGAATGTACCTGTTATCAATCCCTGTATTCCCACAGAACTCTTTATCATGGCAATTCTTACAAGAAATCTCTTTATCTTTTTCCTCTTTACAGTTTTTTCCGCTGGTTTCTATGTTTTATGGACCGTTGAGCATCGTTTACCTGAAAGAAATTACAGTGAATTTCGTTACTGCCTAAATCATCATGATATCTCCGAAATGATTTTCACCGGTAACAGAGTTGTGGTCAGTCATAGGGCTGCAGAAAACAGCACTAATCCCGGATTCACCTATATCACTACTATTCCCAACCCTGAAGAGCTGATTGCGGAGCTCAAAGACAAAAATATCCGCATCATCTTCAACCAAGACCACTCTGCATTTATCCTCCACAGTCTTAGCCTTCTCTATGGTGCAATCCTAACTCTTGTCATTGTTCTTTCGCTCAGTAAGATGCGAAAAGAAGAGGAGAAGAGCAGATTTGCCACAGACAAATTGATTCTTCCCAATGACGGCCACAAGATCGTGACCTTCAAAGATGTGGCTGGCATCCCTGAAGCCATGGAAGAACTTCGAGAAATTGTCCTTTTTCTGGTGAATCCAGATCAATTCAGCCAGGTTGGGGCCACCATCCCCAAGGGAGTTTTGCTGCAAGGCCCCCCGGGAACTGGAAAGACGCTGCTTGCTCGTGCCATTGCCGGGGAGGCGGGCGTCCCATTTTACAGCTTCAGTGGTTCTGATTTTGTTGAGATGTTTGTTGGAGTCGGTGCCTCACGGGTGCGCGACCTGTTCAAAGAGGCCAAAAAGAACGCTCCCTGCATTGTTTTTATTGATGAAATCGATGCGGTGGGCGGCAGTCGCAGCGGAGGCGGTTCCGCCAGTGGCAGTGACGAGCGGAGTCAAACCCTGAATGCCCTACTGGTTGAAATGGATGGATTCAGTTCCACCGACAATATTATTGTTTTGGCGGCCACCAACAGGCCGGATATTCTCGATCCCGCTCTACGTCGCCCCGGACGTTTTGATCGTCAGATCAACATCCTCCCCCCCGACATGAATGGACGCCAGAAAATCCTGCAGATCTACACCTCAAAAATAGAGATGGCCACTGAACTCGATATGCATGAGATAGCCCAGATGTGTCCTGGCTTTACCGGAGCCGATATTGCCAATCTAGTCAACGAAGCCGCCCTGATGGCTGCAAGGGGTGGTAAAAAGACCGTTGACCAGACGGATTTCGAGCTGGCCCGTGATCGCATCTTGATGGGCGTTGAGCGCAAAGGCTTGGTCATGACCGAGAAAGAGAGAAACATTCTCGCCTACCATGAAGCCGGGCATGCCATAATCGCAAAATCTCTGCCTGAAACCGACCCACTCCATAAGATCACCATCATTCCCAGAGGAAGGGCGCTTGGTCAAACACAACAACTCGCCCTATTTGACCGGCACGCCTATTCCTATACCTACCTGAAAAATAAAATCACCATTCTCATGGGTGGCCGCGCCGCCGAGGAAATCGCCTTTAATCAACGTTCCACCGGCGCCCAGGGCGATATTCTACAGGCAACCGAGATCGCAACCAATATGATCTGTAAATGGGGAATGAGTGAACACCTGGGGCCCCAGGCCTTCATGTTTGACAACAGTGGATTTTTAGATTCGGCATCTCAACGTCTTTCCATGGCCGATGAAACCGCAAAGGCCATTGACCTGGAAATCAAAGCGATCCTAGCCAGCTCCTATGAGGAAGCTAAAACTATTCTCAATCAAAAAATTGATCTTTTAAAAAATCTGACCGAGATTCTTATTCAGGTTGAAACCCTCGACAATGAAGAATTTGAGATCATTCTCAACTGTTCAAACAAGATGAAAGCTGAATCCGGCCGTCCAGAAGAACTTGACTGCGATATCTGTCCAGCCTGTCAAGGCTGCAGCAACAGCAAAATCGGGGAGTCATCGTCATGCACTCTCTAAAGAAAACCGGATATCGGGCATTCGTTGCGGTTGCCATCCTTCTCATCGTGGTTCTACTATTGGGATTTCGTCAGTATCTGCTTACCGGACAGTATAACACCATTATCCGCCAGAGTGAGGAGTCCATCTTTCAATTTTCCACCATTCGCGAACGGATCACAGAATCCCTGATCACCCATGATTGGGACAAGGCTGCGGCTGCCTCCCAAGACTTCAAAGACCTGAATGCAACGCTGGTCCGCCTCCAGGAAAGCGACCTCATCCCCCCGGAATATAAACTTGACATGGCAAAACAGATTGACCTTTCCGGGCTTGCCATAACCTCCAGAAATATTACCACCACTGAAGACAAGGTGGCCCACAGTCTCAAACTGCAAAATCAGATGCGAACCCTGGCAGAGTATCTTCTCCAGTTTGACAGGATTATTGTCAGCCAGATGCGCGCCAAGGTGGTTCACTTTCAGACCATCATGATAGGCTCACTGGGCATGATCATCTGCATCATCAGCGTCACCTTGATCCTGCTCTACCAGAAGGCCCTGATTCCCCTTTTTCGCCTTGCTGATCAAGTAAGCGCAGAGGGTGTTCAGTCACAGGACTTTAAAGTCAGCAGCAGCGCATGTGCTGAAATTGAAAAACTGACTGACACCTTGATTGAATTGTCACATCACCAACTTCCAGACACAAACAAAGGCGAGTCTCTCATAAAACATAACCAACAAACTGCAGCCATTATTAATGAGGGAACCAATCTGTCCAATGGCATTATCAATTATGCACAACTGCTTTCCGACTCTTTTGAGGAAAGTAGCGAAGACACAGAAGAAAAAATAATTCTGGGAAAAATCATCTCTGCCGGGGAGCGTATTGCAGCCATATTGAAAAAATTTTAATCTAGATTTTTCAGCTGAAAAATCTAAAATTTGACATATCTTGGTGCCTCCCCCTTTTGCTACCATGATCAATCATCCAGCTGAATCTAACGAAATAAGATTATTACTAAATGATCCTCCTCTATAATCAAGGGGCGGGAAACAATTCAATAAATATAAGGAGGCAGAAGCACACCAATGATCACAAACAAAGCATCCACTGTAAGCTTAACAGCGATGACCACATTTTTTTCGGCATCTCTTGTGGCAGCTCTTTTTTCAGCAAACATCAGTATGGCGGCAGAACCATACGATGCTGATAGGTATGGTCCGCAGGAACCCATTATCTGGGCCACCCCAACCAAGGCAATATTCACCCATACAACCCATACCATGGATGCCGGCCTAGCCTGTGATAGCTGCCATGAAGATATTTTTCCCATGGAGCAAGGCGGCACTGCAAAAAATGGCGATTTCACAATGAAATCCTTTAAGGAAGGAAAATATTGCGGGACCTGTCATGATGGAAGCACAGCCTTTGAAAGCAGCACTCAGTGCGGTTCCTGCCATTTTGCCCCTGAAGCCCCCATCGTCTTTACCTCTCCCGTCAAGGCTGTTGCCTTTGATCACTCCATCCATCTACAAAAGGGAAAAGTTGCATGTGAGACCTGCCATAAGGAAGTCTTCGCCATGAAAAAGGGTTCCATCGAAGGAGCTGAACAGCCCGGTCTTACTGCCGGAGACAAAAGGAAACACCTGGAGCAACTCCACAATAAATACTGCGGCACATGCCATGATTCTTCGCAGGCCTTTGGCTATCTGACCCGCTGTACCGTTTGCCATATCGGCGCCAAAGGATACGACGCTCAACAGAGTAGCAGCCTGAAAAAAGACAAGGACACCGGCAAGAACAATCATTGAAAACCGTGATACTGCCAAAAATAATCTTCAGATTCCCTATTAATAAATAACAAACTAATCATTTAGGTGAAACGATGAATAGAAGTACAATTGCTATCGCTAAAAGATGGGGCTATCACGGCATTGACGCCCTGAAAAAAGCAAGCCCTGGCTATTTTATGATTATGGGATTCTTCGCCCTTCTTACCCTGATTGGCGCAGTCGTCGGAGTACACGGAATGATCACCGGGTACCATCATGTGTACAATGTAAGCAGGGAAATTTCCTGGGGAATTTTAATCTCCGCCTATGTCTTTTGCGTGGTCACCTCCACCGGGTTGTGCATTATTTCCTCCATCGGCCATGTCTTTGGCGGTGAGGCCTTTATGCCCATCGCCAAACGCGCCGTCTTCATGTCCATTATCTTTATCCTGGGCGGATTCTGCATTATTTTCTTTGACATTGAGAATCCTTTTAGAATGGCCATTTACAATGTCATCTCCCCCAACCTGAGCTCAAATATGTGGTGGATGGGAACCCTCTATGGAGCCTATCTGGTTTTCATGATCATAGAATATTACTTTCTGCTCGAGCAAAACCATAGCCTGTCCCGACTGATGGGTTTCTTTGGGCTGGTGGTCGGGATCGCGGCGCATAGTAATCTCGGCGCGGTCTTTGGCATGTTGCATGGCCGCCCCTTCTGGTATGGGCCGTATCTGCCCATTTATTTTATCTTTTCGGCTGGCATGTCCGGTGGTTGCGCCATCCTGTTTGTGACTACTCTGGCATGGAAGATAAACCCCAGCATCATGAATCTGCGCATGGAACGGGCAATGAAGGCCGTCTGTCAGGTCACCATCTTTCTCATCTCCACGATCATCTTCTTCACCATCTGGAAGATCGTTACCGGCATGGTATCGCACGACAAATCCCTGGTCATCATGTCCATGATCAATGGTGATTACTCGGTCAATTTCTGGGTTTTTGATATCTTTTTCGGCATGGTACTGCCTCTTTTTCTTCTCTTTCTGTCACGGGGAACGAACTACAACATGATCCTGTGGGCCACGGGCCTGATGATGATCGGCATCTTTTTCATGCGTTACGATATTGTAATCCCAGGCCAGATGGTCTCTGTCTATCACGCGCTGGGCGTAGAAGAAGGACTTGAGATCATTAAATACAAACCCTCATTCCATGAAATCATGGCCACTCTTTTTGGCCTTTCCTTTATCGGTTTTGCCTATTTAGCCGGAGAGAAGATGCTGAACGGCCATCAACTTGAGAAGCATGAGATTGTCCCCGAGGGCGGTTATATCTGCCCGGGCTGCGGTGCCATCCATTTCATGCAGGAAGGTGAGTCTGAGCAGGATGCGATGAAGCGTCAACATAACATTTGGTAATAACAGGTGGTTACCTGAATCCCTTGAAAGGAACAACGACTATGAATTTTCTGAAAATTGATTTAGAACGGCTAAAAAATGAGGGCACCTCGACCGTCACCAGCAAAGAACGACGGAATTTCCTGAAACTCGGGCTTGCCATTACCGGGGTCTATGCAGGCGGCAAGATCCTCTCATTATCTTCCACCTTCGGCGTCGCCCATGCCTCCGGCACGGACTTTGTCGAAAAATATCCTTACAACCCCCATTACAGCATGGTAATCCGGCAATCGCTGTGCATCGACTGCGAGAAATGCGTCGATGCTTGCAACAAGACCAACCATGTCCCCAAATACGGCTATCGGACCCGTATTCTGACCCGCAAATATCAAGGACAACTCGACAAGAAGGTCGAGTTTATTCCTGTCCTCTGTAATCATTGCAACGACGCTCCCTGCGTGCGGGCCTGCCCGACCAAAGCCACCTACAAGGATGCGGTTACCGGTATTGTCCGTATGAACAGTAAAAAATGTATCGGCTGCAAAACCTGTATGCTCGCCTGCCCTTACGACGCCCGCTATTTCAGCGCCGAGAGGCATGCCGTGGACAAGTGCGATTTCTGCTGGGAAGAGCGCCTGTCAAAGGGTGAAACCCAGACCGGCTGTTCATCCGCCTGCCCCACCGGCGCCCGGACATTCGGCAATCTCACCGATCCCAACAATATCGTCTTTAAACTGGTGCACCAACTGGAAGAAAGCGTCTGGGTTCTGAGACCGGAAGACGGGACCAAGCCCAATATCTTCTATATGAAGGGGAATATGCTGTCCGTGGACAACATATTGAAAGGACAGAAATTTATCTATTCAGGGCCAAGCGGAAGCTGATTTCACCTTCCAGCGAGGATTGAGGACTTCAGGTTGCACCTGACCTGAAGGGCTGAGTCTCTTCTTTCGTCTTCCATCCGGGGGGCAGAATTCAATTCTGCCCCCTTTTTCTTTTTAATGGTTCTAAACAAGACTCAGCTGAATGATTATATTTAACTGCAAGATCAATATATTACCATATTGGAGGTCTTGCTATGAAAATGCCGGTTATCTCTCTTGTCGAATGGCAAAAACGCTTCGGGACTGAAAAGGCC
>WSXV01000004.1 GCA_009773475.1 Desulfobulbaceae bacterium | reverse complement strand
CGGTACCGGAAGGAGGTGGCTCATGACCCCGCTCAAGCAGCGTAGCAGCGCGCTTTGCGCCGGCGCTTTGGCAGCGTTGGTCGGCGGCATAGTCCTGTTTGGTTGGGCGCTGGATATTGCTGCACTGAAAAGTGTGCTGCCGGGCTGGGTCTCCATGAAACCCAACACTGCGGTCGCCTTTATCCTGACGGGGATCACGTTGCTGGCCTCCTCAACCAATGGCACACAACCCTCCACCCTCCTCTCCCGGTTCTGTGCTCTCTTCGCCGGGCTGATCGGACTGCTCTCGCTGTGCGAATACGCCTTCGGCTGGAATCCCGGCTTCGACCAATGGCTCTTCCCCGAACCGGCTGGCACGGTGGGCACTTCGCATCCAGGGCGCATGGCGCCGGACACGGCGCTTTGTTTCGTGTTGTTCGCCGTGGGATGGGAGTTCGCCCGCCGTCCGAGTCGGACAAACAGGGCGTTGGGCGCAACCGTCATTGTCGGTGCAGCGATAACTACCATGGCGCTGATTGAAATCCTGTCCTACTTTGCCCCAGCCCTCCGCACCTATGGCTGGTTAGGCTTGACGATGATGGCGCTGCCCACGGCGACGGTGTTTGCGGCCCTGGGCGTGGCGCTGCTGCTGGCCACCAGGCCGGAGTCAGCTTCGCCGGCTCAGTCCATTGAGCAAGCAGATGTCGGCACCGGCTTTAAGTTTGTCCTGGTCTTTATTTCGTTGACTATCTGCTTCATTGCCTTCGGGACCTTCTATTACCGGAACTACGAGCGGCAATTCCGCACTGAAGTCGAACAGCAGCTTGCCGCCATCGCAGAATTAAAAATCGGACAACTGGAGCAATATCGTAAGGAGCGGCTGGCGGATGCCGCCATACTCAACAATAATCCCGCTTTTACCCAACTGGTGCGCCGTTTCCTCGAATCACAGGCGGACGTGGACGCGCAGCGGCAGCTGCAGGCCTGGCTCGGCAATGTCCAGGTACACTATCAGTATGACAGGGTTTCCCTGCTGGATGCTCAGGGCTCTGAACGGCTGGCTACCCAAGCCACGTCGGACCCAATGTGTGTTCATTTGTCAAAGAATATTGCAGCGGTCCTGCGATCAGGCCGGATGGCATTCTTCGACTTTCATCGCGACGCACCCGACCAACCGATCCATCTGCGTGTTGTGGTTCCGATCCACGACGAAGCGGACGGCAACCGGCCATTGGGCGTGATCGTTCTGCGGATTGATCCCACCACCTATCTCTATCCGTTCCTCAGCCGCTGGCCCGTGCCTAGTGCGACGGCAGAGACGCAGCTCGTCCGCCGGGAAGGGAACGAGGCCATCTTCCTCAACGAACTCCGGTTTCAAAAGAACACTGCGCTCACCCTCCGCAGTTCGCTGGACAACACCACCATGCCTGCGGTGAAGGCCGCTCTGGGGCAGGAAGGGATCGTCGAAGGCATTGACTACCGTGGCGTGTCGGTATTGGCTGCTGTACGTGCTGTCCCGGATTCACCCTGGAGTCTGGTGGCCCGCCGGGATGCCGCCGAGGTGTATGCGCCGCTGCGCACGCAATTCCGGCAGGTGATCGTGCTGATCGGCTTCCTGATCTTCTCTTCAGGAGTCTGTGTAATGCTGCTCTGGCGGCAGCAGTGCGTCAGCTTCTATCTGGAAAGGGCATTGGCTGGGACGGCGCAGCAGGAGAGCAGCGCCCTGCTTGAACTGTTCGTGCGCAACTCTCCCATATTTGCCTATATCAAGTCGGTGACGCCCACCGAGAGCCGCGTAATGCGCGCCAGCGACAACTTCCAAGAGATGATCGGCATCAGCGGTTCGGACATGGCGGGCAAGACCATGGATGAACTCTTCCCTGCCGACATGGCGGCGAAGATAACCGCCGACGATTGGGCGATCATCACCAGTGGCGAAATTCTGAGGTTGGATGAGGAATTGAACGGCAGAAGCTACACCAGCATCAAGTTCCCGCTCATCGTGGGGACTAGAACCCTCCTGGCCGGTTACACTATCGACATTACGGAGAGCAGGCAGGCGGAGCAGGCGCTGCGGGAGAGCGAGGAGAAGTTCCGTACCCTGTTGACCAATCTTTCCTCCGGCGTGGTTGTCCATGCCCCGGATTCCTCAATTATTTTCTCAAACCCCATGGCTTCAACCCTCCTCGGCCTTACTAAAGACCAGATGTACGGGAAAAAGGCAATAGATCCAGTATGGTACTTTCTTCGGGAAAACGGCATGACATTGCCGCTGGCAGAATATCCGGTCAATCGGGTGCTGTCGTCAGGCGGGCCGATCGTCAATCAGATTCTGGGGATTCGTCGCCCTGATCTGGCTGAGCCTGTCTGGGTACAATACAGCTCCTATCCGGATACCGCTGGAGATGGCACGTTGCGGCAGGTTGTTGTTACCTTCGCTGACATAACCGATCGCAAACAGGCCGAAGAAGCCCAGCGCCAATCCCGCAAAGCGGCGCTCAACATGATGACGGATGCCATTGAGGCGCGCGAACGGGCAGAGCAGATGGGCCAGCAAATCCACCGCCTGAACGCCGAACTCGAACAACGGGTGGTCGAGCGCACTGCCCAGCTCGAAGCAGCCAATAAGGAGCTTGAGGCTTTCTCTTACTCTGTTTCGCACGACCTGCGAGCACCGTTACGATATATCAATGGCTACGTCGATTTGCTGAACAATCGGTTTGGAGAGGCCCTGCCCGATAAAGCCAAACACTACCTGGATACGATTACCGATTCCTCGAAACAGATGGGAACGCTTATCGATGACTTGTTGCAGTTCTCCAGAACAGGCAGGCAGGAGATGCGCAAAGTGGCCATGGATATGAATGTTTTGGTTAAGGAGGTGCTTGAAAAAATTAAACCGGATATAATAAACAGAAACATATCCTGGACCATTGCGGAACTGCCTAAAGTGTTTGGCGATTATTCCCTGCTTAAACAAGTCTGGATAAACTTGCTGGATAACGCTGTTAAATTTACACGCAATAAAGATACAGCCGAAATAGAGGTCGGGGTCACCCAGGAGTCCGACCATTGGGTATTCTTTGTTCGCGACAATGGTGTCGGCTTTGATATGCAATATGCGCATAAGCTGTTTGGCGTGTTTCAGCGGCTGCACTCCTCGACCCAATTTGAAGGCACCGGCATCGGGCTTGCCAATGTGCAGCGCATTATTCACAAGCATGCGGGCCAAGTCTGGGCCGAAGCCCAGTTAGACAGAGGTGCTACCTTTTATTTTACGATACCTTGTGAGCCCCATAGCGAAGGAGACAAATCATGATTGAGTTGAAAACTATCCTGCTGGCCGAAGACAATCCCAATGATGTCGAGTTGACCATTGAGGCCCTGACCGAGCATAACCTGGCAAACAACGTTGCTGTTGTGAATGATGGTGTGGAAGTCATGGAGTACCTCCGTTATGAAGGGAAATACAAAGAGCGCAAAAAGGGCATGCCCGCCGTGCTGCTGCTGGATATTAAAATGCCCCGCATGGACGGCATCGAAGTCCTTCGGTCCATTCGCAGCGATGACCATTTCAAGATGCTTCCGGTGGTCATGCTGACTTCATCCCGCGAGGAACCAGATCTAAAAAAGTGTTATGAGCTCGGCGTCAACGCCTATGTGGTAAAGCCAGTCAACTTCAAGGATTTTATCGATGCCGTTCAACACATCGGTATTTTCTGGGCCCTGCTGAATGAACACCCAATAAAGGAATAGGCTATGGAAACAGATACGAATGCCCAGGGTGATGTTCTTAAGATTCTTGTGCTTGAAGACTCTGCACGGGACTTTGAACTTATCAGCGAGCAATTGCATGATGTCGGATTGACCGTGCAAATAACCTGGGTTGAAACGGAAGATGCGTTTATAGCTGCTCTCCGTGAAAACCAATACGACATAATACTGTCTGATTTCAAGCTCCCTGGCTTTGACGCCTTCGGCGCCCTGCGGATAAGCAATGAGACATGCCCGGAAGTCCCTTTAATTTGCGTATCCGGTACTATCGGTGAAGAAACGGCTATCGAGCTGTTGAAATTGGGCGCTGTCGACTATGTGCTCAAAGACAGGCCGGAGCGGCTGCCATTTGCCATCAAACGGGCCATTGATGAGGCAAAAGGAAAAAAACTGCGCAAAAATGCACAGGAAGCATTGTTGGCCAATTATGTTTTGCTCCGAATCGCAGGCACTAACGCCAAATTGGGAGGCTGGAGCGTCGATTTGGCTACGAATATCCCAGTCTGGTCGGACGAGGTTGCCGATATCCATGAAATGCCCCACGGTTATGTGCCGGGAGTAACCGAGGCAATCAGTTTTTATGCCCCCGAATGGCAGGACAGAATTAGACAGGTATTTAGCGACTGTGCCGAACAAGGAATCCCTTACGACGAGGAAATGGAGATCATCACCCGGACCGGCAGGCGCGTCTGGGTGCGGACGACCGGCGAAGCATTAAAGAATGAAGAGGGGAAAATCATCAAGGTACAAGGTTCTTTTCAGGATATCACCGAACGCAAACTGAGCATCCGCGCTCTCCAGGAGGCGAACACTAAACTCCAGACGAGCCAGAAGGCAACGCTCAATATCCTGGAAGATCTGGAGGTGGAGATTAAGACAAGAACGGCAAGAGAGGCTGAACTTAAGAAAGTGATCACGGCCATCGAGCAGGCCGGCGAGATTATTATCATCACTGATCCAGCCGGGAATATTGAGTATATCAATCCGGCCTTTACAACCGTGAGCGGCTATAGCTCTAAAGAAGTTATTGGGAAAACTCCAGCCATCCTCAAGAGCGGCCAACAGGACACGGCCTTTTACCAAAATTTATGGGAAACCATCACCAGCGGCGAGATCTGGCATGGGCGTATAATCAACAAGCGCAAGGACGGGAAATTATATACAGAGGATGCCACGATTTCTCCAGTGTTCGATGCCGCCGGGAAGATCATCAACTTTGTGGGCGTCAAACGGGACATCACCGCGGAGTTGGTTTTGATGGAGCAATTCCAACAGGCCCAAAAGATGGAATCCGTAGGACGTCTGGCCGGAGGCGTTGCCCACGATTACAATAACATGCTCGCTGTCATCCTGGGGTATACGGGAATGGCTTTGAAAAAAGTGGCTCCGTCTGACCCGTTGCATAATGACCTCCGGCAAATATTCGAAGCAGCCAGCCGCTCTGCCGAGATCACCCGGCAACTACTGGCCTTCGCCCGTAAACAGGCGATTGCCCCAGTGGTACTGGACCTGAATACGACCGTTGATAGCATGCTCAAGATGCTGCGGCATCTCATCGGAGAGAACATCTCTTTGGCCTGGATGCCGGCCTATGAAGTGTGGCCGGTCAAGATCGATCCTTCTCAGCTAGATCAGATCCTCGCTAATTTGTGCGTCAATGGCCGAGATGCCATCGATGGGGTGGGCAAAATCACCATCGAGACGGCAAACGTGATATTTAATGATGCGTATTGCGACAGGAACGTCGGATTCACCCCTGGTGCGTTTGTGATGCTAGCGGTCAGCGACAGCGGCTGCGGCATGGACAAAAACACCCTCGAGCAGATTTTCGAGCCTTTTTTCACCACCAAGGAAATCGGCAAAGGTACCGGTCTTGGCTTGGCCACGGTGTACGGAATCGTGAAACAGAATCGTGGGTTCATCAACGTCTACAGCGAACCGGGCAATGGGACAACTTTCAAAATATTCATTCCCCGTGAAACAACCGGCATTGTCGAAACAAAGGATTCAAGTGAGGCTGAAACTCTTTTAGGCGGCAGTGAAACCATATTGCTGGTTGAAGACGAATCCATCCTCCTGGTCATGGTGAAGCGTTTACTGGAAAGTCTGGGCTACACGGTTCTCAGCGCGGCTGGCTCTGGTGAGGCTTTGCGAATGGCCGAGGATCATCAGGGCGAAATTCACCTGCTCCTGACCGATCTTATTATGCCGGAGATGAATGGCCGGGACCTGGCACTTCAGCTCGCCGCCCTTTGTCCGAGCATGAAACAACTTTTCATGTCCGGCTACACAGCCGATGTCATCACCCATCAGGGCATTTTGGACGAAGGTGTAGAGTTCATCCAGAAACCAATGTCATTAATGGATTTGGCTGCCAAAGTACGGAAAGTTCTGGATACTTTGTCCATTCCTTAAAATGTGGACAAACATGGACTCGGAGCAGTAAAAAAGGGCTTACGGTTTTAATCGTAAGCCCTTAATTTTATTGGTGCGCCCGGACGGATTCGAACCGCCGACACCCGGATTCGAAGTCCGGTGCTCTATCCAGCTGAGCTACGAGCGCATATTTGGTATGGGGTGGGGTATTATATTATCCCACTGAGGTGGGGTGACAAGATGAAACCATTTACCACAATTTTACCATTGTTTGTATAAATAAATGAGGAGTGGCATTGGAAAGTATGCACTTCACCGTTGCCCCAGATGATGCCAACTTTCAGCCCCTCCAGGATTTTTTAAAAAATCATTGCTTCTTGGGGACTTGGCAGCCTGCAGCCTTGGCCTGTTTGAGGAAAAAGTCGTCGGTCATGCCGGCGATATAATCACGAGCCATGGTGGCCGGAGTTTGATCGCGTAAGCTGGACTCGGCCATGCTGGTGACAAGGTCAAGGGGAGGGGACAGGCCTGCGCCATTATTTTCCAGGCCATGGAGGTAGAGCTCAAAGAGGACTTGATAGCAGTTTGCAATGAGGGGGAGATGGCTTTTTGTTTGGGGATTGAGATAGATGTGTTTGTAATTAAATTCTTTAAGTTCTTGTAAGATGTTTGCGATTGTAGGGCTAAATCCAATATAATCTGGCTCTGTTGTGCTAACTGATCCAGGGGCGGTAACCTTACTGTTGACGATCAGGTCGGTGACCAGGGTATAGACGATGGCCCCGTTGCTGTCGCCTAGTATCTCGCAGCAGGAAGCAGGGATATCATCTCGTTTGATCAGGCCCAGGATAATTGCATCCTCAATGTCACGACCAATATAGGCGATGGTGTCGGCCATGCGGACTACGCATCCCTCCATGGTCGACGGTTGCAGGTCGAGCTTTGGATTGGATGCCTTGGCCAGCAGTTTCCGGTCTAAATCAGCAAAGTCAGAAATCGGCAAAGGCGACAGGTGCCGTGCATGCAGCTCGCCATCGTGGCAGAGGATGCCGTCCAGAGTCTGTAGGCTCAGATTCCAGCCTGATCCCTTGCGCTCCAGTTGATCGAGAAAGCGTATGGACTGGATGTTGTGCTGGAAGGTCGGAAGTCCATGTCGAACGCAGAGTTTTGCCAGGATTGATTCGCCATCGTGACCAAAAGGAGGGTGACCGATGTCGTGGCCCAGTGCTATGGCCTCAATGAGATCCTCATTGAGATGGAGAAAACGTCCTATGGTTCTAGCGATGCGGGAGACAAGCTGGACATGGAGAACACGGTGCGTGATGTGATCATTGGCGATCAAACAAAAGACCTGGGTCTTGTCGATGTAACGGGTGTAAGCGCGGGAATGAAGGATGCGGTCAGCGTCCAGGGCATAAGCCTGGCGGTGACCTCTTCTGGCCTCTTCCTCTCTCCTCTGGGCATAAATGCTTAAGCTGGCAGCTGGGGAAAGGCGGCGTTGCTCATCGAGGTTGAGGGCATCCTGGATGGAAAATAAGAGTCTATGGGAGGTGTCGGTTTGTGACATGGGGAGGCTGGATCAGGGGCAGCAAACAGTTGCGAAGGGAAACTGAATGTTTGTGTCAATCCACTAATTTTCCAAAATAATTTTATGTGGGCCGTCGCTGCGTAAAGTCTGTAATATGGCAATTCCAATTTGATCTATGCCATAGGGCTTTCTGATAAATTGAATGTCACCGAGTCGATTGATTTTTCCCACTTCTTCGTCTTCTGAAAAGCCGCTGGCAATAATAGCCTTTTGGGTGGGATTGATACTGAGGATCTGCTCGTAGGTTTCTCGGCCGTTAATTCCGGGCTCCATAATCATGTCGAGTAGAACCAGATCAGCCTTATTCTGCTGAAGGTAGGCGACGGCTTCTTCTCCACTGCTGACTGCAAAGGCCTGATAATTTAACTCGTTCAGCAGATTATAAGCAATATCCCGTTGATTTTCCTGGTCATCCACAATGAGCACGGTCTCTCCATGCCCCTTGTAGGCGTTTATGGAGATACCGGCGGGGATGATGTCAGCTTTTTTATTACTGGCCGGAAAAAAGAGATCGAATGTTGTGCCCTTTTCATTACTGCGAACCGAAATGTAGCCGTTGTGATCATGCACAGTACTCCAGACTATGGCCAGGCCAAGCCCTGTGCCGCTTCTGCCCATTTTCTTTTTTGAGTAAAATGGTTCGAAAATCTTGGTGAGTGCATGCTCCGGGATTCCAGAACCGTTATCGGAGATGGTGAAAACTACATAGGCGCCGGGATTGATATCTTCATAGCCTTTGAAAGGGGCATCCAGAATCTTGTTGCTGGTGGACAAAACGATTTCGCCGTTTTGTTCACTGGCTTCCATGGCGTTATTGATAAGGTTCATGATAACCTTGCTGATATGAACGTCTGAACAGTTCATGTTTAAAAGGTCGTCGGCGAGATGTGCTTCAATGTGTACATCTTTAAACCGGGAAGCGATCGTTTGATGTTCGATGGTCTCAAGGTGATTTCTGATAAGCTGGTTCAGGCTGCATGTTTTTTTAGGAGCTTTGGAACCACGGGTGACGGTGAGCAGGTCGGAGACCACCGCCGCGGCCCGTTTTCCGGTGTCGCGAATAAACTCGATGGATTTTCGGTGTTTATCAGAGGGATCCATCTGGGCGAGGATAATTTCCGGATAGGTGACAATCCCGGATAAAATATTGTTGAGGTCATGGGCAATGGAACCTGCCATCAAGCCAAGTGTCTCTATCTTATTGGCTATGGCCAGCTTTTCCAGAAGCTTGATCTTTTCCTGTTCGGCTTTGACTCGTGTTGAAATGTCACGGATGGCACAGACTCGGACCATTTTGTCGTGGTATTCCATATATCTGCTATTAGATTCAATGGGAAAAGAGGTACCATCTTTTTTGAGCCCTGTGGACTCATGGAAACCCACTTCACCATTCATGATTCGTGAGTGCAGGTCTATAAGGCAATGGGAAGGGAATAACTTTTCGAGAATATTGGTGTGAATTAACTCTTCTTTTTCATATCCAAAAAGCTTGAAAAATTGTTGATTAGCTTCGAGAAGAATTCCATGGTCGTGGATGGCTATGCCTTCCCAGGAGGCATCTGCCAGAATCTTGAAACGATCCTCGCTTGATCTGAGAGCTTTTTCCAGTTGCTTTTGCTTGAGTGCCTTTTCAATGGTTTTAAGAAGCAGGTCGGAATCGACGGGTTTACTCAGATAATCATACACTCCTTTTCTCAACGATTGAATAGCGGTATCCAATGTGCCGTTGCCGGTGAGCATGATCGGAATTAAAAAACGATTATTTTCTTTCAATGAATCAAGGACTTCATAACCATACATGTCGGCCAACTCAACATCAAGAAGGGCGAGGTCATAGGCGTGATTGTCGAGCAGAGAAATGGCCTCAAGTCCGCTGGTGGCGATGGTGACCTGATATCCATAAAATGAGAGGATTTGTTTGAGCGTTTCACCGAAACGGATTTCATCGTCGACAAGAAGAATGTGTTGTGATTGTTCCATCTAAAAACCTTCCTGGTTTATATATTGAAAGAACCGTTCAGAAAATCCATTTTTTCAATCTCTTCCTTGAACAGACACATCGTCATCCCCTCAGTTTGAAGAGATTTTCAAGTACAAATTAAGTGTCGAATTTTATATAAGCAGTAACTGTGAGCCGTCTTAACCGTGGAAATTTTGTATTTATTGAAAATGCGTTCCGTATCCCCTTCTTTTTTTTAAGAAAAATGGATGGGAAGTTCGATGGTAAAGGACGTTCCATTTTCCCTGCTGCTTTCACAGGAGATCGTTCCATGAAGTTGGGTAACGATATTCTGGACGATGGAAAGCCCCAATCCGGCATTACCTGTCGCAGTCGTGCTGGTTTTAGTGCTGACAAAGGGGTCAAAGAGACTGTCGGCGATTTCTTCTGCTATGCCGGGGCCGTCATCACGGACGGTGATGACGATGCGATCCTGAAAGCGCGCTGCTCTGTTGTCAGTGAGTATGGAATGGGGCGTTTCTTTTTGATGAGTCTCAACATAAATATTCCCTCCTTCCTGCAAGGCTTCCGCGCTGTTTTTGATGAGATTGATGACGATTTGTTTGATGTCGTCGGCGGGGGCCTTTATGAGTGGCAGGTTGGTGCCGGGAGAAAAATGAATTTGGGTCTTGGATGTATATAGAATTGATCTGGCTAAAATTTTGGTCACATCCGTTAACAGATCGTTGAGATCTATTTCTTTCCACTCCTGCTTGTCGGAAGGAGTGAAATGATATAATTGCTGGACAATCGTAGAAATCCTGTTGATCTCATCATCGAGAATCTTCAAGTCCTCCTTGAGTGTTGCGGATTGGGTAAACTTGAGCTCGAAGATCTTGAAATAGTTCTTAATAATAGCCAGAGGATTGTTGATTTCGTGGGCAATCTTGGCAGCAGCCAGGGCAGTTGCGGCCAACCGTTCATCATGAATCTTTTTGGCTTGTTTTTCTTTAATGTCAAGAAGATGAATGGACATGGCGGTCTGATTTGCAATCAGGCGCAAGATCCTCGTATTATCCAAGAGTTTCGCTTCTTTTATGCCAAGGACAATTACCCCGATGGATATTTCTCCGGCAACCATGGGGATATAGGCCATACCTTTCTGACCCATTAGATCCAGAAGCTGCAAGTCTGCCAGGCCGAGCTCACTGGTGGCGCTACGGGCGTGCGGGTTAATAATCTTCTGCTCACTGATGGCCCTGGCAAGAAGGCTGGAGTCTGCAGTATCGGAAAGCACAAGATCCTGAACCAATTCCTGATAGCGGTTTTGGGAAGAGGTGCAGCCAAAAAGCGTTTGGGCTGGGGAATCCTGGAGGAAAAAAACGATGGTGTCGATCTCCAGGAGGATATTCAAGGCCTGTTCGGTGGCCTTTAAAATAGACTCCTGATCTTTACTGCGGAGCAAACTTTCTAAAAATGAGGTTAGCAGTGAGCTTTCCTGGACCTTGCTGACAAGGCGGAGAGAATGTTTGTCCAGGGCTTCCGTCTTTGTTTCTTCCTGGACGTCCTCTTTGTCAGTGGAAGTTTGAATGGGCAGGTCGAGGCTTGCGGCGATTTTTTCTATTTCCTCCTGGGCGCCTGAGGTGATCGACTGCATCTGTTCGCTGGTTAGTCCGAGAAGTTCCTGGCCAAAGGCGAGCAGAGAGGAATCAGGAGAGGTGCTTTTACTGAGCGTGTGGGCCAGACTGGCAATTTTGACGAGAGGAAAGCCGTTTTTGACGCGGGCAACGGGCTCGTGATGATAGAGCACGGCATCGGCCATGAAGGAATTTAATTTCCAGTGCTTGATGAGCCAGGCACCTGCCTCACAATGGGTCAGCCCGATCTGTTGCCTTTCCAGGTCGCAGCAGTCAGTCTGATTTGCAAGCTGAGAAAGGATGTCTTTGTACTCTCGCGGGAAATTGGTATAAAGCACTAGCTTGCCAAGATTGAGAAGCAGCCCTGATATATAGGCTTCTTCAACGTTGGTGTACTTGATCTGTTGGGCAATTCTTTTGGAATAAATAGCACAGGAAAATGAGTCCCACCAGAAACGGTCCATGGAAAAGGAACCATTCTGTTTTATTCCATTAAACACATGATGGACGGAGGCGGTGACGGCAATATTTTTAACTGCATCGGCTCCCAGATATAAGACAGCTCGTTCGATGCTGGTAAACTTTCCTTCCAGGTTAAAGTAGGCGGAGTTGACAAGACGTAATGCCTTGGCGCTGATAGCTGGATCCTGAGCGATGACCTTGACAAGCTCTTTGATATCAAAATCTTCCTGTTCTTCAAGAGCGATAACCTGAAGCAGCACCTGGGGCAGGGAAGGGAGGCTTCTTGAGTCCTGTAGGCGGGCAAAAAGCTGAGCGTTATTAGTCATGATGGACGTTGGGGTATCACTGCAAATGATTAACCTTACCAGTGTGCATGGGTGGCGGCAAATAAGCTGACAGCTGAGCAAACTGTTTTGACCCGTTGAAAGCCCTGGGAGATTCCGTGGTTGCTAACGTTAAGCTTTCTTTCCGGAGAAGCGAAGGGAAGTCGGACCTCCAGATTCCAGAACAGGCGGATGCTTTCTTTTGGCGTATAACGGCTTAAATATTGTCTGTTTTTGCTGCGTCGATTAAATTACTATCCCAAAGAGAAACGTTAGTCAAATGTAATATTATTAAAATTTCATTTAACTGGTTGTTTTTTGAAAGTATTTAGTGCTGATCCCGGCATTGTGATGGTGCTATTTTCCTTAGCCCGTGTTCTTGTTGCCGTATTCGGTGTGATTGTATAGAAGGATAACATATGAAAATTACTATTAAATATTGTACTAAATGAAATTATCAACCCCGCGCTTCCAGGTTGGAAGAGGAGTTGAAGAGTTTGACAGGGGTGGAGTGCGCGTTAATTCCCTCCACTGGTGGTGTATTTGAGGTTGCGGTTGATGGCAGGCTTATCTTTTCCAAAAAAGAACTGAAGCGGTTTCCGGAAGAGGGAGAAATTGTGGAACTGTTAAGCACTTGAGTGGTTGTGGATAGGGCTTGAGCTTGAAGGAGGGGTTTTAATAATCGAGTTTTTTAGGGTTAACCCTTAGCTTCCGTCAACCCTGGATCTCTATGGCACCCTGAGAGGCAGGCGCTGCAATTGGTACGGGTTTTGCCTTCTTTGCAGTAGTCTGCAAATCCTTTCAGGAGGTCATTGCCGCCACGGGGACAGATTTTGAGAAATTCGATGAAAGAGATCATATGCGAGATGACCTCGGGCGGAGCCGTATGTTCCACGCGGCAGGCCCCATTCTCGGCGATATCTGGATCTACAGCTAAAACTTCGATGAAAAACTGTTTCAGGGCATCATGGCGAAAGATAACGTTTTGGGCAGCTTCTTTTCCCTGTGCGGTCATGGTGATGGCCTCGTAGGGTAAGTAATTAATCAACTCTCTTTTGGACAAGGCGCGCAGGGCCTCTGTTACCGAGGCACGGCTGACTTGCAGGCGGGCGGCAATCTCTTTGCTTCTGGCGACATGTTTTTCGGCAACTATGTGGTAAATTGCCTCCAGATAATCTTCCAGGCTGGCGCTAAGGGTATTGTTCTTGGGCATAAAAAGGTTTGCTCCAACGTTGATAACCGATAATAAGAAAAAAATGTCTTGTTAGCTCATTTTGTAGCAGAATAGCCTTGTTTCAGAAGTGCGTCAAGGCAGATCATGGAGTTGACTCAAATTATGTGTATATACCAGGAAGGCAAAGATGCTGTGTGAGCTAAAGGTTGAAAATCTCGCTTTAATTGAATCCCTTCACCTCCAGTTTGATCAGGAAAGTGGGAGCTCTCTGGTGGTCATGACCGGGGAGACCGGTGCCGGTAAATCGATTATGCTGCGGGCGGTGCATCTGCTCATGGGTGGGCGCGGTTCCATGGACTGGATTAGAAGTGGTGCCCAGCAATGCGTTGTTGAAGCTTTATTTGCAGTGAATGCCGATCACTTGTCCCTGCTGGAGACCTTGCGGGAGGCAGGCCTGGAAGATGGCTCCTCGGTGATTCTCAAACGGGTGCTCACCAGTGGCGGCAAGAGCCGGCATTATGTCAACGGTTCCCTGGCCACGGCGAAGATGGTTTCTTTGCTGGCCGATAATCTGCTTAATGTTGCCAGTCAGCATGATCATCAGCAGTTGCTGCAGCCTGCCCTGCACCTCGATTTTCTCGACACCCTGGGCGAACATTGGCCTCAACGGGCCCAGGTGCAGCGGGTTTTCTCCCAGTGGCAGCAGAAAAAAGAGGAGTTGGCCTCTCTTCGTCAGCAGGAACGGGATAAGGAGCAACGACGTGATTTTTTAAAGTATCAGCTTGCAGAGATCTGTGAGACTTCTCCGCTTCCTGGTGAGGATGAGGAGCTGAGCCTTGAGAGAAAGCGACTGAAGAGCGCTGATACCTTAATTGCGCTGAGCAGGAAGGTGTATCGATTTCTTTCCACGACCCTTGCCGATGGATTATTTGAAGTGCGGCGGGATATGGAGCAGGCGGTGCAGCTTGATGCCCAGGCAGAGGAGCTTGCCGCCGAGCTGACCTCGTACAGCTATCAGGTCGAGGATTTGGTCAGCCGTGTGCGGACGTATAAGGATTCCCTTGAGCATAACCCTGTTCGTCTGGAGCACGTCAATGAACGGCTCAACGCCTTGCAACACTTGAAACGCAAATATGGCGAGACTCTGGGTGCGGTGTTGAGTTTTGCTGAGGCTGCTGAAAATGAGCTGCTGTTGATTGACAATATGGACAAAACCATGAATGAGCTGGAGGATTGTGTGGCCGATCTGGAGAAGGAGCTTCTTGGCTTGGCCGAGAGTCTTTCGCAGGGACGTCGGCAGACAGCTGGGCTTCTGGCTCAGGCCATGACAGCGGAGCTTGATTCCCTTGCCTTCCAGCACTCAGGATTTGAGGTTCGCTTTTTGGACGAGAACAACGATATTACCGCAGTGCGAAACAGTGGTTGGGATCGGGTGGAGTTCTTTTTCTCGGCTAATCCAGGTGAACCGGCCCGGCCTCTGGCCAAAGTGGCTTCGGGTGGCGAGCTCTCACGATTGATGCTTGCGCTGAAATGCCTGCTCGCCAAAAAAGATATGGTGGAAACCGTGATCTTTGATGAGGTGGATGCCGGTATCGGTGGTGAGGCCGCAGAGGCCGTAGCCCGCAAAATTCAGGAGTTGGCCACCCACCATCAGGTTTTTTGTGTGACCCATCTGCCGCAAATTGCCGCCCGCGGGAATATCCATTACCGGGTTGCCAAACAGCAGGAGCAAGGTCGTACCCACTCTTCCTTTTCGCTGCTTGCCGAAGAAGAACGTGTGGATGAGCTCGCGCGGATGCTGGCCGGAGAGTCGGTATCATCCCAGACCCGGGCCTGGGCGGTGGAACTGCTGGCCAAGGGCGCAAACCTGCAAATCATTGAGAAGGGACAGGAAGACAGGGCGACTCTGTGCCGGTGAGAACCGCACTGGCCCTCTTTTCCGGGGGACTCGATTCGATCCTAGCCTGCCGGGTGGTTGCCGCCCAAGGGGTTCGGGTGGTGGCGGTCAAATTTGTGACCCCCTTTTTCGACTATGAACTGCTGGCGGATCCTGCGGCCTACCAGGAGAAAATTCTCAACAAATACGGGATTGATGTATTCATTGAGGATCTCAGCCCCGGTTACCTTGAGCTGCTCCATCATCCCCGCCATGGATTTGGCAGATATTTTAATCCCTGCGTGGATTGTAAGATCTTGATGCTGACCAGGGCCAAGGCAATGATGGCGAATCTCGGCGCCTCATTTCTGGTCACCGGCGAGGTCTTGGGACAACGGCCGATGTCTCAGCGGCGCAGTACCATGCGGGTGATTGAGCGCGACTCCGGCAATGATCGCCTGTTGCTTCGTCCCCTGTCCGCAAGGCTTCTCAAGGTGACAGAGGCGGAGGAAAAAGGCTGGGTCGATCGAGGTAAATTGCTGGATTTCAATGGCCGTGGGCGTAACCGGCAGATTGACCTGGCCCGGGAGTTTGGAATTACTGATTTTCCCGTTCCCGCCGGTGGCTGTATCCTTGCCGATCTGAATCTCAGCCCCCGCATTTCCCGGATCTATCAAGGGAATTATATGGTCAAGGCGGAAGAGATCACGGTGGAGGATGTGCGTCTGCTGCTGTTTGGCAGACAGTTTCGGCTGCCCGGCGGCGGCTGGTTGATCCTGGGGCGTAACCAGGAGGAAAACTCTCTGTTGTCATCGCTGGCTCAGATTGAGGATGCAGTCCTTGCCGTGGCCGTGCGTCCCGGCCCGACCGGCATCCTCCGGCGGGCCGCAAACTGTTACCCCGATGATTCCTGCCGGCAGAGTGATTTGTTGCTGGCGGCGGCGCTGGTGGTTCGATTTGGCAAGAAGAGAGAGGATGACCCGGCAGAGACCAATGTCTTTTTTTCACTCGGCTTAAAAACAAGTGTGCTGACAGTGTTACCCCTTGCCGATCAGGTATTTCAGGACTGGGTTCTCAATGAGGGCTAGGGGTACTAAGTGCCCTGATTCTGCCTGTCATCCGGTTCATTCTTCATCTTTTCCAAATTCTATTAAAAAAAGAGACTATGGATACACTTACTTTAATTGGCATCGCCGTGGCCCTGGCCATGGATGCCTTTGCCGTTGCCCTGGCCACTGGTCTGGCACTGCCGATCATGAATGGGCGGCATATGTTTCGACTGGGCTTTCACTTTGGTCTGTTCCAGGCCTTGATGCCGGTCATTGGCTGGCTGGCCGGGATGACGGTGCAGGCGTGGATATCCGCCTATGATCATTGGGTTGCCTTTTTCCTTCTGATCTTTGTCGGCGGCAAGATGATTTATGAGGCCTTCTGCGACCATGACGAAGAAAACCTGGAGCATGATCCCACCCGTGGCTGGTCTCTGATCATGCTCTCGGTGGCGACTAGCATAGATGCCCTGGCCGTTGGCCTGACCCTGGCCATGCTCAATGTCAGCGTTTGGGTGCCGTCCCTGGTGATCGGCTTGACGGCCGGGGTTCTGACCGTGGTGGGAATGCTTCTGGGCCGCCGGATAAGCGGGATCTGGGGCAAGCGGGTGGAGGTCTTCGGTGGCTTGGTGCTGTGCGCTATCGGGCTGAAGATCCTTCTGGAACAGACCCTGTTTCAATGAAATTATTCCTGAATAGCACTCCCTCTGGGCTTACGCAGCATAGGCAAAGAAGAACATCTTTAATCAGGGGAACCGGTGGGACTTCACCCTACTGAAATTCACTCAAACGACACATTATCTGTTTCCTGATCAGGAAGTTTGGCCCTGCATTATTCACTCAAACCAAGTGAGAAACCCATGAAACCTTTCATTCTCAACCTTGTCGCCTTCTTGAGCGTTGTTATTACCGGATGCACCACTCCCGCAGGCACCCCTGATGCCGAAGTCGGTAGTCCTTCAATGTCCGGCGCTGTGCCCCATTCCTATCGTATTTATCATATTAACGATTTTCATGGTTTTGCCGAACCGAGCAAGCATCCAGGAGCAACCGTCCAGCAGGGGGGGGCGGCCTGGCTAGCGACGGGATTGAACAAGCATCGGGCTGAACATCCAGGTCTTTTTCTGGCCGCAGGCGATATGATTCAAGGGGATACCTGGTCAAACTTTTCTCAAGGCTATTCTTCCGTTGCCCTTCTCAATGAAATGCACCTGGATGCCATGGTGACGGGGAATCATGAGTTCGACTTTGGCCAGGAGGTTCTCAAACAGCGGATCAGTGAGGCCCGTTTTCCAGTGCTGGCTGCTAATGTTGAGGGGCTGCCGGGGCTTGTACCGCAAGTCTCTCTGCCTCTGTCCGGTGGAAAGGTGACGGTAATCGGACTTGTTACCGACGATGTGCCGCAGTCCTCCCATCCCCGCAACACCACTGGCCTGAAGTTCACAACCCCCCTTGCGGCAGCGCGCCAGCAGATTGCCGCAAGGGATAAGGACTCTGATCTGGTCGTGCTGTTGACCCATATCGGTCATGAACAGGATCTGGCCCTAGCGGAAAAACTCTGTACCGGCCCGGCTGCCCTGGGTCTGCCCATTCTCATTATCGGTGGTCATTCCCATACCAGGGTGGAGGCACCGGAGCTTATGGGCAATTGCATCGTCGTTCAGGCCGGGGAGCATGGCAAGTTTCTCGGGATAGTGGATGTGAGTGTGGGGAAGGGGAAAATGATTGCGGCAAGCGGTCATCTCGAAGAGATCGGCCCAAACCTTGGTGAGCCCGATCCTGCGATATCAACGCTAATTGCTCGTTACAGCGCGCAGGTGGATGTTATTTTCAATCAGAAGGCCGGGGTGAGCAAGGTTGATCTGATTCAGGAAGGAGCACGCATGCAGGAGACCAACCTGGGGAATCTGGTGGCCGATATTGTGCGCAAGACCACCGGTGCCCAGGTGGCGCTCATCAACGGCGGCAGCCTGCGCACCGGTCTGAGTAAAGGGGAGATTACTTTCCGGCAGGTTCATGCCGCCCTTCCCTTCAATAATTATCTGGTGGCGGTCAAGATGAGCGGTGAGCTGCTGTGGCAGGCCCTGGAGCATGGCGTCTCCGGTGTGGAGCGGGGAGAGGGCCGTTTCCCACAGGTTTCGGGCATGGGCTTTGTCTTTGATTCCAGGCGGCCCGTTGGCCAGCGGATTGTCTCCGTCACCATCGGCGGTCGCCCCCTCGATCGGCAGCAGGAATACACGGTGGCAACCCTGGATTTCATGGCCTCGGGAGGAGATGGTTACACTGCCTTCGGACAGGCAATCAGGAGCGCAGGCGATTACAGCGAAGTTGGCGGGTCCATGCGCAGTAGCCGCCTGGTGTACAACGATCCCGGTCAATTCCTCCGTGATGCCGTGCTCGACGCCCTGGCCAAGGGCTCACCGGTGGCACCCGTGCTGCAAGGCCGCATTGTTGAGCAACGGTAGCTTGTAACAACCTGTCTCTTTGCGGCCCTCTTTTTTCTGAATCCCCTTAAAGAAGGAGGACGAAGGGACGGTAATGCACGTTACTTGGAAGAACTGGACAGAGCCAGGGGTTCGGTAATGGTTACGCCGATCCAATGCGGATCCCACCACTCCACCGGATTGACAAAGACTCCGTTGATCAGCATGGAAAAGTGGAGGTGATCGCCGCCAGCCATGCCGGTGGTGCCGGTGAGGCCGAGGACGGTACTGGTATCCACCATGCTGTCCATCGTCACATTAATCTGGCTGAGATGGGAGTAGAGGCTGAAAACTCCCTGGCCGTGATCGATGACCACCATCTCGCCATAGATGCCGTTGTATCCGGTGAAGATGACCTTGCCGGCCTCTGCTGCCCGGATTTCAGCCCGTTCCAGGGAGGCGATGTCAACGCCCAGATGGGTCTGCTCATCGATGGGCTTGCCATTGTAAAGGTAGGTGCGATGATCGGCGAACCCAGCCTTGGGGCTGCCCGGCATCCGCTGGAAGGCGCCCTTCCAGAACCGGTCTGGACTGGGGGACTTGCACAGGTCATGAATTTTCGCGTTGTTGATATCTCTCAAATTCCGGTTGGTATAGAGATATTTTTCTATGATATTCCCTTGCATCTCTGGATAATGTTCTTCAAACTCAGGGACTTTGGTGTTGAGGAAACCATCACTGATGGTGATGGAGTCATGCTTTTGGTTGGCTTTTTTGTAGGTGCTGGTAAAAGGAACTCCGGCCTTATTCCCGGCCGGGTCTTCCGCCATGATCTTCGCATCGACTATCGCCGTAGCTTCATAGGGCAGAGCGATATAGGCGATATAGGTGTGTGGTCGGCCGTTGCTGAGCGGAAATCCCGGATGGGAATTGCCGTTGATCTGAACACTGTGATGGACGGTGTCTTCTGAGGTCTGATAGACCACAATGCCGGCGCCGCCCTGCTTCAAATAGCGGGTGGCATGGAGCAGGCTGATTTTGGGAGGCTTGGTGTCGATGGTGATTTTTTTGACTATACGATTCAGATTTCCCTGAAAAAGTCCCCATAGGGAAAAGTCCCGTACCTCAATGATAATTTCCGCAGCCCCTTCTTTTAGGCCAAGCTTTTTGAGATCAATGACCTGTTTTTCCTTCACTTCAACAGGCCCGGCATTACCCATATAGCCTTGACGGGGATATTCAGTGCGAAAGACCTCTTTGTCCTGATTATTCTGGTTCAGGGCAATGCGGATGCTGCGCAGTCCACTTTTCTTGTCGGTGATCGTAAAATCAAGGGTAGTGTCTGTGCCGATATAATCGGGGATCTCATTTATTGAAACAACCGGTTTTTCCATTTCAAAAATAGTCAATGCTCCCACGACCATAACCACGACCACGGCGGCGATGCAAAGTAGAAGAAATGGCTGCAGCAATTTTTTGCTTGCACCTTGTTTTTTAATTTGTTGGGCTGCCATGAAAATCCGTACTCCTTTTTTCTTGTTAATTTTGTTCAGGGTGAATCATTGACTGAGTGAGCCGACGCACGGCTAATATGTCACGGGAAGAGACCTCCAGATGGATACTACCGCTGGCTTAAATGTCGGAAGGGTTCATTGCCAGGAGATTTCATATTTTTCAATATGCAGGCCCTTGTCAGGAATGATTGTAAGGCGTTTTTTAGTATTTTGTTCCAACTCAAGGGTTACCTGTTCCTCTTCTTTCAGGACCATATCAGCAACACGGGGATGTACTTTGACGATAATTTCATTTCCCTGATGCTTCTCTGTATCCCTTAAAATCTTGCGGAAGATTTCATAACAGATTGTCCGTCTTGATTTGACCCGACCTTCACCGGCGCAATAATAGCAAGGCTCGCTGAGAAGTTGATTGAGATTTTCACAACTTCGTTTGCGGGTCATCTGGACCAGGCCGAACTCTGAGAGTTTGAGGATATTGATCTTGCTCTTATCTTTTTTGACCACTTCTTTGAACGAACAGAGCAGCTCCTGGCGGTGCGGCTCATCGGCCATATCGATAAAATCAATAATGATAATTCCGCCAATGTTCCGAAGACGTAATTGATAGGCAATTTCCTTTACTGCCTCCATGTTGGTTTTGAAGATGGTTTCCTGGAGATCGGTCTTGCCGACAAAGCGCCCGGTGTTGACATCGATGACCGTGAGCGCCTCGGTTGTTTCAATAATAATGTAGCCGCCGGAGCGGAGCCAGACCTTTTTCTCGATGATCCTGCTGATCTCAATTTCTATTCCAGATGCCTCAAAAAGCGGGATTTTCTCCTGGTAAAAGGAAATTCGATGTTGTAGATCCGGGGCAAATATCCTGATAAAATTTACTAATTTATCATGGGTTTCCTTGTTGTCAACGATCAGGCTGTTGACATCGGATGTGAACAGGTCTCGGACGGAACGAAAGATAATGTCGATGTCTTCATAAATCAAAGCAGGAGAGGATGAGTTGGAGGTCTTGTCGAGAATTTCACTCCACAGGTGCAGGAGAAATTCCATGTCGGCCTCCAGTTCCTCCATGTCGGCATACTCGGCCACCGTCCGCACTATAAATCCAGTTCCGGCAGGACGGA
Source organism: Desulfobulbaceae bacterium (assembly GCA_009773475.1). Lineage (GTDB taxonomy): Bacteria > Desulfobacterota > Desulfobulbia > Desulfobulbales > Desulfocapsaceae > UBA2270. Next base: position 193,765 of record WSXV01000004.1, on the reverse strand, counting down.
GCTTTTCAATGCGTTCACGCAGCGCCTCACGTAGGGTCTCATCTTCGATCTTTCTTGAGACGCCGATATGGTCAGTGAGAGGCATGAAGACAAGATTGCGGCAAGGCAGGGTGATGTGGCAAGTGAGCCGGGGACCTTTGCTGCCGATGGGTTCTTTGCCCACCTGGACGGTAATGTTTTGTCCTTCGCGTAGCAGATCCTCAATGTTCATGCCGGAAAGAGGCTGGCCTTCGTTTTCAGCGGAGGACGATGTGAAATTGTATTTCCCGCAGGGTTGATGTTCATGGCCAAGCAAGCGATGATCAAGTTCATTGGTGGAAATAAAGACATCATCCACATATAGAAACCCTGTTCTCTCGAGGCCGATATCGACAAATGCCGCCTGCATCCCAGGCAAAACCCGGACTACCCGCCCTTTGTAGATATTACCGACCAGTCCTTTGGTAGACGGTCGCTGGATATGAAATTCGACAAGCTGGGTGTTTTCAACAAGCGCGATTCTTGTCTCATAACCCAGAGAATTAATAAGTATTTCTGTGCTCATGCTGGAATGTCAGGAAAAATTAAAAGGTCAAATCAGAGGCTGATAGGGGGTGAAAACAATGAAAAAAAAGTATTATACATTATTTCGAGTTTAAATTGCCACTTCCTTTTATGGTAACCAGCTATTGATCAAATGATAATGGGAAGCACGGTTGTCATGATTTCTTCAAGGTTCTTTTATTTATGCCTACAATTTCTGTGATAATCCCCACCTATAATCGGGAAGACTTTATCGGACGAGCCCTCTGCTCCGTCTTTTCCCAGACCCACCCTTGCCAAGAGATTCTTGTGGTCGATGATGGCTCCACCGACCGGACCAAGGCTGTTGTTGACAGCTTATGCGAACAGAGTCCCGTTCCCATTCACTATTTGTATCAGGAAAATCAGGGGCCGGCCGCTGCCAGGAATCTTGGAATCACTCATGCGCAATCCGGGCTCCTAGCCTTTCTCGATTCCGACGACCATTGGCGAAAAGAAAAGTTGGCCACTCAGCTCAAGGCCATGGAGGAGTGCCCTGAGTTTCTGATATCCCATACCCGTGAACAGTGGCTGCGGATGGGGGTACATCTCAATCAGAAAAAAAAACATTTACCGAGGCATGGTGAGATCTTCGATCATTGCCTGCAATTGTGCGTGGTGGGGATGTCCACGGTCATGATACGCAAGGAGCTTTTTGAAAAGGTCGGCCTGTTTTCAGCCGACCTTCCATGTTGCGAAGACTATGAGCTCTGGCTGCGAGTCAGCGCAAGGTATCCATTTCTTCTGATAGATCAGCCACTGACCATCAAGGAAGGAGGGCGGGAAGATCAGGTATCTTTTCAGTATCGAGTGGGGATGGACAAGCTGCGAATTAAGGCCATTTCCCGTCTTCTTGAACAAACTTCCCTGACTAGTACTCAGTATGAGATGGCTTTGGAAGAAAGGCGCAGGAAGAGTCAGGTCTATGGCATGGGATGTGTCAGGCACGGCAGGGCTGAGGAAGGGGCAATGTATCTGGGGCTGGGGTCATGATGATTTTATGGAACTGATTGTTTGTCTTGAATTTGCCTGATCGATATGCTTCTTACTGTGATTACAGTAGACATGGAGGTTGTCAGGGCAAGGTTCTACCTGATGATGACCCCTTGGCAAAGCGGAGATTTTTTTTAACAGTTAATTTTCTATAAAACACCGGTCTTGTCCGGTTGAGGTATCAATGTCACAGAATCCGTCGTGGGGGGATCCCTCCCGCTTTGTCAAAGAGATCCATGTGGAAGAATCCTGTCTGGAGCTTCCTTTTACCCAAGAAATTCTGGCGCGGGCGCAATTGCCCTTTACCGTGATTCCAGACTATCAGGATCTGGACGTGGTGCCGGGCTCTTATCCTGCCAATCTGACGGCTGGTAAAAAACATCTGCTTTTGTGCCGGAATCGGGGCCAGTTTTTTAAGCCCTGTCCCGGCACCCGCGAATATCGCTGTTGCAACTATCAAGTATTAAATATCGGCATGAACTGCCCCATGGACTGTGTGTACTGCATTCTGCAGGCCTATTTGAACAAGCCATGGCTCACTTTTTTCGTCAATATTGAAGACATGTTTGCGGAGATGAGCGCTGCCTTTGCGGCCGAACCTAGCCGTTTTTTCCGCATTGGCACCGGCGAATTTACCGATTCCCTTGCCCTCGACCGTTTCACCCATCTTAGTCGAGCCTTGGTCAACTTCATGGCCGATCAACCCCAGGCGATTCTTGAGCTCAAGAGCAAGAGCGTGGTGATCCAGAATCTGGAAGGGCTTGAGCACAAGGGGCGCACGGTGGTTGCCTGGTCGCTCAACAGCACCTCGATCATGGCAAAAGAAGAGTTGCGCACAGCAACAGTTGTTGAAAGGCTTGCCGCAGCAAGGCAGTGTGCGGAGTGGGGATACAAGCTGGCCTTTCATTTCGATCCCATCATTGAGCATGAAGGCTGGCAGCAGGGCTATGCGGAGACCATTTCCCGGCTCTTTGATACCGTGCCGGCCGCAAGCATTGTCTGGATCTCCATGGGGGCCTTGCGCTATCTGCCGTCCCTCAAGAACATCGGCACCAGGCGATTTCCCCAGTCCCGTATTTATTGTGAGGAATTTATTGAAGGACTGGATGGAAAAAGCCGATATTTTCGTCCCCATCGGGTGGAACTGTATAAGCATATCTATAATCTGTTAAAGAGCAGGGCTCATGCCAATACCTGCATCTATTTCTGCATGGAGAGTGACGAAATCTGGCGTGAGGTCATGGGCTATGTGCCGGATGAGCGGGGAGGCATTCCATATATGCTGGATCAGACGGTGCTAAATACAGGTCAGTGATCCCTTGAGGCGAATCTTGGTTGCTCTATTTTCTTCTGGAAGAATACTGCCATGATATGGTAAGAAGAGTAGTTGTTGAAAACAGGCAGGCAGCCAAACTGGCTCTTTTTCAGGGGTTGTCCTGTCTTTTGATCGAACTATCATTCCCTTACCTGAAGCTGGAGAAATTATGCTGAACAAAGTCATGCTTATTGGCAACCTCGGAAAAGATCCGGAAATTCGTTATACCCAGAGCGGTACTGCCGTGGCCAGCTTTAATGTGGCAACCACTGAGCGCTGGAAGGATAAGGAAGGACAAATGCAGGAGACGACAGAGTGGCATCGCATTGTCGCTTGGCAAAAGCTGGCCGAGACCTGTGGCGAATATCTGCATAAGGGCTCGAAGGTCTACATTGAGGGAAAGCTGCAGACCAGAAAGTGGCAGGATCAGAACGGAAATGATAAATATACCACCGAGATTATTGCCAGTGTGATGAAGATGCTCACCCCGCGTGGGGGAGCAGGAGATGAGAGCTATGGCGGAGGGGGCGGGATGAATGATTATCCTGAACCACCAGCAGGGGCTTCAGGTGGCGGTTCGCGTGATGATGTGCCATTTTAAGTCTTTCAAAGAGCGTACACCCCTTTAAAACAAGAAAGCGGAATCTTTCAGGATTCCGCTTTCTTGTTTTAAGCGAATAGGAAATGATATCCCTGCGGATAGACTTGACTGATCAGCTATGGAATCCTATCTTTTAGGGACTTGCAGATTGTTTTTTTCAAGAAAATAATCTGCAAGTCTCTTATCCCGTTTATCGGGGTTAGACACTTGAAAAAGGGATAGTCGTTTTTTTTATCAGATAATCTGTTTCAACATCAGTGAACTATGGAATATTATCAGACATTAGGTGTGACGAAAGAAGCTACGCCAGCGGAAATTAAAAAAGCCTATCGGAAACTTGCCTTGAAGTATCACCCCGACAAGAATCAGGGGGACAAAACAGCTGAGTCCAAGTTCAAAGAGATCAATGAGGCCTATGCCGTTCTGTCGGATGTGGAAAAGAAAAAACAGTATGATACCTACGGATCCACTGATTTTCATCAGCGCTATTCCCAAGAAGATATCTTCCGTAACTTTGATTTAAACGATATTCTCCGCCAATTTGGCGCCGGTGCGGGGGGTGGTTCCAGAAACTTCCGTACCAATATGGGCGGGGGCGGCGGGCAACCGTTTCAATCCTTTTTTGGACAGGCCGGCGGCGGGAGAACAGGTGGCTGTGGATCAGGCGGCTGCCATCAGCCTGAGAAGGGGCATGATCTGACCTATCAGCTTGTTGTGACCCTTGAAGACGTCATGCATGGTGCTGAAAAAAACATCACCCTGCGGACCAATGGAGCGAGCCAGAATGTCACGGTCAAGATTCCCAAGGGAATTGAGGCCGGAAAAAAACTGCGTCTGAAGGGGAAAGGCGCTCCATCACCTCAGGGTGGGCCTCCCGGAGACCTCTTTTTAAAGGTAGAGGAGAGCAAGCATGAGCGTTTTACCCGAGAGGGTGATGACCTTGTTTGTGAAAAACTAATCCCATTCAGCGATGCCTGCCTGGGAACGAAGGTTGAAGTTGAGACTCTGGAGGGAAAAAAATTCTCGGTCAGTGTTCCTGCCGGGATCCAGCACGATGCCAGGTTGCGGATTAAAGGACACGGACTGCCCAGTGGGCCCTTGGGCCATCGTGGCGATATCTATGTGAAATTCGGAGTCCAGGTTCCAGCCCAACTTACCCCAGAGGCGGAAGAGTTACTTTCCAGTCTGCAGAAAGCAGGAATGTAATGGCCTCCTGATCCTCTTTGTTAATCCGCATTATTCTTTTCTATGGCCAGAATTTCATCAAGATTGTCGACAAAGACCTGGACCAGACGGGGGTCAAAATGTCGTCCCGCCTCTTCCCTGATTAACGTAACGGCCTTGTCGAGCGGCCAGGGCTCCTTGTAGGGGCGCCGTGAAAGCAGGGCATCAAAGACATCGCTGATCGCGGCGATCCGCCCGTAAATCGGGATATCTTCTCCTTTGAGTCCTTGCGGGTAGCCGCTGCCGTCCCATTTTTCATGGTGTGACAGGGCAATTATTCCAGCCATCCACATGATGTCGGCCGGATAGTCTCCGATGATATCCCTGCCGATTTGGGCATGATTCTTCATAATTTCCCACTCTTCTCCATTGAGCTTGCCGGGTTTGAGAAGGATATTGTCAGGGATGCCGATTTTGCCGATGTCATGCATGGGGCTGGAATACAGAATGAGTTCGCAGGTTTTTTCATCCAGGCCCGCACCACGGCCAATGATCTCTGAGATTTGGCTCATTCGCACCACATGTGCGCCGGTCTCGTTATCTCGAAACTCACCCGCCAAGCCAAGCCGCCGGACAATCTCCAGCTGCACCAGGCGGATCTCTTCCGTCCGATTGCGGACCTCTTCCTCCAGCACATCTCCCCGTATCAACTGCTGTTTGTAAAAATAGCGTGTTTCCAGCATATTATGAATACGAAGCATGACTTCCCACTGTTCAAAGGGCTTGGTGACGAAATCTTTGGCTCCAAGCTTGAGGGCATCCTGCTGGGTCTGCATGTCAGTCTGGGCCGTTAGGATGGCAAGATGCTCATCGCTAAGCTCCTTCTGCAACTGCTCCATAACCTCATGGCCACTCATATAGGGCATGCGGATGTCAAGGAGGATGAGATCAAAGGACTGCTTCCGGCATAATGGCAAAACCAGCCTGGGGTCAGTGGTTGAGGTAACATTGTCATATCCTTCATCTTCGAGAATAAATTCCAGGAGGGAAACGTTGGCCGGGTTGTCGTCGACAATCAGAATATTTGATTTTTTCAGCTCGTCATCCAGCGAAGGGTTTGCCGTCAAATTGTTCTCTGTCATTTCTTTTTTCCTTGAGGACTGTGGTGAGGATGGTGTGCAATTTCGACACGTCCATGGGTTTAGTGAAATATTCATAACATCCAAGTTTGTGGAACGCGTCCTGTTGGCCGTTAGCGGTGTCTGGTAAAGCTTCCCCGCCTAAAGCGACAATGGGAATGTTTCGTGTCTGTGGATCTTGTTGCAGGTTGAATATAGTATTGGCTGCATCAGCGCCAAAAAGATCGAGACTCAGAATAATAAAATTGGGGTTGAGCATTTCAACGGTCTGGACTCCTTTTTCCGGTGTCTTCCGAATGACCAGCGAAGCATGCGGCCAATGGACCATAAGTTTACGCATTCGAGAGATATCGTCGCTATTATCTTCAATATAAAGAATTGTGGCGGCCTTGGAGGCCAAGTCGATCTGCTCGATCTTTAAGTCCGCATTCATTATTACCTGATCTTCATGGTCAGCCAGTGGCAAGGCCACCCTGAAGGTGCTTCCAGACCCGGGAATACTGGTAAAATCGATGACTCCTTGCATCAGCTCAATCAACTGCTTAGTGATGGTCATACCGATGCCGGTTCCCTCCACCGTGGTATCGTCTTGGCCAAGTCGGGTGAAGGGGACAAAGAGTTCTTTCTGTTTGTCCGGAGCAATACCAATACCGGTATCTATAACCCGGATGCAGGCCATTTTTTCTTCCACTGCTCCGGTAATGGTGACGGTACCGTCAGGTCGATTGTACTTGATGGCATTGCTTAGCAGATTCAGCATAACCTGCTGGAAGCGGGTCGGGTCGGCCTTGATGGCCGGTAACTCCCGAATGGTGTCATCAATATGAATGCTGACCTTGTTATTAACGGCCAGTGATTCCACCAGGGCAAGGCAGTTATTAATTTCTTCGGCTGGTTGAATACTTTTGATGGAAAGGGTCAGCTTCCCGGATTCAATGCGGGACAGATCAAGGATTTCATTGATGAGCGCAAGCAGATAATGGCCCGCTGTATTGATCTGGAGGACTTGTTCTTGTTGGCGTGGAGTTAATTGACTGGTTTTACTGCCCATTAGTAGCTTTGAAAACCCGTTGATGGCGTTGAGCGGGGTGCGCAGCTCGTGGCTCATCCGGGATAGGAATTCGGATTTGGCCTTATTGGAGGCCTCTGCCTGTTCACGGGCAAGTTTAAGCTCGGTGATATTTTCCTTCATTGCCACGTAGTGGGTAACTTCATTGAGCTCATTTTTCAAGGGGGCGATTACCACGTTTTCATAGTAGATCTTCCCCATTTTATTGCGATTGGCAAATTCTCCCTGCCAGATCTTACCCTGGGAGATCGTATTCCACATTGACTGAAAGGTCTCTGGGGAAGTGAGCCCGCTGTTGAGCATTCTCGGATTCTGAGTCAGTGCCTCGGCCTTGGTGTAGCCGGTGACCAGTTCAAACTGGGGGTTGACATATTCGATCGCCCCATCTTTATTAGTGATCACAACACTATTTGGACTCTGCTCGATCACCAGTTGCAGCTTGCGCATCAAGGCGTCGGCCTCTCGTTTAGCTGTTATATCACGGGCAGTCAGCAGGAGCCCGTTGATGGCTTTGTCATGGAAAAGGTTGTGGAAAGATGAATCCATGACGAGGTACCGGCCATCACTGGCTAGAATTCGATGCTCCAGTCTTTTTTCAGGGACGAGTGAAGCCAGAAATGCGCTGAATTGATCCTTGCCAAAGCGAATATCATCGTGGTGTAGATAGTCGTAGAGATTTTTACCTTCAATAAACTCTGGGGAATAACCGAGCATTCGCCGGATTGAAGGGCTGGCATAGGTAATTGTCCCGCTTCCGTCAATGATTGTAATTAAGTCATTACTGCTCTCAATGAGGGTTCGATAATAATGTTCACTTTCCTGGAAATAGGCCTGAATCTTCTGACGTTTCTCAATTTCTTCCTCAAGGTTTGCCGTTCGTTCTTTAACGGTTGCCTCCAGATTTTTATGAGACTCCGTCAGTGCCATTTCAGCAAGTTTTCTATCTGTAATATCAATGTTATATTCGATCATCTGGATGACGTTTCCGTCCGCATCAAATACGGGGTAGCCATGCACCTCGACATAGATCTTTTCACCGGCCTGATTGTAATGAATGTGTTCTATGGTTACCGACTGCCCACTTCGCTTGACTTCAGCCAGAGGGCAGGGATGATCCTTGCCATTGCATGGATCATCCTTGTGATGGGTCAGGGTGTAACAAAACCGGCTGTGCTCAGGATTTAATTGACGGGCGGCATCGTTCAGCATCTTGATCTCATAGGTCTCTACATCCACTACATAAAATGGATGTGCCAGAGAATTGATGATGGTTTTTAAAAATAGGGCATGTTGATGTTCTTTTTCCTCAGCTTTTTTTCTTTCTTCCACCTCTTCGTGCAGCTTCCAGGTTCGTTCGAGTATTGTTTGTTCCAGCCCTTCATTGGTCTGCTTTAATTCCTGCTGGAAGGCATTTCGCTCACGAAGAATTTTTCTAATATTTAGAAGAACTTTCCCGGTCAGGGTAGCCATCAATAAGCCGGCCAGGGAGAGAAAAATCCGGAATCGAAGGGAATTTTTTTTGTGGTTTGATCGACAAGGGTATGGAAGCGCTGCATCTCCTTTTGAGAATTAAAATAGATGCGATAGGAGTTCTCAAAGATGCGCTGGAAATAAGGATCAATACCCTTGTAGAAAAAAAAGACCTTCTGGTCGATCTGGGGTTGCAGCGTGGGATCTGTGAGAGTCGACTTATCTTTAATAAGTTCCTTGAATCTTGACTCGTTCTGGAGAAGAATTTTGACCTTGCTGCTCAGCTCAAAGGTGTCAAGGCTGAGCTCGCTCTGACGTTCATTCCTGTACGTAAAGCTTCGTTGAATTTCCTCTTCATTGCCGAAATTGACTTTGTAGGTATAGGTGGCGGTACCACCATTTCCAATAATGGTGATGAGCTCCTGAATTTTAGCGATAGTAGTCTGGATCTGTTTTTCAAAATAATCCAGTTCATATTCTGTTCTGCATGTCGACATGTTCTGGAACAGGGACTGAACCTTTTGCAGGTCGATGTGGATGAGATAGCTCATCTCGATCCGTTCTAATTCATTTCTTCGAAGGGAAACAATAGAGGAGAGCTCGCTCTGCATCCTATTCTGAAAGATGATAACGCATCCAAGAATGGTAAAGAAAATACAGATGAACAGAATAATCTGTCGCCACATTGGCTCTTTAAGGGTTGAAAAGGTCATATGCTGGTGAATTAGAACCCATATCTGGAGAAAATTTCCTGGCCTGATTCGGAGCCTGCGCGTTGGAGGAAATATTCTGCTAGATCTTTATGTTTGCTGTAACTCAAAAGGCCCATAACCAGAGGGTGAGTTTCGGTCTGTGCATCGGGGAGCGGGAGTACATCCATAAACTGCTTATTGTCTTTAAACGTGGCCACGGCTCGCCAGTTGACGACCAGGTCGGCATCTTTGGAGTGGAGTGCCTGTGACAGTCCTTTGGAATCGGCCGTCAGGTACAGGGCTTTAGTGATGGCCTGTTCATAGATATCGAGTTTTTTTAGGCTGTAGAATGTTTCTCTGCCGATGGAGCCGGAATCCGCAGCTCCTATGACAATCTGTAGATCCTCTCTGAGGAGTTCGTGAAGATCCGGTCGAACCTGTTTGGGGTTGCCTTTCTGTACTATCAGGGCGATGCGGTTCTCCCCCACGGTCACAGTCTTATTAATGGACCCGTCTTCTATCATGGATTGTAGATAAGAAGGTGCTCCGGGAAAAAGAATGTCGCCGGTTTTAGAGTCGACGGCAGTTGCTTTCAGCCACTCTGATTCTCCGTAACTAACTTTGATTGTACAGTTTTTTTCTTTTTCAACAAGCGTCGCAAGTTCCATGGTCGGTTGAACCATGGTTATGCCGCAATAGACCAGAAGCTCTCTTTTAGGCCCATTCTGTCCTTGAGTAGTGTGTTGATCTGGAGTTGTGTCACAGGAGCTGAGAAGCAGCAAAATCCCGATCAGGAGGGTGTGGAGGGTACAAGAAATACTTGCAGGGTTTGAGGGCATGGCGTTCTCCAGGGTCAGGATTACTCTTCCATCGGCAGCAGTATGGTGATTTTTGTGCCTCTCTTCAAGGTGCTCTTTACCACAATGGCCCCTTGATGGGAACGCATGATTCCTGCTGCAAGGGCCAGCCCTAATCCACGGCCTATAAACCGGGTGGTGAAAAATGGTTCAAAAATCCGCTCAATATCTTTCGTGGCGATCCCGACGCCATTGTCAGCAATCCGGCAGAAACCATACCTGCAGGTATCCGGGAGCCCTTCCCGGAAGAGGAGGGGGAAATCGGCAGGGGAATGCACGGCCGTGCCAAAGGTAAGAGTAATCTGTCGTGTTTTCGGGGTGAGCGATTCAAGGGCATTGGTCAGGACGTTGTTGAGAACCTGTCTAATCTGGATCGTATCGAATCGGCAGTGAATGGGTGCCGGCGGGGTGATACACTGACTGATGATTGCGGATGGAAAGGTCTTGATGATGGCTGAAAAAGATTCGCAGGCTAGCGCCGCAAGATCTTGTGGTTGTTTTCGAGGTATTCCATATCCAAGATAGGTCAGCATGGATTGCCCTATCTTGCTGGCTTCTTTGCCCTCTTGCAAGGCCATGAGAGCCATCTCCTTGGACTTTGATTCATCGGGAAAATTCCTGCACAGCATTTCAAGATTTCCCAGAACCACCAGCATGGAGTTGTTGAAACGATGGGCAACGGCGACGGCCATGGTTTTCAGTGATTCAATGCGCTTTTCCTGTTCTTTCCGCTGGATTGTTTCCAGGAGAAGGAGTTCCTGTTCCTTCCGATGGGTGATGTCGAGATGAATGCCGCAGGCTCGCGCAGGAACTCCATTGTGATCAACTTCCCATACCTTGCCGCTGTTGAGCACCCAGATCCATCTCCCTGACTTGTGTTGAAGTCTGTGTTCAAGGCTAAACCTCGGGCTCCGTCCTTCCAGGTGATCCGTTAACGCTCGGATGACGTTGACCTTTTGTTCAGGGTCAATCAGTTTCAGCCAGGAGGCGACGTTAGGACTCAGCTCGCCAGGGCCATAGCCCAGCATCTCCAGACATTGATTATTATAGACTAGCTCACCGGTCTGAATATTCCAGTCCCAGGTACCAAGGCTGGTGCTGTCAATGATGAATTCGAGACGATTCTTGACGGCCAGAGCCTCTTCTTCCATCTGGACCGTATGACTAATATCAACCAGATAGCCATGATAATGGGTGATCTGGCCGGTGCTGTCACGAACCAGAGTGGTGGATTCAAGAACCCAGATAATCCTGCCGCCTCGGGCTATCAGGCGGTAGGGTTTGTGAATGAAATTAGTACTTTCCGGTAAAGAATTGGCCTCCACTTCAGCGGTTACCCGGACGATATCGTCAGGATGGATGATCGAGCTGTAGAGTACTGAGCCGCTGAGAAACTCCTCACTTGAATATCCAAGGAGATCAAAAGCGTTTCCGGAGATGCTTTCCACCGGCCAGTTGCGTCTGTTTTGCCAGAGAAAAACAATGACCGGGCCATTCATGAACATGGTTCTCACTTGTTGCTGGGCGGCTCCAGTAGCATGCTGGTCGGTGATGTCTTGAATGCTTACCCGGCGTCCAAGCAAATTCCCTTGGGTGTCACGGGCAGCTTGGCATTTTCGCCAAATCAAACGAGTATCACCAGTCTTGGTGAAGAGGCGGAACTCAACTTCGAAGGGTATAAATTCATGGTTGGAATGGGTTTGGCATTGGGTCTTGACCCGCTCTTTATCGTCGGGATGAAGAATGTTTTCAAAAAGATCAGGACTTTCCAGAAATTCTTCCGGAGTGTAACCAGTGATTCGTTCACAGGCCGGGGAGACATATTTCCAGTTGCAATTCCCGCCGCAAAAAACCTCCCAGTCCCGCGAAGAGTCCGCCATGGCCAGCAATTCTTCTTTGCTTGGCACCGGGTATTTTTTAGGAAAAAAAGACATGAAATGACTCCTTCACTTTTCTGTTAATAATTTGCGGGGAGAAGCAATGTAGCACAGCGAATCCATCCGAGTTGTGATGCTTTCTCGTGAAGTAGCTGCGGTGGGACATTTAACCTCTTATTAGGTTGAGAATTCTCTCTATTTTCAAATCCTCTGGAACGACCGGGGAGCTTGAGTGCAAGTCGTTGTATAGTGCAAATTGTGCCAAGGTCAGAAGTGATTCTCGTCAGAAAAAATTGAGGTAAAGAGATGTAGAGCGATCAATCAGGACGATCGCATCAGGAAAAATTGAGTTGCCATTGTCGAAGAAATCGTGGCTACCGGCAGGAACTATTTTTTTTCTTCTTTTCCTTGATTTCCTTCCAGGGAGGTTTCTGAGGAAGCCGAAATATGTCTCTTGCGAGCCAGCTCACGCATGTTTTTCGCCTTGTCGGATTCATCCATAATCTCTCGACCAATGATCTCTTCCAGAATGTCCTCCAAAGAGATAACCCCAGTCATCGCTCCATATTCATCGACAACCACGAAAAGATGTTGGTGTCGCTCAAAAAAATCCATAAGGACCCGGTTCAACGGGGCCGTCTCGGCAACAAAGTGGACTGGATTCATGAGCGCTGAGAGAGGCAGGGTCTTTTTCTGTTCCGCTGCGGCCAAGAGTATGTCTTTGTAGAGAATAATTCCTACGATATCATTAAGATTATTCTCATAAAGGGGGATTCGGCTGTGCCGGCGCAACATGTTTTCCTGTTCCATTGCCTCAGCGACGGTCAAGTTCTGCTCCAAAGAAAAGGTGACCGGGCGCGGGGTCATGACCTGCCGGACAACCTTGTTGCCGAGCTCAAGGATATTGTTGATAACCATCTCCTGATCGGATTCAATCTGCCCGGATTTCAGCGAGAGGGCAGCGATGGTTCGTAATTCTTCAGCGGAGACCTGACCACCCTCCTTGTTTTGGGGGATGAGACGGGTAATCACCCTGCACAGCCAGATGATGGGAGTAAGCAGGGTCACCACCAGAAAGAGAGGTCTGGCAATGTAAGGGGCTAACTTATAGGCATAAGTCACGCCGATTGTCTTGGGGATGATTTCAGAAAAAAGGAGGATGGCTGCGGTAAAAAAGATGGAAAAAAAGATGATATTTGATTGTCCAAAGAGTGCCGCCGCCGTCACGCCGGCAAAGGTCGGCCCGACGGTGTTGGCAACGGTGTTCAAGGTCAAAATAGCCGTGATGGGTTTGTTGATGTCGGATCGCATGATGTTGAGCAATGCGGCGGATTGATGCCCGCTTTTTCGGAGCATTTCCACTTGGCTGGCGGAGAGGGAATAGATTATTGCTTCGCAAAGTGAGCAGCAGAAAGAGATTGCCAAGGTTATTAGGACTGCGGTAATAAGGGTAGATAACACTCAATTACTCCTGGAGGAAATGGAATCCGTTTTCTGGAAAACGGAGTAGAACGTAAATAATCCCTAGCTTAGGGAGTTACCGGGTTGATATTCTTTGTCATGAAGCAGTAACCCAATGTAGTGTATATATACTCTCTATCCATTCCACTTTTCAATTGGAAAGAATTTAGCAAAAGATTTTATGTTAATCTTGGATGATAGCTTTTGCTATCTGATGGGATGGAATTTATAAATGTTTTTAAAGCGCACCAAGCATAGCGTTATGGCTCCTTTTTTTGTTTTGAAGATTGGGGATACCAAAGATTATAAATAAAGGTGAAGCGTGGAATTGACAAAACTGATTGTCACTGAGAAAAAAGCTGAGCAATTTTCCGGAGATCTGTTGGTATATTGTGTAGAACAGATCAAAAAAAATAAAGCCCTCAAGTGTAATAACCCAATGGTGCAGAGCTGGCTGGAACAGCTTGGATCAATGGGCGAGTTCAGTGGCAAGGAGGGTGAATGCCTTCTGCTGTATCCCCAAGTAGATAGAAAGGGGACTGACGTTCCTGGCTTTTTCTCTGCAAAGCGCCTTCTGCTGCTGGGGCTGGGAGAGCTTGAAGAGAAAGGAGTGGATGAGCTGCGGGAGCGCTGTCGCCAAGCGGGCGGGGTTGTAGCCCAGCAGGCGGCTAAGGTCAAGGCGGTCAAACTCATGATCTGTCTCCCGGAGAGTATAGGTTTACGAGCCAAAGCGGTGGCGGAATGTTTCAGTGAAGGGGTGCTGCTTGGAGATTATCGTTTTCTCAAATATAAAAAGAAAGATCCCAAAGGCGAGACCTATCTGGGACTTGTTGAGATTCGTCTGGGGGTTCTAGCTGCCACCGATGCCATTCATAAAGGAGCCCGTCAGGGCCAAATCGCTGCCTTTGCCGGTCGGGAAGCACGGAATATGGCCAATGAGCCGGGCAATGGCTGGACGCCTTCCCATTTTGCCGCCCATGCAAGAATGCTTGCAAAAAAGTACTCGCTGAAATGCACCGTGTTAGAGAAAGATGACATGGAACGGCTGGGGATGGGTGGAATCCTGGCAGTCAATCAGGGCTCGACAGAGCCGCCCCGGATGGTGATACTTGATTATCGGCCGATTAATGCCTCCCAGATCCTGTTGGTGGTGGGGAAGGGGCTCACCTTCGATTCAGGCGGGATCAGCCTGAAACCAGCAACCGGCATGGAGGAGATGAAATATGATATGTGCGGTGGCGCAGCGGTCATGGGCTTAATGCAGGCCATAGGGGAAGAGCGGCCTGATTTGCGGGTGATTGCCATTGTGCCGTCAACGGATAACATGGCAGGCGGAGCTGCTCTGAAACCGGGAGATATTATCACCCACTATAATGGTCTTACCTCGGAGATTGTCAACACCGACGCGGAGGGACGGCTGATTTTGGCCGATGCCCTGGCCTATGGGGTGGAAAAGTTTAAACCCGACTATGTCGTTGACCTTGCCACCCTCACTGGAGCGGTGATTGTTGGCCTTGGGCATCATCGTACCGGGGTGTTGGGCAATAGTGATGAATTGGTGGGCCGTCTTCTGGCCGCCGGCGAACGGTGTGCAGAACCTTTGTGGCGGCTTCCCCTGGGGAAGGAGTACACAAAACAGATCGAGTCGCAGGTGGCGGATATAAAAAACACTGGTGGGAAATCCGCCGGCACCATTACCGCCGCAGCCTACCTGGAGAAGTTTGTCGGAGAGACTCCCTGGGCGCATCTCGATATCGCCGGGACAGCCTGGGAGTTCACGGAAAAGTCGTACATTCCCAAAGGTCCTTCCGGAACCGGGGTCAGGACCTTGCTGGAGCTGGTGCGTCGGTGGAAAATGGAAGAAAAAAAAGAAGGATAAAAGGCAGGAGTCGGAAGATAGAAAACAGGAAGATTGTGGAGGGTGCATGTTGTGTCGCACCACTCATTCAACCTTCAGCCCATTACAAATCAAGAACCCCTCAATTCAACCAGGAGAAATAATGAAACGACCAGTGGGAATTACCGTCCATCGGCAGATCACAGACAGTCAGCAAATGCATAAGGAAGCAACCGGCGATTTGTCAGGTCTGTTAACTGAGCTGATTGTTGCCGGAAAAATTATCTCGGCTGAGGTCAATATGGCGGGTCTTGCCGATGTTATCGGGGATTCAGGGAAGACGAATATCCAGGGGGAGGAGGTTCAAAAGTTAGATGAGTTTGCCAATAACACTATCAAACGGAGAATGGCCAGAAGCGGCTTCGTCTGTGTTATGGCCTCAGAGGAAGATGATGAAATTATTCCGGCCCGAGAAGGATATGAAGGCAAATATACCCTTGCCTTTGATCCCATGGACGGATCTTCCAATATTGATGTCAATGTCAGCATAGGGACCATCTTTTCTATTCATCACCGCAAGAGTCAGGAAGGGCAGGGAACCTTGCAGGATATACTTCAGCCCGGCAACACATTGGTTGCCGCCGGTTATATTATTTATGGTTCTTCAACCATGATGGTTTATTCGACGGGACATGGAGTCCATGGTTTTACTCTGGATCCCAGTGTTGGTGAATTTTTTCTCTCCCATGAAAATATCCGCGTTCCGGAAAGGAGCAAATATTTTTCGGTCAATGAGGGGAATTATCACTACTGGAGCCCGGTGATGCGGGATTATATCCAGTACTTCAAGGAGATTGACGAGAGTTCCGGCCGTCCCTACAGCTCTCGCTATATTGGCACCCTGGTTGCCGATTTCCACCGGAATCTGATTACCGGCGGGGTCTTCCTCTATCCCAGTGATTGCCGAAATCCCGACAAGCCCCAAGGGAAGTTGCGACTGTTATACGAGGCCTCTCCTTTGGCTTTTCTGATAGAACAGGCAGGAGGCCGCGCCGTCAATGATGCAGGCCAGAGAATTCTTGATATCCAGCCGGAATCATTGCATGAACGCACCTCGCTGATCCTTGGAAGCAAGCAAGACATTGATGTGCTGGAGAGCTTTTTAGGAAAGAAGTAAAGAGCTCGGGGGTGCCTTGTACAGGTGAGTTTTGGTTCAAGCCAGGGAATACTGAAAATCGCTAGTACAGGCAAAAAAACTTGGTCCTGTGTAAAGAATTTTTAGCATAATCGAATACTTAATTGATCATACTGCGATATGATCAATTAAGTATTTATTTCTTGGGATCACTGGATTTATTGGCAAGCAGCCAGCTGGGCAGCCAGCTGAAACCACTGATCAGGGAGAACAGAACTGCTGCCAGATAGGGAATGGAGAGGACGAGCAGGACCATGATCCAGACAATCAGATCAGAGGATTCGGTTCCCTGTTTTACTGCCACTCCATAGGCAGAGCTCCACAGTCCCAGCATGATCAACCCTTCTTCCCGGGCGGAGAGCATGGCCTTGCGCAGGGCATGGGCTTGTTCCATTTTTGGGGTTCGGAAAAAGGGTTTGCTCTTGGTGAAGACTCCCTGCAGGATGGCCATGGAGATGGTGTGCGATAGGGCCAGACCGGCCAGTGCCGAGGCGGCAGTCTGGGCCACGGTGGCACCGACCCGGGTGCGGTACAGATAAATCATCTTGGCCATCTTGAATGAGAACAGCATCATGGGCATGGAAGAGAGAATCACCATGGGCGGGTCAAACTTGAGGGGATTGTAAATCATGGCAATGGACCAGCCGATGGCGGCCAGGGTGAAGAGCATGTTCAGGCTGTCGGCCATCCACGGGAGCCAACCGGCGACGAAGTGATATCGCTGGCCGCTGGTCAGTTTGGTGTGGCCGCGCCCGAGAAAGAGGATGCCGAAGTGGTGGCGCATAACCTGCACTGCCCCGTAAGCCCAGCGGAAACGTTGTTTCTTAAAGTCAATAAAGGTGTCCGGCATAACCCCTTTGCCGTAACTTTTGGCAATGTAATTGGCTTCATAGCCCTTCTCAAAGATCTTGAGTCCCAGTTCCGCATCTTCAGTAATACACCATTCTGACCAGCCATTGACTTCCTCCAGGGCGGATTTTCGGACCATGGTCATGGTGCCATGCTGGATGATGGCGTTACGTTCATTGCGGGTCTGCATTCCGATATAGAAGAATCCTCGATATTCGGCATAACACATGGCCTTAAACAGGTTTTCCTTTTCGTCATGATAATCCTGGGGGGCCTGGACAATGGCTACTTCCGGCTTGCTGAACTGGGGCACAAGGTCGCGCAGCCAGAGGGGAGACACCTGATAGTCGCTGTCGATGACGGCAATGACCTCGACATCCGGTGCGGTCTGGGCCAGGGCAAAATTGAGGGCACCTGCCTTGAACCCGGGCAGCGGGTCGCGATGGAAAAACCGAAAACGGGGACCAAGGGTGGCGCAATGGGCCTCAACGGGTTGCCAGATAGCTGGATCCTTGGTGTTATTGTCGATAACAATCACCTCAAAATGGGGATAATCAAGGGCTGCTAAGGCGTCAATGGTGGCTATCATCATCTCCGGCGGTTCATTGTAGGCCGGAACGTGTACCGATACCATTGGCAGATCCTCGTCCGCCAGCAGGATTGGGGTGAATCCCCGCCGCCACTTATCCACCCAGATGGCCTCGGCCCATTCGTGGGCCTCGGTGAGAAGAACCAGGGCGACGCCGATCATGCCGATGATCATCAACACTCCGACGATAATGGCGGTGACCGTCATGTATTGGTTGTAATAGGTGTAAATAATCCAGACGGCGGCCGTGGCTGAGCAAAAGGCGACAATGGCGAGGAAGCTGCGGCCTCGCTTCTGTAAACTGCGGGCGTCTATGAGCAGCATGGCGAAGGTGATGATCCCAATGACGATGGAGATTCCAGCCAGCAGGCGCCACTGGGGAATCTCGACGATGGGGGCGGTAAAGGCAAATTTGGGTTGACGATGGACATCGTAGACTCCCCAGTAGGCCCCGACTGATCCTTCACTTATTCGTTTCCAGGGTTGGTCAAAGGCCTCCATGATATAATAGACGTACTTTTTCTGTTCAGCCCGAAGCAGGAAATGACGGAGGAAGGTTGCCTGATTGGCCGGTGAAGCCACAGCCGCCTTGTGGGTACGGGCATTGCTGGGCCAGCCTACCTCGGCAAGGACAATCTCTTTGTCAGGAAATTTACTTTTCAGCTTGTTCATGGTGACGACCACATGATCGACGGCCTGATCAAGCTCTACGCCATCCCAGTAGGGAAGGATATGGACGGCGATATAATCGACATGCTCGGCCAACTCTGGATGAGCCAGCCACACGTCCCAGGTCTCAGCAGTACTCACGGGGATTGTCAGCGCCTCTCGTACCTGTTTCAGATAGACAGCAACTTCCTCGACCTTGAGCTCGCCACGCAGGATGGACTCATTGCCCACCACCACCCGCACCACATTCCGGTAGTTTTCCTTGGACGTTGTAATAAGCTTATTGACTTCAATCTCGTTAGCCTTGGGATCAGCATTCAGCCAGGCGCCAAGGGTTACATTGAGACCGTGCTTCTGGGCCAGGGCAGGAATCTTGCTGAGGTCTCCCTCCATGGTATAGGTGCGAACGGCATGGGTGGTATGGGCTAAGAGAGCAAGATCCTGATCTATTTCATCGGCATTGGGCAGAATATGGTCGATGGGATTATGGTTTTCCCGCATGGGAGAAAAGGAGAATCCCTGGATCTGGGTCGGCCAGGGGGGTGCGTTTTCCGGCCGGTTAAGAGATGCCCAGAACATAATGGACACCATGGTGATGGCGATGCCGATGAGGAAATTCGATTTGGTCATAGTGGGTTTACTTTAATAGTCAGATATCCCGTTTATCGGGGGTAATTTGAAGCCTGTCAGAAAATGGTACAACTGTTTGTCGTCTGGTTGAACATCCGGTGGATACCGGTAAACATCTGGTGGATTCCGATAAACATCCGGTGGATGTGATTTGTTGGACGCAGCATCCGGAAAACAGCAGAACAGATTGCTGTTTTCCGGATGCTGCATAAGAGCCCGTAAATGAGACAAACAAGAAGAAGACCTTGCTTGTCTCATAACGGGCTCTAAAATTTTTTGTCGGCGTAGGCTAGCCAACCACCAGCCGCCACCAGGTCACGGTCAAAGGGGTTCATCTGAAACGGACAGGAGAAAGGCGCCTGGCCTGGATCGCTTGAACTGGCCGTCATTGTGGTTGTCTCGAGGTCAACGGCGACGGTAAGCGCACCCTTCATCGCAAAGAGGTGATCGATGTCGGCTGCGGGAAGTTCAATAGCGAGGATGCCACAGTTAAACATGTTCTGGCGGAAGATCCGGGCAAAGCTCTCGGCAATGACAATGTTGATATCGTTGACTTCAAAGACCCAGACCGCGTGTTCCCTTGATGAGCCGCAGCCAAAGTTGGCGCGGGTGATCACCACCCTTGCCTGCTGCATCCCAGGTGACTGGAGGTTGAAGGGCTGACCGTCGAGCAGCAAGTCTTCGAGAAGATGGGGTTTCAGGGCCATTTTGGTAATCTCGGTGAGATATTTGGCTGGGATAATCTCATCGGTATTGATATCGTTTCTGTCCAGCAGGATGGCGGGCCCACCGAAGGTTTTAGTGACTGTGTTCATGGCATTTCCTCTTATCTCTATTTTATATGACGAGCTTTTCAAAATAATTTGATGAATGGGCTGCTCGTGTTTCAGAATCAGCTGCTTGCAGTGTCTATTTTACAGTTATTGGCCATCAGCCTCTATCCTTTTACTGTATCATTTATTGATTCAGAAATTTCCGGGGGTCAGTGATGGTGCCGGTGACAGCGGCAGCGGCGGCGGAGAAGGGGCTCATCAGATGGACCATGCCGCCTTTGCCCATGCGGCCATTAAAGTTACGGTTGGTGGTTGAGGCGCAGACCTCGCCAGCCGCCATGACCCCGGCGCTCATTCCAAGACAGGCGCCACAGGTAGGATTCAGCACGCAGAAGCCGGCCTCCATAAAGATCTTGATGATCCCTTCTTCAAGGGCTTGTGAATAAATGGCGGGAGTGGCAGGAGTGACGATTCCACGCACTCCGTCAGCAAGTTTTCTCCCCTTGAGGATCGAGGCAGCGTCCCGAAGATCCTCGATGCGACCATTAGTGCAGGAGCCGATGTAGATCTGGTCAACATGCGTACCTTCCATCTCACTGATATCCTTGACCTGATCAGGCTTAAAATTAAAGGTGACCTGGGGTTCAAGGGCAGAGATATCAAATTCTAGGGTTTCCACATACGTCGCGTCTGGATCGGAATGCCATTTTTTGAAATCTTCCACTGCGGCTGCAAGAGAAGTATATGTATCCTTGATAAATGGCCAGAGATATTCGGCTGTTACCTGATCCGGCAGGCAGATGCCGCTGGTGGCCCCTGCTTCCACAGCCATGTTACACAGGGTCATGCGGGCAGCCATGGTCATGGCGTCCACCACCGGGCCGACAAACTCGATGACCCGGTCCGTGGCGCCATTGACGGTTAGTCGTTTGATAACAGACAGGATCACGTCTTTGGCTGTGACCCCGGTGGAGAGGGCGCCGTTCAGGACCACGCGCATGGTTTCCGGAGCCCGGAAGGAGCAAACGCCTTTGAGGATGCCGACTTCAAGGTCGGTGGTGCCGACACCGGCGGCAAAGGCGCCAAAGGCCCCATGGGTGCAGGTGTGGGAATCGCCCATGATCACCGTGTAGCCGGGACGAATAAAGCCCTTTTCAGGAAAGAGGGCATGGCAGACACCGTTCGCGCCGATATCAAAGAAATCCTTGATCTGGTGCCGCCTGGCCCAGTCCCGCATGATCTTGCCCTGCATGGCGGTCTTGGAATCCTTGGCCGGAGTCACATGGTCGATGACCGCCTTGATCTTGCTCGGATCAAAGACCCGGTCCATCCCTTTTTCCATGAGATCCATGATCGCTATGGGAGTGGTGATTTCATGGCACATGACAACATCAATATCAAGGATCATATTGCCCGGGGTGGGGGTGTCACGCAGATGTGCGTCAAATATCTTCGTAGCTATGGTTTTTCCCATCTTGCAGCTCCTGATTGGCATGTTGAGTGGTGAATAATATGGTATTGATTTTACGAGTAACTTTTCGTATCCTTCACTGGAAGGAAAAACGAGACAATAAGTAACTGATATAAAGGCTGATATATTAGTCGATAAAGGGTACTATTGCCATAGTTAAGCCGTTGAAATAAATAATTGTTCAATGAAAATATTCCCTAAGGACCGATGCCGTTTTTTTACGCTCAGGCGTGCGCTTGGTTCATTTTTTTAGTAAGGATTCTAAACTTATGCCCCGCTCAGTCCCTTTCCTTTCGGTCCTCCTGGTTTTCCTTTTTTCTGTCTGCTCCAGTTCCATATCCCATGCGGGCCATGGAATTTCCATAGATGGTAACCTGAAGTATGCGCCTGGATTTAAGCAGTTTGACTATGCTTCCCCCCAGGCTGAGAAGGGGGGGGCTCTTGTGCTGCATGATCTCGGCAGTTTTGACAAGATGAATCCTTTTACCCTGAAAGGTACGCCGCCCATGGGGCTTGACTCCTTTGTCTTTGAACCCCTGGCGGTGGCGAGTCTGGATGAACCTTTTGCAGAATATGGCCTGATTGCCAAAGATATTGAGGTGGCCAAAGATAAATTATCCATGGTGTTTACCTTAAATGAGGCCGCCTGTTTTTCCGATGGCAGCCCCATAACGCCGGTGGACGTAAAATACTCCCTGGATATTTTAAAAAGCGATCAGGCCCATCCTTCTTATGCCTATTATTATCATGATATTGTAAAGGCGGAGATCCTTGATTCCCGTCGTGTTCGTTTTGTCTTTGCCAAGGCCAACCGGGAGCTGCCGATGATTGCCGCTCAGATTCCAATTATGTCGGCCAGGTTTTACGCAACGCAAGGATTTGCTCCGGAAGACGGGAAGCTGGCAATGACCCCTCCCATTGGCTCAGGGCCCTATATGGTGGCGGATGTACAGCAGGGAAAATCCATCACGTATAAGCGCAATCCCAAGTACTGGGCCATAAATCATCCGGTCAGGAAAGGGCTGTTTAATTTCGATACCATTACCAGCAACTACTACAAGGATCAGATCGTCGCGGTGGAGGCCTTCAAGGCCGGTGAATTTGATTTTATGCCGGTCAATATTGCCAAACAATGGGCCCGGGATATGGAAGGTGGACGATTCGCCGACGGGACCCTGATCAAGAAGCTTTTTCCCCATAAGAATAACGCCGGGATGCAGGGCTTTCTGATGAACACCCGCCGACCGATCTTCAAAGACGCAAGGGTTCGACAGGCCATGGGGCTGGCCCTTGATTTTGAGTGGACCAACAAATCCCTGTTTTTTGACCAGTACACCAGGTCCAATTCTTTTTTTAGTAATTCGCTGCTCGCCGCCACCGGTGTTCCGGAAGGTTTGGAGCTGAAGTATTTAGAGCCTTTTCGCGAGCAGTTGCCTGCCGATGTCTTTCGTACACCGCCGACGCCCCCAGTGACCCCCGAGAAAGAGGGGGCGAGGGTGAATCTGCGTAAGGCCGGAGAGTTGCTGCGCGATGCCGGCTGGACGATTCAGGATGGTGTGTTGAAGGATAAGGGCGGCAATCCTTTCACCTTTGAAATCCTCTTGGTCTCCCAATCCTTTGAGCGGGTGATGGCGCCTTATGTCAGCAATCTGAAAAAACTGGGCATCCGTGCGGAGTACCGGACCATCGATCCAGCCCTGTACACGGACCGGGAACAGAAGTTTGATTTTGACATGATTGTCCATGTCTATGGCCAGTCCCTGTCACCAGGAAATGAGCAGCGTAACTTCTGGCATTCGACTGTTGCTGATATCCCGGGTGCTAAAAATCTGGCCGGGGTAAAAGATCCGGTGGTGGATGCCATGGTGGAAAAGATAATCTACGCCCATACCCAGGAAGAATTGACTGCAGCCTGCAAGGCCCTGGATCGTGTCCTCTGGTATGGCTACTATCTGGTGCCAAACTGGTACATGAACGGGTATCGCCTTGCCTATCGTAATATCTTTCAACAACCGGAAACCCTGCCCTTGTATTATGATCCGGTGCAGCTTTTGATGAGCTGGTGGCTGAAGGCGCCAGCCCCGGCCCGCTGATCTTCCGGAAGGCTATGAAGAAATCAACGCAGACCATAGTGTTGAAGACCCTGGCGGATACGCTGGCCTTTGGCCGTTTCCTGGGACAAATTGCCCAGCCTGGCGATGTGATCTGTCTGGATGGGGATCTGGGGGCAGGTAAAACCACCTTGACCCAGGCCATTGCCGCAGGCCTTGAGGTGCCCCCGGATGAGTATGTGACCAGCCCCAGTTTTGCCATCCTCCATGAGTATCAGGGTAGGATGCCGATGTACCATATGGATTTTTACCGTCTCACTGATGCTGCCGAGGTGGCCGATCTAGGCCTGGATGAATATTTCTCCCTTTCCGGGCTCACTGTGTTAGAATGGTGCGAACGCGCTGAGAGCCTGCTTCCGGCAAATAGGCTTAGGTTAACCTTGACCATTGGCCTCGATGAATCCCGGTTTGTCGTCTGTGATCCTGGGGTTGGAAGTTGGCGGGAGAGGTGTCCTTTCTATCCAGAATAAGTAAGTAACTTAGTTTATATTTATCCGGTAACTATAGAATTATGGATGTTTTTGTAGCACGTCAGCCAATCTTTGATCGGCATCGGCAAGTCTATGCCTATGAGCTTCTTTTCAGATCTGGAATGTCCAATGCTTTTCCCGGAGTTGATGGCGATGAAGCGACCTCCAGTCTGCTTTCTTCATCTTTTTTTACGGTTGGGATAGAGCAGATAGCAAGTGGACACAAGGCTTTTATCAACTTCACCGAAGATATGCTGGTGCAGGGGGTTCCCGCCATGTTCCCCAAGGATTGCGTGGTGGTGGAAGTCCTTGAGGATGTGCAACCAACGGAAGAAGTTATTTCTGCTTGTCGAGAACTCGTGCGCAAAGGGTACATTCTGGCACTCGACGATTTTGTCTATCAGGATAATCTTGTTCCCTTGATTGAACTTGCCGCCATTATTAAGGTGGATTTCCGCCTTACTCCCCTTGCGCAGATTAAGGATATGGTGGAAACACTTAAGGATTATCCGTGCCGGTTGCTTGCTGAAAAGATTGAAACCCATGAGGAGTTTGCCTTGGCCGACAGCATGGGATTTATCTATTTTCAAGGGTACTTTTTTTCCAAACCGGAAATCCTCAAAAATAAAGATATTCCTTCATCGCAGATGGCCTTGATGCAATTGATAGTCAAGGTGAATCAGGCTGATTTTGAGGTATCTGATATTGAGAAACTGGTGACCCAGGATATTTCCATTTCTTATAAGTTGCTGAAATACTTAAACTCCGCCTATTACTCACGGCTTCAGCCCATCACCTCTATTCATCAAGCCATCGCATTTCTGGGTGGGAAGGGAACGCGTCTCTTCGTCTCTCTGATTGCCACGAGCAAACTCTCCGAACAGAAACCGGATGAACTGATCCGTACCGCCTGTATTCGTGCCCGATTTCTTGAGCAGATCGGGATGGATCAGAATCTTGATCATGGCGATTGCTTTATGCTGGGCCTCTTTTCTCTGCTTGACGCAATGCTTGATGTCTCCATGGATGTCCTGATGGAGCAACTTCCACTTTCCGAGGATATTACCCAGGCACTGGTGCATAAAACCGGACGTCTTTTCCCCCTGCTTCAGCTTATTGTTCTGTACGAGGCCGGGGAGTGGGACGATATGAATACACTTCGGATTGAACTGGCGCTTGATGAAAACTTGATCATGACTTATTATCTCGACGCCGTACGTTGGGCCGAGAGTTTCATCTGATCTTCCAGAGGCTTTTATGGTGCAGAACAGATGGATGTTTTCGTAGCTCGTCAGCCGATTTTTAATCGCTTTCGGCGTCTCTTTGCGTATGAACTTTTGTTCCGGACGGGGATGGCGAATTCCTTCCCAGGCGTTGAAGATGGGTTAGCCACATCTAGCCTGCTCTCCTCTTCCTTCTTTACCGTTGGCATTGGGCAAATCACCAGCGGACGCAGGGCCTTTATTAATTTTCCAGAAGAAATGGTTCTGCGTGGGATGCCCACTCTGTTTCCCGTCCAATCCATTGTGGTCGAGATCCTCGAGGATGTTGAGCCGACGGACGAGGTCGTTACCGCCTGTCAAAAGCTGGTGAACAAAGGCTATCTGCTGGCCTTGGATGATTTCGTCTATACCATGAAGCATCGCCCCCTGATGGAGCTTGCACAAATCATCAAGGTTGATTTTACCATTAGTTCCATTGATGAGATTAAAGAGCTTGTGGCATTTTCCACCAAATATCACTTTAAATTGCTGGCCGAGAAGATTGAAACCTATGAAGAATATACCCTGGCCCGTTCCCTTGGGTTTGTGTATTTTCAGGGCTACTTTTTCTCCAAACCGGAGGTCTTGCACAATAAAGAGATTTCATCTTCCCAGATGATCTACATGAAGTTGATCATGGAAATCAACCGGGCGGAATTTGATGTAAAAAATCTTGAGACTCTGGTCATGCAGGATGTGGCCATTTCCTATAAACTGCTCAAGTGTATCAACTCCGCCTATTATTCACGTCTGCAGCCGATTTCATCCATCCGCAATGCCATTGCCTACCTGGGAGAACAGGGTATACGGATGTTTGTGTCGTTGATTGCTACCTCAAAGCTCTCGGAGAGTAAACCGGACGAACTTCTTCGGACCTCGTGTATTCGAGCCCGTTTCCTTGAGCTTGTGGCTGGTGAGGTGAAGCGGGATACTGGAGAGGCCTTTATGCTCGGTCTTTTCTCCATGCTCGATGCCATCCTCGATTCCTCCATGGAATCTCTGATGCTACAACTCCCTGTCTCCGATGATATCGTCCAGGCACTGGTGCATCAAGCTGGGCCTTTATATCCTTTGCTGCAGCTCATCAAGATTTATGAGGCTGGACAATGGGTGGAACTGGATGCGGCCATACACGAATTGGGGTTGGTCAGCTCGAATATGATTGAGTATTATCTGGATGCCGTGCGCTGGACGGGTTATTTTATCTGAGTGCCGCATGGTGTATTTCTCTTTTAACAACTAATTTGAATCATGCAAAAAAAAATCATTCGTCTTCAGGATTGTCTGAAGAAATATACCACAGATCAGGATAAGGCCATTCGGCCGGAAGAAACCGTGGCCCGTTTCAGGGAAAAACTGCAGGGTCTTGATGTCGAGATCCTTAAAGAGGTGAAGCGGATTGATAACGGGAGGCTTGATATCCCCGTTTTCTTCAGCATCTGTGGTGAAGGGGCCGAGGCCTTGACCGGTACCAAAAAACAGATGGGAAAGGGTTCCTCACCCATCCAGGCTGAGGCCTCCGCTTGCATGGAGCTTGCCGAAAGGTTTTCTCTCTTTTCCTTCAAGAGCAATGCTGAAAACTTCATCGTTGGTGATTACGCACAAATGCGTGCAGCCGGATATCCGGTTCTGGCCCCTTCAAGGTTGCTTCAGTCGGTGCATGATAACCGTCATGATGTCATTTTTGTTGAGAAATTACTTTCTGGTATTCCCATGCAGTGGACTTGGGCCACCAGCTTGACCACCGGGCTAGACACGCTGATTCCATTTTCCTGGTTTTTTGCAATCAATGAGTTTAATGGCTCTTCTGCCGGTAATACCTTTGAAGAAGCGGCGCTGCAGGGCATCTCCGAGGTGGTGGAGCGACATGTCTGTGCCCTTGTTAGTCATCTGAAAATCCCAACACCGGTCATTGATCAAGCCTCGGTTCAGGATCCTGTGGCCAGGGAGCTGCTGGCAAAATTTGCCAAAAATGATATTGAAATCACACTCCATGACTTCAGTCTCGATATCGGTATCAGTACCGTGGCGGCAATTGCCATCGACCGTAATACCTTTCCTGAGACCAGCGAAATCGTCTTTACTGCCGGCACCACCCCTGATCCGGAAAAGGCGATCATTCGGACCATCACTGAGGTGGCACAACTTGCCGGTGATTTTAACAGCGGCTCCAATTATGTTGCATCCGGGCTGCCTAAGCCGCTGTCCATGGAAGAGGTTCGGTATGTGACGGAATCCGGGCTGGACACCACCGTGGCCCAGATGAATTCCCTTGCCGATCAAAATATCAAGGTTGAGGTGGAGCGCTGTGTTGCCGCACTGGCAAAGGATGATCTGGAGGTGTTCATGCTTGATGTCACCCATCCCAGCCTACAGATCCCCGCCATCTATACCATTATTCCCGGAGCCCATTTTCGTGAGCGCTCAATGATTCAGAATGTGGGTCTTTTCGCGGCCAAATTACTGGTGGAACTGGTTGAGGAGAGCGAAGAGCTGGAGAAGAAACTGGCGGCCATGGAACAGCTGATCCCGGATGCCTATTACCTGGCCTTTTATCGAGGGCGCAATCTTTATGGTCAGGGGTTGCTCGAAGCAGCTATAATGGCCTTTGATCGTGCGCTCTCCCTTTTCCCTGAACAGGAAGATCTTCCCTATATTTATTCGTACAAGGGCAGCTGCCTGAAAGATCTGGGCGACTATGATGCCGCGATTGAGACCTTGGAGCTCGGCCTGGCTGAAGATGAGGAACGGCCGGATCTGTACAATATGCTTGGTGTCTGCTGCTATAAAAAGGAGCTTTATAATCAAGCGATTGTCTATTTTCACAGAGCTGTGGAGTTAAATCCGGTCTCGGCCATGGATTATGCCAATCTGGGTGTTAATTATCGAAAGGTCGGCAACAGGGATCAGGCCGTGCATTTTTTTACCATCGCCCTTTCTCTTGATCCTACCATTGAATTTGCCCGGCAGCAGCTATCTGAAATAACCAATTAAAAATTTCGAATTACAATTTGTTGTCAGAAAATTGTTTGATTTCTGAATAGAGAGGCTTCTTGTGGCAGTACCATCAACCTTTAAACAGATGAACCCGAAAAAGATCCTGATCCGTTCCACTAACTGGATTGGAGATGCGATCATGACCACTCCGGCAGTGCATACCATCCGGGAAAATTTTCCTGATGCCGAGATCACTATGCTGGCGGTCCCTTGGGTAGCGGATATCTTCCGCCTCAGCCCCGATGTGGATAAGGTTTGGGTGTATGATAAAAAAGAGATGTATTCCGGCAAGATCAAAGGGGTGGTGAAGCTGGCCGCCCATCTACTGCAATACAAGTTTGACGCAGCGATCCTGCTGCAGAATGCCTTTGAGGCCGCCTTTATTGCCAGACTTGCCGGGATCCCTTTGCGAGCAGGCTATAAACGAGATGGCCGCGGTCTGCTTTTGACCCATGGGGTTGAGCTGACCCCAGAAATTCGCGGCCGTCATCAAGTCCATTACTATCAGATGCTGCTTGCCGGGCTGGGGCTGGTTCCAGGGTCCGACAATTTGCGCTTGCCTCTCACGGATGAGCTTATCGACCGGGCCCGAGACACCATTGCGGGTCTGAAGAGCGAGGTTGGTTTCTCCAGCCAAGGTGGCCAGCCCCTGTCCAGGGAAAATATAGCTGCCACGAATATGGCGGCAATGCCGGTGATCGGCTTTAATCCCGGGGCGGCCTATGGCCCGGCCAAACGCTGGCCCGCCGAGAAGTTCGGGCAATTGGCGGCCCTTATTGCCAACCACCATGGGGAGCGTGGTTGTCTGATCTTAGTCTTTGGCACGACAGCTGATACAGAGGCCGCCCGTTCGATCAAAGAATTCTCCATCCGCACTCCCCATCATGTCGTGGATATGACCGCAAAAACCACCCTCCAGCAGGTTATGGCCCTGATCCATTGCTGCAATGTCTTTGTGACCAACGATTCCGGTCTGATGCACGTGGCGGCTGCCCTTGAGACTCCCACCGTTGCCATCTTCGGGTCCACCGATCATATCGCCACCGGCCCCTTTTCACAGAAGGCGGTGGTGATTCGCAAGGAGATGGAATGCAGTCCCTGCCTCCAATCCCAGTGTCCCCTGAAGCATCTCCGCTGCCTGGAAGAGATCAGCAGCCAGGAGGTGTACGCGGAGGTTGCCGGGATTCTTGCCGTGGCTGAATCTTCACTTCCAGGAAAAACTCCATGACACCTGTGGCTGAACCTTCGTCGTCCCCTTCGCCTATCTTGTGCCCTGCCGTTTTTCTTGATCGGGACGGTACTATTAATGAGCAGATGGGCTATATCAATCATATCAGCCGGTTTCAGTTGTTGCCCGGTGTTGCTGCGGCTATCAGGCAGCTCAACGAACGTAATATTCCGGTGGTGGTGGTGACCAATCAATCGGGGCTGGCGCGCGGTTATTTTCCGGCCGAGCTCCTGGTTGCTGTGCATGAAAAAATGAAGACACTGCTGGCGGAGCAGGGGGCGCATGTGGATGGTATCTATATTTGTCCCCATCATCCAGAGGCCAAGAATGAAAAGTACCGGCTCAACTGCGATTGCCGAAAGCCTAAACCTGGTCTGTTGTTGCAGGCGGCGCGTGAAATGGGGCTGGATCTTGCCCGTTCTTTTGTCGTTGGTGATCGCTGGTCGGATTTGAAGACGGCAGCCGCCTGCGGAGCTGTGCCGCTACTGGTGCTGACTGGCTATGGCCGTGGAGATGCCCAGTATATCGGGCCGACCCAGGTGGTGCAGCCAGCCTATGTCGGGGATGATCTCACTGCAGTTGTGCAATGGATACTTGAGCGGATAAAAACTGAAACGGATAATAAATGTGTACGATTGGAAAGAGAAGGGGAGTGAAATGAAGAAAACTGGATTGATGCTTGCCATCATCGTTGTTATGGCCGTAGGGCTTTATTTTCTGGTGACAGCCAGGCTGGGCAAGGTGACAGCGGCTGATTTTTTACCCGAAGAGATTCTACTGGCCATAGAGCAGCAGGATCTTGGGCGGTTGCTGGAAGATTATAAAAAATCACGCCTTGGGCTTACCATAACGGGCATTGATTACTTGAAGGTTGCCTCAGATCTTGGAATGGCGCCAGAGGAGGTTGAGAAGATCGGTGGTGTCATCAAACAGATGGGGGATTTTTTCAAAAGTCCGGTGTTTCAGGAGTTTTTTGGAAAGGAGTTCACCCTTGCCTTGTTGCCGGTGGTCGATGCGAATCTGACCAGCCCTGCAAAGAGTGTCACCGGCAGCCTTATATTTATCTCCAGACCCAGCCATGATGCTGATATCCTTAAGCTGATCAGTTCAATCTTTATCGGGAAACTCAATCAGACTTCCATCAAGCACGGAAAGTACAGCATTCATCAGGTTGCCATTGAAGAGGGAATCGTCTTGAACGTGACAACGGTTCAAGGCTATGTGATTGCCGCCCTGGATCTGGGGCTTGTTCAGGCAAGCCTGGATCGTTTTGATAATAAGACAGGAAGCAAAAAGGGAACCCTTGCCCAAAGTAGTGAGTATATCCGTTTGCGCCATGAATTCATCGATGCCAAATGCTTTGTCTATGTCTCCATGCCCATGCTGCACGATCAGGCAGGAAGATTTGCCGAGAATCTCGACATCCCTGAGCATGACGAACTGCTCAAGGCTATTGATCAGTGGAAAGGGTGGAATGGACTGGCCTTTGGAGCGTGGAAAGAAAAAGGACAGATACGGAACAAGGGGGTTGCACTGTTTAATAAAGAAAAACTCGATCCACTGGTGGCTAAGATGTGCAGTGTGAAGGCCACCGAAAATAAAACCTATGCCATGGTACCTGCAGACATTTTAGGATATTATTGGACGAATACCCTCAATATGGGGATGTTCTGGGAGATGTTCAGCCGCGAAATGCAGGGTAGCGAGGAACAACTCAAGGCCATCGAAAAGGAGGTTAAGTCCTCTACCGGCCTGGAGTTGAATCAGATTCTTGCCATGTTTGGTTCCGAGGCAGCTGTTCTTATGAAAGAGATGGTCACCGACGGGTTTATCCCTTTGCCGAATGGTGCCATCTTCCTGAAGATTGAGAAAGAGACAGACTTGCTTAAGATGGTAAAATCACAACTAGCCAAAATGGATATTGCCATTCAGGCTGAAGAGTACAAAGGGGTTACCCTGAATACCCTGGATATCTCCTTTCACCCGAGTTTGCGGCCTGTCTATGTCATGCATCAAGGATATCTGATTCTGGCCGGCAGTGCTGATATGGTGAAAAAGATCGTTGATAGTCAAGGAGGGCAAGGCTTATCGGCTGAGAAAAGTTTTCAGCAGGTGAATGAAGGATTGCATAAGGGGCTGACCGGAAGCAATAACTCCGTCAGCTATATCAAATTTTCATCCCTGTTGAAGATGATTAAAGAGCTTGCCAACTGGGGCGGGGCCATCCTTGCCATGCAGGATACTGAGACCGGTCAGATGTCAAAGGTCGTGCTGGACCAGCTGATTTTTCCACTCCTGGATGGCCTGGCCATGTATGAGGTCATGGGATCTCGGAGTGTGATTCTGGATGATGCGCTAATCATGGAATCGACAATGATCCTGGCGCCGGTGCAATGACACGCCCCATGCCTTTATGATACCTCCCTTGATAATATTTTTTACAAAAACATCTTCCGGGCATACCCACGAGCAGGAATAACTGTGGACAAACTGATTACCGAGTTAACAAAAGTCGTTAAGTTCAAAGACAGTACGGATATCGGAGATCTAGTCCTGATTGTTGCCAAGGAACCCCAGGTTATGGTCTCCTATGCTCTGGTGACGAGCATTGAACGGGATGACAGTCGCAAGAACGAATGGTGGCATGTGGGAATGACCTTGCTCTCCTTGCCGCCCCAGAAAATCACATGGACCTTGCGAACCCCCCAATTGACCGGCATGGAGGTCTTCACCATGGGTGGCGAACAGCGCTTTGTCAAGGCCGTTGATTTAGGGATCATTCCCCTGCAGTCAAGCGAGGATATTCAGGGGGTAGGGGCTAAGCCTGCACCTCCGGAAGGGAAGAAGGCTTCTTTTCTCAAGCGGGTCAAATAATGGCCAAACTCTCTGAGCGGGCCCTGATTCGGCTGATCAGGGAGGCGAGTGCAGCTGCGGCCCCAGGCCTTGTCCAAGGAATTGGCGATGATTGCGCAGTTTTTGGCAATTCCGGAGAGGGACGGTGGTTAATCAGCACCGATACCTTGGTAGATGGTGTGCATTTTGACTGTCATTGGCATCCTCCCGCTCTCCTTGGCCGCAAGAGTATTGCCGTTAATTTAAGTGATATCGCGGCGATGGGTGGATGTCCCCGTTTTGTTCTGCTCTCCTTGTGTCTGCCTCCCGCCCTTGATGCTGACTGGCTCCAACAGTGGTTTTCCGGGGTTTCCGCCATCCTCGCTGAATATGGTTGTGTTCTTATTGGTGGCGACACGGTGCAGAGCAAGGAGTTGATGATCTCGGTGACGGTGATTGGCGAGCCGGGTTCTGGTGGGATTCTCTATCGTTCAGGGGCAATCCCTGGTGATATCGTCTATGTGAGCGGCACCCTTGGGGCTGCCGCCGCCGGTCTGGCATTGTTTCAAAAAGCCAAACAGGAACAGATAGACCTTGGGCTACAGCTTCAGTGGCAGGTCTTGCTGGATTCCCATCTCAATCCCTTCCCTCAGGTAAAGCTCGGGCAGGAACTTGCCAGCACTGGCTGTGTGACGGCTATGCAGGATATCTCCGATGGTCTGGCCACGGATCTTGCCCATATCTGTCAGGAAAGCGGTACCGGTAGTATTCTCCATCTTGAAAGTCTGCCGTCATTGCCTGTCCTTGACGCTGCAGCCAAGTTTCTTGGGAAAGAAAAATTGGATTTACTCTTGAAGGGAGGGGAGGACTATCAGTTGGTTTTTACGGTACGTCCCCATCGGGAGGAAGAGCTGAAGGTCAAAATGGCATCCTTTCTCGACCAGCAAATATTTCCTGTGGGGATTATCACCGAAGGCCAGGGCGTTATCCTTGAACAAAAAAATGGAAGCCGAACAGATATCAGTTTTCAGGGATATGAGCATTAAAAGAAGAGCCTGAAAAGGCTGAAGGACCGGGAAACTGATGGATCCTGCGCACCGTGTCTCTGGTTACGGTCTTTTTGGCCATAATATTGCGCCTTGGCCGCAAACAAACCATCATTCCGTTTTTACCTTTCACCCACATCCGGCGCATGGGTCAGATCAATAGTGATTGACTCTCGGCTGCTTTTGAATTGCCGGTATCCGATTCCGGCTCGGTCGAGCATTATCTTCGATGCCCGCACCGTGTCACTCTCCTTATACTTGTCCGACATATAGATAATTTCCTTGATTCCAGCCTGGATAATAACCTTGGTACATTCGTTACAGGGGAAGAGCCCCACATAGATGCGGCAATTGTTCAGTTGATGGGTGATGGAATTGAGGACGGCATTTACCTCTGCATGACACACATAGGGGTATTTGGTGTCCAGGAATGCCCCTTCCCGGGCCCAGGGCAGCTCATCGTCGGAACATCCCCAGGGAAATCCATTATAGCCGACACCGACAATCTTGTTCTGTTCATTGGCAACACAGGCGCCCACTTGGGTGTTTGGGTCCTTGCTTCGCTGGGCTGAGAGGAGGGCGACTGCCATGAAATACTCATCCCAGGAAAGATAGCCGCTCCGTTTTTTGTCTTTCATCATCTCAAAAGGTTGGAAAAAATTATAGGTTAGGGATCCATTGCTTGATCGTCTTCTGGAGCAAACCATCAGCCTTACGCTGGCGAATAAAGGTGTTGGCCTGTTGACGCAATTCCTCGTCATCTCTCCGCATTTCCCAGCCAATGTATTCTTCCGTCAACAGGGATAAAATGGGGGTCAGGTTGGCTGTTTTATTGGCGAAGGCATACGAAAAGATTGTCGGTGCGTCATGCAGGAAGATGTCTATCTTTTTACTATTCAGGGCTTTTATTGCGCCGGATACTGACTTGAATCGTAATATCCTGATGCCATGGATGTTTTTGGTAAGAAATTGGTCACCGGCGCTGTTGGGAAGGACACCAAAGGTGTAGCCGGTATTTTCCAGATTGTAGATTCCGGAGGAAAAGAGTGGAACTTCATGGGTTCTGACCAGGAGGATCTGACCAGATCGCAGGTATGGTTCACTGAACGTCACTGGAGAACTAGAGTTCCTGATAATTTTCCGCCCGGTCATAAGAATATCGACATGGTTTTTTAAAAGGGCCTCGGTTGCCAATGGCTCAGGAACCTTGACGAACTGCACGCTCTTGTTGGTGTATACGCCCAGTTGATTGGCAAGATCAGCTTCCAAGCCCATAATTTTGAAATCTTTTTCAAAAATAAAGGGTGGTGCGTTCAGGAAAATGCCGACTCGTAAGACCTTGGAGTCAGCTGCGATTTCTGGGTCAGCAAGGGGAAGTTGTTTAACTTCAGGGGAATCGGTTTGCGGCGACGGATATTGCGGAGCGGTATCTATGGTTTCCATCTGATCAGAAATTTCCGGTGCGCAACCATTGAGACAAGCAAGAAAAAGCACGAAAAACAGGCTCAGTAAGGGATGGAAATAATTTCTTTTCATAAAAAAGTGTTCTCTGATTATTTGTTTTTTTTAACAAAAGCTTAGGCCTTCTGAACCACCGCCTATACCCTGTGGCGCCATTAAAATAAAGTGAAAAATTCACCTTGGTTTTGTTGACCAAAAACTCGTCAACATGCAACCTGATTTTCAGTCTTAGTACTTATTTTGCCGCTTTTCGTCTTGTTCTCCATGAAGAGACTCCGGTAATTTTGTCGATAAATTGCTTGATGACCTGGAAATAGAGGTTTCCTGCCACCGAAACGATGGAGTTGTGATCTGCACCGGGAACAATCTGGAACTCCTTGCTTTTAGCTCCACAAAATGCCTGCAGTTTTTCTGCCTCGGCAGCCGGGATAATTTCGTCCAAGGCGCCATGGAGAATAAATGTCGGCTTGGTGATAAGTGCGATCTTCGCCATATTGTTGAAGCATTCATCTTCAGAAATGTCATGGTCATTCAGTTCCAACCCCAATGAACATGCCAGAGGGAGGGTGTCGGCAAAGCCGCTTTCTATGATGACGCCCTTGATCTCATCAGAGAATTTTGCTGCAAGATCAATGGCGCAGGCAGATCCCAGTGAGCGTCCCATAAGAAAAAAGGCGCCGGTGTAGCCGTTGTCCGCCATCCATTTTTTCGATTCCTGAAAGAGAATCTCTCCATCGCTGAACATGGCGGAGACGCTGGGCTGACCAGTGCTCCAGCCATATCCCCGATAATCCGTCACCAGGAGGTTCATGCCGGCTTCATTGTATCGCTGGCCAATGCTGTCGAGGTCGCTGACGGTCTCTCCATTGCCGTGAAAATAAAGAATACAGGGCGCGGAGGGGTCTGTAATATGAAACCGGCAGCCGATGGTAACCCCTGGCTCAACGATAACAGTGAAATCGCAGGCTCCCGGTGGCAGGGGGGTGACAGTCTCCTTTTGCGGATAAAAGATATGGGAAAGGATTTCAGGGTGATCCAATTTACTATAATCAGTCATGCATAAACCTCGACAGGAGTGAGCAGTTGCTTTTTTCATACTAAGGCCCGTCAGCAAGTCTTACACATTTCTTGCGTTTGTGAACGTCGTATGTCTTTTATTAAAATTGATTGATATCTATAACATTTCAACTTGATGTCAGAAAATCCCTAAGACCCAAGTCGTTCTGATTATTTTAGTTTTGCGTGTACATAAGACTTTTTCCGGATAGCCAGTTCCTGGGCCACCTGAGTGGCAGTTTCCTCGATGGAACGGCCGTCTGACATGATGACCGGAATCTCATAGTTTAGAAAGATCTGGTGAGCTTGACTCAGTTCGTTGACGCAGGTCGCATGTTTTGCGTATGAGCTTCCCTTGTAGCGTTTTTCGCGGATATGATGGAGAATTTCCGGGGTGGTGGAAAGCCCGATGACCCGTTTTTTATTGCGGATGATATCCGCCGGCAGACTGTAGGTATTTAAATCGTCACAGACAAGGGGGTAATTGGCGGTCTTAATGCCTAGCTGGGTTGCCAGATAAACAGAAATTGGAGTTTTTCCGGACCGTGAAACCCCAAGCAGAATAACCTCTGCCTCATCATAGTCTTTAGTTGCGGAGCCGTCATCATGGTTGATGCAGTACTGGATGGCGGAGACCCGTTTGGCCATGTGGGTATCATCAAGATGCCTTGAAAAGCCAGATTCCCGTAACGGTTCAGCTTCCAAAAGTTGTGCCAGCCTGCCGAGGTAGTTTTCGCAAATATTGAAAAGCTCTACCTCTGGTGCATCCAGAATCGCGATCAATTCAGGGCTCATGATGGTGGAGAAGACAAGGGGGTGTCGCCCGGATGATTGTTTAAGGATGAGTTCACGAGCCTCCCAGGCTTCCTTTTCGGTACGGATGAAGGGAAGTTTTTCTTCATTGAAGTTGATCTCTGGAAATTGGCAGAGCAGTGCCTTGCCAAGATCCTCGGCCAGAATGCCGGTACTGCCAGAGAGATAATAGACATCTTTAGATTTCCACATGGTTCACCTTTTTTAGTTTGATTTCATTTTTGTTCCTTGTACCGGAATTCTCCTCTGGCCACAATGAACTAAGGAAGATCAGTAAATGAGCGCCAGCAGTTCCGGCCGGACCCCTTGGCCAGATACATGGCCCGGTCAGCGTTTTTCAAGAGGGTGCTGATATCGGTTCCGTCTTGCGGGCAGATGGTGCTTCCGATACTGGCGGTAACGGAGGCAGTTTCATTTTCGAGATAGAATGGTTTGCTCAAGGCTGTGAGAATTTTTTTTGATATCTTTTCAATCCCCGCATTAACATTGATGCGGGTGAGCATCAGGACAAATTCATCGCCCCCAAAACGAGAAACGGTATCGGTATCACGCACACACTCAACAATCCGCCGCGCCGCCTCAATGAGCAGAATGTCACCATAGTCATGGCCCAGGGTGTCGTTAACCTCCTTGAAACGGTCCAGATCAAGGAACATCAAGACCAAAGAGGAGCCTTCTCTGCTGGTGTAGAGGATACTTTTTTGTAAACGGTAGAGGAATAGTCTGCGGTTGGGCAGATTGGTCAGGTGGTCGAAGTTAGCCTGTCGCCAGATGATCTCATCGGACTGTTTTCTGGCCGTAATATCCTCATTAATAGACATGTACTGGGTGATTTTACCCCTGTCGTTGCGAATGGGTGAGATGATAACGTGTTCGATGAACTTCTCACCATTTTTCTTGGTATTATAAAAATCACCTTCCCATATCTTGCCGGCGCCGATGGCTTGCCAGAGTTCGGTGATGATTCCTGGAGGAGTCTCCTCCGTCTTAAGAAGGGATTGTGGGGTATGCCCCATGGCCTCGTCAAGGGTGTAGCCGGTCTGGTAGGTAAACTCAGGATTAACGAATTCGATATTCCCTCGAGTGTCGAAGATGACAATGGTAACAGGAGATTGCTCCACAGCCATGGAAAGTTTGTGCAGTTTGTCTTCATTATTTTTTCGGGCGGTAATGTCGCGGCCGATGATGACCAGGGCTTTACGTCTTCCGTCCGGATGGAAAAGAGGGGCCGTGATGACCTCAAGAACTTTATCGCCCTGGTCAGGAGTATGGATGATCTCCTCTGTGGTGAGCATGCTGCCGTGGTTCCATGCCTGTTCATCTGATATCTCACGGGCCATGATGGTATCCTGATAGAATGGGCTGTAGCCGGCCAGCTCGGAACTTTTTTTCCCCTTGTAATCGACGTCCTCAAGGTGAAACAGGGCCAGATCGGCCTTGTTGGCCAACAGCCAGCGTCCTTCTCCATCCTTGAAAGAGATGATATCGGGTGAGGCGTTGAGCAGGGTACGTTGTAATTCTTCATTGGCTGCGAGCTCAGCCTGCGTGTCATTCATTTTGTCCAGCATTTGGTTAAAGATGGTGGCAAGCAGGGTCAGTTCCGGGCCGCCAGTGTGCTGAAAAGGCGAGGCATTATCGCCACATTCCTTCATGTGAGTGATAAAACGCTCAATGGGGGCCAGAAAACGTAATAGTGATATCCAACTGAAGAGAATGACTGCTGCTCCACAAATAATAATGGTCAGGATGACCAGACGCTGGTTCTCATAAAAAGGGGTTAGAACCTCTTGTTTAGGAAGATTCCCTGCCAGAATCCAGGGTGCGGCCTGCAGATGCTGAAACGATGCCAGGAGAGCCTGCCCCTTTGAGTTTATGGTCTCGCCGCTACCGTTAAATCCTTGGAGCGCAAGGTCAAAGAGGCGATTGGAGCCAATGGGGACATCTTTTTGGAGCATCCGGGAGGCATCATGATGGATAAGGATGGTTCGGTCCTGAGAAAAAACATAAAAATATCCCTTGTCTCCCATCTGGCGACGGGCAATGTTGCCAAGCGCGTTATCACCATTCAGGGTAATGCCGCCGCATAAATAACCCGCGACGTTCCCTTGGGTGTCTTGAATGGGGGCAATCATCTCGACAATGGGTTTATGATCGGGCTTCACTGAGTAGAAAGGTTCAGAGATAACCGGACGAGCTGCCGCTTTAGCCTGTTGGAAGAATGGGGCTGCGGAGTAATCAATGTCTTTTCTTTCCGATGAAATGACGGGGATCTCTGCCAGGAGTCGGCCCTGGGTTGAAACGATCATCAGCCCGTCGTCAAACAGTGTGGAAAGTCCGGTTCTATTCGTGAGAAACTGCTGGGCTGAAGATGGATCCAGGAGAACTTGTGGGGGGATGATATCCGCTACATTTTTTATCACCTTGAGCTTACTGGTGAGATCGGCATCAAGGTACATGGCAAAGGCTTGCAAGGAAGTGAATTGCTGCCTGCCAAAGGTGGCGATATGGTCTTTTTTGAGATAGGTTGCCGCCCCGATGATGATGATGGCAACGCTGGTGACAACTCCTACAGAGATAACCGCGCCAATTCTGGTGGCAATCGTCCAGTTATTCCAGAATTTCGGGTTAGTCATGAGAAGTTTCTTTTGTAAT
This sequence comes from Desulfobulbaceae bacterium, assembly GCA_009773475.1. GTDB lineage: Bacteria > Desulfobacterota > Desulfobulbia > Desulfobulbales > Desulfocapsaceae > UBA2270. The sequence continues at coordinate 154,625 of WSXV01000004.1, read as the reverse complement.
GATTAGGAGTTGTTGTCATTCTTCTTGGCCCATTTTTTACGGACAGGAGCAAACAATGGTTTTTTCTTGAAAGAAAGAGCCGGATAGCCGAGAGTCTCATTCATCTTCTCAGTAAACTCTCGGCAGGGGCGGATGGTGAGGTCTTTGAGAATCTCAATATCCACTTCGCCGTGTCCGGGGAAGTGGATGGTCAGCAACAAAGGGCAGAGGCCATGAAATTGATAGCATATTTTTTTCAGCGCCTCAAGACGTTGTCGGGTAACGGTTGCCGCTTCCAGTTTCAGATTGATCGATTCCGTATATTTTTCAAGGGCTTCAGCCAGGGGATCAATGGATTCAGCAATGATTTTGGCTCCTCGTTCATCTTTTTGTACCGTTCCCTGAATAATCACCGGTTCGGTGGAGGTAAGAAGGTGCTGAGAACGGGCATATACCTCAGGAAAGACAACCACTTCGACGGAATCGAGAATATCCTCCAAGGCCATAAAGGCCATGGGGTCACCCTTTTTGCTCTTCAACAGTTTGCAGGTCCGAATAAGCCCGCCCACCCGGACGGGTTGAGCGTCGCCCCACTCTGAGAGCTTGCCGATCTCAGTGTCGACAACCGTTCTGATCTCGTGAATGGCATCATCGAGGGGGTGGCCGGTAATGTAAAAACCAACGGTTTCCTTTTCAAAGGCCAGTCGCTCCAGTTCAGTCCATTCAGCAATGTCAGGAAGGGTGATGGCATTTAACTCCTGGCTGGTGGTGACGGGAGCCAGAGAAAAAAGAGACATCTGTCCGCTCTGACGATCACGTTGAGCGGCCTTGGCCTGCTCCATCGCCTGGGGCAGGATGGTGAAAAGCTGGGAGCGTTTACAGCCTAATGAGTCAAAGGCGCCGGCCTTGATCAGACTCTCGATGACCCGTGAATTAACCCGCCGCGAATCAATGCGGTTGCAGAAATTCTCAAGGGAGGTGTATCGGTCTGAGTCCGCTCTCTCTTGAATGATTGATTCAAGGGCAGATTCTCCGACATTTTTGACTGCAGCCATGCCAAAACGAATACGATCATCCTTGACGCTGAAATCGTAGTACGATTCATTAATATCCGGCGGCAGCACCTCAAGTTTGTGTTCCCTGCATTCATTGATATAGAGAACAATCTTGTCGGTGTTGTTCATGTCGCAGGAAAGCAGTGCCGCCATGAACTGGGCTGGATAGTGGGCCTTGAGATAGGCGGTCTGGTAGCAGATCAGCGCATAGGCGGCCGAATGCGATTTGTTAAAACCATAGCCGGCAAATTTTGCCATTAGGTCAAAGACCGCTTCCGCCTTGTCCGCCGGAATATTATTCTTCTTGGCCCCGGCCATGAACTTAACCTTTTCCTTGTCCATGACCTCGGAGATCTTCTTGCCCATGGCCCGGCGCAGGTTGTCGGCATCACCGAGGGAGTAGCTGGCCAGGATATTGGCGATCTGCATGACCTGTTCCTGATAGACGATAACGCCATAGGTCTCTTCAAGGACAGATTTGATCTGGGGTAAAGGGTAGTTCGCAGTGGCGCGGCCATGCTTGGTCTCGACAAAATCGCTGACCATCCCGGAATCCAAGGGGCCGGGACGATAGAGGGCGACCAGGGCGATGAGATCGCTGAACTGCCTAGGCGCCATCCTGACCAGCAAATCCCGCATTCCAGAACTTTCCAACTGAAAGACGCCCAAGGCATCACCCTTGCAAAGCAGGTCATAGGTTTTGAGATCATCTGTTGGGATGGTGTCTATGTCAAGCTCCGTGCCAATGTCAGCCTTGATATGTTTGAGTGCCTTGTCGATGACGGTGAGGGTCTTGAGGCCAAGAAAGTCAAACTTGATCAGTCCGGTCATCTCAGTATGCTTCATGTCATACTGGGTCAGAGTCTCGCCCTCTTTTCCCCTGCAGGTTGGCAGGAAATCGACCATCGGGCTGGGAGCAACCACCACCCCTGCCGCATGGGTTGAGGTGTGCCGTGCCAATCCCTCCAGGGCCTGGGCGACGCGCAGCAGCTCGGCGATTTTCGGATCTCTGTCGGCGGCATCCTGAAGACGAGGCTCATCAGCAATGGCCTTTTTGATCGTCATCTTCAACTCTTCAGGAACCAGCTTGGCGATCCGATCCACCTCGTTCAAGGGCAGATCCATGGCCCGGCCCACGTCACGGATGGCCCCCCGGGCCTTCATGGTACCGTAGGTCAGAATCTGGGCGACATGGGATTTCCCGCCATACTTTTCCTGGACATAGTCGATGACTTCGCCACGCCGTTCCTGACAGAAATCAACGTCAAAGTCAGGCATTGATTTGCGTTCGATATTCAGGAATCGCTCGAAGAGCAGACCATAGGGGATGGGGTCGATATTGGTGATCCGCATACAGTAGGCAGCCAGGCTTCCTGCTCCTGAACCGCGTCCTGGGCCCACCGGAATGCCCTGATTCTTCGCCCAGTTGATAAAATCAGCCACGATGAGAAAATATCCCGGGAAGCCCATGGTGTTAATCACCTCAATTTCATGGGCAAGTCGTTTTTTATACTGATCTTCCAGCGCCGGAGTGAGTGTGCCGGATGTCCGCATGGCCGAAAAACGTTCCTTGAGTCCTGTCTGACAAGAGGTGGCAAACATTGATTCGAGGGTTTCCCCTTCCGTTACCGGAAAGACGGGAAAGTGATAATCACCAAAACCGATTTCAAGATTACAACGTTCGGCAATCTCGACGGTTGTGGCAACGGCTTCGGGAGTATGGTGAAATCGATTTTTCATCTCCTCGGGCGACTTGAAATAGAATTCGTCGGAGGAAAATTTGAAACGGCGGGCGTCGTTTAAGGTGTTGTTGGTCTGGATGCAGAGGAGTACCTCATGGGCATGGGCATCTTCCTGAAGAAGGTAATGACAGTCATTGGTGGCAACGGTTTTGATTTCAAATTCAGCTGCCAGTTTTTTCATCCCCTCGTTAATCGGGGTCTGTTCGGCGATGCCGTTTTCCTGGAGCTCAAAGTAGAGTCGGTCGCCAAAGATATTGAGGTATTCCTTGGTCTTTTCCCTGGCACCGTCCAGATCATTTTGACCCACAAGCCAGGGGATCTGCCCTTTGAGGCAGGCGGTAAGGGCAATCAGGCCTTCGTTGTGGGTGGCCAAGGTCTCCATGTCAATGCGAGGTTTGTGGTAAAATCCTTCGAACTGAGCAATGCCTGCCATTTTCATCAGGTTTTTATAGCCGGTGAAGTTCATGGCGAGAAGGACGAGATGGAAATGTCCTTTTTTTCGTTCTCCACGATGGCCGGGGGCTATGTAGAATTCACAGCCAATGATCGGTTTTATACCCGCCTTTCTGGCCTTAACATAGAAATCCAAAGCCCCATACATGGCGCCATGATCGGTAACAGCAACGCTGTTCATCCCATATTCACGGCACTTGTCGAGCAAGTCAGGAATTCTGATGGCACCATCCAGCAGACTGTACTGGGTGTGGACGTGAAGATGAACAAAACCGGCGCTCATAGGGATAATTAGAGGATGTGTCTTGAAGAAATTATGAGAAAGTTGCTAGCAAATCGAACGAGAGGAAGCTGATGCAGTGAACTTTCATGGTTTGTGGTGGCGGAGCGACGTTGATTCAACCAGGGATGCTGCTTAATCAAATGGTTACTTCAGTCCTTTAGCACCTTCGGTATGGGCATTCGTGAGAATCATATTCTCGGTTTTGGCACCGGTGAAATCCGCCTGGATCAGATTGGCGCCGGTGAAATCAGCATTAGTGAGGTCAGCCTTTTTCAGATTGGCACGGCGAAGATTGGCGCGACTCAGGTCGGCTCCCTTTAAATTGGCACCTTGCAGATTGGCGCCCACCAAGTCGGCCTGACGGAGATCACTTTTCTCAAGATTACAACCGGGGCAGTTTTTGGCCATGGATTTTACGGTGTGTTCAATCTCGTCATCGGAGGCGCCGGGGGAAGCTATTACGGTCGGTTCGGAAGGACTGGATGTTTGTTGCTGTATAGCAGCGGGTTGGCTTGAAGTGAGGGATTGACGAAGATAGGTGGTCTTGGCGGCAGACTCTGCCTCTGGCCGAGAGCTGTTCGTTGAAGAGGCTTGGGCTGAGGTTTGGCCGCTGGCCAGGGATTCCCGCAGATAGGTCGTTTTTTTAGTTGGTTCAGGCGATTTGTAGAGGTGCGCTGAATCACCACTGGATACTTTGGCGTTGTAGGCCAGGGCTCCTTTGTCGTTGAAGAGGGCGTAGGCATTTTTACCGGCATCAGGATACACGGAATAGCATTTCATTTCGCCATAATACCAGACCTTGAATTTCAGACAGAGCTGGTTTGCGCCGTTGATGTCCCACCCTCCCTTGTCTGTATCATCAGCGGTAAGGGATTCACCGCTGGCTGAAATTGAGCCGTCTGGCTGAAGATAGATGTTTGCATTAAAATCAACGGATTCAAGATGCATGCTGTTTCCAGAGACCATATCGAAGATTTGTTTGGCGGTCAGTGGAGTACTGCCTTTAGCTGCCATCTGGTTTTGGGTAACCGGAGCGCATCCCGTAAACAGGAGAGTACAGAAAAGGAAGAAGGGGAGAATTACTCGGGACACAGTGGACCTCCTTGCGAAACAACCTGCTGAAATAAAAATGGATAATTTGTAAAATGAAAATTATACCATAAAGGAAGTGGCTTTGCACTTGATATGGAGAAGGGGACTTAAATTAGATTTTGATTAAGAGTGGTAGTAGGAAGCAACTTGATAATCAACCGAAACCATGGACGCATGGAATTGATTCACGCGGCATTCATGGGGATTCTGGCCTGATATGCCCGATAGAGAGCGTCAATGATGTCGCTGTCTTCCAGGGCATTTTCTCTGACCGTCTATGCAGATAAAACGTGGCATCTTGTCATTGATGGGAATTTTGATCCGGTTGAAAAATAGGATCGGTCACTGTTGGTGTAGCGGGTGACCACCAGCAGATTGACGGAAAGGCTGGAGATAAAGGGAAAGGGGTGGGCAATATCCTTGGGAGTTAAATAGCCCTTATCAGAGCCAACCTTTGTGTCTGAACAGTAGATAAGGCATGATGGCAGACACCAGCATCAGTAAAAGAGCAAAAAGGTATCCGTGGGGCCAGTGCAGTTCCGGCATAGCGTCAAAGTTCATACCATAGAGGCTCGCCACAAGGGTTGGCGGCATAAAGACCACGGAGATAATGGAAAAGATCCTGATGATTTTGTTCTGTTCACTGCTGATAAGTCCGATGGTTACATTGAGTAATGAGTCACTTTTGTCAAACAGAAAGGTTGAGTATTGAACAAGAGAATCAATATCTTCGATCAGGCTCTGCAGAATTGGTAGATTTTTTTTAAGATCATAGCCGCTTCGTTTGAAAAATGAAAAAAGCCGTTGCATATCCAGCATTCCCAGTCGAATTTTATCGTTGGTATCCTGAAGCGAACCGAGGCGCAATACTATCTGCTCCAGATTCCGATTATCGCCATCATAGACATCCTGACTGATGTTGTCGATTTCGCTCTGGAGAAGCTCAAGCCTATCTGCCAACCGATCTACCTTGATCTCAAAGAGAGAGAATAACAGGTCAAAATTATCCTTGATCCGGATTGCCCCGGTAGCCGCTCTCTGCTTGAAAACATGGATGGATTCCAGCTTCTCATGGCGTATGGTAAAGAGTCGGCCCTGATTTAGAATAAATGCCATGGTGACATTTTCAAAGTGGTCAGGAGTCTGGAAAAGGAAATAGGACCGGATATGCAGGCCCTGCTCATCGACAAAGAATCTGGAACTGGCTTCAATTTCCTGCACATCCTCGGCAGAGGGCAGGAGTTGATTGTATGCCTTGCTGACCAGTAATTTTTCTTCAGGAGTCGGGTTTAACAGGTCAATCCAGAGAGCATCAGAGGGCAGGGGGCCGCAACTGGAGGCTTGTGCCCCGATGAGCGATTTTTCGTGGAGTCTATAAAGCGTGATCATTGCGATTTATAAAAGGAGTAAAAGGTACAGTTGGTAAATGAACTCGAATTTGAGTCATCCGGGTTAAGGGACCTTGCCTGAAAAGAAGAGACGCCCCTTATGACTAAGTCTCTGTCATAACGTCTCAATGAGAAATGAGCACTAAAATAGTTTTCCGTCTTTGCTATGGGTGACAATGAGTTGACGAAACATTTCGACAATGCCGCGGGCCAACAGATTAATGGAATGGGCGTTGATATTTCTGTTGGCAGAGCGGTCCAGCAGGATGTTGAGCTGAGAGGGAAAGCCGTCCTCCTCCTGCCAGTAATGGATAAGAAAGGGTACCTTTGGCAGGGGCATGATAATCAAGGAATAGTCGGCATCGCCTGTGGTCGTTATTGGCCTGGCCCCGAAAAGGGACAGTATCTCGAAGATCAATTCCTGATGGGCATCGGTTAGTTGGCGCAAGGCCTCTTCACAGCGATGAGAGAAGTACTGACTCCACTGTCCGGCATTTGAAAGTTCGTGAAAGGGGAGCCAGTTGTTGAGCGGGGTGACGCCTTCACATTCAACGATGTAATGCAGCAGCGGGACATAGAGCCAATGGTTTATATGGCAGGAGGACGTCATCTCGCCGGACGGGGAAATGAAGAAATCTTTTCCCAGGCAGTTGATTGCCAGTTGCTTGTCAATCAACTTTGCTCCTATACGAGGTGCAACGCTTGAAAAATCTAGAAGTTGCACCTCTCTCTGTAACTGTTTGATGACCTCGTTGTGTTCATCGTCCGGGGTTTTGCGCTGGACAATACTTGCGCTTAAGAGATTAGCAACCTTCTTTTCAAGATAGGGGCAAGCGTTAATGGCCAGTAATCCCTGAAGTATCCTGGCGGCAAAAGCCATGCACGATGGTACACCACAATGGCCACAGTTGGTTTTAGGCAGGAATTTGTAGAGTTCCAAAGGATTTCTTATCTCAGACATGGTCAGAGCCATTAGCAGGGAGGATGACCGTAACGATTGTTCCATTATCCGGATCACTCTGGACGCTGATCGTGCCGCCATGTTCCTCAATAATCTTTGCAGACAGGGCGAGTCCCAGTCCGGTGCCCTCCGGTTTGGTGGTAAAATAGGGGTCAAAGACGCGGGGAAGATCCTCTTTGTGTACACCGCATCCCGTATCTTTGACAGTGAAGGTGATATTTCTGCCCTCGCTCGCAACATAAATGTCCAGTCTACCGCCATGTTCCATGGCCTGGATGGAGTTCAAGAAAAGATTAAGAAAGACTTGATTCAATTTATCCTGATCTGCCTGTATGACCGGGACATTCTCCACTGCATGGATCTCCATCATGACTCCCATGGATTCCGCATCCATGCGAATAAGCGACATGGCCTTGCGCACGACCTCTTCGGGATGGACATCTCCCATCATCAGTTTCTGCGGCCGAGTATAATCAAGCAGCTCACTGATACTGCGATTCAGACGCTCCACTTCTTGCACAAGGATATCAGCCGTTTGCTGATCATTACTTTTCTCCTGAAACCTTGATCTAAGCAGAAGGGCCAAGCCCTTGATCGAACTTAATGGATTCCGCAATTCATGGGCAACTCCGGCAGCCATTTTGCCAAGGGCAGCCATGCGTTCACTGCGACGTAGCTCATCTTCCAGGGATTTTACCTGGCTTAAGTCCTGGATCAGCAGCATGATCCCGGAGGGGGCTCCTTCGTTATCAACAACAGCCATACTGTGCAGTTGCAAGGTTCGTAGCCCACCCTTATGGTCAGGAAGAATAATTTCTTTCCGGGTCGAACTCTCCGTTGTCATGTCCTGGCCAGAAAGGGCTTGTGCCAGTTCTGGCGCCAGCACTTCTTCGGGAGCCAACCCCACCACATCTTTTTCGACTACGGAAGTCATCTGTTCGGCAAACTGATTGCAAAGAACAATCAAGCCCTGGCTATCTGTGACGATTAATCCCACCGGCAACGAAGAGATAAGGGTGTCGCGAAATGCTTTGATCCGGTCAAGCCTGCTCTGCGATCCTTTCAGCCCCTCAAGGGTTAAGAGCGACAGCCATCCTCCAATGCCAACCAGTAGAAGAACGACGGACAGGATGATAATCTGGAGAAGTTGCTGCCTGACTGCCTTGTTCAACTGAGAGAGATCAAGCTCCACCAGGAGGATATATTTTTGCTGACTTATCCGCTCCAGCTCTTCATTCCACTCCGGCGGCGGGGGTTGATGCTGGCGCATCATTAAGTTCCCGACACCTTCCGGTCCTGAAAAGAGTCCTCTGGAAAACCGGGACTGCCGTTCAAATTGTCTTTTGCCGATGGGGACGAAAATGGCAGCCACTTGAAATGCAGAAACCTGATCATGTCCGCCAATGCGATATCGAAACCTTCCAAGATCGTGGATTTCTCCATTTATGGTACCAATAAATGCCAAGGTTTCACTGTCAACTGGTGAGTTAACAGCTTTTGGTTCAGAGCTTGCGAGAATTTTTCCTGAGTGATCGACAAGGGCGAGAAAATGAATACCTGGTTGTTCAGCGGCTCGTTCAAGAATATCTTGGACATGGTCAGCTAGTTGCCAAGAAGATGTCAGCCCCCTGCGAACTCCGTCAAGGAATGAGGCCCTGGCAGCGGAGGTGACAAAGCGAATCAGGGTAGCCCCCCGCTCCAACAGAACCTCGGTCATCATGATTTTTTCGCGTCGGTAATTATTGACCGCAAAAACGGTAATAATCAAAGCCAGCAAGGCACAGGCGGCAGCCAGAACCCAGGGAGAAACAAGAGCAAGACGCTGCTTTTTGATTAATCGCATCTTCGATCAGCCGGCGGATTGAGTATTTTATGAATGAGAACCTTCGTGATCAGGTAGGTGGGGGCGATACCTTCTGATCCCATGGAGCCGGCAGCCAGGGTCTGTCCACCATGCAGAGGATTATCAGATGCATAATAGGCGTAGCGTATGCGTACCTGCGAGGAGATATGTCCTTGAATCACTGCGGCATTGATGGCTCGTTGATAATGTCCACCTTCCATTTCCAGGCCCACGGCCTTCCAGCTTGAGCTGTAAAAGCGCTCCAGCACATCACGATTCTGAAGAGAGGTGCCGAGCACTGTGACCATCGGCCCCATATACACATTCACTTTTTCCCCAAAATCAGTGGGTCGTAAATCATTGGCTACAATGTAGTTGTGGGGAGTCCCTTCCATGACATGGGCTGTGGCCAGGATAATGTCTCCTTTTTTTCCTGGTAGAATCCCTGCCTTACCCATAATGGAGATGGAGGAGAATTTGAAGGTAAGGAGTTTATCCTCAAACCGATCAGGACGCAGAAGCTCATCCATGACTTCAAAGGCTTGCGTTCCAAAGGCATAGTCCATGACCACGATCACCGGTTTAAAATTTTTTATGTACTCCTGATCAATATTCAGATCTGGGTGAAGGGAGCTGTGGTCGATCTCTGCCGGATCAATAACCATGACATCAATATTTGACCCGGAGCTGTCCGGGAGAAAGGTTAAGCCATGCTGCTCGGCAAAGGCCTCTACTTCTTCCCCCTTGCCCTTTAAAGTCGGAATCATCTCATAGAGACTGGTCGGGATATCTTCTTTCATTCCTTGTAAAGCGCCGGCACCATAAAGAATGTTCTTCACCGAATGCATGTTGGAACTGATAATATGGATAGGCCGTTCCTGAAAGCCGCGTTCAACCAGATGCAGTTTCACAGTCCCTGCCCATTTTGAGGCGTATTTATGATGGGCAATCATCTCCTGCAATGACGGGGTAAAGTAGATCGTCAGATGTTCATCTGGAAATTTGATCTCTTTGATTATCCGTTCTCCCATGCTGTAAATTATCGAAAACAAGCCATTATTGTATCGTTGTCCATGGTGTGTTTTAATCATGCTTTCATAGGTTTCACGAGTCTCCCGATAAGTACGTCCCAGAAGAATGGAAAGGTTCCAGATGGCTTGATCCAGTACCGCACCTTCCAACACCAGTTCACCGTTTGCGGCTTTTCCAAGATCGTGCCATTCGGAACATGTTCTTCCATCCTTATCACAAACCTGCTGCTGAATCTTCTGGGACTCAATGCTGAGGAAGGTGATGTGGGTGAGGATATCATAGACCTCGGTCAGCCCTTTCGTGATGACAAAACAAATCTCACTTTCTGAGACCACATAGGATAGTCGCCGGCGTTTCAGCGGGATGACCTGCTCAAAAGTGGTGTTCTCGAAATCCTCATTGCCGGTCAGGATAATGCGGTTGCATTTTTCAATCCCCCGTGGCATCCGGTCAATGACATACTCTAGGCCCTGGAGTTCCATAACTCGGGAATCCACCATGGAGCCATAGATCTCAGGGGAAAACAATTTTAATGATTCCGCCAGTTTTTCACCGGATTTTCCCGAAGGCCGGTAATTTCCACGTAATGTCAGGGCATCGGCCAGGGTTTGAAAGGTTCGAATGGCAAGGCGGGCTTTTTGGGCTTTGGTAAGATCCTGCATGGGGAACTCCACTGGTATATGGCTTTTATGAGCTGGATGAATTAAGTCTATCTTGAAAAAATGTTGGGTCATCACTGTCATTCAATTGCGGCAACCTTATGACGTTGTCGGTAGACTAAGGATTTAGTATACCCTCATCGGCTTTACTGAGGCAAGAAGAGAGCTGATGGATATGAAAAAACAGGAGCGGGCAGAAAGGGGCAGAATGTAAATTAAGAGTGAACAGAGGGAAGGCGAAGGGAGGTATTGATGGCATCCAAAAAAAAGGTCCACCTGAAAGAGATCAGGCAGACCTTAAGGGGGGTGAAAATGAAATTGATTAGATTTTTCGTACGTTGGCAGCAGCAGGTCCTTTAGGGCCTTCTGTAATCTCGAACTGAACCCTGTCGCCTTCGTTCAAGGTCTTGAAGCCTTCTGAAGCAATTGCAGAGTAGTGTACGAAAACATCTTTACCACCATCTTGCTCGATAAAACCAAATCCCTTGGACTCATTAAACCACTTTACTGTGCCTTCTAACATAATGCCTTTTCGCTCCTAATTTTTAATCAAATTACCATTAACCTGTGCAGTAATTTAAACTAACAACAAATAAGACACATATTAAATCTTCTTTAAATATGGCTGTATTACTGACTAGCTGAAACACTACACTGTGAATACTTATAATTTTTATATCAAATAGAATCTTGAAAAACCAGAAAAAAATAAATATTAATTTGAGTTTTGTAATAAATAGTCATTTTCTAATGTTTTCGGTTAGTAAGCCTTCTGCAGGGAAATCTGCAGAAGGTAAGATTCTATCTGTTTGACCTTTCATCGACGGGTAAGACAATTAACGAAGGGTCATAATCTTGCGGTGCCTCGAATCCGAGGAGATTGCAGATGGTTGCGGCCACACTGGAGAGTCCTGGTTGAGCGAGATGGGCAAGCTGAAAGTCATTTTTGCCATTAAAGTCATGGATGATCAGAGGCACCGGGTTTCTGGTGTGCGCCACCATTGCTGTACGTGTACCATTTTTCTCAGTCCACATACAATCCGCGTTGCCATGATCCGCTGTAATCAGGGCGATGCCGGCCGCTTTTTCCAGGGCAGTCAGAATTCTCTTTAAGCATAAATCGACGGTTTCAACGGCGATGCGCACCGAGATGACCACGCCGGTATGGCCGACCATGTCGCCATTAGCAAGGTTGAGGCGGATAAATTTATATTGGCCACTTTCAATGGCGGCGATGACTTGATCGGTAATTTGTGCCGCCTGCATCCAGGGCCGCAGATCAAAGGTGATCCTGTCCGAGGGGACTTCCACGTAGGTCTCCAGTTTTTCATCAATATAGCCGGAGCGGTTTCCATTCCAGAAATAAGTCACATGGCCGAATTTCTGGGTTTCGGAGATGGCGTAGGAACTGATGCCGGCAGCACAGAGATACTCACCCAGCGGCCGGTCAATGGCCGGTGGTTCCACCAGATAATGGGCAGGAATCAGGGCGTCACCGTCATACTGCATGATTCCGGCATAAAAAAGATCTGGAATCCGTTTCCGGTCAAAATAGGTAAATGTTTCCGATTCACCCTCATCAAAGGCGCGGGAAATCTCAATGGCCCGATCCCCCCGAAAGTTAAAAAGGATGACCGCGTCACCATCTTCCATAATACCCACGGGCTTTTCGCCTTCGGTCACAACGAAGCTCTCCATGTATTGATCGGTCATGGCCGGATCTTCGCTGTAATAGCTACGAATGGCATCGCAGGCCGAAGGGAAAGACCTGCCTTCTCCCAAAACGTGAGCCTTCCATCCCCGTTCAACAATGGACCAGTCGGCGTTATAGCGATCCATGGTGGTGATCATTCGGCCACCACCGGAGGCAATGCGGAAATCCCGGCCATCAGTTGAAAGTTTCTGTAACTTTTTTTCTAGGGGCTGGAAATACTCCAGCGCACTTTTTGGGCCTACGTCACGGCCGTCGAGAAGGCCATGCACCCTCACCTTGTGAATTTTGTCATGCAAACATTGGGAAAGCAGGGCGTAGAGATGATCGATGTGACTGTGTACATTGCCATCCGAGATCAGGCCGATCAGGTGCAGGGTGCCACCGGTTGCTGTACGCTTGAGTACCTCCTGCCAAGCCCTGCTGGTAAAGGCCGCGCCGCTTTTCAGGGCTTCATTGACCAGTTTTGCTCCTTGTGCAAAGATACGCCCGGCCCCCAAGGCATTGTGTCCTACCTCAGAGTTTCCCATGTCATCATCGGAAGGCAGCCCCACTGCCGTGCCATGGGCTTTAAGTCTAGTCACCAACCTATCTTTCATCAACTCATCGAGGACCGGAGTGTAGGCCATAAAAACTCCGTTACTCTCACTTTCGGGGCCGATTCCAACCCCATCCATAATGACAGTCACCACTGGTCCTGAGAACGGATGGTAGCCTGGAAGCTTTTTCAAATGTAGATCTGGCATCGGATCTCCTGTTAGGTGTTTGTTATTCCGTGGAATCTTAAATTGCATGTCATGATGCTGTTGACATTATCTCTTAATAGGCAGCGATATTCCAATTAAATTGGGTGTCGGGTGCACATTTGCTTAAATTTGAGAGCAGTATTTATTTGAAATCATCAATGTTTTTTCGGTACACCAGTTAACAAGATCATTGTTCACAGGATTACCCCGATTGTGATCGCAGGTTGCCTGGAGTTTGACGTTTCAGCTTATAACGTAGCTGAAACGTGCCTTGACATCGCCAGATATGATTCACTTGGCAATTTGCCAGAACCTGAACGACCCCCAACAGATTCAGCTGACGAGCAAAAAATACTGATTACACTCCAAAGGAGTCCCTGCGTTCAGAGAGGCGCGCATGGATGACAACCACCGCCGTATCCACCTTCAAAATGCGTTTTCCCAGTGAAAAAGCGGCAAAGCCGCTTTCCGCAAATCGATCCATCTCATAATCAATCCAGCCACCTTCCGGGCCAATGGCCACAAGGATCTTGTCAGGCTTTTCGAGGATAACATCTTTAAGGGGTGCGATGCTGTCGGGATGAGCTATCAGGAGATGGCTGTAATCTTTGATTTTTTCCGGCAAAACATCCTCGACAAAGGGCTTGAAACGCTCATGGATATGGATCTTTGGGACCCTGGTATCGATGGCCTGCTCGAGACCTTGCAGCAGATGGGGCCGATATTCCTTTTCGTTGAGCAGGGTGGCGTTCCAAAAACTTTTTTCCACCCGCTGGGCATGGGTGATAAAGATATTCTCTACGCCCAGAGCTGCAGCCTGGCTGAAGATCCGTCTAAGCATAATGGGACGGGGGAGTGCCAGGAGCAGATCAATAAAAGGTTTTTCTCCCGGATTCTGATTGTTTTCTTCGGCAAATTGAACCTGTAAACAAACCTGAAAAGGAAAGCGTTTGCAGATATCAGTAACCATTCCAAGTCCTTGAGGGCCATCAACAATGCCGATGCGAACTGAATCACCAGAGCTTACCCCGAGAACCTTGATCAGATGGCTGGCCCGACGGTCGGTGAGGATAACGGTGTCGTGCTGAAGTTCCTGTCTTTCTATGAGAATGATATTCATGGGTAGAGGATTTTTAGTGCTGTCGGAAAGTAATGTAAATAAATAGAAAAGTTTCAGGTCTGTCGAGCGGATGGTGGTGGCGGAGGGGTTGCATCGCTACTGAAGAATGTTCTTATGGAGCGGAAAAGCGCCTTGATCCCCTGCCAAATCTTTGGCAACAGCCAGATGGCAAGCAAAATAAAAAGGCAGAAAAGACCCAAAAAAGTCAGCGGATGATGGAGCGCAGCCCAGAGTCCGACGAAAACAGCCACATCTTCGAGAATTGATGCGGTCCAGTTGCTGAAGGGTTCCGGTGAGGTGTTAATCAGTATTCTGGAGCCGGCCTTGATGGAGTGGCTGGTGGCTGAAATGGTGCCGCCCAGGATGCCGGCCACAATGACCACGGCAGGATTAACCTCACCCACTGCCCCGGCAGCCAGCATGACTCCGGCTGGAATGCGGATAAAGGTATGAATGGTGTCCCAGCCGGTATCCACCCCCGGGGTCTTGTCGGCAAAAAACTCGACCACATACATGAGGGATGCGGCACCTATCACCATTGGGTTCTGGAGGATTTGCAGCTGTTCGGGAAGAACAATGTTGCCGGTGACTCCAAGATACCCAAGGACCGCAATGGTTGCATAGAGATTGATCCCTGCGGCCCAGGCAGTGCCCATTGTCAAGGCAATGGTGGCAATGAGTTGCTGGTAAGCATCCATTTTATTCTCCCATACGTGCAGTCAATATCATAAAAAAAGTGCCATAAATTAGACGATAAGTGTGTTCTTCCGGTTTGCCAACCATGCACAGTGCCTACGATATTTTTATCGATCGGTTAGTTCAGATGGGGTTTCCCTGATCCTGGCATTCCGTTAAATGAGTATTAAGAAACTGACATTCCTTTGGCGAAAGGTCAAACTGGATCTCGACCTGCCGCAGGAGGGAAGCCCTACTTTTTTCAGGATACTGCTGAAGGAGTTCGGAAAATGTGCAGATGGCATTTCTCAGTTTATCAGCGGGTCGTTGAGTTGGGGTTGACATGATATCTCCTATGGTGTGGGGACAGGTCGCAAAATAATGCCGGCTAAAGGCGGCACAGTGATTTTGGTGTGAAATTGTGCCTGGGCGAAGGGTTCTGCGATGGGATGGTACTGGATGATGTCGACGGCGTTACTGCCGCCGTATTTTCTCTCATCCGAGCAGAATGCCTGTTGATAGCTCCTGCCGGTGGGCAGTCCCAGCTTGTAGTCATAATGGGTCTGGGGGGTGTAGTTGAACAGGCAGACCAGATGGTCGGAGCGGTTTTTGCCATATCGGACGTAGGAGATAATGGAGTTTTGGCGGTCCTCAAGGTCCAGCCATTGAAAGCCTTCCGGGCTGAAATCCAGCTGCCACAGGCAAGGGTTAGCCCGGTAGAGACGGTTTAGCTCCTCAATAAAAATCAGCATCTGGGCATGGAGGGGTTCTTCCTCAAGCAGATGAAAGTCCAGGCTCTGTTTACAATACCATTCCGTCCATTGTCCAAATTCATTGCCCATAAAGAGCAGCTTTTTCCCGGGATGCATCCACATGGTGAGCAGGAGTAAGCGCAAATTTGCGAACTTCTGCCACAGATCCCCCGGCATCTTGTCAAGCAGGGAGCGCTTGCCGTGCACCACTTCGTCATGGGAGAGCGGGAGGATAAAGTTCTCCGAAAAGGCGTACATGATGGAGAAGGTAAGGCTGTTGTGATGATATCGTCTATACAGGGGATCCTTTTCGAAATAGGTCAGAATGTCATTCATCCAGCCCATGTTCCATTTGAAGCCGAAGCCTAAGCCCCCGATGCTGGCAGGTTTTGAGACCCCGTAGAAACTGGTGGATTCTTCTGCGATCATGAGGGCGGCGGGATGGCGCTCATAGATGATGGAGTTGAGATGGCGGATGAATTCGATGGCCTCCAGATTTTCACGGCCGCCATAGGCGTTGGGAAGCCATTCTCCTTCTTTGCGGGCATAATCGAGATAGAGCATGGAGGCGACAGCATCAACCCGCAGTCCGTCAATGTGGTATTTGTCCAGCCAGAAAAGGGCGTTGGCGATGAGGTAATTGCTGACCTCGCGACGGCCATAGTTGTAAATGAAGGTGCCCCATTCCTGATGTTCGCCTTTTCTTGGGTCTTCGTGTTCAAACAGGGCAGTTCCGTCAAAACGGGCCAAGCTGTGCGAATCCTTGGGAAAATGGGCCGGCACCCAGTCCAGGATCACACCGATATTGTTCTGGTGGCACTGATCAACAAAGTACATGAAATCTTCAGGGATCCCGTAGCGGCTGGTCATGCTGAAAGGGCCGGTCACCTGGTACCCCCAGGATTCGTCCAGTGGGTGTTCCATCACCGGCATCAGCTCGATGTGGGTGAAACCTAGTTTCTGGACATAGGGGATAAGCTTGTCGGCCAGTTCCCGAAAGGTTAGGAAACGATCTGGATCAGCGGGATCCCGCTGCCAGGAACCGGGATGGGCCTCGTAGATGGCCATGGGCTGTTCGTAGGGGGGCGTATCATTTCTGCTTTGTTGCCATTCATCATCCTGCCAAGCGTACTGATTTAAGGGGCGGATGATGGACGCTGTTTTGGGGCGAAGTTCACCATAAAACTGAAAGGGGTCGTTTTTTTCAAGAATCTCGCCCTGCTGGGTGCGGATCTCAAATTTATAGAGTTCGTTTTCACCGATTCCGGGCAGGAATAGCTCCCATATTCCTGAATCCCCCAAGCAACGCATGGGGTGAACCCGTCCGTCCCAGCCATTAAAATTGCCCAGCACCGAAACTCGCGTAGCAGCCGGGGCCCAGACCCTGAAAATGGTGCCGTTGATGCCGGATCGCTGGGTCAGATGGGCTCCCATATGTTCGTAGAGTGTGTAATGGGTCCCAAAATTAAAGAGATAGCGGTCCTGTTCATTGAGGGCCGGGAGAAAACGGTAGGGATCGTTGACGGTGTGGATAGTTCCGTCAAAATAGATGATCTTGAACTGATAGTTGTATGGGTCAAGGTCGATGTCGGGAAAAGCGGCCCGATCCATCTCCAACTCAAACAGGCCTTCGTCACAGCTTTTTATCATGGAAAGGGAAAAGGATGATGTCACCAGGGTAACTGATGCTGCGTGGGGCTGAAAAGTACGAACTATAACCTTTTCTTCACGGTCTCCGGCAAAATGAACGCCCAAAAACTGAAAAGGGTCGTGGTGTGTGGCGTTGAGTATCCTGTCGCGCTGTTCGTTCATGGCGTTCATCTCACTTTTGCTGGAGTTTTTCGATGGCGGGTCTTCAGTGCAGCTTTTGGATCTTTTTGGTGTTGCAAATGTTGGTTAATGGTAGTTCTTGACGAAAAGATGCCAACTCTGATAGGATTCAAAACATTATTTTTACCACACAGAGCACTTTTTACAATACATCGGATGGAAAGAATTGAACAGAAATGAATCCAGAGAATAAAACCATAATTGATACCCTGACCGGTTCGTTTCTGATCTCTACGCCCCGGATGCCTGATCCCCGTTTCAGTGAGCAGGTACTCTATATCTGTGCCCACAGTCATGAGGGTGCGATGGCGCTTGTTATTAATCGGCCGAATTATTTTCTGAGCATGGATGAGATATTGCGGGGAGCCAATCTTGCCGTACCGGAGAAAAAACTCCCTCCGGTTTATAATGGCGGGCCGGTGGAACCAACCACTGCCTGTATCTTGTTTAGTTCAGAATATCAGTCGGAGCAGCAGCTTTCGGTCAGTTCGACGATCTCGTTAAGCCGAGAGGCCAGTGTTCTTGAGGATATTGCCAGGAGTCAGGGGCCGGAGAAATTTCTCTTCCTCCTGGGATATGCCGGCTGGGGGCCCGGCCAATTGGAAATGGAACTCATCGCAGAGGGTTGGCTGGTTGTACCCGGTGATGATGCCATTATCTTTGACGTCCCCGACCCCGATAAATGGCAACGGGCGGCAATGCTGTATGGAATTGATATCTCCACCTATGATGATGTGGTGGGAAATGCGTAATATAGTTTTCTTTGAAGAGGCAGGTTGTTATGGATGAAATGCAAAAGATTTTTGAGTGTGTGCGCTGCGGGTATTGTTGTATAGGCAAAACAACCGTTTCTCTGGATGAAGAGGATCAACGGCGGATGGTTGAAGCCTTGGGCCTGAGCGAGGAGGAGGTCCGGAAAAAATATTGGCGGGTGACCGGCAATATTGTCCAGATGAAAATTGTTGCTGGACATTGTATTTTCTTCAACAACGGTTGCACCATTTATGCCGGGCGTCCCTGGCGTTGCGGGCAGTGGCCCATGCATCCCTCGCTGCTCACCGATGAAAATAATTTTAAGACAATCAAGGCATCTTGCCCCGGAATTAATCAGCAGATTTCCTATGAGGAATTCTGCCGGATTCTCCAGTCGATCATTGACGCCCAGGGAACGGTTCTGTGCTGATATTCCGCTCATTACGATCATGGCTTCGTCGTGAGCAGCCGTGATTTTTGAGCTTCTCCTGCTTGGAAAGACCAAAGACAGCTATTTGAGCGAAGGGATAGCCGAGTTTGCCGGACGCCTGCAGCATTACACCAGGGTATCGATAAAACACATCCAGCACAAAAAAAAATCCCAGTGGAGTGAAGAACAGGAAAAAGAGGAGGATGGTCGCCTGCTTCTCAGCCATGTCCCTGCCGGGGCCTTGAAGGTTGCCCTTGATTTTCGCGGCCGTCAGTTTACCTCGGAGGGCCTGGCGGACCTCATCGGACAGTGGGAACAACAGGGGCTCAAGCAGGTGAGCCTGCTTATTGGCGGGCCCCTTGGTCATTCAAAGACGCTGGTGGACAAGGCCGATCTGCTGCTCTCCCTGTCGCAGATGACTTTTACCCATGACATGACCCGGCTTTTTCTCCTGGAGCAGTTGTATCGGGCCCATACCATCAGAGCCGGGGAAAAGTATCATAAATAAGGGCAGGCAAGAGCATCTGTAGTGGTCTGTTATCGTGAGAGTCCGGTCAGGTACACATCAAAGCGACTGTTTTTCATCTCGATGGTATGGGAAGGACATCTGGTATTGAGTAGCGGAGCACCTTTGGGCCGCTTGACCACCACCCGGTTGGTGGCAATCTCCAGGGCAGTTTCAAGAAGGGCTGCGGCGTCCGGGTCATCCCCGACAAGTTCGCGGATGGTTCGCATCTCCTGTTTGTTGAGGGCGGAGCTGCGGCGATGGGGGTACATGGGATCGAGATAGATGGTGGCCGGTCGATTTTCGAGGCCGGGGATAATCTCCTGGGCATTGCCGAGACAAAGCTTAATCCGCTCTGCAGTCTCTCTGGTTGCGGGATGGTGTGCCGCCCGTTCCAGTCCGTCGCCCAGAAGCGCGACCATCACCGGTGAGCGTTCAATCATGGTGACCTGACAGCCAAGACTTGCCAGAATAAAGCCATCGACTCCAAGCCCAGCGGTGGCATCAATAATGCTTGGCCGAACTCCTGGTTTCAGCCCGACCGCTCTGGCCAGAGGCTGATGGATGCCGCCGCCGTGCAGAAGGCGATAGCCGGTATTGCCGGAGATAAAATCAATGCTCAGGGGTGTTGGGGAGCGGTTTGATTCGAGGCTGAAGGTCCGCAGTTCCAGGCCATTTTCGGTATAGACCAGCAGAAAAGAGTGAGGACTGCTGCCTGGGCTCCCCTCCCTGAGGTGCAGGGATTTGGCCAGGGTGTGTGCCTTGGCCTGAAGGGCTGCGTCGTCTTCCGGATCGCAGATTATCGCCAGTGCAAGGGTGTTCTCAGGCAGGAAAGGGCGAGTAGTCATTATAATTTTTGGGATTTCCGGGATGATTATTATTGACTTGGCAGGCAGAGCATGCCAAGAAAGCTGATCAATTGTTTTTACCTGCTGAGCAAAATCAGGAGGTCCACCTTCTCCCCAACAAGACTCGAATCCAAATCGACTTTCGTTGGGCGCACATATTGAGAAATAGAGGCAACTTTCTGACCTCGATGAACCGGATAAGTGACTCACAGATAATACACTGATTACCCTTATGGAACCCGTAAAAAATCATAAACCCGCGGTCGTGGCCATTATTCCAGCCCGTTATCTTTCCAATCGTTTTGCCGGAAAACCCCTGGCCCTGATTGCCGGCAAGCCGATGATCCAGCATGTGGTGGAGCGGGCGCAACGGGTGGAGCTCTTAAGCCGGGTGGTGGTCGCCACCGATGATATGCGAATTGGCGAATGCGTGGCATCCTTTGGTGGGGAATATGTGCTGACTAGAAGCGATCATGTCTCGGGTTCTGACCGTCTGGCCGAAGCCGCCGAGTTGCTGAATATATCCGAGCATGATGTGGTGGTCAATATTCAAGGGGATCAGCCACTGTTTGCGCAGGAGATTGTGGCCCAGGTGGTGCAGCCCCTGCTGGATGATCCGGCCCTGCCGATGTCCACTCTGATTTACAAAATCATTCGTCCGGAGGAGATCAACGACCCCAACCATGTCAAGACCGTCTTTGATCACAATTACAATGCCCTCTATTTTTCCCGTTCTCCGGTACCGTTCCAGCGCAATCCAGAAGAGACGATAGCTCCGACTTATTACAAACATCTTGGATTTTATGCCTATCGGAAGGGGTTTCTGCTGACCTTTGTTGCACTGCAGGAAGGGGAGTGGGAGCGCTTTGAAAAGCTCGAGCAATTACGGGCTCTGGAATACGGATATAAGATCAGAGTGGTGCTGACTGAACATGACTCCATTGAGGTGGATACTCCAGATGATCTTCGGCGGGTGGAGGAACATCTCAAGAAAAGTTGCGTATAAATAAAGTGTTTTTTGTATTAAATACTACATATTAATAACTAAAGAGGAAAACATGAGAAAGAAGATTGCAATTATCGGGGCTGGAAATGTGGGCGCAACGACAGCGCACTGGGCGGCGGCTAAGAATCTTGGAGATGTGGTGCTTCTGGATGTCGCAGAAGGGATTCCCCAGGGCAAGGCCTTGGATCTGTGGGAGTGTGGGCCGGTTGAAGGATTTAATTTTAAGGTGACGGGAAGTAACGATTACAAAGATACTGCAAATTCTGATGTGGTGATCATTGCCGCCGGTATCGCCCGAAAGCCGGGTATGTCCCGTGATGACTTACTGGCCATTAATGTCTCCATCGTCAAGAGTTGTGCGGAAGAGGCTGTCAAGCATTCGCCCAACTGTATGTTGATCGTAGTCACCAACCCCATCGATGCCATGGTGCATACGGCCTTCAAGGCCACCGGCCATCCCAAGCATAAAGTGATCGGTATGGCCGGCGTGCTGGATTCCGCCCGTTACCGAACTTTTCTGGCTGAGGCGATCGGAGTTGCCCCTAAGGATGTTACCGCCCTTGTTATGGGGATTCATGGGGATAATATGCTGCCGATGGTGCGCCTCGCCAATGTGGCCGGTGTGCCCATCACCGACCTTCTGACCGCAGAACAGATTGCCGCAATTGTGGAGCGAACCCAGAAGGGTGGGATTGAGATTGTCAATCATCTGAAAACCGGGTCCGCCTTCTACATGCCGGGACTGGCGGCGGTGGAGATGGCTGAGGCCGTGCTCACTGACTCCAAACGGGTTCTGCCCTGTGCCGCTTATTTAGAGGGCGAGTTTGGAATTAATGGGTATTTTCTCGGTGTGCCCGTTGTCTTAGGCAAGGGTGGCGTGGAACGGATACTGGAGTTTAAGCTGACTCCGGAAGAGAAAGAGGCCATGGCCCTGTCGGTAACTGCCGTTCAGAAGCAGATGGAAGCCACCGGGCTCTAATCTCCGTGTCAAAGGTGCCCGGCGATCAGATCCTCTCTTCGATTCAACAACGGAAGAATCTGGATGCCATAGCCAATCCCCTGGGCAAACTTCTTTCCAGGCAGCTTACCCCCCTTGATTTGCTTCCCCATGCAGATCTGCGGGAAAAGCTGGTGGAGTTGACTCTGTCCGGGGAACCGCCTGGTCTTGACGCTGAAACTGCCAGCCAGTTTCAGCGTCTTCGCACTGCCTTGGAAGACAAGGCGGTGGAGGATGTCCGGGTGGTGGTTTTCGGAGGTGGCACCGGCCTCTCCAATCTGATCGGCGGGGATAGTCGCCGTCCCATCTGGACACGCAAGCCCTTCGTCGGACTGAAAGAGCTTTTCCCCAAAACCCGTGCCATTGTCTGCGTGACTGATGATGGCGGCTCTACCGGTGAGCTGCAGAAAGATCTTCCTCTAATAGCCTTGGGAGATCTCCGTCATGTTCTGCTCTCTTCCATCCAGTCGGTTAAACTCCAGACCCTGTATGGTTTGAGCCTGTCCCAGGCCGCGGATGTGGTCGCAGCTTTGGCCTCTCTGTTTAATCTCCGTTTTACCCAACGCCCTGCATCTGCTGCTTTTCTTCTTGCTCAACCTGATGTCTCTTTTGCCTGCCTGCCTTTGCCCTTACGAGAGACCTTGGCCCGTTTAGTTGAGCTTCTCTTTAGTGATCCCCGACTTCAACCCACCCTTTCCAGGCCCCACTGTCTGGGGAATTTGATCCTGGCTGCCGCTATTTTCGCGGAGATTCCTCAATCATACGGTTCTGTTGAACTCTTGGGCAGGCCTGAGCTGCAGGCAGAGGCTCTAATTCTGGCCTTGGGTTCTTTGGCCACAAGCCTCGGGGCCGGGGAACTGGCGGTTCTGCCCTGCACCGTCACTCAGGCCTTATTGAGTGTGCTCTACAGTAACGGGGTAGAGGTTATGGGTGAGTATAAATCCGGGTATGCCCAGCGCGGGTATCCAGTAGATCATGTTTTTGTGGAGTTCTGCGATAAACCTGATGTTTCTTCTGAAGTTTTAGAGACCATCGCTGAGGCTGATATTTTGGTACTGGCTCCAGGAAGTCTCTATAGTTCTCTGATTCCCATCTTTCAGATTCCCGGACTGGCGGCTGCCGTTCGTCAAAATCAACGGGCCTTGAAGTTGCTGGTCTCCAATCTTTGGGTCCAGGCAGGTGAGACGGATCGGAGCATGGGAGATGTCGAGCGCAAGTTTCATGTCTCGGATCTGCTCCGGGCCTATGACCGGAATATTCCAGGAGGCACAAAAGGGCTTTTCGACCAGATACTCTGTTTATCACTCAAGGATGTTCCGGCCTCGGTACTGCAAAGGTATGCGGTGGAAGGCAAGGTTCCCATTTATCTTGATCGCGACAAGGTCTGCGAGCAAGGATTTGTTCCCATTGAGTGCGGGATTTTTTCCCGGGTGGCTCTGGCTGAGCAGGGGGTTATCCAGCATGGCCCTGTGCATCTGGCCAAGGTGATTAAAACCCTGTGGGCGGTGTTTGACCATTTTAAAGATACTCAAGAGGCAAAAGCTCAATCCAGCCTTCTTGCGGAACAGGTTGTGAGACTATTCCCGGCCACGGACAAGGTTGCGCCGGAAGACTCAATACACAATTCTCCAAAATCAGTCCTAAGTCCTTGCCTTCGGTATCACCAGATAGCAAAGCGACTCACTGATCTGGCAACAGGTTGCAGCCGTCCTGTTGAAGGGGTGGCCCCCAAGGATGGCGCAGGAGTAACCCTCAATATAATCGATCAACTCGTTTCCTCTGAGATCTCCGCCAGCATCTTGCAGATGGTGGAAAATATTCTCTGGCGACATCCGGATATCCCCTTGGCTCACCTCGACTCTGTGCGCGGTATTGTCTGTGTCGAGCAGGACTTGTGGCGCCGCTGTCAGAAATGGGATAGTGTTTTCTCCTTTTATGACCCTGAGGATGGATTCATTAAGATCCGGCAGGATCAACTGGAACAGGAGCAGTCCTTTGAGGTGGCTTTTCTGGTCGCCCTTGGTCAGTCACTTCTCGGGAATTATGTCCGTCACAAAGAGATGTTGCCGTTAACGATTGACTCCATCGCCCTGGGCAAAGTCTATCATCTTTTTCTGCGTCCTGTAAGGGAACGTAATTGCTGGTTCAGCGATACAGAGCTGCGCACCTATCTGGAACTTTCCCGGATGCTGCCGGTCTCCGGGGCGGCCGATCATTTCACCCGGGTGATTAATGGGGAAGAGGGGTTTACTCCCCCTGGATTGCTGATGGGCCTGAATTATGCCTGGTATCTGGATAATCGTTTTGCAAGTCACGTCGAATACAAGATGGCGGTGATGAAGGTGGCCCCTTCCGGCCTCATTCCGGAGCAGAGGAAGATGCTGGGGCGCCGTAAGCGGCTGGTCACATTTTTTCGAGAGGTGGTTTTTCGCAAGTTACAAAGAGATCCGCTGTTTCCTCATGCCCTCTAATGAAGATATGATGCTTCTACGAACCACTGGGCGAGGAAGGGATTGACCTTGAATAGACCTGCTTCAAGGTCATCAAGATTGGCCATGTATGGTATCACCTCTCCGTAATAGTCGGCTTGCGGGCCGATGGGGGTGAATTGTACTCCAAATGAGCCGAGTACGCGGGCAAGGCTGCGTTCCATGGCTGCGTACCAGTAACGAATTCCGTTTCTGCGGCTGAAGCGATAGATCTCCCGGTACATGCCAAGGAGGATCTGTGGGTTGTTGCTTCGACGCTCTTCTATTTCTCCACGGCTGGTGTTGGATCTTGTCTTACCGATATTGCTGATATCTCCTCTCTCCTGAAAAGCCCTTGTTACACCTTGGAATGAATCTCCCGCTCGTCGCCGATAGTTAGCATGGACAATCAAACGTGAGATTTCGGCACATTGCTTATCTGGCGGAAAGGTGAAGTCGTTGAAGGTCGGGCAGTATTTTTGAAAGAGAAAAACCTCGTTTTTCTCTGCGAGAACCAGTCGGATCGAGCCTACCAGTAACCCTTCAAGGGTGTGGGAGGCAACGTGGAAGGCGCGTGTATCGAAGCGGTCTGTCTCAAAGCCGTGTTGATAGTCACGGGGATTCAGGAAATGGCACTCCAGGCAATAGACCTCGTATCGCAGTCGAAAGATTTCCATGAGTAGTGCCGGGTTCATGGCAGCATGCATTTGACCGGTAAATGTGAAATGGGGTGTCAACGGGTCGTGCCTGAAACCACCATCTTTTTGCTCTCTATGCATCTGGCTCTTAACTCGTCATGGGATTGATCATCCAGGAACAGGAATCATGAACCTGTCTCAGGACTTGGGGGTTTCTTGCGTGAAATTCGGATAACATGGTTGAGCCATATTTTTCCTTCCTCCACTTGCCTCAGCACAGGTGGTTGATTTCCTGCCATTGCTGGCTGATTTTTTTGGCAGAGACCTGAATGTTTCCTTTAATTTCAGGAGCAAACAGGGCGATGCGGAAATCGGCGATCATCTCCTGGTAGAGTTTTAACCGCAACCGGCATTCCGGGGAGAGATCTTTACCCCGGGCGCGTAATTTTTCCAGATTCTGCAGGTGCGGCTGGAGCTGAGCGGCCTTGAGGCTATCTTTGGCGGGGTCGGCATGGGCCCGTTCGATACGGATGATGAGCGCCTTCATGTCCCTACTGCATCGCTCCAACTCTTCCAGCGTCTTTGACTCCAGAAAATTGACCGGCAGGATTTCTTTGAGCAGTCGCTCATACTCATCGAAGCGCACTTCCGAAAAACAATGGGATTTTTTGGCCAGATCGGCAAAACGCTGGATATGAGAGCTGACCTCCCTACGCTGCCTGAGTATGGTCATGATAGTATCGCAGATGATTCGCCCCTTCGCATGAAAATTCTGTTTCTTTACTCTGTCCACAATCTCTTCAAATTCTTTCCGGTCGGGGAAGGAAGCATTGGTGGTCTGGAAAAGGGAGCTGAGGATAAAGGAAAGAAGAACCGTGGCGCTTCCGCCATCCTTGGCTTGCGTGAAACCGGGGCGTCCCAGTCCCGTGCTTCCCCCCTTGCCCTGTGTTTCTGTCACGGTGCCGGCATTTTTGCCAAGGCCTTGGATGAGCCAGGCGGAAGATGGCCCCGACAGGCTAGCGGCGCAGTATTTTTTCAGGGCTTTGTATTGCTCGGCCACTTGGAGTTGATAGAGAAAATTGAGCCCCACCCGGTTTTGCTGTGCGGCTTGATGCTGATCCGGGATAAATTCTATGACCACTCCGCCGCGATCCCTGATCACTTTGAAGGCCGGGAAAAGGGATCCGCACATCTCCTGCTGCGGACTGTACAGAGGAAGGGAGGCCGGCAATCCGTCAAAGTTCCAGGTAGAAAACAGCTTACCCTCCCATAACGTTCTGGTCTTTCTATCCTGTGATTTCAGGCGGGCAAGAGAAGTGGTTGTTGTGGGTTGATGGCGTCCCTCCCGAAGCTTAGCCAGTGATCTGCCCGTTGCTACTTCCTGTCCTGCATGATCAAAGAGAAGAAATCGCATGCTCAGATGGGGCGGCAGTTCGGTGGGCCAGTCGGCGCGCGAGGTTATGCGCCGACTGGATTTCAGAATAGAGCGCTCCAGTGCCTGGAGAAGCGAGCCCTTATACATATCCAGATCGTCCAGCAGCATATCAACCGTGCCGCTTAACGGAATGAGAAATTTGCGGATATTTTTCGGCAGCCCTTTGAGCAGGAAGGTGACCTTCTCCTTAAGCAATCCCGGCACAAGCCATTCAAAGAAGGACTCGTGCAGGGCATCGATCAGATCCAGGGGAATACGCACGGTCACCCCGTCATCAGGGGCCCCTGGTGCAAAGTGATACTCCAGCCGGAACTGGTGTGAGCCCATGGTGAGCAGGGGCGGAAAATCGGTGAGTTCTCGTTGTTCCGGTCGGCGGTTGAGGATATCTGTTTCGTTCATCTCCAGCGACTGTTTATTTTTCTGCTTCTGCAGGAATCGGTTCAGGGTGTGGCGGTCATAGACATCCTGCGGCAGCCGTTGTTCATAAAAGGCGAAGAGTGTCCGGTCATCCACCACAATATCCCGTTTCCTGAGACGATCTTCGGTGGCCTGCCATTCTTCGAGGAGGTTCAGGTTTTTCTGCAGAAAAGGGAAAGGGGACTCGAGTTCACCATTAATGAGGGCTGCCTGAATGAAAATCTGTCGCGCCTCTGCCTGACATTTGGCATCAATCCTACCATAGTTGATCTTGCGGCTGGCAACGATCACCAAGCCAAAGAGGGTAACTTTTTCATCGGCCACGACCTGCCCTGATTTCTTGTGCCAGCGGGGGCTTGACCAGGAACGTTTGCATAGCGTTCCACCCAGATGTTCCAGCCATTGTTGGTCGATGGCGGCCACTGTCATGGCATACAGCCGGGAGGTTTCAAGAAAGGAGGAGGCGATGATCCATTGACTGCTAACGCCATCCTTGGTTTCACCAGGATTTGGATGTCCCAGCCCTTCAACGCTACGAGGATCCGTTTTTTGTCTGCTGTCTTCCCTCTGCTGTTTTCCGTCATCTGACTTCTGTTTGAGCACTAGAGTCGAGCCGGGAAAGATCATAAGCTCAATCCCACCGCCGCCAAGATAGATTTTATCTTTTTGCTTCATCGCGATATTGCGCAGAAAACCAGTGCAAAGCGATTGGTGGATGGCCGTGTAGGAAGCAGGGGTGACGTTTTCATCAAACCCGGGACGGAGAGTCAGCAGCCGTTCCAGTTGTTCGTGCAGATCCAGCCATTCGCGCATGCGCTGGAAGGAGAGGAAATGGCTGGTGCAGAATTTTTTCAGGCGACTCCAGGACTTGGTTTGCAGTTGAACGTCATGGAAGAGGTCCCAGATATTGAGGAGGGTGAGGAAGTCGGAGCTGGCGTGCGCAAATTTCCGGTGGGCGATGTCAGCCTCCTGTTCCCGGTCGGCAGGCCTGACTCGTGGGTCGGCAATGGCGAGGGCGGCGGCAATTACCTTGATCTCGCGCAGGCAGTTATTTTCCTGGGCGGCAATGATGATCCTGGCGATACAGGGATCAATGGGCAAGGTCGCCATGATCCGGCCATGATTGGTCAACTTGCCATTCTCGTCTATGGCGTCAAGTTCCGTGAGGAGTTTATAGCCATCGCGGATGGTGCCGGGGGGCGGTGGTTCGACAAAGGGGAAAGAATTCGGGTCTCCCAGATGGTGGGCAATCATCTGCAGGATAACCTCTGCCAGGTTGGCTCTTTTGATTTCAG
Organism: Desulfobulbaceae bacterium; assembly: GCA_009773475.1. Lineage (GTDB taxonomy): Bacteria > Desulfobacterota > Desulfobulbia > Desulfobulbales > Desulfocapsaceae > UBA2270. The sequence goes on along the minus strand of WSXV01000004.1, from coordinate 126,512 downwards.
GTGAGGTGAATTCTTCCCGGCTCAGGTAGTCTTCTTCCGAGTAAAGGCGGACGCAGATGCCAGGACCAATCCGGCCACACCTACCCTTGCGCTGGTTGCAGGCGGCGCGGGAGATTCTGGTGATGGGCAGGCTGATGGTCTTGGCCCGCACATTATACTGGGAGATTCTGGCCAGTCCCGAGTCCACCACATATCTGATCCCCGGCACGGTGATGGAGGTTTCGGCGACATTGGTCGCCACCACAATCTTACATTGCTTGAAGGGCTGGAAGATCCGCCGCTGGTCGGCTCCCTGGAGGCGGCCAAAAATAGGCAGGATGACCGCATCCGGTGTTTTTTTGGCAAGAAGGGTGCAACAGGCGCGGATGTCGCGCTCGGTAGGGAGAAAAATCAGGGTGTCGCGGGCTCCGTCATGCAGGTGGAGATCGACAACGGTCTGGACGCAGTGGCTGACATAGTCATCACGGTCGTTGCCTGCATTGGTGTCGTCATCCTCTGCGGGAGCATAACGAACCGTAATCGGGTAGACCCTGCCGGCAATGGTGAGCACCGGCGCCTGGTCGAAGTGGTGTGAAAAGATGGCGGTATCGATGGTGGCGCTGGTGATGATCAGTTTGAGCTCAGGCCGTTTGGGGAGCAGGTTTTTAAGAAAGCCAAGGAGAAAATCGATGTTGAGGCTCCTTTCATGGGCCTCGTCAATGATGATCACCCCGTATTTCCTGAGCATTGGGTCGTTTCTGGTCTCGGCCAGCAGGACTCCGTCGGTCATGAACTTGATGCGGGTATCAGGAGTTGTCTGATCATGGAATCTGATCTTGGAACCAACCAGGAGGCCGTTTTCACCTTTTTCAGTCAACTCTTCACGTACCCGTTCTGCAACCGACAGGGCGGCGATGCGTCGCGGTTGGGTACAGCCTATGATAAGATCCGTTCTTTTCTTTCTTTGGTGGTTGTCAGTCCCCTTGTTTTGCGCAAGCTCCAGGCAGAACTGCGGTAGTTGTGTTGTCTTCCCCGAGCCGGTGTCACCGGCAATAATGATGGTCTGATGAGCTCGTAAAGCCTCTTGGATCTCGGCTTTATGATTAAGGATGGGAAGGGTTTCCGGGGGATGAATTGTCATGGAATGGATGGTTGATCTTTCGATTCTATGGTATAGGATTGTTTTGAATAAAGAGTGTTGCAGGCTCTATAACCTGGGTTCTTATAACATTTCATCCGTCACCCTGAAAGAGGAGAACGTTACATGAAGGTACGAAAAGCAGTGATTCCCGTGGCCGGCCTTGGAACAAGGTTCCTGCCCGCCACCAAGGCCATTCCAAAAGAAATGCTCACCATTGTGGATCGGCCAACCATCCAGTACATCGTTGAAGAGGCCGTGGCCTCTGGGATTGACCAGGTGATTTTCATCACCAGTGCCGGTAAATCGGCCATTGAGAACCATTTTGACTATGACTTTCATCTCGATAGCGTTCTCAAGGAAAAGAAGAAGATCGCCCTTGGGGAAGAGCTGAATAATATCTCCAATCTCATTGATATCGTCTCCATCCGCCAGAAAAAACCCCTTGGTCTTGGCCATGCCATCTGGACTGCCCGGCACGTGGTGGGGGATGAGCCCTTTATGGTCATGCTGGGCGACGATCTGGTCTTGAGCAAAACCCCTTGTGCCCGCCAGATGCTTGATCTTTTTGATGAGGTGCAGGAGTCCATTGTCGCAGTGCAGCGGGTGCCCGAGGATCAGACCTTTCAATATGGCATTGTTGAGGGTGAATTATTAGAACGTGATCGCACCCATAAGGTCAACCGGATGATAGAAAAACCGGCGCCCGGAACCACCGATTCCGACCTCGCCATTATCGGACGCTATATTCTCATGCCCGAGATCTTCGAACTCCTGGAAAAGACCACACCCGGACACGGCGGTGAGATCCAGTTGACCGATGCCTTGCAGGCCCTTGGGAAAAGACGGGATATGTATGCCTATGAGTTCCAGGGAACCCGCTATGATGCCGGTGACAAGATGGGGTATCTGAAGGCCATCATCGCCTATGGCATGCTCCACAATAAACTCGGCGCTGAGCTCAAGGCCCATATCAAGGAGTTAGCAGCATCTCTATGATCCGGCTTGAGGTGGCGGTCGCTGTGCCCCTATGGCAGACACTCACCTATCTGTTGGATGAAGAGACTGATGAGATTGATTCAGCTTACAGAATCGATGGCCCGGCTGGTCTGATCGGCAGACGAGTGCTTGTTCCCCTTGGTCAACGCAGGGTGACCGGCTATGTTTTGGGGCTTATGCCGGACGAAGATATTGCCTACAAATTACGAAAAATCATTGAGTTTCTTGATCAGGAACCGCTTTTTCCCGCTAACCTGATCCCTTTTTTTCGTTGGGTGGCAAACTATTACCATTATCCGCTGGGTGAGGTCATTAAAACGGCCTTGCCCGGTGGCCTTGCCCCGCGCAGCGGCAAGCAGATTCATCTCACCGACCTTGGGCGCATAGAGATGCAGCAGGTTTTTGAAGTGTCAGCTCAACAGCCGCCTGCCTGGGTTCCAATTCTTTTGGAAAAAGGACAACTCACAGTTGCAGAATCCCGCAAGATTATGGGACGGCATCGTGAACGTACGCTGATTAACTCCTGGCAAGAACAGGGGCTGATTGAGATCCGTGAGATAATGACTGGTAATGCGGTCCGGATCAAACAGGAGACCTGCTATTCCTGTTCCTCCTCCCTGAACCTCCCTCCCTGTATCACCTCAGATCCCTCGAAGGATGAGATCAAGCTTTTTGGTCAAAGTCTTTCTACAGAGTTGTCCGTTGTTTTTCCCTTCACTCAAATCAAGACCCTGTATGTCCTTAAATTGTTGGCGGGAGCTGACACTGAGCGGCTTGTTCCGATTCGCGAACTGACTCGAGCCTACAACGGCGCTGCCAAGGCCCTGCCCTTGCTGGTTGAACAGGGGCTGGTGACGCGATTGGAGCAACGGGTCTTTCGTAATCCCTACGGAGAGAAATTTGCTTGGTTTCCCCGCCCAGAAACCCTCACTGAGGAACAAGGACAGGCCCTTTTGGAGTTTTTTCCTGCCATAGAAAAGAAAGAATTTGCTACTTTTTTACTTCACGGTGTGACCGGCTGCGGTAAAACCGAGGTCTATCTGCGAGCGGCTGAGGCAACCCTTGCTGCCGGTCGTGACGTCCTGGTTCTGGTTCCCGAGATCGCCCTTGCCACCCAGCTCGAAGCCCACTTTGTCTCTCGATTTGGAGACCGGGTGCTGATTCTGCACAGTGGACTGTCCACTGGTGAGCGCTACGATCAGTGGGCGTTGGCCTTTAGAAATCAGAATGAGACAGATGCAGGCCAGAGTGAGCCGCGCATTGTTATTGGGGCCAGATCCGCGGTGTTTGCACCCTTGCCGGATCCAGGACTGATCGTGGTTGATGAAGAGCATGACAACGGTTTTAAGCAGGATGACGGACTGCGCTATAATGGCCGGGATCTGGCGGTGCTGCGCGGCCGTCTGCAGAATACCGTGGTCCTGTTGGGCTCGGCCACCCCTTCTGTGACCAGCTTCTTTCATGCCCGGCAGGGGAAGTATACCCTTTTGACCATGCGTAAACGGGTTCAGGAACGATCCCTTCCTTCAGTATCCCTGGTTGATTTGCGCGATAAATCAGAAAAGGCCTATGGCAAGGCACTGGGTCATAAACTGCAACTGCGGCTGCAGGAGACACTCGCCCAAGGAAAACAGAGCCTGTTGCTCTTGAATCGCAGGGGCTTTTCCTCGGTGTATTTATGTCAGGATTGCGGCAAACCAGTGGAATGTCGTCATTGTCATATTTCTCTCACCTATCATAAGGGCAAAAATCAATTGGTCTGTCATTACTGCGGGTATTCCTTGACCAGCAGTCAGCTCTGCTCCGGGTGCCGGTCGGAGAAATTGGTCCCGGTGGGTTTTGGCACTGAACGGATCGAACAGGAGGTGTTGGAGCTGCTGCCCACAGCCAGAATCGCTCGCCTCGACTCAGACACCGCACTGGATCGAAAAAAATTCCTCCATATTCTCTCGGCCATGCACAACCGTGAGATTGATATATTGATTGGAACCCAGATGATTGCCAAGGGCCATGACTTTCCGGAGGTGACTTTGGTGGGAGTGGTGTGGGCTGACGGAGGTCTGAGCATGCCCGATTTTCGCGCGGCAGAGCGCACCTATCAGCTCCTTTCCCAGGTCAGCGGCCGGGCCGGTCGGGGCGACACCCCGGGTCAGGTGATTATCCAGACTCTGCGACCGGATCATTATGCCGTGGCCTTCGCCCAGCGCCATGCCTACACTGAGATGTATGAGAAGGAAATGGCAATCCGGCGAATGCCAGCCTTCCCTCCCATGCTGCGGATGATAAATATACATATTCAGGGAAGTGGGGAACGTGAGGTGCAGAAGGCGGCTGCCGAAATCGGTATGATGTGCCGGACATTTGCTAAAGCGCAGGCGGCAGATTCGAAGCGGATGCCGGTGGAGATTCTAGGCCCGGCTCCATCTCCTTTAGACCGCCTGCGTGATCGCTATCGCTGGCAGGTACTACTCAAAAGCGCCTGTCAGGATGATCTGCACGCGGTTTGTGATCAAGTGGTAACGCGTCAGGCTGAGGTGGCGGTGGGGGATATTCAGATTGCCGTTGATGTAGATCCGGAGAATATGATGTGAGGGGATTGGTGCTTTTATTCGCTATTCCTAATCCTGATTGTGATGGAAACGCGATGACAAGAGAATGGCGATGAGACAGCGGAAGAAGTATGCAATGGAACCGCCCAGCCCAGCCGGTAAGTCTTGCACCTGATTAAAAAATGGAACGATGGTTGTTTTAGCTGTTAACTAACTAATAGAAAAAAAAATTATGAGATTTGACTGGACAACCATAATAGGCTTGATCGCGGCAACCTGTACGACTTGTTCGTTCCTGCCCCAGGTGGTCAAAATATGGCGATCAAAACGAACCAATGACGTTTCTCTTCTAATGTACGCCATTCTCACGACTGGACTCTTGCTCTGGCTGGTGTATGGGTTGATACTCAAGGATATTCCATTGATTGTCGCAAATAGTGTCAGTCTGACCCTGTCCCTTTGTGTCTTGGTGCTTAAGATAAAACATGGCTGAGAATCGACACGAGCACGGACAGCGTTTTTTAGTTATTTTGGAAGAAGCGTTCCTTGCCGACTCTAGACAGCAGGATGAAAAACAAAATTGATAGAGCCTCTTGCAAAAGTATGAGCTGTGGTTCGACAGGCTCACCACGAACGGAACAATCAAGATACCGTTAAGATACCGTTCACCCTGAGCTTGTCGAAGGGTGTTTTTGGAGTTTTGCAAGAGGCTTGATATAATCAATATTTCTTTTTCGAGCCATATTCTGGAGCACAGGATTGACTTTTGATTTTCTGATTTTCAAGAAATATGGTTGGGGGTAAGGTAGAACTTATTTAAATTATTCAATAATTGGTTGTTGTATCATAACTATCTGTAATTAAATGTTGTTTGAGAGTATCCTGGGAACGTTATCAGACCAACGCTGCCAGGTTACCTGAGGAGAAATATAGAATGGGTGGTTGCTGTGAAAACAATTGTGAGGTAGATGCCTTGCACGAAGGTCAAAGGGGAACTTTGCGCATTGTGCTCGCCATTAATGCTGGAATGTTTTTATTGATCTTGATAGCCGCACTTTATGGCAAGTCAACGGCGTTGCTGGCAGACAGCCTTGATAATCTGGGTGATGCTTTGACCTATGGCCTGAGCCTGTACGCTGTTTCGAGGGGCGATGCCGTAAAGGCGAAAGTCGCCCTGTTCAAGGGCGGCTTAATTTTCTTGGCGGCTGGGGTCGTGGTTGCCCAAATAGGCTACAGATTTTTTATTCCAAGCGTCCCTGTTTTTGAGATTATGGGCGTGTTCAGTCTTCTTGGCCTCGTTGCAAACTCACTCTGTCTTTACCTCCTTTGGCGGCATCGCCACACAGACGTGAATATGAGCTCGGTGTGGGAGTGCTCACGAAACGACATCGCTACAAACATTTCAGTGTTTGTAGCGGCCGGTGGGGTCTGGTTCACCGGTTCCAGTTGGCCCGATATCATTGTTGCGATAGCTCTCGTATGGTTGTTAATCCGTTCTTCCATTCGGGTTATTTCGTCGGCCCTGGTAGCGCTTCGTGCAACAAAATAACTAAAGCGTTTGCAGAGGCGGCAAGAACGTGGCGGTGTGGAGCGGTGAGTCCGGGGTGGACCGCTCTGGTGATTCAAAACGTCAGGCCCCTCGAATCTCGACCATCGTCCATGACCACCATCCAAATAAGGGAACCAAAATGACTCATTTCAATAAAAGGGGACAGATTTTTTAGGGTCAGAAGTGGTCTGGATGTGTGAGACACCGTTGGATGAAGGATTTTAATTGGCCGGGAGGATACCTCTGGAGGCAGGGCTGACGGGTATTGATATATGACTTAATGGCAGTTATTATTTGCCGGACGCCGCATCCAGAAACAGCGGTAAGGATTGCTGTTTCTGGATGCGGCATAAGAGTCCGTAAAGAAAGCCAGCAAGAAAAAGACCTTGCTGGCTTTCTAACGGTCTCTAAAAATTAAACCACTTCTTCTTCGGGGTGTAGGCCACAACCCGGTTTCTCCCCTCATGTTTGGCCTCATAGAGGGCCAGATCTGCTTGATTGATAAAGTTGTTCTTGTTGAAATTCTCCACCGTGGCTGGGAACGCGCTGGTCAGGCCAAAACTTGCCGTTACCCGGTAGGTGTTATCGGTGTCGTCAAAAATTGCGTTTTCTATGGACGCGCGCAGTTTTTCCCCAACGGCGAGAGCTTCTGATTCTACAGTCTCCGGGAGAATGATGACGAATTCTTCTCCGCCGTAACGAGCCAGGGTGTCATATTTACGAAGGTTTTCCTGGAGAATCTCACAAAATTTCTTCAAAACAAAATCCCCTGCCTGATGACCGTAGGTATCATTAAACTTTTTGAAATGGTCGATATCTAGAAGGAGCAGGGAGATGGCGGTCTGATGACGGCTGGAACGATTGATCTCTTGTTCCAGACTGTTCTGAAAATAACGGTGGTTGTAAACCTCGGTTAATCCGTCGATGTTGGCCAGGTTGTCCAGGATCTTGTTTTTATTCTGGAGTTCCTCGGTCAGCTTTTCCAGTTTAATTTTGGTCTGCACCAGTTGTTGGTTAATCTGGTCATAATTGAGGTTGAGCAGGCTGAGCTTGATGTTGGCCTCTTGCAGAATTTCCTGAATGGATCTGGTGTTTTTGATGTTCAGGCCAAAATATGCTGCCGCCTGATCCATCTGGTGATGGAGACTGGACAGGATGTTGTCGATGTCTTCACTACTCAGGCCCAGGAGTCTTTTCGCCTCTTTGCGAAACAGCTTATGATACCCCTCCGGGTTCGTGGAGGAGAGGATATGAACAAGAATATCCGAGAGATAGACTGCGCTGATCGTCGCCTTAATCTTGGGGTTTTGTCCTTGATATTGCTGGGGATTATGATGAAATAACAGGGGGAGTAGTAAAACCTCAGGAAAACCCCAGCTTTTGGCGACCTCATAGCCAAGAATGCAGTGATCGATTCCCACCACCTTTGTTTCAATCTCAGACATAGTTTCTATTTCTTCAGCGAGCTGGACAAGAACTTTTTCATATTCATCCGGAAAGGTCTTGGCAAAGATCAATGACCCAAGGTTCTGCAGTAGTCCTGAAACAAAGATCTCTTCCGTATCTGCCCCTTTCACCTTCCCCAGAATAAGCCTGGCGGCGACGGCTGAGGCGAGAGAATCTTCCCAGAATTTTTGAAAATCAAAATGATCGCTTTTATTTCCGGTCTTGATCGAAAGAAATGAAAACGAGAGCACCAGAGAGCGAACGGCATTGATCCCTAAAATGGAGACGGCCTGGTTGATGGAACCGATCTGCTGGGGAAAGCTGTAAAATGCGGAATTTGAAACCTTGAGAATTTTAGCAGACAGGGCAATGTCCTTTGAAACCAGCTCAGCGATGTCCGATAAGGTGACATCTTCCCGGGAAGTCAGGGAGATGATTGCCGATGCCACTGTGGGCAAGGTGGGCAGTTCAGGAGAATTGAGGACAATTTTGAGGATATCGTCAGATTTCATGGCAGGAGTATCAATGATTGAGGTTCCGGGGCTAGTGAAAGCGTTGCTTGCAGTATGAATATTCGTGTTGAATTATGACAACATACCACAAAAAGTTGGAAATTGTCCATGAAGATGCCATCAAACTGAGGTAGAAAAATGAGGTTTTCAACTGCGCATCCGCCGCAGAGCTGCCAATCGTTATTTCGATAAAACCACAGGAAATGAAGAGGGAGAAGAAGGTAATACAGCCTACCCTTAGATAGCGTCTCCTGATTCAGGGTAGGTGCAGATGTCGCCCCGAAAATTTTCAAAAATAAGGTTATCGCCCCGGCTGAGAATATAATCCGGAGTGAGTGGAATTTTACCCATACCGCCTGGACCGTCAAGGGCGAAGGTTGGAATGGCAAGCCCGGAGATATGGCCGATGAGACTGCGCATTATCTTGATTCCGGCAGCAGTTGAGGTGCGGAAATGATTGGTTCCGCGAGTAAGATCAGTCTGAAAGAGATAGTAGGGTTTGACGCGAATCTCCAAGAGCTTCAGCAGCAGTTCCCGCATGATTTCGGTATTGTCATTCACCCCTTTTAAAAGCACGGTCTGACATCCCAGAGGGATGCCGGCATCAGCCAAAAGATTGCAGGCGGCACTGGACTGCGGTGTAATCTCAGCTGGATGATTAAAGTGGGTATTGATATAGAGAGGGTGATATTTTTTCAGGATAGCAACAAGTTCGGGAGTAATGCGCATGGGCAGGGTGCAGGGAACCCTGGTGCCGATACGGATCACCTTGAGGGTGGGGATGGTTCGCAGTTCATTGAGCAGATAGTCAATTTGAGCATCCGGCAACAGAAGAGGGTCGCCGCCTGAAAGGAGCACCTCCCGGACTGCCGGGTGCCGTCGGATATAATCGAGACCAGCCGCAATGGTTTCTTGAGTAATGATCATTTTCCCAGTTCCCACCATACGTTTTCTGGTACAGAAACGACAGTACATGGCGCACTGGCTGGAAACCAGGAAAAGGACCCGGTCAGGATATTTGTGGACCAGATTGGGGACTGGACTGAGGTCCTCTTCGCCAAGCGGGTCTTCAATGCAGACAGGGTCAAGAAGCTCGGCAGCATCGGGAACGGCTTGTTTCCAGAGGGGATCGCCAACTTTTTTGATTAATTGCAGGTAATAGGAGTTTATCCGCATGGGATACGTTGCAATTATCCGGCTAATTGAGGTAATGTCTAGATGTGCCGGTTGTGGGGCAGCGTTGAATTCCGTCTCCAACTGGTCCAGGTGCTCTTTCAAGTGAGCAGCACTGGTGATGGAGTCCCCCAGGATGTTTTGCCATGTTTTCATAGGCCGGCATTATGAGGTATCATTGCTGAAATGTCAATTTTCTGAGTGTTTATTTAGCTGACCACTGGATTTTTCTTGTTATGGATATCGATCATCAACAAAAACAACTGGCCTTACAGAAAGCCAGGGAATTAATTGCAGAAGGCGAAAAAAAGAGGGCTCAAGCCCGAATGTCTCGCCAGATAGAAGAATTTGTGTCTGGAAACAGCAACGTGTTGTTGCAGGATGAATTTATCCAGAATGTATCACAAGTAATTGCTGAAGGTTCCCAGGAGGGCTCTGCTGAGTTTGGCTCCAAGTTAGTGCAGAGTCTTGAAAAATATGCCTGTGGTGAAAACAGCACACTCCGGGAAAGGGCAGTTATGGCCCTCTCATTCTGTGGCGGTCTTGTATCTTTTGTAAAGCAATACGATTTGCTGATGCAGGTGACTTTTGCCCAGGCGCATTGGCTGAAGTTGGAAACGTCGTACCTCCCAGTCTGTGATACCGTCTGTCGGCAGCTTCAGCAAAGTGGCCTGAAGTTGATGGCGGAGGGACATTGGCAGCAGTTTGAGCCATTAATTGAGGTCCTTTTTCAGATTCAATCCGGTGTTTTGGAAAAAGGAAATGTTATAAGAGGTCTGGTTTCCAGAACCCAGGATGCTCTTGCGGCTGATCATATTTTGGAAGAACTTGTTCTGGTTTGTCTGCATGGGCAAGGAGAACGACAGGCCTTGGTGGAAAGGATTCTTACCCGTCTTGGCAGGCGTGCCGTAATTTTTCTTCTGGAAAAGCTGCTGATCTCACAACAAAAAACGGAACGGCTCTATCTTGTCAAGTTGATTCCTCAAACCGGCAGGGTCGCAGTTCCGGTGCTCAAGGAATATCTGAACAAGGAGCTTCCCTGGTACGGATTGCGCAATATTGTCCTGCTCATTGCTGCCATGGGTGATGCAGCCCATGTCCCCATGGTGCTTCCGTTGCTCAAACATGTCGATATCCGGGTGCAGCAGCAGGTTGTTGAGTGTATTGATACTCTTGGGGGAGCAGACAAAAAAAACTATTTACTGTCGGCCTTGTCTCTGGTGAATGATGCCTTGAAGGTCAGCCTGATTGTTCATCTGGGGCAGCTTGGGTGCGATGCGGAGTGTGCGGAGGTTTTGCTGGATATTCTGGTTGACCGTGATTCCATCGCCGCTGATATCCGTGATGAATTGATAGGTCAAATTTGTATTGCTCTGCGCCTGGCACCCCAGAAACGAACGCTCATTCTTTTGCGAGAGCTTATCGCAGAGCGAACTAAGCTGGTGGCAGGCGGACGGGATACCGTCAGTATCATCGCCAGACGTACCCTGCAAATTATAGAACCCCAGCTTCAGCCTGCTGCACAAAAGAGCGGCGAAGAACAGGAAGAAATCTCTTTTGCATTGGATAAGGAGGAGGAACAGCGGGCAAGGCTTAATCTGCGGGGGTTGGATCTAGAGATTCAACAATTGATGAAGGACAAAAAAATTGCCGAGGTCACCACTCTGATTGTTGAGCATGCCGTTCAGGCAGCTAAAGAGAAGGATTTTGTGACGGCGGAGATCTTGCGTGACCGGATGCTTGCGGTCAACCCCAATGCCCTGATTGAGGTTATCCGGGTAAGCGGGGTTATAGAAGAAGAAAAAAGTAATGCCATCAGCAGTCATCACCTTAGTCTCTGGAATGATCTTTACGATTATTTAGACTCCGACACCTTTGCCGCCCTCTATCATTGTCAGCGATTTCAGGAGTACCAGCCGGAGGAGGTTCTTGTCCAACAAGGGGTGGTTAATCCATCACTGTTTTTTATTAATACAGGGCAGGTGGGGCTGACCTGCAGGAAAGGCCTGGATGAGATTTTCCTGAAGCGACTGAATCCCGGAGAAATCGTCGGCGTCGGTCCTTTTTTTGATGTATCGGTATGGACGGTGACCTTAACGGCTATGACGGCAGTAAAGGTTCAGATTTTGGAACGAGAATCATTTCAGAAGCTATTGGTGCAGTATCCCGGCCTTGAATCCAGATTGATGGATTTTTGCAGACGTTCGGAAAAGATTGCTGAACTTGTGACGCTGTCCGGCGAAGATCGCCGTGAGGATGTTCGATATTCAACTGAATTCAAAATTTCCAACAGCATGCTGGACGAGAAGGGTAATCCCACAGCCCAGCGGTTCAGGGGGCAACTGGAAGATATTTCCATTGGTGGTCTCTCATTATTGATCCGCATCTCGAAGAAGGAAAATGCCAGACTATTGTTGGGAAGGCGGATCGTCTCTTTGCTGCCCACTGGAACAAATAGGGTTCGTGAAAGCAGGGGGGAGATTGTTGGTGTTACCATTGAGGATTTTGTTGATCAGGACTATCTTGTGCATGTGCGATTTGACCTGTCGCTTTCAGCAGTTGATCTTAAAAACATCATGCTGCAATGGCGTAAATAAGGGATGTCGGTTCATTGTATGATTGAAACCCTTGCGATCAGGAATCTGACCATCTCTCCGCCACTGGCGCTGGCTCCCATGGTGGGCTTGTCCCATTCGGCCTTGCGGACTCTGGCCCTTGAGTTGGGTGGAGTTGGCCTGTTGTTTACTGAAATGCTGTCTGTGACCAGGCTTCCCCAGGAGAATGTCGGGGCCTCTCCTTTTCTCATGCGGTATCCGGAAGAGCGGCCACTTTTTTATCAGCTCTTTGTCAGCCCGGGACAGGATGTGCTCCCGGCAGTGGAACGTCTGCACCAACTTGACGCCCAGGGCATTGATCTGAATCTTGGGTGTCCGGCTCCAAACATGCGAAAACAGGGGGCCGGGTGTTTTCTCACCGATGATCCTGAACAGGTGCGGAATCTTGTTATCAAGCTCAGGAAGGCCACAGAGTTACCACTGAGCGCCAAAATACGTCTAGGAATCAAGTTGGATGAGCACCAACTGCTTGATTTTTGCCGGATGCTCGAAGGCGAAGGGGTTGATCTTCTTTCCGTGCATGGACGTCTGCACGGGGAAAAATTCTGTCGTCGGCCGCGCTGGGACTGGATCGGCAAAGTGAAGACGGCGATTACGATTCCGGTGCTGGCCAATGGTGGTATCTTTTGTGTAGAAGATGCGAGAAAATGCCTTGAAGTTTCAGGGGCCGATGGCTTGATGATCGGTCGGGGGGCCGCAATTCGTCCCTGGCTCTTTAGTGAGATTGCTCGGGACATCTATGGCATGTCCACACTTTCTTTTCAAGATTCAGACCCGTTGCATCTTGAAGAACTTTATTTGCATTTTGTCCGGTTGCTGGAGCGATTTCGTCCGGAACGACGTTTGGGACGATTAAAACAGTTTACCCATTATTATTGTCAGAACTATACCTTTGGCCACCATTTAGCCATTGCCGTGCAGACCAGTATTTCAGTAGAGCAGGCTGTTCAGCGGGCACTCGATTTTTTTCAAGAAAGCAGGAAGGCACAAGAGGCTTGAACGAAACGTCAGATATCATCACGCAAGGGGGGAATGACCATGATTGAGTTGATTAAGAAGGCAATGTTCACCGGATTGGGAGTAGCTTCTTTGACCAGGGAAAAAATTGAAGAGATCGGCCGGGATTTCATCGAGAAGGGCAAGCTTTCGCAGCAGGAAGGAGAGAAACTTATGGATGAGCTTCTGGCCAAGGCTGATGAGTCTAAGCAGGAGATCAAAAAACAGATAGAGGAACGGGTGGATGACATCTTGAAAAAGATGAATCTGGTGAAGGTCAGCGAGATTGAAGAGCTGAAACGGCAGATTAAGGAATTGCAGGATGCGCAAGCAGGAGCTCAAGGGGAGACGCAAACCGAGGAAGAAAAGAAAGACGTCTGAGACTCAGGGCTCTTCCTTCTTCTGCAGGAGTTGGGCCACTTTTTGGCGGCAGCGTTTCGAATTGCAGGAGCCATCGCCAATGCCGGTCATCTCTGCCACCTCTTCAAAGCTTTCAGCGCCGTCTTTGATGGCCTGGAGAATCCGGTGCAGCTTGATTCCTTTGCAGATGCAGCCGGGTTTCATCCGGGCAAGGATTTCTTCTTCGGTGCTCATTATTGATTATGCCTGAGGTGGCCCCGACCGCGGGCACTCTTGATGAAAATGACGGTAGATTTCCCGCGCCAGTTCTGGCCCGATTCCAGGAACCTGTAGCAGTTTTTCCTCCGAGGCCTGTTTGATTCGGGTCAGGCTGCCCAGGGACTTGAGCAGGTGTTGTTTTTTTTGTGGTCCAATGCCGTCAATGGCGTCCAGCTCTGAGGCCAGTGTTGATTTGTTCCGCAGTTTGCGGTGCAAGCTAACCCCATAGCGGTGCGATTCGTCGCGGATGCGCATGAGGTATAGCAGTATCGGGCTATGGTGCGCCAGTAGAATGGGGTTTTTACGGCCCGGCAGATACAGCTTCTCCCCCTCACTCTGTTTTTCCTTGGCAATGGAGATCCACTCCAGTTCTTCAAGAATTTCAGCACCTTCCTCTGTGTCATCTTCATTTCTGTTTGCTGATTTCATTTCACGTTTCACCGCCATGGCCATCCCTAACTGACCGCGCCCACCATCGAGCATCAGGAGATCCGGTAGATCGTTTTCCAGGAGGCCACGCTTCAACCGACGTTCCAGAACCTCAGCCATCATGGCATAATCATTGGGACCATCGACCGTTCGAATCTTGTAATGGCGAAACCGATGGGGGGCAGGCTCCCCCTGTTCAAAGCAGACCAGGGAACCCACCGCCTGCTGACCGGAGATATTGGAAATATCCAGGCATTCGATGGTATGAGGGGGATGGATCAGATGAAGATTCTTGACCATGGCGGCAGCCAGGGCCTGCCAGGATTGTTCCTTGTTCTCCCGGTCGGCAAAGAGTTGACCCGCATTGGCATTGGCCATGGCGACGAGCTGCAACCCGTCGCCCCGCTGCGGAACGTGGAGATGGACGGTTTCACCATGCAGATCGCTGAGGCGTTCAGCGAGGAGTTCACTGTCTTCCGGTTCGCAGGGAAGGAGGATCTCAGGAGGAAGGTTGTCCCCTGTGTCATAGTGCTGAATCAAGACCTGGGTGAGAACGCTTGCATCATCACCTAAGGGGTCAGCCAGAAAAAAGGTCCGACTGCCATTGATGATTCCGTTTCTGACCATGAGGATAGCCAGGGCCAGGGAGGTGTCTTTTCTGACCAACCCGAAGATGTCCTGATCCCGCGCATGGGTGGCCACAATGACCTGTTTCTCTAAGGTTCTCGACAGGGCCTGGATCTGGTCGCGCAAAAGGGCGGCCTGCTCAAATTCCAGGGCCCCTGCGGCCTCTGTCATCTGTCGGTTCATAGCCCTGATCAGGTCACGGTTGTGGCCATTGAGCACCATGATGATTCTGTCCACCATCTCCAGGTACGCAGCCCGGTCGGTGTTACCCATGCAAGGGGCCAGGCAGTTATGCATCTGTCCGTTGAGACAGGGACGGGTCCGAGCCTGGAGTCGGAAGGTCTTGCAGCGTCGAAGAGGAAAGAGGGTGGCGAGCAGTTTGAGGGTGGCCCACATGGCAGTGGAAGAAGAATAGGGGCCAAAGTAGCGGGCTCCGTCTTTTTTCCGACGCCTGGTCATCATGACCCGTGGCCATTCTTCCTGGCTTGTCACTTTGATCAGGGGATAGTTTTTATCATCGCGGAGGATGATATTGTAGCGTGGGCGATGTTTCTTGATCAGCGAGGCCTCAAGGATCAAGGCCTCTTTCTCGGTTCGGGTGATCAGGGTGTCAACCTTATGGACATGGGAAAGCATGACGGAAGTTTTATCCTGTCCAGGTTCCGTGACTCGGGCGTACGAGGCCAATCTTTTTCGTAAATCCTTGGCTTTGCCGACATAGAGGACGCCTGCCTTCTTGTCGAGCATTAGATAAACACCCGGTGAATGAGGGGTGGATGCAAGGATGTCAGGAGGAAACATACGAAAAGTCTGCGATTCAGATTTTTGAGGGTGTGGCCGGGAAGGTGCAAAAATGGAGCGAATAGGTTCGTGAATAAGTGGTTATTTTATTTGATTTAATATAGTGAGAAAGTCCTGAAAATGCAATGCGTCCTATTCCTGATCTTTACATTTTTCTTATTATTGACTAATTTTACAGACACTCATTGCGAGTGGAATTCTTCCGGTGTCGTCCTGATTGGACGGTGAAAAGGGAATACGGTGCAAAACCGTAACGTTGGGCCAGCGCTGTAAACGGGGACAAAAACCGCAATTGGGATCCTTAGGGGCCGTTAAGAAATAACTTATACTTTTTTTATCCATTTCATTACGGCTCCTTATGCCGTTCACGAACCAAAAAAGTATAGGTTGTTTTAAGCGACGGCTTGCCATATTAAGGCCTCCCGAAGTCACTGTCTGTTATTGGGGAAATTCGATGATGGATGGGAAGGCGCGGTTTACGGTTGATCCGTGAGTCAGAAGACCTGCCGGAAGAAGAAAGGAATTCTTGTCCATGGAAGTCCGTATTGTGTTCTGGGTTTAATACCCAGGATGCGGTGCGGACTTTTTTTATGCCCGGACGAAACATTTAACAAGGAAGGAATGAGATGAAGACCCAGATTGAACTGGCCCGTGCAGGTATTATTAGCGAAGCGATGAAAAAAGTAGCGACCGACGAAGGTTTTGGTCTTGATCCGGAAACCATCCGTCAGCGGGTGGCAGATGGGCATATTGTCATTGCCGTCCGTCCAGACCGACCTGCTCAGAGGATCGTCGGCATCGGACGTGGGCTGCGCACCAAGGTGAACGCCTCCATTGGCACCTCGTCGGACATTGCCGATATTGAGCTTGAGGTGCGCAAGGCTCTGGTGGCTGAAACCGAACAGGCTGACACCCTGATGGAACTCTCCACCGGCGGAAATCTTGACCTGGTACGGAGACGGGTCCTTGCCGCAACTACCCTGCCGGTTGGCAATGTACCTTTGTATCAGGCTTTTTCCGAGGCCAGTCGCAAATTTCATAACCCCAATAAACTGGATAGCGAGTATCTCTTTGAACTCATTGAGCGACAGCTTGCCGACGGCATCTCGTTTATGGCCATTCATTGCGGGATTAATCGATTTTCCATCGAACGACTGCGGAAACAGGGGTATCGATACGGGGGGCTGGTTTCCAAGGGCGGCACCTTCATGGTTTCGTGGATGGAGTATAATAATCGAGAAAATCCTCTGTATGAACAGTTTGACCGGGTTTGTAATCTGATGAAAAAATATGATGCAGTGCTCTCCCTTGGCAACGGCATCCGGGCCGGGGCGATCCATGACAGTCATGACCGGGCTCAGATGGCGGAAATGGTGATCAATTGTGAGTTAGCGGAGATAGGACGTGATATGGGCTGTCAGATGATGGTGGAAGGACCGGGGCATGTTCCTCTGGATGAGATTGAAGGCAACATCATGCTCGAAAAACGGATGAGCGGCGGAGCTCCATATTATGTGCTCGGTCCACTTCCTGCAGATTCAGGAGCAGGATATGATCATATTACCGCCGCTATCGGAGCTGCCAGTTCGGCCCGCTTTGGCGCCGATCTTATCTGCTATATCACTCCTGCTGAACATCTGGCCCTGCCAAACGAAGACGATGTGCGGGAAGGAGTACGGGCCACGCGGCTGGCCGCAAGGATCGGCGATATTGCCAAATACCCGGATCGCCGGGAACAGGAAAAAAAGGTGGCGCTGACCCGACGTGACACCAACTGGAAGGAGCATTTTCCGTTGCTGATGTTTCCGGATAAAGCGCGGGAAATTCGAAACAGCCGCACCCCGGAGAACAGCGGCACATGCACCATGTGCGGAGATTTTTGTGCCATGGAGCGTGGAATTTCTCTGTTTCAGGATGACATTAAAGGGGATAAGAAATCACCTTGCTGAAGGTCTCCGACTTGTCATTAGTGGTAACATATCTGACACGTTCATTTCGTAGAACGAATTTTTGTAATTCATTAACACTTTTTTGTTCTGCATTTTATGCTTGCGAAAAACAGTAGCAACAGGTATAAAAAATGGCTTGATTATTGACAAACTGATCTGTGGTGGATGTAGCTCAGCTGGTGGTAGCACCTGGTTGTGGCCCAGGAGGTCGTGGGTTCAAGTCCCATCATTCACCCCACCGATGAAAAAGGAGTTCCCGGCTGATGCCGGGAACTCCTTTTTTTTGTGCTTACCTCTGATGAACGAGGTCGTCCCGGCCCCTTTTTCTTGCATACATGAATAAAATGATTACATTAGCTTTTGTTTTCAAGTGAGCTGGCAGTAAAGACTAAGCTTTATAGAGATTTCAGGTGCTATGAATATATGTTACCTGTTTCTGTGTTATATTTTAGCTGATCTGAATTTATTTTTTGTTTCTTCATGACTTGTGTTAAAAAAACAAAGTAGTTCTCTTTGGTTAGCTACTATTAAAAAAGGAGGAAGGATATGTACGGAAATACTAATCAGATAACCTTGACCCAGGCCCGACAGGAGGCATCCACCATCTTTCTGGCCAAGGTCTTCAACTGGATGGCCATTGGGCTTGGACTGACCGGTATTGTGGCCTATCTAACCGCTTCATCGGGCATTGCCATGCAAATTGTCTCTAGCCCCATGCTCATGGTTCTTGTCCTGGTTGAACTGGGGATGGTTTTTTTCCTCTCGGCCAGAGTTGACAAGTTGCAGGCCTCTACAGCCACCGGACTCTTTATCGGGTATGCAGTGTTAAACGGGGTGACTCTCTCCACTATTTTTCTTGCCTATACGCGCTCATCCATTGCCGGCACTTTCTTCATTACCGCTGCGATGTTTGGCGCCATGGCCGTCTATGGCCTGGTCACCAAAAGGGATCTTTCAGGGTTTGGTTCTTTTCTATTTATGGGCTTGATTGGAATTCTTGTCGCCTCGCTGGTGAATATGTTTTTCCAGAGTTCCGCCATGTCCTGGGTGATTTCCATGGTTGGGGTTCTTGTCTTCACTGGCTTGACGGCCTATGACGTGCAGAGGATTAAGGCCATCGGCGAACAGGGAATCATGACTCAGGGAGAAGAGATGGTCAGGAAGGGTTCGATCATGGGAGCCCTGGCCCTGTATCTTGATTTTATCAATCTCTTTCTTATGATGCTTAGATTCTTTGGAGGCAGCAGGGATTAGACTTTACGATTATTATAAGATGAATTAGGAAAAGGCATGTCCCTCAATGGTGGGACATGCCTTTTCCTTTTTTAAAAACCTCTGCTCAATTTTCTGGGATAAAATAAATGCATACAACATTTGCTGGGAAACGAATCACGGTGGGAGTGACTGGCAGCATTGCGGCCTTTAAAGTCGCCGGTTGGGTCAGCTCTCTTGTCAAGGAAGAGGCACGGGTAACGGTGATTATGACTGATTCGGCCTGCCGGTTTGTCACTCCTCTCACCTTTGCCGCCCTTTCTGGTGAGCGGGTGCATGCCGATCTTTTTGCCAAAGAAGATGCGGAGATCATCCCCCATATACATCTGGCGCGGGAAACAGATCTTGTGGTGATTGCCCCGGCCACTGCCCAGACCATTGCCAGGTTGGCGCATGGGATGGCTGATGATCTGCTGGCTTGCACGGTCCTTGCCACTCAGGCAAAAGTTTTGGTATTTCCAGCCATGAATACTCAAATGTACCAGCATCCTGCTGTTCAGGAGAATATTCTGAAGCTAAAAAACCTTGGGTATCAGGTAATTGAGCCGGAGAGTGGACGGATGGCCTGCAAAGAGGAGGGGGCCGGGCGTCTACCGGAATGGGAGCCGGCCCGTGAAGCCATATTACAAAATCTTGCATTGCAGGATCTTGCCGGTGAAAAGATTTTGATCACTGCCGGACCGACCCGTGAGCCTCTGGATCCCGCACGATTTCTAAGCAATCGATCATCTGGAAAGATGGGGTACAGCCTGGCTAGAACTGCACGAAGACGTGGGGCGGAAGTGACTCTGATTTCCGGCCCGACAACACTACCCTTGCCGCAAGGTGTGACCTGTGTACGGGTGGAGACCGCCTCTGAGATGGCTGAAGCAGTTTTGAGCCGCTGCCGGCAAGCATCAATAATCGTCAAGGCAGCTGCGGTGAGTGATTTTCGACCGGTAGTACCATTTGTTAACAAGGTAAAAAAAGAACAGGCCAATCTGCAACTGTCTTTGGAGCAAACGGCGGATATCTTGCATGAATTGGGGGCGATAAAAGAGGAAGCAGGCTTCCTGTTGATTGGTTTTGCAGCTGAAAGTAAAGAACACGTGGCAGAAGGGGAAAGAAAACTTACGAAGAAAAACCTCGATCTGATCGCCATTAATGATATCCAATCCGTCCATACGGGATTTGAGGCGGATACCAACCAGGTAAGCCTCCTTGATAACAAAGGGATCAATCACCTGCCTCTGGTGAGTAAGGAGCAGACGGCAGACCTGATCTGGGATCATGTGGTGAAGATGCTGGGTGCAAGAAGCAGCGAGTAACTACACGCCCGCACAATAGCCTGACAGTGAAGTGGAAGATAAAAAACCTTCTTTGCATTGTTTTAAAAAAAAATATAAAAACAAAGGATTACGCTTTAACAGCTTCTGTTGTCTCCCCCCCTTTTGGTTTTCCTTTTACTCCACTTCAACAACCAGCCAGAATGGCTTGAATTCGGCCATTGTCATAGTCGGGCATGCGCCAGACTTTTGCCAGGGCCAGGGCATTTTCTGCAATCCTGGGGATGTCCTGTGTTGGGATATGCAGGGCTTGAAGAGAAGTAGGGCTGTGAACCTTTTCGAACCATTTTTGCAGAGAATTTATTCCCATCTGGGCTTGTTCTTCGACGCTGCCGTTTCTGCAGTCAAACACCCGTTCAGCAAACTGGGCAAATCGCTTGGGTGTGATTTCGCTCTGGTGGCGCATCCATCCAGGGATGATGGCGGAAAGTCCAGCTCCATGGGGGACATCATAGAGTGCCGACAGGGAGTGCTCGATCATATGCATGGGAAAGCCGACCTTGCCAAGTCCGGCACCAGTCAGGCCGTTTAAGGCGAGGGTGGCAGTCCACATGAGATCAGCGCGCCCCTGATAGTCGTGCAAGTCAGCGAGTACTCGATCACAGCTCTCCATGGCATTGATGACAAGTCCTTCCATAAATCGGTCCTGCACCGGTGTAGATGGATCAGCGGTTGTAAAATAGAACTCAAGGACATGGGCGATGGCATCCACTGCCCCATAAGCGGTGTAGTTGGCCGGGACGCTGAAGGTTGCCTCCGGGTCGAGAATGGAGGCCTTGGGAAAGAGATGTTTATTGGCAAAACCAAATTTCTGATTGGTCTCCTCGTTGGTGATAACCATGCCGGAGTTCATCTCCGAGCCGGATGCGGCCAGGGTTAATACCGTGGTCAGGGGCAGAGTGGAAGTGATTGATTTTTTGCCGGTGAAAAATTTCCATACATCATGGTCAACCATAGCACCGGCGCAGATCGCCTTGGCCTCGTCGATGACGGAGCCACCACCAACAGCACAGACAACCTGGCAATGGTGTGTCTTGGTCAGGGCTATTCCTGCCCGCACGTGGCTGAGCAGGGGGTTGGATTGTACTCCTGGATGTTCGACAATTTCGGCCCCGGC
Organism: Desulfobulbaceae bacterium; assembly: GCA_009773475.1. GTDB lineage: Bacteria > Desulfobacterota > Desulfobulbia > Desulfobulbales > Desulfocapsaceae > UBA2270. Next base: position 105,418 of record WSXV01000004.1, on the reverse strand, counting down.
GTTTTGCAGGGACTCCGTGACCTGCTGGTATAAACCGTTTTTTTTGATTGATCCACTGCCATAGACCAGCAGGACTTTATTGGAAAAGGCGGTGGTCTCAGGGCCTATATTGGAAATGGTGCCCTTGCCGAAGAGGATCTTGGTGGGATTATGAAAGACGAAGTTCTGCATGAGATGAAATTCCTCTATGGAAAAAATGTTGGCCTATTCAGAAAAGGCCAGGGAGAGCTGAATGAATTCTTCCAGGTTCAGATCCTCTGCCCTTGCTGTTGGGGCGATGCCGGCCCTGCGGATGGCTGCCTCGGTGAGTTTTTTGATGGGGATATTTTCCTGATCAGCTGCACCGGGTATGATTTTTGCACTGCTCAGGGTGTTGAGCAGAGTCTTGCGACGCTGACTGAAGGCGCCTCGGACAACACGATGAAAGAGGAGATGATCATACGAAGGGAGGGCTTTGAGGCGATCAGCCTGCCGATTAAAATCGATGCGCACTACCACTGAGTCAATTTTAGGTCGGGGATGAAACTCTCCAGGCTTCAGGGTCAAGAGTCGCTTCACCGTTGCGCAGGCGCCAAGTAAAACCGTGGGGACACCGTATTGTTTGGTTCCAGGCTGAGCCGTCAACCGATCGGCCACCTCCTTTTGCAACATGATTGTGGCCCAGGCCATTTTCTCTTGATTTTCGATCAGCGTAAAGAGAAAAGGGTTGGAGATGGAATAAGGAAGATTGGCCATGATTTTGATCGGGCCTTGCGCCAAGTCTGCCAGATTTTGAAAATCAGCCTTTAATATATCCTGATGCATCAGGGTGACATTCTCAGGCAGGTCGTGTTCTTCCTGATGATACCTGATAATGCCGCTGTCGATTTCAAGTCCAAATACCTGTCTGGCAGCGCGGGCTATGGGGCGGGTGAGGGCGCCAAGACCAACACCGACCTCAATGATGATGTCATCGGCTGTCACACCGCCTGCACGAACGATGGACTCCGCGGTAGAGGTATGGACCAGGAAATTCTGGCCAAAGCGTTTTTTCGGAGCCAGCTGGTGTTTGGCAAGGGCTGCTCGTGTATTATGGGCGATAGTCATTAGAATACCATGTGGACTTTCTACATTTATTGGTGAAAAACACTAGCCTGGCTGCGAATTGCAGTACTGGCTTTAGTTTAATTTGCGTCCCTGGCGAAACATATCCGCATAGATTTCAGGCAGATGTTCGCGGCGGAGAGCTTCTACAACCTCTTCCACAGGATAGGCGATACGGTGATGACGAACCTGGATATCATAGTTGGTGATGGTCAGAGTGGCGCAACTGGCCTCTGGATTGCCGTCAAACATACGGCCCGCGCTGCCGGGATTGATGAAATGGGTTCCATCGATGTGCTTATGATAGGGCGAATGGGAATGACCGGTCACAACTATTCGGCAATCAGTCAATTGGCTGAGTTCCTGAAAGCGATCAGCCGGAGTCTGGGCAAAAAGCAGTTCCCGCGGATGATCAGGGCTGCCATGGAAGAGACCGATGGAGCAATCCTCGAAGATCAGTCTCTGAGAGTCTTCCAAGGCAAGGAGATACTGTTTGCTGCGGGCATTCAACCCCTGCATTGTTGATCGGTACATAATCCTTTTCTCTTCATCATGGGGTTTTTTGAAGGTGCCGCCCTGGAGTAGAGTGATAACCTTATGGTCGGTATTCCCCAGGATGGAATAAGCCTTCCTGTCCTGCAGCCACTGTATCGTTTCGTTGGGAAATGGCGCGTAAACAGTTGAGTCTCCGCAATTAATGATGGAATCAAAGGATCGGCCAGCAAAAAAATGTTCAATGGCAGTAAGGGCAGGAAGATTTCCATGGATGTCTGAAAGAAGAAGGATCCGCATGGCAGGTTGCTCGTAGAAGTAATGGAATTTTATTTAATTTTTTTTTGTAATTTTACACTTGAATGGGGAAACTGAAAACCTCTTTATTTTTAACTGGCATATTTAGTAACTTGAATGGTAAGTTTATCAGCTTTAAAATGAATTCCTGCCTAAAAGAATCATGCATCTCAGGATGATTGTTTTTTTTGTTATTACTTACAGATATGGAGTTTACTATTATGCTTAACTTGCTTAAAAAATTATATTTTTTGCCTTGTCTTCTTGTTGCTTTTGTTTCCATGGCAGCAGCTGCCGTTGAGGAATATCCCCTTTTTAATACATTGGAAGGGTTTACCTATCATCCAGAGATGAGTAAATCTACGCAGTTTGATACCTATACTTTTAAGACAGGAAAAACTCCAAGTGACAAAGTAACAGTTGAAGGTAAATTTTTTGATCTCCATTATAAGCTTAACAAAGGGATTGAAGCTCCTGGCGGCCTGCTGGTTATCAGAAATTTTACCAATTCGGTACGGCAGACAGGGGGTGAGGTTCTTGATGAATCCCGCGATAGTGCCGTTATGCGTATTATCCAAGGAAATAAAGAGATCTGGGTACGGGTGAATTGTGCCGCTAATGGTGGCTGGTACTCTCTTAATATTATAGAGAAAAGTTCTATGAAGCAAGAGGTTGCGGTCAATCCACTTCTTGGTGCTATTGATGGTACCGGCAAAGCGACTGTCTATATCAATTTTGATGCGGCCAGTAGTCAGATGAAACCTGATGCTGAGTCTGTTATGAAGGATATTTTTACTATGCTGAGTCAACGCTCGAATCTGAAGCTTTCCATCGATGGGCATACTGATGGAGATGGTACGATGGAGAGAAACCAACAGCTTTCCTCTGAGCGGGCTCAGACTGTAAAAAATGCTTTAATTGCAAAAGGAATCGATCCTTCTCGGCTTGTTGTGAAGGGATATGGTATGTCCATGCCGATTGCCGACAATACCACAGAAGCAGGGAAGGCCAAAAACCGCAGGGTAGAATTGGTAAAGATTGATTAACAAGGATTGCAAAAAAACTCGTTGAGATTTTTTTTATCATTCACAGATTAACAATGATTCCTGTCTTTTGGGGATATAATTTTTTGGAATCCCTAAGAAGGTGTAAGTGTCACTTTCAGGGGTTTCTCAGAGAAAAGTAAAGGGAGTTTGATATGGCTGGACAGAGCGCCTTTGATAAACAGCAGCTTCAGGAAATTTCTCCAGAGGGAAGCGTCGGATTGCTTGAACATCTGAATCTTCCGCCTGCTGTGATCCGGTATGTGAAGAAAAATAAAAAAAATCTGCAGATAGGAGCTGCCTTCGCCGCAGTGGTCGTTCTCTCTTTGACCATGTACAGCTCGTATCGGACCAACCGCATTGAAAAGGCTTCTGCAGCCTTGGCTATAGCGATGCAGGTGACTGGTGAGGAAAGACACAAGGGGCTGGTGGCAGTAACCGCAGATTTTTCCGGGACACCTTCCGCCATTTGGGCGGATGCCGAGATGGCCAATGATTTGATTGCGGCGGGTAAGTTTAAAGAGGCCGCCGAACGATTCGTTGTGGTCCGAAAAAAAATAGGCGATTCTGATCCACTCCATGCTCTTTTGAGCTTTGGTCTGGCCCAGGCTCATGAAGCCAGCGGTGAGTTAGAGGCTGCAGCCCTGGAATATAAAGCACTGCAAAAGATTGCTGGCTATGAAGGGGAAGGATTTTCCGGACTTGCAAGGATTTATGAGTCACAGGGCAAAGGAAAAGAAGCGTTGGCTGTATATGAGGAGTATCTGGCATTTTTCCCTGGTCAGGAGCAGAATAATCCAGCCAAGATCGCTCTGGATGAAAAAGTTGCCAGACTCAAGGCTACGCTTTAGATCTCTCTTAGAGGTGTCAAGGTGAAACTGGTCCAGCATCCAGCGGAGATGACTGAGTTGGCGACCTTGTGGCGGGATGAAGGCAGGACGATTGCCCTGGTGCCAACCATGGGCTCTTTTCATGCCGGTCATCTGGCCTTGATGCGTCAGGCCAGGCAGTTAAGTGACCAGGTAGTGGTTTCCCTCTTTGTAAATCCCATCCAGTTTGGCCCTGGCGAAGATCTTGCCACCTATCCGTGTGATCTTCAGAAAGATATGCATCTTGCCGCAAGCGTTGGGGTTGATGTCTTGTATGCCCCGCTTGCAGCTGATATGTATCCTCCCGGATTTCAAACCACTATTCGGGTGGCTGAGTTGGGCAAAGGTCTGTGCGGTGCCAGTCGACCGGGTCATTTTGATGGTGTCTGTACGGTGGTCATGAAGCTGTTTCAGCAGGCCAGCCCCCATCTGGCGATCTTTGGCGAGAAGGATTTTCAGCAACTGGCGGTAATCAGGCGGATGGCCCGCGATCTAGATTTGCCCGTTGCCATCATCGCCCATCCTACGGTACGGGAAAAAAGCGGGTTAGCCATGAGTTCCCGCAATAGTTATTTGCAGGAAGAGGAAATTGAGCAGGCGCTTTGTCTCTACCGGGCCATTTGTTTCGCCCGGGAAATGGTGAAAGCTTCTACGGTTCCTCTGGTTGCTGCTGAAGTATGCAGTAAAATAATAAAAAATATCCAGTCAACACCTGGCTGTGATGTGGAGTATGTCGAAATCGTTGATGCTGACAGCCTTAAGAGCTGTGAAACCGTAAATAAAAACAGCAGGTTAATTATGGCAGTAAGGGTGAACCGGAAGGTACGCCTGATTGATAATGCCGGATTAGTTGAACTGTAAAAAAACTACTGAGATCTAATAAACGTATGTTGCAACAGATATTGAGAGCAAAGCTGCATCGGGCCACTATTACCGAAGCAGATTTGAATTATGAGGGAAGTCTGACCATTGATAAAGTCTTAATGGATGCCGTCGGTATCAGGGCCTTTGAACGGGTTTATATATATAATATTAATAACGGCGCACGTTTTGACACCTACGCCATAGTCGGAACACCGGGAAGCGGCGTGATAGGATTGAATGGTGCGGCTGCTCGGATGGGAATGGTCGGTGATAAGGTGATAATCTGTACCTATGGCTTATTGACGGAGGATGATCTGCCGGGATATCAACCCGCGATTCTTCTCCTTGATGAGCAGAATGGGATCAAGCAAAGACTTGCCATATAGTTTAACAGATTTATTTCAAAAGGAGATATCGTCAATGCCTGGTTTTGAGATTTTTGGTGAAGAAGAAAAAAAAGAGATTTTGGACGTCCTTGATACTGGAGTTCTCTTTCGCTATGAGTTTGGTGCCCAGCGCAAAGGCGTGTACAAGGTGTTGGAATTTGAGAAACAATTTGCCACTTACTGTGGAACTTCGTTCGGACAAGCCGTCACTTCCGGCACTGCCGCCTTGAAAGTCGCCTTGGCAGCCCTTGGTGTAGGGCCTGGAGATGAGGTTATCACTCAGGGATTTACCTTTGTTGCCACCTGGGAAGCGATTCTCGATATTGGTGCCATTCCTGTTTTTACCGAGGTGGATAAAACCCTGAATATGGATCCTTTGGATCTTGAAAAGAAGATTACCGATAAAACCCGGTGTATTATTCCTGTCCATATGCTGGGCGCTCCTGCCCGGATCCGTGAGATCGTTGCCATCGCCAAACGGCATGGAATTCCTGTGATTGAGGATACAGCCCAGGCAGCTGGATGTCGAATAGATGGCCAGCATCTTGGCACCTTTGGGGATTGTGGAACCTTTTCCTTCGATGCGGTGAAGACCATGACCACCGGTGAAGGTGGAATGATCATTACGGCCAACGAAGAACTGTGGCGAACCATGTCGGAGTACCATGATCACGGTCATGATCATGTGGTCAATCCAGGTACCCGCGGTGGAGAAGGCAGGCGTTTTGTCGGATTTAATTATCGGATGATGGAGTTGCAGGGAGCCATTGGCATCGCTCAGCTGGCAAAACTTGATTCTATGATAGATGCCCAGAAAAAGAACAAGGCCGCTTTAAAAGAGGCCGCTTCCGCCATTCCCGGCGTATCATTCAGAGAGCTTGTTGATGAGGCAGGCGATTCCGCCACGTTCTTCTGTTTTTTTATGGAGAGTCGCGAACACTGTCAACATGTCAACAGGGTGCTGACTGAGAACAAGGCCGGTGCCATTAATTTTGGCGAAAATACCTGGCATTTTTATCCAAGATGGGAACATCTGCTGGCTGGAGCGACTGTAGCCAGAAGCGGCTGGCCATTTTGTGAGCCAGGCGGTAAGAGAAGGGTGGTGTATGACCCGGAGTTACTCCCTGTTTCAGCTGAATTGATCAGTCGAACCCTGGTGTATCCGATTCCCGTCAAGATGTCGGAAGAGAGGCTGGCGGAGATGCGAGCGGCATTGTCTCTGGCTGCTCAACTATAAAAAAAGCCCTTTACTGATAGAGATGTTCAGTAAAGGGCTTTTTTATAGGTATTATCTGTAAAACTTGTGACTGCCGTATTGATCAATATAGGTGAGATTGGATGACCATTTAGGCTTTTTAGTAACCAGATGAAAATGGGTTGCCCCTGCGGTAAAATCTCTAGTGCTGACGGCGATCAAGGCAGACTGCATGCATTGGAAAAAAACAGGAACATTGTTCGGGATATAGGATTTCTTCTCTATCCAGTGGAACTGTTTTGGTTGTTCGAGGACATCTTTGATGGAAATGTTTTTTTGTTTAGCCCTATTCAGCGTGACATGGGCGATAGCAACTTGTCCTATCTGCGGTTCCGAACGGGCTTCATGGTAGATGTTCAGGGTTAGCCATAGAATTCCTTCCAGTAGTGTCATTATATTACTCCATTAGTTAGGGGTCGTTTTACGAAACAGCCAGTTCTCTATTACATTAATGAGATGGCTATTTTTTGAGCGACGACTTTGTCTGGATACTTATAAGTATTTATTATCATATTTTGACAATAAATGCAACTCTAGCGTTGAAAGCCAGCCGTGATCAAGCTATATTTACTTGTATTTATTATTGAATTTTATCTAGGGATAACCTCTAACCATTAAAGAACCAAGTGACAGTTTGTTGAAGCGCAATCCATGATTATTGACCTGTGAAATGTCTATTAACCGATAAGATTACAGGTAGTTGGATTTACTTCTGTAAGAGCTGACCGAAATGTTTAAGGATCAGGATGGATTCACTCAGCTGATTGCCGTCCCATATTTTTTTATATTTAATTTGGAAAAAATGCTTCTGGAACATCAGTGGATTAGATTTTGTGGAGCAGCTCCTTTCCTTGTGCTGGAGCGCTTTCAGCTCTCCATTCATAGAAATTCTTGAAGTCGGAATTGGTAACATAAGATGCCAAAAATACAGAGAAAAGGAATTGTAATCGCAGGTCTTGCCGGTGGCTCCGGGAAGAGTGTGGTCTCAGTTGGCCTGACAGCCGCGCTGGCTCGAGCTGGCAGAAGAGTGGTGCCTTTTAAGAAGGGGCCTGACTATATTGATGCCGGTTGGTTAAAGTTGGCTGCCGGTCGTCATTGTTATAACCTTGATCCCTATTTGATGGATGAAGAAGTGGTGCGGCGTTCATTTTTAACCCATTCATTGGAGGCAGAGTTGGCCATCGTCGAAGGCAACAGGGGCCTCTATGACGGCGTGAATGCAGAAGGAGGATTTTCGACGGCAGAGTTGGCGATCGCCTTGAATATGCCTGTATTACTGGTGGTGAATTGCACAAAGACCACCCGCACCGTGGCTGCTCTGGTCCTTGGATGTCAAAAGCTGGATGAGCGGGTGAACATCCAGGGTGTGGTACTGAATCAGATTGGTACGGATCGGCATAAAGCTATTGTGACCCAGGCAGTCGAGACCTACACCGGCCTACCGGTTTTGGGTGCAGTGCCCAGGATGAAACATGACATATTTCCCATGCGGCACCTTGGCGTCACTCCCCATCAGGAATATGAAGGGAGTGATGCAGCCATAGATTTTCTGGCTGCAACCATGACCGAACATCTTGATATCGCTAGTATTGAACACATTATGGCTCCGTTGAGCAGTACTGCAGTTCCTCTGGGCATGGAGTCAAAGAAAAATGAGATCGCCGATAGCGCCAAGCTGCGGATTGGTGTCTTTATGGATGCAGCATTTCAGTTTTACTATTCGGATAATCTTCAGGCGCTTGAACAGTTGGGAGCAGAACTGATCATGATCAATGCCCTCACCGCAAAGGCTTTGCCAGACCTTGACGGCTTATATATCGGAGGAGGTTTCCCAGAGACCAATGCCGTTGAGCTGGCTGCGAATATTGATTTCCGGCAATCGGTGAAGCAGGCGGCTAAATCCGGGTTGCCGATGTATGCAGAATGTGGCGGGTTGATTTATCTGGGGGAGTCGATTGTTCTTGAAGGGAAAGAGTATCCACTGGCCGGTGTATTCCCCATTCGTTTTGGGATGTCAAAAAGGCCGCAGGCCCACGGGTATTCAGTCTTTTCAGTGGAGATCGATAATCCCTTTTATGCACCTGGAGTTACCGTCAAGGGTCATGAATTTCGTTATTCCACCGTCCTTGACTGGCAAGGGAAACCGGAGCAGCTGGTCTTGAAGATGTCGCGAGGTCAGGGCTTTATGTCTGGCCGTGACGGGCTGACCGTGAACAATGTTCTGGCCTTATACACCCATGTCCATTCCGAAGGCACCCCCGAATGGGCGCCAGGGTTCATCGATAGGTGTAGAAGAGTGAAGGAAATGAAAAATAAGTTTTCAGATTAGGGGAAAGATCGACGAAGTTGGTTGATTTTATCTGAGGATAAATCCAGCCACCGGGAGTCTTTTCCCCCAGTCTTTCCAAGCGCCGCTGTAAATGTCGAGGTTTTTTGTAGAACTGTTGTAGCTGGCTTTGATATTCGTCTCCAGGCTGCATTGGCGGTCATAGTTGGTATGGCTGAAGACAATCTGGTAATGAGCATCATCTTCGGCAAAAACTTTTTCTACATACGCGACATGACCTGTGGGCATTTTATGACGCGTCACAGCATCAAGGATGAGGACGCTGCCTGCTCTGGGAACAGAAGAGGTGTTACCCTGTTTTTTTTCGCAGGCAAACCAGGTCAACGGGCCGTTGTTCCAACCTAGACCACAACTCTTGATCCCGCTTCGACAACGAGCAAAAGGGAGGCTCTGTGGCTCACATCTGCCACCCTTTTTTTTTGTTTTTTGAGTGCAGGTTGGTTGCAACGAATAACATTCTTTAGTTGAGCGTTGTTGCAAGGGAGGGGATTTGAGGCCGGATTCAAGCGATAGATCGGTATCGTCTGGGGTGTCTTGATCTGGTGTAAGGAGCGCGGCCTGCGATGTATCCTCTGGAGTATTTTGACAGATACCTTCCTGCAGAGACTCCTGGCTGCCATTAATCGCTGCCTGTTGTTGATCCCTGGCGCATCCTGTCACAAAAAGCATGATCAGCAAAAGGCTGCCTGTCTTCCATGCTGGTAGATGTGATGCAAAACAACTCATTGTCAATGGGGGGTAGGTACGGTTCCCAGCACCTTGGCAGTGATCACCTGCTTTTGGCCCTCGGCTGGCTCGGGTTGTACCCAATGAATAAAGGACTCGGCAACCCGCATGAAATCGCCATTATCCTCTTTGCATTTGTCGCAAATACTTTCTGCCTGATCACGGTAGATGATAACCTTAGATGCTGGTTCGCCATCTTTGTCAACTGCCGCCATCTTTCGACAACCGCATTCAAGCCTGACCACCACCACCCCGATTCCGTCCGGGCTTCCTTCCAAGATCCCAGCTATCATTGCTTCTTCTGATTTTTCCGCGACCAGCTTCGCACTTATCAGTGCTTTCTTTGTCTTTGAGGCCATATCATTTTCCGATGTAGAGATTGATGAATATTGTAAAGAAATTGCTGGCTATCTAAATGGATAATGGCATTCAGGTCAATACAATTTTCGTAATAGGACTTTTAGTTCGAGGCTAAACTGGCAATCAGATGAGGGGGACAGTGGTTGTGGTGCTGTATTTTTAACGATCAAGGCTTCCCTATAACATACACTGTGTTTTCATAAACGTATGGTGGCCATCATGATACGTGTAACCCCTTTCAAGAACGGGTTACACGTATCTTCTCCATACCACACGAGATCTAAAGTGAAATGTCTTCTGCACCGCCTGCTCTATCTCATTGAAAATTTTATCTGCTTCCGGTAGGTTGATATCCTCTTTGGGATATTTTCACCATTCAAGTTTAGCTGTTTCCTGCCATCTGTGCTTTGCCATGTCCATTGATTTACACACCCATTCTAATTATTCTGATGGAACCTTGACTCCGACTGAACTCGTAAATTTAGCTAGAGAAAAGAAAATTTCTGCCTTGGCTCTCACCGATCATGACACCATGGCAGGAGTTGAAGAGGCTGTAAGGGCAGGAGAAATGATGGGGGTGGAAATTATTCCCGGCATTGAAATCAGTGTCCTTCATGATAAAGTTGAATATCATATTTTGGGATATTGGGCAGACTCCCAAAACAGTGTGCTTGCAGAAGCTTTGGCCATATTGCAGGGGGCAAGATCAGAACGGAACAGCAGGATTCTGCAAAAGCTGAATGAGCTCGGAATTCCAGCAACCAATGACGAACTTGAGCGGGTGTCGGAACAAGGGCAGACCGGTCGTCCACATATCGCCAGGCTTTTAGTTCGATATGGAGCGGTGAAGACCATCACCCAGGCCTTTGATCAATTTCTGAAAAAAGGAGCGGTGGCATATGTCTCACGCTTTGCTTATACCGCCATTGAGGCGGTGTCGTTGATTCGTCAGGCCGGTGGACTTGCGGTGCTGGCTCATCCCATTCAGAATGATCCGGAACTCACGCGCCTCCCCCTTGTGCTAACCGGTTTAGTGCCGGCAGGATTGGATGGGCTTGAGGTCTACTACCCAACGCATTCGCATAAGATTAAGAAAAAACTTCGAGCACTCGCTGAGCAGAATAATCTTTTGCTCACCGGTGGCAGTGATTATCATGGCGATGTTCGGCCCGGAACCACTCTGGCTGGTGGCGGAAACATCTTTGTACCCCCGGAGCTTCTGGTAAAGATGAAAGAACGACTGCGCACACAGGCATAAATATTAGTATCTGACCCAGATAAACTGGATTAGTGACTTACAGATTATCAACATTGATCCAAGGCTGTTTCGTGAAGCAATATCGCCATCTGTCTATCGAGATATTCAATAGTTAAATCGTTATTCTGTAACGGCTTGCAATAACCTCTAGTGTACGAGAACTGATTATGAACTCCATACTGATCGTTGACGATGAACCAAACTATCTGGTGATCCTTTCTGAGTTGCTGCGCGATGATGGTTTTGAGGTGTTTACCGCTTCGAATGGTGCTGAAGGACTGAAGTTGGTGCGGGATGTTGATCTGGATTTGGTGATTACCGATATGCAGATGCCGGGGATGGATGGCCTTCAACTTCTTGAGGCCATTAAGAAGATTAACAACCATCTGCCGGTTATTATCATTACTGCTTTTGCTGAGGTGGATAAAGCCGTTGCAGCCATGCAGGCCGGAGCTTTCAATTATTTAGCCAAGCCTTTTTCCAATGAAGAGCTGATTGTCACAATTAACAAGGCCTTACAACACTATTCTTTGATTCGTGAAAACATCCGTTTGCGCCAATCGATTCTAACCCGTACCGGTTTTTCCGGTATGGTGGGCAAGAATACGCGCATGATTCAGGTATATGAACTTATTGAAAAAGTGGCGCCGACCCCGTCTTCTGTTCTGATCACCGGTGAAAGTGGAACCGGCAAGGAACTAGTGGCCAAGGCCATCCATATGAACAGCCCCCGTCAGGAGAAAGCTTTTATCACCGTAAATTGTGCAGCTTTGGCGGAAAATTTGCTGGAGAGCGAACTTTTCGGTCATGAAAAAGGGGCCTTTACCGGTGCCTATGCCATGCGTAAAGGGCGTTTTGAACTGGCCGACGGCGGCACTCTTTTTCTTGATGAAATAGGCGAGATTCCTCTGTCCCTGCAGGCGAAGCTCTTACGGGCCTTGCAGGAAAAAAGGTTTGAACGGGTGGGGGGCAGTAAAACCCTGGCTGTCGATGTACGCATTATCAGTGCCACCAACAAGGATTTGCGGGAAGAGGTCGATTCCGGCCGGTTTCGTGAAGATCTTTATTACCGGCTTAAGGTGATTCATGTTTTGCTTCCGCCATTGCGGGAACGAATGGATGATATTCCGATTCTGGTGGAATATTTTGTCGGAACTGTGGCTGAACGGCTGGCCAAGCCTGGTCTCACCATTAGTCCTGATGCCTTGCGACTGATGGTGATGCTACCGTGGGAAGGGAATGTAAGGGAGTTGGAAAATACCATTGAGCGAGCAGCAATCCTTTGCAATGATAACCGAATAGAGGCCGATGATGTGCAGCCGGAATCAACCAACAGGAATGCTCAGGCACCTTGGAGCCATGCCATGGATCTGGGGCAACTCATTCCCGATTCTGCTGAACTTGGTGATGTCCTCTACGCAGTGGAGGAAAAGATGTTGAACCGTGCCCTTGATTCCGCTGGTTTTGTCCAGGCGCGCGCAGCTGAGAGATTGGGAATTACCAAGAGTTTGTTGCAGTATAAAATGAAGAAATTCGGCATAAAAAAAGAGAAGTAAAAAAAAGGAATGCTTGCTGAATGCCATAAAGCATTAAAGCAAGCATTCCTTCATCTCAGCTGCAATGGCGTCTAACTTATAATCTTGTGTAGTTTTGTTTCTGCTCACCCTTAACTTGGCGTGCACCACCTGAAATTACAAGTTCCTGACGGATTGGGTAATCCCCCAGTGCAGCTTGTTCCGCAGGATGGAAAAATAATCGCGGTGAGGTGAAGTGATCAGGAGCAGAGGGTGTTCCGCCACCTCTATTTCCAGAATGTCACCCTCCTGCATGTCCCAGTCTGATTGACCATCGATGATGATTTTGGCGGAGTAGCAGCCAGGGCCATTGTCAATGCAGGTGCTGAGTCTGGTTTCCGGCGGCAGGAGAATTGGACGGCTGCTGAGCATGAAGGGGCAGATAGGGGTGACCAGGATTGAGGCCAGCCCTGGATAGACCAGAGGCCCACCGGCCGAAAGATTATAAGCAGTGGAGCCGGTAGGGGTTGAGAAGATCAGGCCATCAGCCTTATAGGTGGTGATGAAATCCTGGTTGGCCCTGGTGGAGAGTTGCATTACCCGATCCAGGGTACCCTTGCTGATGACCACTTCGTTTAATGCATACCGGTATTCTGTGGGATGGAGCCCGCGAACCTCCCTGCTGATCCTTGCCTTAAGCATCATTCGATTTTCTACGGAGACAGATCCGTTGATGATTTTCTCCAAGGCAGGAAAAGCTTCTTGTTCCGTGAGTTCAGTTAAAAAACCAAGATTTCCGAGGTTGATGCCGATCACCGGAATGGAGTAACGCGCGGCCTGTTCAGCCACATGAAGCAGGGTTCCATCTCCCCCGGCGATGATCAAAATATCAAGATCCGGTAGTATCTCATTGATGGTGATATCAATTTTCTTATCATCCAGCCAACCCTTAAGCCTTTCAGTAAAAATATCAGCCGGTGGATGATTTTTTTTTATAATAATACCAGCGCGCCGCACCTGAAAATCAGATTCACTCCGAAATGGTCTTGCCAGAAGCTTCACAGGTGCTGCCATTTTATTTACCCAGTTCCGCAGAACGATTGGTCGCCGCCTCAATGGCATCCATGATTATTCCCTTAAATCCAGCTCTCTCCATGACATGCTGGGCCGCAATGGTGGTGCCTCCTGGAGAGGTTACCATGTCCCTGAGGACGGCTGGATGTTTTCCCGTCTCCAGCATAAGCTTGACCGATCCAAGGACGGTTTGGAGCGCCAGTGCCTCAGCAACGGGTCTAGCCAGACCAACTTTGACTCCCGCATCGATCATGCCCTCAATAAAACTAAAAACGTAAGCCGGGCCGGAACCACTGAGCCCGGTGACCGCATCCAGATAACGCTCGTCCATGACGATGGCCTTGCCAACGGCGTCAAACAGTGATTTGGCAAGATCCATGTCGGCAGAGGTAACGTGACTGTTGCCGCTGAGGGCAGAAGCACTTTCAAGGATAAGGGCCGGAGTGTTGGGCATGACTCGGACGATTCTGTATTGCTGATCGTTGAGGTGTTCTTCGTAAAAGGAAATAGGAAGACCGGCAGCAATGGAAATGATCAGGTGTTGAGAGGTAATCAACTTTCTTGCATCAGCGAGAAGGCTCCCCATGACCTGCGGTTTCACCGCCAGAATAACGGTGGCACAGGAGCTCCAGATGGTTGCTCCGCTGTCAAAAGCTTGCACCTGATACGTATCTTGAAGATATGTGCGCCTGCTCTCATTTGGCTCAGTGACAAGAATGTCACCCCCTGCGTAGAGTCCAGACTGAATAATACCGCGAATCAGGGCCTCACCCATCTGGCCTCCACCAATGAAGCCGAGTTTTGTTGTGATTTTTGTCATTTCTTACTCCCAAATATTAAAATATGCCGTCAATGTTTATGGCTTACGCAACTCTTTCCATAAGTTGGTCAGTGACTGAGCCGTGTCGTAGGTTTGCTAAGGAAAAAGTGAATGCGATGGATTTTTAAACCAATGGTTATTTGAGTGGTCTCGTACAAGGTTGTTTGTCTGCCAGAGTTTTTGTCCAATCCCTGCTAGTCGTTCTGCCAAGATGAGGCGACTGTACCATGTCGCTGCAAAACATTCCATACCAGATGGTGGGAATCTGCTTTGGAGCTAAAGTCCAGATCTGAGCATAACTGGGTAGCGAGTTAACACCCAAATTAAAAATTGAGGCGACATCTTTCCTAGCATAGGGTGGTAACACAGGCTGATGTAGCCTTGTATTATATTGATTATTGAGATAAAATATTTTTTACTACAAACGTGGCCCTGGGAATTTGTACAAGCCGTTAAACTGACACTGGTTCAATAAAGTAACCCTCTTTGTTTCACAAGTAGGAGGATTATGACATCCACAAATAGTATTGCGACTCCACGCCTTAGTGTGCTGCAGGGATACTCAACCAACATCAATCCCAACGAGGCGGTGCAGGAACTGGCAGTTCAAATCCGGCAGCCGCAGAGCAAAATATGTCTGGTGTTTTTCTCCGATGAGTATGATAAGAAAAAACTCGGCAAAGCCTTGCAAGAACATCTGCCGGGTCTGGTAGTAGGTTGTACAACTGCCGGGCAACTTTCGTCCGTTGGATTTCAATGCGGAGGTATAAGTGGGGTCTCTTTCGCCAGCGACGAACTGATTGCTGTGCCCTACCTCATTCACCCTCTTTCCTCGCTGGTTGAGCAAATAGGGGTAATCGCAGCAGATGCCCAGGACAAGATTAGTCGCTTAAAGTTGCCGGCATTTGGCCTTCTGCTGGTAGATGGCTTGTCGACGAAAGAGGAACTGCTGACTGCTGCTTTATACAGAGTTTTAGGCGATGTACCGATTGTCGGTGGTTCCGCCGGTGACATGTTGAAGTTTCAAAAAACGTTTGTGTATCACAATGGTGAATTATTAAGTGATGCTGCAATTTTCACCCTGTTTCTCACCTCCCTGCCGTTCCATGTCTTCAAACACCAACATTTTCTCCCCTCAACCACCAAACTTGTCGTCACTGAGGCAGAACCCAATGAGCGTCTTGTCAAAGAAATTAATGGTGAACCTGCAGCGGAAGCTTATGCCCGACTGATCGGCATACCCGTCGACAAGCTCAATGGGACCGTATTTTCGCAGAATCCTTTGATGCTGCGTATTAAAGATGATTACTATGTGCGATCAATCGCAAGTGTCGAAAAAAATGGGTTTTTGAAGTTGTATTGTGCGATTAATGCCGGTCTTGTACTTACTATTGGTAAAGGATATTCCATCCAAGAAGGGCTGGAGAAAAACCTCCTACAGGTAAAACAACAGATCGGTGAACCCGCTGTAATCATCGGCTGTGATTGTATTTACAGACGACTTGAGATGGAGGCGCAAGGTATCGATAAAAACATCGGGCAGTTGTTGGCCCAGAATAAAGTTGTTGGCTTTAGTACGTATGGCGAGCAGTTCAATTCCATTCATGTCAACCAGACCTTCACAGGGGTTGCAATTGGGGGACAATCATGACCGTTAGCGATGAATCAATAACAATGGAAGAACTTCATGCCAAACTGAAAGCGCAACAGAAGACCATTAAGGTCCTTATGGACACAGTGGAGCAACAATTCGTTAACGATGCGACACCCGTTGAGTTACTTTTACAGAACCTAAACCTGGAACAGATCGTTCAACGTAAGACCGCTGTTTTACAACAACAGGGAGATGAATTAAAAATAGCATTGAGTGACCTTCAGCGTACTCAGGCGCAGCTGCTGCAGGCTAAAAGTCAAGCATTCCAGGATTCATTGCTTGAAACCATCCCTATTCCAGTCTTTTACAAAGATCCAGCAGGTCGGTATTTAGGATTCAACAAGGCTTTTGAAGATTTCTTCGGCAAGACAAAGGATCAGATGATCGGCAAAAGCGCATTTGACATTATCCCTCTCGAACTTGCCCAGCCCTATCATGCTAAAGACATCGAACTTTTTGAAAAGCAGGTGGTTCAGGTCTTCGAAACGACACTTCAGGATTCCAATGGTGTTTGTCATAATGTCATTATTCATAAAGCACCATTCCTCGACTCATCCGGATTGAGTAGCGGCTTTATTGGTGTAATCCTTGATATTACCGAGCATAAACGGGCGGAAGTCGAGAGGGAGAAATTACAGTCGCAGTTGAATCATGCCCAAAAGATGGAATCCGTGGGGCGGTTAGCAGGTGGAGTGGCCCACGATTTCAACAATATGCTCAACGTGATTCTTGGCTATGCGGAAATGGCATTGTGTAAGGTCGACTCGTCTGATTGGCTTCATAAAGCGCTCCAGGAAATTTTTAATGCCGGCACGCGTTCGGCTGAGATTACCCAGCAGCTGCTGGCCTTTGCACGTAAGCAAGCCATCGCGCCCAAGGTGCTCGATCTGAACGAAACCGTGGAAGGCATGCTTAAGATGCTGCGGCGACTCATAGGTGAGGACATCACCTTAGCCTGGTTACCAGGCGCGGGCCTCTGGCCAGTTAAACTGGACCCTTCACAGATGGATCAGGTCCTTGCCAATCTGTGCGTTAACTCCCGTGATGCCATCACTGGTGTCGGCAAGATTACCATTGAAACCAGTCTGGCGACCATTGATGAAGCTTATTGTGTCGATCATGTTGATTTTAGCCCAGGGAATTTCGTCACCCTATCAGTAACTGATACTGGTGGCGGTATGGATAAAGATACTCTAGCTAATATATTTGAACCCTTCTTTACCACCAAGGCAGAAGGTCAGGGGACCGGCCTTGGATTGTCAACGGTCTATGGTATCGTCAAGCAAAACAATGGATTCGTCAACGTCCACAGCGAACTTGGGCTCGGAACGACATTCGTTATATATCTACCATGTCACATGGCGGAGATCGGAGAAAATGCTGAGATAATCAATGAGGCAATCCAGTCTGGTCATGGTGAGATCATTCTGGTTGTGGAGGATGATGTCTCGATATTAGAATTATACAAAACAATGCTTGAAGCGTTTGGTTACTCAGTATTGACTGCGAACACACCGGGAGAGGCTTTGCGATTGTCGAAGACGCTTACTCACAAGCTTCATCTGTTAATAACCGACGTTGTCATGCCTGAAATGAACGGACGTGATTTGGCCGATCAATTTCACCTGCTTTATCCAGATCTCAAAGTGCTGTTCATGTCCGGCTACACGGCTGATATAATCGCAGATAGAGGGGGGGTGCTGGACGAAGGGGTGCATTTTCTTCAGAAACCTTTCTCTGCGAATGAACTCGCAACCAAGGTACGCGATACGCTGGGAATGGAATAGTTGAACAGCTGAGAGCATGCAAAAAATGGAAGACGCTGAGTTCTATTTTCCCCCATCACTCTTCCTTGGCAAAGCTGAGATGTTAAGACCGGAATATCCGCTTCTGGCAGCGTTATCTAGGGAAAGGGCGCAAGTTTCCGAGATTTTGACATAATAAAAATAATAAGTTCGACAGACTTCATTGGAGAAAAAATGATTAATAAAGAATTGCTGGATATCTTGGCCTGTCCCAAATGTAAGGGGCCCATTAAGCTCAACGAATCGGTTGATGGACTGGTTTGTGAAAAGTGCCGGTTGGTGTACGCAATTCGTGATGATATTCCGGTGATGCTGATTGATGAGGCAAAAAGTCTGGATGAGCAGGAGAAATAGCTGAAAAGCTTTTTGGATATTTGAGACTAAAAAAGGCATGATCCCATCGGGTCATGCCTTTTTTAGTTTTTCATTTGCAAGAGTCGTTGGACTGATTAGGGATTAATTCCCAGTTCTTTTTCCTTTTGATGGACGGCCAATCGAGTCTTGATAGCAGTATCGGGAATCAGACTCATTGAGTCAATGCCGCATTCCACTAGGAAAGTGGCAAATTCCGGGAAGTCGGATGGGGCCTGACCGCAGATGCCGATCTTCTTGCCCCTTCGTTTAGCGGTATCAATAACCATCTTGACCATATCCTTGACGGCCTGGTTGCGCTCATCAAAAAGATGGGCAACAAGATCTGAATCACGATCAAGTCCCAAGGTAAGTTGGCACAGATCGTTGGAACCGATGGAGAAGCCATCAAAGATATCGGCAAAGGCGTCAGCGGAGATGACATTGGAGGGTATCTCACACATGACATAGACCTCGAGATTGTTTTCACCCTGCACCAGGCCAAACTCCTTCATCACCTCGATAACCTTTCGGCCTTCAGCTGGTGTGCGGCAGAAAGGCACCATGAGCTTGATATTGGTCAAACCCATATCGTTTCTGGCCTTGAGCAGCCCCATGCATTCCATTTCAAAGGCGACCTTATACTTTGGATCATAATAACGGGATGCGCCACGCCAGCCAATCATGGGATTGCTTTCCACCGGCTCATAAAGCTTTCCGCCAACAAGATTGGCATATTCGTTGGATTTAAAGTCTGAGAGACGGACAATGACGTCTTTTGGGTAAAAGCCGGCCGCAATGCGACCAACACCCTCAGCGATCTTGTCGATGAAGAACTGTTTTTTGTCCAGGGGATAGGCGGTAGTCCTGGCCTCAATTTCTTTGACGATTGAGTCAATCTCAAGATCACCTGCTGCAGCCTTGGCTTTCAGTTCTTCAAAGTTGTATAGAGCCAGAGGGTGGATGCCGATGTGGGAGTTGATGATAAATTCCTCACGGGCAAGCCCTACACCTTCGTTGGGGATCTGGCATTCGGTAAAGGCTTTTTCTGGAATCCCCACGTTCATCATGATCTTGGTTTTGGTTGCCGGGACATTATCCAGATCAAGTCGCTCCACTTCAAATTTCAGCAGACCATCATATACCACGCCGGTCTCGCCTTCAGCGCAGGAAACGGTGACATCAATGTTGCTGGGAATGGCCTTGGAGCCATTTACAGTGCCAATGATACAGGGGATGCCAAGCTCTCGGGAGATAATCGCAGCATGACAGGTACGACCACCACGGTTTGTGACAATGGCACCGGCGATTTTCATAACCGGCTCCCAGTCAGGATCGGTCATATCGGTGACAAGCACCTCGCCTTTCTTAAAATCATGGATGCCGGAGACATCTTCAATAACCCTGGTGCGGCCTTGACCGATTTTAGCGCCAACGGCCTGACCATGAGCAATTTGCTTGCCATGCTCTTTGAGGACATAGGTTTCCATGACCTTCTTCGAGGTCTGAGAGTGGACGGTCTCTGGACGGGCCTGGACAATGAATAGCTTGCCGGTACCCTTGGTGATCCCGTCACCATCTTTGGCCCACTCGATATCCATGCCTTTTTTGTAATGGTTCTCAATAATAACCGCCCATCTGGCCAGTTGCAGAATCTCGTCGTCGCTGATGACATAAGACTCACGCTCTTCTTTGGTTGTGGGTATATTTTTGACGGGATGCGGGGTGTTGGGATCGTTGTCGTAGATCATTTTAAGCTCTTTCGAGCCAACACGCTTGGAGACAATGGGGCGTTTCCCTTCCTTCAGGGTGGGCTTAAAAACAAAGTATTCATCAGGGGTCACAGCACCTTGAACCACATTCTCGCCCAGCCCCCAGGCTCCGGTGATAAAGACCGCATCCTTGAAGCCTGATTCGGTATCAATGGTAAAAAGAACACCAGCGCTTGCAGAGTCGGAACGAACCATTTTCTGGATAACGATGGAGAGATAGACGTCAAACTGACCAAAATCCTTGTCATGTCGGTAAGAAATGGCGCGATCGGTAAAAAGACTTGCAAAGCACTGACTGCAATAATCAAGGATGGCTTCGTATCCCCGGACATTGAGATAGGTCTCCTGCTGCCCGGCAAAAGAGGCGTCAGGAAGGTCTTCAGCGGTGGCGGAGGAACGGACGGCGACATCAACATCCTTACCATACTCAGCCTCCATAACTTTGTAGGCATTGATGATCGCGTCTTGGAGATCCTGTGGAAACGCAGCGCCCCTGATTATGGCACGAACTTTTTTCCCCCGCGCCTGGAGATTTCTCAGGTCATGGGTGTCAAGGCCGTCGAGTGCTTCACGGACAGCATCTTCAATGCCTGCTGATTGAATGAGATATTGATAGGCGTAGGCAGTGATGGCAAAACCATGG
Organism: Desulfobulbaceae bacterium; assembly: GCA_009773475.1. GTDB lineage: Bacteria > Desulfobacterota > Desulfobulbia > Desulfobulbales > Desulfocapsaceae > UBA2270. Next base: position 84,805 of record WSXV01000004.1, on the reverse strand, counting down.
GGTACCGCAACACCTTCTGAGGTAAGATGTTGGTACATTTCGCCGAGGGAGGCGTTCTTGCCGCCAACCATAGGGACATCGTCAATGCCGATATCATCAAACCAAAGAATAAGTTCTTTGTCGTGAGTGTGACCCATGTTAATTTCTCCTGCTGGGATAAGTTTGTAAAAAAAATGGAAAATGTTTGTTTGTCATCGCCTGTATGAATAACATGTTTACTATATAAAAAATAGTGTCAATTCGTCAAGGAGTAGTCTGGAATTAGGCCCTTAATATAGACGGTTTGTGCAATTATTTTATGATGTAATTATGAGACTGATCTGAAATTTGTTTTGAAATTCATACTCCACATCGCCCTCTATTTTGTTGACTTTTAGCTAAGTTTTATTTCATAGTTTGCAAATTAAGTGAGTGACTTGTTTTGCCAGTAACGTTTCAGTTGAGTTTGGATTTACTGAGGGTTTGGTTTTTTATAAAAGTGAAGGAGATACAAATGTTAACTGGTCGTATTATGCGAAATCTGTCGTATGCTAAAATGATCCGACTTGACTCCGGTCTTTGGCGGCCCTCGGTGGACATCTATGAATCCTGTGATGAAATCATTGTCTATTGTGATCTTGCAGGGATTACTAAGAATTCACTCGAGCTTTTAGTGGAAGAACATCAACTGCATATAAGTGGCCGACGCCAGCTTGCAAGGCCGGAAACCATTGTCTGTATCCATCAGCTTGAATTGGAGCATGGCTCATTTGCACGTACCGTTGCGCTTCCAGTGATGATTGATGTGGAAAAGGTTACTTCCTCTTATCTTGACGGAGTTCTTATTGTTTCCCTGAGAAAGAAGAAAGCCGGAAGTCAGATAACTGTCAGGATACAGGTTGGGGGCTGAAATATGGAAAAGGAACAGCAGCAAACAGAAAATCAATCAGAGAAAAAAGTTGATCCAACTAGCCTGGAAGTCCCGGAGATTCTTCCCATTCTTCCATTAAACGGTTTCGTCTTTTTCCCGGGGATGGGGTTTCCACTGCAGATTGCAGACGATTCATCAAAGCAGCTCATTGATGCTGCTTTGCTGGGTGATCGGATGATAGGGCTTGCCTCAACTAAAAAACCCGTGCCGGAAGGTGTGGATCACTTTTCCGAAGAAGATTTGTACCGGGTGGGTGTCATTGGCTACATTCATAAGCTCAGCAAGGAAAAAGAAGGCCTTTACCATGTGATGATCAGCGGTACCAAAAAAATTGAAATCCTCAAAATTATAGAGACGACCCCATATCATCAGGCGATGGTGGCAGAAATCCCCATGGAATGGCATGAAAGCCCACAAGGGCAGGCCATGATTCTCAGCCTTCGAACCCAGTTTGCCAAGCTTGTGCAACTAATGGAGCTGCCAAAAGAGCTGGCCGCCACCCTAAACGCCCTCGAGAATCCATTTCATATCAGCTATCTGGTAAGCAGCCAGCTGAATCTTAAAGTGGGAGATGAACAGGAGATCCTTGAGATCAAGGACTTTGAAGAACTCCTCAAAAGGGTCATGATGGAGCTCAGTAAACGACTGGAAACCGTCGAGACCAGTCATAAACTGCAGGAATCCGTGAAAAAGGACATCGATGGCAGGCAGCGTGAATTCTATCTTCGCCAGCAGATGGACTCCATTCGTAAGGAACTGGGGGAAGACGGTGAAAAGGTAGAGGTTAAGGAGCTACGCGAGAAATTTGCAGCCAAGAACCTACCGGAAGAGACTCGGAGTGTCGTAGATAAGGAGTTGGTTCGTCTAGAGAGAATTTCTCCGTCCTCACCGGAGTACTCCGTTACCCGTAATTATTTGGATTGGATTCTTGATCTTCCCTGGCTCGAATCCTCCACCGACACCCTGGATCTTGATAAGGCGGAGAGTGATCTGGAGCGAGACCATTATGGTCTGAAGAAGATAAAAAAACGAATCCTCGAGTTTTTGGCGGTGCGCAAACTGAAGCAGGATATGCATGGGCCGATTCTCTGTTTCAGCGGACCGCCAGGAGTGGGCAAGACCTCCCTTGGCCAGTCCATTGCTAAGACCATGAATCGCGAATTTGTCAGGATTGCCTTGGGTGGGCTCAGGGATGAAGCGGAAATCAGAGGACATCGACGGACCTATATCGGCGCCTTGCCGGGCCGGATTATTCAGAGCCTGAAAAAGGCCAAGACCAATAATCCGGTTTTTCTGCTCGATGAAATTGACAAGCTTGGTAATGATTTTCGGGGCGATCCTTCATCAGCGCTGCTCGAGGTTCTTGACCCAGAGCAGAACTCCACCTTCACCGATCACTATCTGGACCTGGAATTTGACCTTTCCAAGGTCATGTTTATCGCCACCGCCAATGTTCTTGATACGATTCCTGAACCATTACGAGACCGGATGGAGGTGGTGGAGTTGTCCGGCTACACCTTGCAGGAAAAGGTAGCCATTGCCAGGCGCCATCTCCTGTCCAAACAGATGACGGCACATGCCCTGGGCGAGGATGATCTGGAGTTATCCGATGAAGCTCTGGGTGGACTTGTTGAATCCTATACCCGTGAGGCCGGTGTCCGTAATCTGGAGAGGGAGATCGCTGCAATCTGTCGGGGGATTGCCGCAGAAGTTGCGAGGGGGCGTAAGGGGAAACGGGTAGTTGGTATCGCTGATCTGTACACCTTTCTCGGTCCCGTCCGATTTTTCCCGGAGATCAAGGCCCGAAATTGGGGACCTGGCCTGGCCACGGGGCTTGCCTGGACGCCGGTCGGTGGAAAGATCCTGTTTATTGAAAGCTCGAAGATGAAAGGCAACGGCGGTTTGACCCTGACCGGTAAGCTGGGCGATGTGATGAAGGAGTCCGCCACGGCTGCGCACAGTTATATCAGGTCGCATGCGAAGGCGTTGGGTATTGATGAGGAGATATTTTCCAAGATTGATATTCATGTGCATGTGCCGGAAGGAGCAATTCCCAAAGATGGTCCTTCTGCCGGAGTCGCCATGGTAGCCTCTCTGGTTTCTGTTATCACCGGCAAGTCCGTTCGCCCCGATTTGGCCATGACCGGCGAGATCACCTTGCGAGGCGACGTATTGCCGGTGGGCGGAATAGGGGAGAAGGTCCTTGGCGCTCTTAGGGCCGGCATCAGGGAGTTGGTGCTGCCGGTTTTAAATGAAAAAGATGTCCTTGAAATTCCAGAAGACATTCGGGAAGGGGTTGTCTTCCATTATCCGCAGACCATTGAAGATGCCCTTGGAATTCTTCTGGAAAAAAAGGGTCCCGGCAAGGTGAAATCTTCCAAAAAACAAATTACTAATGCCATTTAATCTTTTTTATTTCTGAACTGTTCTCTTCACTCACATAGGGATTTCCATGTCGTTAATAACTGAAACCGTTCGTGATCTCTATAAAAGCTGCAACATTGGACCTGATCATGCCAATAGTGATTATTTCGCGCTAATTCAAAAGCTTGTTGCAAAAAGAAAGAATGAGGGTGGGACTTGGCAGAGATATATTGACCAGGTGTACCAGTTGGTTCTGGCCGAGATTGTTACCAATACCGGCCAACCTCAGGAAGTTGTTAATTTTGGGACTTCCGGCTGGCGGGGAATGTTGGGAAAAGACCTTTTTGTCCGGTCTGTTTCTTTTGTTACCACTGCCATTGTTCAGATGTATCAGGTGCTTGACAAACAGCAGGAACTGGCTCCTTTTTTAGGTGTTGTCAGTTTGCGAGAGGCCCAGGAAAAGGGTTGTGTTGTTGGATTCGACAACCGCTTTGGTGGTGAGATTCTGGCCGCTGCAGTCATTGAGGTTCTGGTGAAGGCTGGATTTACAGTACACTACGCTGGAGAGTCCACCACCGGAGTTTTGTCGGCAGCTCTTCTGGAACTTGGTGCGGCCTTTTCCATCAATCTCACCCCATCCCATAATCCTTTGCAGTATGGTGGGTTTAAATACAATGCTGCTGATGCCGGCCCGGCTGCCTCTGAGTTGACCGACAGGATTACGGCCAATGCCCGGAAACTTGTTGTGAAAAATGACGTCCATGGAGAAGCAGCTTTCGCAAGCATTGTCGTTGCCTCCGAGCGCACCGATATTCGTTTATTTGATTCACTCGAATGCTGGAAGAGTCTGGTGCGACGCAATGTTTCCAGGCATGGATTGGATCTGGACGATATCATGCAGGCCTTTGCAGGCAATCATGATTTCTGTGTGGCCATCGATTCTGTGCATGGCGCCAGTCGGCTGCATATTGCACCTCTTTTTGAGGGCAATGGTGGAGCGCGATTGATCCACCTGCGCGCCAACGCGGATGTGACCTTTAACGGCATTGCCCCGGAACCTTCCTCGGTGAATATGGAACAGGTGGGAGAAACATTACGGGCACGACCGGAAAGGTTTAAACTCGGAGCCATCATTGATCCGGACGGAGATCGCATTCGTTTCACCGACGGCACTGTTGAGATCAGTATGAACCAGTTTGGGGCCATGGCCTATCATTTTCTGCACGAGGTCAAGGGCAAACGGGGAATGGTGGCCAAGACCGTGGCCACCTCCAATCTTGCCAATGCGCTTGCTAAAGCCTTCCATGAAGAGGTCTTTGAGCCCCGCGTTGGGTTCAAAGAATTCAAGCCGGTGATTGGTCGGGCTCTGGTCTGTTTTGAGGAGTCAGACGGGATTTCGGTTATTGGCCATACCCCGGAAAAAGATGCCTATATTGGTTTGCTGCTGGCCATGGATATGGTCTTGACGCTGAATATTAATCTGGGTGAATATCTGCATCGCATTGAAGCCGAGTATGGGGCCTATTATCCCGATCGTGGGGGGCTGCCGCTAAGTGCCAAAGGAGAAGAGCTGAAGTCTATTCTTCAAGGCCTGCAAAAGTACGGGGTGGGTGAATATGTCAGGGTGGGGGAGAATGAACAGCGCATCGCCGAGGTGATTGATATTGATGGCCGCAAGATGATTTTTGATGATGGTTCCTGGATCATGATCCGGCCCTCAGGGACGGAGCCAAAGGTTCGCTATTATGTGGAGTCCCGGACTGCCAGCGGGACTGGAAACCTTGTGCAGGCAGCTAGGGCGATGTTGCAGGAGACCGGTTTGTTATAACTTTTATGGAGGAAGCAAAGATCTGATTTTGTTAGATATCTTCCTGCGCTTCAGCATTGTATGAAGAGAAGCTATCAGTTGGGGACATTTTGACTTGGTAGTTTTTTTAGATGAAATGAATTTGATGACTTGAATTGTTCGTTGATTTTTAACCCTGCAGTATTTAGTGTGATCAATATTGAAAAATAAAAAGTGAACCGAAAATGTCTTTTTTGTTCACTCTTTTTTACAAATAAACAGGAGCAACACATGTGGGAATATACCGATAAAGTTCAGCAGCATTTTTTGTTTCCCAAGAATGTCGGGGAGATTGAGAATCCCTCGGGCACCGGCAATGTAGGATCGTTGGCTTGTGGTGATGCCTTGAAGTTGACATTTAAGCTTGATGATAAAGAGGTAATAACCGATGCCAAATTCAAGACCTTTGGTTGTGCCAGTGCCATTGCTTCCTCTTCTGTTTTGACCGAAATGATCATAGGCATGACCCTGGAAGAGGCTTCGAAGGTCACCAATGAAGATATCGCGGATCGTTTGGGTGGTTTGCCTAAAGAGAAGATGCACTGTTCGGTCATGGGGCGCGAGGCCCTCGAGGCAGCCATTGCCGATTATCGCGGCCTGAAGTTACCCATGGCAGAAGGCGAGGTCGTCTGTGAATGCTTTGGGGTCACTGACCTGGAGGTTATCAGGGCCATTAAAGAGTCCAATCTGCATTCGGTTGAAGAGATCACTAACTTTACCAAAGCCGGCGGTGGTTGTGGCAAATGCCTGGATCGTCTGCGTGAGATTCTGGTGGAAACTTCCCATCAGGGGATCAGTCTCAAAAATCTGGCAGAAAAAACCAAACCACGAATGACCACTCTGCAGAAGATCAAAAAGATCGAAGAAGCCTTGGAGCGTGAGATCAGGCCTGGCCTGCGAAAAGATGGCGGAGACATCGAACTCGTTGATGTGGACGGTGATTTTGTCTTTGTTTCCCTGCGCGGTGCCTGCACAAGTTGTGTAAAATCACAGACCACGATCAAGGAATATGTGGAGAAAAAACTGCGGGAGCTGGTTCTTGATACCCTGATCGTGGAGGAATCCAAATGATGAATCACAACGATGCCGTTTATATGGACAATAATGCTACAACAAGGATTGCGCCCGAGGTGCTGGAGGCAATGTTGCCCTATTTGCAGGATTATTACGGCAATCCCTCATCCATGCACCGTTTTGGCGGCCAGGTTGGTGCGTCGATTTCCCAGGCCCGAAAACAAGTGGCGGATTTACTGGGGGCTGAACCGGAAGAGATTATTTTTACCAGTTGCGGCACGGAAAGTGACTCAACCGCCATTTTCTCGGCCCTGCAGTCATTTCCTGAAAAGCGGCATGTGATTACAACCCGGGTCGAGCATCCGGCGGTAAAAAATCTAAGCGAAAATCTTGATCGTTTGACTGGGCACAAACATCGATTAACCCGGTTAATGGTGGACCCTGAAGGGTGCCTTGATCTTCAAAAATACGAAGAAGCCCTCGCCGAGGATACGGCGATTGTCAGTGTGATGTGGGCCAACAATGAGACCGGCGTGATTTTCCCTGTGGTCGAGATGGCCAAAATGGCAAAAGAACGGGGCATTCTTTTTCATACCGATGCCGTCCAAGCTGTAGGCAAGATTCCCATCAACCTGAAAGAGACGGATATTGATTTTCTCTCCATCTCAGGACATAAACTGCATGGTCCAAAAGGCATTGGGGTGCTGTATGTCCGGCGGGGAACTCCATTTATGCCATTTCTGGTCGGCGGTCATCAGGAAAGAGGCCGGCGCGGCGGCACCGAAAATGTTGCCTCGATTATAGGCCTTGGCCGGGCCTGTGAATTGGCGGCAGCCAATATGGCGGATGAGAACAGCCGGGTTAAAAAGATGCGTGACAAGCTCGAGCAGGGACTGCTCTCCTCAATTCCGCATTCCATGCTCAATGGGCACAAGATTGACCGGTTACCCAATACCGCGAATATCAGCTTTGAGTATGTAGAGGGCGAGGCTATCCTGCTCCACATGGATCAGTATAATATTTGCGCCTCATCCGGTTCCGCCTGCACCTCCGGGTCATTGGAACCATCCCACGTCCTGCGTGCCATGGGAGTTCCGTTTACCGCGGCGCATGGCTCCATTCGATACTCCTTAAGTGTCTACAATACTGAAGAAGAGATCGATTTTGTGCTGGCAAAGATGCCCTCCATTATTGCCGGGCTGCGTGAGATGTCTCCTTTCTGGAAGGCGGATATGTAAATGATTATTGTTGATCCGGGTTTTGAGATTCAGGATGCCTTGGACCAGGCATCCCTTGCGGTGCGGTTGGAGGCCTGTGGTCGTATCTGCTATAAAAGTGAGGAAAAGATCACTGTTGATTCGGCCTTGCCCTTTGTTAAGAAGATCGCCGAACATGGTCATAACTCGGTCATGGAAATGGCAGTGGTCACCTTGCGTCTTCGCTGCACAGCAATTCAGATTACTGATTTACTTCAATGCCAGCCTAAATTTCTGATTATTGATGTGGTGGAGAATGGTCTGCTGGTGACTGGTTCGATCCGCACTTTCCGGGAGTTGTACAGCACTTTTTCAAGGATAGAAGTGGTTTCTGCCATGGTGGATTTCCTTGGTTCCAGACATCCTTTTCTTTTTGAGAATGTCTGGAAACCTGATAACAAATCTGATATTTCGGCCATTGTTGTTGAGAAGATTTCTCTGGAGGAAGTAGAGCACTTTGCTGCTGACTTACTGTCTCGCCATCGGTATTTAGGGGTAAAATTTATCGTCAACCGGGCCGTCACCCATGAGATTGTCCGGCATCGCCCCTGTTCTTTTTTGCAGGAGAGTCAGCGCTACTGTCGGTATAGTCAGGATAAATTCGGCAATCAGGTGACCTTTATCCGGCCCATGTTTTTTGCCCCTGATTCTCCTGAATATAACCTATGGAAAGAGGCCATGGAAGAAACCGAGGCTTTATATCTCCAGCTTCTGGAAACATCCACCCCCCAGGCAGCAAGGACCGTCTTGCCTAATTCCTGTAAAACCGAGATCATTGTCTATTGCAACCTCGCTGAATGGAGGCATATTTTCAGATTGCGCACAACTCCTGCCGCCGAACCTTCTATGCGTGAGGTCATGATACCTCTGGAGGCTGAAGTTAAGAAAAGGTACCCACAGATTTTTGTCTGAGCAAATTAATCGTGCTTTTTTCTTTTAGGCCCTTTGTCATGATTTTCAGGCAAAGGGCCTTTTTTATTGCTCGCTAGCAGCAACAAAATCTAGAAAATACATTAAAATTTAGTTAGATCGGTTCATTTCTATAACAAGCGGCTATGCAGCAAGGGCAATACATCCTGTTGCTGATTGTTTGAATGTTGCTCCCATATTGACACTTTCTTAACAATTAGTTATATGAATCATCAATTATGATTAATCTTAACGTATCAAAGGGCGAGTCATGTCGATGGACATTGTTTCCTTTGATATCTTGATTTTTAACCTTTGCCTTGAAAGGAGTAGGGTATGGTGCTTGATCCAACCAAACATGCTGATTGGGAAATTGCCCATGAAGCCGAAAGCCGGATGAAAACAGTGTATGAGCTGGGAGAAAAACTCGGCCTTGCAAAAGAAGAGATCCTGCCGCACGGTCATTATATTGGCAAGCTTGATTTCAAGAAGATCATGAGCCGGCTGGGCAGTAAACCTGACGGCAAATATATTGATGTGACTGCCATCTCACCCACGCCCCTTGGTGAAGGGAAATCAACCTGCTGTATGGGGCTGGTGCAGGGGCTTGGGAAGCGGAACAAGAGCGTTATCGGTGCCATTCGGCAACCATCCGGCGGGCCGACCATGAATATTAAGGGGTCTGCCGCTGGTGGGGGCTTAGCCCAGTGTATTCCGCTGACCGAATTCTCCCTTGGCCTGACCGGCGATATTAACGCCATCATGAATGCCCACAATCTTGGGATGGTGGCACTGACCTCGCGCATGCAGCATGAGGCCAATTATACCGATGAGCAGCTTGCAAAACGCAATCTACGGCGGCTCGATATCCACCCCAAAAAAGTGGAGTTTAACTGGATCATTGATTTTTGCGCCCAGGCCCTGCGCAATATTACCATTGGTATCGGCGGCAAGATGGATGGCTATACCATGCAATCATCCTTTGCCATTGCCGTTTCCTCCGAGATCATGGCGATTCTTTCAGTGTCCAATGATCTTGCTGATATGCGAAGACGCATGGGCAGGATCGTGGTTGCCTATGACCGTCAGGACAGGCCGGTGACCACTGCTGATCTGGAGGTCGATGGCGCCATGACCGCCTGGATGGTGCAGGCCTTGAATCCAAATCTATTACAAACCCTGGAAGGCCAGCCGGTTCTGGTGCATGCCGGACCTTTTGCCAATATAGCCATTGGCCAGTCCTCAGTCATAGCCGATCGTCTTGGCCTGAAGATTGCCGATTACAATGTGACCGAGTCCGGATTCGGTGCTGATATCGGCTTTGAGAAGTTCTGGAATCTCAAGTGCCGTTTCTCCGGCAATAAACCCAACTGTGCGGTTATCGTCGCTACTATCCGGGCACTGAAATGTCATGGTGGTGCCCCCATTCCGGTTCCCGGCAAGCCGATGCCGGCTGAGTATGGAAAAGAGAACGTGGGCTGGGTGGAGGAGGGTTGTAAAAACCTGCTCCATCATATTGAAACGGTCAAGAAAGCTGGGATTAATCCCGTGGTCTGTATTAACGCCTTTTACGCCGATACTGATAACGAGATCAAGGCGGTACGCCGGATCTGTGAGGCTGCTGGCGCTCGGGTTGCCCTCTCTCGTCATTGGCAGCATGGTGGTGAAGGAGCCCTTGAGTTTGCCGATGCCGTTGTGGACGCCTGTGAAGAACCAAATGATTTCAAGTTCCTCTACGATCTGTCCGACCCTCTGGAAAAACGTATCGATCTGATTGCGCGTGAAGTCTATGGCGCCGATGGTGTTTCCTATACCCCTGAGGCCCAGGCCAAGCTGAAACGTCTGGCCGATGATCCCGATATGAAAGAGATGGGAACCTGTATGGTTAAAACCCATCTTTCTCTTTCCCATGATCCAAAACTCAAAGGGGTGCCTAAAGGTTGGACTCTGCCCATTCGCGATATTCTCACCTATAAGGGTGCTGGGTTTGTGGTACCGGTGGCCGGTGCCATCAGCCTGATGCCGGGGACTGCATCCGATCCGGCTTACCGCCGTGTCGATGTTGACGTGGAGACTGGAAAGGTGAAAGGGGTATTTTAGAGACCGTTGTAAAAAGAGCAAAGCTTTTCTTGCTCTTTTTACTTACGGACTCTTATGCTGCATCCGTGAAACAGCAATCTGTACCGCTGTTTCACGGTGTGGCGTTTGGCAAGAAACATGCGTCGGCGATCTTAATGATTCCACAACTCATTGTTTCGTCTCGTCATAACGGTTGTTTATTGGCGAGCAAATCACTTAGCTTAACGGTTTGCAAGAACAGCATCAGTCCATTATAACGGGTTAAAAAGATTTTTTCTTTTTAACCCGTTTGTTTTTTTGGAGAAAAAGAGGTATCTTCATTCAGTTTATAGTCATTTTAATGTTTTATCTTCGGCCTCTTTTTCCTTAAAATTTTCTCTGTGAGTTTTATGGCAGTTTTACCTGACAATAAAATGTCGCCCAAAAAAACCGGTCTACGGGGTACCGTCAAGGATCAGTCCGGGGCTGGCAAATACAAGATAGGTGAGCTTCTCTGCAAGGCGGGTTATATCACTCCGACCCAACTGGAGACCGCCAAACAGCAGCAGAAAAAGAATGGCGGCCGTATCGGCGCGATCCTTATTCAATCGGAATATATCGATAAAGATACGATCAGTAACCTGCTCAATCGGCAGTATAATATTTCTTCGGTCGTCATTGCCAAGGAGCCACCCGCAATGGATGCCATGAAACTTATGGCCTATGAAACGGCCAAGAAATTCATGGCGTTTCCCTTGCAGAGTATCGGTAACACCTTGCAGATCACCATGGCTGAACCCACCGATACCGAAGCGGTTGCCAAGTTGCAGGATCTGGTTGGTCACGAGTTGTCAGTCTGTGTTTCCACCGAAGATGATATTATTGCGGCCTATCAAAAGTATTATGGTATAGACGCCGCTGAAGTTGACGCTTTGCGCAGCGGCCAGGCAGAGAAGGCCGAAGAAGAAATGTCGGTCACTGAGATTGACAACTTCGGTTCCATCGTGGCTGAGGCTGCAGATGGATTTGAAATTGAATCGGTTGACGATAAAGAGGGATCTGAACAATTTGCCGCCAATGATGCCCCGATCATCAAGCTGGTGAACGGGATCATGGTGAAGGCAGTTCAGGATGGCGCCTCTGATATCCATCTGGAACCGTATGAAAAAAACATGCAGGTTCGTTATCGGAAAGACGGGGCATTGTTCAAGTCCATGAATCTGCCCCTGACGATTAAGAATGCCCTGGTTGCCAGGGTAAAAATTCTGGCCAATCTCAATATCACCGAGCGGCGCATTCCTCAAGATGGCCGGATCAAGATGCGGATGGGGCATAACCGATCCGTTGATTTTCGCGTTTCCACCTTACCAACGCTCTTTGGCGAATCGGTGGTCATGCGTATCCTTGACAAAAGCTCTTTGAATGTTGATCTGACCAAACTTGGTTTTGAAGTTGAGACCTTTGAGATGCTGAAGCGCTGTCTGCATCGTCCGCAAGGGCTTTTACTGGTTACCGGGCCCACTGGTTCCGGGAAAACAGTCACCCTGTACTCAGCCCTGAACTCCCTGAATAAAGAGGATATCAAGATACTGACGGCTGAAGATCCGGTTGAGTTTAACTTCAAGGGGATCAACCAGGTGCATGTGAATCCGGAAGTCGGCATGACCTTTGCCGCTGCCCTGAAGGCCTTTCTCCGTCAGGATCCGGATATTATTATGGTGGGTGAGATCCGGGATATCGACACGGCTGAGATTGCAATTAAGGCTGCCATGACCGGACATCTGGTTTTCTCAACCCTCCATACCAATGACAGCGCGGCAACCATCGCTCGGCTTGTCAATATCGGCATTCCCTCTTTTATGTTGGCCTCATCTGTGACCATGGTCTTGTCCCAACGCTTGGGCCGAAAGTTGTGTCAGAAATGTAAGAAACCAGAGATGCATGACCCACATGACCTTATCAAGATAGGGTTCCACGAAGATGAAGTGGCAGAGCTGGTCACCTATGGGCCGGTTGGATGCCCTGAATGCAATGGGGTCGGCTATAAAGGACGGGTCGGTTTTTTTGAACTGATGGAGGTCACCGATGAGGTGGCCACAGCAATCAGCGCGGAGGTGTCGGAAGACACCCTGCGCAAGGTGGCGATTCAGTCAGGAATGGTCCCTTTGCGGCAAGCAGCCCTGCAAAAAGTTCGTGTTGGGATAACCAGTGTGGAGGAGGTGCTGCGTCGTACCGTTGCCCATGAGGAGAGCCTTCCCGCCTATCTGGTGAATCCCGATCAGGAAAATTATGAAGATGGTGACATGATCATTCGGGAGGGAAATCGGGATATTGATTTTTTTAAGCTGATTCGTGGCTCCCTGACGGTCATCAAGGGTGGAAAGAAAATTGCCGAATTGACGGAACCAGGCGAGTATTTCGGGGAGATGGCGGCAATCTCAGGGGAGCAACGGGCCGCCTCGATCATTTCCCAGGGACGATCCACCGTGAAGCGTTTTCCTGGAGACAAACTGGAAGAAGTGATTCGGAAATATCCTGAAGTTTCAGAGCATCTTTTCAAGACCATTGTCACCAGGCTTCAGAAGTCAAACCAGATAATCGTTAAACTTGCTGGCGGCGGGCGACCAGCGGCCCCACCTCCGCGTCCGGCATAAGCCGGATCTTTTTCTGTCTTTTTTTCCTATTTTCCCCTTGTGATTATTCAGCCCGAATAACTGAACACTTGTGATAGCGAGTGATTCAGGGGCAAAATGTAAAATGTACTATAGATATGCGGAATAAAGAAAATTATGGGTTTTGATTCCCTGCTTCTTTCAGTGCTCAAGGCAGCAGCTCAAGCTGCTTGGGCCTTTTTCAATTGTTACTTTCTGCGGGCTGGTATATTGGATGGAGCCCCTGGCCTTATCCAGGCCCAGACTCACGCGGTCAACACCTTGTTCAAATATCTTAAGCCATGGGAATTGCAGCAACAAGGCAGTCTTTCCGGCAAACATCCCAACTCGATAGACCTGTGAAAATCCTTATCGTCAAGACCAGCGCCATCGGCGATGTCATTCACACTCTGCCTGCCCTCAATTGTTTGCGCAAGCACTATCCCGATGCGCGCATTGACTGGCTGGTGGAGGAGGCTGCCTCTGAGGCGGTGCTTGGTCACCGGGCCGTAAATCAAGTGCTGGTGTCCGGGCGAAAACGGTGGATTCAATTATTCCGACAGGGTAGGTGGGCTGAATCCTGGCGAGGCTTCATTTCTTTGATTCGACAGTTGCGTGCCACTGAATATGACTTGGTCATTGATTTCCAGGGCTTGCTCAAAAGTGGTCTCTTTGTCGCCCTTGCCAGGGGTAAAAGGAAGGCTGGCTTTGGCAAGGGCATGGACCATTCCGAAGCCAGTTGGCTTTTTTTGAACGAGCGCGTTCAACCGGTGGATATGGATCAACATGCCTTAACTCGCGAGTTGCTCCTCCTTGCCGGGCTCGGGCTCCCATGTGACCGGATCGTTTTTGACTTCCCCATCGATGACAAGGACAAAGCGGAAGCCAACGCCTTGCTCAAAGAAACCGGTCTTGACCTGACCCGCCCTCTGGTCGTGATTAATTCCATGACCACCTGGCCCACGAAACATTGGATTAATGAACGCTTCGCCCAGGTTGCTGACCGGTTGCAGGCTCTGGGGATGAATGTGATCTTCACAGGCGGACCGAAGGATGTGGCCGATATCGAGACAATTTGCGTGGCCATGAACGGCAGGGGGATCAACATGGCGGGCCGAACCTCTTTGAAAGTCTTGGCTGCGCTGTATGAACGCACCAGCCTGGTGGTCACCATTGACAGCGGCCCTATGCATCTGGCGGCAGCCATGGATACGCCGGTGGTTGCCCTGTTTGGCCCCACGGCCCCATGGAGAACGGGGCCTTTTGGTGCTGAACATACGGTGTTGCGGATGGAGTTGGCCTGTAGCCCCTGTCTTAAAAGGACGTGCAGGTATAATCACGAATGCATGGATCAGTTGACCGTTGATCAGGTGGTGCAAGCAGCAGAGAAGGTGTTGAATGTACATGGTTCATAACGATATATTTGCTCTTCGCTGTGCCGATGGATAGTTGCCAATATCGCATGATATATACGCTCGGCATGCCAGTAAAGGCCACCTCCCTCTTGAGTGTTCTGTAAAAAAGTGCGCATGAGGCCGGACGTTTAAAAGATCATGGCAAAATGATGGTGAACAGAGTACATGCAAGCCATTTCACTCGTTCTTCACCTTTTCTGGTAGTTACTAATTTTTCTTTGAGATCGCTGTGCGATAAGTATAAAATATTTCGTTAGGTTACAACATGAACAAAAAAGAAATACTGAACAGGGCCTTGTCTCTTCAAGCTTTTGGAGAGCTCTATCCTCATGGAGACATGGAACTGGACGATCTCTTCGATGGAAGTATTGATCGTTTTTGTGACATTGCTTTCAAATTGCAGAACGCTGTCCGTATTCTCGATGTGGGGGCTGGTCATGGGATGCTTTCTTCTTTGCTGAGCTCGTTGGGTCACGAGTGTCATGCTGTAGATTTTTTTGACCAGACGGAAAAATATCCTGATGCGTACCGTAAAAAATTTATCAGCTTCCAGAAATGCAATGTTGAGATAGATCCGCTTCCGTTTACAGATGATTTCTTTGATGGTGTTGTCTGCTGCCAGGTGCTGGAGCATTTTACACACTCTCACTTGCCGGCAGTTAAAGAAATGAGGCGGGTACTGAAAGCAGGAGGGATTCTCGAGATTGATGTGCCAAATGCCGTCTGCTTTCATAACCGGAGCCGCATGATCAGGGGTAAGCACATCACCTTTGATTATGCAGAGCATTACCTTCATGCTGTTCCCGAATCTTGCAACGGGATGTCCTTTTATCCTGCCCGCCATAACCGGGAGTTTACAAAGAATGAGCTGCAATTTCTCTTGAAAGAAGCTGGTTTCCAGCACATCGACATTACTTTCCTTAAATCAAGACGGTACCGGAAAGGCTTGGAAAAGATACGCTCAATCGGAAGCGCTCTC
Source organism: Desulfobulbaceae bacterium (assembly GCA_009773475.1). GTDB lineage: Bacteria > Desulfobacterota > Desulfobulbia > Desulfobulbales > Desulfocapsaceae > UBA2270. The sequence goes on along the minus strand of WSXV01000004.1, from coordinate 69,403 downwards.
AGGGATGGTATCCCTTCTTTTAGAAAATCTCTCATTGCCTTTGCAGAGAAATGATAAAAATCAGGAAAAACTGGATTCAAATGACGATGGTTCTAAGTGATAATAAATGGGCTGGCTGGATAGCAGTCGCCATAGGTTTTTCAATTCCGATCTCAACCTCACTGGATAACATTTTACTAGCCCTACTGTTAGCGCTATGGCTTTTGGAAGGGCGTTTTAGAGAGAAGGTAAGTTCTGCTCTGGATAATCCGATTGTTATTCCTGCCCTGATGTTATTTGGGATCTATGTCCTGGGATTGTTTTATGGGGTTGCAACCTGGCATGATGCTTTGGGATCTCTCAAAAAAGCTGCCAACCTCCTCTTGATTCTTGTTATGATTCCGATATTTAAAGAGGAGAAACTCCGGCACTTTGCCATTTGGGGTTTTCTCGGTGCAGTATGCCTGACGATGTTGTTGTCATATCTGATATGGGTAGGGGTTATAGAGCCAAACAATTTTTTTAAAGGTGATCAGGACGAACCCGTTGTGTTCAAACTCAGAATAACCCACAGTTTGCTTATGGCCTACGGGGCCTATTTGTTTTTGCTAAAAGCCCGACAGTGCATAAGTAAGCCGTCAGGCATTCTCTTTGGAGTGCTTGCCCTCGCCGCTTTTTATAATGTATTTTTTATGGTTGCAAGTAAGACCAGTTATATCGTTGCCTTGGCACTGGGGGTATATTTTATTGTTTCTCATTGGAGTTGGCGAAGCACAGGCATTGCTGTTTTGTTCCTGATGATTCTTTTCGGAACCATCTATAAGCTACCTTCTTCAACCCCCCATCAACGTGTTTTATTAATGTATAATGAAGCAAAGCAATGGCAACCAGGCCAGTCGGATCACTCATCAACTGGCGATCGCTTGGAATTTTTGACCAACAGCTTGAGACTGATTCGCGAAAATCCTATTTGGGGGGCTGGAACTGGTGGATTTAAAGGAGCTTATGCAGCACTGGTAAAGGATACAAAAATGGATCCATCCGATAATCCTCACAATGAGTATCTGATGGTGACTGTTCAGACTGGTGTTATGGGGCTTGGGTTGATGCTCTGGCTTTTTATAGTCCAGTGGAGAATGGCACCATTACTTCCAGACAGTTTTGATTTTTTAGCCGCTAGGGGGCTTGTGATTCTGATAGTGTCGGCAAGTCTTGTGACCTCCACTCTTATAGACCATACAGAGGGGCTCTTTTATGTATGGATGAGTGCCCTTCTTTTTGCCGGATGGAAATCCGCCGGCGATCAAGGAGCCAGACCATGTCGCTCTCCGTTATAATAATCACTAAAAATGAAGAGGCGTCCATAGGAAATTGTATTTCATCGGTTGCCTGGGCCGACGAGATCGTCGTCGTTGATTCGGGCAGTACTGATGGGACAGAAAAAATCTGCCGACAATATACGAACAACTTTTACACGAATGACTGGAGTGGTTTTGGTCCACAAAAAAACAAAGCCCTTGCAATGGCCTCGAAGGATTGGGTACTTTCTATCGATGCTGATGAAATGGTCAGCCCTGAGCTGCGCAGAGAGATAGAAGACGTGATGACCAATCCTGAAGCACATTCAGCTTTTGTTACTCCACGCCGTTCCAGCTATTGTGGAAAGTTTATGCATCATAGCGGTTGGTGGCCGGATTACGTTACGCGTCTCTTTCGTAAAGGATCAGCTCGCTTCAGCGATGATCTTATCCATGAACGTATAATTGTCGACGGATCTTTGGGGCGTTTGAAACATCCTATTATCCATGCAGCTTTCGAGGATATGGATGAAGTTCTGGAGACGATGAACCGCTACTCCACAATCGGGGCCAAGATGATGCATGAGCAAGGAAAGCGGGGCACGTTATCCAAGGCAATCCTTCACGGCCTATGGAGTTTTTTCCAGACTTATGTGGTGAGAGCAGGGTTCCTCGATGGTCGTGAGGGGTTCATGCTGGCTTTATCGAATGCCGAAGGAACCTATTACCGCTACCTGAAACTCATGCTGTTGGCGGAAAAAGCACAATGAAAATTGTAGTAGTAATAACCACTTATAATAGAACAGATGCACTGCTGGCCTCTCTCGAAGGTTTTCTGGAACAGAAAGACAAAAATTTTGAAATTGTAGTGGCTGACGATGGCTCCGGAGCGGAAACCGCGAAGGCAATAAATTCCTTTCGTGAGCGAGCAGATTTTGAAGTGCACCATGTCTGGCAGGATGATCAGGGATTTAGGGCCGGTGCGATCCGCAATCGAGCTTTGGCTCAATCAAAGGCGGATTATGTAATCTTCACTGACGGTGATTGTATCCCTATGCCTGACTTTGTTTCTGAACACCGGCGATTGGCGGAACAAGGGTGGTTCGTAACAGGGAATCGGATCTTACTTGGCGAGACATTGAGCCGGGAAATTCTTGAAAAGCGAATATCAGCGAACCAGTGGCCGGTTAGGAGATGGCTTGTTGCTTTTCTCCGGGGGGAGGTAAACCGCTGGTTCCCGTTATGTAGTCTGCCTGTTCCAGAGTGGGTACGTAAGCTCCCAGCACGTCGTTGGCAAGGAGCTATGACTTGCAATTTGGCGGCATGGCGAGAAAATCTTCTGAATGTTAACGGCTTTGATGAGTCATACTCTGGATGGGGTCTTGAGGATTCCGATCTTACCATTCGCCTTATCCGCTCAGGAATATATCGTAAAAGTGCCCGTTTTGCCGCGCCTGTCCTCCATCTTTGGCATATGGAGTACGACAGAGGTTTACTGGAAAAGAACAGAAGGCGACTTGCTGAGCTGGTCGCATCCCACAGAATTCTGGCAAATAAAGGGGCGAGTCAATATCTTTGAAACCTCCAAAATCCATTCTTGTTATCGTTACCAGACGAATTGGTGACGTTTTGTTAACCACTCCGTTGATCCGCTCACTCAAGCTGGCATGGCCAGATGCTGCGGTTGATGTCTTGGTTTTTTCTGGAACAGAGGGCGTGCTATCTGCTAATTCTGATCTGCGTAAGGTGATTATTGTTCCGGAGAATGCGAAAGATAAATCCCACCTGAGGATGCTCTTTTCTCTGACAAGACGTTACGATCTTTCGATATCAACCCTTCCCGGCGACCGCCCCACATTTTATGCCTGGCTCACAGGCCGTCACCGCATCGGGTTTATTTTAAGCGGAGCAAAGAATCTTTGGAAGCGACTCATGTTGTCACACGGGACATTATTTGATGATAGAAATACTCATACTGTTTTGATGAATCTAGCTCTAGCCGATCTGTTAAGAATTCAGAGAAATTACAATGTTGTGGTTGACTGGAAAGAGACTGATCGCGAACGAGTTGAGTGTTTATTGCCCAACGTTTTAATAAAACCCTATGCAATCCTGCATATATTTCCAAAATACAATTACAAGATGTGGCGCCGGCAGGGCTGGCTGGAGGTAGCGCGATGGCTCACCGCTCAGGGGATTGACATAGTCTTGACCGGAGGAAAAGATTTACACGAGCTTGCCTATATTGCATCGCTTCAGCAACAGATGCCATCAGGTACAACAAACATTGCCGGCAAACTATCGCTTGCGGAGCTTGCTTTCCTCATCAACAAGGCAAAGATATATGTCGGGCCCGACACAGCGGTGACGCATATGGCCGCAGCCTTGGGCGTGCCCACCGTCGCCCTGTATGGACCGACGAATATAGTGAAGTGGGGACCCTGGCCAAAGGGGTACGAAAAATCAAGTAATCCATTTTCCATGCGTGGCAGTCAGACGATTAACAATGTAGCTTTATTGCAAGGAGGTGGTAGCTGTGTCCCTTGTATGGAGGAAGGATGTAATCGGCACATTGCAAGCGAAAGCGACTGCCTTCTTTTATTGCCCCCTGAAAAGGTAATCGAAGCAATGGCTAAGATGATGAATTATGCCTGACCCAGGCACAATTCATCATCATGAGGTACTGTAGAGATTAAGAAGCAGAAATAACAGATGGTCAAAGGCAGGGGGATTTTACTAAGAATTCATAATTAAATTATGGCGTTCCATGTATCAACCATGAACGATTCAATTCTGATACTGGATATTATATAACGATTCATATTCGCCATGGAGTTCAAGCAAAGATTCATGGTTCCCTTCTTCAGCAATAACTCCGTTTTTCACGACGATGATCCGGTCGGCATTTTTGATGGTGGATAATCGGTGGGCAATGACCAGAGTGGTTCTGTCTTTCATCAGATTGTCCAGAGCGCGTTGAACCTCTCGCTCGGACTCACTGTCAAGGGCGGAGGTGGCTTCATCAAGCACCAATATCGGGGCATTTTTGAGGATAGCTCGGGCAATGGAGAGTCGCTGTCTTTCTCCTCCGGACAATCTGACCCCTGACTCTCCGATGATCGTCTCAAAGCCCTCAGGCAGTTGCTCAATAAAATTGAGGGCATAAGCCGCCCGGGCTGCTTCCTTGATCTCTGCTTCCGACCTGTCTGGATCTCCGTAACTTATGTTATTACGGATGGTATCATTAAACAGGATGGTCTGCTGGGTGACAATGGCAATCTGGCTGCGCAGGGATTCAAGGGTCACGTCACGAATATCAGTGCCATCGATCAGCAGGGAACCATGCTGAATATCAAAAAAGCGGGGAAGAAGATTGGAGAGCGTAGATTTTCCTGATCCACTGGGGCCCACAATGGCTATGATTTCACCCCGTTTGATCGAAAGGTTGATGTTGCTCAGTACTGGTATAAGACCATCATAACTAAAAGTGATATCCTTCAGGGTAATATCCTGGTGAAAGGGGGGCAGGGGACGCGCCCCGGCCTTGTCTTCAATGTCCGGCACAATATCAAGGAGGGTGAAGACCCGGGTGGCGGCAGCAAAACCCTGCTGGACAATGGAATTAATTCGACTGACTCCTTTGATCGGCTCATAGACCATAATCAAGGCGGTCATAAACGAGAAAAAGGTACCTGGGGTTGAGTTGCCGGCAATAACCTCTTTACCGCCAAACCAGATAATCAGGGCCATGCCGATTCCGCCGATCACCTCCATAAGCGGATGTTGAATCCGCCGGTACCGGGCTTCCTCCATGATGACGGTAAAGAGCTTTTGAACCTGGGCTCTAAAGCGTTTTGATTCATATTGCTCCATGGCGAAGGCCTTGACCACCGGCGCGCCGGTAATGGATTCATGAATGATATTTGAAACTTTCGCCGTCTCTTCCTGCATGGTTGTGCTGATACGGCGGAAAGCGCGGCCAAACTTAACTATGGGAAAAGTGGCGGACGGTAAAAAGACGATGGAGAGCAGGGCCAGCTTCCAGTCCATGGTGAAAATCACGCCAAGGAGAAAGATGACCTGAAAAAAATCTCGTAACAGTCCCACCACCACATTGGAAATGGCACCTTGCATAAGGGTGATGTCTGAAAGAATGCGCGAAATAATCTCGCCGGTGGGAGTTTTATGAAAAAAGGAGAGGGACTGCCGGTGGATATGGTCAAACAACCGCACACGCATGTCGCGGATGACCGTTTGGCCAACCTGTTCCAGCAGATAAAAATTCAGACCATAAAAAATGGCCTTGGTCAAAAACAGAGCCACCATGGCAAAGGGAAGAACGGCCAGGAAAAAAGTATCTTTCTCAAAAAAGATCTTGTCCAGCAAGGGTTTAACCATATAGGCCTGGGCACCACTTAAGCCGGCAACCGCAAGGGCTGCAAACATCGCTAAAAAAAATTTGGCTTTGTAGGGCTTGATCAGTTGAAAAAGGCGATAGATGAGTTGTTTGTTGGAAAAGAGACTCGTTGGCATGGTATGTAAAGAAGATGGAGTACGGATCTGGAGAAAATAAGCAATTTGCTTACGATAGTAAAATTCCACAAGGGATCTGGATTAATAAGATACTGTGATGAAAGGAGCAAATATCTTTACTTCACTCGAAGGAAATTCGAAAGTTTTATTTCGTTGATATTTTACTCATCCTGTGTTGCGAAAGGAAAATGAATACATAGCATGGACTTTAATAGAATTGATTCTTTGATGTAAACTTGATATTAGTTTTCGCCTTTATATTGAATAACTAACTTTTTATATATAAAGAGCCTTGGAAGTAATGTGAAATCAAATAATACATATCCAGGACTTTGGATTGCCGACTTTACAATCGTGATAATGAAATGAAAAAGAACGCGTTAATTACCGGTATCACCGGGCAGGATGGGGCTTATCTTGCTGAATTCCTATTAAAAAAAGGTTACCATGTGCATGGCATTAAGCGCCGCACATCTTTGTTTAACACGGACCGTATAGATCACCTGTATCAGGATCCGCATGAGAAGAATCGACATTTTGTCCTGCACCATGGTGATATGACCGACTCCAGCAGCCTGGTTCGCATAATTCAACAGGTGCAGCCCGATGAAATTTACAATCTGGCCGCGCAAAGTCATGTCGCGGTATCGTTTGAAGAACCTGAATATACCGCCAACTCTGATGCTCTCGGGACCTTACGGGTATTAGAAGCGGTCCGCATTCTGGGGCTTGAGAAGAAGACCCGCTTTTATCAGGCATCCACTTCTGAACTCTTTGGCATGGTACAGGAGACACCGCAAAAGGAAACCACGCCTTTTTATCCCCGATCGCCTTACGCAGTGGCCAAACTTTACGCATACTGGATTACGGTTAATTATCGTGAGGCGTATGGTATGTATGCCTGCAATGGTATACTCTTTAATCATGAATCGCCAGTTCGGGGTGAAACTTTTGTCACTCGCAAAATCACCCGTGCTTTGGCGAGGATCAAGCTTGGGTTGCAAGATGCTCTATATCTCGGCAATATGGATGCCAAGCGTGACTGGGGACACGCTAAGGATTACGTTGAAATGCAGTGGCTTATGTTGCAACAGGACAAGCCCGAAGATTTTGTTATTGCGACCGGCGTACAATACAGTGTACGTGATTTTGTCAATGCCGCCGCCGTTGAACTTGGCATGAAAATTCGCTGGGAAGGCAGTGGGAAAGATGAGAAAGGCTATAACCATGCCGGAAAGTGCATCATCGCCGTTGATCCGCGCTACTTTCGCCCAACGGAGGTGGAAACATTGCTCGGTGATCCCTCCAAGGCCAAAGAGAAACTGGGCTGGACGCCAAAAATCACCTTCGATGAATTAGTTGCTGAGATGGTACGCGAAGACCTGAAAACTGCCGAACGGGATGAACTGGTCAAAAAACATGGATATTCGATATTGAAATGTCATGAATAGTGTTTCAGGTGCCTGTAATTTATTGTTTTACTTGCATTGACATCAGTGTGTATATTTTGACTTTGATCTTGCTGAATGGCCTCCGCTGGCATGAACATTCGGCTTTGATCTTTCACCAGATTTTTTTCCGAGAGGTCGACTGGAAAGCCTCCTGTCTGGATTGTTCGAGTTATTGTAATATCGAGGTTTGTCATGCAAGCTGATTCCAAAATTTATCTTGCCGGTCATCGCGGACTGGTTGGTTCTGCCCTTCTGCGCCGTCTGCAAGCATTTTCAAGGGGAGATGGCCGGGGCGAGAAGAAGTGTGTTCCCTATACAAATATCATTACCCGCACGCATACCGAACTCGACCTGACTAATCAGGCTGCCGTTGAGTACTTTTTCGCGCAGGAAAAACCGGAGTACGTCTTTCTGGCTGCTGCCAAGGTAGGCGGTATTCTTGCCAATAATACTTTTCCAGCCGATTTCATTTACCAAAACCTGGCTATACAGACAAACATCATTCATGCCGCATACAAAAACCAGGTCAAACGTTTATTGTTTCTAGGCTCAAGCTGTATCTATCCACGCGACTGTCCTCAGCCGATAAAAGAGGAATATCTTCTCACCGGCCCATTGGAACCGACCAATCGTCCTTACGCTCTGGCCAAGATCGCGGGTATTGAAATGTGCTGGAGTTATAATCGGCAATATGACACCCAGTTTTTAGCGGTCATGCCGACAAATCTATATGGTCCATCCGACAACTACGATCTCAATAGCTCCCACGTTCTGCCTGCGCTGATTCGCAAGATGCACGAAGCGAAACAACGAGGTGATACGGAAGTGGTGGTGTGGGGAACAGGCGCGCCGAGGCGCGAATTCCTGTACAGCGACGACATGGCGGAAGCGGGCCTCTTTTTACTGGAACAGTCGGAAGAAAATTTGCAGCTGCTCTTCAACGACAAACAACCGCCGCTGGTAAATATTGGTAGCGGCGAAGACTTGAGTATCCTCGAGTTAGCGGAGTCGGTCAAGGATGTGGTTGGCTTTACTGGCAACCTTAGTTTTGATCCTTCCAAACCGGAGGGGACGATGCGGAAGTTGCTGGATGTAAGCATTTTAAATCAAATGGGCTGGAAGCCGACGACTCCTTTGCGGGATGGCATTAGATTTACATATCAAGCATATTTGAAAGAATTAATTTCATGCAACGGGCTTAAATCTGTTACTGGCAGCAAGGGCGATTTTTCATGTTGCCAGGGATGAGCACTGGAAGATGCCAGATAACCTCGGCATTAGTGAAAATGTGATGTTGTAATGGTGACTTAACAGCAAAATGACTAAGTCTTCCCTTGCAAAGCTTTAATCTGTCGTCGAGTATGAAGGAATACAGACGTTTTTTTTGTAATGTTTGCTTTTCCTGCTTTTATCAGCAAGTTGGGCAGTTATTTTTTTTTGTTTAGATTTATGAGATGTTCATAATACCTCCAATTATCTGGAAATTTTAGCACAGGGGGCCTGAATATTGTCTAAAATAGCTTTAATCTGTGGCATATCAGGACAAGATGGATCCTATCTTGCGCGACTCTTACTCGATAAGGGCTATCAAGTCCACGGAACTGCACGGGACGCACAGGTCTCCACTTTTAGCAATCTTGACAAACTTGGCGTTAAAGAGCGGATTACATACCACTCCATGTCACTTAACGATTTTCGCAGTGTTTTGCAGGTGTTGGCAAAAGTACAGCCAAATGAGATTTATAATTTGGCTGGCCAGAGTTCTGTTGGGCTTTCTTTTGAACAACCGGTGGAAACACTCGAAAGTATAAGTATAGGGACACTTAATTTGTTGGAGGTTATGCGCTTCATAGGGCAACCGTTTAAATTCTACAGTGCGGGATCCAGCGAGTGTTTTGGTAACACTGGAGGATTGCCTGCGGATGAAAATACTCCTTTTCATCCACGGAGTCCTTATGCTGTAGCCAAGGCAACCGCTTTCTGGGAAGTTGCCAACTATCGTGAAGCTTATAATCTCTTTGCATGTACAGGCATTCTCTTTAACCATGAATCGCCATTGCGGCCTGAGCGCTTTGTTACTCGTAAAATAATTTCTGCCGCCTGTCGGATCGCTTCTGGCAGTGGAGAAAAGCTGCAGCTCGGGAATATTTTAATTTCCAGAGACTGGGGTTTAGCCTCGGAATACGTTGATGCTATGTGGAGAATGTTGCAGCAAGAAACCCCTAGTGATTATGTGATTGCTACTGGGGAAACCAATTCCTTGGAAGCTTTTGTGGCGGAAGCCTTTGCGTTACTTGGTCTTAACTGGCGGGAGTATGTAAATACCGATTCTTCACTGCTGAGACCAGCAGAAATAATGATTAGTAGAGGGAACCCAGAGAAAGCATGCAAAGATCTGGGCTGGCGGGCTGAAAACCGTATGAGAGAAATTGTCCGAATCATGATTGATGCGGAACAACAGAGAAAGTTTGATCATCTTTTCTAAGTCGTCCTTAACAATGTTACATCCACAGCAGATAATAACAACCCATACAAAGCTAATCTCCTGGTTTTCTTGTGGTTAGCTTAAGAGCTTCTCGCGCTGAAAAATTTCGTCGGCTGTCAAAGGAAGGTTCTTGGATTGTGATTGGTCAGTTGACGGCAGTTTTTGGCTCTTTGGTTGGTGTGAGAATACTGACTGGCCTGATGTCTCCTGAAGCATATGGAGAACTGGCACTGGGCATGACTGTAGCGGCACTGGTGAATCAGATTATTCTTGGGCCACTGAGTAATGGGGTTACCCGGTATTATGCGCCAGCCGTTGAGCAATCGGATATCGGTGGATATCTGTATGCTGTCCGCCGGTTGGTGGTATTAGCGACCGCCGTTATTATTCTATTAGTCTTTTTGTTAAGCGCAGGATTGCTGACAGCTGGATACATAACATATATAGGCATTACTATAGCAGCTTTGGTGTTTGCAGCACTCAGTGGCTACAATGCAATACTCAGCGGGATTCAAAATGCTGCTCGTCAGCGCTCCACTGTGGCTCTTCATCAGGGGTTAGAATCATGGGCACGTTTTTTGGGTGCCGCTGGCCTGATTGTATGGCTGGGAGCTTCAAGTGCCGCAGCCATGGCTGGTTACGCCATTGCAGCCATGCTCGTGTTTGTGTCTCAATCTTTCTTTTTGAGGAAGATCATTTCAACTGGTGCACATGCATCCAGGCAGGCTGCAAATTGGCAGGAGAAGATTTTTGCTTTTTCATGGCCGATTTCCGTTTTCGGGATGTTTACATGGCTGCAGCTGGTTTCTGACCGCTGGGCTCTAAAACTTTTTACAACAACACACGAAGTCGGATTGTATGCTGTGCTCTTCCAACTGGGATATTACCCTATGGCAATGGCCAGCGGCATGGTTATGCAACTGCTAGTTCCCATATTTTACCAGCGGGCAGGCGACGCAAGCGATCAAACAAGAAACGCCAATGTCCTCAGTCTGAGCACTCGGATCACATGGCTGACTCTGGGATTGACAGGAACCGTTTTTCTTGCAGCCTTGCTGCTTCATGAACAAGTGTTTCGCCTTATAGTTGCCAGCGAGTATGTTTCGGTTTCCCCTCTGCTGCCTTGGATACTTTTGTCCGGTGGAATTTTTGCCGCTGGACAGACAATTGCACTTTACCTGCAGAGCCAAATGAAGACACGTTTGATGATGACGGCGAAAATAGCTACTGCTCTCATGGGACTTCTATTTAACTTTGTCGGTGCCTACTGGTATGGAACCGCAGGAATTGCGGCAGCAAGCGTTTTATTCTCTATTTCCTATTTCTTATGGATGGTTGCATTGTCCAATAGTGGTGTGGGCAATATTTTAGGAGAACATTAATGGACACTAAAGCTCAAATTAAATATTTCCTTTTCAGGATAGGTCTTTGGAACAGTATAAATTTATTAAGAAAGTCCGAGGATGTTCTGCGATGGTTCGCTACTGGCTGTAGCGGTGTTGCCCCAAGTCCGATTAAAATGAGGATTGTGAACTCGTATTTGTCGCGATATTCTATAGACAGCTTTATAGAAACAGGCACTTATCTAGGAGACACCTTAGAATATATTGCTCACAAAGGAATTAAATGCATAAGCATTGAGTTGTCTGAGTCACTTTACAGTACAGCGTGTGTTAGGTTTAATCGTTATCATAATGTAAAATTGATTAACGGCGATAGTGGGCAAGAATTACCTAAATTAATAAATGGAATTAATAGTCCAGTATTGTTCTGGTTGGATGGTCATTACAGTTTCGGTCCTATACATCAATCTGATGCTCATACTCCTATCAGTTTAGAATTACAGGCTATTCTAAAACATCACATAAAAAAACATATTATTTTGATCGACGATGCTCGCTGTTTTAATGGTACCAATGATTATCCTCATCTCGATGTTCTGCTCAGGATGATACGTGAGGATGGGAATTACCGTGCGGATGTTTCGGCTGACATAATTCGACTTATTCCAATTACCATTTCCTGATCATTTTGTAGAACGAGACACTAATTTAAGGTGATATGATGCATGACTCTTCAAATTGGCTTCAAGATTTTAAATCTAATATTTATTCTCAAGGAGGCGAAGATGGAATCATTAAAAAAGCACTTGATACCCTGCCAACCAATGATAAGTGGTGCGTTGAATTTGGAGCTTGGGATGGTTTACACTTAAGCAATACCCGAAATTTGATTGAGAATTATGGGTATAATGCTGTGGCAATTGAGGGAAATTCAGAAAGATACAATATCTTAAAGAAAAATTATGAAGAGAATAAACAAGTAATTGGAATTAATGCATTTGTTGGTTTCTCTGAATCAGACGGATTAGATACCATCTTGGCAGGGACGTCGATTCCTGAAAATTTCGATTTTTTGAGTATAGATATTGACGGAAATGATTATCATGCGTGGAAGGCAATGCATCGATATGCGCCAAAACTTGTATGCATCGAGTTCAATCCGACTATTCATACCGACATCGATTTTGTTCAGAGGCCAGACCCCAGCATCAATCATGGTGCGTCATTGTCCGCTTTAGTCCGGCTTGGAAAAGAAAAAAACTATGAATTGATTTGTGTCTTGCCTTTAAACGCCATTTTTATCCACAGAGATTTTTTTGATTTATTCCAAATCTCAGATAACAGTCCGATAAATCTTCGAATAGATACTGACCATGTAACGCATATTTTTGCAGGCTATGACGGAACCGTATTTTTGCGAGGGAACTCGACCATGCTGTGGCATGGTATTTCATTAAAAGAGTCAAGGTGTCAACAAATACCAAGTTTTTTGAGAAGTTATCCTGGAAACTACAATCTAGTGCAAAGAATGATATTCAAGCTCTTTCGTTTGTTTTTATAATTAAAGTTTTTTCATAGAGGTCAGCGAAAAGGGTTAACTCAAGTGGATTCAATTATTAGAAGGATAATCAGGCGAGCTACGTTGCTTTTTCCAAAAGAGATTGACAAAGAATTAAAGAGGTTTCTCTCAGAAGATTGTGATGATAAATTAAGATATGAATATGATTTGAATCAGAGTTCATTGGTTCTGGATTTAGGTGGATTTAAAGGCCAATGGGCATCAGATATTTACTCCCGTTACAATTGTCGTATATTAATTTTTGAACCTGTAAAATTATTTGCTTGTAACATAAATGAGCGATTCAAAAATAATCAAAATATAGAAGTTTTTAATCTTGCACTAGGCGCAACAAGTAGGATTGAAACTATATCATTAAATGCTGATGGCTCATCAGTACACATAAAGACAAATACTAAAGAATCTATTCAATTCGAAGATGTTGAAACTTTTTTTGTCAGGAATGAAATAAAACACATTGATTTAATGAAGGTTAACATAGAAGGAGGCGAATATGAACTCCTAACTCGATTAGTAGAAACTGGCATAATAAACAATATTGATAATTTACAAATTCAATTTCATGATATTGGAATTGACGCTACAACACATATGGATATGATTTGCAGCGATTTATCAAAAACACATAGCCCCACCTATAAATACAAATTTGTTTGGGAAAACTGGCTACGTAAGGGCATCTGAAATTATCTGATTAATATTTTGATCGGACAATTTGTGTTGAAAATGATTTAGAAATTAATTTTGACGAATATTGGATTCCAGCATGTCACCTGCAGTTGTAATTGATAAATGGTTCAAAGATATCATCGTCGACCCCTTAAGCAAAGAAAACCTCATTTGGAATTCAAAAACAGCGCCACACTCATCCTACGGTAGGCGCTATTTTTGTGACACAAACAGGGGCATCTATGACTTCAAGGTATTGCTCTCAAGTTCGACGCCCGATCAGAAGCGTTGGCAGGAGGGGCAGGTAGCATATGAAGCTTTATCCCTTGATATTGCTAAGCATGATGGAATCGTTGATTATAAAGCTGAGATTGATGGAATGCGTCCAGTTTATGAAGCGATCCCCATTGTGGGTAGGTGTTTGGATATTGGTGGCCATCAAGGACGTCTCCGCCATTTTCTGGCTCCTGACCAGGAGTATGCCTCATGTGACCCATTTGTTGGGGTTTTCGATGATCTAGAATCTCAGCCTAAATTACTTGAGGCATATCCATTTCTGCGTGAGCCAGTAAATTTTGTATGCTGTAATGCCGAATTCTTACCTTTTGCATCCGAGACATTCGATGTGGCGCATATGCGCTCGGTTATGGATCATTTCCTGAATCCCGAACTGTCACTCCATGAATCCTACCGTGTTCTTAGGAAATCTGGCTATCTGGTGGTGGGGTTGCATATCGAAGGTGGACTTTCAGGTTCACTGTCTTTATGGAGGCGACTTCGCGTGTTAGCGAGAAAAGGTCTAGGGGCCTTGGGGCTTACAAAATTCATAGATCACCACGTTTGGCACCCAAGTTACGAAGGACTAACTACGCTTATCAAACTATGCGGTTTTGAAGTTGTAACGGAGTATTGGCAAGATAAGGAAGTGCTTTATCTGAAGGCTGTCAAAGTAGTCTCTGAATAGAGAATAATCTGTAATTAATTTCATACTACAAGGGCGCAAAATGCATGCAATTAGTGAAAAATTTACAAAGTTTATGCCCGTAAGTATTAAAAGCAGACTTAGAGCATTAATTGGGGACTTTTTCCGTTTTAACCACACCTTGTCTTCAGGTATTTTTGTTACGTTACGACGGCCAGCCGATTTTTCAACCTTTGCAGAGATATTTGTAGATGGTTTCTATGATAAGGCGATAAAAGACACAATTGTGAACTCGTCTGATCAAATCAATCTGCTTGACCTGGGTTCCAATGTCGGTTTTTTTGCTCACCGCTTTGCTGATATTCTGAGGGGGCAGTATCCCGAACTGGTGGCACAGAAACAGGTCGGCATTACTATGGTTGAAGGAATAAAAGCTGTAGCTGATGAATCTATGTTCAGACTTGAGAATAACCTGGGCAAACTGGGGAGGTGTGAAGTAATCCATGGATTGGTGGGGAAAAAAGACTGTTTTGACTATATCTCCAGTGAATATAATTATGGGTATAACACTGTCATAGGTAAAATGAGCGGTAGTTCGACCGTAAAAACAGCATATTATAATCTGGAAGAGAAGCTTTCCTCAGTCACGTATGATCTGATCAAATGTGACATTGAAGGGGCAGAGGAAGTTTTTATCGAGACATACTACAATCTGCTCAGGCGGCACCCTCGCATTGTCTTTGAATTCCATCATAAAATGTGTGACACGCAGAAGTGCGACAGGCTGCTTAAAGAGCTAGGGTTTAATGTGGTTGTGCTGTACTCCAATAAAGAAATTTCTATGGCATACTATTACCGGTAGGGAGATGGTGCAGCCCTGTCCAATTTCACAAGAAGAAAGAATTCACTCTTTTGTCTCTTAAAAAAAACGTTATTGCAAATTATTTGAGCCAAGGCTGGACGGCCCTAATGGGGCTGGTTTTTTTGCCGACATACATCAAGTATCTCGGAATAGAAGCCTATGGGCTGATAGGAATTTTTGCTGCCTTGCAAGGCTGGCTTACTCTCCTTGACATGGGTATGACTCCAGTGCTTGGCCGTGAAATGGCACGTTTTACAGATGGCCAGCGTAGCGCACAGTCAATTCGAGATTTATTGCGAACGATTGAAACGATTGCTATGGTAATTGCCTTTTTGACGGCAATAGGCATCTGGCTAGCCTCCGGTTGGCTGGCATCTGATTGGTTGAAAGCTGAGAAATTGCCCTTGAGCCTTGTGGCACAGACGTTCTCAGTTATGGGTGTGGTTACCGCTCTGCGTTTTATTGAAAACATTTATCGAAGTGCTATTATTGGCCTGCAACGGCAGGTGCTGTTAAGTTTAATCTCCAGTGCAATGGCAACGTTGCGAGGCTTTGGCGCTGTCGGTGTCATGATTTGGGTGGCTCCAACGGTTGAAGCTTTTTTTGTTTGGCAAGGCCTGATCTCAATAGTTACTTTAGCCCTATTTGCTATGGTCTTATACAAAACCCTGCCGCATTTACCAACTACCACCCACTTTTCATTAGTCGAGTTAAAAAGCGTTTGGCGATTTGCTGCTGGTATCTCTGGAAGCACTTTTCTTGTGCTCTTGCTAACACAGATTGACAAGATCCTTTTATCGCGCATACTAACATTAGAACATTTTGGTTATTACTCCCTGGCGATAGCCTTAACTGGTGCGCTCTGCTTTTTTACCGGGCCTATTGGGCAGGCTTATTATCCAAGATTTGCTGAATTGTCATCAGGTAGAGATGAGTCTGCTTTAATTACTGCATTTCATAGCAGCATGCAGTTGATTGTTATTCTCATGGGTACCGCATCTATGGTGCTGATTTTTTTTAGCGAAACAGTACTCTTTTGCTGGACCCATAACTCCCTGCTTGCCCATGAAATCGCTCCATTGGTAACGGTTCTGGCGCTAGGAACCTTGCTCAATGGGCTAACGTGGATCCCCTATCAAATGCAGATTGCCCACGGCTGGACAAGCTTGACCATTCGCGTTAATGCTGTTGCTGTCATAATTCTGGTTCCTGCTATTTTTGTGGTAGCACCAAGGTATGGGGCAATGGGAGTGGCCTGGATTTGGGTGGCACTGAATATAGGATATTTTACGTTCAGTACTCACTTTATGTTTAAACGTCTATTGATTGCTGAAAAATGGAACTTCTATAGAAGTGATGTCGCATTTCCGTTGGCCGCATCAGTTACCGTTGCCGGAATTTGCCGCTGGCTAATGCCGCATCATTTAGGTGTGGGGTGGCAACTTGCCAGCCTATGTATCATCTCAATTATCATCTTGACTGTTGTATGTTTGATTACCCCTGTAGTAAGAGCAGAATTGCAAAAAAAAATTAGTAATCTCTCTAGTTAAAGTTAATGTGACGATTGCAGCCAGATTGAACTCTTATAAATGCGAACAAATGTTCTTGTCATTGCGATATTAGCACTAATAATTCTGTCTGCCTCATTCCATAACTGGGATAACGGTATGACTAAAGAGTATAATTATGCAATGGCTTTAATCCACCAAAATAACTACCCGTTGGGAATACATACGTTAACTAAAATAGGTGAAAAGGGTGATGCTGCTGCTCAATTCCAACTGGGCATCATGTATGAGTACGGTTTTGGCGTGTCACCTGATATTTATCAGTCCCAAACATGGTATCGAGCATCAGCTGAATCTGGATACCTTCCTGCGAAACAGCGCCTCACTGTGATTTCACAGGAATTTTCTAAAGGACTTCCTGCATTGCGTGAGAGTGCGGAGCGTGGCGACATCGGCGCACAACATTCTTTAGCAATTATGTATAAGTATGGCCTTGGTGTGCCTGAAGATGAAAAGCAGTCCCTGTTTTGGTATCGTAAATGTACGATTACACAGTTAAAAGTGAGCAATCGCGCACGCAAGAAAAATAGACGAAAAATTGCTCATTAATGTTTAGCCTTTGAGCACGTCACCGCAAATTGTAATGACATATTCAAGGGGCCAAGGAGAATCTGTGTTTTTAGGTAAGCTGCATAGGCTACTGCAACATTGTCTCATGCCTGATAAATTTACCCGTTGCGGCAGTATTGTGCTTGCCCTGGTATTTTCAATTGGGTATTTGCTGACAGCATCAAAACTTGAGGGTTATGCTTTATCATACTTCTGCAATCTTTTATTAATCCTTTTGGCGACTATTCTGATGTTGAGGCGCTTAGGCCCTCCCTCAATGGTAACGGCACCGCTGTGGTTATGCTTGGGCTATTTTCTTGTTTCTTATTGCCTTAAATTTTTTCTTATACTGTTGCTGCCGGCATCACCAGCGGAAGTGGGGACTGTAGGGCCATTATGTCTGCCAGTGGAGTTTAAGTGTCAAAATACCTATGTACACAGTTTATCTCCCTATGACTGGACAACAATTCCAGCAGAAGCTCGAGCGATTGCATTGTCGGCAATTTGCATTGCAGGGTTTTGTCTTGCTGCCTCGATTGGCACCTATTCAGAATTCCGTGTTAGTCTCAGGCAGACAACCAGGGCTGAAGTTGCCTATGCGAAAGTCCTTTTAATATTTGCCGCATGTTTAAGTATTGCCACAGCAATAATATTTTACCAATATAATATTGGCCTGATGGGTAGTGTAGTTAAAATTGATTTGCCTTATAAATTCAGGGGTGTTGTTTATTTTCTTCGTACTATTTGTTTGCCGGGAATGCTGTACCTGTCAATTTATATTTCCTATCGGAGCAAATCATTCATTACAATGGTTGCCGGATTAGCATTACTCCTTGGTAATGGAGGGTTGGACGTTGTCTTTCGTTCCAGTCGAAGTGCCTTGCTTTATCCATTGCTGGGATTGTTTTTATTAGCCTTTTCTGCTGAAGTGAAGATACGCTTACGTACTTTGATGTGGAGTTTTGTAGGGATGTTACCTGTTTTTATGAGTATTCCTTACGTTAGTTCTTATCGTGTTAATCGAATACAATTGGATGCATGGGATGCATTGGTAAAATCGATTATTGAGATGGGTTATAATCCATTGATACACATTGGTAAGGGGCTTGTTTTTGTTATTTATCGTTTTACCGGCGTTGATGTCCTTGCTTCAATGCTTGGACATGAGGCTCTGCCGATTGGCAGTTTTATATTCGATGTCCTTCGGTCAGAACGGGGAGTGTCAGGATATCTGTCAACATCAGTGTTTGGGACTCCGGCAGACTATCCGGGAGCAAGTGCACCGGGTTTTGTAGGATGGAGCTATCTTGTGGGAGGAGTGCCGGGAGTCCTGTTTGGAGGCGCTTTCTTAGCCCTTACTGTTTGGTATGTTTGGGGACGACTGCTTAAAATTGATACACCTACTATTGTTGTTTCACGCGTATTTTTTTTACTAATAGTATTTCTTATAATAACAGATGGGACGGTTGATACACTTAGAAAAATGTTTTTTGTAATGTTGTTTACTCTTGTGTCACTTGAGTTGGGGGCTCGGCTGATGACCGGATTTATGAAACTTTACGAACGGAGAGTATCGTGAAATTATTGTCATGGGATTGGAAGCTCAATATATGAGACCACATCTCAATATATTATTTTTGCTGCCAGATCTACCATATCCAATAAGTGACGGAATGCGGCAGAAGACCTTTTATTTGCTTGAAATGCTGTCTGAGCATCATTCATGTGACGTAATCAGCTTTTATTCAGAGGGCCAGGGACAACTTGAAGCTACTCAAAAAGCATTGCCTCATGTAAATTTTTTGGCAGCAGTTTCGATGGAGAACGGACTTGTTCGATCTATTCGATCTGCTTTGAATTTGTTGCAGATGCTCCCACCATCTTTCGCAAGATTCCAGAGCCAAGCGTTTCTGGCGAATATAATCCATGCAACTGAAAGAAAAAAATATGATGTTGTGCATTATGACATTATAAATATGGCCCAGTTCCAAAGATTCCTACCAACTATTCCTGCCGTGCACTCTCCAAATGATGCAACTTCACTTTGTAGTTACCGAAGATTAGAATCTGCAATAACACCCTGGCAAAAGCTTAAATTAATAATTGCTGCAAAATTGCTTGAACGATATGAGAAACGGAATTATGGATCTTTTTCAAAGATTCATGTGGTTTCAAAACATGATGCTGAATATCTGAATGCAAACCTTCCAGTTGGTTGTGTGGAATATATTCCATTAGGTATTGCAGGTGTTGTGGCCGCACATCCACCAAGAAGGAACAGTTTGGCCGGGGAGGTGGTTCTTGTGCTAGGAGAATCCAACTTGCAACATGTTTCTGCCGGGCTGATAGATTTTTTGAATGAGGCTGCACCAGAATTGTTAAAACAGTTTGACAGGTTAAACATTCAGTTGCATGGGAAGGGTACTCAGAAGGCTATTACGGGTCATCCTCTTGCCAGAAATAACCGTATTAAAGTCTTGTCCTGGGTTGATGATCTCAACGAATTGATTCGTTCTGTGGATGTTGTGGTACTGCCCGACAAATCAGGAACTGGTGTTAAGACAAGAGCACTACAGGCGATGGCATGCGGTGCCGCTGTTGTGGGTACGCAGGCAGCGTTTGAAGGGATAAGTGACTTTGTGCAAAGCGAGACTCATTGTGTCATTGTTGAAACCCCATCAGCAATTGCAGGAGCTGTAACACAACTACTGCTGGATCAGGAGAAATGTGAGCAGTTAGGTCGCGCTGCGGCCAAATTGATTAATGCAAATTTTTCATGGAAATCATTGGCATCCAGATATGAGTGCCTTTATTTTTCAGCCATAGAACGCTGGCACG
Organism: Desulfobulbaceae bacterium; assembly: GCA_009773475.1. Classification (GTDB taxonomy): domain Bacteria; phylum Desulfobacterota; class Desulfobulbia; order Desulfobulbales; family Desulfocapsaceae; genus UBA2270. Next base: position 49,327 of record WSXV01000004.1, on the reverse strand, counting down.
AATGAAACTGGATAGTGGCATTATATCATGGCTTCAGGGATTCTTGAAGAAGGTACCCGCAGCTGTATTTGTCAATAATAAACTTAAAGCTAGGCAGGTACTGGCCGAATATCAGCAGACGTGTGGCTATTACTCGCGGCTTGCTATGTCGAAATCTCACGATGAGCTTTTAGCTACTATGAGAGCAGGTAAACACATAGCCGCATCGGATCCGGTACGGGTCTTTTTTGTTGGTACGGATGAATATCAGGACAAGAGCGGATTACTCCAGTCAGTTTGCAGGCACGCTGATACTCGCTGGTTTACAAATGCTGCTGGAGATTACGGGCATAATGATTCGCGTGAGCCATCGGTCAGGGCAGCAGCCAATGCAGCTCGTTTATGGGAACTTCTTGATGACTTTGCACATGCCGGATGGGTGCCAGACGTAGTGCTAACACAGACATGGCCAAACCTGATCGACCCCATGGTCTTCAGGAATGCTCGAGAACGCTGGGGGCTGACAGTTATTAATATTTCAATGGATGACCGTCACCAGTACTGGGGAGGTCGAGTTGATGGCTACGGGACTGGAACACGTGCGCTTATCCCTTATATAGACTTGGTTTTGACAGCAGCGCCCGAGTGTGTTGAATGGTACGAGAAGGAAGGATGTCCGGCATTGTTTTTTCCTGAAGCGAGTGACCCTGATATTTTTTGCCCGATGCCGGAGCTGCCGAAAATCCATGATATAAGCTTTGTCGGCGCCCGGTATGGAATCCGTGAAAAGCTTGTCAAGGCTCTGCGGAAGGCTGGTGTCCGAGTTTCCACATATGGTTCAGGCTGGGAGGAAGGTCGTATCGGTGTCGCAGAAGTTCCTCGACTTTTTGCCCAGTCAAAAATTATTCTAGGCGTGGGAACGATTGGATATTGCGATGATTTCTATGCTTTAAAGCTACGTGATTTTGATGGACCAATGTCAGGAAGCATGTATCTTACGAATGATAACAAAGACTTGCACGATCTTTTTGCTGTAGGCCAGGAGATCGATACCTACAGAGACATTGATGATTGTATCTCTAAAGTTAAGTACTATCTCGCCCATGATGAGAAGCGGGAAGAAATTGCTCGTGCCGGCAGAATCCGGGCACTAAGTGAGCATACTTGGGATCACCGCTTTTCGAATCTGTTCTCTCTATTGGGTGGCAGCTGATTATGTGCGGTATCGTCGGCAAGGTAGGACGTAATACCCAAACTGATTGCAGACTGGTCACTGCAATGCGTGACCGTTTAGCCCATCGCGGTCCAGATGATGCCGGACTTTGGTCGAGTCATGACGGTCGGGTTGTTCTGGGGCACAGGCGTCTTTCCATTCTTGACTTGTCAACAACGGGTAACCAACCGATGCAAAGTCGGTGCGGCCGATATGTAATTGTATTCAACGGGGAAGTATACAATTACCTTGAGCTTCGTTCGGAGCTGGTACGTGAAGGAATACAGTTCCTCGGTACTGGAGATACCGAGGTTGTCCTTGAGGCCTTTATGTTCTGGGGAGAGCACTGCCTGTTACGATTCAACGGCATGTTCTCATTTGTAATTTACGATCGTGGGACACCCTCTGATCCTCAACGTCTTTTTTTTGCACGTGATCGGGTAGGAAAGAAACCGTTCTATTACCAGCATGATGTTGCTGGATTTTCCTTTGCGTCCGAACTCAAGGCGCTTGATGCACGTGAAGGGGTGGATCTGTTTGCATTAAATCATTATCTGGCACTTGGCTATGTCCCGGCCGAACTGTGCATAGCCAAGGGTATAGCAAAACTGCCGCCAGCCCATGCTGGCGAGTATGTTCTTGATAACGGTACATGCCATATCTGGCGTTACTGGTCTTTGCCGGACTATGCCCCTGATGCAGGTGTTGAAGTTGAAGAGCTAGTGCATACGGCAGAAGCTCTTCTGCAGGATTCGGTACTTCTGCGTTTGCGCAGCGATGTGCCGATAGGAGTTTTGCTCTCTGGGGGGCTCGATTCAAGCCTTGTTGCAGCATGTGCTGCCGGTGCTTCGAGTGAACCGATCAAAACTTTCACCATTTCGTTTCCAGGCACTCGTTACGATGAGTCAACGTATGCTAACATTGTCGCGCGGCATTTCTCAACTGAGCATCACGTGCTCGAATTGCCAACACCCTCTCTGTCGACTCTTGATGAATTTGCACAGTATATTGACGAACCTTTGGCTGACTCGTCAATTATTCCTTCGTTTTTGGTATCCCGTCTGACAGCGCAACATGTCAAGGTTGCTTTGGGCGGTGACGGGGGCGACGAGTTGTTTGGAGGGTATTCGGACTATCTTCGTGCGGTTCGGGATATGCAACTCTTAAGTTGGGTACCCGGGCATATTTTTAAAGCAGCCTCCGCTCTTGCTCGCCAACTACCTGCGGGTGTTCCGGGACGAAACCGTATTGCTGCGTTACGCTGTGGACCGTTTCAATCAATAGTATGGGGAACGCCCTACTTTGATACGGGATTACGGGATCGTATTCTTGACAAAGAGTGCTTGTCAGCACTGGGGAGCTTATATGATGCGCCTGAACTGCGGAAATTGTCACTATTTAAAGCCGGTGCAAATCCGATTAACAGTATGACAAGAACTCACTTTGGCAGTATTTTGCCCGACGATTTTCTGGTCAAAGTTGATCGTACCAGTATGGCCGTCAGTCTTGAGTTACGGGCACCATTACTTGATGTGCGGATGGTGGAGTTTGCCTTTGCAAAGATCCCCTCCGAATGGAAGGTCCAAGGAAACATATCGCGCAGGCTGCAAAAACGGCTGGCACGAAAGATGTTACCACCCGAGCTGGATCTGGATCGTAAACAGGGGTTTTCAATACCACTTAATGAATGGTTACGTGTTTCCGGAGGGGAAGAGGTCAGGCGCGTAAGGCAGTATCTACCCTCCTGCATTAATCAGCGTGAAATCGATTCATTGCTTACTGGCCATGCAGCTGGTCGTGCAAACGGCGGACGTCTCTTTGCATTACTGATGCTTGCATTGGCCTCAAAAAATCTTGGTTGGAGTTTTTAAAGTGCTCACAGTCCCACTTATTTCCGTCTGCATTCCGGCGTATAACCGAGCCGCACTTCTCCCAGAACTCCTTGATTCGATCTTGTCTCAGCAGGGAACGAATTTTGATGTTGTAATATGCGAAGACTCATCACCTGAACGTGCTCAGATTAGGGCTGTTGCAGAGCGATATTCATCAGCGTTCCCCGATCGTGTCACATATTTCGAAAACACTGTCAACCGCGGCTACGACGGAAATCTGAGACGTTTGTTTGAACTGGCCAGTGGAGAGTACGTTCTCTTTATGGGTAATGATGACTTGCTTGCTGAAGGTGCATTGGCAACAATTGCAACTGCCGTTCAGACCCATCCTGATGTGGGTGTGGTGCTCCGAAGTTACGATTCATTTGTGGAAGACCCCAAAAAGTCGTTGCAGACATTCCGTTACTTCGATAATGAGTGTTTTTTTCCTGCAGGCCCACAAACCATTGTGACTTTTTTCCGCCGTTGTGTGTTTATTTCCGGGATGGTAATTCGGCGTGAAAGTGCTTTACGGCACTCTACGGATCGTTTTGATGGGACCCTTCTTTATCAGCAGCACTTGGTCGGTCAGATCTTGGCGTACGAAAATGGCGTCTACCTTCCACAAATTCTCTCGCATCATCGCTTGGGAGGTACCCCAGATTTTGGTAACAGCGTTGCAGAGCAGGGGAGGTTTGTGCCGCGAGAACAGACTCCGGAATCCTCAGTGTACTTCATGAGGGGAATGCTCTTAATTGCTGCCGATTTGCAACACACGTTAAATTTGGAGCTTCTCAAACCAATATTACGTGATATTGGCAACTATGCATATCCGGTTTTATCCATTCAAGCGAATCAATCCCGACGTGTCTTGCTGAAATATGTGCTTGATTTAGCAGATCTTGGTTTGTGGCGGATTCCTTTGTTCCATGTGTATGCAGTAGGACTCTTGATTTTTGGTAAACAGAACTGCGATTATTTAATTGCTGAAATAAAAAAACGCCTTGGCCGTGCACCAGTAATTGGCCAAGTCTATTCGGGCCAGCCATGAAGATTCTTATCGTGGGAGATTGGCATTCCGAGTTGCATGAAGAAGCTGTTTCGCGTGCTTTGGTGGAATTGGGACACAGTGTGGAGCGTTTCCCTTGGCACAAGTATTTTACGTTTTCCACAGGTTCTATTTTCTCTCATGTCGTGCATTTATGGCGCAGGGTACAGAACAAGTATTTATGGGGCCCCAATCTTACCCGACTGAACTCTGATCTGATAGACATTGTCCGTAGGGATCAACCAAAGGTTGTATTTGTTTATCGCGGTACACATATTTTTTCTAAGACATTGTATGCCCTGCGTAAAGTTGCACCTGATACCGTTTTGGTGGGGTATAATAATGATAATCCCTTTACAGTCGGTCACACGATTGGACTATGGCGCCATTTTATCGCAGGATTACCTGCTTTGGATCTTGCTCTTGCATATCGTCATGCCAATTTAAATGATTTTTCCAATGCCGGGGCCCAACGGACAGAACTGTTGCGATCTTGGTATGTCCCAGAACGTAACCGGTACGTGCGGCTGTCAAATGAAGAGCTTGAACAATTCAGCTCCGATGTTGTTTTTGCCGGGCATTATGAGCCGGACATGCGGCTTGCCTGTCTTGAAGAGGTGGTGCGCCGCGGATGGCGGCTACGGATATTTGGCCATACGGAAGGGTGGAAACAGGCCCTAGAGTCATCGCCAATCTTACGTCACATCAATCCGGTATATCCTATGTGGAATGATGATTACAATCGTGCGCTTTGTGGTGCACGTGTAGCACTATGTTTTCTTTCGAAGCTGAATCAGGATACATACACAAGGCGTTGTTTTGAAATCCCAGCTAGCGGAACTCTCATGCTTTCCGAATATTCTGATGATCTCGCTTCCATGTTTGCCGCCGGTGTGGAAACGGACTATTTCAGATCCCCCCAAGAACTTGGTGAAAAATTGGATTATTATCTGCACAATGAACAAAAACGAATAAGCGTTGCAAACGCTGGGCAGAAGCGGTTGCTCCAAGATAAACATGATGTCGTCTCACGGATGCAACAGGTTGTTGGCTGGATAGAGGAAATTCGAGGTAGTAATTGAAAAACTGTATCAAAGAATCAATGATGATGGGTTTTTGTCGTACAATCGGTTTTGAACGTCTTGCTTGGTCTTTGCGGAGACTTTATTGTCCGGTTGAGCATAGCGCGCTGGTACTTGAAGTTGGCTCGGGCGGAAATCCATATTTTCGTGCAAATGTTCTTTTAGATGCTTTTGAAGCAACTCGACAGAGGCACTGGGCGCCATTAGTGACAGATCGACCAACCGTTTTGGGTGAAGTTGAACACTTGCCATTTAGTGATAAAGCGTTTGACTTTGTAATAGCTTCACACGTACTTGAACACTCTTCGGATCCCGAAGCATTTCTTTTAGAGCTCCAGCGTGTTGCACGTGCAGGCTATATTGAAGTGCCTGATGCGATAATGGAGCGGTTGAATCCTTATCATGACCATCGCCTGGAAATTACAGCTCGAGATAATACTCTTATTATCAGAAAGAAACCGTTCTGGAAGGTTGATTCAGAATTGGTTGAGTTATACGAGACGCAAGCTCAAAAAATTATAACGGGTGAAACTATTCCGCATCATCCATTCGCCTTTCATGTTCGGTATTATTGGAAAGATCGGATTTCATTTCAGGTACTCAATCCCGAAATCGATGCGAGTTGGCTTGAACCTGTGAATACTAATAAAATTCCTGCTCAGGGATTGCGTGCACGAATAAATGCGGTGGTATTGTCGATGGTGCGATCCATATTCTCGCAAAGGGTTCGCAACCGGAATATTCGGTTGAGCGAGTTGCTGGCATGCCCTGCCTGCCGTAGCACCGACTTAGAGTCTGGCCAGGAATCTATCCGTTGCAATAAGTGCGCCTTAAGCTTCCCGATTCGCAATGGCATCCCCGTGATGTTTTCGAAAGCCAAGGACGCAACGGTGCCACATGGTAAATAAATCATGCACTCGTCTTCCATTAATTTCAACAGGGTTCACACATTTTGTTATGCTCGGCAATGACAGTACGATAATTCTATAGATTCGAATACTTCCAGTGCTTGGAGGTTTTTCCGGTTAACGAACAGGACACATACCCACATATGAAAAAAATACGTCTCGGTATTGATGCCTCAAATATTCGTGCCGGTGGCGGAGTGACGCACCTTGGGCAGTTATTATCAGCAGCCGACCCAAAAGCACATGGCTTCGAGAAGATATTTGTATGGAGCGGAAGAAAGACTCTCGACAGACTGCCGGATCGGGAATGGTTGGAGAAAATACATCTCAAGATATTGGACAAGTCCCTGCCGTTACGTTTTTTTTGGCAGCAATATATGCTCCGCAGATGTCTTCTTCGCACCGGTTCTTCCGTTCTGTTTTCACCTGGTGGTACGCTCCCCCGACATCTGGATCTGCCCGGCATCACCATGTCCCAAAATCTCCTCCCGTTTGAGCCACAAGAGTCTAAACGATTTGGTCTATTAATAAATCCAATGCGACTTAAGATGCTATTGTTGCGCCAAAGCCAGGGGCGATCGATTACCAACGCTGATGCTGTTATCTTTCTTACAGAGTATGCTCGGACCAAGATCTTTGAGGAGCTGTGCATTAGCAGCAAACGATGTACCGTAATTCCTCATGGTATCGAGAAGCGGTTCTTTTACGAACCGAAATCAGTATTGCCCCCTGTGGATTACTCACAGTTGCGACCTTTCAAATTGCTGTATGTCTCAATAATAGATGTCTACAAGCATCAGTGGCATGTTGCTGAAGCGGTTGCATCTATGAGATCCAAAGGGATCCCTGTAGAGATCGAGTTCATCGGGCCAGCTTACCTGCCAGCTCTTAAACGTTTTGAAAAAACATTAAACAGACTGGATCCCGGAGGTAATTTCCTTCGTTATCGAGGTGCTCTATCGTTTGACTCTCTCCATGATGCATATCGGCACGCGGATGCGTTCGTATTTGCATCCAGTTGTGAAAATCTGCCAAACATTCTTCTGGAAGCAATGGCGGCCGGTCTTCCTATTGCCTGTTCGAGCCGTGGGCCTATGCCTGAAGTACTTGGTGAAGCTGGAGTCTACTTTGACCCGGAGTGCTCAGATACAATTGAAGATGTATTACGTGCTCTTTTTGAAAAGCAGGAGCTTCGTCAGCAGATTGCCTCTAAGGCCTTTGCTACGGCACATAATTTTTCTTGGGAACTTTGTGCTAAAGACACCTTCTCGTTTATTGCCGAAACCGTACGCGTTTGGTCAAAATAATCTGTCTTCTGATTGGCAAGAAGATAAATAATACAAATCTTTTCATTGGAGAGTGCTATGTTCAATGGCAAAACACTTCTTATCACCGGCGGCACAGGTTCGTTCGGGAATGCTGTTCTGCAACGTTTTCTTAACACAGGTATCGAAGAGATTCGCGTTTTCAGCCGTGATGAAAAAAAACAGGAGGATATGCGGATTGAGCTGAATAATAGCAAGGTGAAATTCTATATCGGTGATGTCCGTATTTATGACAGCATCCATTCTGCATTGGACGGTGTGGATTTCATTTTCCATGCCGCCGCCTTGAAGCAAGTTCCATCTTGTGAATTTTACCCAATGGAGGCTGTTCGCACAAATATCCTTGGTACTGAGAATGTGTTGAATGCTGCCTTAGCCACAGGGGTCAAGAAGGTTATTACCCTAAGTACTGATAAAGCAGTCTATCCCATAAATGCCATGGGTATTTCCAAGGCAATGATGGAAAAGCTTATGGTGGCAAAAGCTCGAATGGCAAATGAAGATAAAACCGTATTTTCTGGTACTCGTTATGGCAACGTTATGGCATCCAGGGGTTCAGTTATTCCGTTGTTTGTCAAACAGATTAAGGAGGGTAAACCACTTACGGTTACCGACCCGAGTATGACCCGTTTCCTCATGTCCGTTGACGATGCTGTAGACCTAGTGCTATATGCCTTTAGCAACGCACATCAAGGTGACATCTTTGTACAAAAAGCACCGGCTTCCACCATTAAGGATTTGGCGCTGGCACTGAGAGAACTTTTTAACGCCGATAACGAAATTCGAGTGATTGGTACCCGCCACGGTGAAAAACTATTTGAGACACTTCTTACCCGTGAAGAGCTTGCCAAGGCTGAAGATCTGGGTGGATATTTTCGGATAGCGCCGGATGACAGGGACCTCAATTACGGAAAATATTTTACCGAAGGAGAAGAAAAAATTTCGGAGATAGAAGATTACAATTCACACAATACAAGGCGGCTAAACATTGAAGAGATAAAAGAGCTGTTGCTGAAGCTGGAGTTCATTAAGCAAGAGTTGTAAACATGATATCTAAATTTTAGATGCTAGCCACGAATGTACGCAAATACAAACGAATAAAATTATACTTTATAAGTATAAAAGTAAATAAAATGAACTGGGATTTACTGAGAAAGTCGGCATCCTTGTGAAAGGATGTAGCAAAAAAGGTTTTGGACATGAAAACAATTCTGATAACTGGTTGTCGAGGGTTCATAGGTAAGAATCTATTCGTAACCTTGCAATGCCGTGAGGATTTTCGCGTGCTCTGTTTCAACTCGCAGGACGATCCCGCAAATCTGCCTAGTCTGCTTGAGCAGGCAGATTTCGTATTTCATTTAGCCGGCGTTAACCGGCCACTGAAGCTTGAGGAGTTTGAAACTGGTAATGTCGGTCTTACGGAGCAGATTTGTAGCTACCTCGCAGCTGGAAGCAGGCAGGTGCCCATTGCACTTTCGTCCTCCATCCAGGCATTACAGGATAATCCTTACGGCACCAGCAAGTGTAGAGCAGAGGATTCAGTTTTTGAGTATGGACGGACAAGCGGTGCTCAAGTATATGTTTTTCGTTTTCCCAATGTTTTTGGAAAGTGGTGCCGACCCAATTACAATTCAGGAGTAGCAACATTTTGCCACAATATAGCCCATGATCTCCCGATTAAGGTTAACGATCCTGAGGTGGTGATGACTCTGGTCTATATTGATGATGTGGTCAATTCGTTTGTCGCTCTTCTTGACGGCATTACAAATATGGATGGCATTTTTTGTCAGGTTCAGCCAGTGCATACAGAAAAGCTAGGTGATATAGTTGAACGGATTCGATCCTTTAAGGAAAGTCGTTTTTCCAGAAACATACCGGATATGTCAAATCCTTTCGTAAAAAAACTCTACAGTACATATTTGAGTTATCTACCCGCAGACCAGTTCAGTTATCCATTAAAAATGAACGCTGACGAGCGAGGTTCTTTTACCGAGTTCATCAAAACTATTGATCGGGGACAGGTATCGGTTAATATTTCAAAACCCGGTATCACCAAAGGAAACCACTGGCACAATACTAAAAATGAGAAATTTTTGGTGGTCAGCGGCAATGGGGTGATCCGTTTCAGAAAAATTGGCTCCACGGATGTTATTGAATATCCTGTTTCCGGTGAAAGGCTTGAAGTTGTTGATATCCCTACAGGTTATACCCATAACATCTCCAATACGGGTGCAACAAACCTGGTAACAGTGATGTGGTGCAATGAGGTGTTTGATCCTGAAAGACCGGATACTTTTTTTGAACAAGTGGAGAGTTAATTTTGAAAAAGATGAAAGTTCTGACTGTAGTGGGTACCCGTCCGGAGATTATCCGTCTCTCTCGTGTACTCCCTAAGCTTGACCAGTATATGGAACACATTCTCGTCCATACTGGTCAAAATTATGATTTCGAACTGAACGAAATATTTTTCAATGATCTGGATATCCGTACGCCGGATTATTTTTTGGGAGCTGCTGGTTCCACTGCCGCTGAGACGATTGGGAAGATGATTATCAAGATAGACCCGCTACTAGCTGAAATTCAGCCGGATGCAATTTTGGTGCTTGGTGACACCAATAGCTGCCTGGCGGCAATTCCGGCTAAGCGACGCAAGATTCCTATCTTTCATATGGAAGCTGGTAATCGTTGCTTTGATCAGCGGGTACCAGAAGAAACCAACCGGAAGATTGTTGATCATATCAGCGATATTAATCTAACATACAGTGACATTGCCCGTGAATACTTGCTGCGTGAGGGGTTGCCACCTGATCGGGTCATCAAGACCGGTTCGCCTATGTTTGAGGTGTTGAACCATTATCAATCAAAAATTGCAAATTCCACTATCCTTAATGTATTGGGGCTTGGTCATTTTGACTATTTTTTAGTAAGTGCTCACCGCGAAGAGAATGTGGATTCCGAAATCAATTTCCGTAAGCTGGTTGCAATCCTGAATTACCTGGCAGAAACCTTTGACAAACGGGTAGTTGTTTCGACTCATCCTCGCACTCGCAAACGGGTTGAAAGTCTAGGAGTATGTTTTCACAATAATGTCGAATTGATGAAGCCCCTCGGGTTAACCGATTATGTTCATTTGCAAATGAACGCACGAGCTGTTCTTTCCGATAGTGGTACCCTCAATGAGGAATCATCCATTCTTAACTTCCCGGCTCTTAATCTGCGAGAAGCACATGAACGTCCTGAGGGGATGGAAGAAGCCAGTGTCATGATGACTGGACTGGATCGGGATAGGGTCCTTCAAGGTTTAGCGATCCTGGCTGATCAAAAGAGGGGAACCGACCGCACTCTGCTGCAGGTTAATGACTATTCTATGCCGAACGTATCAGACAAGGTGTTACGCATTATACTTAGCTATACCGACTACGTGAATCGTGTAGTGTGGAAGAAGCAAGTATAAATGAAAGTTCTGATTGTTTCCCAATATTTCTGGCCAGAAAATTTTCGTATCAACGACCTTGCTACTGGGCTTATTGAACGAGGATATAAGGTGACAGTACTTACTGGCATGCCTAACTATCCTGAAGGTAAGCTTTTTCCTGGCTATGGTTTTTTTATTCGGCGAGAAGAATATAAGGGGGTTGAAATAATCCGGGTGCCGCTAGTATCACGTGGTAACGGTAGAAGTTCACGGTTAATTGCAAATTATATTTCTTTTGCTCTAATGGCCTGCCTTTTAGGCCCTTTTTTATGTAGAGGTCAATTTGATTTGATTTTTGTTTGCCAACTTTCTCCGGTAACTGTTGGACTGCCAGCTCTGCTCTTGAAAAAAATTAAACGGATACCGATCATCTTTTGGATACTCGACTTGTGGCCTGAAAGTCTGTCAGCAACTGGAGCCATCAAATCACCATTTATTTTAAAAATGGTAGATGTGTTGGTTCGTTTTATTTATAGAGGCTGCGACAAAATTGTAGTTTCTTCAAAAGGATTTATTCCGAGCGTTGCAAAAAAACTTGATGAAGGCTCAGGACACATTTCTTATTTTCCTAACTGGCAAGAGCCCGAGTATATTGGCACCGCCACTATTACTAAATCTCTTCCTGAAGGCTTCCGCATTGTCTTTGCTGGTAATATTGGTGTCGCGCAAGATTTTGATACAATACTGTCTGTGGCCGTTAACTTAAAGGGATGTAAAGATATTCAATGGATTATTCTAGGAGATGGTCGTCGTTTAGACTGGTTAACAAAACAAATAGAGCTGCGCAAACTATCTGCATCATTCCATTTGAAAGGGCGTTATCCGGCAGATATGATGCCCGTTTTTTTTGCACAGGCAGATGTTTTGCTTGTTACATTGAAACGTGACCCGTTATTCGCTTTGACAGTACCTGGAAAGATACAGTCATACATGGCCTGTGGAAGGCCGATTGTGGCTGCACTTGATGGTGAAGGTGGGCGGCTGATTACTGAGTCCGGTTCAGGCTTATCGGTTCCATCAGAAGATGTTGAACAATTGTCCAATGCGATCCTGAGCATGTACCGAATGTCGAAGGAAGAACGGGAATCAATGGGTAAGCGAGGACAAGAGTACTGTGAAAAAAACTTTAGCCGCGATGTTTTGCTTGACAGGCTTAATGGGTGGATGAGAGAGTTAGAACGTATCCGTAACTAGTGAAATTGCATGAATATAATAGACACTTTCTCAAGAGTTGGTTAGATCACCGCCAGAGGTATTCAATGGCAAAAAAGCAACTAAGATTACGTGAAAAATATGTTGTATTATCGAAATGTTGCCGCGGCAATACCTTTATTTTTCTTTTTTTTCTTCATCTTCCTTTCTTCCTGGGGCCTGACCTGCTATATGAGAAGAATTGCTCTTCGGCACAGTCTTCTCGATATCCCTAATTTGCGCAGCTCACACAGTCAGCCCACACCGCGAGGAGGCGGGCTTGCCATTCTCCTTGCCTGCTACCTGGGTGGGGCATATCTCCTGTTTGCAGGTAAAATCGCGATTTCTCATATAGTTGCCTTGGGTGGCTGCGGCCTTGGTATTGCCATAATTGGTCTTCTGGATGATCTTTTTCATCTTACCGCCACCAGACGAATCATTGTTCATTTTGGATGTGCACTGCTTGCGTTGAACTTTCTACCATACGGTAGTAATACACTGGTGCACTTAGGAAATGGGAGCTTTTCCGCTGTCATGCTGGTACTCCTTGCCGTAGGGGTTGTGTGGTTTATAAATCTTTACAATTTTATGGATGGCATCGACGGGCTTGCCGGTGCCGAAGCAGTATCTGTTGCCTTAGGGGCAGGCTTTCTTCTTTATTACTCAGGGGAAATGGGAAGCTATTTTATCCTGCTCCTGCTTCTTGGCGCCTCCGTTCTTGGCTTTCTCATGTTGAACTGGCCACCCGCCAAGATATTCATGGGAGATGCATGCAGCGGATTTCTCGGATTTTTTTTTGGAACGATTGCTTTATTTACTGCACAAGCAACCAGGATGACTCTTTGGGCATGGTTCATACTTCTTGGCGTCTTTGTGGTGGATTCCACTGTTACCTTGATAACGCGTGTCTGTCAGGGAGAAAAATTCTATGAGGCCCATCGCAGTCATACCTATCAGATTCTTGCACGACGCCTGCATTCCCATAAAAAAGTGACATTAGCCGTTCTGGCTGTTAATGTGCTCTGGCTTTTGCCATGTGCATTTATTTCTATTTCCTGGCCTAGCTATGGTCTATTATGTACCATTGTATCATATATGCCTTTAGTCCTTGCAAGTGTGATGGTCGGGGCTGGAACAATCAATGAATAGAAAGCTTGTTTCCGATTTTTAGCCAGACAGAATGGCAAAAGGATATTTCCGCTAACTTTATGACAAAGAAATTTTTTAAATTTATCCTTTTAAACCGCTGGTCAGCTCTTCTGCATGATTTGCTATGTGTGCCGCTGGCATTTATTCTGGCATACTGGATGCGTTTTAACCTTGGCCCTATCCCCCCGGAATTTCAACGTTCTCTGTATGATTTAATTCTTATTGCAATACCTGTGCAGGGTGTATTTTTCTGGTACTCAGGTCTCTATCGCGGTGTCTGGCGGTTTGCGTCTATTCCTGACCTGGTTCGAATCTTCAAGGTAGCCGGGTTTGGCAGTCTTGCGATTGTAGCAATATCCTTCTTATTGAACCGTCTGCAGGGAATACCCCGTTCTGTACTCCTGTTGTATCCCTTGTTGCTTGTTGCCGGTCTGTCTGCCTCCCGTATTGCATACCGATGGTATAAAGATCATCGTCTTGGGTTATCTTCTCAAGAGGGAAAACGTACGTTGATTATAGGGGCGGGCAGGGCAGGGGAAATGCTGGTCAGGGATCTGCTGCACCGAGATGCCTATCACCCACTTGCCCTTCTTGATGACAATACTGCTATGGTTAATCGTGAGATCCATGGTATTCCAGTACGTGGAGGGACTGATCAGTTAGAAAAATGTATCAGGGAATTGTCTATTGAGCTTGTTCTTCTCGCCATTCCTTCCGCGCATAAATCCCTGTTACAACGACTGGTTTTGGAGTGCAATCGGATCGGGGTACGGTGTCAGACTCTTCCTTCCGTCTTTGAAATGGCCGGGCGTCAAGTTGATGTCGAAAAATTACGATCAGTCACGGTTGAAGATCTGTTGGGGAGAGAGGTGGTGGAACTCGATCATGATGCCATCACCGGATATCTTGCTGGCAAAGTGGTGCTGGTTACCGGTGGTGGTGGTTCCATCGGTTCCGAGTTATGTCGTCAAATTGCGGCTCAGAATCCGGCTCAACTCATCATTTTTGAACACGGCGAGTTTAACCTTTACGCCATTGAGTTTGAACTGCGGCACAAATTTCCCGACCTTCAGTTTGCAGCCGTTCTTGGTGATGTGAAAAATGCTGAACGGGTACATTGGCTTTTCACTACCTATAAGCCAAATGTGGTCTATCACGCAGCGGCCTACAAACATGTTCCAATGCTCGAAGCGAATCCTGCAGAAGGGGTTTGCAATAATGTCTTTGGCACCAAGGTTGTCGCAGACGCTGCCGATCGATTCGGCACCAGTCGTTTTGTTATGATTTCAACGGATAAGGCCGTTAATCCTGCCAATGTGATGGGCACCACGAAGCGGATTGCCGAAATTTATTGCCAGAATCTGAATAATCGCTCCAAGACGAAATATATAACTACCAGATTTGGCAATGTCCTGGGGTCATCAGGCTCGGTGATCCCCCTGTTTCAAAAGCAGATTGCAGATGGTGGACCGGTTACCGTGACCCATAAGGAGATTACCCGTTATTTCATGACTATCCCTGAGTCAGTCAGTCTGATTCTCCAGGCTGGCGCCATGGGTCAAGGTGGCGAGATTTTTGTGCTCGACATGGGGGAACCGGTACGGATTGATGACCTGGCACGGCAGATGATTGAGCTTTCCGGTTACAAGGTGGAGAAAGATATAAAGATTATTTACAGCGGATTGCGGCCTGGAGAAAAGTTATTTGAGGAATTATTGCACAAAAGTGAGGCTTTACAAAAGACCAGCCATGTGAAATTGCTTCTGGCCAGGAGTCGGGATGTGGAGTGGGGGTGGCTTGAGAATCAGTTGATTGAACTGCAGCGTGTTGCTCTCATGCGAGATGATGAAAAGATTCTGACGATTATGCACGGCCTTGTTCCTGAGTACAAGGCTTCCAGTCCTGACTTAGTTACTCAGTCCGCGCAGTTGGAACCAGAACTCCAATAAGAAAAATATCCATAATCTGATTGATCGTCTCCTCAACGGTGTATTCCGTCTCCAGCGAAAGACTCCAGACTCGTGAGATCTCATCTAGGGCTCCAAAAAAAGCACGCTTGGCAATGCCTGGTTTGATGTCCGTACGATAGATATTCTGTGCCTGGCCGTTTTTAATAATTGTAGAAATGATATCAATATATTCACTGAACTTGTTGTTTCTGTAATCTTTTATGAGCTTAGTACTCTGCCTCAGTTCGATCTGAATCACTTCTGCCAGGTTTTTATTCTTTTTCATCATCGTCAGATGTTTAGTGGCAAAAATTCTCAGCTGATTCCTAGGATCTGGCTCAAGAAGCAGTGATTTGTTTACCTGTTCGATCAGATTGCTGATTTCTTCTTCAAAGACAGATATCAGGATGTCAAACTTATTGTTGAAGTAAAGGTAAATAGTCCCATCAGCAACCTTGGCTTCTTTGGCAATATCGGATATTCTTGCGTTAAAGAATCCTTTCTTTGCAAAAACTTTTGTGGCCGCATTGATTATTTTTATGTGCTTATCTTGAGCTTTCATTAACTTTATTAGAACGATATAGAATTAAGAGATTGAAAAAACGTGACCGGTATTGAATGGTTATTCATTCAATTTTATCCATTACAACGAAATTGTCAATGGTGAGGCGAGGTTTCCTAATTCTTTTATGATAAAAAATATCATTTATGATTTAGCATTCCTTCGTCTCCAACGTTGATACATTACAGGTTAATTAAACAGAATTTAATTTTTCACGGGAGTCCATGCATGAAAATATTGGTGGTTGGTTCGGGAGGGCGTGAGCATGCGCTGGTCTGGAAAATATCTCAAAGCCCCAGAGTCATAAAGATTTACTGCGCCCCCGGCAATGCCGGGATTAAAAAGATGGCTGAATGTGTTGATATCGCAGCAACTGACATCGAAAGACTGTGCCAATTTGCCAAAAAAGAAAAGATCGACTTAACCATAGTCGGCCCGGAATCTTCACTGGCCTGTGGCATTGTTGACCGTTTTGAAGAAGAGGGACTACGGATCTTCGGACCACGCAAAAGTGCGGCCATCCTAGAAGGAAGCAAGGTATTTGCCAAAGAGTTTATGGCTAAGTACGATATCCCATCGGCCCCTTTCAAGGTCTTTGATGATTTAAAAAAGGCGAAAAAACACATAACACAAGCAGGCGTACCGCTTGTTATTAAGGCTGACGGGTTGGCAGCAGGCAAGGGCGTGATTGTCGCGACCACCCTCAAAGAGGCCAAAGATGCGGTCACCCTGATCATGCAGGACAAGGCCTTTGGGGATGCTGGAAGCAAGGTGGTGATTGAGGATTGCCTGAAAGGAGAAGAGGCGTCCTATATTGCTTTCACCGATGGAAAAACCATCCTGCCCCTTCCCACATCTCAGGATCATAAGGCCGTTTTTGATGGAGATAAGGGGCCCAACACTGGTGGGATGGGCGCCTATTCGCCCGCTCCGGTTGTTACTGAGGCCATTGCTGATTTTGTTATGAATAAGGTTATGCTGCCGGTTATTAACGGAATGGCAGCAGAAGGACGCCCTTTCAAAGGAATGCTTTATGCCGGCCTGATGATTGACGGGGATAATGTGAAGGTACTTGAGTTCAACTGCCGCTTTGGCGACCCTGAGGCCCAGCCCTTACTGATGCGCCTGAAAAGTGATGTGGTGGATATCTTCGAGGCCGTGATTGATGGCCGACTTGATACCATCGAGATGAAGATTGATCCTCGGCCTACGGTTTGTGTAGTGATGTCTTCCGGTGGTTATCCCGGTCAGTATGAGACAGGAAAGGTGATCAAGGGACTTACGGCGGCATCTCTAGTCGATGGAGTTCAGATTTTTCATGCCGGAACTGCAATCAAAAATGAACGGACAGTCACGGCCGGCGGTCGGGTTTTAGGGATAACGGCCGTGAGCAAGACCCTGGAAAAAGCCATTGAGCAGGCTTATAAGGCCGTCAACCATATCCAGTGGACGGGAGCTCATTATCGTCATGATATTGGAGCGAAGGCCTTGCGAAGTCATGAAAAGCAAATGGAATATCAAGCGGACGGGAGAGCTAGTAAACCGCAAGCCCCCAGATCTACATCAGCTTTGGTGGGGATCGTCATGGGCAGTGACTCTGACTTACCGGTTATGGAAGAGGCCGCTGCTTTTTTAAAAAAGATGCAGATTCCCTATGAGATGACAGTGGCGTCCGCGCACAGAACTCCAGAGCGGGCTGTCCGCTGGGCCAAAACAGCTGATCAACGTGGACTCAAAATCATTATCGCCGGGGCCGGAATGGCTGCCCATCTAGCTGGAGTCCTTGCCGCCCATACCGATTTACCGGTTATTGGCGTTCCTCTCGATTCCTCGCCTCTGAACGGCATGGATGCCTTGCTGGCCACGGTGCAGATGCCCCCTGGAATCCCTGTTGCGACCATGGCTATCGGTAAGCCAGGAGCGAAGAATGCAGCAGTGCTTGCTGCGCGCATTCTTGCCCTTGAAGACAAAGGGATTGCCGCCAGATTACAGGCATTCAGGATGGAGATGATCAAAGACGTTGAGGATAAAGCCAAAAAGGTTGAGGGTTGATTATTTCCAGTACCGGGCTGACGAATTCAACTCACTGCCCTTTGGAGCAGGATTTCCAAAAGGCAGTGACATGTCTCGCTCAGGGGAAGATTGTCGCTTTTCCCACCGAGACTTTTTATGGACTAGCCGTTGACCCCTTTAATGAGAAGGCTTTGACAGCTTTGTTTAGCTTGAAGCGTCGTGCCTTACACAAGCCTTTTCCAATTCTTATCCAGAATGAAGCGCAGCTCGCTGATTTGGCCAGTGAAATTCCTGGTGCCTATAAACTCTTGATGAAATCATTCTGGCCTGGTCCTTTGACCCTGGTCTTTCCCGCTGTAGAGGGGCTATCATCAATGCTTACCGGAAAGAGTGGTGGCATCGGGATTCGAATTTCGCCTCATCCGGTAGCATGCAAATTTGGACGGTTTTGGAAAAGGCCGATGACTGCAACCAGCGCAAACCTCTCAGGATGTGCTGCTGCCCGGACTGCTGAGGACGTTCTGCACTTTTTTGGAGACGAGGTAGCCTGTATCCTCGATGGCGGTCAGACGCCTGGCGGGATGAGTTCGACTGTTGTCGGATTTATGGATGGAAAATTACAGTTACTTAGGGAAGGCGCTATTGATTTTTCTGCGTTAAATCAGGCAATAGGTCAATAAAATCAAAAAGTTGGCACAGGAGAGAGGCAGGATATGGATCTATGTTGGAATAAAGAATTTGCCATGGGCCAAGTGGATGATGACGAAGAGCTGCTCCAGGAATTATTGATCATATTCAAGGATTCTTCGGCATCAGATCTGGCTGTTCTGGCACAGGCTGTGGAAAAGGGAGACCCGGTCGCGGCCAGAGGGCCAGCCCATTCAATTAAAGGTGCAGCGGCCAGTCTTGGATTGGAGGCAATCCGAGATGTGACCGCTGCCATCGAAAAAGACTGTCGGGAAGGTTCTGTGGCTGTCGCCAGGGAAAAGCTTCCTCAGCTTCAGATCTTGTTGAAAATGGCGGCTGAGCTTTAGGGACTTACAGATTATATTCTTGTTTTTTCAAATTCGCATTCAGGTAGGCATCATTCTCGGTGCAAACCTGAATGCTTTTTTAATTTCAAACGAAGAAGAAACAGCAAAAAAGCTTTATTGCCTGGTCAGTTGTCGATATTTGATGCGATGCGGCTGGTCAGCTGCAGCCCCCAGTCTCGCTTTTCGATCTTTTTCATAATCCGAGTAGTTCCCCTCAAACCAGACAACCTGTGAGTCGCCCTCAAAGGCCAGCATATGGGTGGCGATGCGGTCAAGAAACCAGCGGTCATGGCTGATAACCACAGCGCATCCGCAAAAATTCACCAACGCCTCTTCCAGCGCCCGCATGGTGTTGATATCCAGATCATTGGTCGGCTCATCAAGGAGCAGAACATTCCCTCCCTCCTTGAGCATCCGTGCCAGATGAACCCGGTTCCGCTGTCCTCCTGAAAGAAGTCCCACCTTTTTTTGCTGGGCCGAGCCGGAAAAATTGAACTTGCCGACATAGGCCCTGGAATTGATTTCCTTTGTGCCCAGCCAAACGGTTTCCTGACCTTCAGAGACCGCCTCCCATATTGTATGCTCCGGGTTCAGGACATCACGACTTTGATCGACATAGGCCAGCTTGACGGTTTCACCCAGGCGGATCGTGCCGCCATCAGGTGTTTCCTGGCCGGTGATCATCTTGAAAAGAGTGGATTTGCCGGCGCCATTGGGGCCGATAACCCCGACAATACCACCAGCAGGGAGCTTGAAGTTGAGATCTTCCACCAGCAGCTTATCTCCCAGGGCTTTGCGGATATGATCTGCCTCAATCACCACCTTGCCAAGTCGCGGACCGGGCGGGATAAAGATCTGTAACTCCTGTGCCAGTTTTTCGGTTTCCTGACTGAGCAGTTGCTCATAGGCGTTGATCCTTGCCTTGGATTTTGTCTGGCGCCCCTTGGCAGACATTCGAATCCATTCCAGCTCTCGCTGCAGGGTTCGCCGGCGGTCATTCTCTGATTTTTCTTCCGTCGCCAATCGTTTTTCTTTCTGTTCCAGCCAGGAGGAATAATTTCCCTTCCATGGGATGCCGACCCCACGATCAAGCTCAAGTATCCAGCCAGCTACATTATCGAGAAAATAACGGTCATGGGTCACGGCAATGATGGTTCCAGCGTATTGCTGGAGATGGTGCTCCAGCCAGGCCACGGATTCAGCATCCAGATGGTTGGTTGGCTCGTCAAGAAGCAGGATGTCGGGTTGCTTGAGGAGGATACGACAGAGGGCAACCCGTCGTTTTTCACCTCCCGAAAGAATCTCGCAGCGGGCTTCAGGAGACGGGCAGCGCAGGGCGTCCATGGCCATCTCCAGTTTGCTGTCCAGATCCCAGGCGTTTAAGGTGTCCAGCTTATCCTGCACCTCGCCCTGGCGGTCAATGAGTGCCTGCATTTCATCGTCAGTCATGGGCTCGGCAAATTTTTCATTGATGACGTTAAACTCATTGAGAAGATCCACCGTTCCCTGTACGCCTTCTTCAACAATCTGGCGCACGGTTTTATCCGGATCAAGCCTGGGTTCCTGCTCGAGATAATCGACGGTGAGCCCCGGCGAAAGAATAGTCTCGCCGTTAAACTCAGTGTCAATGCCCGCCAGGATGCGCAGCAAGGTGGACTTCCCGGAACCGTTCAATCCCAGCACCCCGATCTTGGCGCCATAAAAATAGGAAAGGGAGATATCTTTCAGGATGGGCTTACTATCATAATATTTACTTACCTTGATCATCGAATAGATAATCTTTTTATCATCTGTGCTCATGAATAATACCTTTGAAATTGAAGGAGAAGAAGACGGGTTGTTACTCTGAAAATCACGGGCACATTACTCTGAATTCTCTGAAATTGGAAGAGGATGTCAGCGCAGGAGAGCGGGAATACCATTACAAATGAGCTTTACAAATTACTGAAGAAAATTATATGCAATGTGCAAAGGCAGGGCTGGGGAGATCAACGGTGATCAACAACGACCAGCCAAATGTAACCCTGTTTTGTTCGTGGTGATAAATCACGAGGAGAGAATGACAAATGAAGAGAATTGAGTGTCGATTTACAGGGGGTTTGATATCATTTGAACAGGCAAAAAAACGTTGCCAGGCTTCTAGCGGAGCAAGAGAATGATTTAGCGTTGTTGATTTCGTGTGGCGATCGGGATAATGGCGTTCACTCGCCACAATGTCTCCAGTGTGAGATCAAAGGGGAGCCAGGCTGGGAGGTTTATGGCCGAAAACATGAGGGCCGTTTGCGGATAAACATTGATGATGATCGTTTTGTTTTTATTTATTCTTAATCTTTGCAAGTTGTTGGAGACGTTGCTTTTTTTAAGTTAAAAACAGGGCCGATCCTGCTTCCAGGCTCGGCCCTGCATGAAAACTTCTAGATTATTTCCCGCCTTTTTGAATGCTCAGTTTTTTTGAAATGCTTACCCATTTTTGATTATTACCGGGATCTTCTTTTTTACCGTAAGGCAGATACGATATCTCAACATCGACAATAAAATCATTGGCGATAATGTTTCGCACTGTTTTTCCATCTTTCGTCGATTCAATATACACAGGAATCTCAAACTTTTCCTGGGTAGTCTTGAGAGGAGGCAGGCTTGAATCATGGATCAAGCCACTCTTTTCATATGGGCCTCTACCCATTTTATCTCCACGTCCCATCTGTTGCGGAGTCGGCATATAAATGACCTGGTTCTTGTAAAATTCCTTTCCATCAGTTGTCTTCGCGGTCACATCCAGGACCACCCGGTTGGGGGTCGGTCAGCCGTCGGGTATGGGATGACCGGCTTTATTTTTGATATCCACAATAACCGTGGCGGCAGGGGTCATGATAGATCCATCACGCCACTGGTAAGCCTTGGCCTCAACCTCGACATCAAGGGCCATCTTTGCCATTTCCGGTGAACGATAGCTCTGCATGTTGTGCCCCAGGCCACTCTTTTCCATATGACAGTTTTGACAAGTTTCCCCACCGCCTTCAGGAATGTATGTATACAGATGGGCACCGTAGAGTGTTGCGCATTGGCTCGGATTCTCGAGCTCAAAATTTGGCCCCAGTCCATGGCACTGTCCGCAGAGAATTGATTCCTTCATAATCTTACTCTGCTTCATCACTGGGCGGTCTGGATCATCATGCTTGCCGTCAGTGGTGCCATAAACGGCATCTTTCTGAGGCATTCCATCAGTCCATTTGTGGACAATGGCATTTCTGTTATGACAGATCAGGCAATCAATATTCAAACTTTGCAAAGTTTTTTTCGCTGCTTCATTGCCTTCATCGGCAAAGGCATAAATATTTTTGACAATCTCCTGAGCAACACTGTCTTCTGCATCTTCCAATTGGGGCAAATGACATTTTGTACAAATCCTCAGATGCTTGACGCCAATGTCCTCATTCTTTTTTACCCCGGAATAGGGCCATTCTTTTAAACCGTTTTCAATGGTAGTTTTAAATGTTGCTGCTGTTCTAGCAGTGTTCTCCGGGCCGAAAATAGAGCGGGCATGGAGTGATTTTTGCCATTGTTCATGGGCTTCAGGGTGACATTCATGGCAAGACGTCGAGTCGTACATGGCCACTAGTTCTGCAATGGTTTTCGCTTTTTTTATATCCTCAGCCTGTACATGAGTGCCGGACATCATCAGCGGCACCACCGTGAGACCAAGTAAGGCGAAAGATTTTTTTAATAGTTTCATTTCCATCTCCATTTTTGATTGTTGAAATTGATGACTATTTTTCTGGTTTTTTCTTTTTCGTACCTCCTTAATAATAAATGAGTTTTTTTGGTCGAAAGAGCCACGAGATTGCAGCCCCTGCCATGCAATTTAAAGCAATTCAAGCAGCAAGAGATGATTTCCCCGAAATCGCCGTCCGGTACAAATGACAAAAAAATCAGCACACGAAGAAGATGCCTTTATGAGAGTATGAAATTATTAGAGATAATACAAAATGTTATTCTATCTTCACGTATCCGTCAACTTTTGGCGTGGAGAATGTGGGGTAGGGAGAGAGTGAAAGACCTGACCAACCTCACATTTACATTTTTTTCACTTCAGATGGCACAGCCGTTTGTCAATGAAGACTTGAATCGTTAGGCCTTGTTCAGTATAATCTTTGAACTATTGTGAAATAGTATACTTTCAGAGGCACGGTTAGCATTGTAGTATTGTTTGTATAAAGCATTTAACGTTTGTTTCTAAAAAACTCCAGCTCCCCTTATGTGCTGTTTAATGGCCAACATTTTTACTCACTGATTTCTCCAATGAGGCTTGAAGAAAGACAAATGAAAATTAAAGGATTTAAAACAGCAGCCGTTGCTGCTGGTATCAGATATGCGGATAGATTGGATCTTGGCCTAATCTTTAGCGAAACGCCGGTCGTTACTGCCGGAGCATTTACCACAAATCAGGTGAAGGCGGCCCCCGTTGTCCTTGATATTGAGCGTCTAAAACAGGGGAAAGCTCAGGCAATTTTGATTAATAGCGGGTGTGCCAATGCCTGCACCGGTGAGAATGGCATGTTGGCCGCCATCGCTACCGGAGATTGTGCAGCAGCGGCTCTTGGTATAGCTCCAGAAATGGTTCAAATCTCTTCCACTGGTGTTATCGGTGAACAGCTTAACGTTGATGCCATAGTCAAGGCCATGCCGGAGCTTGTCGGCAAACTTTCTGCTGACAATTTTGATCAGGTTGCCAAGGCAATCATGACCACGGATACCGTTTCAAAAACAGCCTGCCGAACTGTTATGATTGGAGAACAGGAGGTTCATTTGATAGGCATGGCCAAAGGGGCCGGCATGATCATGCCCAATATGGCAACCATGCTTGCCTTTGTGCTGACTGATGCGCAAATCGGCTTTCCGCAACTCCATGGTGCCCTACTCAAAGGGGTGGTGCGTACCTTTAACCGAATCACCATTGACGGCGACACCAGCACCAATGATATGATTCTGGTGATGGCCAATGGTGCCGCCGATAATCCCTGGATTGATGAAGGCGCTTTACATTACCAGGAGCTCTTTCAACAGACCCTGGAAGACCTGTTGAAGGATCTTGCCTTGCAGATCGTTGCAGATGGAGAGGGGGCTACCAAATTTATAACCATTCGTGTTTGTGGCGCTCGCGAAGAGATGGATGCTGAGCAGATTGCCAGGACCGTGGCCAATTCCAGTCTGGTAAAAACTGCTTTTTTTGGTGAAGATGCCAACTGGGGCCGAATCATCGCTGCTATGGGCCGCTCTGGGGTGCGTATTAACCCGGAACGTGTTGATATCGCTTTTGGTGATGTTGTCATTGTAAAAAATGGGCTGGGTCTGGGGAAAGAGGCGGAAAAATCGGCCACTGCCATCCTGAAAGAAAAAAATATCCTTGTGACCATCGATATGAAAGATGGAAGTGCATGCGCCGAGGTATATACTTGTGATTTTTCCATCGACTATGTCAAGATCAATGCTGATTACCGGAGCTGAAGGGTCGGCTAAGAAATGAACGAAAACTGCCTCGCCTATATTCTTCCCGGCCCAGTTGAGCTTGCATCACTGTTATCCGGACTTCCAGAGAAGTACCATATTCGTGAGTGCGGGATATCGGTTGATACCATCTGTTATCTGGACACCTTTGATTGGCGACTCAACAATAAGGAATTACTCTGTTTTCGGATTGGGAAGACTAGCTTTGTGTTGACCAGTTTTGCCGGTGAATTCAAACTTCAGGAAGAAGGGCCTACTCATGAAAAACCCCTTCCCCTTCATTTCTCCGATGGAGCACTGGGTGAAAAACTCATGACTGTGGCTGGCATCCGGGCATTACTTCCTCGTGCAGAGATTACCCGAAAGTCACAATGTTTTCAGGTTATGAATCGGGATCAAAAAATAGTCTTTTCCGGTTCCCTTGAGTTAAATCAACTGATACCCCCCGATAATGAAGAAGGATGCCAGCCAGTTTCCCTTGGCGGATCGTTGCGACTACTCGGAGTTCGCGGCTATGACAAGATACTGGAGAAGGTCACAGAAGGTCTCAAGCTCCAAGGCTTGGAGGCAGGATATTCGGAAGAAAGAACCTTGCGACTCGCCCTTACGGAGCTTGGGGAAAATTCCCACCACTACAGCTCTCAGTTTTCCATCATCCTTGATCCCGCAGAATCCGTTATCCTTGCCGCACAAAAGATCTTTTTCCAGTTACTTAAAGGGATGGAGCGAAATGTTTTCGGCATCATAGAAGATTTTGACACGGAATTTCTTCATGATTTCCGGGTAGCCTTGCGCAGGACCAGATCTTTATTAGGAAGCATTAAAAAAATAGTGCATCCTGATGATATTGTACGATTTCAACAAGGATTGAAGGATATTGGTACATTCACCGGTCCTGTTCGTGATCTGGATGTCTATCTTTTAGCTAAGAAAGACTATCAATCCATGTTGCCGGAAGGGTTGCAGGAGGGGTTGACTCTTTTTTTTCAAGGACTTGCCAAGCAACGGTTGAAAGAACTTCAACGGCTGAGAAAGGCCTTGCAATCGCGAAAGTTTCACTCTTTCATGGCCCAATGGCAGGAGTATCTGGAAAATTCCATTCTCTTATCCTCACTTATTTCCGGCCAAAAATCATGCAAAGAGGTGGCCAGCAAGTCCATCAGAAAACGATTGCGCTCTATTCTTGAGTCTGGGTCCCAGATAGGGCCTCAGAGCCCTGATACTGAATTGCATTGCTTGCGAATTCAAGCAAAAAAACTTCGCTATCTGCTGGAATTTTACCGCTCGTTATTTCCTGAAACCGAAATGGATATCCTGGTTAAATCCCTTAAAAAGCTACAGGACAATCTGGGGAATTTCAACGATCTTTCCGTGCAACAGAAGATGTTAGGAGAATATCAGAATGCACTTGCCCTGAAAGAACAGAAAAATGCAATTAAGGTGGCAGCTGCACTGGGCGGCCTGATTACCCATTTATACGAAGAACAGATTGACGTACGCAATAAGTTTGAACAAACATTTGAACAGTTTACCACTGTCGAAAACAGCAAATTATTTACATTACTTTTTAAATAATTTTTTTAGCCCCCTTGATTCAGATTATTTGCCCGACAGGCTGTACAAAACCTGAAAAATTCAGCTTTTTCATTTCCGACATCCAATGAAAATTATCGCTATCTACTCAAGCAAGGGTGGTGTGGGGAAGACTGCAACGGCAGTAAATCTTTCCTACGACAGTGCTCATAGCGGGAAAAAAACTCTGCTCTGTGATATGGATCCCCAGGGAGCCGCAGGATATTATTACCGGATTCGCGCTAAAGAGAGTTTTAATCGGAAGCAGTTTCTTAAAGGAGACTTGGAGCCATTTATCAGAGGCACGGATTTTGAAAATCTTGACCTGCTGCCGGCCCACTTTTCATTTCGTAATCTCGATATAGCTTTAGATGATCGCGGCGGATCGGCAAAAGAGCTGAAGAGAATCTTTGCCGGCCTCAAGGATGAGTATGATGTCTTGATTCTTGATTGTCCGCCCAATATTACCTTGCTTTCTGAAAACATTATCATGGCCGCAGATCTGGTTGTGACTCCGGTTATCCCCACAACCCTTTCCATTCTCTCTTTCGCTCAATTGATAAAACTGGCTGACAAGCTGGAGGTGAATCGAAAAAAACTGGCGGCTTTTTTCTCCATGGTCGATAAACGGAAAAAAATGCACACTGATATTATTGCAAAATTTGGCAAGAAAAAACTCTTTTTGGAGAGTGAGATTGCCTATCTTGCAGATGTCGAAAAAATGGGTATCTATCGGCAACCAGTGGCGGTATCAGCGTCCGCCTCTTCTGCTGCTACTGCCTATAAACAGTTATGGCAGGAAGTCTGGCGACGAGGAGTTTTGTCATGAGAACACTCTATCTAGTCCGGCATGCTAAATCCAGTTGGACGGATTCCTCTCTGGCTGACCATGAACGCCCATTGAATAAACGGGGCCAGCGAGACGCTCCGGCCATGGGGCAAAGACTTGCTGGCAGAAAAATTAAAATTGATGCTATCTGGAGCAGTACGGCACTGCGAGCGGTGCAGACGGCGGAGCTCCTGGCGCCACCCCTTAAAGTCTCCAGGAAATTAATTGAGCAACATGAGCGACTGTATACCAGCTCCATCGAAGACCTTTTCTCAGAGGTTACTACCTGTTCTGATAAAATTAAAGCCTTGTTGGTCATTGGACACAATCCCGTCATTACTGATTTTGCAGACCTCCTCATCGATCATCACCACGCCCCTGAAATCATTCAGATTCCTACATGCGGAATTGTTGCGTTGGAGTTTCAATGTTCTTCCTGGCAACAAATAAAATACAACACTGCTCATTTAATCTTTTTTGATTACCCTAAAAAAAGCTCTCCCTGAAAAACGACCTTACCTGAATTTGTATACTTCGCATTTCATTAGCTGCTACCCTCAAGCTGAGGCAGATTTTTATTTACCAAGCAACTTAATATGTTGATTTTATTTATTTTAATATTGTCCATGACACATATCCAATTTCGTCTCTTTTGACCTTCCTGATCTCTTCCAAATGAATTTTTTTTATTAAAATCAAAGCATGAAAGATAGATCTGCCAGTAGGATATATGGCGGCTTGTTGCTTTTGACAGGCCTGTTTTTTTTAAACTTCACAGCTCGTGTCATTTTTTCACCACTTCTGCCAATTCTCGAAAGGGAATTTGATCTCGACCATGCAGCTTCGGGGTCTCTTTTTCTGCTGATCTCTGTCGGCTATTTCATCTCCATTCTTAGCTCTGGATGTATCTCTTCCCGAATCAATCACAAAAAGACCATTGTTCTCTCCACCGTGGCCACTGGCACGGTGTTGTTGATTTTGAGCTTGTGCTCTTCCCTGTGGTCCATGCGCCTGGGTCTTTTTTGTCTGGGGCTGGCAGCAGGTCTTTATCTACCTTCCGGCCTTTACTCCATAGGCCGACTGGTTCCACCGTCCTATCTAGCACGAGGGATGGCTGTCCATGAGCTGGCACCGAATTTTGGATTTATCGCAGCCCCTGTTCTTGCTGATATATTATTGAGGTATTGCACCTGGCAGCAGGGGTTAATGTGGTTTGGACTTTTTATGATAAGTGCCGGAGTTTTATATGCTCCCATGGCAGACAAAAGCAATGAGCTCACTGACGCACCCAATTTTTCAGATGTATATGCAGTCTTGTCACAAACAAAGTTTTGGTTGATGACCCTGTTTTTTTCCTTGGCCATCTGTTCGAGTCTTGGAATTTATGCCATGCTCCCTCTCTATCTGGTCTCTGATCAAGGCCTATCCACAGAACAAGCCAGCCGCGTGCTTGCCTATTCAAGGATTGCCGCTCTCATGATGCCTCTAGCCGCAGGCTGGCTTGGAGACAGGATTGGAAATAAAGCCATCATGGGGTGTGCGCTGATGCTTGCAGGGATTTTCACAGTATCTCTGGGATTGAGCAGAGCTTTACCGTGGGTCATGACCTTTGTGGTCTTACAGCCCATGGTTGCTGTCTGCTTTTTCCCCTCTGGATTTGCCGTCTTGTCAGCAATGGGTCCCGAAGGTAAAAAGGGACTTGCGGTCTCCCTCTGTATCCCGGTGGCTTTTTTAGGAGGGGGTGGCTTATTGCCGGCATTGATTGGAAGTATTGGCGATTTTGCCTCCATTGGGGTTGGATTTTTAGTTACCGGAACGGCCATTATGAGTGGGGCGGCCCTCTCTTTCTTTGTCTCTTTTGAAAAAAATGCTATATTATCAAACAATGAGGCTGTAACAAATAAAGGCTAACGGTGATTTCGCGTAATGTTTTCTCCCCATAGAACGATTCACCGTTTATCATTCTTCACCAGATTCAAAGGGTATTTTTACAAATGTCTCAGCACCCTGTTTGTCAATTTTGTATCCACTATTACGTTACACATGAACCAGAGACACCTTATGGCTGCCGGGCCATGCATTTCAAGTCTGCTCAAAACCCGGCCAGGGTGGTCTATGCTTCGTCTGGAATGGAATGTCAACTATATGTAAAGAAAAGTAATATTGATCAGAAAATTGAGAATCGTACGCCTAAAAGAACGGTTTAACTCCTGATACAAATTTGTGCTGTCAACCATTGTTTAGCAATTATAAAACTTAAATATTAGAGGCATGAAAGGGATTATGCGTTGGGGATATAAAACCATACAATATGGATTGAAAAAAGAAGGGCTGCTGGGTAGCTCTTTTCTGGATGAAGCAGAAGTTGAGCAGTCCTTAAATGAATTTGGCTCGGCGGGTTGGGAACTGGTGACATTATTCGGCCTGCAGGACGGATTGATGGCTGTTTTCAAGCAACCCTTGGACGCAAAGCCTGAGATAGTCCATGAGTCAGCCCTGAAAGAGACAGTCTCACCACACCGGTTTTCCCTTAACAGCCGTGAACGGCCCGCTCCTGATCTCGTGGCAGAAAAGACACCAGTGTCCAGAAAAGCCACTACTTCTAAAGGGATCGAAGAAGAGGAAGAAGGAGTAGGTTCCATCCGCATAGAATGATGTGGGTTCATCAACAGATCATTCCAACTTTTTTAAAAACTGATTTGTTGCTTACATGGCGGTGAAGAATCTGGATAAAAAATATACACGCAGACGGCCTCGTGGATAATAATGTAGCAGCTTGTTGGAGGTAAATGACCTACCACACTTTTAACATGTGATCAAATTCATGTAGTTATACATTTAGTTCTTTCTTGGCACAGTTGTTGTAGTATAGAATGCAAAGTGAAATACTTCATTTTCCCCTCCCTCCCCCTTAAGCGCCTGCTCTTTCGAGCAGGCGCTTTTTTTGTTCAATCTACTCCCAAAGTTATCAAGTATTTTTCTCAAAATTGCTTCAAAAAATTCCCATCACTATGCGTATCAGGTTTGGCCCGTGTGCTGATTGCAGTACTGCCAGACGTTGAGGTCAAGATTTAGCCCATATGATGGGATTTTTTATACATATACTTGTTCCTTAGACAGAGGAAAGTGGGTAAAAAATGCTTATTTGATCTGTCTCAAAAGTTGTAAAAAAATATTACAACAACATTTCCCCTTTCATATTATTATCTTAAGATAAAGCTAGATGTTTTGGCATGGTGTTTGCTTCATAAATGTCAAACGATGTTGATGGTCAATATCAATGATGAGCGCTATTGTATTAAATTTTTCCCCAAGGAGAAGCAAAATGAAAAAAGTATTCGTTATTACAGCCTTAGTTGCTGGTTTAGGATTTTTTGGATTCCAACAGGCGTCTGCCAATAGGGGAATGGGAGGAGGTTGCGGGATGGGGGGAGGTTACGGAATGGGACAAGGTTGCCCTAAAGGACAGCCTTGTTATACTCAACTAGACGCTACGTCTAAAGAAAAGGTTGACAAGTATTTCAATGAAACTAAAGATCTCCGCAAACAAATGGTAATGAAACATGCGGAAGAGCTTGCAGTGTTGCGTTCTGACAATCCTGATCCTTCAAAAGCTGCCAAGTTAGCTGGCGAAATATTTGACCTGAGATTGACGATGGAAACTAAAGCTGACGCGGCAGGTGTCTCAGGATTGTTAAATTGCGGTAATTTTGACGGACCGGGCCAAGGAATGGGACCTCGTGACGGCAGCGGCATCAGGGCAATGCAGGATAGGCCTGGCCGCCCTGGTCCTGGCTCGTCAGTTCCTTCTGGTGCTGGTGCTCAATAAAGAAGCCATTCTTTGCTGACAAATTCACATTCAAGAATAAATTTAGAGAAATTGTAAAACAGTCAGATTCATTACCTTGTAGCTGTTGGTAATAAAAAGGGTTCATCGGGTATTTACCTAGATGAACCCTTTTTTTGTTGAGCTAACTTCTCGATATACTCCACCGAGTATTTAACGAAAATGTTTCACACAAAATAGAGTACCCTGTGGCTTTTGTTGGTTGACAGCCCATCATTTATTCATTAGAGATAAAAGTTCAATTTCAGGTGTCCTGCAAAGGACTGAACAAGGGAACTTCGTGGAAATCGAAGATGGGCCCGCCGCTGTGACCGGGGACGAATCGCGCAAAAAGTCACTGTCATATTTCTGTTTGATGCAGAATAAGATAGGAAGACGTACGAAGAGAATGATCCGGAAGTCAGAAGACCTGCCTGGAAGGTTCACACGGTTCTGCTGAACCCTGTGAAATCGCCTCCGTCGTGGATTATCGGGAGCAGCTGTGGTCTTGCGGATACAAAGGGACATCCCCGGATCGGTAAACTTGATGATTTCGTGCTGCTTGCGAAGCCATCAACTCTTCGGTTCGGGGCCTTTTGCCTCAACCTTAACCTTTTTCAAGGACAGGGAGGTTTAGCATGATTCTGCAAGAACGGGCTTTAACTAAAATGATGATGTTGGCGATTAAAGATTGGGACACCTTTCAGCGCATTATGTACTTATTGCGTCGCCATATGATGTGATTTCCTGGTACTTTTAACCGTTAATCTTAGCCCAACAGGGCAGGACAGCTTTGCCGGAACGTCCTGCCCTGTTGGGTTGTTGCATCTGGGGACATTAAAGCTGAAGTCCTCTCATTCGTCAGATATCATTCCTGCAATAAAATCCTTAGGGTGTTAAAGAGTGAACAAAGTGCTTATTTTCCCCAGATTGAACTCACCTGAAAAAAATCATCTCAACCGCTCTTGCAGATCATAGCTTCTGTCTGGCATGCAACCGTCTACGGGCTCCTTCCCAGAACTTATCACTAAAAAATGTGTAACATATGGATATTCGTGGTGTAATATTTGATCTTGACGGTACCTTGCTCGACACTCTCGAGGATCTAGCCGACGCAGCCAATGCGAGCCTGGCCCATTTTGGTTTTCCTGGGCATGCGACCAATGCCTATCGATATTTCGTCGGTGAAGGGCTTTCAATCCTGATTGAACGGATACTGCCTGAAAAGAATCGTTCTCAAGCTGAGATTACCTCCTGCATGGACATCTTTCTGCAAGTATATGGAAAGAAATGGGATGTGAAAAGCAAACCCTATGCCGGGATTTTAGAGATGCTCCAACAGTTGCAGGATGTCGGTCTGCAACTGGGAATTCTCTCGAATAAGCCGCATGCCTTCACCCAACTCTGTGTCCAGCGATATTTTCCAACAAACACCTTTGCCTTTATCTACGGTCAGCGTGAGGGAACTCCTAAAAAACCCGATCCTGCCGGAGCATTGGAAATAGCAGCCCTGATGAAGCTTCAGCCCCATGAGATTGTCTACGTTGGGGATACGGCCACAGATATGCAGACAGGAAACAAGGCAGGAATGTTTACTCTCGGTGTCCTCTGGGGATTCCGAGATCGTCAGGAACTTGAAATTAACAAGGCCAACAAAATTATCAGTCATCCCTCGGAGATTTTTACCCATGTCAATCGCAACCGCTGATCTGCTTACCGCACTCCACTACGCCAGTCCACCAGTGGTAGGAGCATTTATTGGCTATTTTACCAATATGGTTGCCATTAAAATGCTATTTCGCCCCCTTCGTGCCTGGCGAGTTATGGGTATCCGGGTCCCCTTTACCCCGGGGGTTATCCCTGGAAAACGGGAAGAACTGGCTGCAAATATCGGCGAGATGGTGGGGGAACATCTGCTGACCAGCAAAGAAATCGGTCAAGCCCTGGCCAATGAGTCCTTTCAGGCCCATCTCTACGGTTTGATTGAAAGCAGGGGCAGCAATCTACTCAACCGGGATCTTGGGCCGCTGTCAAGCCTGATTCCTAAAGGGTACGAGGTCTATTTTGATGTGGCAGCAAAGGCCGTCACCTATCAGATCCAGGAAGGTCTTCATACCTTTGTTGCTTCCAGCGCCTTTGAATCCATTGTCGAAACCACCGTTGACCAGCAAATGGAGCGTCTCCTCGCAACCCGCGTGTCGGAGATTTTTCCCGGCAACGTGCGAGAGGGTGGATATGCCTTTATCGAGAAAAAGCTGACCAGAATTCTCACTGGCCCGACAATGGAACAGTGGATTGAGACCTTTGTCCAGCAGAAGGTTTACTCAACACTTAGTCAGGAGAAATCCCTCGCCGACATTCTGCCTGAGTCGCTGCAACGGTTGCTGCACCAGACCATTGGCGAACAGACCCCGGCCTTGCTCAGTAAATTAGCGGTTATCTTAAAAGAACCTGAGATCCGAGACAAAATCGTCACAGGAGTGCGGGCAGGAGTTGAGAATTTTATCAATTCAATGGGCCCCATGGCCGGGATGGTCAAAACCTTTCTCAATATGGAGACTGTTGAGAAGAAGGTTCGTGAATATTTGATTGAAAAGGAAGATGCAATCGCCGACTGGCTCCAGCATGGGGAAGTGCAGGAACGGGTGGCAGCCATTTTACGGGAGAGAAGTCAGTCCTTTCTTAATACTCCCATCGTCCGGATGATCAAAGAAGGCCAGGGAGAAGGGGTTGAGCACTTTTGCTCCCAGGTAAGTCTTCAAATAGCCGCTATTCTTCGTGAACCGGAAACCACCGCAACTCTTTCTTCCATGATCCGGGATAATATGGAGACATATATGGAAGAAGGTGGGCTATCCCTTGGTGAGGTGCTGTGGGATTTTACCGGGGAAGATGGAATGCAGCGGGGTAAAGCCTGGATTAAGAATAAAGTGGTCGATATTCTGCGATCTGAAGAGACCAGAAAAAAAATCAATTTCATGGCTCAGACCCTACTCAATGGGCTTCTCGGGCGATCCATCGGTCGTCTTTCAGCGCTTCTTCCCGTCGGGATACGAGACGGACTCTATCGCTCCATTCAAAAAATGGCCTCGGACATGTTGGCCGCAGAGGTGCCGGGGTTGGTCACCTCCCTGAATCTCAGGCAGATCGTCAAGGAGAAGGTAGACTCCCTTGACCTGATGCGCCTGGAAAGACTGCTGCTCGGAATTATGGAGGAACAGTTTAAATATATCAACCTCTTCGGCGCAATCCTTGGCTTTCTGATTGGCGGCTTGAATGTGCTGTTTATGGCTGCGTTTTAAGGGCTGGTTGCGCAGCCGGCTGTATTCATTACTGATCACAACCCCCTGGAAATCAGCGACTTCAACACAAACGCATGTGCATGTGCATACCTAGCGAGTTGAAAATTATTCCAGGGCACCCAGCCGAAGCCGAACCTGTCGGGACTGGTTCTCTCGAATGATCGTAATCGTCACTTCTTCCCCGACCTGAAATCGTTCCAATTCGGTCCGCACATCATCATAGGAGCGCACCTTGTTTCCTTCGATGGCGCTGAGGATATCCCCCAGGTGAATTTCATTTCCCCGCTGTTCGGTGGGGCGCAACCCAGCCTTATGGGCCGGTCCGTCCGGTTCGATAGTCACAATCAGTGCCCCTTCCGGCAAGCCCAGCCTTTTAACCAGGCGGGTGTCAGCCAGAGTTGCCCCGATCCCGGGTCGAATCAACTTGCCATGGCGGATAAGCTGGGGGATGACCTGGTTGATTTCCTCCACCGGTACGGCAA
Organism: Desulfobulbaceae bacterium; assembly: GCA_009773475.1. Lineage (GTDB taxonomy): Bacteria > Desulfobacterota > Desulfobulbia > Desulfobulbales > Desulfocapsaceae > UBA2270. Next base: position 15,012 of record WSXV01000004.1, on the reverse strand, counting down.
AGCCAATCCCGGCATAGGCCCCTGATGGGCTGAAAATTGCAGTATTGACCCCGATAAGACGTCCGGCACTATCGAGGAGAGGGCCGCCGGAGTTGCCGGGGTTGATGGCAGCGTCCGTTTGGATCATGTTCCGAATCATTCGTCCGGTGATGGCCTTTATCTCACGCCCAAGCGCCGAGATAATACCGGAAGTCATGGTTTGATCCAGACCAAAGGGATTCCCGATGGCAAAAACCTTCTGCCCGACAAGCAGATTCTTTGATTCCCCCACTGGGATGGCTCTGAGCAGGTGCTTCGGGGCATCGATCTGCAAGACAGCCAGATCTTTATCAGGCGCGGCCCCAATCAGAACCGCTTTCCAGACGGTGTTGTCAGCCATGGCAACCTGGATGCGATTGGCATCACTGATCACATGATAGTTGGTGACGACTCGCCCCTGATCATCCCAGATAAAACCGGAACCGGTTCCTTGCGGGATCTCTATCGCGTTGAGTGAAAATAGATCGCGACGCAGAGCGATGGTGGTGATGTTGACCACCGACGGAGAAACATTCTTAAAGATATCAATGGTGTTCTGCTCGTCTGCAGCCAGTTCACCTCGGGCAATCACAGCATGGGGGGAGGCGTCAGGATCGAGCCCTTGTTGTCCCAAGGGATCGACCACCAACCACAAACCAACCAGGAACAGCGCAACGATAACAATAACAGGAAGAGTTTTTTTCCCAGAAGAAGTGATCATGGTCAACCTCCCTTACTGGTGCATAAAGATAAAGAAACCACGGGGGGAATTAGAGATGGAGAAATAACTTGGCAATCCATAAAAAGACAAAAACGCCAAGAACGTCAATGGAGGTGGTAACAAAAGGGCCGGTAGCCACTGCTGCGTCGATATCAAATCGCTTGAGGACCAGAGGAATGAAGCTGCCGACGACCGCTGCGATGGACATTGAAAAAAAGAGTGATACTCCCACAACGACGCCCAGGAGCTTCGGCTCTGCATATCCGAAGAAGGCAAAAATTCCCAGTAAAATACCGTAGCTCACCCCAAGAATCAGGCCAACCCGCATCTCTTTATAGATAATCTTGAAAAATTGATCCATGTGAATGCGGCCGGTGGCAATGCCGCGGACGATAATGGTTGACGATTGGGTGGCAATGTTTCCGCCCATACCCAAAACAATGGGGATAAACGAGGCCAGCGCCAGAACCTGATTCAGCTCCTGGGTAAAGGAGTTTATCACCAGCATTCCCAACACCCCGCCCAGCCAGGAGGCAAGGAGCCATGGCGCTCGGGTCATGGCATTGGCAGGGACGGATTTCAGTAGAATTTCTCGATCTTTACCGGCACCGGCCATCTGCAGAAAGTCTTCTGTGGCCTCTTCCCGGATTACATCAATAATATCATCCACGGTTACAATACCCACCAGGGTATAACTGGAATCTACCACCGGCACAGCCAGGATGTTGTACTGCGAGACCATATGAGCCACCTCTCCCTGATCGGTATCGGTGGTGACGGAGATCACATTGGACTTCATGATATTTTTTAGAAGGCGGTGCGGCGGATGCATCAGCAACTCACGCAGGGAAACCACTCCCGCCAGCTTCCCTTCACCATGGGTAATATAGAGATAAAAGACCATCTCTTTTTCTTCACTGCGTTTCTGGACCTTGGCAATGGCCTCTCCGACACTGAGTTCTTCGTCGAGATACATGAAATCCGTTGACATCAGGCCGCCGGCAGTCTGGGGATCGTATTGAAGAAGTTCGTCCACCTCTTCACGATCTTCCTGGTTCATGTGCTTGCGGATATTATCCGCTACATCCTCGGGAAGAGCAGCGATCAGATCAACGGCGTCATCAGATGGCATCTTGCTGATGACCTTGGCCATAAATTCACTGGAAAGATCTTCAACCAGGGCCAGCATGATGGATTTGTCAAGTTCACTTAAGAATTCGCCCACCAGAGAGGTCTGGGCAATCACCTGAAACACATCATTCCTCTCTTCTTTGGAGAGGTGACGAAAAACCCAGGCCATATCAGCCGGATGGGTTTTAGTGATCAATTTGACGAGATTCCCGGTAGCCTTACGCCGATTAAGGCGCTGCACCATGTCCAGGATAACCAACCCTTCATTGCCGATAAGTTCTCTTTTGGTCATTTCTTCCATGGCGTTACCAGTATGCAATAGGTTGGGTGGGAGCTGCAAGAAACTGCTTAAATCCCTTATTCATTTCGGTCCCTCAAGGGCGGTTCCGGGAGTACGAAAGTGCAGTATTTTTGAAGAGCGGTAAAATCAAATCGGACGTTGCTAAGATATTGTTACCTGTGGGATTTATTAAAAGAAACAGAACAGAAAAAAGTAATTTATAGTACCTTTATTGGTAAGAGTACGTCAACCACATTTACAAAAAACTCCAAGTTGGATCTCAAAGAAAGAGGGAACATTACCCTTGGATAATCCAGCAGAGAAGAAGCCCGATTGCCATAGCTACAAGCCCCATGATTCGAAGTTGGCCAGGGGGCAATTCACTGATTTTCTTCAACCAGGCCTGCATGGATTCCGGGGCTGCCACATAGGGAATCCCCTCGAAAATTAGGACCATACCGATCAATAAAATAAATAATTTCATTCAAATTAGGATGTTAAAAATAATTCCTGCCTAGCTGACAGGCTTAATTTCCATTTGTTCCCTGCTCCCCTGACGCCCATAAATATGCTCCCAAAGGCTGAACCGTATCATCGTTGATGGCAACCCTAGACGATGTTTATTTGTCTGAGATAATCTCCCCATGTATGCTAAACCATGTTGATCTGGTTAAAGCCGCAGAAACAAAACAACCACTCATTTGTAAGGGCTCGTAACATGTTTTCCTTTTTCTTTCAATGAGGAGAAAAAATGCGAACGCATCAACTGAGCTTGAAGGCGATATGTTTATTGCATTTTTTAAGCTCACAATATAAAGTATCCTGATTATTTCATCCAATTCTAACTCCAATATAACGTATTCTTTACAGATACATTAGCAACCTTAAACTCCCTGAAAATAGGGCTTATTATGACCGATTCACACAAATCAAGATACAGTCAGGCAGGCGTTGATATTGACAAGGGTAATGCCTTTGTTAAAGGAATTAAGGAAATTGTCGCCTCAACACATCAGCGTGGGGTGCTCAATGACATCGGCGGATTTTCAAGTTTATTCGCCATCGATACAAATACCTATCACAATCCAGTAATCGTTTCTTCCACTGATGGAGTTGGGACCAAACTGGCAGTAGCCCAACTCTGTAACAAGCATGACACCATTGGCATTGATCTTGTGGCCATGTGCGTCAATGACATCATTGTTGGGGGAGCAAAACCCCTTTGCTTCCTGGATTATTTTTCCATCGGTAAACTCGATCTGCAGATCGCAACCGACGTCGTCAAAGGAATTGCCGAGGGATGTCGGCAGGCAAAATGTTCCCTTGTGGGCGGAGAGACTGCTGAAATGCCAGGCTTATACCATGGCGACGACTACGATCTTGCCGGCTTTGTCGTGGGAATTGTCAATCGCGATGCCATCATCGACGGCTCTGAGATCAAGGTTGGTAACAAAATCATTGGCTTAGCCGCCAGCGGACTGCATTCCAATGGTTTTTCACTGGTCAGAAAAGTCTGCTTCGAAGAGCTTGGGCTTTCAGTGGACCAACAAATGGAAGAGTTTGGCTGCACCCTGGGAGAAGAGCTGATTCGGCCAACCCGCATTTATGTTCAGTCAGTGCTGGGAGTCCTCAAACATTTTAAGATTAATGGCATGGTGCATAATACCGGCGGCGGCTTTATCGACAATGTCCCCAGGATTTTGCCACGAATCTGTAAAGCAGTCATTAATTCTTCGTCTTGGAAGATCCCGCCAATTTTCACCTTTCTTTCTGAGAAAGGTAACATTCCCATGGCCGAGATGTATCGGACGTTTAATATGGGAATTGGCCTTATGGCCATCGTGGAAGACTCCGTAGCCGATGATGTAATCCATCACTTTGGAGCCCTTGGTGAAAAGGCTGTCATTATTGGCGAGATTGTGGCCAGAGAAGGTGACGAGGAAGAACAAGTTGAAATGATAGAATAATTCACCTAAATAAATGTATTGATCAAAAAAGAATGGGGCGTTTATCTTACGATAAATGCCCCATTCTTTTTTGAGTCAAGAGATGAATTTAAGTCAGATTGGCACAATCAGAGGTGCTGCCCTTGATCTTGTCAAGGGCATGGGGCAGGGCAGGGAGGAGTACAGTAATATTCTCCATGGCCGCCCGTTTGCTGCCGGGCAGATTGATAATCAGGCTGGTTCCGCGAATGCCGGCCATACTGCGCGAAAGAACGGCATGGGGAGTCTTCAGCAGGCTCGCAGCCCGCATGGCCTCTGCCATTCCAGGGATTTCTTTTTCTATGACCTGGCGCATGGCCTCGGGAGTCAGGTCGGTGGGGGAGACCCCGGTACCGCCGGTGGTCAGGATTAGATCAATTTTGTCTTGATCCACCCATTCCATCAAGGTGGCAGCAATCACCTCAATCTGATCAGGAACAATTTTGTACGCCCGCAGTTGATACCCTTCATCCCGCAGCATCTCCTGGAGCATGGGACCACTTTCATCTTCACGCTCTCCCCGGGACCCCTTGTCGCTCATGGTTAAAACGGCACAACTGAAATGATCGGCATTCTTTCTCATGGATCTTTGCGTATCCTTTTTCGCTTAGATTTCAACGCTACTGAGCGTTTGCGGCAATAATTTTCTCGGCAATATGGGCAGGAGCGACTTCATAGTGAGAAAATGACACTGTAAAAATTCCGAGTCCCGCCGTCATGGCCGTCAAATCAGTGGCATAGCTCTGAACCTCGGCCATGGGAACCTGGGCGATGATAATTTCATGGGTGGCATCGGCATCCATGCCCATGACTTTTCCCCGCCGTGAATTTAAGTCTCCCATGATATCGCCGACATGCTCCTTGTCGACCCGGATGGTCATTTTAGTATAGGGTTCGAGTAACACCAAGCCAGCCTCTTGAGCTCCCTTTTTAAAGGCCAGCGATCCTGCCACCTTAAATGCCATCTCCGAAGAATCCACCGTGTGATAGGAGCCATCAACCAGCACGACTTTCAAGTCTACCACCGGATAGCCGGCCAGAACGCCTTTTTCCATGGCCTCCTGGATTCCTTTCTCCACGGCCGGACGATACTGCTGGGGGATGACCCCGCCCACAATCTTGTCTTCAAAGACAAATCCCTCACCGTGGGCCAAAGGTATGATCTCAATGGTACAATCACCAAACTGTCCCCGACCGCCGCTCTGTTTCTTATGTTTTCCCTGAACCCTGGCCGTTCCCCTGATGGTCTCTTTATAGGCGATTTTAGGCAGGGTCAGCTCCATTTCCACGCCAAACTTCCTTTTCATTCTGGCCCCGACAACCTCCAGATGGACCTGCCCCATACCGGCCAGCAGCACCTCTGCGGTCTGCTGATCACGAGTTAGCCGCAAGGTCAGATCTTCATCAAGGATTCTGGTGAGGGCGGAAAAGAGCTTCTCTTCTTCTCCCTGTTTGGCATGCACTGCAAAAGAGATCACCGGCTCAAATGACTGAGGGGCAGGATAGATAATGGGGTGGCCGGCATCACAGATGGTATCGCCGGTGGTGGTTTCTTTGAGTTTGGCAACGGCCACAATCATGCCCGGTCCCACCTTATCAATGGCCCGCTGTTCCTTGCCTTCAAGGAGATAAAGCTGGCCGAATCGTTCGTTCACTTTTTTGCTGGCGTTATAGAATGAATCGCCGGAAAGGGTTCCCGAATAAACCCGGAAGATGGTCAACCGCCCAGCGTAGGGATCAGCCATGGTCTTGAAAACCATGGCTGAGAAATGTTCATCGGCGATAGGTTTGCGTTCTTCCATCTCCCCGGTCACTGGATGCGTGCCAAGTAAAGCAGGGCGCATGACAGGAGAGGGCAGGATGATATTGATGGAATCGAGGAGGGCGGCGACCCCTTTATTCAAGAGGGCTGCACCAACGCATACCGGAGCAATCTCTCCAGCCTTCGTCCCGGCCTGCAAACCCGTCATAATCTCCGCGTCAGTCAATTCGCCGTTTTCGAGAAATTTTTCGATAAGCTCATCATCAAATTCCGCGACGGTTTCCATCAGTTTCTCACGGTACTCTGCAACCTGATCAACAAGATCTTCGGGAATATCAATTTTTTTGGCGCCATTTCCATTTCCATTTCCATTTCCAAAGAGCCAGGCCGTACCCGTGGTAATGTCAACAAATCCTTTAAAATCCGCCTCACTGCCAATGGGTAAATGAATAATCACCGGCTTGACTGGGAGCAGCGATTTGATTTCATCAATGGTTTTTATGAAATTGGCTCGTTCCCGATCCATCTTACTGACAAAAAGAAGGCAGGGTAGTTTTTTCTCAACGATGAAATTAGCGAATTTAATGGTCTGGCCTTTGACTCCGATAACCGCATCCACCACGAAGACGGTGCTGTCAGCGATCTGTACGGCCTGATAGGTCTCGTTTAGAAAATTGTCGTCCCCGGGGGTATCAACAAGAAAGATGTCATGCTTGTTCCAGGTGCAGTTATTAAAGGAGGAGTTGATGGAGAGATGGCGGCGGATTTCTTCTTCATCAAAATCCATGGTGGAGCTGCCTTCGTCGATCTTGCCCTGCCTTTTGATCTTGCCGGCAGTAAAAAGCATGGCCTCGGCCAAGGTGCTTTTACCACAATGTCCATGTCCGAGGATCGCAACATTCCTGATCATATTAATGTCTTGCATGCCTGTCTCCTTTCATGAAAGCCCCATAAAAATTCAAGAATCCAGACGATACGCTCTGAGGACGTCAAAAGTGATCGTTTAGGTTCCCCTCTGTCTTTCCCACACGCCGTTGTCATCATCCCAACAATGGAAAATTATTTCCAAGGCGGTTTGCTGACAATTTCCACGAAGAAATTCATTGATAGATTGTAAACGGGTCAACAACATTTATTACGAAACAATTAAGTATATATTCAATATGCTATTCTAAAGTCAAGCAGGATTGATAGCGGCGACGGTTTAGTTTTTTCGAACCAGCACTCGGCCATTTTCTGTGCTGGGAGCTACTGGGGGAAACAATTTCACCATCCTCAACGATCCCCACAGCCTCAGGCCGGTTAAGGCCTTCCTGCAAGGCGTTGGAGTTCGCTAATCTCAATGATTTTCTGGCAAAAAATGGACGAAAAAGGTATGTATAGCGGCGATATTATCCTGTCCGAAGAACGGATCATTTAACAAGGGAATCAAGGTGACACAAAAAGAGGGTAGGGCGCAGCAAAACACCTCCATGGCTAAATCCGCCGGCACCGTTGGCATAGCGGTGATGTGCAGCCGGGTACTGGGACTAGTGCGAGAGCAGATCTTCGCCGCCATGTTCGGTGCCGGGATGGCCTATGATGCCTTTGTCGTTGCCTTTCGGATACCGAATCTACTCCGCGACCTTTTTGGAGAGGGGGCCCTGTCGGCGGCCTTCGTTACAATCTTTTCCCGTTATGATACAAGCAGAACCCAGGAGGAAACCTGGCGTCTGGCCTCCAATGTCCTTGTTTTCTTCGCGATTCTGCTTTCATGCCTGTGTCTGCTTGGCATCTACCTGGCCGGGCCGCTGGTCTCGCTGCTCGCTCCCGATTTTGCTAAAGTTGCGGGCAAGGCAGAGCTTACCGCCACACTCACCATGATCATGCTGCCCTTTCTGGTGTTTATTTCGCTGGCTGCGGTGGTCATGGGGATGCTCAACACCAAGGGCCGTTTTTTTGTGCCGGCCATTGCCTCTTCTTTTTTCAATCTCGGCTCCATTGTCGGCGGCGTAAGTCTAGCCGTGATTCTCCCACGCTATGGATATCCAGCCATCGTCGGGATGGCCATTGGAACCCTTATTGGCGGCTTCCTCCAGCTTGGCGTTCAAATCCCGGCTCTGTTGAAGACCGGATTCAGCTTTTCCCCCCATCTCAATCTGCGTGACCCAGGACTGCACAGCATCCTCCGTCTGATGATCCCGGCCACCATCGGGCTTTCCGCCACCCAGATCAATATTTTCGTCAACACCAGCTTTGCCGCCTCCTGCGCGGAGGGCTCCGTCTCCTGGCTTAACTATGCCTTTCGTCTGGTTCAGCTCCCCATCGGAATCTTCGGCGTCGCCTTTTCCATTGCCGCCATGCCGGTGATGGCCCGCCATGCCGCACGAAAGGATATCCCAGCCATGCGCGATACCCTGGTTTCCTCCCTGACCATGGTGTTCTGCCTGACCATTCCCGCCACCGCCGGGCTTATCCTGCTGGCGGAACCGATTATTCGCCTGATCTTTGAACGAGGCGCCTTTACCGCCCTCGATACCGTCGCCACTGCCCAAACCCTGACCCTTTATGCCGCAGGGCTGATGGCCTATTCGGCCAATAAGCTCCTGGTGCCGGTCTTCTATGCTCTGAATAATACCAAATATCCAGTGCTGGCGAGTTTCCTGGCGGTGTTGACCAATATTTTGATCATCAATCTCACCATCCATCTTTTTCAGCATCTGGCCATCGCGTTGTCAACCTCCTGTACCATGTTGCTGAATTTCTTATTCTTAAGCGTGGTGCTCTACAGAAAAATGGGTGGTTATCCCCTGCGCCCCCTGTTTACAGGAGTCTTCAAGATTCTCGCCGCCACCCTTAGTATGAGCCTGCTCCTCTTTTTAGGTCGCAAAATTCTGGCGGATTTTCTGGTCGGAAATCTTCTCCAGCAACTGTTTGCCGTCCTGCTGTTGATTCTTCTGGCCTCCACTGTCTATGGTGTTGTTCTACATTGGCTCAAATTGCCTGAGTTGACCGAGATCGTGGCCAAGATACGAACAAAATTCTGCCGGGCATAACGCAACATTGCGTATGTTCTTCCGATGATAAAAATAAAAAATTCCTCCTCACCCGTAAAACAGCTCCCAACAGAGCTTCTTGCCCCTGTCGGCAGCATCGATGCTTTTTTTGCAGCCCTGGATCATGGGGCCGATGCCATTTATTGCGGGCTCAAAGAGTTCTCTGCCCGGGCCAAGGCTAAGAACTTTACCCTGACTGAAATTGAGCGGATGTCAAGCCTCGCCCATCAACAGTCCCGGCGAATCTACATCACCCTCAACACCCTGATCAAGGAGGTCGAGCTACCGCAGGTGGTGGACGTTCTGGCAGCTCTGACGTCAATAAAGGTGGATGGAATTATAATCCAGGATTTAGGCCTGTGGCGGCTGGCGCGGCAGCATTTCCCTGAGTTATCCCTGCATGCCTCAACCCAGATGACCGTCCATAATGTGGCCGGAGTAAAGATGCTTGAACGTATGGGATTCAAGCGGGCGGTTCTGGCCCGTGAACTCTCATTGGCAGAAATTGCTGAAATCCGTAGCCAGACCACCATCGAGCTTGAACATTTTGTCCATGGGGCCCTCTGTTTTTCCATTTCCGGCCAGTGCCTTTTCTCCTCGGCCCTGACCGGCTTGAGCGGCAATCGTGGACGCTGCGCCCAACCTTGCCGACGTCGCCTGCAAAATCGCAAGCAACCCGGCTATCATTTCTCCACCAGTGACCTGAGCGCCATTGAACTCTTGCCCCAACTCATCCAGGCCGGAATTATCAGCTTCAAGATAGAAGGGCGGATGAAAAGCGCCGAGTATGTGGCCCGGGTGGTGGCGGCCTACCGACTGATGCTCGATGCTCCACTCGAACAGCGCAAGGCCGCCCTCAAAGAAGCCGACGAACACCTGGAGCTCTCCTTTGGCCGTCAGTCCACCAAGGGCTTTCTGACCGGCTTTGTTCCCACCGGCATTGCCGATGCCAGCCAGCATGGAACCCTGGGCCGCCATCTTGGAGATGTGGTTTCTCTGCGCGGCGGCATGATCGGTTTGACCACAGCGGAAAGACTGCATGTGGGCGACCGGCTGCGGATTCAGCCGAAGAATGATCAGGCGGGCACCGGGTTTACGGTGCGAGAGCTTATTTCGGAGAAGAAGAAGGTGAAACTGGTGAAGGCCGGTGATTTTGTCTGGGTCAAGAGACCGGAAAAAGGCTTCTTCCAGATAGGCGACGCGGTATTCAAGGTGGGGGGCAAACCTCTGTTCACTCTCAGCCCGGAGGCCTGCCTGGAGCGCCTGGCCAAGGTGGTTCCGGTCCCGCGAAGTGAGGCCGATGAAGAGCTGCGGGAGACAACTATTCGTCAGGCCCTGGCTTCTCTTTTGCCGAAGACGACGGTGGAACCGGCAGCAATGTCGGAGGTCACGGTACGAGGTCGGGAGATCCAGGATATCGGACTCCTCGATGATAGCCAACAGGTGACGCGCCTCGAACTGCCGCTGAACTCTAAAAATCTCACCGCTCTCAAAGGTGTAGAAAAACAGTTGAGTCAGAAGCAAGAACGGCTGATCTGGGAAATCCCGACCATGCTTTTTGGTCCCGACTGGATAGAATACAGACGGGCTGTGCAGATGCTGCATGGTTCAGGATACCGGAGATTCAGTATTAACAATCTCGGTCATATCCTTTTGTTTGCAGGACTTTCTGATATTGTTCTGCTTGGCGGCTTCCGCTGCTACACCCTGAACAGCCAGGCGGCGCTGGCCTGGAAGGAACTGGGCCTTACCGAGCTGACCCTGAGTTTGGAGGATGGGCAAAAAAATATCAGCGACCTCATCCATCGACCGCTGACAATCCCGCTGACACTAACGGTGTACAGCGCCGTCACCCTGCTCTTGTCGCGGATTCCGCTCAAAGGGCTGCGAACCGGCAATGTGCTCCACTCCGACAAGGAGGAAGAGTACCGTATCGTCAACGACAGTGGGCTTACCGAGGTCCTAAGTGGGCAAGATTTTTCGCTTGTGGGACGTCTAGGGGAGCTTCGAGAGATGGGGTGCACCCGAATTATGGTCGATCTCAGCCATTGCGGCGCGGCCTCAGCAAAAGGGCGACAGGTCCTTGCGGCTCTGGCCTTAGATCAGCCTCTGCCGGACACCTTTACCTTTAATTATTTGCAGGGCTTGTCCTGAATCAGACGAAATTTCTAAACTATTCAGCACCACATCTGCAATTTGTTTATTCCACTATACTCCTCCCCTTAGGTTAAGGGGAGGCCGGGAGGGGTTACCGCCGGGCTTGAATGTTACAAGCCAAGCACGGTGGTAATCGTAACTCCCCCATCCCCCTCTTAACCTCAAGAGGGGGCTTTGTCGTCCCAAGCTGGATAATTATAAAATTTCCAGAAAAAGGCTGCTACTCATAGTGCGACCACATACGCAACACATGAATTACACCGCTTTCTTTGTCGATCGAATAGACGAGTCGGTGCTGAATATTTATTCTGCGTGAATAAAAACCCTGGAGATTGCCAACCAGTTTTTCATACTTCGGCAGTGTCGTGAAAGGGTCTGCTGCCAACAGGAAGAGCAATTCTTTTGCTGATTGAGCCAGTCCTGCTCGTTTTAGCTTTTCGATATCTTTGATTGCCTGTTTGGAGAGAATGACCGACCAGCTTACCATTCGATTTCATGCAGCTCTGTTCCCTCGGCAAGGGGTTCTGCGGCGGAAAGATGAATGCTTTCCACCAGACCGGGAACACGATTGAGATAAATGGTGTCCTCTATGGCGCGCCAATCATCTTCGCCAAGAATGACAAAATTCGCCCCTGTTCTCCGTTTCACCTTCAAGACTTCGTGGTTTTTAATACAGGTGTCCACTTTCTCTTTGAGTGTTTTTCTGAATTCATTAGCAGTCGTTTCCAGCATGATTCTCTCCTTGAGTAGAATTTACACATTCAACAGTACGGCCTTACAGTACTGTTGTCAACAGGAGAAGGTGAGGCAGGGCTCGTAATCCATTGTGACCGGTGGAATGTCAGACCAACACGCTTTGGACTCAGTATATCCCATTGACATATCCAGACAGAACCCTCTATAATGGGGAAAAACATACTCACTTCATCCTTTGGAGGTTCCATTATGCCCTGCGTCCAAACCAAACTCTTCAAAAGCAACAAAAGCCAGGCTGTTCGTCTTCCCAAAGCAATCGCCTTTCCTGATTCAGTAACAAATGTTGAAATTATTGCGATTGGCAATACACGCATTATCACACCTGCGGCTCATTCATGGGACGATTGGTTTGATTCCCCCGGTGTTTCTGATGACTTTATGGCGGAACGGTTACAGCCGGAGGATCAAATAAGGGAGAACCTGTAATGTTGAAATACATGCTGGATACAAATATCCTTATTTACGCCATGAAAAACCGGCCAGCCCATGTAAAAAAACGCTTCAATCAACATGCAGGGCAAATGTGTATTTCTTCGATAAGCCTCGGAGAGCTGGTCTTTGGTGCTGAACATTCTTTGCAGGTTGAACGGAATCTGGCAGACATAGAAATGATGATTGCCCAGCTTGAGGTTCTCCCGTTTGGAATGATCGAAGCAAACCATTTTGGCCGGATTCGCTCAGAGCTGTACCGAATTGGCCAACCAATTGGCCCTTACGATATGATGATTGCCGGACACGCAAGGGCAACCGGAATGATTCTGGTAACAAATAATGAGAAAGAGTTTGCACGAGTGAAGGGGCTGCTGATAGAAAACTGGTGTGCGGAACAGATTAGTTAAATGTGGTTTGCCCTGATTGTTACATCAACTCGTCAACTTGGAAGCCAGCCCCTTTTTCTTCCATATTTTGACACCAAGCATTTTCCTGAACCTGTCAATAAGCAACTTCCCATTTTGGGAAAAAACATTATAATGCCTGTATGAGAGTTATTTCAAAAAGAACATTACTCAAGTTTGGTGGTGAACATCCTGATGCCGTAAATCCCTTGGCTGCGTGGTATTCTGAGGCGGCAAAGGCGCAATGGCTGACTCCGCAAGAAATTAAGGCCCACTATAAAACCGCCAGTTTCCTGACAGGTAACCGTGTGGTTTTCAATATTGGCGGGAACAAATACCGCCTGATCGTCAAGATAAATTACCCTTACGGGATGGTGTATCTTCGATTCGTCGGCACCCACTCAGAATATGATAAGATCAATGCAGAGGAGATATAAGATGAATATTTTTCCAATCCGGTCAGATTCCGATTACGAGGCCGCGTTAGCCCGTATTGATTCGCTTATGGATGCGGAGCTGAATACCCCCGAGGGTGATGAACTCGATATTCTGACAACACTTGTCGAGAGCTATGAGGCCAAACACTTTATTATCCCCGGATGTGATCCCGTCGAAGCAATTCGATTCAGGATGGAGCAACTGGGAATGGAGCCAAGAGATTTGACACCTATTATCGGCTCTCGATCAAAAGTATCCGAAGTCCTTAATCATAAACGGAAACTTTCTCTGACGATGATACGGAACCTGCATGCAGAACTAAACGTGCCTTACGAATCATTGCTCGGCGTATAATTTCATTTCTCAAACATGATATGAAAGCTAAGGCCAGCGAGCAGCGACGAGACTGGACAATTAGAACGGCGAAAGAAGCAGTGCAGGAAGAGAGGGCTGATCATGAATATCATGTCAACTTAGAAGCCAGCCACTGTTTGAAAAACTGGTGTGCGGAATGGAGTAATGACCAATCAAGATAATTTAAAAGTGGTCTGTCCCCGATTGTCCGCTATTTTCTTAATAAAAACGAAACACTAACTATAAGTGCTGATGGAATCAACAGTTAAAACAGCAATTGATTTGTACTGCGGGTCTGGTGCCGTTACCGCTGGAATGAAATCTGCGGGCTTTCAAGTAGTTGGTGCCATTGATTTTGATCCAATTGCATGTGCCACATATCGGGCGAATCATCCCGAAGTTAATCTTATCGAAGAAGACATTAAAACAGTCTCCCCTAAGCGGTTTCTAAAAAGCCTGAAAGGTTCGCTTGATCTCTTGGCGGTATGTGCACCCTGCCAACCGTTCAGCAATCGGAATAGACATAAATCCTACAAGGATCAACGATCAAAGCTTGTGCTTGAAGCATTATCCTTTGTTAAGGAATTGAAACCGAAACTGGTTTTTTTTGAAAATGTGCCCGGTCTAGGGCGCCAACCCGTTTTTTACGAATTGGCGGGCAGGCTAACCTCATTGGGCTACCATCTCGCGCCATTACAAAAGATTGATGCCGCTGATATGGGTGTCCCTCAAAGACGGCAGCGGATGATCCTTGTCGGGGCAAGAGATAGTGATCTTCTAAAACAAGCGAGTAAAATAAGCTTTTCTCAACGTCAAACGGTTTTTGACGTAATTGGCAACCTACCTTCTCCACCCGTGGGGATTAAAAATATCGGAAATGATGTTTTACATTATTCGCGGCGACATTCTGCACTCACGATGGAACGGCTACAACATATTCCGCATGATGGCGGCAGCCGAGGCGAGTTGCCGGAGAAACTACAATTAAAGTGCCATCAAGGTTTAAATAAAAATTCATTCCCAGATTCTTATGGCCGGTTGAAATGGCGAGATGTAGCCCCCACCTTGACCACCGGATGTACAGATTTGACAAAAGGGCGTTATGCCCACCCCGAAGAAGACAGGGCAATTACTTTACGTGAAGCGGCCCGTTTGCAATCTTTTCCAGACGAATATGTTTTCATGGGCAACGCGTCACAAATAGCAAAGCAAATCGGTAATGCTGTCCCGCCCGAGATGATGCATGGTATAGCAAAGACTCTTTACTCGGCTCTGTCGGCTAATAATAGAGTAAATCTTTAGCCGCCGAAATCATGTCCAGACGACCAGTACCTTCATCCCTTCAAGTCTCACGTAACATGGCGAAAGTACCGACCAAGGATACGGGCCCCGAAATGGCTGTCCGCCGTTTGCTCTATGCAAATGGATTGAGATACAGGGTTAATACTACTCCGACATATAAATTGATTTAGGAGATTATTTCTGTTATCCTCAATGCATGAAAACAGAAATAATTTTCCCTGGCATTGAAGAATACAT
>WSXV01000010.1 GCA_009773475.1 Desulfobulbaceae bacterium | reverse complement strand
GACAACCGGCTCACCATTGGTGATCTTCAACTCCTTCGCCAGCTCGATACTCATTTCCACGAAGTTCTGGGGCTGCATTTCAAGCAGCCAGGAACAGTGACGCGTCATTAAACCAGTCTGCCAGTGTTCCGCCACCCGGTAGGTGCTGCAAACATATGGAAAACGTGCGTCGCAGGAGAAAGAGGCATCAATCTTGTCACCAAAGATCTTGATGGTCGGATTGATCCGCTGCTTGGACATGGCGTTTTCTTCGAGCGGACACTCCACGGCTTCATAATGTTCCGGGAACGGTCCCTCAACAAGGCCTGGCCCGAAGATTGATGCAACTCCGTCTGGCTTCATGATGAAAGGCAATTTACCGGCTGCGTCACCCATTGGTGGTGCTGGACCGTCGGGAATGTCACCCTCCCATACACCTGGCTTGCCGGTTGGGGCGAGCTTTGTGGCGTTCCATTTGAGGAGCGGCCGGGTTGAATCCCACGGTTGGCCCTGCTGGTCTACTGAGGCACGGTTATAGATGATCCGACGGTTTACAGGCCATGCCCAAGACCATCCCGGGTAGAGTCCAAGACCGGTGGGGTCATCCTTGCCCCGCCGCTTCATCATGTTCACCTCTTTGCCATCCTTCAGGATATAGGAATTGCAGTAGATCCAATTGCCACACGAGGTGGTTCCGTCAGCCTGCAGTGAAGGGAAACTGGTTACCAGATCCCCTTTCTTGCCGATGAGTTTCGGTGGATCAACCTTGGTGTCATAGACATCTTCAAGCCAGTAGCCATTAATCTCTTTGGCGATGCTATTAATATCGACATGCTTGATCTTGCCGGTAGCGTCCTTTTCCCCGTAGTTCCAAGTCAGGTTCATGATCGGATCGGAGTAGGCGCCGCCTTCTTTCTTATAAAGCTCCTTGACCTTAAAAAAGAGCTCGTTAATGATCTCAGCATCGGGCAATGACTGGCCGATGGGCTCTACGGCCTTGTAACGCCACTGGGCCCAACGTCCCGAGTTGGAGATACTCCCTTCTTTTTCCATGGATGAGCAGCACGGCAGCATGAAGACTTCGGTTTGGATATCCTTGGGAACCATGCCCGGTCCACGCCAAAAGGAGCCGGTCTCGTTGTCGAAGAGGTTGACGTTCACCAGCCATTTGAGCTTGGTCATGGCCTGGCGGGTCTTGTTGGAGTTCGCTCCCGAACAGGCCGGGTTCTGACCCCAGGCGAAGAAACCTTCAAATTCTCCCTTGTACATCTTGTCGAAGATCGTCAGCCACGAGGCGTTCATGCCCACGTCCAGCTTAGGCATCCAGGAGTAACCAAAATCATTTTCCTTGGTCCCTGCGGCGCCGTAATTGGCCTTAAGGTAGCTTGTGATGTATTTATTGCGATTGCCCCACCAGTTAACGCTCTTTGGTTCTTTGGTGGTGGGGGTGTTGTCCTTGATGTAGGTCGCAAGGTCAACTTGAGATGCGTTTGGTACTGGGTTGTAGCCAGGCAGAATATGGAACAGAAGTCCCTGATCGGTGGAGCCTTGCACGTTGGCCTCACCACGCAGGGCGTTGATACCGCCGCCTGCGATCCCCATGTTGCCGAGCAGTACTTGAATAATTGTCATGGCCCTGATGTTCTGGGTGCCGACGGTGTGCTGAGTCCAGCCCATGGCATAGCACTCGGTACCAGCCTGGTTTGGTTTACCAGTGGATCCGAATAGCTTGTAAACCGCCATCAGCTTATCCATGGGAGTTCCGGTAATGTTAACAACTTTTTCCGGAGTGTAACGGGCGTATTGTTTTTTCAGAAGCTGAAATACGCAGTTCGGATCTTCCAGGGTGGGATCTTTCAGGGCTAGGCCCGCCTCGTCCTTCTGGAAGGACCAGGTTGCCTTGTCATATTTTTTTGTCTCCGCATTGAACCCGGAAAACAGGCCGTCCAGTTCCGCCGGGCCCTTGAAGTCAGGGTTGACCAGGTAGGAGGCATTGGTGTAATTGACAACGTATTCTTTGAAGTAGAGGTTGTTGTCAAGAATGTATTTGATCATCCCGCCGAGGAAGGCGAGGTCCGTTCCGGAACGAAGGGGAGCGTAAAGATCTGCTTTTGCAGCAGTCTGTGTGAAACGTGGGTCTACACAGATGAGCTTCGCACCCTTATCCTGGGCGCGTTTAATCCACTTCATTGAAACCGGATGATTAGAGGCAGGATTGCTACCCATCGCCAGGATAACGTTGGCGTTTTTCAGGTCAATCCAGTGATTTGTCATTGCACCGCGTCCGAACGACTCTGCCAGAGCCGCAACAGTTGCGCTGTGTCAGATACGCGCCTGGTGTTCAACATACACCAGGCCCCAGGACCGGACAAGTTTCTGCAGAATGAAGCACTCCTCATTGTCAAGGGCGGCGCTGCCGATGTGGGCGATGCTGTCCGTCCGGTTGACTACAAATTCCTTCTCGACCATAATCTCGGTGCCATCAGGTTGCTTTTCCTTCACCTTGGCTTTCTTGACTGTCTTGAAGTTTTTATCCCGGGAGTCTTTGACCAGACGGGCGATTCTGTCCAGTGCCCAATCCCACTCCACTTGCTTCCAAGCCGTTCCACCGGGCTCGCGATATAACGGTTTAGGTACACGCGTCTCGTTGTTGACAAGCTGGATAACCGAAGAACCCTTGGCGCAGAGTGCGCCTTCACTGATTGGATGATCAGGATCGCCCTCGGTGTTGATGATCTTGCCATTTTCCTGGTAGACGATGATGCCACACCCTACGGAACAGTAAGGACATACAGTCGTCGTCTGCTTGGCGTTCTTGATCCTCAATTCCTGGGCATAGGCCTTTGCAGGGTTGAGGTTGACGCCAAGCGATGCGACCAGCACGGTGCCGCCTGACAGTTTTAGAAAATCCCGCCTTGATACTCCCATTGAAGACTCCTTTCTTGTGTATCACAAGTGAGGTAAGAAGTGTGAAGCCCGGCACAACTGTACCGGACCGTATCCCATAGCTAATCACGCCTTCCACCCCCTTTCTTTCCAAACATAAAAACGCGAGGAAAGCGTGACCTTGTCACGGACGCAGTAAAACAGCCTTTGTCCATGACACGAAAATGAAAGGAACCCGCACCCTGCAGACAGCAAGGGGATGGTTTCCTAGTCAGAATCTCGAAAAATTATATATCTCAGGAAGATAGAAAATACATCAGCAGATTCCTTTTTCTTATGTGAGCAGATTGCTGATATATTTGTAAGCAATATACCTACACAATGGATGCATGGTGAGGGTTTTGAATGGGTAACGGTTTGCAAAAAGGAGTGAAAATCTTTTTTAGAGGTGCAACAATAATTGAACACAACAAAGAGTTTATGGTAAGAAAAACCGAAATGTTATGTTGAAACAACAGCGCATGGGTAAATTTATAAACGGTCATTCTCTGGTGTCAACGATAATGCTAAAAACAAACCAATCCTGACCAATACAGACAACGAGAGGGTTTCAGCATAACTTATGTTTCTTTGTCTGTATATTTTCTATTTCCTTACCAAAGGATTCAGCATTTTTTCCCTGACAACATTGTATTTATTGGTCACAGCAGATATGCTTTGAGAAAATGCACTTTTCTGTCAAATAAAGAAGGAATGCGCAGCCATCGTTTCAAAAACCTCACAGGATAAACTTAGAAATCGTAGGGTATAATGAGCTTGTTACAATAATGACTGTTACTCCGTCATGCACTATCCATTACAACCAATTTGAGAAATTCACGAAAAATCTATATAAAGTGTTTGACATTGGCAGCTCCTTTAGTGCTTTCAGCGCCTTGTTCTGAATCGGCGAGCCCCTACTATTTATGCGACTGGAAGTTTGAAAGGAGCCATGGATGAAGTGACGGCCTCCCATGTAAAAAACTATTCGAAAAAAGTTCCCACAGAATTCGGCTCCAGCGGCCTGTCGAGAAAGGCCATAGCAGAAGGTGGAACCCCTGATGTGTTTGCTTTTGCAGATATTGACCGCCCAAAGGCACTCCAACTCACTGGTGGGCCAGTCAGTATCAAGGCTCCCGAAGGCCGTAGCCAGTATGGTTGGGTAATGGCCGAGAAAAAGGCAGCCATCTTCCTCACCCACTGTACCAACGCTGTCCTGGCTCAAAAAGAATTACAATCCCTGAAAATCTTTCTGTAGGAGCTGCTTACGGCCTTTTAGTCCGCAATGGAGCATCGACTGAGGCATGGAGACTGGCCATGCTTATTTTGTCTCCCGAAGGGCAAAAGATACTGCGTGCTTATGGATTTGAGGCCTCAGCAATTCGCAAGAAAAAATAGTCGCAGCTATCAATTTGGCTTCCCCGAACGATGGCAACTACAGTCTGGTGGACCCATTCCTTGGAATGTTTGCCCATAAGTGACAGACATATCGTTGCATGGTGAGGGCGTGGGGCCGACACAATCCATCCTAATCAACAACAGGGAACTCCCTTTTGTTCAGTAAGCGCAACGGCGTCAAGACGCAACTCTCCGTTGCACATCAAAATCAAGAAAGCAAAGGAGGAACGTATGAAAAAGTATGGTGCGGAATTTTTTGGAACCTTCTGGTTAGTCCTTGGTGGATGCGGGAGTGCTGTTTTAGCAGCGGCGTTTCCTAATGTCGGCATCGGACTGTTAGGCGTTTCACTGGCATTTGGCCTGACCGTCCTCACAATGGCCTTCACCATCGGCCACATATCCGGATGTCATCTTAACCCGGCGGTTTCCTTTGGCCTGTGGGCCGGCGGTCGTTTCCCGGCAAAAGATTTGCTGCCCTACATTATAGCCCAGGTGTTAGGCGGCGTTGTTGCAGGTGGAGTTCTGTACCTTATTGCCAGCGGCAAGGCCGGCTTTGAACTCTCCGCAGGTTTTGCCTCAAACGGCTATGGTGCCCATTCGCCAGGCGGCTATAGTATGTTTGCGGCTCTGATAACTGAAGTCGTCATGACCATGATGTTTCTCATCGTCATCATGGGCAGCACTGACAAGCGTGCGCCGCAGGGCTTCGCACCTATTTCCATTGGCCTCTGCCTGACCCTTATCCATCTAATCAGCATTCCGGTAACTAACACCTCGGTGAATCCTGCCCGCAGCACCGGTGTTGCCCTGTTTGTCGGCGACTGGGCGATTGCCCAACTCTGGCTGTTCTGGGTAGCTCCCATCATTGGCGGGATGCTTGGCGCTGTGATCTATCGCTTTCTCAGTAGTGATGAGAGCTAACTTTAGGGACTTTTTAGGGAAAATTTGAACAAGGCCAGACGAGCAACACAAGGAGTACAGTGAGAGGCCGAAGTCGTCAACCCTTAACGGACCTTGTTTTCCTCCATTTATATACAGGACAGTGATAGTGAATGAAATCAACCCATGCTTGTCACTCCGGCCAAAAAACTTGACAACCTTCGGACCGGAATGCTATCAAGAACGTTCTCATTTTTAAATCAACCTGAAAACAGGATTACTACTAACACTCATCGGAGGAACACATGGAACGTACATTCGCAATCATCAAGCCGGACGCAGTCGAGCGCAAGCTGGCCGGTAAAATTCTGGACCGCATTGAATCAAATGGCTTCAACATTGTTGGCATGAAGAAGATCAAGCTCAGCAGAATCCAGGCTGAAGGCTTCTACTCTGTTCACAAAGAACGCCCCTTCTTTAACGACCTGTGTGCATTCATGTCTCGCAGCCCGGTAATCGTACTCTGCCTGGAGAAAGAAAATGCCATCGCTGACTGGCGCACCCTGATGGGCGCAACTAATCCGGCCAATGCTGAACCGGGGACCATCCGCAAGGATTTCGCCGTCAATATTGAGGAGAATTCCTCACACGGCTCCGACGCCCCGGAGACCGCTGCTTTCGAGATTCCTTATTTCTTCAGCGCACTGGAACTGGTGTAATTCATTATTCCAAATCAAACAACAAAGGCTCTTCGCAAGAAGGGCCTTTGTTGTTTGATTTGAACGGTACAAAGATTTCCAACATATTGAGTTCTTATAATTATTACGGAACCCTGAGTTCTACTTTACAGAGTACAGACATGGTGGCTTTATGATCGCGACCTGTCTTAAACATCGAACCAAATTGCCAGGATTAATCCCGCTTGCAAAAACACCTTTATTAGTAACAAGTAGCGAAATGCAAAAATGACCGAAAAAAATGATTATCTGAAAAAGGTTGAAGAATGCGTCATCTTTCTGCGAGATCGGTTGCCATCTATTCCGTCCATTGTCATCCAACTAGGCACAGGACTGGGTGATCTGGCCGAACAGGTACAGGCCTCACTGATCTTATCATACGGTGATATCCCGAACTTTCCGGCATCGACGGTGAGCAGCCATCAGGGTAATCTGATTGTCGGCCATCTACACGGAACCCCGGTGATCATCCTGCAGGGACGTTTCCATTGCTATGAAGGCTACTCCAGCAAGGAAGTGGCCTTTCCCATCCGCGTCCTCTCCTTGCTCGGAGTCCACACCCTGATCCTGACCAATGCGGCGGGCGGCCTCAATCCGGCCATTGCTCCCGGTTCGATCATGATTTTTCGCGACCACCTGAACCTGCTGGGCGACAATCCCCTGCGCGGCCCCAATGTGGAGGCCTGGGGGCCCCGTTTTCCTGATTTTTCGGTTCCCTATGCCCCTGCGCTGATAGCCCTTGCCCAGGAAAGCGCACAAGCCTGTAAACTTGACAAGGTGATCACCGGCGTCTATGCCTGCATCCCCGGCCCAAGCCTTGAGACCCCGGCGGAAACCCGCTGGCTGCGAGCCTGTGGTGCCGATGCCGTCGGCATGTCGTCCATCCCGGAGATCATTGTCGCCCGGCACGCCGGCATGGATGTCCTTGCTCTCTCGGTGATCTCTAATGTCAATGATCCCGACCAGATGCAGCCGATTCTTCTGGAAGAGATCATCGCCGCCGCCATGGCCGTTCAGCCCCAGCTTGAACATCTTATCGTTGAAATTCTAAGGAGAATTCATGCCGGAAATAATAGCACCACCTCGCTCGACGATAATGCCGCCAACTCAATATGCTGACCTGCTGATCACGGGACTCTGGGTCTTGCCCACCTCCCGCCAACAGGACTCCATCGCCGGTGGCGGTGTGGCCGTGCAGGGAGATCGCATCATCGCCATTGGCCAGGCTGATGAGCTTGCTGCCCGTTACCCTGAGGCCCACCGACTCCATGAAGAACACGGCCTGATCATGCCGGGACTGATCAACACCCACACCCACGCCCCCATGGCCTGTTTCCGGGGCTTGGCCGATGATCTGCCGCTTATGACCTGGCTGGAAGATCACATCTTTCCGGCCGAGGCCAAACTCACCCCTGAGATTGTCTACCATTCTGCCCTGCTCTCCATTGCCGAGATGATTAAATCCGGCACCACCAGCTTCTGCGACATGTATCTCTTTGCCAAGGAGGTAGCCCGCGCAACCGAACAGTCAGGGATGCGAGCCTGGATTGGCGAGGTCTTGTACGACTTTCCGTCGCCTAATTACGGGGAGCTTGAAAACGGATTTACCTATGTGGCAGATATGTTTGGGCAGTACCAGAATCATCCGCTGATTACCATCACTGCCGCCCCCCATGGCGTGTACACCTGTTCACCGGATCTTCTGGAACGACTGGGCGCAATGGCAACGAAACACAACTGCCCCTATGTGATCCACCTCTCTGAGAATGCCGCAGAGGTGGCCATCTGCCGGGAGCGCTACGGATGCACTCCGGTTGAACACCTGGAAAGACTTGGCCTGCTCAATAACCGGACATTAGCTGTGCATTGCGTCATCCTGGATGACAAAGAGATCGAGATTCTCGCTCATCATGGAGTCAAGGTTGCCCACTGCCCGGAATCGAACATGAAGCTGGCCTCCGGAGAAGCGCCGGCGGTTCAGCTCTTAAAAGCCGGGGTCACTCTGGGTCTGGGCACAGATGGCAGCGCCAGCAACAATGATGTGGATATGTTCGGCGAAATGAATTCAGCGGCCAAACTTCACAAGGTCATCAATATGAATCCCACTGCCATGAACGCCGAGACCACTCTCCACATGGCCACTCTGGGCGGGGCAACCTGTCTGCAGGCAGAATCTGAAATTGGGACTCTGACCGTCGGTAAAAAGGCAGACATTATCGTGCTTGACCTCAACCAACCGCACCTGACTCCCCTTTACAATATCCCATCGCATCTTGTCTATGCGGCACGGGGAGCTGATGTGATCCATTCCATTATTAACGGCAGGATGGTCATGCACAACCGCAAACTCCTGACCCTGGATGAAGGGTCTATTCTGGCTCGTATGCAAGAGATCGGCCGCGATATCCTGACAGCGAGAAATCGTTGACTTTCTAGCTGAACTGCTCTAAATTCTTTGATAGCTGATCATATTTCGTTCTGCTTTATTTCTTTGTCATTTATTCACCACATGAGGTAGAAACATGTTTGGACTTGGAATGCCGGAACTCGTTATTATTCTGGTGATTATTGTCATAATCTTTGGCGCGGGCAAACTTCCTGAAATTGGTTCCGGAATCGGCAAGGGAATCAAAAACTTCAAGGATGCCACCAAAAAAGAAGAGGCACAGAAAAAACTGGACGATGACAAAAAAAGCGATTCTGCCACCTGATCGAAAAACGGCAGGCTTTTCTTTGTAGCATTCATCCCCCACATTCATTGAGGAGTATAATATGTTTGGTCTTGGAACCCCTGAGTTGGTTATTATCCTGGGTATCGCCTTTCTCGTTTTTGGTGGAAAAAAATTGCCAGAAATCGGAGCTGGCCTGGGAAAAGCAATTTCATCCTTCAAAAACGGCCTGAGCGAAGTAGATAAAGGCGGAAAAGATCTGGTAGATGGAATTCCAGGTATTAAAGAAGTTGCTGCGGTGAAAGAACAGGTTCAACAGGTTAAGGATTTGGGCAAAATCCTCAAATAGTTCGTCTCGATCCTGCCCCATAAAAAAGCAACATCCCCCCGCCCCATTCTTTTTTATTACAAAGGCGTTTTTTTCTATTATGAAAAAACGCCTTTTTTCTTTTTTTTTCTAAAGAAAATATATTCCCTGCCGATAGATTAGAATCTATCGACCAATAATGATGTCAACTGTCAAGGACGACTGCTGACATCAGCACACTTCCATTCCCATTCGTTATTCATGAAAGCCAGGGAGGGCCTGCCATGAAAATCGCCGAATCCGCCATTCAGCTCTACTCCAACCATATCTCCGTTGAACAGCACCAGAAAAGAGAATCCCTAACTGTCTGGGATCAGGGGCAGAAACAAAAAACCACCACCGACAATGAAGGCCGGGGCCGCGAGATGCGACTGCACCACCATGTCCATTCGGAAAAATCATCCAGAGTCTCTATCTCCGCTGAGGCCATGCAGGCGCAATCAGCCAAGGCCGTGGATGAACCATCGACCGAAGAAGATGAAATCATGGGTGATCTGAACATGCGAATTTTAAAGTCTTTGTTCGGACGTATTCTCGGTAAGCAGCTTCGCCTGAGCACCCCTGAAAACGCTGTGGCCCAGGTAACTGCCAGCCAGCCAACCCCAAACTGGACACCTCCTGAAACCGCTGCTCCTGCCGAACCTGCACTTACAGGCTCCGGCCTCATCTATGAATATTCTGAATCCCATCATGAATACGAATCCACCGGATTTGCCGCCGAAGGAAAAATTATTACTGAAGATGGTCAGGAGATTGACTTTTCTGTGCAGCTGAACATGAGCCGGGAATTTTATGCAGAACAGAGTGTCAGCATCAGAGAAGGTGATGCCGTCCTGAAGGACCCGTTGATCATTAATTTCGGCGGCAATGCAGCAGAACTGACTCAGACAAAATTCTCCTTTGACATTGATTCCGACGGCCGGGATGACCAGATATCTTTTGTTAATAATGGCAGCGGATTTTTAGCCTTGGACAAAAATAATGACGGGACCATCAATAATGGTTCTGAACTTTTTGGAGCCCAAAGCGGCAATGGCTTTAGTGAACTTGCAGCCTATGACCTTGATGGCAATAACTGGATCGACGAAAATGACTCCATCTATTCCGGCCTGCGTATCTGGAGCAAGGATACCGACGGCAAAGATACCCTGATCGCCCTCGGCCAACAAGGCATCGGGGCCATCTATCTGGGGCAGGTCAGCACCCCCTTCTCCATCAAAGATGGAGAAAATACTTTGCAGGGCCAGGTACGTTCCAGCGGAATTTTTGTCAATGAGAACGGAACCGTGGGCACCATCCAGCAGGTGGATCTGGTGGCCTGAGAGGGATACTCGTAATCAAGTGAGTTACAGCACGCCGGGACCGATTTCTGAGAGTTTTATGTTTCAGGAGTCGGGTCCCGGTAGTCATTCCCTCCCCCTTCTACCCGTTCACCTCCCGGCAGCTTCCATTCTCTGCCATCGTCAACGAATGTTTTACCCCTTCGAATGTCCCTCAATAGCCTGTTAGATGAAATCTGTTAGGCTTCTCCTAAGATTCAGCCAATAAGCCCACTCCTTTCTTAAAAAATATGGGCTGGCGAAAGTGAGCTACCCCTTGAATCAAAGCGGCATAAGCACGGCGACAACAGTCATAATAATTTTCACAATCGTTGCAAATTCAGCGTGAATATGCTACCGAGGAGGTTCATTTTGTAATGTTTCCAGGTCTCCAGTCTAGACCCCTTATTAAACACCATGAAAGGAGAATACCGTGATCAAGAAAATAGTTCTGCGCGATGATGAGATGCCCACCCAATGGTACAACGTGGTCCCCGATCTTCCAGGTGGTCTGCTGCCGCCGTTGGACCCGGTCACCAAACAACCCATGAGTCCGGAAAAATTAGGGGCCATCTTCCCCATGGGCCTGCTTGAACAGGAGATGTCATCTGAGCGATTCATCGACATTCCCGAAGAGGTGTTAGACGTTTTGAAGATCTGGCGTCCATCCCCGGTGGTACGAGCCTACAGTCTGGAAAAGGCCCTCGGTACTAAGGCCAAGATCTATTACAAAAATGAAGGGGTCTCACCGGTTGGTTCACACAAGCCAAACAGCGCCGTTGCCCAGGCCTATTACAATGCTCGCGAAGGGGTTAAGCGTCTTTCCACAGAGACAGGCGCCGGTCAATGGGGCAGTGCCCTGTCCTTTGCCGCCGGCAAGTTTGGCCTGGAATGCAAAGTCTATATGGTTCGGGTCTCCTTTGACCAGAAGCCCTACCGCAAATCCATGATGAAAACCTTCGGGGCCGACGTCGTTTCCAGTCCCAGTGAAGACACCAATATCGGCCGCAAGATCAGAGCGGAATATCCAGATACCGCCGGCTCCTTAGGCATCGCCATCTCCGAGGCCATTGAAGATGCTTTCTCCCGAGAAGATACCAAGTACGCCCTGGGCTCCGTGCTCAACCACGTCGTCCTGCATCAGTCCATCATTGGCCTTGAGGCCAAAAAACAGATGGAACTTGCCGGGGATTATCCCGATGTTATCGTCGGCTGCTGCGGTGGCGGTTCCAACTTCGCCGGGCTTGCTGTTCCCTATCTGACCGACTACCTGGAAGGGAAGAAAATCCGTTTTGTCGGCGTCGAGCCCTCTTCCTGTCCGTCTCTGACCATGGGTAAACTGGCCTACGATTTTGGCGATGTGGCCCAGACCACACCCCTTCTCTACATGTACACCCTGGGACACGACTTCATTCCACCAGGAATCCATGCCGGCGGCCTGCGTTATCATGGCATGGCGCCCATTGTTTCCGCCTTGGTACGGGAAAAAATCATTGAGCCCATGAAGGTCCATCAGCTTGAGTGCTTTGAGGCCGGCGTTCTCTTTGCCCGCACTGAAGGCATCATCCCGGCTCCAGAGACCTGCCATGCGATCCGCGGCGCGATCATCGAGGCCATGCGGGACAAGAATGATCCCCAAACCATCCTCTTCAACTTCTCCGGCCATGGCCTGATCGATATGGCCTCCTATGACAAGTACTTCTCCGGCGACCTGTTCAACTATGATTATCCGGAAGAAGAAATTGCCAAATCTCTGGCCCGACTGCCACAGATATAATGAATCTGTTGCACTCCAGGACGGCAGTACTGCTGCTGACCGCTGTCCTTTTTTCCTGCTTGACCCTGATGAAAGCTCCCGGCCTGCTCCATGCAGGCCAGGAGCCCCCGACCGCTCCTGCCACAAACTACATCCACCAGGGTGGGTATGCCCTGGCAATGAATAACCAGATAATCGATGCCGAGAACAGTGAAGTCCCCTTTGTCCCGGCTTCAACGCTGAAAATTATCACCAGCCTTGCGGCCCTTACCATTCTGGGGCCGGATCATCGTTTTGCCACCCGGATATTCCAAGATGACCAGGATAATCTCTATATCCAAGGCAATGGCGACCCTTTTCTACTCACCGAAAATATCAGGACTATTGTCCAGAAGCTCCATGACTCAGGACTTCGCCGAATCAACAATCTGATCCTCGATGAAAGTGCTTTTGCCATCGACAGTCAGGCCGACGGCAACGATAACACCACCAACCCCTATGACGCCTGGAACAGCGCTCTGGCAGTGAACTTCAATGCCATTGCCATCCGGGTGAATCCCGACCGCAGTGTTTCCCCGGATGATCCGAAAGTGCCCTTTCTGCCGATGATGCAGAAAATAGGGGCAGCCTTGCCTCCTGGACATTACCACGTCAACGTCAACGCCTATCCGACCACCGGGAATCTCTCCAACACCCAACGCTATACCGGCGAACTCTTTGCAGCTCTGATGGACAGGCAACAGATTCAGATCCGGGGAAAACTCCTGGTGAGGCAGACACCTGCTGATGCCATCCCCTTGCTTACCTGCTGGTCAGAGAAAACAGTAGCCGAGATGCTCCGGCTCTGCCTGAAATACTCGAACAACTTTGTCGCCAACCAGCTCTTTCTCGCCTGCGGTTCTGATCGCTTTGGCGCCCCCGCCACCTGGGATAAGGCCAGGGAGGCGATACGGATTTTTATTGGAGAAAACCTGGAGTTGTCGGCCTCAGAACTTTTGATGGTTGAAGGCTCCGGCCTTTCACGGCAAAACCGGATTACCCCCAGAGCGATGATACTAGCCTTACAGAAATTTGCTCCTTTCAAGGATCTGCTGCCGGTAAAAAACGGCATCCCCCTCAAATCAGGAACATTAACAGGTGTCTATTGTTACGCCGGATACATCCCGCAGCAAGAGGATGTACCTTTTGTTATTCTTCTCAACCAGCCCCAGAACAACCGCGATGAGCTCCTTCGTATCCTCGCTTCGAAGCTGGAACTACAGACCATAGCTGCGGTGAAATCACCATAACTCCTTAAACGCAATTTACTCTCCGTTCAAGGCACTGGTTTTATCCTTCGAACACTTTCTATCACCACTCTGTACCTCCTGATCGTCTTCCCCAGTTCTCACTTCACCTTGAGAAGGCCATGAATGGCCAAGGGAAGCCAGAGGAAGACACCTTATTGAATCAGCGAGATTCCAAGTTCTTCAGATTTTTCGGCAAGCTCTTTCAGATGGTCTCTCTGCACCATGGTCACAATGTCTTCAACGGCAGAGGCAGCAGAACGGGTGGGCAGATCAAACTGGAGGCCACAAGTAAATTCCGTCCCCTTGTGGCCCCGCACCTTGGCAATACTACGAACCGTACAACTCAATTGCACCTTCATCTCTTCATCCTGAAACAAACGAATACGGCATGTTTCATCTACACGAAACAACTTCTGATCCTCTTTTGATACAGCAAAAGACATTCCCAGGAAGCTGATATCAATGGGCCGACATGTCATGCTTGGTCGTTTGTGCTTACCTTCTATAAACAAACTAAAGCCTCCCTCCTCCGGCATTTTTGCCCGATAAGCCCTGACACCCTTCACCTGACGACCTATCACTGGAAAACCAAACCGTAAGACGGGAAGATCACGGACGACAACTAAATCCTGCAAGACAGTCCCCATTTCAATGGCACAGGTAGAAGTGAAAAAACGAAGCATGATCCTCTGGCTGTTACGAATCTTTAAATTCCCCATCCCTGACTCCAGCGGCAGGCAAATAAGATGCGTCATCTTTTTCAAATAATCACCCGGCGTGTAGTCAGGCTCTCGAAGGACAATTTCTCCCTCCACCGTTTCCTCAATAAGATCAGGAAGATCATCATGAACTCGGCTGAAATAAACCCAGGTCATTCCATCCAGCTCTACCTCAAAAACTTTATTATCAAAAAATGCGCTTTGCAGATAGGGAAGGAGATCCCTCGCTTTTATCAGGATTTCCCCATCATCGATACCATCTTCAATGGCTTGGGGAGTGTACAACCCGGCAAATTCAGGAAAGAAAAAGGTAAGTTTTTTCTGCACACTTTTCAGTATTTCTTCTTTCTTTTCTACATCCATAAGAAATTGCCCGATAAAATTTATATTTGTACAGTGGCATGCACTACCAACGTGGTCCGAGGCTCAGAATTTCAGGAGAAAGTCCGTTTATCTTCTCACATAACGGAACGACTGTCATCCTCAAAGACATCAAGGGCAAGTGAAGTTGCAGCCTCACTTACCGAAAGTCCCTGCACATCCTTTAATTTTTTCCCCACCGCCCGCGAACGAACGTGTACCTTTTCGATGGTTTCTGAAGCCTGCTGCAGTTTTTTCTGCACAGCCTCGAGAACATCACCGTACCTGGTCCACTCAGTCTTGACCGCTGCTAAAAGATTCCAGACCTCGCTGGAGCGATTTTGAATGGCTAGGGTTCGGAACCCCATCTGCAAACTGTTCAAAATGGACCACAGAGTCGTGGGACCGGCAATGACCACCCGAAACTGGCGCTGGATCAATTCCACCAACGCTGTCCGACGGATAACCTCAGCAAAAAGACCTTCGATGGGCAGGAACAGGATGGCAAAATCGGTCGTTGCCGGCGGATTCAAATACTTTCGGCAGATATCACCGGCACACCCTTTTACCCGGTTTTCCAACTGCCTCCCAGCAAGCTCTATCCCTGCGATGTCTCCCGCTTCCTGACAATCAATCAGTCGTTGATAATCTTCGATGGGAAATTTGGCATCAATGGGCAGCCATACAACATCCTCTGCATTTATTCCCTGCCCCGGCAATTTGATGGCAAATTCAACCCGCTCGCCATTGCCCTTGGTGGCCACATTCACGGCAAACTGATCGGGATGAAGCACCTGTTCGAGCAATGCCCCAAGCTGAACCTCTCCCCAGGTACCACGGGTCTTGACATTGGTCAGCACTTTTTTGAGATCACCCACTCCGATTGCTAAACTCTGCATCTCACCAAGCCCTTTGTGCACAAGCTCCAGCCGTTCACTGACCTGTTTGAAGGATTCCCCCAATCGTTTTTCAAGGGTCCCCTGGAGTTTTTCATCAACGGTCTGCCGCATCAGGTCAAGCTGTCTGGCACTATCGACTTGCATAGCCTGCAACTTCGCCTCCACCGTCAATCTAAGTGCTTCCAGCTTTTTATCATTGGACTCGGCCAGTCTGGCAATCACAGTCGACACTCCTTCAAGCTGCACTTTCTGTACCTGGGCCAACTCACCCATGGTCTTGGTACTGCTTTCCGCGATCCCGGTCAGGGCGGCTATCACCTCTTGCCGAAGTTGTTTGCTGCTGGTGGAGGACTCGGCACGCATCCCGTCAAGCCGATCATGGCTTACTCGGGCAAAGGCAGCAAGCTGTTCAGAGAACAAATCCAGCTGACCCTTTTGGAAGCCGGAAACATCAGTCATCCGTTGGGTCACAGAGGCACCGAAGGTCGCAAAGGCCGCCATAATCTCCTGGCGCTGCTCACGGGCCATCCGGCCCAACTCCTCGCGACTCCTGGCCATTTCCTCGTGAGTCTTTAATTCTCCACGTTCCTGACTCCTGAGCAGGTTATCAAAACGAGCGGCCATAGCAACAGAATCAATCTGTCCAGCCACCTTTTTCAGAATCAAAGCCAGAAGAACAATTACGACCACCAACAGAAGAATGGGGGCGGATGTCAGAATATCCATCAAAAAGCACCTATTTTCATTGTAATAGTAAGCATTTTCAGCCAATGGTGTCGACTGCAGCAAATTCCGGCTCGTGTAAGGGGAGAATAATATCAGCCATCCCTTTGACCCGCATCAGGATATCATAGGCATCATAGGTATTTATGCTGGTTCCCGGCGGAATCACCTCCATCTCCATGGCACGGATGGCAGGCGGCGGCTCAAAATTCTCGCGAATCACACAAAATCCGGCAATTGCAGCTTTCCCAAGTTTGGTATCGATGAGTACGGTCAACCCACCCGGACTATGGGCCGGGGTATGTACCACCGAAATCCCGGGCGCAATCTCACCATCACAACTAATCGGCCGGATCTGTCCATTTTCCTTAATTTCATAAATATAATCTTCCACATAACGATAATCCAGGGGATGACAGTTATGAATGGCTTCCAGCTCCTTTTCATGGATATGAAAAACCGCATTTTTACATTTATAATCATTCTCACAATGATCGGCATGGAGATGGGTGTGAATAACCACATCAATATCTTCGGGTTTCAGGCCCCATCTGGACAATCCTTCCTCAAAGGTATAGATACGGCCACCGATATTCTTTTCCCGCTCTGCTGACTGGATCGGGCGCATCTCGCCGGTATCCACCAGAATCTTCTTTCCGTCCCCTTCAAGATACCAGCAGTATATGGGAATGGTATAGGGTGTGCCGTAATCAAGCTGATACGTCATCATCCCTTTATCAAATATTTTAGTCCCCATCACGATGGGATGAATCCTGTATGTGTTCATGGCATCTCCCTTTGCAAGAGTGTTTATGGAATGAAACAAAAAAATGATAATTCAACATACCCTTTCATGGAAAAAAGTGTATAGTTGCTGGCTAAAAAAGAATTCCTTTTTTATAAAAAGAACAACCACGAAGATATGCCAAAGACCCTCACCATCCTGCTCATGCTGTTGTTTGTTCTCTCATTCGGAACATTTGGTTTTATGTTCATCGAACACAGCAGTTTCATGGACAGCCTTTACATGACCATGATCACCATCACCACCATCGGATATGGTGAGATTTTCCCCTTGAGTACAACGGGAAGAATCTTCAACATGGCCCTGATCCTGGTGGGGGTGGGGTTGGTCATGCTGACATTCAGCAAGATTACCGAGGCAGTGGTGGAAGGTGAGTTACGCGCTATTTACGGGAGATTAAATATGAAGAAAAAGGTGACAGTCCTCTCTGGGCACTACATCATCTGCGGATTTGGGCGCATTGGCAGGGTCATCTGCAATCTGCTTCATGAAGCCCATAAGCCCTTTGTCGTGGTTGAAAATAACCCCAAGGTGACACAGGAGTTGACAGAACTTGGTTACCTCTATCTTGACGGCGAGGCCTCCAGTGACGACATGCTGCTTAAGGCCGGAGTGCAAAAGGCAAAAGGACTGATTTCAGTGGTCTCCTCGGACTCTGACAATGTTTATATCACCCTGTCGGCTCGCGGTTTAAATAGCGAGCTCTACATCATGGCCCGTTCCAGCGGCATTGAGGGAGGAGAGACCAAACTGATGCGCGCCGGGGCTAACAGGGTTATTTCGCCGTACTATATCGGGGCCTGTCGGATGGCCCAGCAGATCCTGAGGCCAACCGTCACCGATTTCATTGACCTGACTGTACACGGAGGCGAACTTGGCCTACGCATGGAAGAGCTGGCCGTCTCCGACCATGGCGCGATGGTCAACTACAGTCTGATGGATTCCAATATTCGTCGAGACTTTAATCTGATCGTTGTCGCCATCAAGCGAGATCAGGGCGAGATGCTGTTCAACCCCAATCCCACCAGCGTGATTCTGAAAGGCGACACCCTGATTGTTTTAGGTGACTACGCCAAGATTAAGGAGCTGGAGAAGATTATTTAGAGCCCGTTAAGACGTGAGCAAGTCCCTTTTTGCTCACGTCTTTTACGGACTCTTATGCCGCCCCATGGAACAACCAATCCCTTCCGGCTGTTTCATGGGTGGCGTCTTCCAGAAAACTCCAATTCTCACACTTACTCATTATTCACAGCGGCCGACCTTTTCTCCCAGCAAGAGAAAGGATACTTCACCAGCCCAGCGTTGGAATAGCGACGATCGTCACTGACCTCCGCCCCAACCCAGGACGGCTTTTCAAATACCTGTTCCTCTTCTGCAAGCTCGATCTCTGCCACCAGTAAACCGGCATTGGCACCAAAGAATTCATCAACTTCCCAGACAAATCCCTGATAGTTGATTCGGTACCTTTTTTTCTCAATAATCGGCTGTTCACAAAGCTCCGCAAGCAACATCCTAGCATCTTCCAGCGGAATCGCGTATTCGAACTCCATCCGGCTGATTCCGTTACTCTTTCCCTTGATCGTTAGAAAAGCCTTGTCGCCTGCGATGCGCACCCGTACTGTCCGGTCACCGCTCGCACACAAATAGCCCTGACGATAATCTATCCCCACGGCAAGATCTCGCCACGCATTACTTATTATCAGGAACTTTCGTTCTATCTCAATCCCCATGGCGGTATGCTATTGTCCAGCTTTCCAGATAATCCCGGTCTCGGTATTCACCTTTTCTCCCTTCTCTTTGGCCATCCGCCCTTTAATCCAGCCGGTTCTAATAAAATATTGTTGACCGCAATCCAGCCACTGAGCACACGTATCATCCACCGACTTAACCGGATAACTGGTTAGCCCCTTGATCACCTTGCAGCTCCCGGAATCAATCTCATGAAGACTGAAATTTCGACAACTGAGACAGATTTTTTTTGGCAAATGCTTCATATTTCCCCTGATTAGAGTATGTCCATAAATAACGCGTTGAAATCCAGCGTCCTCTCCTGCCGGTTGTACTCATCCACCGAAAAAAGATCAATTACACAATCTTGATAGCCGTATCGTCGCAGTGCCTTCGAAAAAATGTGGGCAGAATCTTCGGCAATCTCCCTGTCACTGTCCAAAAAACGATTATAGAGAATGCCCAAAACTTGCAGCCCCCGCCTGCTGGCAAGCTCCAATAGGGACAGGGTATGATTAATCGATCCTAGACGGGGAGAGCTGACAACAACAAGAGGGTAAGATTCCTGCTCGAGATAGTCAAGAAAGGTACATTCCTCAGTGAGAGGGACGTGCAAACCACCCGCCCCTTCCAGCAGTACCAAATCATAGTGGGCCGCAAGGGTACATGTGGCCTGACGAATAACAGCCGGATCAATCTTGATTCCAGCCAACGATGCGGCGAGATGGGGTGAACAAGGTTTAGCAAAGACATAAGGACAGGTCAGACCTTGATGATCAACAGGTTGCAACTCCTGTCCCATGAGATGCCGATGAGCGAGAATGTCCTCAGAAATACCAACGCAACCAGTCTGCACCAGTTTCTGAGTAATCACTCGTTTTCCCAATCCCATAAGATACCGGCCCAGAAGCCCGGTGGCCATGGTTTTGCCGATATTGGTATCAATCCCGGTAACAGCAATAACTGATTTTTGAGGCTTCATCATTCCTGGAATAACAAACCGTGACAATCAGGATAGAACAACTACCATCATGCCGCTGGCCGTTCTCGCTCGGCGCTGACCCCGACCTTGCCATAATTGCTTGCCCCGCACTCGTTCTTGCCAAGATCCATGACATCGGCCTCCTCATCACTCACTTCGAGGAAGCCGATATTGACCTTTCGAATTTCCCCGTAGACAGGGGGTTGCGGACGCATATTCTCCTCAATGAACTCAGCAAACTTCTTCTCATTGGCCAAGCGAAAGGCCACCACATGTTGACGTAAGGCTCCCATATTTTCCATAAAGACATGGCCCTCATTACACTCATCCCAAGAGGTATAGTGTCCGGGTAAAACCTGGACATGATCAGGAAGATCACGAAGACGCAACATCAGGGTCAGATACAACTCTCTGGCCCATTCCGCCCAGCGTCCACCAAGGTCAGGGCGACCGGCGGTGCTGATAAAAATGGTATCACCGCTGAGAAGATATTTATTATCAATGAGGTACGAAGTGCTGCCCATGGTGTGCCCAGGGGTATGAATAACTCGCACCTCAGGGCCTTTTTTGGCGAAGCTTAAGTTTTCTCCGTCTGCAACAGGCTCATAAGGAAAAGTCGCGCCGGCAAAATCATGTTTGTTAGCCCGCACCTTACACCCCTTTTCCTTGGCCAGTTGCGGGCTGCCGGAAATATAATCGGCCTGCCTGTGGGTCTCAACAGAGCAGATAATCCTGCTGCCATGCTGTTTGGCCATCGCCTTATAAACATCAATGTTACGGGAAGGATCAAAGACCATGGCCTCATCTTTATAGATCAGCATATAACTGCAGGAGGCCTTTCCGGGCCGGACAAACTGGTACAGGGTATATTTCTCATCGTCTTTGCTGATTTTTTTGGGCACCAGCGCATTCCCCCAACTGACGATTCCCTGCTGCAAATATCCAACATCGGAAAACCCATGCGCACACAGAAGATCAGCCACATATTTAGCCGACCCCTCCTTGGCGCAGACAATACGGATCTTCTGCCCCGCTGGCACCAAAGCAATACTTCCCTGGGCGTCTTCAATGAAATTAAAGTAGGGAATATTGATGTATGGGAAATAAACAGGGGATTCGACGCTGAAATTAGCAAAATCTTTCTCATTTCGGACATCAAGAAGGACAAAATCAGGGCGGCCACTCAACCAGTCAAAAAGCTCATTGGCAGTGTACAAAAAAGGCGTGTTTTTTTTCATGCTGTGCTCCGGAATCAAGGGTAATCGTGCAAGGACACTCGTCAAAAGTAACGATATCAACCTGAAAAATAGCTACTCATTGATCTTAATTTTCGCAATAGTATTTTCCACCCACCCTGCTTAAATGGCACAAACCTACCATTGTACCTTTCAAATCATTGTGAGAAGTTAAAGCTCAAAAATACCATGTTCCTCTCATGAACACCAGTTTATTGGTCTAACTTAGCGTGCTCCGTCACTAGAGTTTAAACCTAAAGCAAGGAGTAATATTCGCAGATAAAAAGTATTGATGGAGTGGAAAAATTCAAGAATAGCTTGTTAAAAGGCCCTATACAAATGCTGGAATCACAAATTCATCCTCAAGGAGTTGAACTCCAGATACCAACGATCAGTGGCTAAAACATTAAGAAGACCAAAGCCAGAAAAAAGGGACCAAATGAAATACTGCCCACACATTCTGTGTATATACTGACTATCTTCGGCAAATACCAGAATCTTTTCTCCCTTGACTCATACTACAAAACAGAATAAAAGATTCGGAATGAACATTCATTCCAAACAGAAGGATCTCTCAGTCCAAGGAAATACCGGAAATAAGCGGGGACAGATCATTGACGCCACCATCAGGCTCATCTCTGAATACGGCTTCCATGGAGCACCTATCTCCATGATCGCTCAGGAGGCAGAAGTTGGTGCAGGCACCATTTATCGCTATTTCAAAGACAAAGACGCTCTGGTCCTGGAGATTTTTGAACAGGTGAATATAGATTTTAAAACCACCATGCTCCATGGGTACGATGAGCACCAACCCATACGAGATCGTTTTCTCCATTTATGCCGGGGAATTTTCCACTATGGCATCCAGAATCCCCATGAATTCAAGTTCATGGAACAATTTTACAATTCACCCTATGGAACAACCCTGCGTCGGGAAAAATTATTCTGTAATTGCGGAGATTCCAGTCAGGAACTCCCGCTGGACCAGGTATTTTCCACGGGGCAGACACAACATCTCATCAAAGATCTCCCTCTTACCGCCCTCATTGCCCATTCCATCGGCCCCATCGTCTTTCTCGTTAAGGATAGTATTGCCGGCTTGATTCAACTTGATGAATCAACCATTGACAGCTCACTGACAGCCTGCTGGGATGCGATCAGGGTCAGAATACAAGAATCAGAAATCAAATAACAACTACCACCCTATTCTTTTTTTCTCTTTGCAGACAAGAACCCATCATGAAAAAACCTATTTTCCTCACCATCCTCGGCTTGATCATCATCGCCGGCATTATCGCCGGCATCAAGGTCCTGCAGATTCGCCATATGATCGAGGTCGGCAAAAAAATGGTGCCCCCACCGGAGACAATCACCACTATCCAGGCCCAGTCTCAATCCTGGGAATCATTTCTCTCCGCTACAGCCTCCATAGAAGCCGTCCAGGGAGTGACTCTTGCCGCTGAACAGCCTGGAAAGGTGTTGACAATCAGCTTTACCTCCGGAGATATGGTGCAGAAAGGCTCGCTCCTGGTCCACCTTGACACCAGTGCCGAAGAGGCCCAGTTACGTGCCATTGAAAGCAGCAGAAACCTGGCTCGTACCAATCTGCGTCGTCTCGCTGAACTGGCCGATCAGGGCCTTATCTCCCGATCAGAGTTTGACACCGCCGAGGCCGATTCCAAGCAAACAGAGGCCCAGACTGAAAATATTCAGGCCATCATTAACAAGAAAATAATCCGTGCCCCTTTTTCAGGGCGTTTAGGTATCCGACAGGTCAATGTGGGTCAGATTTTAAAAGAGGGCCAGGAGATCGTTACCCTGCAGACCCTTGATCCTGTTTTTGTCAACTTCATGCTGCCACAACAGCAACTTGGTCAGCTTACCTCCGGCATGCCGGTGCGCGTAAAAGTCGACGGAAGCAGCGAAAAAGATCTTACCGGCACGATCACAGCCATTGACCCCAAAGTGGACGCGATCACTCGCAACATTCAAATCCAGGCCACAGTCGCCAACACCAAAGAGACCCTACGCCCAGGGATGTTTGTCAACGCCTCCGTTATTCTGCCGGATCAAGAAAAAGTCATCACCATTCCCGGCACTGCCATCCTCTATGCTCCTTACAGTGATTCGGTCTTTGTCGTGGAGAAGAAGAAAGATGAAAAAAACGGCACAGATGTCAC
This sequence comes from Desulfobulbaceae bacterium, assembly GCA_009773475.1. GTDB lineage: Bacteria > Desulfobacterota > Desulfobulbia > Desulfobulbales > Desulfocapsaceae > UBA2270. The sequence continues at coordinate 88,874 of WSXV01000010.1, read as the reverse complement.
GACGCTGCGCCAGCAATTTATCCGTTTGGGTGAGAAACGAGGGGATTTTGCAGCGGTTCTCTCTGGTCTGCATGAGGGGGATACCGTGGTCAGCACAGGTGTATTCAAACTGCGTAACGGACAAGCCGTAGTCACCGATAACAGCCATGCACCAGCCTTCGAGATGCAACCTAAGCCGGAGAATAATTAGAGACCGTTATACCTCAGGCAAAGTCTTTTTCTTGCCTGAGGTATCTACGGACTCTTATGCCGCATCCTGAAAACAGCAATCCGTTCAGCTGTTTTCAGGCGTGGCGTCTGGCTACCAATATCCACCATGGGAAACAGAGCAACAAAAGCAGGAACTGAGCAAAGTCATTTCCTTGCCTGATGTATTTACGGAGTCTTATGCCGCATCCTGTAAAAAACACCACCCCCAACCCCCTCCTTAAAAAAAGAGGGGGCTTTATGACTACCCCCTGACATGGGACCGGCATCGAATATCCACAAAGGAATAACCCAAATAGTCGTATCCCAAAAAATCAAACTATGCCTGCTGCTATGCACTCTCTTTTTCACTTTTTACAGACCTCAGCCGTCAGCCTCAATAACCTGCCATGAATTTCACTGATATCTTCATCCGTCGCCCTGTCCTTGCCATGGTGGTCAGTCTGGTCATCATCATTGCCGGACTCCAGGCCATCAAATCTGTCAATGTTCGCCAGTACCCACGCAGCGAAAATTCCACAGTGACGATCACCACCGCCTATGTCGGGGCAAGCGCCGAACTGGTGCGGGGATTCATCACCACCCCGCTGGAGCGAGCCATTGCCGCTGCTGATGGCATTGATTACCTCCAGTCGCAGAGCTCCCAGGGTGTCTCCACCATCAGCGCCCGACTCAAGCTCAACTACGATGCCACCAAAGCCCTGGCTGAGATCAGCTCCAAAGTTGATCAAGTACGGGCCGACCTGCCGCCGGAAGCCGAGGTTCCGATCATTAATATTGAGTCGGCAGACAGCCAGTTTGCCGCGGCCTACCTGAGTTTTACCTCTGATGATCTGGCCCAGAATGAGATCACCGACTATCTTACCCGCACCGTCCAACCGCGCCTTTCCGCCCTGACTGGAGTGCAGCGGGCCGACATCCTGGGTGGCCGCACCTTTGCCATGCGTATCTGGCTCAAACCCGATCGCCTGGCGGCCTACAATATCACCCCGATACAAGTTCGTCAGGCACTGGCCGCCAACAACTATCTTGCCGCCCTCGGTCATACCAAAGGAGCACTGATTCAGGTCAACCTCACCGCTGACACCAACCTGCGCACCATCCAGGACTTCAAACGCCTCATTGTCCGCAGCGAAAATGGTGCCAACATCCGCATCGAAGATATCGGTGAGGTGGTGCTCGGTGCCGAAGACTACGATGCAGAGGTTCGCTTTTCCGGTAAAACCGCTGTGTTCATGGGGATCTGGCCCCTCCCCAACGCCAACTCCCTTGATGTCATTGAACTGGTGAAAAAGGAGATGGCTGCCATCCAGCAAGACCTGCCCAGCGGCATGCAGGCCCGCATCGCCTATGACAGCACCGACTATATCAATAATGCCATTCATGAAGTTCTCAAAACGCTGGGCGACACCATGCTCATCGTGGTGGTAATCATCTTCCTTTTTCTGGGCTCCTTCCGCTCGGTCTTTATTCCGGTGATAACCATTCCCCTGTCACTCATCGGCGCCGTCTTTCTTATGCAGGTCTTCGGATTCACCATCAATCTGCTGACTCTGTTGGCCATTGTCCTCTCTGTGGGCTTAGTTGTGGACGATGCCATTATCGTCGTTGAGAATATTGAACGCCATATCCGTAAAGGCCTTACCCCCTATGACGCCGCCATTGTCGGTGCTCGTGAGCTGGTGGGGCCGATCATTGCCATGACCGTAACCCTGGCTGCCGTCTACGCCCCCATTGGCCTGCAGGGCGGCCTGACCGGTGCCCTTTTCCGCGAATTCGCCTTCACCTTGGCCGGGGCGGTCACCATCTCCGGCATCGTGGCCCTGACCTTGTCGCCCATGATGTCAGCCAAACTGCTGAAGCCAGGTCTAAGTGAACATGGGCTGGCTGGCCGTATCGGCCGCGATTTTGATCGCCTGAAGGCGTTCTATGGTCGTCTTCTTGATCAGACCCTTGCGGCCCGACCGGCAGTGTACCTGGTTTGGATTGTCATCAGCCTGCTGGCCATTCCCATGTTCAAGATGTCGGCAACGGAACTGGCCCCTGCTGAAGATCAGGGGGTTATCTTCGGCATCGTTGATGCCGCCGCCAACTCCACCCTTGAGCAAACGAGCCATTATGCGGCATTGGCCAATGAAGTGTTTCTTGGCGAACCGGAGACCCAGTTTACCTTCCAGGTGACCCTGCCATCCTCCGGATTCAGTGGCCTGGTGACCAAGCCCTGGTCAGAGCGAGAGCGAACTGTTTTTGAAATCCTGCCGGAAATCCAAAAAAAGCTGGGGACCATTCCTGGTATCAGCGTTTTCCCTGTCATCCGTCCATCCCTTCCGGGTGGGGGACAGTTCCCGGTGGAGTTTGTTTTGGCCTCCACCGCCGAGCCGGACCAGATTCTAAAATTCGCTCAAGAATTGCAGTTAAAGGCCATGGTTAGCGGCAAATTTGCCTTTCCACCACTCATAGACACCAAGATTGACCAACCCCAGTCCGAGCTTGTCATCGACCGCGACCGGGTGGCCGATCTCGGCCTGAACCTCCAGCAGGTGGGCGCCGACATTGGCTCCATGCTCGGCGGTAATTTCGTCAACCGCTTTGACATCGCCGGCCGCAGCTATAAGGTAATCCCCCAGATTCAACGCAGCGACCGCCTCAACCCCGATCAGCTGCGCAACATTTATATCACCGGACCAAACGGCCAGATGGTGCCCTTATCCAGTGTCGCCACCATCAAAAACTCCACGGTTCCCCGTTCGATGAACCGCTTTCAGCAGTTAAATGCGGTGACCATCAGCGGGGTTGCCATGATCCCCCTGGATGAGGCCCTGCGCTTTCTTGAAGATGAGGCAGCGCGCATCCTGCCACAGGGATATACCATCGATTACACAGGAGAATCACGGCAGTTACGCTCTGAGGGCAACCGCTTTCTACCGGCCTTCGGACTGGCGGTGGTCCTGATTTTTCTGGCCCTGGCAGCTCAGTTTAACAGCTTCCGGGATCCCTTTGTCATTCTCGCCGGCTCCGTCCCTCTGGCCCTTTTTGGAGCGCTGATCTTCACCTTCCTGAAGATCCCCAATCCCAATATCCCTTTCTGGACCAACGGCTGGACCACCACCTTGAACATCTACTCGCAGGTCGGCCTCATCACCCTGGTGGGCCTGGTCGCTAAGAACGGGATTCTTATTGTGGAATTTGCAAACAAACTTCAGGAACAAGGCCTCACCAAGTTAGAGGCCATTCGGGAGGCCTCCCTGACCCGACTGCGGCCCATCCTGATGACCAGCTGTGCCACCGCTGCCGGCCATTTCCCGCTGACCCTTGTCACCGGAGCCGGTGCAGCAGCAAGGAACTCCATCGGCCTGGTGCTGGTGGGCGGGATTACCATCGGCACCCTTTTCACCCTCTTTGTGGTGCCGTCAATCTATATGCTGGTGGCCCATAATCGAAAACAACTCAACGAGAAGTGAAAATTTTGAAAAATAGAGTATAGTCACCCCATCGTTGCAGCTTATTAAAGGAACAATCATGCGAAAAAAAATACCTCTTTCAGCCGTCATGCTGGCCACAATCTTTACTGGACTGTCATTCAGTCAGTCTGATGTACGAGCTGAATCTGATACTCCCATGGTAATTGTTGCTGAAAAGCCAACACCTGCTCCCGCCATTGCTCCCGGTGAAACCCTTACCCTGGCAAAAGTCGTTGCCATCACCCGTCAGAATCAACCGGCCATCACCGCCGCTCAAGGGAATGTTAAAGCCAATGAGAGCAAAATCGGTCAGGCTAAGTCGGCATATTTACCACAGGTCAACGGAAGCGGCGGCTACGATCGTTTATCGCCGGAAGGGAATATCTATGGGATTTCCGACGACAAGGCCTATGACCGGGTAGAAACCGGTGTCAATGCCAGCCAATTGCTTTATGATTTTGGCAGAACCGACACCAAGGTGGAGATCCAGAAGACCAATCTCGATTCAGCCCGGGCAGATCTCAACTTCGCCGATGATTGGTCGGTCTACAAAGCAAAACTGGCATATTATGACATCCTGAAGATCGCTCGTAATAAAGAGGCCGCTGCTGAAACCGTCAAACAGTTTGAGCAGCATCTGGCTCAGGCCAAAGGTTTTTTTGCCGCCGGTGTCAAACCCAAATATGATGTCACCAAGGCTGAAGTTGATCTCAGCCGCGCAAAACTTCTGCAGATCCAAGTAGGAAACAACCTGCGCCTGGCAAGAGTGACTCTGAATAACGCCATGGGCCTTCCTGATGCCCCCGATTATCAGCTTCTAGATACCCTTAACACCGGCAAGTTCACCCTCCCTTTTGAACAAGCTCTTCCCATGGCCATGGATCATCGCCCCGACCTCAAGGCCCTGATCCTGAAGAAACAGGCAGCCCTGCAATCTGTGGCTCTCGCCCGTAAAGGTGATGCGCCTTCTCTTTCAGCTGGAGCCGGTGTCGCCTACACTGGTGACGTGGACACCATGGATGAAGGATGGAACGCCGGTGTCGCTCTCACCGTGCCCATCTTTAACGGTTATCTGACCCGTCACCAGATCGGCGAAGCCCAGGCCAACGCTGACATCCTGGCTGCAAATGTGATCGCCTTGCAACACACAATCCACAAGGAAGTCCAGCAAAGCTATCTTAACCTGTCCGAGGCAGAAGAACGGATCGCCGTTACCAAGCTCGCAATCGAGCAGGCTGAAGAGAATTCACGCATTGCGTCCGGCCGGTACAAGGCTGGGGTAGGAAACCCAGTGGAAGTCACTGATGCTGACACCCTCCTGGTTCAGGCCAAAGCCGATCACAATCAATCTCTTTATGACTACCGGATGGCCCAGACCGGTATTGAGCAGACCATTGGTCGCACACAAGATTCTGATGATCTCACAGCACCAGCAAAATAACGAGAACCCCTCCATTCTAGCATCAAAGTTTTTCTGACAATTGATGTAAAAAGCATTATTAGCGGCCTTTTCCCATTGCATTCCTCGGAAAAAGGCCTATTTTAGTTTGCTTTGTTGAGCATCCATCCATTCCAAGAAACCAGGTCGTGCCCCAGCACCCCTAAACAACCCCCTATCCTTTTTCATTTATTCCACTCTCCTGAATTCTGTTACCTTCCAATTTCAGGACAATGAATACCAATAACTTGAACAATCATGAGCAAACAGCTAGAGCAGGAAATAGCCAAACGTCGAACCTTCGGCATTATCAGCCATCCCGACGCCGGAAAAACAACCCTCACCGAAAAGCTCCTTCTTTATGGCGGCGCCATTAATCTAGCCGGGGCCGTTAAATCACGTAAGGTTGCTCGGCACGCCACCAGCGACTGGATGGCCATCGAGCAGGAACGCGGCATCTCGGTCACCACATCAGTGATGAAGTTTACCTACCGCGATTACGAGGTCAATCTGCTGGACACCCCAGGCCATCAGGACTTCTCGGAAGACACCTACCGAGTCCTCACCGCCGTGGATTCGGCAATCATGGTTATCGATAACGCCAAGGGAGTTGAGGCCCAAACCGAGAAGTTGATGGAGGTATGCCGGATGCGCAATACGCCGCTGATCACCTTTATCAACAAACTGGATCGGGAAGGCATGTCCCCTCTTGATATCCTGGCGGAGATCGAGGAAAAACTCCAGATTGAATGCGCGCCCCTTTCTTGGCCCATCGGCATGGGCAAGACCTTCAAAGGGGTTTACAACCTCTATCGGAAGCAGCTCCACCTGTTCACCCCCGGCCAGGAGACCAGAGACCAACAGGGAATCACCATCGAATCATTGGATGACCCGCGCCTTGACCAGCTGGTTGGGGCTCATCAGGCTGATGAGTTGCGCACCGACATCGAGTTACTGGCCGGGGCAGCCAACCCCTTTGACTACGATCACTTTATAAAGGCCAATCAAACTCCGGTATTTTTCGGCAGCGCGGTCAATAACTTCGGCGTCCAAGAACTCCTCGACGCCTTTGTTGAGATGGCACCGCCCCCCGGCCCTCGGGCGGCAATCACCCGTGATGTAGATCCCACCGAGGAGGATTTTTCCGGTTTTGTCTTTAAGATCCAGGCCAACATGAATCCGGCCCACCGCGACCGTATCGCCTTCTTTCGCATCTGCTCGGGGAAATTCACCCGCGGCATGAAAGTCCGCCATCATCGACTGGATAAAGACATCACTCTCGCCAATGCTACCATCTTCATGGCCCAGGACCGGGCCAACGTGGAAGAGGCCTGGCCCGGTGATATCATCGGCCTGCACAACCATGGCACCATCAAGATCGGCGACACCTTCACCCCCAAGGAAACACTGAAATTTACCGGCATCCCGAACTTTGCCCCGGAACATTTTCGCAGGGTGTTGCTGAAAAATCCCCTGAAGATGAAACAGCTGCAGAAGGGCCTAATACAGTTGGCAGAAGAGGGTGCAGTTCAGGTCTTTCGACCGCTAATTGGATCTGACTATATTATGGGAGCAGTGGGTGTGCTCCAGTTTGAGGTCACCATGGCCCGTCTGAAAAACGAGTATGGCGTCGATGCCGTCTATGAGTCGGTAAATTTCCAAGCTGCCCGCTGGGTGAGCTGTGAAGATCCCAAAAAAATGGCGGAATTTGAGAAAAAGAATCAGGCCACACTGGCCCGTGACGCGGAGGGATTTCTGACCTATCTGGCTCAGAATAATTGGATGCTGAACTTTTTTATGGAAAAATGGCCAGCCATTGAGTTCCATAAAACTCGAGAAAATGTTTAGAGACCGTTAGCCAACAAGCAAGATCTTTTCCTTGCTTGTTGGCTTTACGGACTCTTATGCCGCACCCAAGAACCAGCATTCTGTCCCGCTGGTTCTTGGTGTGGCGCGCTGGACATAGCGTAAGTGACCCCAGAAAGCATGGTCCTTTTCTTGTTCGTTGTATCTACGGACCCTTATGCCGCATGCAAGAAACAGCAATCTGTTCCGCTGATTCTTGGCGTGGCGCACAGGACCTAATTAAAATGCTCCCTTGCTCACTGAGCAAACCCCAGAAGCAATCCAAGCATAGTTTCCTTACTCCGACTCCTGCAATAGGTCAGTTTTTAACTCCGGTTCTTCGTCATCGACAAAGACAATGGCCTTGCCCTCAGACAAGGCAGTTGCCAATTTTTTCCTGGCAGTGGCTACAATCCGCTGAATAGTCCCACGAGATACCCCCATAAATTTCCCTGCCTCTTCCTGGGTTAATCCGTCACGGTCGCAGAGCCGAAGTGCCTCCAGTTCATCACGAAACAACTCAATCCGGTCAAGCTTACTAAAGGGAATACCGGTTGGCTTAAAGGCGCGGCCACAAAAATTCCCCTGACATTGGCGTATTTTTTTAGGGCGTGGAGACATATTATTTTTCGCAGGTGAAAGAAATAAATTTTAAAAGTGAAAGAAATAATTATGGCAGCATGTATGTAGAATTACCATACAGACTGCCATATCTTACTTTTTATTACTATAGAAACAATCACAAATCAATTTATTAAAAATGAATCAATTAATGATGATCATGTCCATCCCCACCGCAAACCTGATCAGCACGCATTACGGGCAGGTTGCCGGCCACGAAATGTTCAACAACAGTTGCTACATCTGTAATCGTATTTCGATCAGCCCAATAAACATCAATACCGACCTGATTAAATCCTTGCAACGGACGTGCGCCCATACCACCTACAACAATAGCTTGAACCTTGGCATCATGAAGAATATTTACAGGAACCAGACATCCTCCTGAAACATGTTCAGGGGTAGGGACAAGCTCAATGGTCTTAATTTGCTTATTGTCATCCAACTCGATAATAGTAAAAATATCACACTGGCCAAAATGACCTGAACGAAGGGCCTGCATTCCACCGGGATTGTCTGTCGGAATTGCTATACGCATTTTCACTTCTCCTTAAGTAACCGGCACAGCCGGAAATGTTGAGACTATCTTAAATTTTCAATTTTTTACGACATTCTAAAATGATTTATAGTAAAAAACTCCACCATGCTGCCCGATCAACTAGTCACTCCCCCTGATCCCCCCCTCCAGATAAAGTCTTTGCCTTTTCATATCTATTCCCGTTAATCATGAACAATCTCGCTATGACTCTCAGCACGAACTCCTCTAATTGTCATCACGCTAGTAAACATATACACAAATAACAATCTGCTTCTTTTCTGTCAAGGAAATTACTTCCATTGAAAATGGACTAAATCCATCTGATTTCACCAAGCAGAGAATAGAATTATGCGACAGGCAGAGCATCAACAGAACTCATCGTGACATATATGACAATATCAAGTAAGATTTATCTATAAAAAACATTATTATCTGTCGACATTCCTTATTATTTCAATATATTATTCTTTCCAGATCATTTTATGCGACGAAATCTCCTCTTTTTTGCAGTCCCTCTGTTCCTGATTATTCTACTTCATGCCAATCCCCTCAGGGCCAGCCAAGCGGTTCGAGATGCTTATTTCTCCGATCTTATCATTACCACTTCAAAAACCCATCTGCTTCTTTTCGGTCTTGTCAATAATGGCATCAACGACGAAATGCTGCAAGGATTGCACAATGGAATTCCCATTCAATTCACCTTTTTGGTAGAGCTCAACAAAGTCGAAAAAAACTGGCCTGATCTGCAGCTTGCCTCCATGCAGTTTCATCATATCCTGACCTACGATACCCTTCAGGAAAATTATCGGATCGAAACAAGTGAGAAAAAACAGAAACCAGAATCTTTCCAAGAACTCAGTGAAGCCATCAAGGTTATGAATGAAATTAATGGCCTCTTAGTTGTTGAACTCTCCCAACTTATTCCCGAAAATTCCTATCAACTCCGACTAAAAGCAATGCTGTACGAAAACATCCTTCCCATGAAACTTCATCATATAATCCCCTTCACTTCCTGGTGGAATGTGGAGACTGACTGGCACACCGTTGAATTTACTTATTAGTTTTCTTTCCTAGCGGCCATGAACAAAACAACACAAAACAGCCAGCGGCCTGGATCTGTATGGGAAAAACCACCATTGAATCCTGCTCAGCGTCTTCAGAAAAAAAAAATTATCCGCCTGGTTATCCTGATCTGCCTGGCCCTTCTCCCCCTCTTTGCATGGCTTGAAAAAAACCTTCTCAGCAGCGATGTCACCCTGCCCATCAACAGTAATCTTCTCCTCTTTGGCATTATTAATCTTAATGTACTGCTTGTACTGCTCATATTTTTTCTTGTTTTGCGTAATCTGGCCGAGCTTCTCTTTGAAAGCCGCCAGAAATTTTTAGGCTTCAAACTAAAAACGAAACTGGTGACATCGTTCATCTGCCTTTCTCTCATCCCTGCTGTACTACTTTTTTTTGTGGCCTTACAATTTATCTCCACCAGCATGGACTACTGGTTTAATACCAATATCGAACGTTCCCTGCAGGAATCTTTGGAGTTGGCCAAATCGGTGCGTCAAGAACAAAAAGATCAAGTTAAAGCAGCAAGCCAACTGGTTGAAGAATTCCTATCCAAGAAGCGATTGGCCACTGACGATCCCATTACCATCCAAAAAACTCTAGAAGGCATCCTTGCCTCCTATTTCGTAAACGGGCCGGATGTGTTGAGCCTGATTATCAATGAGCAGAACATTGAAGTCACGGCTTCCGTTCATGACCTCAAGGAGCTCATACTCCCGGTAATTCCAATTAGCACCCTCCATGAGGTTCGGGAGAGAAAAGAAAAAATTATTCTGATCCAGGAGTCTCCGCAAGGTGATCTTGTCCGCTGCATTGCCCTGCTCCCCTTGGTCCAGCCCCCATCCGGGCAAATGATTCTGATCACCACCAGATTCATCAAGGATGAACAAAAAAATCGCATGGCCCTTATAACCAAGGGAATCGAAGATTATCGACAGCTTAAGCATTTAAAAAAACCGTTCAAATTCTGGCTCCTGGCAGTACTCTTGCTTGTCACCCTGCTCATTGTTTTTGCCGCTGTCTGGTTCGGTTTCTATATTGCAAAAGGAATCACCGACCCCATTAACAAACTGGCTATCGCTACTAAAAGGGTTGCCGAAGGCGATCTAAGCTTTGTCCTCGAGAAAAAAGCCGATGATGAGATGGGGCTGCTGGTGGAATCTTTCAACACCATGACCACCAACCTGAACTTGAGTAATACCAGACTGGAAGAGGTCCATGAAGCACTGCAAAAAAGTTCCCAGGAGTCAGAACAACGTCGGCGTTACACTGAAATTATCCTCCAGAATGTTGCTGCCGGGGTCATCTCACTGGATAACTCCGGCCGGATTACCACCATTAACCGTTTTGCCGAGAAACTTCTGCACATTGAAAAAGATTTCTTTCTCAATCATTCCTACCAGGAAGTTCTGTTCAAAGGGCACGCCGATATCATCACCGGCTTTATTAACGAGTTGAGTATTACCGGGAGAACGTCCATTGAACAGCACCTTAAGCTTAGCATTCTTAAAGAAAAATTCTCTTTACTGGTCAATTTCACCCGACTGGAAGATGAAAACGGAAACTCTTTAGGTTTTGTCCTGGTCTTTGACAACCTGACCAAACTTGAAAAAATGCAACGCATGGCGGCCTGGCGCGAAGTCGCCAGACGCATCGCCCATGAGATCAAAAATCCCCTCACTCCCATCCAACTCTCCGCTCAGCGCCTGCGCAGACGCTATCCTGAAATCCTGAATGAAGAGAACAGCGTCTTTGATCAATGCACTCACACCATAATCAAGCAGGTGGATGAGCTGAAACGGTTAGTCAGTGAATTCTCTCAATTTGCCAGAATGCCCAAGATTCAGCAGGCAGCAGCGAATCTTGGCAAGATCACCAAGGAGGTTCTCTTTCTTTACCAGGAGGCCCATAAAGAAATTCTTTTTTCCTGTAAGGAAACAGAACCTGTTCCCATCTTCAGCTTTGATGAAGAGCAGATCAAGCGCTGCCTGATTAACCTTCTGGACAATGCTGTTGCAGTTTTAGCCGATGACAGTACAATAGGCCCGACAATAGACATCTCTCTTTCCTTAAATGATGAAAAGGAAAGTGTCTTTATCAAGATTGCTGACAATGGCCCGGGCATCCCTGAGGACGACAAACCAAAGCTCTTCGAGCCCTATTTCTCCACCAAAAAAACCGGAACAGGCCTGGGACTTGCCATCGTTTCCACCATTGTCGCGGACCATAACGGCTACATCCGGGTTCAAAACAACACTCCCCATGGCTCAATCTTTATTATTGAACTCCCCCTGTTACAGCAACAACCGAGTTAAAACCTTATAACAATCCAATTTACTTTCTCAATTTTGATTATTTTGACAACGTTTTGAACAAAAGATGGCCAAACGAATTCTTATTATAGATGATGAAGTCAGTATTCAGGAATCGCTCTCCGGGATTCTCCAGGATGAAGGCTTTATCCCCCTCTGCGCCTCATCGGCAGAGTCTGGCATTATACTGCTGGAAGAAGAACAGGCAGATCTTGTCCTCCTGGACATCTGGATGGGAAAAAGTATGGACGGGATGGCTGCCTTGGAAATAATTAAAGAGCGTTTTTCCGTACCCGTGATCATGATTTCCGGGCACGCCACCATTGAGACCGCTGTTCAGGCTACCCGCAAAGGGGCCTATGACTTTATTGAAAAACCACTTTCCTATGACAAGATCATTCTGGCCATCAATAATGGCCTGCGTTATGCCCAACTTGAACAGGAAAACCGGCTGCTCAGGGAAAACAACAAAGGGCCAGTCTCGCTTACCGGTAATTCCGCGGTAATTAAAGCACTTCGAGCCCAGATAGCAATGGTCGCGCCTGCAGATGCCTGGGTGCTGATCCGCGGAGCCCATGGCACCGGCAAAGAAATTGTGGCTCAATCCATTCACCAGTTGTCGCAATCATGCAACCAACCAATGGTGGAGGTCAACTGCGCGGCAATCCCGGAAGAACTCATTGAATCGGAACTCTTTGGCCACGAGAAAGGCTCTTTCACCGGTGCTCATACCAGCAAAAGGGGGAAATTCGACCAAGCGGATGGCGGGATTCTCTTTCTTGACGAGATCGGCGACATGAGCCTCAAGACTCAGGCCAAGATCCTGCGTATCTTGCAGGAACAGAAGTTTGAGCGAGTTGGTGGAAATAAGACCATCAGCGTAAATGTACGAGTACTGGCCGCCACCAATAAAAATCTGGAAGAAGAAATCGAAAAAGGGAACTTTCGGGCCGACCTATTCTGGCGCCTCAACGTGGTTCCCATACAGGTTCCCCTGTTACGTGACCGATTGGAAGATATCCCCTTACTGGTTCAGGACCTGGTCAAGGGCTTGGCTGCCAAGGGGATGAAGCCTAAAGTTTTCTCAGAAGGGGCTCATCAGGCTTTAATGACCCATTCCTGGCCGGGAAACGTCAGAGAGTTGAGGAATTTTATTGAACGGCTTATCATCATGTGCCCCGACACGGTCATCACCGAGACGGAGGTCCATACATTTTTGAATCCCGCCATAATCCCTGGAAAAAGCAGCGATACAGACAACGATCAAAGTGGCCTGCTCCCTTATCTGGCGGCTGATTTCAGAGAAGCGAAAAAGAGCTTCGAACGCCATTATCTCCAGTTAAAGCTCCTTGAAAATGATGGCAATATCTCACAAACAGCTGAACAGATCGGCTTGGAGCGAAGTCATCTCCATAAAAAACTTAAAAGCCTCTATCTGATCAATGAAACATAGATTTATCGACTTGGAAACTGACGAAGAGAAGTCAACATTGCCACAGACCAAGATTATCTCTCTTTAGTGCCCTTCGCCATCAAACATACACCCTGATCCACAGTTGACTTACAACCTTCTGCTCTTACTAAAACCTCTTCTCCAAGGAGTTCAACTCATGGTTTTCCCTGAATATCGACCACGTCGGATGCGCAAAAATGAGACTTTCCGAGCCCTTATCCGCGAGACTCAGCTCTCGGCCGGACAACTCATTTATCCCCTCTTTATCATGCCTGGGAAAAACAAACGGGAGGAGATATCCTCAATGCCCGGCGTCTTTCGACTGTCGGTGGATCAGCTCAAAAAAGAGACGGAAGAATGTCTTAAGCTGGGAATTCAAAATGTTATTCTCTTTGGTCTGCCGGAGAAAAAGGACGCCGTAGGATCCGGAGCTCACGCCAAGGATGGCATCATCCAGCGAGCCATTAAAGAGCTGAAGAACAAAGCACCGGAGATGATGGTGACAACCGATGTCTGCCTCTGTGAATATACCGATCATGGCCATTGTGGCTGTCTGATCGGTAGCGAAGTGGACAATGACACGACCCTCGAGATTCTCGCCAAAACCGCCCTCTCTCATGCCCAGGCGGGAGCCGACATGGTGGCGCCATCCGACATGATGGACGGAAGGGTGGCAGAAATTCGAGCAGCCCTTGATGAAAACAATTTCGAGATGATCCCCATCATGTCATACGCGGTCAAATATGCCTCCGCGTTTTATGGTCCCTTTCGCGAGGCGGCTGACTGTGCCCCCCAATTTGGTGACCGCCGAAGTTATCAGATGGATCCGGCCAACAGTCGCGAGGCCATGCGCGAAGCTACCCTGGATGTGGACGAAGGGGCGGACATCCTCATGGTCAAGCCAGCCGTCGCTTACCTTGATATCATCGCCAGGCTGAAAGACGAGTTCGACCTGCCCATAGCCGCCTACCATGTGAGTGGAGAATATGCCATGATCAAGGCCGCGGCTGAAAAAGGCTGGATTGACGGGGACAAGGTTATGGCCGAGACACTCCTTTCAATTAAACGAGCCGGGGCTGATATCATTCTCACTTATTTCGCCAAAGATATGGCCCGCTATCTCCGGGACAACAGATAGGCCGCCATGAAGAATTAAAAAAGGGGGAGCCACTCTTCAGAGTGACTCCCCCTTTTTTTTTATAACAGCTGAATGTATTTGCTCTTCCTACACTCGAATATCGATTCGTTTTTCCAAACTCTTTTCCGCCATCCTTTCACTCTTGTCAGTATCTAATTTTCCCTGTTCAGCACTCGCTCCTGCTGGAGGAACATTTCTTGCCATTGCCATGGCAGCTGGTGATAAAGAAGTGGTGTCCACACCATCTTGCTTACCACTCGCCGAATTCTTCTCAGAATCAGCAGCTTCTCCACTCGCCTGCGAACGCTGCATCCGTTCTGACCCAGCCAGTGGCACCATGCCTGTCAATTGATTAATCATATTGAATCCTCCTGCTGAAATATATACCCAGCCATCCTTACATTCTAAGTACGATAGTATCCATTTAATCTTTTGGTCAGGATCAGGTACTTTTCAGTTAAAGTAACGCGAAACGCCCTGTTGCGCAACCAGATTATACAGACAAATATTGCACCGGCCAGATCTGCCAGCAAGTCAAAGACACTGACCGCCCGACAAGGAATACGACTGATGGAACTCATCAGTCATGCCATACAAGAGACAAACAAGGACTGTTTTCAGAGCTATGGTCAGTAAACCTGCCGGTTGTGCTGATCCAAAAAACCACAATACCGTCAAGGCCAGCAGGCCATAGGCAAACATATGAGAAATCTTGTCGATACCGGGAATCGATGGCAGGTGCAGGGTATCGCCAGGTTGGTGGGAGAGGAAAAAAATTATCCCCATAACTAGAAGCATGGGGATAATCCGCAGACAGAAAAACATCAGGACTTATCAAGTGGGAGGCAGTATCGCTTCCTGCTTTTCTTCCGTGCGCACATGAATTTTGTTCAACTGTTCCGGAGAGAATTTCTTTTTAATTCGCTTTATTGCAGCAAAAATTTCTTGCGTAGGATACTCCGCCAATACCTGAACCGAACGATCCAGATATGCCGTAATCTCGAACTCTCGATTACGAACAGCAAAGATATGCGTCCAATTAATCTCAATGGTCTCGGGACTCTGATCGATGGGAACATCGAGCGCCACTCCAGCCTGGGCCAATTGTACACCGTCGGAATCGGTGATCTCAAGCAGCCAGGCATCACCGGCAACGGTTGAAAAGAGAATAAAGACACCAAGCTCTTTAATCTTCTGCCGACGTTCCGCCGCTGCCTGCTGCATCAACTCAATCTCATGAATCAAGGAGACCTTGAACGCCTGTTCCTGACTTCTCAGAACTTTCCCTGCCTGTTGTTTCAGTAAGCAGCAATGTTTAAATTTTTTCCCACTGCCGCAAAGACATTGTTCATTTCGCCCTATCCTTCCCATGGCCGCTCCTTCTCTCTTTCAACTCTAATCAATTCTTATGAACATTTACTGTATCCACACTGATGACAAGTTTCACAACCTTCTTCGAAAATCAGCTGCCCAGAACACTCAGGACAGGCGCTGGCAAAACCATGTTGAGTGCCAGCCATAAATGATTTGAATAACTTGCTCAACTGTGCCGGAAGATCTAACATATGGCCGCTTGAGCGGTCAAGCTGTTTGATGATCTCGCTGGCCGGGATATTAAAACGCAGGGCAAGGGAGACCAGGCGGCACGTGGTCGTCCACATGGTAGACTTGTCCTTGAGATCAACCCGGTTATCAAAGGGAAACTTGGCAAAAACCTCCATGGGTTTCTCGTTCTCATCGAAACAGACGATGATATAAACGGACTTCTGATCCTGGTCCTTCAAGCGATACCGTTTAGCATTCAAGGTATCAGGGAGATTCTTTTTGATCATCCCCTCGGTTGAAACCAATGCCGTCTGGTCGACGGTTGCCATCTCCATGGTATTAAGAACCTGCGAGTCACGGGAGCCATCACGATATACCGTCAATCCCTTGCATCCCAACTGATACCCAAGGATATAGGACAATTTCACCTCTTCACGAGTGGCACTGTTCGGCATATTGATGGTTTTGGAGATGGAAGAATCAACCCCACTTAGTTGCAAAATACCCTGCATGCGAATGTGATCCTCAGGCTTGATATCCTGGGCGGTACGAAACACCTCCTGCCACTGTCCCGGGATTTCATCGTGCCCGATCACAGTGCCGGTGTCAGCCACCTTGCCCATCAACTCTTCCGAGTAGAAGCCTTCACGCCTGGCAATTTTCTCAAAAAATTTGTTGACCATAATCAACCTGTCACCGTCCATGACATGCTTAACCATGACAATGGAGAAATACGGTTCACAGCCCGAGGCACAGTCGGCAATCATGGAGACTGTGCCCGTTGGCTGGATGGAGGTCAAAGCTGCATTCCGCCGGGCACCATAGTGATTGACGGCAGGATCATAAGCGGGAAAGGCCCCCCTCTCCTCGGCAAGTTGCATGGAACACTCTTCTGCAGCGTCCCGGACAAACTGCATCACCTGGGCTGCCAGCGTCCGACCTTCTTCACTTCCATAAGGAATAGCCAGTTGAATGAGCAGGTCATGCAACCCCATGATCCCCAGACCGATTTTGCGGGTCTTCAGGGTCATCTCTTCAATCTCAGGGATGGGAAAGCGATTGCAATCAATCACATTATCAAGAAATATCGTCGCCGTCCTAGTCACCTCTTTGAGTCGTGTATAATCAACTTTACCACTCCCGTTATTCCCAATAACAAAATTAGCCAGATTGATTGATCCCAGATTGCAACTCTCATAAGGCAGCAACCATTGCTCTCCACATGGGTTGGTAGCCTCAAAATCACCTAATTGCGGGGTCATGTTGGCACGATTGGCGGCATCAATGAACAAAACCCCGGGTTCTCCGTTATGCCAGGCAAGGTCAACGATTTTCTCATAGACACTCCGCGCATCAAGACTGGCCACGATAACCCCAGTGGCTGGTTCAATCAGATCATACTCATCCCCCTGCTCCACAGCAGCCATAAAGGCATCGGTGATGGCCACGCTGAAATTAAAATTATTAAATTTTTCCTGATCTTCTTTCGCGCAGATAAACTCCATGATATCGGGATGATCAATGCGAAGCACCCCCATATTGGCACCCCGTCGTTTGCCGCCCTGCTTAATGGTTTCGGTGGCGGCATCAAAGACAGCAGCAAAGGACAGTGGCCCGGAAGCAACTCCTTGAGTGGATCGAACAGCGGCATTTTTGGAACGCAAACGGGAAAAAGAATACCCTGTTCCACCGCCTGTCTTATGAACCAGGGCCCCATTGCGAATTGCAGTAAAAATGCCATCCATAGAGTCAGGTACCGGCAGGACAAAACAGGCGGACAACTGACCTAGATCCGTTCCGGCATTCATCAGGCACGGCGAATTAGGCAGGAAATCAAGATGATAAATCATCCGAAAAAACTCTTCCTTCAGTTTGTCTCCATGGACATTTTTTCCATCCCCAAATGCCACGGCATCGGCCACCCGATGACAAAGGGTTTCCCATGTTTCCCGAGGCTTCCCGGTGTCATCTTTCAGATAGTAGCGTCGGGCAAGGACAGTCTCGGCAGTCGCGGTCAATTCCTGCTGGGTATGGTCATGGGTCATGGCAAGCCTCTTCTCTTTTTCATCGGTTAATGCAATCCACTTTATCCCATGGGAGCCTCCCAGAGGATAAAGAACCATGCAAAATATGGGGTTATCAAAATAGCAGAACGCAAAGTCTTATACACCACCCTTGGAATATTACTCAAGGAGAATCTACAACCTGTTGTGCCAGAAGCAAAATCAAACCCAACAACTCCTTAAATCTTCGAGACAAAATAGAGCGAGAAAAAATTAAACAATCTTCCCATGCTTAAGAACTCGAAAAATCCATCCCTTCTCAAAAAAGCACAGTGTCCTTGAGAGGTCAACCTGTCGATCAAATGTCCTGCCCATGGCACAGAAGCCATGCAAGATGGTCAATCAATTTCTTCAGTAATTGCAATGAACCGCCATCGCAAAAAAAGATGCGGCCTCACAAGCCGTTTTCTCACATAGTAAGAAAACACAGTGCAGTGTCAGGATTCGAGGAAACTTTGAAGGGGGTTAAGAATCAGAAGAACAACTTTCAAGGAGGGAACAAGGAGAAGTCCAAATCACTAAAGGGGGGCCTTCCACAAAGCTTTCTAAGCTCTGAGGCCTGAATGCAAGAGAGACTGAGGGAAAAACTAAAACGAAAGATTTAAAGGAATGAGAAAAGAAAGGGCTTATGCAGCAAGTTTGATGGAAAAAGCTTCAATCTTATCCGCAATATCATCACTGGTAGCTGGAGTCAGGAGGATATCATTGATGCCATATTTTACAGCGGTTATCACCTTGCTGCGGGTCCATCCCGGACCGGCGGCAATAAGCGGCAAGGAACAAGCGGAGCTTATCTTGATTGCCACCGCAAAGGCCTTTTCATTCACGTCACTCATTACCAGAAAAACAGCCTTTACCTCACCGGGAAGATAATCAATCACATTTTCTTTATAAGACAGGACTTTCACATTGAGATGACGATGTTGAAGAAATTCAACAATCTTCACTGTCTCCATGGCGTCATCACTCACCACCAATATATCAATGAACTGCGACGCAGAATTTTCAAGCCGAGCCACGGATGACACTGCTTTTTCAACCAGTTCTTGCTGAACAGGCGCCTGCTCTGGCTGTTGTAACAGCCCTTCAAGCTGCAACAAGGCTGCCGGGAAAAGGGTCTGCACCTTCCCCATATCCTTCCCACCGATATTCAGAGAACTGCTGCTCAAATAATACAACTGATTGGGGCAAGGTTCAGCAGAGTCAATATCTACTTTTAACGGTAAGATCTTTTCAATGCCGGCCTTCACAAAACGAATTTTCTTGACATATTGTTCTTCAAAAAGCGTACTGTAGACCCCGGACATAATATTGGCGATTTCACCATAAGCATCTTCAGTATCTTCTCCAAACTCTTCGTCCAAGACGACTTTCTCAAGCTCTGCCGGTGGCAGCATAATCAAAGTGCCACCAATATAAATGGCATCTTTCAGGCCGACAAAAAGGAAACTCTTTCCCTCAAGCTCACCCACCACATCCATATGGGCAAGGATCTGTTTCCCTGCAGCCTCTTCCATAAAGTAATCTTCTTTGGTTACAAGCCGACATTCCATGTTGCTGAGAGTGACTTCCACACCCAGCAGGGCGCCCATTTCTTCACCCATCTTCAGGCGACAATTCTCGAGAAGGCTATCCACACGTTTTAGATGCTTCTTCGTGTCAAAGTCAGGGGCCGCTGCTTGTTTGACCACTGGTTCTTGAACAACGGCAGCAGATTCATCCCCCCCACTCTCCTCCCTCTTGGCGGTGATGGTGCTTGCCGGCTTTAACGCCTCCTCTTCACTCTCAACTCTTTTGGCGGAAATAGCACTAGCCGTTTTTGGCGGTTCAGCCAATGGGGCCGCCTCGCTTGCTGGCTCATCAACTTCCAGGCCAAAGGTTGCAGCCGGCAGAAGCACAACAAGATTCCCCAGCTGCCGGTCATTGAGGGTCATCACTGATAAAACTTGATAGTAAAGCTGATCGGGCACTGGCTCATCAGAATCAATAGCAACCTTCACAGGAATAATGATTTCTTGAGTTTTCCTGACAAAGCGACAGCTGTCCGGGTACATCTCTTCAAATACTTTGGTATAAGAGCCGGCTATAATATTGGCGATTTCACCATAGGAATCCTCTGTATCTTCATCATATTTTCCGGAACTGACCACCTCATCCAGAGAAGCCTCCGGTAACATGATCAAGGTACCACCAAGACGAATGGCATCTTTTACTTCAAGCAGGAGGCATCCCTGGCCCTGGATGTCGCCAGTGATGTCCAACTTGGCCACAACCTGTTTTCCCGAGAGCTGTTCAAAGGCATCTTCTTTAGAGGTAAACTGCCGTTGAAAATCTGAGAGGATAAAAGTCGCGCCAATAAGGCCACTGACCTCATCTTGAATCCTGGTACGCACAGATTCAAGAATCTTATCAATTCGTTGTTGGGCTTTTTTCATACCATGCCGGGAATCAAAGAAAAAAAGAGAACAAAAGAGGGCTGCCGTTACGTTGCTTCATCTCTTGTATCGGCGAAAAAAAATAATTATTTATAACAACCGCGTAACATACGCAAAATTGCACTCCTGGGAAAAAAAATGAGAAGGAAACAAAGTCTTCTTCTGGCAGCACAAAGAGATAAACACCTTTATGCGAATGCAACAACTAAACAGGAAGCTCAAGTGTGTATCACTCTGCAAATGTACTTGGATGACACGTATATCGTAGAATTTCATCCATTCACGATATACTTTAATTCCACAAGAAACTGACCGCTTTCCATACCAAACGGAACCGCAACCCTTCTTGCCCCCAGCATCCCGCCAACCCGATACGATTCACCCACAACGGATGTGGGAATGGCAAGTTCAACCTTCACTCCATACCCGGCAAAGGCAATCTTTAAGTTGCCGGCAATCATATTGGCTATTTCCCCAATGGCATCCTTCACATCCTCATTCAATGTATCAACATCCATGCCAAGAAAACCACTGGTAATGGCCATGGCTACTGCTGCCGGGCAATGCACAGCAAGCATTCCACGAATATCGCCGCCAAGCCCTAGCATGGAGCAAATATTTGATGTCACCTCAACCCCAGCTCCTTCCACCGGTTCCCCAACCACAAGATCAATCATCAACATGGTCGAAAACACATCAGTGGCGGCATTTACGATATCTTGCCCTATATCCATTTCGCTATTTATCCTTGCATATTAAATTTCTGACCGTGATTTTTAGAAAAAGCACTATTTCTCAAGTTGTAACTCAATTAGGAATTCACCATTCTCGGTCTTGAAAGGCAGGATAATCATCTCAACATCGGTTGCAGCCTGGAATCCATATTCATGACCGGCAATGGTTGACGGCAAGGAAAGCTCTATATCTCTGCCATTCTGAGAGAGAATCGTTTTCACGTTACCACCCAGCATATTGGCAAGTTCTCCTACGGCATCACGCACATCGTCATTAATAGCATCCACCTCCATCCCTAAGAAACTGCTGGTGATAGCCATGGCAACAGGATTTGGAATATGAATCGCCAGAACCCCTTTATGAGTTCCCGCCAGACCGATCATACCCGTAATCGTATCACGCAGGGTTCCACTTCCTTTCAAAGCAGGCCCGGCAACAACGACATCCATCATTACCATGGTTGAAAAAATTTCCATGGTTGATTCAATAATCTTTTCAGTAATATCCATAACACACCTTTTTTTCAGAAATTCGCCCGTAGCCAGAGATATTCTCTGTGCAGAGCTAAACCATTCTGGTTAGTTGCGGTTCGCCGATGCGGCAGCCATGCTGATTATTTTAGAAACGGTCCTAGTACCTCATTCACCATATCTGCGGTAAAGGGTTTTTTTATTGCCCCCACAGCTCCAAGAGACTTTGCCTCACCAATAATATCATCACCAGTCTCGGTGGAAATCATAAACACCGGGATATTTTTCATATTAGGACGATTGGCCTTTTCTCTGAGAAAGGAAATGCCATCCATATTCGGCATATTGATATCGCTGAGCACAATATCCACAGACTCTTTTTCCAACACCTCAAGGGCCTGCAATCCATCGGCCGCCTCAAAGATATTATCGAATTCGATTCCCGCCTGTCGTAGTGACCTGCCGACAATTTTTCGCATCGTACTTGAATCATCCACCAACAAAACATTATTACCCATTATATCCTCCAAAAAAATCCCATGTGCTACTGACGAGCACGACTGTCGCAGGAAGGCCAGCTTAAACATACCCTGTGAAAGCTCACCACTCCCGCATTTGAAGTCCTGACCTGTAATCTCTTTTCATCTCAACTCATTAATACCATTTCCTTCACAATCAAATACCTTTTTATTTTTGCCAATAATTACCTTCTTCGTCAATGTTAATCATGAAATATCCCTTAAAAGTCTCTTCCTTCAGCTAGTGTCGTCCAAGTTTTGACCAAAAGAAAGATAAAACATCCTTAACGGAACAGGATTTGCATATATAAGCAGAAAGCCACCTATCCAAAATTAACATCAGCTGGACATAGCCAGGACTAACCCACGAACAGGAACAATGGAGACCAGCTTTCATCAGCTATTCAGCAAGAGGGGCTGAACTTTCCCCTCACTTTTCATTATGAAAAAAATTTTCATTCTTCTCATAACTATCCTTACCGCCACTGCCGGACACGCCTTGTCTCAGCCGATCCTTCAACAAATCAGCAAGAGCTACGGCGACAACAGTGCCCAGCTCATCTGCTCATTCAGCTCCACCCCCGAATATTCCATTTACAACAATGATAAACGAGTCGATCTGATATTGAAAAATACCCTGGCTGATTCCAACCTTACCCCGCCTGAAACCGACGACAAGATAGTCAAAATATTGTCACTATCAAAATTAGGGTCCACAACGATCTCCATTTTTTTCCGATATCCACCCCAAAGAGTCAAAGTTACCCCTGGCCAGAAAGTGAATACGCTGGTCATAGACATCCTGCTTGGTGACAACCTTACAGCACCGGATCTTGCAGGAAAAAAACAAGAGAAAACTGTTCAACAGAAAAGGACCAAAGATTCTTCAAATCCGGCAAGCGCATCACCGTACACTGGAAACTGGAAAAAATTTATCAAAGAATATGAGGCTGAAATCGAGATTAACCCGGCAGTGCAGTTTTCTCTGGTTCCCTTTCCAGCAATCACTCTTCTTCCCCCGGAATTAGAAAAAAATATTGACATCCTTTCTCCTGCAATCAGGGAGGATGGCAGACGTTCCCTGTGGAACAACCTGATCCCGGTAATCATTGAGCAAATAAATGCTGAGCAAGACCTGGACATCAGGAAAAAACTGACCCTCACTTACGGTGACATCCTCCTGCGTGCAGGCAACTATAATGAGGCATACAAACAATTTTTTCTTTTATCTACTCAATATGCAAAAGAACCTGTCGGAATTCTGGCAAGATACCTTCTCTTACGTCTGCAGGCCGAATACGCTGACCCGTGGCTTGCTGATATCGAGCTGAAGAACTTCGAACCCAGCATGGACAAAAGCAGCCCGGCCTTCCCCTGGTTGATTCTAAGCCGCATCGAAACCGCCCTGGCGACAAAAAAACTTGACCATATGCTGACCTTGCTGCAACGCAATGACGTGTCCTTTCCAGCCGGAATCGATAAGCTCAAAGCCATGCGACATGCTGATTACTGGCTTGCCGACAAGGAATTCGGCAAGGCTCTTACCGAGTATCGGCCCCTCGAGAAAGCTGGAGTGCTCTCAGAAAACAGCAGCTCACTCAATGGGTACTGCAGCGCATTGTATCATCAGAAAGAATTTAAACAGGCAGCAGAGTGCTATGATCGTCTGGCCAAAGACGATTCAATCAACGTCCGGCAACATCTTGACATTATCAGCTTTCGAAAGGTCATGTCACAATTCCATCTCGCTCCCGAGGCCAACCTGCTCAACCGTTTTGCCCAGATTGAAATGACTTACCCAAATACCGAGGCTGGCGCCAGGGCTGCTCTGAAGCAAATTGATATTAAAGTACTCAGCCTGAAAAACTGGGAAAAGCAGGCCATTAGTTATTACCACGTCATTGCAGAAACTGCGGAATCCCGCTCAATCCGCGAAGAAGCAGCCTTCAAAGAGGCCTTAGCCTACCATTTACTTGACCAGAAGGCTGAATGTGTTGAACGTCTCATGGCTTTTCTCAAGGATTTCAAAAGCGGTTCTCTGCACAATACCGGACTCGCCCTGCTTATTGACGTCCTGCCAAGCCTTCTCAAAGAGCATAACAGAAATGGGAAGTATATTGAGACCTTGATACTGGCCAGGCAAAATAAATCCCTGTTTGTGAACAACTGGATCGACACAAACCTCCTCGCCGAGATGGCCGAGGCCTACCGTCAACTCAGTCTTTTTAATGAGGCCTCAAAAATGTACCGCTACCTCATGGAGGTTCACCCCCAGGAAAACGAAAACCCTTACTACCTTCCTCTGATCAAGATTGCCTACGAACAGGGGGACTCCGACCTGGTGGAAGAGTACTCAGGCCAATATTCATCTCATTTCCCCAAAGGACAGGATAAAGATGCTGTTCTTTATTATCGATTACAAAATCTATCGACCCATAATAAATACAAAGAGGCACTGGCTCTCGTTTCAGGAAAGAATTTACATGATTCTAAATTTAAGCTCCTCGAAGCATCTCTTTTATTTCATCTCAATGAGTATGCAAAGGCCAGGGCAATTCTCGAAGAGCAGAAGATCTCTGAGAAAACTCAAGAGCAAGAGCCTCTTTTTATGCTGGCCGAATGCCATTATCAATTGGGCGATTTTGAAAGAGCAGGAACACTCTTTCTTCCCTTACAGCAGGCCAAATCATTTCAAGATCAGGCAATGTTCAGACTAGCGGAGATTGCCTGGAAAAAGGGGCAAAAAGAGCAGGCCCTAAAACTTTTCAAGCAGATTGTCGAAACAGGAATCAACCCCTTATGGCAAAAACTGGCCAGAAAGGAACTGGAACTCACCGCACTCAACAAATAATCAAGACAGGAATTCCCGCTTCCCCCTGTTTTTTTTTTGCTGAGACAAAGGGTCTAAATTTTAAACCAAGGCACTTTCCATGGAAAAACTTTCTCTTTTTGATGCAAACATTCATCTCCTGAAAAAAACGTTGGACCTGCGGTCAGCCAATCAACGGGTAATAGCATCAAACATCGCCAACGCCGACACCCCCGGTTTTTCCCCGTCCCGCTTTGAATTTGAGAAAGAACTGGAGCAGGCAGTACAGGGAAAAGGCAAAACCACAGCGACCCATCCTGACCATTTCCCCATTGGAACCTCTGACCTTCAAGGCGTCTCCGGCACCCTGACAACGGATTCCGACACGACAGGCATTGGGGATCAAAATGGAGTCAGCGTTGATGAGGAAATGCTCGCCCTCTCTGAAAATGAGCTATTGTATGAAACTGCGGCACAATTATTGAAGAAGAAGTTATCCCTACTGAGCTACGTCGTTCAAGGCGGCCAATAACTTTTCTTAATCATCCATCCGAGGAAATTTATTCATGGATATTTTCAACACATTCGATGTCAGTGCCTCCGCCCTGAAGGCACAGAGAATTCGTCTCGACACCATCAGTTCTAATCTGGCCAACGTGGAAACCACCTCGACCCCTGAGGGTGGCCCCTACAAGAAAAAATCCGTTCATTTTCAGAGCCAGCCACTTTCCTTTAAAGAACAGTTGGATGGAAAACTCAAAAACACCATCCAGGGGGTGGAAGTTACACAAATCCTCGAAGATCAGGATGAACCGCTCCGTATTTACAACCCATCCCATCCCGATGCGGGCGAAGATGGCTATGTTGCGATGCCCAATGTCAATGTGTTAAAAGAGATGGTGGACATGACATCGGCGACCAGGGCCTATGAGGCCAATACCACGGTCATTAAATCAGCTAAACGAATGGCTCTGAAAGCACTTGAGATAGGGAGGTAACAGAATATGAGTATAGAGATGAGCGGAATCGGGACATCAATGTCCCTGCGCCCGGCAGACACCAGCCCTGTGTCCTCTGCCAAAAGTGGATTTGGAGATATTATGAAATCCACCATTCAGCAGGTGAACCAGATTCAGAATACCGGGGAACAGGCGATCCAACAGATGAACACCGGTAATGCCGAGAGCCTGCATGAAGTCATGATTGCCGTGGAAGAGGCTGATATCTCTCTAAAGATGCTGGTTCAGATGCGCAATAAGGCCCTTCAAGCCTATGAAGAAGTAATGCGAATGCAGATTTAGAGACCGTTATCATTCAGGCAAGTTTTTTTTGCCTGAATGATTTACGGGCTCTTATGCCGCTTTACCGGTTGGTTCGGCAAAGCGGCTGCTGAAAAACACCAAGAATAGCGCCGATGGCAAGTTTTTTTGCCTGAATGATTTACGGGCTCTTATGCCGATTCAGCGAGGCCAGCCAATCTTTTCCGGCTGGTTCGCTGAATCGGCTGCTGTAAAACACTAAGAAATGAGACGTAAGCAGGGTCTGTCCCTGCCTACCCTTCTTCGAACTTTTTAAACTTCCTCAAAGAAACAGCCGTTCTTTCCCGGTTGGCTCTCTGAACAGGCGCCTTCCTGGCAAACAGCCATAATAAAAAAGGATTTTTTCATGGCAGACGAAAAAACAACATCTCCGCTCACCAGAGATACCGCTGCAAGCGGTGGCATTGAACGCAAAAATATTCTGAAGCTGATCACTGAATGGCCACTTTCCCGGCAATTAGCCCTTGCAGGTGTTGCCCTTATCTCAATTGCCCTGTTTGCGGTCATCATCGTCCAGTCGCAAACAGCAACACAGCAATTACTCTATGCCAATCTCAATGAATCCGATGCCGGTTCAGTGATCAACTGGCTCAAAGGGCAGAAGATCCCCTATCAACTGAAGAATGATGGCAAAAACATCTGGGTTCCGGCGGACAAGCTCTATGAAACCCGACTTGAACTTGCTGCAAGCGGACTACCATCCGGAGGTGGGGTTGGCTTTGAGATATTTGACAAACAGAGTTTCGCCCTCACCGATTTTGTCCAGAAGGTGAACTACACTCGAGCTCTGCAGGGAGAGCTCGCTCGAACCATCAGCTCCCTTGGGCCGGTTGAAGCGACCCGGGTTCATCTGGCTCTTCCGGAAAAACGCCTTTTTGAAAACCAGCAGAAAGCGGCCACGGCCTCCGTCATTGTTACCCTGAAACCCGGTCGAACACTGGATAAAGACCAGGTTCAAGGGGTCGTGCATCTGGTGGCAGGATCGGTCACGGGGATGAATCCTGAAAATGTCAAGGTCATCGACGCCTCCGGCAAGGAACTGAGCAGCACAAAAAAAGAAGACTCCGACCAGAGCCTCTCCCTTGACATGCTGGCCTTTCAGCAGGAAGTGGAACAGCGGATGGAGGCCCGGGCCTTGAACCTGCTCGATAAGACCCTGGGCGTAGACAAATCCATGGTCCGCGTCTCGGCGACCTTGGATTTTGCTAAGGTTGAAAAAACCCAGGAGCTTTTTGACGCCGATGACCCGGTAATTCGCAGCGAGCAACAGCAGCAGGAAGTCAGCAACAGTCAAAGCAGCGGAGGGGTCCCGGGCGTACAATCCAACCTCCAGGGCAATGCGCCCGAACAGACTAAATCCGGCCCCTCATCGAGCAAGAATTCACGTACCACGAACTACGAGATCAGCAAAACCATCAGCAAAACCATTAACCCTGTCGGCAGCATCACCAAGCTCTCGGTGTCTGTCCTGGTGGCAGACAAGATTATCCCCGGCAAAGAGAAGGAACCAGCCACCACTCAGCCCCGGACTGAAGAGGAGCTTAAATCCCTTGAAAACATGGTCACAAGCGCCTTGGGATTGGTGAAGGCGCGGGGTGACAGTCTCAATATCGTGTCCATGCCCTTTACCGAGCCTCCGAAAGATGCGGTTATCACCGAAGGAACTCCTGCCAACAAGCTGTATGAATATCTTCCCTTTATCAAATATGGCTTGATTGGTATAGGTGCACTGCTTACCTATTTTTTACTGATCCGCCCGGTCATCAAGACATTGAAGGGAGAAGTAACCCAACACAATAAAACCGTGGCCGACATGGAACGAGAGCAGGCCGCTCCGCCAAGGGAAGAAGCTGAACCGGAAGTGCCACCCGATGAAATGATTCTGCACATGCGCAAGGACATTGCAAGGAATCAGGTTCCAACCGCCTATATTGTAAAGAACTGGATTCAGGAAGGATAACATAGGATAATGAATGAATATTAAAACCCTCACCGGCATCAACAAGGCTGCCGTCCTGCTCATTTGCCTGGGCGAAGAGGCCACCGCCAAGATTTTCCAGGAACTCTCTGACGACGAGATCCGCCAAGTGACTCGCACCATGGCTACCATTGATCATATCCCTGAAACTATTAAAGATAAGGTCTTCGCTAATTATGCTGAGACCCAGAAGGAGCTTGCCGGCCTGTTTGTCAAGGGCGCTGAATTTGCCAAAAAGGCCATTTCCTCTGCAGGTTCAGAAGAACGTACGGCTGAGCTCATGGAGCAATTTGTTTCCGGGACCGAATCACGGCCCCTGGAAACCATTGCCCTGATGCATCCAAAGATGGTGGCCGGCCTGCTCGAAAAAGAACATCCCCAGACCATGGCCCTTATTCTTTCCACCCAGCATGTGGAACACGCCAGCGAAATCCTGGCCAATCTTCCCGAAGAGGTTCGCGCTGACGTTATCTACCGAATCGCCAAAATTGAAAAAGTTTCCACCGAGGTTATCAATCGTATTGAAGATGCCCTGCATCGCGAGATTGGCCTGGTCGGCAGCAAAGAGCAGAAGCAGGTTGGAGGGTTGGATAAAGTTGTCGATCTCCTGGATCATATGAAAAACAGTATGGATACGGAAATCCTCGAATCCATCGAACAGTCAGACCCGGATATGGCGGAAGAAATTCGGAAACGCATGTTCACCTTTGAAAATCTGGTGGCCCTTGATGGCCGTTCACTCCAGCTCATTCTCCGTGAGGTCAGTAACGACTCCCTGACCCTGGCCTTGAAATCAGCCTCCGATGAAATGAAAGAGAAGATCTTTGCCAATATGTCATCCCGTGCCGGTGATATGATCCGCGATGACCTCGATGCCATGGGGCCGGTGAGGCTTTCTGAGGTTGAGGCCATGCAGCAGACCATCGTCAAGATCGCCATGAAACTTCAAGATGAAGGGAAAATAGTGCTTGGATCAGGGAGTGGCGATGAGCTTGTCTAAAATCTTCAAACACAGTGACTCCTTTGTCGCGAAACAACTTCTCCCTTCACCAGGTTCCTCCTCGGAATCATCCTGGCAGGAGATATCAGCACTAGCACCTCGAAAATCATTTGTTGCTGACGGCCCCCATGGAGCCAAGGTTGACTCTAATCAAAATCCTGTCTTGCCTGGTCAATCTGCAAAGGCAGAAAATTCTGCTGACGCTGCTCCTCCTCTCGCACCGCCCGCCCCCGCCGTTGACCTGGACCTGATCCGACAACAGGCTTTTTATGAAGGTGCGCTTGAAGGAAGACGCCAGGCAGATAAAGATTTTGGGAACGCTGCCCTTACCCTGCAATCAGCCTGCAATCAATTAACAAACCTACATGAAACGATACTGCGCAATAATCTCGACGAGATGCACAGGCTGGTCATGATCATTGCCGAAAAGATCATCCGCCATTCCATTGATGAACAAAGTGAAACAATTCTTGCTACCATTGAGGATGCCATTCGCCTTGCAGTTAAGTCAGAAGAATTCCAGATTCGGATCAACCCGCAAGATTTTGAGGCTATCCAGGCAAAGAAAAAAGAACTCATTGACGACATCAGCGGACTCGACAATATCGTTCTCAAGACAGATAAGTCCATAGAACGCGGTGGTTGCATACTAGAATCAGCCCATTGCACCGTTGATGCCACCGTCGACAGCCAGTTGCAAGTCATCAGGGAAGCCCTTGAGTCTTCTCAGGAATCTGGCCCCTTGACTGCCTCCGTCGCGATAGAACCTCTACAAAAAATCCTGTAACCATGTCCTCCCTCTCCCCAGCAGCCACCGCCATTGCCAATCTCAACCCGATTAAGGTCTGGGGAAAAGTCACCCGCATTGTCGGGCTGGTAGTCGAAGGATTCTGTCCCTCCTCCTCCATTGGCTCTCTCTGCCAGTTGACCCCGCTTGATAGAAACAAGGAGCCGATAATGGCGGAGATCGTCGGCTTCAAAGATTCGCGGGCCCTGCTCATGCCCCTGGGTGAATTACGTGGCCTGGGACCCGGCAGCCAGATCAGGATCATCAAGGACAGCGCTACCATCCAAGTCGGCGACACCCTCCTGGGGCGAGTCATTGATGCCATGGAAAACCCTCTGGACGGCCTTCCTGCCCCTTTGCTCACTCAGGAAAAGGCCATCTATGCCCTGCCTCCCGGGCCAATGCAGCGGGCCAACATCTCCGAATCCCTTGATCTTGGAATTCGTTCGATCAACGGCCTGACAACCTGTGGCATGGGGCAGCGCATGGGCATTATGGCTGGTTCCGGTGTCGGCAAAAGTGTACTTCTGGGCATGATGGCCCGGTATGCCAGAGCTGACATCAACGTCATCGCATTGATTGGTGAACGAGGACGTGAGGTAAGGGAATTTATCGAGCGCGATCTTGGTAAGGATGGCCTGGCTCGCTCAGTAATTGTGGTGGTCACCTCGGATCAATCCCCGCTACTGCGAATGCGGGGAGCCTTTGTGGCCACTGCCATCGCGGAGTTCTTTTGTGGGCAAGGGAAAAATGTCCTGTTAATGATGGATTCCGTCACCCGCTTTGCCATGGCCATGCGCGAGATTGGCCTTGCCGTAGGTGAACCGCCCACTACCAAGGGGTACACCCCTTCCGTCTTCGCCACCCTGCCGAAACTTCTTGAACGGGCTGGACGCTTCAACGGCAAGGGTTCCATCACCGGACTCTACACGGTCCTGGTTGATGGTGACGATATGACCGAACCGGTAGCGGACTCAGTACGCTCCATCCTTGATGGTCATATTGTTCTTTCCCGGGCCATTGCCGCCAAGAACCACTTCCCGGCCATCGATATTCTGAACTCTACCAGCCGGGTCATGCGCGACATCGTCTCCCCACGTCATCTTGAACTGGCAGGTCAGGTCAGATCCATTCTTGCAACGCACAAGGAGGCTGAAGATCTCATTAATATCGGAGCCTACGCCAAAGGATCGAACCCTAAAATTGACCATGCCATCACCAGAATAGACTCTATCAACGACTTCCTCAAGCAGGGGATGACCGAAAGCACCCCGTTGAAACAAACCATTGAACAACTTGGGGAACTGCTCAGCGGCAGAAAAGATGATGCTCCCCAAAAAAGAGATCGCCGAGGCGAAGACCTCGATAAGAAATGAACACCTTTTTGACTGTTAGCAGATAGCTCTTTTAGCGCTCAATTATTCTCCCATGAAGCCATTTTCACTCCTCACGGTTCTCAAGCATCGAAAAATTCTGGAAGACCAGGCCATTCATCGCCTGGTCCAGGCGCAGGAGGCAGAACATAACGCTCAGCAGCAACTCGACAAAAATGAAGAAATCCTCTTACACCTTATTGAGACATTGGCAAGGGAGCAAATCAATGGAATTGAGGTGATCAAGCAGGCTCAATTCGAACAGCGGATTCTCCTGCTTGAAAAACAGCGTCTGACATTACAGACCATCCTGCGCGGCAAAAAAGAGGAAACAAACCGGGCACAGAAGCATCTGATATCCCGCAGTAAAGACCGGAAAATAATGGAAACCCTGCAAACAAAACAGAATGAAGCCTGGCAGCTCTATCTGCATCAAAAAGAGACCGCCACCCTTGATGAAATTGCGGTTATCTTTCATAACAGGAAATAGCAACAACGGCATAGAGTGGGCTTGGAGTCAATCCTCACCGTCAAATGACGGCATGTCCCTTTTTTGTACTTTTCATACTTCTCGGGACATTAAACTGCGGCCAGTGAAGCTTTCTCCGCATTTCTTCCATACCTCAAAATATACTTAACCAAAAATCTGCACCTCCTCTTTTTTAGGGGTGTTGGCTGTTCCATTCCACTTTTGCTGGTTTCATTGTATGCAATTGAGATACGTGAGGATTGAGCACCAAGAATTCATTCCCTTTACCTTTGTGAACCTATCATGAAAAAAGAAATCTCTTGTTTATTGTTTCTCTGTTTGTCTTTGGCAATTATTTTCACTCCGCTCCCATTACTGGCAGCTAATGAGCCGAAACAAGACACAAAGTCTGACAAGACAGAAGCTCCCCCGGCCAACACACCTCAGGAAAAATCTTACTCTTCCGTGGAGGAGCGCCGACTTTACGACACCCTTGAACAGGAACGGGCAGGTTTACAGGAAAAGATAAAAGTATTGGCAGACCGGGAAAAGGAGCTAAAGACCCTCGAGCAAGAAGTCGATAAGAAATTTGAACAAATGGAGAAAAAAATTCAGGAACTTAAAAAAGTGCAGCAAAAGACCGAAGAATTGCTCGCCCAGAAAGACGCCGCAGAGCTTAAAAAAATTGAAGAGCTGAGCAAGATATACTCGAAAATGGAACCGGATAAAGCAGCTCTTGCCTTGAGTGTTCTTAAAGATCAACAGCTGGCAGCGGACATCATTGCCGGTATGAAAACGAAATCGGCGGCCAAGCTCATGGAGCAACTTGATAAACTGAAGGCATCGTCTTTGACCACTACCCTGTCCACCTTGTCAACGGAGTAAAAACTATGGAAGCATCCCTTCCTGCTATCACCCCGACAGCCGTTCCTCCCCCTAAAACTCGGGCGCAAAGTGCTCCAGCAAGTGATGAGACCACTTCATTCAGTAATTTTCTGGATGCAGCAACGGCAGATAATACACCCAAGGAAACACAGGAATCTGTTGATACAGAGACATCCGTTTCGACTTCCAGCCAGCAGGAAGTCATGGCAGCTGAATTGGCCGCCCTTTCCTTGCAAGAAATACCGGCTCTGCCAGTCAGACAACTTCTAACCGGCCAGGAAGCTTCATTAACATTTTCCGGTATGGCTGATCCTGCATTACCTGCTACCCCTGTAATTCCTGTTGTTACTCCTGCTTCCCTTGCTATCCCTGTTACACCTACTACACCAGCCAACACTGAAGTGAACGCCCAACAGCAGATAATGACCATGTCGACCAATGAACCGGTGACAACATCGCAGGCTGCAGCAGACACTGCTCTCGAAGCAGGTAAAGAATTGTCAACCGAGCCTTTCAGCGTGAACACTCCAAAGAGTGCTTCTCTCTTAACTCAGCAAATCGATTCCATCCTCAATGGGGACCCTCGGAATACCCTTGCCGTTCATACATCTGCCCTGCCAGCACCAAGTGATTCGCTCAATGGCCTCACCTCTCCCTATCTTCAATCTGCTATAGAATCTGCAACCATGTCAAAACCGATGGCATCCAGGACAGAAGTTGATGTTGACGGAAATTTGACACAAGATACAGGGAAATCCTTGCGCGACAATATGGGCAAACACTCGCTGGACACAAAAATTGAGGGCGTATCAGATCAACGCACGTCTGGACAGCAACAGCAGGAGACGGGACAACAGGAGAATAACGCCAGTCAGCAGAACACCATCACTCCCCTGTCCGTTTCCCAGAGCAACAATGAATCAGCAAGTCAATTTATTGTCACTGGCCTTGGAACACAAACAGCCATCACCACGCCAGGTCATACCAGCGCTGCTCAACCAGCAACCTTAACACCTGCCGTACAAGTTCCAGCTGAAGAACTTATTAATCATCTTGTCGAACGTTTCAGCATCAATCCCCGCCTGCAGACAAGCAAGATAAGCCTAAACCTTAATCCAGCCGAACTCGGCGCTCTCAAGATCGACATCCTGGTAAAAGGTGACTCCATCAAGGCCCATATTGCCGCCGGCACTCAGCAAATCCAGGACACTATTGAAAAAAATATGCCCAAGTTGAGAGCAATCCTTGAGCAGCAGGGATTTACCGTGGAAGATTTCAAAGTGACCCTGGAGGCAACAGATTCAAGCCGCAATGATTTCTTTCAGCAACAATTTTCTTCCAGGCAGGATTCTACCCCCCGGGGAACAGTTGTCCCCGGCAACGCCTCTTTTGAACCGTCCCTAAACTCAGTCGAAGAGCTCTATGTAGGCCCCATGGACTCAGGCATCAACCTGAGCATATAAAACAGACTGCCATGACCACCATCGCCACCGACACCTTCACCACCGCAACTGCCGCCAGCACCAGTGCTAAAACCAGCACATCAACATCGGCTTCAAAAACTGCCGACATTATGGGAAAAGAAGATTTTCTGACCCTGCTGGTGGCCCAACTTCAGAATCAGGATCCACTCAACCCGGATGACCCCACTGAATTTACCGCCCAGCTCGCCCAGTTCAGCTCCCTGGAGCAGTTATACAATCTGAATGAGAGCATGGCAGGATTGACCACGGCCCAGGCCAATTCCCAAAAACTTTCCGCCCTGAGCCTGATCGGCAAAGAGGTCTCCTACAATGGAAGTTCCTTTTCCTTTGAGGGTGACCCCATCGCAGTTGGTTACCAATTAGACGGCGTTGCCACAGGCGTTACAATCTCCCTGCAGGATAGCGACGGCAAAACCATTAAAACCCTGCAGGCCGAGGACACTGAGCTGAAGACAGGCAATCATTTTATCACCTGGGATGGAACAGATATGGACGGTGAGACTGTCGCCGCCGGCACCTACAAGATAGTTCTCTCGGCCACTGCCGCTAAATCCGGGGCCAGTGTTGCCGCAGCTCCTCTTATCAGCTCCGAGGTAACCGGTGTGGACCTGAGCAATGGCATGCTGACCACCAAGGCCGGTGAGGTTCTTTTTAACAATCTGATCAAAGTCACAGAGTCAGCGAACAGCGCTCAGACAACGGCACTTACGAATTCCGCTATCACCACTAATACAACTACGAATACGGCTGCAGGGACAGTAGCCGCTACAACCGCTGACAAAACTGCTTCCACGGATGATGAGCAGACGGCACAGGATATTATCACTAATTATATCAAAACTCTCTAAACCCTGCACCGGCAATACCGTTTCATCACCGGAACATACAAGGAGGCATCATCCATGGGAATTTCAAGCGCACTCTACAGCGGCGTCAGCGGACTGAACACCAACTCACAGGCCATGAGTGTTATCGGCAACAACCTGGCCAACACCAATACCCTCGGTTTCAAAGGCTCACGGACGGTTTTCTCTGACCTGCTCTCCAGCACCGTCTTTGGTTCCGGTGGTGCATCCCAGGTCGGCCGAGGTGTTGGCATGTCCAAGGTTGACAGTATCTTCAGCCAGGGCACCTTTGAATCCACCGAAACCGACACTGACCTGGCCATTGAAGGAGACGGCTTCTTCATGCTCAAGGAGATCGGCAACAATACCAGCTTTTACTCCCGTGCCGGCGCCTTTCGCTTTGATGAAGCCGGCTATCTGGTAAACCCTGAAGGATTACGGGTTCAAGGCAAATCCTTTGATCCTGCCACAAACGAACTCGTTGCCGGTGACCCAACCGATATCGTGGTTGAAAACGTTGGCCTGATTCCAGCGAAGGTTACCGACGCCCTCACCTTGAACAGCAACCTCGACGCCAGCACCGTTGCTATTCCCGTTTTTGTAGCTGCCAGTCCCGGTTACACGCCAGCCAGCAGCGATTACGCCCCTGCTACGACTGCTACCGCTTCTCTGGGAGGTCTAGCAATTACTTCTGTTGCAACTGGCGCTGGAGCAAATTACAATATCGCATTTGTCGA
The DNA here is from genome assembly GCA_009773475.1 of Desulfobulbaceae bacterium. Classification (GTDB taxonomy): domain Bacteria; phylum Desulfobacterota; class Desulfobulbia; order Desulfobulbales; family Desulfocapsaceae; genus UBA2270. Next base: position 53,347 of record WSXV01000010.1, on the reverse strand, counting down.
TGCAAATACTGGAAACACTGCTTCATTTGCAGGATCCACTCTTACCATCACAGCAGACTTCTCCAATAACTCTTATACCGATACACAAATTGCTGGTCTGCTCACTACTGCCGGTATAACACAAGTCACATGGACCGGTGCCACAGGTGCCAACGTGAACACTCTTGGCACCCCGCCCGCAAACTTCCCCTTGGCAGGGGGGGTAGACCAGGTTGGTACGGCACAAGTTGGTACGCCAGCGTCCGGCATTGCCTTTGATCCTGCAAATACCAGGACCTATGACTATGCGGCTTCTACCCAGACCTATGACACCCTGGGCAATCCACATATCGTCACCACCTATTTTCGTAAAGATCCCGCCCCTAATACCTGGAACTGGTTCTGGAGTGCGGAAGATTCCACTGGGGCGGCCCTGGGCAGTTTAGCCGGCAGCTCACCTGAAGGACAAATAGTATTTACTGCGGATGGACTCCTCAGCAGCGGCGGCACGGGGAACATTACCGCAGCAGAACTTGACTGGCAAAATGGCTCGACTCCAACCGCTATTGCAATAAACTTTGACACCACCCAGTTCAACAATGTTTCCAAGGTTATCTCGCAAGACCAGAATGGATTTGCCTCGGGCAATCTGACTAACGTCACCATCAACAATGAGGGCGTCGTTATCGCTTCCTATTCCAACGGTGAACAGACTCAAATTGCCAACATCACCCTGGCCAAATTCACCAATCCCAATGGTCTTAACCTGATTGGCAGCAATTTGTTTCTGGCCTCTGATCAATCTGGTGTCCCTCGAATCGGCCTGCCTGGCCCTGAGCTTGGTAAAATATTCACCAACTCCCTCGAGCAGTCCAATGTCGATATGGGCAAGGAATTTGTCAACATGATCACTGTCCAGCGCGGATTTCAAGCCAATTCCAAGATTATCACCACCGTTGATGAACTGCTTGGTGAGCTGATCAATCTGAAACGTTAATTTTCTGTCAAAGTCTTGACTACAAAAAGCGGGGGTGCTGGTTCCGAATTGCCAGCCCCCCGCTCTCCTGTTCGCAGGAGTCTCCCCCGTATACTGAGGTTTTCCGTCAACCTCTGTCCTCAAGCTTTCCCGGTTATTTTCTCTGCCTTCTATTCTGGAATAAAAATTGCATAGTTATTTTTTCAATAACAATGCCGTACGATGTAGAAAAAATTATTCTACTTTTCGTGTTGCTTAGAAAAAATATTATTACGTAAGCAATTTTTGCTGGAGCAACGCGGCACAGGAACAAGCTTATCAAATATTGCGCGACACAACTGCTCAGTACGAATGGCTACAACGTGTTTTTAAATTGACAGTTACCCTGGACTCATTTTCTTTCTTTCACCCTAAAGGATTCACTCATCATGGCGGAAAAAGATGCCAAAAAGCCCGAACCAGCCGCCCTTTCCGACCAGGGCGCCAAAAAGAAGAAGCTCATCATCATTGGTGGTGGCGCTTTGCTGCTCCTCATCATCATTGGAGTTGCAGCCTTTTTTCTTCTCAAAAAAAGCCCTGCCAAGGAGGAAAAACACGGGGAGGAGGCCGCAGTAGTTCATGCGCCTGATCTCAATCCCTCCGCCACCATTGGCCCCATGGTTGAAATAAAGGAATTTATTGTCAATATTATCAGTGAGGGTGACAGGCACTATGTCAAGGCATCCATGACCATTGAGCTCGTCGGCGGTGCTGGGGCAGCAGGGGCTGCAGGCGGAGGTGGTCACGGCGCGGCAGCACCCACCGGCAAAGATCCGGCCACAGAAGAAGTGACCCAGCGTATGCCTCAGATTCGTGACAGCATCATCATGCTCATTGGCAACAAGACCTACGATGAGCTCCAGGACATACAAGGAAAGAAACAACTCAAGGCCGAATTGATCAGTAAGCTCAACTCGATTCTGCACAAAGGGAAGGTTAAAGAGATTTACTTTACTGACTTTATAGTTCAATAACGGGAAGAACTATCGAAAGTAGAAGCAGAAATGACGATTAAACTTCTAGTTCTGCCTTATCGTATCAAAAACCTTTTATTCAAATAAGCCGCCGTAAAGAAATAACTTTAACATTCTGACCTCGTAAACGGCATAAGGGGCCGTAAAAAAATGGATAAGAATGTAATGGATATTTTTTAACGGCCCCTAAATAAGACTTCACCTGAGAACAGCATTGGAACCTATTCTTTCCAGACAAGAAATTGCGGACCTGCTTTCCGCCATCAAAGAGGGTCGAGTCGCCATTGAGGCAGCCCCATCTGAGCAATCGGCTAAATTCGCAAATGCCCAGACCGTCAACCTCTTTCATGCATCCAATAAGAATAACTGCCAACTGCGGATTCCCAATTTTGACATCATTCTCGATTCCTTTGCTCAGAACTATTCAATCTCTTTAACCAATCAACTGCAAAGAACTTTCTCCATCAGTCGTATCGCCATTGAGTGTTCCACTTTCCATGAATACATGACCTCCCAGAAAAACTCGGGGGCCATAGGCGTTCTCAATCTTGAGCCCTTAAAACAGGGTGCCCTCTGCATCCTCGATCAGCAGCTCTCTTTTACCATGATTGAGATCATGCTGGGTGCCTCCAGCGACCTGGAGCCCCTGAAACTCGCCCGCAATCTGACAACGATAGAACTCAATATCCTCAAATCGATCATCACCAAGGCCTGCGACGACCTGACCAAAACCATGAAGCCTTTGATAAATTTACATTCCTCTATCATCAAGGTTGAAAACAACCCCAGGATGGTGTCCATCACCGATGCTGAATCCGAGGTCTTTGTTGGTTGCTTCAAGGTCCAGATCGGTAATCTTTCCGGGGAACTCAAGCTGCTGTTCCCCCTGGCGACACTGGAACCACTGAAGGAAAAACTCAAAGATCTTCTTTCCGTCAAGACCAGCAAATTCAGTGAATGGTCTGACCGAATCATTGACCAGATTCTCGATATGCCCGCCACCATCATTGCCCAGTCAGGGACCATCTCTCTCCCTCTGCACAAGATACTCGCTTTCAAGAAAGATGATATCATCCCGTTGGACTACAACCCCAACGCTCCGCTCAGGGTACTCATTGAAGAGAGCCCTAAATTCTTGGCAAAGCCAGGGATGCACGCTGGGAAAAAAGCAATCAGCCTGACCGGCGTCCTGTCTTCTCCTGCCTACGAATGAAAAAACGGGATCAATGTCGTAACCAGATTATCCAAAGTATAAATGTATTTGAAGGTACCTCAAAGAACAACCCATGGAATCCACCCTTGTGAACCCAATGAATGGAAAACCTGACCCAGATGAATTAAAAGAGCTCCTCCAGGACGACTCCGTCCATAGCAGACTTCCTGGCGCCAACCGCGGCCTTGAATTTCTTTACGATGTGCCCCTGCAGATCTCCGTTGAGGTTGGCCGCAGCAAGATTCTTTTGCGTGACCTCCTAAAAATGGGCGAAGGATATGTCATCGAACTCGACAAACTGGCCGGTGAGCCCCTGGATCTCTATGTCAACTCGCGACTCATTGCCAGGGGGGAAGCGGTCATGGTGGGTGAAAAGTTCGGAATTAAATTAACAGAAGTGGTCAGTACCGCCGATCGCGTCGAAAATCTTGGATGACCTCAGAAGAATGCTCTTATCTCTACGCCTGCTCCTGATCGCCCCTCTCCTTGTCTGCCTTTCAGTACAAACTGCCATGGCCGGCACGGAGCCACTTTTTTCGCTGTCTGCCAGCCTGAGACTTTTCTGGGGACTTCTGATCGTCCTTGGCGTCCTTCTGATTGTCTATGCCCTGGTCAAGAAAAAACTCTCTTTCCTCAGTGGGGGCAGTGGCAAATCGGTCATCACCATCGTTGAAATGCGGCATCTGATGCCTAAAAAATCAGTGTGCCTGATCAAAGTTCGCGATCAGGAATTTCTCATCGGACTTGGCAATGACCAGATTAATCTGATTGCAGCGATCCATCCAGCCCCTCCAGATACAATAAAACCACCAGATACCAATGACTTTGCTACTGCCCTTACGGTTGCAGCATCAACGGGGAATCCCTGATTAGAATGACAGCAAACATTCAACAAAGAAATGGCGGTGGAGTGGCCTGCGGAATGCTGATGCTCTCGGCGATCCTGTTTGCCCCGACAATCAGTGCGGCGGTAGGCCTGCCAACCATCACCCTTGGGGTGGAAGATGCCAACACCCCCGAACAGGTATCAACGGCCATTCAGGTGCTTTTTGTCCTGACCATCCTCTCCATCGCCCCGGCCATCCTGCTCATGACCACCTGCTTTACCAGGATTGTCATCGTCCTTGGCTTTATCCGCCAGGCCATGGGCACTCAGAACATGCCGCCCACCCAGATTATCATCGGCCTGTCGCTGTTCCTCTCCTTTTTTATCATGTCACCGACCCTCAATGCCATTAATGACAATGCCCTGCAGCCCTACATGAAGAAAACTATCAGCCAGGAAGAGGCGCTGAAGCAGGCCGTTACCCCCATGCGCACCTTTATGTTCTCGCAGGTCAAGGAAGAGGAATTGACCCTTTTTGCCGACATCACGCTGGACAATAAACCCTTTGACCAAAACGACATCCCCACCATGACCCTGATCCCGGCCTTCATGCTTTCTGAGCTGAAACGATCATTTCAGATGGGCTTCATGATATATGTCCCCTTTCTGGTCATCGACATGATTGTTGCCTCGGTCCTTATGTCCATGGGCATGATGATGCTGCCGCCGGTTATCATCTCCATGCCCTTTAAGCTGCTGCTGTTCGTTCTGGTTGACGGCTGGGCACTGATTGTCGGGTCACTGGTGCAGAGTTTCAAGTAATCAATGCCGGCTGAAAGTTTAATGATTTCGGCCTTCAGTCTTCGGCCTGCAATCTCTTTCCATCCAAGGTAAAATTACATCATGACCCATGAATTTGTCATCGATATCACCAGAAAGGCGATCCAGGTCACCCTTCTGGTTTCGGCCCCCATGCTCCTGTCGGGAATGATCATCGGCCTTCTGGTTTCCATCTTTCAGGCGGCCACCCAGATCAATGAGCAGACCATGACCTTTATTCCCAAACTCGTTGTGGTTTTTCTCTCTCTGCTCATCTTCGCCCCCTGGATCATGCATACCATGATCACTTTCACCAATGGTATCTTTGAATCCATGGCAAGTTTTTAGAGACCGTTAAGAAAAGAGCAACGCTGTTTTGCTCTTTTCTTTTACGGACTCTTATGCCGCGTCCAGGAAACAGCAATCTTTACCAGCTGTTTCCTGGCGTGGCGTCCGGCAACAAACCAGCACAGAAGATAAAAAAGAGCAACGCTATTTTGCTCTTTTCTTTTACGAACTCTTATGCCACGTCCAGGAAACAGCAATCTTTTTCAGCTGTTTCCTGGCGTGGCGTCCGGCAACAAACCAGTACAGAAGATAAAAAAGAGCAACGCTGTTTTGCTCTTTTCTTTTACGGACTCTTATGCCGCGTCCAGAAAACAGCAACCTTTACCAGCTGTTCCCTGGCGTGGCGTCCGGCAACAGACCAATACCGGGGATAGAAACCAGCAAGGTTTTTCTTGCCGGCGCGGCGCCAAGCAATTTAACCGTTCCCCCAGATGAAGCATCTCAACCTCCAAACTCATTTTTGCCCTAACTTAACTCCGTGCCACTGACGCCCCATGGATCTCCAGCTTATCCCTGTTCATCAGTTCCAGATTTTTTTGATCTGCACCGCCAGGGTGGCAGGATTTATCGGTGCAATTCCGGTCTACCTGGGCAGTCAAACTCCGGCAAGGATCAAAGTAGGTCTGGTCTTCGCCATCTCCCTGGTGCTATTCCCTGTCCTCTCACCGGCTCTGCCGGAGATAAGTTTCAACCCGATATCCTTCCTTCTTTTTACTATCAATGAGACCCTGCTCGGCCTGATGCTTGGCCTTATTTCCCGTCTGATTTTCACCACTGTTGAATTCGGCGGCACCATTATCGGCTACCAGATGGGCTTTGCCGCCGCCAATGTCTTTGACCCCCAGAACGAAAACCAGGTTCCCCTCATCTCTCAGTTTCAGAATGTTTTTGCCATTCTCATTTTTCTTGCCCTCGATGGACACCACATCTTTATCAAGACTGCAGCTAAATCGTACCAGCTTTTACCACCCGGCAATCTCAATCTCTCCGGTGAGGCCATCCCCTATCTTATGGAACTCACCTCTCGAATGTTCTCACTTGGCGTCCAGTTCAGCGCACCGGTTCTTGCAGTTCTTCTCCTATCAGGTCTGATCCTTGGCGTCCTGGCCCGTGTCTTTCCCCAGCTCAACGTCTTTCTACTGTCGTTCCCTCTGAACATCGGTATTTCGTTTGTTGTCATAGCATTGACGCTTGACATGGTCACCAGCCTCTTAAGACGGGAATTTGACGCAATGGGAGAACGAATCATCACCATTCTCCAGTATCTCTGACATGTGAAATTGGCTGAAGGTTGAAAGTTATGAGCTTGAGAGTGAGAGAGTCATTGTTAAATAACTGAGCATATCCCTCATTCAGCCTACCCTTTATCCTTCAACCATCGGCCATCAGTTTAGACACACTCACAACCCTTTACTTCACAATCATAGACCATGGCTGAAGAAGCTCCCACCGGGGGAGAACGCACAGAAGACCCTTCAGCGAAACGGCGGGACGATTTTCGCAAGAAAGGCCAGGTTGCCCAGAGCAAAGAGGTGCAGACTGCAGCCATATTCAGTATCGGCCTACTCTTCTGGCTTTTTTATATGCCTCACTTCTGGGACAGCCTGACAACTCTGGTGGCCTCAATCTGGCAATCAACCTGGGAGTTTCAGGGAACCCCTTCCGCGACCTATAACCTATCCATCCACCTCACCAAGGAGATGGGGATCCTGCTTGCCCCGCTCTTTTTACTAATTCTGATCATCGGTTTTTTCTCCAGTTTTTTCCAGTTCGGCTGGCTCCTGACCGGTGTTCCCCTTCTCCCTGATTTCAGCAAACTTGACCCCATCGCCGGCATGGGCCGGATCTTTTCCAAACGCGCCATCCTCGAAAGCTTCAAGTCCATTGCCAAGGTTACCCTTATCGGCTGGGTTGCTTCCACCACGGTTATCAACAAGTTTAATGAAGCCCTGATCCTCGTTGATACCAGCATCACTGCCACCATGATCTTTCTCGCCAAAACCGCAGGTCTTATTCTTGCCAAGATCTCCGCAATCCTGATCCTCCTTGCCTTTATCGATTTTCTCTATGTTCGCTGGGAGATGGAACAAAAACTTAAGATGACCAAGCAGGAGCAAAAAGAGGAATTCAAGGAAAGCGAAGGCGATCCGCACGTCAAGTCCCAGATCCGTGCACTGCAGCAGCAAATGGCGAGGAAACGGATGATGGCGGAGGTTCCCAAGGCCGATGCGGTGATCACCAATCCCACCCATCTGGCTGTGGCGATTAAATATGATCAGACAATCATGGCCGCTCCCATCGTGGTCGCCAAAGGCGCTGATTATGTAGCCATGCGAATTCGTGAAATTGCCCGTGAAAACAATGTTCCGCTGATTGAAAACCCTCCTGTGGCTCGGTTATTGCATAAAATTGATCTGGGAGCCCCAATCCCGGAAGAGATGTTTAAGGCCGTGGCTGAGATCCTGGCCCACATCTATTCCCTGAAGGGCAACCGAAAAGTATAAGGTAATCAGGCTAAAGAGCTCTTGTTCATTCGTAATTTTTAATTCGTAATTCAACTCAATGGAACTGACGGAAAAACGACAGCTGTTCAGCGGCCTGCATTGGAATGACCTGCTCAAACGCACCGACATCATGGCGGCGGTGGGCATGGTCTCCATCCTGATGATCATGATCATCCCTCTGCCGCCAATTCTGCTAGATCTCTTTCTGTCCGCCAACATCACCATCGCCCTGCTGATCCTGGTCATCAGTCTGTACACGGTCAGAGCCACCGACTTCTCCATCTTTCCTGCCATCCTCCTGGCCACCACCCTTTTCCGACTGGCCCTCAATGTGGCCTCCACCCGGTTGATTCTTCTGCGTGGTGACGAAGGCCCGGACGCAGCCGGCGCGGTGATCGAGTCTTTTGGTCAGTTTGTCGTTGGTGGCAACTATGTGGTGGGAATCGTAATCTTTGCCATTCTGGTCCTGATTAACTTCATGGTTATCACCAAGGGCGCCGGCCGGGTTGCCGAGGTCGCGGCCAGATTCACACTCGATGCCATGCCCGGCAAACAGATGGCCATCGATGCCGACCTCAACGCCGGCCTAATCAATGAATCCGAGGCGAAGAGAAGGCGAGAACAGATCTCGGCCGAGGCCAGTTTCCACGGAGCCATGGACGGTGCCTCCAAATTTGTCAAAGGCGATGCCATCGCCGGTATCATCATCACCTTTATCAATATAGGCGCCGGCTTTATCATCGGTGTTTTACAGAAGGGCATGCCCATGGTCGAGGCTGCCAAGAATTACACCATCCTCACTGTAGGTGATGGCCTTGTCGGACAGGTACCGGCGCTGATCATATCCACTGCCGCCGGTCTGCTTGTCACCAGATCCTCGGGGGACAACGATTTCGGCGCCGACATCAAGATCCAGTTCAGTCGGTATTCCGTGGCCCTCTGGGTTGTCTCAGGGATGCTTCTGGTCTTTGCACTCATACCTGGCTTTCCCTTTGTCCCCTTCATGCTGCTTGCCATCTCCCTGGCCATTTTTGCCTGGCAGCTTGACCAGAAGAAGTTGAAAGCCGCTGAGGTTGTCCCCGAGAAACCCCAGGAAGCCCCCATGCCGGTGGCCGAAAACTACGAAGAGATGCTCAATGTCGATCTGCTGGAGCTGGAAGTTGGCTACGGCCTGATCCCCTTTGTCGATTCGGCCCAGAACGGCGAGCTGCTCACCCGCATCCAGTCCATCCGCAAGCAGTTTGCCATCAACAACGGTTTTATTGTTCCACCCGTGCATATCAAGGATAATCTCCAACTCAATCCCAACCAATATACCCTGGCCCTCAAAGGTATCAAGATCGCGGAAGCGGAGATGCTGCCCGGCCATTTCATGGCCATGGACCCCGGCATGGTGACCGAGACCATCAAAGGGATTACCACCATCGAGCCCGCGTTTGGCCTGCCCGCCATCTGGATCACCGAAGACAAAAAAGAACGGGCCCAAATTGCCGGTTATACGGTTGTTGACTGTGCCACGGTCATGGCCACCCATATCAGCGAGATCATCAAACAGCATGGCCATGAGCTGATTGGCCGCCAGGAAGTGCAAAACCTGCTCGACAACCTCGCCAAAACCTATCCCAAACTGGTGGAGGAACTGGTACCCTCGATTCTCTCTCTGGGAACGATCATGCGCATTCTCCAGAACCTACTGGCGGAAGGGGTCTCCATCCGTGATCTGCGCACCATCCTCGAAACCATGGCTGACTGGGCACCGGTTACTCGCGATCCTGACATCCTCACCGAATATGTCCGTCATGCGCTGGCTCGCACCATCAGCGCCGGGCTGGCTATGGGCGGGGTTATCCCGTTGATTACCTTGGCTAAACCGGTGGAAGACGCCATCAGCAAATCCATCCAGCACAAGGAAACGGGCAGCTATCTGGCCATTGATCCCGGTACAGCTCAGACTATCCTCGATTCCATCGGCAAAGCCATCAGCCTCTTTGCCGGCGGCCAGCGGCCCACCCTGCTATCCGCCCCCCAGATCAGGCCCCATGTGCGCAAGCTGACCGAACGTTATTATCCCTCTCTCGTGGTGCTGTCGCACAATGAGATTACTCCGAACCTGAAAATCCGTTCCCTTGGCAGCGTGACCCTCGATGCAAGTTAAGATCTTCGAATCCACAGACATGGCCTCGGGCCTGAAGCTGGTCAAGGAAACCCTGGGCCCGGATGCCCTTATTCTGTCCACCCGCACCATCCGCAGCGGAAAGCTGGGCATCATCGGTAAACCGGTTCTTGAAATCACAGCGGCCATCGATACGCCCTGGCCGGAAACAGCCCAACAGTCCAGACCAAGAACAACCAGGGTGACATCGCCTCGAAAAAGGCCTTATACCCAATGGGCCGAAGACACCACCCCGCACCAGACTGCGGTACAACCGGGCCAGACCATCACCTACGACTCCCAGTTCCGCCTCCATCAGGAACCGCAACCTTCTGTGGAAAAAGAACCCGCAAGCCACAATGAGCTTGATGAGCTGAAAGATATGGTCGCGAAGCTGGGCGTTGAGGTTTCCCGGCTAAACAGCAAACAGGAGAGTCAAGAGAGAATTCAGAAGAGAGACGTAGAGGCAACCGTCCAGACTCCCACAGCCGTTGTCCAGGATGACCAATCAACACAGAATGAAGACGGAAACCATCTTCTTGACCTGCTCGTGAGTCAAGGCATCAGTGCGGCCACGGCCCAGGAGGTTCTCCGACTCATACCATCCGAGGAAACAACAGAATCTGCCAATCAGGAACAAAACCGTATGCATTTAGCCCTGACCCAGGCCATTGAAAGCATGGTTCAGGTAGCATCTCCACTCTGTCAGGAGGATAAAGCCCAGCGACGGATTGCTCTTGTCGGGCCAACCGGAGTTGGCAAAACGACTACTCTTGCCAAGATTGCGGCCCATTATCTGAGCAATTTTTCCAACTCCATCGCCCTGATCACCATTGACACCTATCGCATTGCCGCTGTGGAACAGCTCAAAGTCTATGGCGCCATCATGAACCTGCCTGTGGAGGTAGTGATCAGTCCGGAGCAGTTGGAACAGGCACTTTTGCGACACTGCGACAAAGAGCTCATCCTCATCGACACAGCAGGGCGCAGTCCAAAAGACTCGCTCTGTATCAAGGAGCTCGCCACATTTTTGCGAGCAGATTTTGCCATTGATAAACACCTGGTTCTCTCAGCCACTACCCGTGAGTCTGAACTTTTCGAGACCATTAAACGTTTCAGCATTCTGGGGATCGACAACACCATTGTCACCAAGACCGATGAATGTGCCACCCTTGGCGTAATGCTCGACATCCAGAATCATGATCGGAGTAAAAATATCCCTTTTTCCTGGATCACTAATGGACAAAGGGTTCCTGAAGATTTGCTGACTGCCAGCGCGGAAATCGTGGCTGGACTGATATTGAGCTCATCCCAAGGAATTGCGACAGAAATCCAGGATAACAATTGAGTGCTGTCACACAGGGAACCTTAATTAGTTGGGGACAGAATGGAATCCTCTCCCACACGTTAATATAACAAAAAGATAAAAAATGATGACAGACCAGGCGACAACATTACGCTCCATGGGGGCGACGGCGACTCCGACGCTTTCTTTGGAAAAAGACAGGGCCACTCGCGTTTATTCCATCACCAGCGGCAAGGGCGGGGTCGGCAAAACTGCCGTCACCGCGAACACCGCCGTGTCCCTTGCTAAACTTGGAAAAAAAGTTCTGATCCTTGACGCCGACCTCGGGCTTGCCAACATCGACGTGGTTTTTGGCCTGGCCCCCAAATATAACCTCAATCATTTCTTTTCAGGCGAGCAAGATCTCGGTTCCATCCTGGTGGAAGGCCCCAATGGTGTCAAAATATTGCCAGCAGGTTCCGGGGTCCAGAACTTCACCCGCCTTGACTCCCAGCAAAAACAAAAGCTGCTCGATGGCCTCGATCTCATGCACAATGACTTTGATTTTGTCCTCATTGATACCGAGGCCGGAATCTCTGAGAATGTCACCTACTTTAATACTGCAGCGCAAGAGATCCTCGTGGTCACCACCCCGGATCCCACTGCCATTACGGACGCATATGCGCTGATGAAGCTGCTTTCCACCCAGTACCATGAAAAACGCTTTAACCTGGTTGTCAACATGATCCAGAGTGACGAAGAGGCGCTGGACGTGTACCGCAAACTGACCATGGTTTCCAATCGGTATCTTGACATCTCCATTGAGTTCCTTGGCTCCATTCCGGCAGACCGTCAAATGATTGACGCGATCAGAAAGCAGCGAGTCATTGTTGATCTCTATCCCGCCTCTCGGATTACCACCGCCTTCACCCTGTTGGCCGGCACCCTTTGTTCCGAACAGATTCCGTGTGAGCCCAAAGGCGGCATCCAGTTCTTCTGGAAAAAACTCCTCGACTTTGGCGGCAGGAGCTGATCATGGTCTATCTTCATACCCCTCCGCTGGATGATCACTCCTCCCTGATTCGTGATCACCTCTACCTCGTCGATATCCTGGTGGGCAGGATGGTCACCCATGTCCCCTCCTTCATGAACCGCGACGATATGCGCAGTGCCGGCATGCTGGGGCTGATCGATGCCTCCAACAAATTCGACCCAGGCAAGAATATCCTCTTCAAGACCTTTGCTGAACATAGGATCAGAGGCGCAATCCTTGATGAGATGCGCAAGCTGGACTGGTTTTCCCGCTCCCTGCGCGACAAACAGAATAAACTCAGCCGCACCATGACCAAGCTTGAGCGAAAGCTGGGAAGAAGCCCGGAAGAAGAGGAGATGGCTGCGGCTATGGAAGTCAGCCTTGAGGAATACCAGAAGACCTTGGGTGAGGTTTCCCATCTCGGCTGTGTCAGTCTTAATGAAACCCTGGATAACTCAGAAGATGGCGCCTCTTTCCTTGATTCCTTGGCCGATCAGCGGGCAGATATCTCTCCCTCGGCCCGTATTGAAAAACAAGAACTCACCCAGATAATGGCAAGCATATTGCAAGAACTCTCTGAAAAGGAACGACTGGTGATCTCACTCTACTATTACGAAGAGCTGGCCCAGAAGGAAATCGCCGAGGTGCTTGATGTCTCGGAAGGAAGAATATCACAACTCCATAGTCAGGCTCTGCTCAAACTGAAAACCAAGGTGCAGATGAGAATGGGCGACAGATAACAAAAGCTCAGCTTTCTTTACCAAACGTAGTTACAACTTTTTCCAAATTTATTAACAACGTTCATGACTCACTCCTCTCTCATCATCATGCTGCTTAGCATCCTGTTCTGCTTCGGCACCTGCGTGCTTGCAGTTCTGCTATTGCGATCCAACAGCAGCAAGGACAAGCTGCTTGCTGAAATGCAGGCAGCGTTGCGCTCCTTGCAGGGGAGCGACCTGACCGGGGACAATGCACCGAATACTGAACAGGATACTACTTTCTTCGAGGAGAATCTGCGCTCAGCCGAGATCACCACTAAGTTACAGCAACCTCGTCTCACTGTTCAGCAAAACAGCAATTCCAGCTCTGCACCCGAACGGTATCGTTACATCCAGTCATTGCTTACAAAGGGATTGAGTGCAGAGGATATCGCCTCCACCCTTTCCATGTCCCTGCATGAAACGACACAGATTATCGCCTTGATCAGAATCGCAACCCCAAGACAATTGGATGCGGCGGCCCCACCCCGGCCATCAACGAATGAGTCCAACATTCAAAGCCGGCTCGTTCCTGCTACAGAACAAGCCGTTTTGCAAGCCGTCTCCCAAGTACCTTCACTTCCTCAACAATCAGTGGTTGTTCGTAGATCCATAAAACTTGCCCGTTGGCTGAAGCTTCGCGCTTCTTCTGTCAGTCTCCGAAAACAGGGAGGTCGGGAACCACCCCGCAATCCCTTGCCCAACAAAACCAGTCTGCTCTGCGATCCATTATCGGGTTACACATGACAGCGGTTTATCTTCTAGATTAGCCTTTTTCACCTTTAGCTTGAATGCCTTAGGGCTCTGTGAAAAGTGTAGAAAGATTTCGGTTGAAGGATTTGTTCAGGAATACTTTGATGCGGCAAATTATTTCCCGGCAGCTCCTAACAAAGCCCCTCTTTTCTACCGATAAGTACTACAGATGCACCAGAGAAAGGATTTTTGCGGCCTTCGTCCGGCCTGAAGAAACACTTACAATTCATCTTTGAATCCATGATCAGACGCTATGGTATCAGGTAAATACAGCGCGCTTACTGGAGCGGTTTCCCGCGAACAGTGCATGGCTAATATTGCCGCCAATCTGGCCAACGTCAACACCGTTGGTTATAAAAAGGCAAGTGTCAGCTTTGAATCACTGTTAGAGGGCGCCAAACAGACAGCTGAGGCGAAAGGGATCAATTATACCCGGATCAAAGAAAACGTTACCGAGTTTTCACCCGGCCCTATTATTGAAACCGGCAACCCCCTTGACATGGCAATCCATGAGGATGGCTTTTTTAAGGTTCAAGGACCGGAAGGGGTGTTATACACCCGGCGCGGCGACTTTGTCCTCGATCAGGACGGAACCCTGAAAACCAGCAATGGCATGCCTGTGCTCGACGAGGCCAATGGTCCAATCACCATACCAGACAGCAATACCAGCAGGATTACAGTGAACAGTCTTGGCGAGGTGGCAGTGATCGATTCGGAAGGAAACTCCTCCACTGCCGGGGTCATTGGCATTGTCACCGTTGACGACACCAGCAAATTGAAACGGGAGACGGACACAACCTTTTCTCTGGCAGAGGATGGTCAGGAAACCCTCGTCCCTGAACCCATTCTGGTTGTTGGCAGCATTGAGACCTCCAACGTCAACATGACTGAGGAGATGACACTGATGATTGACAGCCTGCGAACGTTTGAGACCTATCATAAGGTATTGAAAAGCTACTCAGACCTCAGCCAGAAGCAGGATGAGCTGGGAAGCCTTGGATAGGACAACAGGCCGAGGTCTTGAAAATAGAGATTGAAAGGTACATTTCCCAGGACATCAAGGTGAAGTTTATAGATTAAGCCTTGGATATTGTCTGGAATATTCCCTGCAATATTGAGGCTGTACACTTTCAGCCTTCAGTCCAGAACCTTTTATTATTAAGGATACACAAATGATTCGCTCACTTTGGACAGGCACCACCGGCATGAATGCCCAGCAACTGAATATGGATGTCATCGCCAATAACCTGGCTAACACCTCCACCACCGGCTTCAAAAAAAGTCGGGCGGACTTTCAGGATCTCATGTATCAGGTGCTGAAGGTTCCAGGCAGCCAGTCTTCCGCAGACACCCAATCGCCCACCGGAATCCAGATTGGCCTTGGTGTCCGCCCAGCGGCGGTGCAAAAGATCTTTACCGAAGGCGATATCATTCAGACCGGAAATGAACTCGATGTGGCCATTGAAGGCGCCGGTTTTTTTCAGGTGGAGATGCCTGATGGCACCACAGCTTACACCCGTTCAGGATCCTTCAAAAGAGACAGCGATGGCCGCCTGACAAACTCGGATGGCTATCCGATCCTCCCTTCCATCACCATTCCAGATGGAGCTAAGCAAATCACCATCGGGGAAACCGGAATCGTCAGTGCTATCATCGGAAATGACACTGTCAGCACCGAGATTGGTACCTTCGAAACCGTCACTTTCACCAACAATGCAGGACTGACCTCCATTGGCCGCAATCTCCTTGTTGAATCGGCGGCATCCGGCACCGCCCAGGCTGGAACCCCTGGAGATGCTGGGTATGGCACCTTGGCTCAAAACTACATCGAGACCTCTAACGTCAATATCGTTGAAGAGATGGCTGCCATGATCACCACCCAACGGGCATACGAGATAAACTCAAAAACGATCCAGACATCCGATGAGATGATGCAGACGACCAATAATCTCGTTTAACCTTCATAGTTTCGCAGATTGACCAGCGATGAAAACGAAATCCGCAGGACAATACAGCTTCGACAATCAACCAAACCAGAAGAATGGAAGAATACAAAACATCGTCTTTCTGCTCATCCCTATACTGTTTTTGACAACGGCCCTCCCATGTCATGCCTTGGAGGTCATCTTTCGCAGCACAGCCACTGTTGTCGGCTCGTCTGTTACCCTGGGTGACATAGCGGACTTTAACAATCGTTCCGATCAACCTGACTTGGCCAAAACTCTCGCTGCTCAGACCGTTGCGTCTAGCCCTGAAGCCGGTCAAAAAAGCAGCCTTGCGACCCGCAACATCATTCATAAACTCACTCAAATCATTGATTCCCCCGAGAGCATCAACTGGGGTGGAGCTGAGGCTGTCACCATTACCCGCCAAGGAGTCACCATCACCCCGCAGACCATCCAGGGCATCATTGACGCATTTCTGACGGAACACAGCAAAGAGCTTGCCGGCGTTCGCTGCTCCTTCACCCCCACTGATCACCCCATACCGTTCATCGTTCCCACGGGAAATCTGCAATGGGAGGTCACGCCGTCAAACCCAGCAATTATCGGTAGTAACCGTTTTTCTTTGATTGCTCGGATGGAGACGCAAGTCATCAAAAACTTTTCCGTCCGCGGAACCCTTAAGGCTATGGCCCCAGTTGCTGTCGCGGTCTTAAATCTTCAGCGTGATGATGTGATTTCGGCATCCCAGATCCGCATGGAACCCACTGATATCTCCTCAATCAGGGCTCCATGCCTTCAGAAAGAACAGGTAGTTGGCAAAAAAGTACTCCGCACCATCAAGGCCGGTTCTGCGATTGAGCTTACCAACATAGAGTTTCCGCCGATGGTCAAGAAAGGGGCGCTGGTCAAGATCCTTGGTCAGAAAAACGGTCTCGCATTAACCGCCACCGGGATAGCCAAGACCGACGGCAAAGAAGGGCAGGTCATCAAGGTTAAAAATTCAGGCTCAGAAAAAGAAATCTTTTGCCGGGTGACTGCTCCGGGATTCGTAGAGGTCCAAATCTAATGAACAAACTCATCACGCACTCCCTGCTTTTTATCTTTCTGGCAACAGGTGTTCTTCTAACATCCTGTGCCCAGCAGCCACACGAAAAGATCGTCAACATCCCGGAACCACTCGAAGAGATCCAGACCGAGGTTGCCCGTCCCGCTTCGGATGGTTCGCTCTGGCCTGGAGAACAGCATTCCCTCTATGCCGATCATAAAGGCCGGGTCACTGGAGATATTGTCACTGTTACCATCTCAGAAAAGGCCAGCGCCAGCAAAGAGGCCTCCACCGATACGAGCCGTGACAGCAGCACCTCGGCGTCCATCCCCAACCTGCTGGGTCTCGAAAAATCCCCCATGGGCAAAAATCCCAATGTCAATCTTGAGGCCCTGATTAAGGCCGAGTTTGCCAACTCTTTCCAGGGTGCCGGCAAAACCGTGCGCAAGGAAGACCTGGTCGCCTCACTCACCACCCAGGTGATCGAGGTGTACCCCAATGGCAATCTGAAGATCAGAGGGGGAAAGGAAGTCCGGGTGAACGATGAAACCCAGATCATTTATCTCACCGGCATCGTCCGCCCGGTGGATATTCTGGCCAACAATACCATTGACTCCAAAAACGTCCTCAACGCCAGGATCTCTTACACCGGTAAGGGCGCGATTAGCGACAAGCAAGAACCGGGCTGGCTAACACGAATTGTTGATAATGTCTGGCCTTTTTAGAGGCCGTTGCTCTCCGAGCAACAGCTCTTAGTTGCCCGGAGAGCTTACGGCCTCTTATGCCGCGCCTCTGAAACAGCAATCAGTTCAGCTGTTTATGAGCGTGGCGTGCGGCAAATACGCACCGCAGTGAATAGAAAGAGCAACAGCTGCTTTTATGTGTAGCAACCGGCTAATTTCATTCACCGAAGATTATACATGCTAAAGATGCCATTCATATCGTTCAGTAACTTCTCAATTGGCGGAAAGACCAAATGAAAATCATAAAACCCCTTAGCGTCCTGCTTTTCCTCTCGATACTCCTGGTGCAAACAGCAAGTGCTACCAGAATCAAAGATATCGCCCAGCTCGGCGGAGTGCGTGAGAATCAGTTAATCGGATACGGACTGGTGACCGGCCTTGCCGGAACTGGCGACGATCTGCAAAAGGTCCTTTTCACCCGCCAGGCCCTGTATAATATGATGGTACGTCAGGGAATCACAGTAAACCCCACGGATTTTGCCAAAATTAAATCGAAGAATGTAGCCGCTGTTATGGTTACGGCCTCTCTTCCTCCCTTTGGCAAGGCGGGTTCCACCATTGATATTGAGGTGGCATCCATCGGTGACGCCAAAAATCTGGCCGGTGGCAATCTGCTTATGACAGCCTTGAAAGGCCCGGACGGCAAGGTCTATGCCGTAGCTCAAGGCCCTATGACTGTCGGCGCTTTTGCCTTTGGCGGCAAGGCTGCCAAGGCCCAGAAAAATCATCCCACTGTCGGCCGTGTCGCCAATGGAGCCATTATCGAACAAACGGTACCCGTTGCCCTTGGCCATGACGGAGTCCTCTCCTACCGTCTGCGGATGTCGGATTTTTCCACCGCATCGAACATGAGCAACGCCATCAATGCCGCTTTTGGTAAGGAAACTGCCAGCCCTGTTGATTCAACAACGGTCAGCGTGGTTATCCCCGATGAATTCAAGGATCAGCCCGTAACCTTTATTTCGAAGCTTGAATCTCTTGACCTTAAGGTTGAAACCAGCGCCAGAGTGGTGATCAACGAACGCACCGGCACCATCGTCATGGGTCAGGATGTCCGCTTGTCAACGGTTGCTGTTTCTCATGGCAATCTTTCCATCGTCATCAAGGAATCAGCGGACGTGATCCAACCCAACCCCCTGGCCCCCGGCGAAACCGTTATCGTCCCTAAAACCACCATCGAGGTTACCGAAGATGATGGCGAGCTTATGGTGGTTAAAGAAGGAGTCAGTATCAGCGCTGTGGCTGATGCTCTCAATGCCATCGGCGCCACCCCGCGCGATCTAATTGCGATCTTTCAGGCGATCAAGGCTGCCGGGGCGATGCAGGGAGAACTTGTTGTTCTATAGTAATTTATTGGAATTACCAAAGGATTAACGATGAAAGTAACAAATTTACCTGGAACGGCCGCAGCTTCTTCCGTAAATACAGACAAGTCCAGCAAGGATTTGCAGTCACTCCGTAAATCCTGCCGGGATTTTGAGGCCATTTATGTCCAGGAGATGTATAAGGCAATGCGTAAAACCGTCCCTGATGGTGGTCTTTTTGAAAAAGATATGGCCGATGGGCTCTACCGGGAAATGCTCGATATGGAAATGGCCAAGGCCAGTGCGGCCGGCAAGGGTAACGGGATTGGCGAGGCTATGTATCAACAGATGAAAGGAAAGATCGTTCCGCATAAATAATTTTTCACACCGCTGTTGCAAATCATTTGTCCTTTGTCATATAATCCTTTTAATGACTTTACTAATAAGTAGAACAACGCTGGTTATGGGCTGACGCCACGCAGGAAATAGCTAAAAAAATTGCTGTTGAAACAGCTGAACTGATTGCTGTTTCAGGGACGTGGCATAAGGTGCCGTAATGAAATAAGCAGAAAAACGCTGCTTATTTTATCTATTATGGTGATTATGGGTGGTCGCCACGCCCTGAAACAGCTGAACTGATTGCTGTTTCAGGGACGTGGCATAAGGTGCCGTAATGAAATAAGCAGAAAAACGCTGCTTATTTTATAACGGCACCTAAACTTTAATCCCTTCCCTGACGATATTATTTACAACAGGATAAACAAATTATTTCCTGACAACCCTTTTTTACTATCGGATACCCCAAGCAAGGATGCTTAGGATTAACGCACGGAGGCGACAATCATGGCAAATACCATCAGCACCATAGCTCACATTGATCCACAGACTCTTCGGCAGCACAACAATAAAAATCTTCAGCCGCTGGAACCAAAAATTACAACCGCGACTGAAACTCCCATAGAACAAAAAACATCTGCTACTGATACGGTTACCATCAGCCAAACAAGTGAGACTACCGTTACCTATTCCAGCTCTTTGACCATCAATCGGGACATCAAGGGAGATGGGTTCGACCTCCTGCGTGGCCTGGTACTGAACATGCTCAAGGAACAGGGCATTGATTTTAAAATAGCCACGGGTGAGACTGGCGCCGAAGAAATCGACATCAGCCAGCTTACCCAACAAGATGCTCAGGCCCTCATCGCCGATGACGGGTATTTTGGAGTTGATAAGACCTCAAGTCGTATAGTAGACTTTGCCATAGGGATAGCCGGCGGTGATCCTTCCCGACTGGATGCTATCAAGGAAGGGGTGGACAAAGGATTTGCCGAGGCGCTGAAAGCCTTTGGCGGGCAGCTTCCCGACATATCCTATGATACCTATGACGCAGTAATGAAAAAACTAGACGACTGGGCTGAAAATACAGCTGCCAGCCAGTCATAATAAGAGTTTTGAACAGAAAATATTTCAGGTGATATCATGAGTGTAGAATTTCTTGGAGTAGGCGGACTTGGACAAATAGGCGCAATGAAAAAGGCTGAAAAATCACAGGCCGGCAAAAAATCAGCAAGCCAGGGCGACCAGGTGCAGTTCTCTTCTGTTCTCCAGGATGTACAGAAGGCTCAAACCACCAGCGCGGCAGCTAATTCAGGCCGCAACGAACGCGTTCAGGAACTGAAGGCCCAGATTGCCGATGGCTCCTATCAACCTGACTTGAACAAGGTTGCCACCAGCTTGATGCAATTCCTCCTCGAGGAGAGACAACTATGAGCAGCGACAAAATCCATGCGTACCTGATACGTATGCGCGATCTAATCCTCGAAGAGAGGGAATACGCCAAGGCCATGGATCTTACCGGAATGGCCAGGGTCATGGCCGAGAAAGAAGAGCTCCTGCAGATTCTCAACCACACCAAGCTCACTGACCCGGCCGATAAATCCATCGCGGTTCAGATTCGTCATGAAAATCGCCGCAACGCCTATCTCTTTAAGGCGACCCTGGGCTGGATTCGCAAGACCATGGAGTTCTTCGGCCAACGAACCGTCACCAACACCTACTCGGCCAACGCCGGAACCGTTTCCGCCAGCGTCAACGGCAGACTGCTCTCCGGTAGAGTCTAAGCAATGACTGAATAAGTGTCCTAATCTATCGATTTTCTTTTTTGCCCTGCATTCCTGCGTGAATCTTAAGCGGAAAATTTTAAATTCGACACCGCATTCACCTTGTAAACTAAACTCGTGAATGCGTTGTCGCTTTCTTAATCCTCTTCCCCCCTCTCTCCTTTCTTCGCTTTCACCCCCTCTTTTTCATAATTTCTCCCCACATCCCTAAACCCCCACCCCCATTCTGCCGATATTATTACCATACAGCCTTGAACAGTTTCCTTTAAACAAGGCAGCCCATTTATCACCAACCCAGGATATATAATATGGCCGGATTATTCACCGCCCTCAATGCTGGCAGAACGTCTCTGGAAGTCAATCAAAAATCCATTGAGATCATCGGCAACAATATCTCCAACATCAATACCGAAGGGTATTCCCGACAAAGCGCGGTGCTCACCCCCTATCCGTCCATGAACTTCGGAGGTTTTTTCATTGGCCAGGGGGTTCTGGTTTCTGACGTCAGGCGTGATCATGACGCCTTTATTACGGATCAGCTTCAGGAAAAATCCATTGAATTCGGCCTCCAAAACGGACAGGCTAACCCTTTAGCAGAACTGGAACGGATCTTTAATATCACTGACGACAACCTCTCCACTGAAATCGACAGTTTTTTTGATTCCTGGCAGGAACTTTCCGCCAACCCAAGCGGCCTGGTGGAAAGAGATATCGTCATTCAACGCGGAGAGCTGCTTTCCGAGAATTTCCATTCCATCACCAACAATCTAAACTCGGTGCAATTAAATATAAACGACGCCATTGTCTCCAAGGTTGATGACATCAACTCAAAAATAACCGAGATTGGGGAGCTCAACACGCGCATCTTCAATGTCGAGATCCAGGGACAGACCGCCAACAGCGCCCGCGATCGACGCGACGTATTAGCCAAGGATCTGGCAACAAGCCTTGGCGCCCAGACCTATTATGACTCCAAAGGAATGATGGCCGTCCAACTCCCCGGTGGCTTACCCCTGGTCCAGGGAAATTCGACCATGACCATCGAGGCGGTCCAAAATGGTCAGGAACTTGACCTCAAACTGAAAGCCGGCGGCGTCACCCGATCCATCGGCCTGAACAATCTTGGCGGAGAAGTATTCGGCTTAGTCAACATCCGTGACGTTGTGATTCCTGGATTGCAGGACAACCTGGATCAGCTCGCCTACGGGATCACCGAGGCCGTCAACACCGCCCATGCGGCTGGAGCAGGCCTTGACTCTGTATCCGGCCGGAATTTCTTCACTCCAAACGTAGCAGTCGTCCCACCAGCCAACGCCTGGCAGGATGCAGCTCGCAATATGGGGGTGGCCCTCACTGACTCCAGCCAGGTTGCCGCTGCCGCTGCCCCCACACCACCGGCAACCGTGGCCAAAGGGGATAACCGCAATGCCCTGCTTATAGCCAACCTAGGCGAAAAATCTCTCATTGGTTCCGACACCTTTAACTCGTATTATGGCAAGATGACTGCCACCGTCGGCATCATGACCAACCAGAATACACTTTCTTTAGGAGGCGCCGAGGATGCCATGGTTCAGCTGCAAAATCTGCGCGACGGCCTGGCTGGTGTCTCCCTTGAAGAAGAGATGATCAACCTCATCCAGTTCCAGCGTGGCTTCGAATCATCCGCCAAATTTCTTTCCACCATTGATGAAATGATGGCCTCCCTCATGGATTTAAAACGATAGAATTGCAAATGACAGGATTTAAAACGAATATTACTTCAGGGAAATCGCAATGAAAGTAACCGACGGCACCACCTACCGCATGCTTCAAACCAACCTGGGCCGGATCAGCACCCGACTTGAGGATCTCCGCAATCAAGGCGCAACGGGCATCAAGCTCAGCAAGCCATCCGATGATCCGGCAGCTATCCGGCCGGTGCTCACCACCCGCACCCAGATGAGAAGCACCGAGCGCTACCTGGAAACCATGGGCATCTCTCTGGACAAGATGGAGGCCACCGACGGCCACCTTGATCATGTGGAAAACATCATGCAACGGGTCCAGGAGATTACCGTCAACGCCATTAACGGCGCCCTTTCCCAGCCGGATATGACCGTCCTGGCAGACGAGGTCAGTCAGATGCGGCAGGAGCTTCTTGACGCAGCCAATGGCATGGTAGATGGCAAGTATATCTTCAGTGGCTACAACGAAGATGTTAAGCCGTTTATTGAAAACCCCAATTATAACCCCAACCCGCCCACGGACCCACTCAACCTCAATCCTCCCTACGACCCGGCAGACTCCACCACCTGGCCCTATATCTATCAGGGAACCCCGAATCCCACCGAGCTTGAGATCACCCCCGGCGAATATCTGAAAACAAATCTGACCGGAAACGACTTGTTTATGGGGATCAGCAACAGCGTCATGCAGGCAGGCCCTATCCCACCCGCCACTGGGTACCCCTCTGACCTCGGCCGTATTGACATCATGAGTGTTCTCACCCGTGTCGAAGAATCCCTGCGTGCCGGTAACATCGGCAATGTCACTGACTCGAACGAAGTAGGGGCAGGCGGTGGGCTCAAACATCAGATGGAAAATCTCGACATCGCCGCCGACCAGAACCGGCGTCTGCGCAGCCAGCTAGGCAACCGGGCCAGCCGGGTCGAGACCGCCATGACTCACCAGGAGGATGTCCTTATTGATCTGGACCAGATTCTTTCCCGTTACCAGGACGCCGATGCCATCGAAACCTTTGCCGAAATCACCAAACAGGAGACGGCATTCCAAGCGGCCCTCAGCATTACCTCCAAGGTATCAAAAATCTCTATCCTTGATTATTTTTAGCAGATAGCATATTTTTGCAAACAGTGTTCATTGTTTGCTCTATGAATGGAGGTTATAGATTTTTTGGGCCAACCAGGAGGTCCTCTCCCCACACAGTGAATAGTTCAAAAAATCCACACTCTCTTTTTTTATACATTTCTCAACCATCAGGCTATAACAAGGCCTTATCATTCATTCTTATGGAGTTTAATCATGCTGGTGCTTACCAGAAAACCCGGTGAAGGCTTTGTTATCGGGGACGATATTATTATCAAGATCGTCGAGATGAAAGGCGGCGGTGTCCGTATCGGCATCGAGGCGCCCCATGACAAGAAAATCTATCGGCAAGAGATCTATGACCGCATTACCATGGAAAATCAGGCCGCTTCCCAGTGGAATATGACAGATCTCGACACCCTCAGTGACAACCTTTCAACGGGAATTACAAAAAAATGATTAAAATAATGACACGCTTTGGCGAAGTTGAATACGATCCAGACAACCTGCTTGTCTTTCCCGCCGGCCTTATCGGCTTTCCCAACCTGCGCTCCTTTATCGTCATGCCCAACCGGAAACAGGGGCCGCTATTCTGGATCCAGAGCGTCGATGAACCCGAAATCGCCTTTGTCCTCACCGATCCCACCAACTTCTTTCTCGATTACATCGTCAAGCCTGACACCGCAGAAAGAAGCTCTCTGCAGATAGATGAAGAGGATGAGTGTTTTGTCCTCACCGTGGTGACAGTGCCGCCAGATCAAAACATCACCCTCAATCTCGCTGCCCCCGTTCTCTTTGCACCCAAGACCAACCGGGCTATCCAGGTGATCCTGGAGAATACCGAATACCAGTCACGCACTCCGCTGCCGACAGCCTGATCTCTAGCTAAAACCACCCCCAACCCCCTCCTTAAAAACAAGGAGGGGGCTTTTTTGTTTATGCCTACATCCCTGTTTTAAAAAGGCGTTTCCAGCACAATCCCCCTCCTGTTTCAGAAATGCACTTTTACCAAGACTCCCCCCCTGTTTTAGGAGGGGCCGGGGGTGGTAAGCTTTCCCCTTTTAACTCCACCAAAATTCTTTCACAAACCGCTATCAGTTTGTCAAAGACATCCGTATTCAAAAACCGAAGCACCTTGATATTGAGCGCATTTAAATACGCCGTCCTCGCAGTATCATACGTTATCGCTTCGTTCGTAAAGTGTGAATCTCCGTCAAGCTCAATGGCCAACTTTTCAGAAGGACAATAAAAATCCAAAATATATGGACCGACACTGTGTTGTCGCCGAAATTTATACCCGTCCAGATTGCTCCGTTGCAACCTACCCCAGAGTTTAATTTCTGCAGGGGTAGCATTGTTACGCAATTCTTTACGAATGGATTCTAGTTCCGAGCGATTATGAAATATTGGTATAATATCCTTAAAATTAATATTGAAAACCACCCCCAACCCCTCCTTAAAAACAAGGAGGGGGCTTTTTGTTTATGCCCCCCCTGTTTTAAAAAAGCGTTTCCAGCACAATCCCCCTCCCGTTTCAAGAAAGCACTTCTGCTTTGACTCCCCTCCTGTTTTAGGAGGGGCCGGGGGTGGTAAACTTTTTTCACCGTACCAACATTTTACACACAACCCCCTAAAGTTTCTCCAACACCATGACGAGAAGTGAGTTACCTGCGAGGTACAAGTAAAGCATAACGGCCTGAGAAACCGAAAGAACACCGACATTACGTTTGTAAAGATTACGACGCCAAGCTACCCTTTCAAGGAGGATCGACCATGGCACTCACAATCAATACAAACGTTCCATCATTAAACGCGCAACGCAATCTTGGTAAATCACAGAACGACCTTTCCCGCTCCATGCAGCGGCTTTCCTCCGGCCTGAGAATTAACTCGGCCAAAGACGACGCGGCAGGCCTTGCCATTTCCGACCGGATGACCTCCCAGATCCGGGGACTCAACCAGGCCGCCCGAAATTCCAACGACGGCATTTCCATGGCCCAGACAGCTGAGGGCGCGCTCCAGGAAACCACCAATATCCTCCAGCGTATGCGCGAACTGGCCATCCAGTCCGCCAACGACACCAACAGCGCCTCTGACCGTGCCTCCCTGCAGGCCGAAGTCAACCAGCTCAAGCAAGAGATGACTCGTATCGCCGGCAGCACTTCGTTTAACGGCAGAAACGTCCTCGACGGCAATCTGAATAATGCCCAGTTCCAGGTGGGCGCCAATGCCGGCGAGACCATTTCTTTTTCCATTCCCTCTGCCAAGGCCGGGGATCTTGGAATTAACGCCCTTGCATCAACCAACGCTATTGGTATTGAGGCTGCGACCCATTCTGCAACGGGCACCACCCTGTCAGTGTCGAATTTGGCAACACCCACAGAAGCACTTACAGTAACTAATCTTGCTGGTACGGAAACAACAATCGCTGCAGGTGCCGATGCCGCCGCTCTCGCAATAACCCTCGGAGCCACTAGTGCAACTTACACGAATTCCCTGGTTTTTGATCTTTCTGGAATTACTGGAGCTGCTGCAAATAACAGTGTGAGTATAACTATCGGAGGCACTGCTTATGCCTTTACAGTAACTGCTCCTAACACTTTAACACAAACTGCACCTGTAGCCGGTTTCACGCTTGACAATACTGCTAAAACACTGACTTATTCCATTACCGATGGAACCAATCTCGCAGTTAATGCAGTGACTGGTGGCACGAGTCTAGTCGGGAACATTACTTTTGACAAAGCAGATGGCACGACAGGAACATTTCCATCATCTTCAAATACGGCAGATGTTGGATATGATCAACGAGCTACTGCTGTTTACACCTTTGATGCAGCCTCAACTGTTGCCTCCGTAGTTTCAAATGGCACCTCTCTTGGCGTCGTAGCAGGGGAAGAAGGGTTGAGCGGTCTTGGCACGACTGATACCGACGCTGGCAATAACGTCGCTGGCCAGGTGCTGTCCATCGTGGGTCCCGAAAATACCAGACCCGCCGTTATAGCCCCAGACGACAGTGCCAATGCCATCGCCCATACCATCAATCTCGAATCAGCGATCACCGGTGTGACTGCTGAGGCCAGAACCACCGCCACCATTTCCAAACTGGTCAGTGACGGTACCATTGGCTTCACCCTGAAAGGCAGTAATGCTACAAAAATTCCAATCAGTGCCACTGTATCCACAGATGATCTTTCCACACTCGCTGAAGCAATTAATGATCAGGCAGGCAATACCGGTATCACAGCCACCCTGAGTGGTAACAAGACCAGCATTACCCTGACTCAGGCCGCTGGATATGATATACAGATTGGTGATTATACCCACAGTTTGAATAGTGCCGCTGCCACCATGACCATCAACGGCAATGAAGGCCCGGGTGTCGCACTCATTGGCAATACCGGCAGTGCAAACGACTCTACGGTTATTGGCGGCCAGGTCACTTTTTACAGCACAGGGACCTTTAATGTCAGCAGCAGTCTGGCAGGATCAGCTGGTTCCCTTTTTAACAGTGCGGCAGGGGTTGCCAACGCCAGCGACCTCAGCTCTATTGATGAAGTTGACATCAGCACCGTCGAAGGCGCATCCGACGCCATTAAAGCCATCGACGGCGCCGTCAGCCAGATCGACACCATTCGTGGCGATCTGGGCGCGATCCAGAATCGGTTTGAGTCCACCATTTCCAACCTGCAGAATGTCTCTGAGAACCTGTCTGCCGCCCGCAGCCGGATTCTCGACGCCGACATCGCCCAGGAAACCTCAGCCATGACCAAGAACAATATTCTCCAGCAGGCCGGCGTCGCCATCCTCGCCCAGGCCAACCAGACTCCACAGTTGGCACTGCAGTTACTGCAGGGATAAATCCTTCTCCCCTTCATTAAGGGCCGGTTTTCAACAACCGGCCCTTAATGTCTTCCATCACACCTCATTTCCTTAACACACTGCCAGCAGTAAGCAACCTGACATACTACAACTTTTCAAATATCACTTGACAGATTGTGTAATAATAAGCAGATGATAATAAGATAATTGCCTCTTTGACTGATAACGACATACTCGTTGCAAAAAAAAATCTCTACTAATAAGGCAACATCATTCCCATGCCTCAGCCTCCCATTATTGACCACTCCCCCAACTCAACGCTCGAGTTGTTACTGGAACAGGCCCATAGCAGCTTCACAAATGGTCAGGACGTTAAAACTGCAGAAATTTGCAACTCCATTCTCGAGATTCAGCCTAATCATCCCGAATCCCATTATCTCCTTGGTTTGCTCGCCATTCGTGGAAATCACGCTGATGCAAGCCTCGCTCACTTCGAAGCAGCCATCGACCAAAATCCCGAGTACGGGCCTTACTGGCTTGCCTATATCGATGCTCTTGACCAGGCTGGTCAAACAGATGCCGCCTGCCAAACTTTGGCAATGGCACAACAGGCCGGCCTGACAGGCCGAGAAGTAGATACCCTGACTGCACGTCTGAATGCAAAAATCAGTCAAAAATTTATCAGTAAACCAGAAGACAACGACGATCTGCTCTCTCTCTACACGCAAGGCAATTTTTCTGCCTGCGAACAATTAGCTCTCCACCTTCTCGAAAATTTTCCAAAAAATGGCTTCACTTGGAAAATTCTTGGAGCTACTCTTCAGCAACAAAATCGGCCCCAAGAAGCTATTTTTGCAATGCAACAAGCAGTGCTTCTGCTGCCCAGCGACCCTGATGCTCATAACAATCTGGGCATTACTCTCAAAAACACAGGAGATCTCAAAGGTTCAGAGACCTCCCTTCGACAGGCCATTACCCTTCGTGCAGGATTTTCTGAGGCCCACAACAATCTTGGCGTCACCCTCATGGCGCAGGGACGGTTGACCGAATCAGAAAAATTCTTGCGTCAAGCCTTGGTATTGCAGCCAGATTATGCCGAGGCCCACTGCAATCTCGGAATCAACCTGAGAGACCAGGGGCGTCTGACCGAATCAGCGGCAAGCTTTCAGAAAGCCCTGCAACTCAATCCGTCTTCTGCAGAAGCATACAACAACTTTGGGAATCTTTTGCAGGGACAGGGCAGATTGTCGGATGCAGAATCCCATCTACACAAGGCGTTGGAACTCAAACCAGATTTAGCTGTCGCCTGGAATAATCTTGCCAATACCCTTCATTGCCAAGGACGTCTGACAGAGTCCCAAAGCTGTTATGAAAAAGCACTCGCCCTTAAGCCAGATTACGCCGAAGCTTTCGATGGCCTGCTCTTTGCTTCAAACTACCATCCCGATGCCAGTATTGATGATATCTTTCAGCTCTATCGTGAGTACGACAAGCAATTTGGTCTTCCTCTACGAAGTCAATGGCAACCCCACATTAACAGCCATAACACTCAACGCCGCCTGAAAATCGGTTATGTTTCGCCCGCCTTCTACAGCCATCCGGTCTTCCTTTTTCTTGAACCCCTGCTTGCCCATCATGACAAAAGCAAATTTGAGATCTTTGCCTATTCGGAAACAATCAGAGAAGATCAGGCGACGCTATCCTGCAAACAGCATATGGATCACTGGATACCGACGAGTGGGCTTTCCGATGATACACTGGCTCAACAAATCCGCGATGACAGGATCGACATTCTGATTGATCTGGCTGGACATACAGGACGGAACCGACTAGGAGTTTTTGCTAGAAAACCAGCCCCAGTCTCTCTCCACTGGCTGGATTTTGGCTATACAACCGGGCTCTCCGCCATTGATTACTACCTCACCGATATTCATAATGCTCCCATGGGCAGCGAGCACCTCTTTTCTGAACAATTATGGCGCCTGCCGGCCCCTGCAATTGTCTACCGCCCGGCAGCGGGGATGGGTGACG
This sequence comes from Desulfobulbaceae bacterium, assembly GCA_009773475.1. Lineage (GTDB taxonomy): Bacteria > Desulfobacterota > Desulfobulbia > Desulfobulbales > Desulfocapsaceae > UBA2270. The sequence continues at coordinate 23,872 of WSXV01000010.1, read as the reverse complement.
TCAGTTCACTACCTGCTTTAAACCGGAAACATGTTACCTTCGGCACCCTGACCCGCGCTATACGTATCAACCACCGTACCATCCGAGTCTGGTCGGAAATTCTCCACCGAGTCAAGGGGGCTCAACTGATTATCGATAGTGGTAACTTTAAGGATCAGAAAATACAAGAGGATCTGAAGGCACGCTTTGCATCGCACGGAATAGACAGCAACCGCCTGTTGATCGGGTACCATAGCCCTCCATGGGATGTACTGCGGGACATGGACATTTGCCTTGACTGCTTCCCCCATAATTCAGGCACGACCTTACTCGAAAGCCTGTATCTTGGTGTCCCTTTCATCACCCTGGCAGACCGACCAGCCATCGGGAGACTTGGCTGCACCGTTCTGGAAGGAGCGGGTCATCCGGAATGGATCGCCCTCAATGAAGAAGAATATATTGAAAAGGTGGTCACTCTAGCCTCCGATCTTCCTGGATTAGCAGCTATTCGCAGTAATCTGAGGAGTGAATTACAAAAATCTCCCCTGATGGACGAACAGGGTTTTACGAAAATATTCGAAGACGCCTATCAACAAATGTTTCAACAATGGAGCACAACATCCTCATCCGCAATATCCCAGACCAAAGACAATGCTCTCACCACTACCGAAAAAATTTCTGCTACAAAAGATACTGCGATTCGCTACTATAACCTTGGAGTTCAACACCAGATAGCAAATCGACTCAGTGAGGCAAAAAAAGCATATATTCAGGCAATTAATCTTCACAGCACTTTCACCGAGGCCAGTAACAATTTAGGAGTCATTTTTCAGCAGGAAGGAAAGTTCGATGACGCGGCAGCATGTTTTCTTCGTACCCTTGCCCTGAACCCGGATTACGCTGATGCCTGGTATAATCTGGGTAATACCTATAAACTCAAGCACATACTCCTCAAAGCAGAGGAAGCATATCGAAAAACGCTTCAGCTCAAGCCCGATCACATTAATGCCCTGTATAACCTGGGCAATAATCTTCAAGAACAAGGTCGCCAGGAAGAGGCAGAAACCTGCCTCCGACACGTTCTGGTCCTTGACCCCAACAATATTGATGCCTACAGCACCCTTTTATACACCCTGAACTATGATCCGGATAAAAGTCAGGAAGAAATCTTCCAGGCCTATGAGGATGCCAACTCCCGGTTTTTCCTACCCCATCATACAGCCTGGCAACCACACACAAATTCCCCGCTCAAGAATCGGCGCTTGCGAGTCGGATATGTCGCACCTGATTACCGAAAGCATCCATCCCGATATTTCCTTCGCCCTTTGCTTGCCCATCATGACAAATCGCTGTTGGAAATTTACGCCTATGTCCAACTCTCTGAGGATGAAGCAAAAAATGACTTGTTTTATAGCTTTGTAGATCATTGGGTTCCCACCCAGGCAATGACTGACGAACAGCTCAGCGAGCGTATCCGCAGTGACGCCATTGATGTACTCATTGACCTGGCCGGTCATACTGCTCATAACCGACTCGGTGTCTTTGCCAGAAAACCCGCCCCGGTCTCCCTGCACTGGCTGGATTTTGGCTATACCACCGGACTGACCGCCATTGACTACTACCTGACCGATCACATATCAGTCCCTGATGGAAGCAAGAAATTCTTCTCGGAGAAACCCTGGTACCTCACAACACCGGCTTTGGCCTATCGTCCTCCAGAACAAACCGGAAATATCAATGCCCTGCCGGCACTGACAAACGGGTTCGTTACCTTTGGCACCTTGACACGGGCCGTGCGTATCAATCACCGGACGATCTTGCGGTGGGCCGAAATCCTCAAGAAATGCCCAGACTCTCGTCTTATCATCAACAGCGGCAGCTACAGTGAACCGGCCATGCAAGAGATCCTTGCCGCTCGTTTTCTTGAACACGGCATCGAACGACAACGCCTAGATATCGGTTACACCAGCCCACCTTGGGATGTGTTACGAAAAATGGATATAGGACTAGACTGTTTTCCTCACAATTCAGGAACAACACTGATAGAAAGCCTTTATATGGGAGTGCCTTATATTACCCTTGCAGACCGGCCAAGCGTCGGCAGGCTTGGCAGCGCCATTCTTAAAGGAATAGGTCATCCGGAATGGATCGCCGCAAACGAGGATCTATATATTCTTAAAGCTGTATCACTTGCTGCAGATCTGTTGAAACTTTCAGAGATCCGTACCAATCTCCGACAGGATATGAAAAAGAGCCCCTTAATGGATGAACAGGGTTTCGCCGGGAAAGTAGAAAATGCATATCAGGAGATGTTTAGGCTCTGGTGTGATGCTCAGCCAAAAACCACCGTAAAGGATCATAAATCAAAAAAGGATACATCGACGCGACAACTGGACAAAAATGTTTCCCAAAAAAAACGTGCCAAAGAAATAGAGTCCCTAACTCCTTCAAATATCGAGATCAACAAGCTCATTGAACTGTTTAATCAGGGCAATCTAAATGATGCCACACCACTTGCTCGGTCATTAACAACCAGGTTTCCACACTACGGGTTCGGCTGGAAAGTATTAGGACCACTTCTTCATCAGCAGGGATTGTATGAAGAGGCTGGCCAGGCTATGTTGCAAGCGACAATCTGTCTTCCAGATGATCCGGATACACACTTCAATCTCGGCATCTCCCGTGAACGGTCTGGTCTTTTGACTGAAGCAGCAAACAGCTATGGCAGGACTTTAGAGATCAGCAGAAATCACACCCAGGCACTGTATAACCTTGGAAATATTCTCAAAGGAAAAGGCCAACTGACAGAGGCAGAGAACTGTTACCGCCGCATCATAGAAATTAAACCGGATATTTTCGAAGTACATTGTAATTTAGGCAATATTCTAAGGGCGCAAGGCAAGCTCTCAGAATCCGTCAACACCTTTCAAACGGCCTTACAAATCCGGCCGGATTCTGCGGAAGCACTAAATAATCTCGGGCTTGCACTCAGGACACAAGGTTCGTTGACCAAAGCTGAAGATATCTGTAAACAGGCACTTATCCTTAATCCTGATTTACCCGAAGCAAACAACAATCTTGGACTCATCTATCAGGACCAGGGCAAATTAACAGAGGCCGCAGCATGTTATCAACTGGCATTGGCAATTAAACCGGATTATGCGGTTGCATACCAGAATCTTGGCAACACCTGTGTCAAACAAGGGACACTCTTGGATGCGGAAAACTACTTACGCAAAGCCATAGCACTGCAACCGGAATCCCCAAGCACCTACAGCGACCTGTTCTTTCTCCTAAACAACCATCCCGACAAAAGCAGCGAAGAAATTTACGAGGAATACCGAATATTTGATTCCATATTCGGCATTCCTCGACAAACAGAATGGAAACCCTTCTCCAACAATCACAAAACAAAGCGTCGCCTGAAGATAGGCTATGTTTCATCAAACTTTAGTAAGCATTCAACACGACACTTCCTTGAACCTTTGCTTGCGCATCATCATAAAAAAGCCTTTGAAATTTATGTGTATACCGATCAAATTAATGAGGATGAGGTCACTGATCGATACAAATCCTATGTTGACCATTGGGTAAAATGCACGGGAATCAACGACGTCGCCCTCACAGAACGTATTCGCTCCGACAATATCGACATACTCATTGACCTGGCAGGCCATACAGGAGGCAATCGCCTTGGAGTTTTTGCCAGAAAACCCGCTCCTGTTTCATTGCACTGGCTCGATTTTGGTTACACCACCGGCCTGACAGCAATTGATTACTATCTCACCGACGAGACAACAGTTCCGAAAGGTAGTGAACATTTATTGTCAGAAACTCCCTGGCGAATCAAAACGCCCTGTCTCGTGTACCGCCCAGCAGAAGGGATGGGAGAGGTTTCCCCCTTACCAGCTTTAGAGCGTGGCTATGTTACTTTTGGCACACTAACGCGATCCCTTCGTATCAATCACCGAACAATTTCGGTATGGTCTGCAATACTCAAACGGGTCGAAGGCTCACATCTCATAATCGACAGTAGCGACTTCAAAGACAAATCCAGCCAGGATGAACTCATAAGCAAGTTTATCACTCATGGCATCGCCCGCGAGCAGCTAGAAATCGGTTTCCATAGTCCACCTTGGGATGTGCTCCGAGGCATTGATATCGGCTTTGACTGTTTCCCCCACAACTCCGGCACCACCCTCCTGGAGAACCTGTATTTAGGCATCCCTTTTGTCACCTTGGCAGATCGCCCCTGCACTGGACGTCTCGGCAGTGCGATACTTAAAGGGCTTGGACATCCAGAATGGATCGCCCATACCGAACTTGAATATATAGAACAAGCGGTAGCACTTGCCTCTGACTTATCTCAGCTATCCGCCTTGCGCGCAAACCTCCGCGCAGAATTGAGCAATAGCCCATTGATGGACGAGCCCGCCTTCACATGCAAAGTTGAAGCAGCCTACAAAGAGATGTTTGCCTTTTGGAGCAACAGTGAGCAGTCATCAACCCAAGACACAAATCAGAAAACGGCATCCGCGCAACTCCATACCACAAGCCATAAAATCGCCAAGCCACATCCAGATGAAATAAAAAAAATACTCTCCCTCTTTAATCAAGGCAACTTCGCCGCAACCGCAATACTTGCGCGATCACTCATTCAGCGGTTTCCAAAAGACGGTTTTTCGTGGAAGGTGCTGGGGGCTGCCCTTCAACAACAAGGAAAATTAGACGAGGCGCTTTCAGTTATGCAACAAGCATCACCATTATTGCTTTATGATGCTGACTATCATAATAATTATGCCATCATTCTTTTCGGAAAGGGTCAATACGGGGAGGCAGAAAGTGAAACAAGGGCCGCCTTAAAACTCAACCCAGGACTCGCGGAAGCCTACTTGAATTTAGGAGATATTTTACAACACAAAGAACAATACTCAGAGGCTGAGTCAAATTACAGGCAAGCAATAACATTAAAACAAGACTGCTCAAGAGCTTATTGTAACCTTGCGAAAACACTCATCAAACAAGGACGCCCAACGGAAGCGGTGGATTGTTGCAAGAAAGCAATACAAATTCACCCTTCATTTGCAGAGGCTTATAACTGTGCCGGACTGGCACTAAACGACAAAGGACTCCCCTCCGAGGCTTATAGCTATTACTTAAAAGCAATCGAATATAATCCTCATTATGCCGAAGCTTATAACAACTTAGGAATTTCACAACTCAAAAACGGGGGATACTCCGAAGCAGAAGCCTATTTTCGCAAAGCACTTTTGCTAAAACCTGATTACGCCGAAGCATATAATAATTTCGGGAACCTACTCAAGGAACAAGGCAGACTCGAGGAATCAGAGGCAAATTATCGTCAGGCAATAAAATTATTGCCTGATTCTCCTGGACTATATAGTAATTTACTTTTTCTTCTTAATAATTACCCCGACAAAACAGCAAAGGATATTTATGCCGAGTACAAACAATTTAACAAGTTATTTGGCATTCCCCTGCAAACAGAATGGAAGCCTTTTACCAATAATCGCCAAGCAAATCGACGGTTAAAAGTTGGATATATATCATCAACACTTGGCAAGCACTCAACACAACACTTCCTTGAACCTCTGCTTGCCTCCCATGATAAGGCCCAGGTAGAAATTTACATCTACACAGACTTTTTCGCTGAAGTTGAAGCAACCCGTCGTTATATAGCATATGCTGATCACTGGCTACAAACATCAAGTCTCAATGATGCCGCATTGTCTGAACGTATTCGGACAGACGGAATTGACATACTGGTGGACATATCAGGCCATACCGGAGGAAACCGCTTAGGCGTTTTTGCCAGAAAACCCGCTCCTGTATCCCTGCACTGGCTCGATTTCGGATATACGACAGGGCTAACGGCAATTGACTATTATTTAACCGACCCTACCAATGTCCCCGAAGGTTTCGAAGGACTCTTCGCTGAAACTCCCTGGCGGGTGAAAACGCCCTGCCTGGTTTACCGTCCGGCTGAAGGAATGGGAGAGGTAGGCTCTCTACCCGCATTACGGAAGAATTATATCACCTTTGGCACACTTACTCGGGCTCTTCGCATCAATCACCGAACAATACGGGTATGGTCCGAGATACTCAACCGGGTACAAGGCGCACATTTGATTGTCAATAGCAGCAATTACAAAGATATTACCACCCAGCACGCTTTAACAGAGAAATTTATCGCCCAGGGTGTCAACCGTGAACAACTGGAAATAGGCTTTACCAGTCCTCCATGGGATCTTATGCGCGACATGGACATTGGCCTTGACTGCTTTCCCCACAACTCAGGCACAACCCTTATTGAAACCCTCTACATGGGAAGCCCCTTCATTACACTGGCGGACCGCCCCAGCGTCGGCCGCCTTGGCAGCTCCATTCTCGAAAGTACCGGACACCCGGAATGGATCGCACAAACAGAAGAGGATTACATTGAAAAGGCGGTAGCACTTGCTGGTGATCTGCCGAAACTGGCAACACTTCGCGCTGGCTTGCGACAAGAAATGAAACAAAGCCCCCTGATGGACGAACCCGCTTTTGCCCGCAAGGTGGAGACAGCCTACCGGAAAATGTTTACAAAATGGTGCACGGACGGAAAGCATACACCTGCACCGGCATCGGCCCTTCCCGTCCCCTCCAAGAAACTACCATGAGAATCCAAAGAAACAAATCAAAGCGACAAACAGGGGGCAGAAACAAAACCATCTCCCCGCCCCCCGAAGAGACAAGCAGACTGATCGCTCTTTTCCAGCAAGGGGATATTAGCGAGGCTGAATCCGTCGTTCAATCACTGATCAGGCATTTTCCGCGACACAATCTCGCTTGGAAAGTGCTGGGCGCCATCCGCAGACAACAGGGCGCATTCGACGAGGCCTTATCAGCAATGAAACAGGCAAGTATCGTTATGCCGGAAGATTATATCTGTCTGCGTAACATCGCCACTCTCCTCTGCGATCTGGGAAGATATGTTGATGCCGAAAAGTACAGCCGGCGAACATTGACCATGCAACCAGATTACGCCGATGCCCACAATACCTTGAGTATCGCCTTGAGGTCACAAAACAATCTAGCCGCCGCCGAACAGAGTTGCCGACGAGCCCTGAAGCTACAGCCAAATTCCACGGAATACCTTGCGAACCTTGGCCTCATTCTCCATGACAGGAAATCCTTTTCTGAAGCAGAAATATGTTATCGTCAGGCATTGGTATTAAATCCATCTTTTGCGGAGGCATATTGTGGCTTGGGCCTCACCCTGCAAGCCACTGACAGACAAGATGAGGCCGAGGCCGCCTGCCGCCAGGCACTTACCCTGAAGCCGGATTATGCAGAAGCTTACAATTCACTGGGTGGTCTTTTCAACGAGCAAATGCGTTATGATGAAGCGGAAACAGCTTACAGGACGGCCTTGGCGATAAGCCCTTTCTCTCTCGCCGTATCACATAATCTTGCCAGAACACTCTCCCATCAATACAAACATGCAGACTCCGAGTTTTACTGCCGGCAAGTACTGGCAATGGAACCAGACAATGCCGAGGCCTTTTACGATCTTGGCATCGCCGTTGCCGGCCAGGATCGACACAGTGAGGCCAAAGACTGCTTCACTCAAGCCCTAAGACTCAAACCCGATTACCCCGAGGCCTTGATCAATTTAGGAAACAGCGCTAGGGCACAGGGCAGGATTATCGAGGCCGAAAAAAGCTATCGCGCCGTGCTCCACGCATATCCTGACAACAAGATGGCCTATAACAATCTGGGGAATATCCTGCAGGAGCAGGGTCGTCTTGATGAATCAGAGATCATTTTCCGTAATATTCTTACCTCGAATCCAGATGTTACAGAGGCATATAGCAATCTCCTCTTCCTCCTGAATAACCATCCCGACAAGACAGGAAAGGAAATATTTCAAGAATATCTCAGATTTGACGAACACTTTGGCCTGCCCCTCCGTTCCCAATGGAAACCACATAACAACACTCAAGCCAAAGGCCGCCGCCTGAGAATAGGCTATGTGTCACCCCAGTTCTGCCGGCACCCTGTCCGTAACTTTCTCGAACCATTACTGTCCCTTCACAACAAAGATATGTTTGAGCTCTACGCCTATGCCGAACTTAATAAAGAAGATGCGGACACTGACCGATACCGTTCCTATATGGATCACTGGATACCAACTAAAGGGATGACCGATAACGACATGGCACAGCGCATCCGTACCGATGGCATTGACATTCTGGTTGATATTGCCGGTCACACCGGCGGTAACCGCCTTCTGGTCTTTGCACGCAAACCGGCGCCGGTCTCCCTGCACTGGCTCGATTTTGGCTATACCACCGGCTTGACAGCTATTGACTATTACCTTGCCGACAATGCCTGTGTTCCTGCGGGAAGCGAAGATTTGTTTTCAGAAACCCCATGGCATTTAGAGACACCTTGTCTTGCCTATCGCCCCACAGAAGGCATGGGGCCTGTAAATTTATTACCAGCCATGGAACGCGGCCACATCACCTTCGGATGTTTAAGCAGGGTGGTTCGTATCAATCATCGAACGATTCGGGTCTGGGCGGAGATACTCAAACAGATACCGGAATCCATACTGGTAATAAACAGTGGTAGTTTCAAAGATTCTTCTATGCAGGAGATATTATCGGCAAAATTCTCCGACCATGGGATTGAGCGAAATCGTCTAAAAATCGGCTACACCAGTCCTCCATGGGATGTCCTGCGAAGTATAGACATCGGACTTGACTGTTTCCCCCACAATTCAGGGACTACACTTATTGAGTCCCTCTATATGGGCGTACCTTTCATCACGCTTGCCGACCGCCCCAGTGTCGGCCGCCTTGGTAGCTCCATCCTTGAAGCTATTGGCCACCCGGAATGGATCGCGCAGACAGAAGAGGAATATATTGAAAAAACGGTAGCACTTGCTGGCGATCTTCTAAAACTTACCACCATTCGTGCCGATCTCCGCCAAGAAATGGAACAAAGTCCACTCATGGATGAACCCGGTTTTACCCGTAAGGTAGAAGAGGCATATAGAGCAATGTTTACAAAATGGTGTGAGGAACAACAATGAAAGCCGTCATTCTGGCAGGGGGCTTAGGCACCCGGATCAGTGAAGAGACCCATCTCAAACCCAAGCCCATGATCGAGATCGGCGGCAAGCCCATTCTCTGGCATATCATGAAGCTCTACTCAGCGCACGGAGTCAACGAATTCGTGATCTGCTGCGGCTATAAAGGGTATGTCATCAAAGAGTACTTCGCCAATTATTTCCTCCATATGTCCGATGTCACCTTTGATATGGCCAACAACAACATGGAGGTCCATCAACGTCACGCCGAACCATGGCGAGTAACCCTTGTCGACACCGGCGAGGAGACCATGACCGGCGGCCGTCTGCGGCGGGTGGCCGAATACATACAACATGACAAGGCCTTCTGCTTTACCTACGGTGACGGTGTTGCCGATGTCGATATCTCGGCGGCTATTGCCTTCCATCGCTCCCATAAAAAACTGGCGACGGTGACGGCGGTGCAACCTCCCGGTCGTTATGGCGCCCTGGCCATCGCCGGAGATCGGGTTCAGGGATTTACCGAAAAACCACGCGGCGACGGCGGCCTGATCAATGGCGGTTTTTTTGTGCTCTCTCCGGGATGTTTGGATCGAATCACCGACGACACAACCAGTTGGGAGCTTGAACCACTGACCGGCCTTGCCGCCGATGGTGAGCTGATGGCCTTTGAGCACGATGGCTTCTGGCAGCCGATGGATACCCTGCGCGAGAAAAACATGCTGGAAGATCTATGGCAAAGCGGTAAGGCCCCATGGAAGGTGTGGTAATGAATCCGGACAGATCATTCTGGGCAAACAAGCGGGTACTGCTCACCGGCCACACCGGATTCAAGGGCAGTTGGCTGGCCTTGTGGCTCTCCCGTCTTGGCGCCAAAGTAACCGGGGTGTCCCTGCCGCCCGCTACCACCCCCAATCTCTTCTCTCTGGCCAGGGTGAGTGAACTGATCGACAGCCGATACGCAGATATCAGAGACGCGGAGCAGCTTGCCGGGATTATCAAAGAGGCCGCCCCCGACATTGTTTTTCATCTAGCCGCTCAGGCCCTGGTCCGCACCAGTTATCACCAACCCCTGGCGACACTTGCCACCAACATCATGGGCACCGCCCATGTGCTTGATGCCCTGCGCGGGATTGACAGCGTCAAAGTGGCAGTCATCATCACCACAGACAAGGTTTATAAAAATCAGGAATGGCCCTATCCTTACCGGGAAGAAGACACCTTGGGCGGTCATGACCCCTACAGTGCCAGCAAGGCCGCCGCCGAGATTGTGACCGCCAGCTACCGTGACGCCTTTCTCGGCAAACAGGGTGTGGCCGTGGCCACTGCCCGGGCCGGCAATGTCATCGGCGGCGGCGACTGGTCGGCAGACCGCCTGATCCCTGACGCCGTGCGGACCTGGGAGTCGGGAACCCCACTGGAAGTACGTCGCCCACAGGCCATCCGCCCCTGGCAGCATGTGCTTGAACCACTGGCAGCGTATCTGCTCCTCGCCGAAAAACTCTGGCGCACACCCGATCTGGCCGGGGCCTATAATTTCGGCCCGGAAACAAGCAGTGCCGCAACGGTTCGGGAAGTCATCGAACTGGCGCGCGCAAGCTACGGCCGGGGTCAGGTCGTTTGGGGTGACGGCAGTGAAGGGCCGCATGAAGCCGGTTGGCTGGCCTTGGAAATCGCCAAGGCCAGAACGACTTTGGGTGTAGCGCCAAAATGGTCACTGGAAGAGGCCATTGCACGAACGATGCGCTGGTCCAGCCGGCAAAGCCGGGGGGATGACCCGCAAACCCTCTGTTTGTCGGAAATTACCGAGTTTGAGGGCCAATCATGAACCGTTTTCTGATCACCAAAACGCCTTTGACCGGTTTGTTGGAGCTGCAACGGCAAAAACTGGCCGACTCCCGGGGCTTTCTGTCCCGGCTGTTCTGTGCTGAAGAATTGGCCGCCTTTGGCTGGAATAAACCAATCGCCCAGATCAATCACACGGCCACCATCCGCAAAGGTACAATACGGGGCATGCATTTTCAACACCTGCCCCATTGCGAGATAAAGCTGGTCAGCTGTCTGCGCGGTGAAGTCTGGGATGTGGCTGTTGACCTCAGGCCTGGATCTCCCACCTTTCTTCATTGGCATGGAGCCTGCCTGTCCGCTGAAAACGGTTTGGCCCTGCTGATCCCGGTGGGTTGCGCTCATGGCTTTCAAACCCTGAGCGATGACGTAGAACTGCTCTACTGCCACTCGGCGGCCTATGCCGCCGGATCGGAAGGTGGCCTGAATCCTCGGGATCCAAAACTGGCCATTGATTGGCCGCTCCCGGTAACGGAGATATCGGAGCGGGATCAGTCCCATCCCTTCATCTCTCTTGGTTTTAAAGGAGTCTGTCCTTGAACTGCCGCCATTGCGGGGCCGCGCTGCAACGGCCTTTTCTTGATCTGGGTTCGGCGCCGCCATCCAACGCCTATCTCACATTGGACACCCTGCATGCCCCAGAGCAGTGGTTTCCCCTGCGAGTGATGGTGTGTGAACAATGCTGGCTGGTGCAAACCGAGGATTTTTCCCGTGCGGATGCCCTCTTTGCCGCTGATTACGCCTATTTCAGCTCCTTTTCCGATACCTGGCTCAAACATGCGCACCAGTACGTCCACGCCATGGTGAAAAGATTTGGCCTGGGAGCGCAGAGCACGGTGGTGGAGATCGCCGCCAACGACGGCTATCTCCTGCAATTTGTTCAACAGGCCGGAATCCCCTGTCTGGGCATTGAACCCACTGCCGGGACGGCCAGAGCGGCCCGAAAAAAAGGGCTGGAGATCATCGAGGATTTCTTTGGTGTAAAACTGGCTCAATCCCTTGTTCAGGAAGGACATGCAGCCGATCTGATCGCGGCAAACAATGTCCTCGCCCATGTCCCAGATATCAATGATTTTGTGCGAGGGTTTACAATCCTGCTGAAGCCCCAGGGCGTGGCCACTTTTGAATTTCCCCATCTCCTGAAACTGGTGCGGGAAAATCAGTTTGATACCGTCTACCACGAACACTATTCCTACCTGTCACTCATTTCAGTGGAAACCATCTTGTCCAGTCAGGGAATGCAGATCTTTGACGTGGAACATTTGCCCACCCATGGCGGCAGCCTGAGAGTCTACGCTCAGCGGGCCGACCTTGGGAAACATGAACAGAGTGACCGGGTGGCAAATCTCCTTCAGGAAGAAAATGCTGCCGGAATGACCGGGGCTGATTTTTATGCCGGTCTGCAAGAAAAGGCCGAGCAGGTCAAGAACGATCTGCTCCTCTTCTTGATCGAGGCCGGACGCCAGGGTTTATCCGTCGCCGCCTATGGCGCGGCGGCCAAGGGCAATACCTTGCTCAACTTCGCCGGAGTTCGTCCTGATCTGGTAAGGTATGTGGTTGATCGCAACCCGGCCAAACAGGGGAAATTCATGCCCGGCAGCAGGATTCCCATTGTTGACGAGGCCCATCTACGGCAAAACAAGCCGGACCGGGTACTTATCCTGCCCTGGAATCTGTGTGGTGAAGTAATGCAGCAATTAAGCTATATCAAAGAATGGGGCGGACAATTTGTGACGGCGGTGCCACAACTAAAGATTCAGTAAGACAACTTCAACAACTTTTCACAGACTGACTCATCAAGCAAACTCTACAGAAGGTGATTATATGGCAAATGATCCTCGCGACCTGGATGGAAAGCGCCTGCAAAATGCATTATATATGCTGGGTAGAAATGAATCTCTCCGCAAACAATTGATGTTTTTTTTGAGGGACGCAGAACAAGATCTGATTTTCGACGGTTCCGTGCGCGATGAAATAACCGGGCCCATTGTTGATGCCCTGCATGATGAAAAGGACGTCTATGAAAAATCGCTCTCTGACGGCACCCGATTCAGGATTCTATTCCGAACCAAAATCGCCCGGGATTTCCTGATGTCCCCTCAAGAACATCCATCCCATGTATGGGAACCACAAACAACAAAACTGCTGCTTGGACTGACATCAGGCATCAAAGGCGATGTGATCGTCGGCGGAGCCTATTTCGGTGATCAGGCGGTCCTTGTTGCCAAAAACATCAAAACCTCAGGAAGATCCATCCACTGTTTCGAGCCAAACCTCGATCAGGCAGCAATGTTAAGGGAAAATTTCAAGATTAACAACCTCGACAACGTCCGGATCAACACCCTGGGATTATGGTCGGAAAGCAGTGTCCGCCTAAAACTTGATGGTTTCGATTCATTTGCTAATGCAATTCAAGCTGATGCGGACGAAGACGGCTTTGAAACGATCTCCATCGACGACTACCGGAATCAATCAAACCTTGAAATCGGCCTGATCCAGCTTGATATCGAAGGTGCGGAACTGGGAACATTGCGGGGAGCGGAAAAAACGATTGCACAATTCAAACCGCATATAATCTTTGAAGTTCACAAAGACTATGTCGACTGGTCGCACGGCCTGGAAAACACCGAACTTCTTAGAATGCTCCTTGAGGCAGGCTACACTATTTTCGCCATTCGAGACTTTAATTCCCATTATGAAATGCCCGGTAAACCTGTGGAACTGATCCCCGCCGACAAAGTTTATCTGGAAGGCCCCCCCCATGGTTTCAATATGGTCGCTGTGCAGGATGTCGCAATTTTCGCCGGCCCAGGATACAAAATTGTTGAAAATGTCAGTCCTAAACTGCTCCTCCATAAAGATCCGGCCCTACATCACCCCACGGACGGTCTTTGATTCTCACGGAGAGGCAAGAAATGCACCAATTAAAGGCCACAATCATCGGCGGCCAAGGTTTTATCGGCCGCCATCTTACCGCCCGGCTGCTTGCCGCAAACTGGAACTGTCATGTTCCCGACCGACATGCAGACTATGAGAAGCAGGGAGAGATGGGGCATGTGTTTTATTGCGCAGGCCTGACCGCCGACTATCTTCGTCGCCCATTCGACACCATAGAGGCGCATGTGTCGCTCTTAAGCAGAATCCTGCGGACCGGCCGCTTTGAATCGCTGGTCTATCTTTCCTCGACCCGCCTCTACGACAGTCAACCGGGGATACTTGGAAGTGAAGAAATGCCGTTGGTATTCACCCCGACCAATCCTCGACACCTCTATGATCTTTCAAAGGCTCTGGGCGAATCGCTCTGTCTGACAACAGGCAAGGGGCGGGCCCGTATCGCCCGTCTCTCTTGCGTCTATAACAATCACACCGATGACGACGGTTTTCTGCCCGGCTTATTGCGACAGATTATCAAAGATCAACCTTCCTATCTGGAAGTTGATTCCTCACCGGCCTTCGCCAGGGATTATATCCATCTGGATGACGTACTCGATGCCCTGGTTCTGATCGCCACGCGAGGAAAAGAAGGGGTTTACAATGTAGCCGGCGGTGAAAACATCGACAATGAAACCCTGTTTGCAACTATATCCTTGGCAAGCGGCTGCCGAATCATCCCTCTTCGCAACGATGTATCCCCATCTCCGGCCAGAATCAGTATTGAAAAAATGCAGCGGGAATTCAACTGGCATCCCTTATCGGTGCTGAACAAAATAACTTCCATTATTGAGGAGAACCACCAATGCTGAAGTTGCTGCACTCCAGCCGTGAAGGACTACTCACGTATGTGGCTACCCAGTTAGAACATTTTTTTCCCGATGAGCAATCCGGGACAAAACCGATTCTGGATGCCTGCCTGGATGAAGCACTCGCCCGTCTTGAAAACTGCATCAATGCGGTGCGCATGTGGCGACCAGGTGAATTTGACTATCTACATTCATCGCAATACGCCATCTTCCTCTATTTTCTCGCCAATACTCTGTGGCGAAAAGAAGGCGACAAAAGGATCTGTACCAAAGTGTTTTTCCTCAACAAATCTCTTAACGGCATCGACTGTTTCTACGAAATCGAGATGCCGGACATTTTTTTTATCGGCCACTCGGTGGGCATTGTGCTGGCCAAAGCAACGTATGGCAATTATCTCGTCCTGTATCAAAACTCCACGGTGGGAAAAAATCATGGCATTGCCCCGGTTATCGGTGAGGGAGTCATCATGTACCCTCATGCTGCGATAATCGGTGCCAGTCATGTACGCAAAGGATCAGTCATAGCACAGGGCGTAAGTGTCATCAACCATGAAACCCCCGGTGACTGTCTGGTCTTTCAGGGAGTCGCCGGCGATCTGGTTTTTCGATCGCAACAAGATGCAGTTGATGAATACTTTCGCCGTTAACTTTTTTAGACTGGGGAAAGGGAAATCCTCTATAAAACCATTGGATATCTGTAGAACAATTCTGCAGTACAAGGCACGCACCATAAACGAACTGAAAAAAAAATTATAACGCACTAAACTATTCCGTTGCAGGCACCGAAATGTATTTCAAGGGAAAAAATATTTTTATCATTTTATCCTAAAGTTTAGAAAACAAACGACCGATACAAAATTTAAGAAGGAAAAATTCCAGCAAGGAGGTGCCGCCAACCCAGAAAACATCACAAGAACAAACCGACAGTAAATAGAGCAGTAGACTTTTTGAAACCGGGCAAGGAAGCCCAAGCAGTACCCCATCAACCAATATTCATGGAGGAATATATCATGGGACTCACAATTAACACAAACGTAATGTCTCTCAATGCTCAGCGTAACCTGGGTTCTTCTCAAACCGCGCTGGCAAAATCAATGCAACGCCTCTCTTCCGGTCTCCGCATCAACTCCGCAAAGGATGATGCAGCCGGTTTGGGTATTTCAGATCGTATGACCTCGCAGATCCGCGGTCTGAATCAGGCAGCCCGTAACTCCAATGACGGCATCTCTCTGGCCCAGACGGCTGAAGGTGCATTACAGGAAACCACCAACATTCTCCAGCGTATGCGTGAGCTGGCCGTTCAGTCAGCCAACGATACCAACAGCGCATCCGACCGTACCTCCCTGCAAGCTGAGGTTAACCAGCTCAAGCAGGAAATGACCCGTATTGCCGACACGACTGAGTTCAACGGCAAGAAGCTGCTGGACGGCAGCATGACCTCCGCCCAGTTCCAGGTTGGCGCCAACGCCGATCAAACTATTTCCTTTGGCATCAATTCCGCCAAAGCTACAGCACTTGGCAACAATGCCTCAACTTCCACCAACGCCACGGCAGATATGTCCATTGAACGGGCTACATCAGCCGCTGCTGCCAGTGCAGCTAACGATGTCGCCTCTCAGACCTTGACTATTATCGGTGGCGAAGGCTCCAAAACGGCGGCTGTTACTGCTGGACAATCGGCTGCGGTTATTGCGGGCACAATCAATGGCGTTTCTTCATCTACCGGCGTAAACGCCACCGCCAAAACAACCGCCACTTTAGGTGGGCTTGATACTGATGGTACCATTGGCTTTAATATCCAGGGCACTAACACCAGTGTTGTTGCTATTTCGGCAACTGTTCTCACTACCGATCTGACCAACCTGGCAACTGCCATCAATGATCAATCCGGAAACACCGGAATCACCGCAACATTGAGTAATGACAAGACCAGTGTCACTCTTGGGCAAGCAGCAGGATATGATATTAAAATTGACTCCTTTACCCATAGTGCCCATGCTGGTGGTGCCAGTACAACCATTGATTTTGCAGGTAGTGAGGCTGCTACCCCAACTGCTGTTGCCCTCGGTGCAGGTGGTTCCAATGGCACCAGTGATTCTTCTACCGTGGGCGGAGAAATTTCTTTCTCCAGCTCCTCAAGTTTCAATGTAACAAGCAGTATTGCGGCTTCCGCTGGGTCACTCTTCTCTACTGGGGCCAGTGCCGCCAACACCAGTCTCCTGAGTTCTATCAACTCCATTGATATTACCACTGTTGCCGGTGCAGCCAACGCCATCAAGGCCGTTGACGGTGCTTTGACCCAGGTTGATACCATGCGCGGCGAGCTTGGTGCGGTTCAAAACCGCTTTGAATCCACCATCTCCAACCTGTCTAACGTCTCTGAAAACCTGTCTGCTGCCCGCAGCCGGATTCTGGATGCAGACATTGCCCAGGAAACCTCAGCCATGACCAAGAACAACATCCTGCAACAGGCTGGTGTCTCGATTCTGGCACAGGCTAACCAGGCTCCACAGTTGGCACTGTCACTGTTGGGTTAATGAGAAGAGGGCTGAAGGCTAAAGGTTGAAGACTGAAGAAGGTCAACAGCTTTAAGGCTGATAAAACAAAGAGGGGCCGGCTTCTCACGGCCGGCCCCTCTTTCCTTGGCAGCAAGGGAAGGAGCAGATAATGAATATAGATATAACCGCCAGTGTCGGTGGAGCCGTCCAGCAACGACCACAGGCATCCGAACAGATAGACACCCAGCGTAAGAACAAGGCAAAAGCCGCCGATACTCCACAGACAGCACCCGCTGAAAAGGGTGTACAGGCCGAAGAGCTGCTCACTCAGATCAAAGCCTTGACCGAAGACGGCTTGTACAGCGTTCGTTTTGAGCAGAATGACAACGCCGACCTGATCGTCAAGATCTTTGACCAGAAGACCGACAAGGTCGTGCGCCAGATTCCCACTGAGGAATTGATCGCTCTGCAAAAGGCTCTGAACGATCTTCGCGGAAATTTTGTCGATACCGAAGTGTAGGATTAGCCCCTGCAAATCGGGCTGAAGTCCGACCTGCAATCTGTTTTTTTTGATCATGTAGGTCGGTTTTCAACAACTTGATTCAAGGGCAAATGTTTGTTGGGCTTCAACCCGAATTCTCTTGATTGCGGCGAACGAAAAATGTCGTTTTTACCGCAAACAGGAAAGGTGTGTTTTCTCGGAGGTAAACAATTATGTCAATCACATTCAGTGGACTTGCCACCGGCTTAGACACCGACAAAATCCTCACTCAGTTGATGGAGATTGAACGCAATCCCATCACCCGGTTAGAAACCAAAAAGAAAAACGAAACCGCCCGTCTTGAGGCTTACGCCCAATTCAAGACCACCCTCGACGGCCTGAAAACTGCGGTCAGCGACATGACCCTCACCAGTCAGGTCCGCTCGAATACAGTCTCTGTGAGTGGCAGTGCTCCATTTACCGCCACCAGTGCCAATGCCAACAGCGGGAGTTATAATGTTTCTGTAAAACAATTGGCCCAGGTGCAGAAAACGAGCAGTGCCGGCTATACATCGCAAACCGATGCGTTGTTGGGAAACGGTACCTTCACCCTGAGCAAGGGTGGAACGGACACGGTTATCACGGTTGATTCAACCAACAATTCCCTGCTTGGTCTGGCCGCAGCGATCAATGAACAATCTGCAACCACCGGCATCAAGGCTGCTATTATCAATGACGGCTCGGCCACTCCGTATCGTCTGGCCTTAACCGGTGTCGATTCCGGTACCACCTTTACCACAACAAATACCCTGGCCCCGACCGCCATGGTCACAACCACCACGCAAGCCGCTCAACAGGCCGAGGCCTATATTGATGGTATCAAAGTCGTCAGCAACAGCAACACCATCAGCGGGGCCATCAGCGGAGTTACCCTTAATCTCAATGGTGTGAGCGAGGCTGCGGTGGTGCCAGTTACAGTACCCCCAACACCACCCTACAAGACCTCCCTGCTGGAGATCAAGTCCGACACCGGTGCCTTGAAGGAAAAATTGACCAATTTTGTGAGCAGCTACAACAAGACCATGGACTGGATCCTCTCCGGCTATGCAGAATTCGGCGGTGCTACTGTTCCCGACGACGACCCGGACACGGTTGATCTTCTTGGTTCGGTCCTGCGGGGCGACTCCTCGATCAGTAGTGTTAAACGTGGCCTACAGAGTGCCTTAAGCTCGGTGATTAACACCAGCGGTTCGATGAAACTCTTGTCCGAACTGGGGATCACCACCCAACTCAATGGCACCCTGAGCCAGAACAATGTCAAGATGGACGCCGCCCTTGCCGACAATTTTGAGGGCGTGGTCAAACTGCTGGCCGGCGAAGACAGTACCGACGGCGTGATGAAAAAATTCAATTCCTACCTGCTGACTGTCACCAGCGGCACCACCGGCCTTTATGCCACCAAAAAAGCAAACTACAGCCTGAGCGCCAAACGAATCGATGACCAAATCTTGAACATGGAACCACGAATGGTCAAGAAAGAGGCCAGGCTCCGCGCCCAATATACGGCAATGGAAAACATCGTCAGCGGCCTGAACGCTCAAGGGTCTTTTCTCACTCAGCAAATGGATATGCTGAGCAACATGTTAAAAGGTTAACGATTAAAGGGACTTAATCATGAACGCCTATCACAATCAGTACCAGCAACAACAATATCAACAGAATCAGATCAATACAGCCACTCCTGAACAAATTCTGCTCATGCTCTACGATGGCGCCATCCGTTTTACCCGTCAGGCAATGATGGCTGGAGAAAATGGCAATCAGGCAGAAAAACTGGGACGAATAAGTAAAACCCTGGCCATTATCACCGAGTTTTCTAATACCCTCAACCATGAAATTGGTGGTCAGATTGCCGCCGACCTCGATGGCCTCTATCAATTCATGATTCGTGAACTGAATGCCGCCCGCAAGGATGATTCCGGCGAAAAGCTAAAGACCGTTGAGAATTTGCTGGTTGGCCTCCGTGAGACCTGGGGCCAGGCCGTTGACATCAACAACCGCCAGCAACAGGGAGAAGCAAAACCAGTGGCAGTACAGCCACAAAGGGCAACGGCGGATAAACCTTATGTGGCCCTGAACGCCGCCTGTTAAGTGTTAAGCAGAGGATGAAATACGAGACCAAGATGAAAGTGCCTTTAGCACCACCGCAAGACCCGGGATTCGTTGCTTCCCTGCTCCAGTCCTCCATCATCCATTACGAGAAAATGCTGGCCCTGTTTATCGCCATTAACAGTGAGAGCGGCAACAAAAACGCCGAGACCTTGGAGGCTTGGGGGACGGAACTCTTGCAACTGCAGGAACAGGCCGAGCTCGCCGATCAGCTCTTGATGAACGCCCTGGAAGAAACTAGCCCGCCCGCATCGGCACTGCCTCTTCTGGAAAAACGGCTGGAGATCATGCACCAGGTCTTTACCCATAACCGGGCATTGCTCTCAACCGCCAATAATATAAAATCCCTCTTGGCCCACGAGATCAGGGAAATGCAGGGCGGACGCGCCGCCCTGCATGGATATCGCCAGACTACCTCCTCACATCAGGGCAGCATCCTCAATGCCTCCCGCTGATATTGCGTTTCCAACTCTCACCGATCTTATCCCCTTTTCCGACCAGACAATCCTCGACACCGAGCTCTCCTTCCGCAACGCCATTGGCCGCTATTCCCTCCTCGATCAGGCGGCAGCTTCCCTGATTGTGGACATGGCGGCCTTATCGCCGGAGCAGCTTCTGTTGCGCACCAGCCAGGTCTCCTCCATGCAGCAGGATCTGGTCATACAGGATGATCAGCTTATCTCCATCCTCATGCTTGCGGGCCCGGAAATCCTTAACGCCGACTTCATCAAGGCCTATCGGCTAATCCTGACAAAAGTTATCATGAGCTGCGATCAGATACGGGAACAGATGACAGAAATCAAAAAAAATGCCGAAAGACTGGACAACCCACAGAAATCTTGATAGTTGTTGCCAAGACTGATACTATAAAAAATAGTTTTTAGAGATTTTCGTCACAGCAACTTAAACCATCAGAGATCTTCCTTGTGACCATGCAACCTGATTTCATCAAAGACATCCCCGAAGCCAAACCGGTGAAGATCTTCTTGCCGATGCAGGATACAGATAAACGCCATCGCGAGTTCTGTATCTTCCAGAAGACAACCCCGCCCCGTTTCAACCTCCTGTTTAAATCCGGCACCCTGCCGGTGCACGCCATCGATATAAAGCATCCCTGTATCATCAACCTGGATATGGCCGGTCGCAGCGTCTCCCTTGAGGCCATGATCCAGCGCATCGTCAATGGCCAGCTTCTGGAAATGATCGCCAGCAAGACGATCAGCCATGAACAGATGCGTGAATATTTTCGCATCGACTACACCCTGCCCATAGAGGCCTGCTCCCGCATTCCTGAAGGGATTGAGGCCCCGGAAAAATACTGGAAGATATCCGGGACAACCATTGATGTTAGTGGTTGCGGCCTGCTGGTAATTTTCAACGAGGAACCGCCAGCCGACAAATTAGTCAAGCTGCAGTTCTCGCTGCCCGATGAGCTGCCCAACCCAATCACTCTGCTGGCAAGTCCGATCCGAGTCACAGAAGTGGAAGATAACCGCTATGTTGTCGCCTATTATTTTGAAGAGATCAATGATGACGACCGGGACCGAATCATCGGCCAATGCCTGATTACCCAGCGACGTCAGCTGCGCCTCAAAGTACAGGTCGTCAAGGGGATCTGAAGCCCGATGTCATCCCTCGTCGAACTCATAAAAAATATCCAGGACAGTCAGCCCGCTGAAATCAACCTGCAACTCCAGGAAGGCGGCTCGGTGCAGCTCAGATGCGTGTACAAAGAGTCTGAATCTCCGAATTTCTTTCTGGTCTTTCCTCCCAAACAACTTCCTACCAACATCGACACCAGCAAGGGCTGCCTTGTCGCCGTAAAAGGCACAGAGCAGTCAATTACCTTCAAGGCCGGCATTGAAGAGATCAAGGGAGACCGGATTTTAGAGCTGTTTGCCCAGAAGACCATTGATCCCGTTAGCCTGCGCACATTCTACCGCGCAGATCTTCGTACTCCCATCTCTGCCAGTTATGAGCCTGGGCCTGAAGAGCGGGCAAAGCCCTGGAGTTTCAACGGCGAGACGCTGGATCTCTCCGGTGGCGGTGTTCTGGCCATTTTTCCGGAAGAGTTCCCCAGTAAGCAACGCATCCTTATCCACATCCCCCTCCCGAACACTGATAATAAAGAAATTATCTGCCAGGCACATGTGGTGTTCACCCAACGATTGCGCAAGGAGCGCTGGAAAATCGCCCTGCAGTTTGACAATCTGTCTCAGAAAGAGCGCGACTTCATCGTCTCTTGCTGCCTGAGTGAGCAACGCAGGCAACTTCGGGAGAGAGTGCAGACCATATAAATACCTTTGGTGGATAGATTCCTCTCATTCACCTGAGCATAAGGTTCTTTCTGTTTTTCGACATGATTGCCGGTTAAGGGTCAAGATTTCTTCAATTCCCGCCGAAAGAACACTATGGAATCCATCGCCCCCATCCTCTCCTCCGCCATTCTCGGCTCCTCGACCTCCAACACAGGAGGTCAACAGCAGAATACTTTCCAGATGCAGGAGGGACAAATTGTTAACGCCCTTGTCGGAGAGACAAAGAGTGCGGACACATTTATCCTCAATATCGGCGAAAATCGCCTCCTCGCCAAAGCCGATTCCGTCACTCTCAGCCCTGGACAATCACTCCAGCTTCAGGTAACCGCCACCAAGCCCCAACTCGAACTCAAGATCATCGCGGCTCCCCTGCAGCAATATCTGGGAAAAGCCCTGACCTTTCTTGCTCAAAACCTCGACTTAAGTCCTCTCATCCAGATACTGCAAGAGTCCACGAGCTTGGGGATGGGGAATTTGTCTGATGCCAGCGCCAAGACGCTGGAAAGCTTCTTTGCCCAGCAGCAGAGGCCCCTAGCAGGCAATGAAGGTGGGGAAGTCTTGCGGCGGATGCTTGAAGGGATTGGCCTGCAGACGGAAGCACAGTTAAGTCAGGGTTTGAAAAATGCGGAGGCAGGTTCCCTGATCAATTCGCTCAAATCTGCACTGCTCGAAATAGTTCAACAGGATCTAGGATCAGAAACACTCAAAGAAGCCGGCAAGACCCTGCTTTCCACCATCGAGAGTTTTCAGCTCAGCCAGCTCCGGCTGGATCATGACAAAACGCTGATCCTTCCCCTGCCCTTCGCCTTTCTGGACCAGGGCTATCTTCTCATCGACAACAAACAGGAACAAGGCTCAGAGGCCCATGAAGAGGCCAGGCAGATGCACTTTTCCCTGCATCTGGCTTTGACCGGACTGGGGAATCTGCATATCGATTTTCTTCAGACGGAGGGCGGCCTGTGGATGCGCTTCAACTGTGATTCGCAGGAGAAGGCTGAATTCGTAGCCCAGTTCAGCGACGAGCTCAAAGAGCAACTGGCAGATCTTCCGCTGCAAGGCATCTCCTTTGCTGGAACGGCTAACCCACCTGGCGCGGATCTGGTCAGAATGCTGGTGCCGGCAGGTCAATTCCTGCTGAACACCAAGGTGTAATGGTGCGTTATGGCCGAAACGGAGAAGATGGATAAGGCCGTAGCCATTGTCTATGATGCCGACAAAGGCCGGGCGCCGAGGGTCATCGCCAGCGGTAAGGGAGAAATTGCCCGAAAGATCATAGAAACGGCCCGCGAGGCCGGAGTGCACATCCAGGAAGACTCTGACCTTGTGGAACTACTGGCCAAGATCCCCCTGGGACAGGAAATCCCTGCCGAACTCTATCGAACGGTCGCCGAGGTTCTGGCCTTTGTCTATAAGGTCAACGAGCAGTTTAAAAACAAGCTTAAAAAATAGGACTCAAACCAGGGCCTCTCGGAGTCTCAAATACTCGCTGTCCTGCAGAATGAAGATTTATGCCCACGAGGCGTCATTGCCGCGCAGGCGAGAATCCATACCACTCGAAATTGACCAAACTTGATTTCCGATAAAAGCACTCAGGGAATGACAATGTGGGTATTTTACAGGGAAGCGAGTGTGCGAGACTCCGGGGGCCTAGGAGCCTGTCGGACTTACACGGGTTGACATTATCCCACATGACAGGATGATCAGCGATAACTTATCAAAACAACAAGACAAGTCGTAATTTTCAG
>WSXV01000009.1 GCA_009773475.1 Desulfobulbaceae bacterium | reverse complement strand
CGCTGCAGCCACTGTGGATATTAAAAATCAGATCAACGAGATGCAGGTGACAACCTCAACAACCGTGGAAGATATCGAGAAGATTTCCGAGGTGATTGTGGAGATTAACAACGTCATCAACGGAATAGCCACCGCCGTTGAAGAACAATCGGCAGCATCCAGAGAGATCGCCACCAACATCTCCCAAGCTTCTCAGGGGATTGCCGAGGTTAACGAAAATGTAGCGCAGACCACGGTCGTTATTTCCGATATCACTCGCGATATCGCCGGAATCAACCAGCAGTCAACTCAAGTGGGAGAGGGGAGCAGCCACGTGCAATTGAGCGCACAAGGATTAGCTGACCTGGCCGTTCAATTGGAAAATCTTGTGAAAAAGTTCAAGGTTTGATCACGAATCTATCTCAAACCTCGTAGTACTTAAAAAAAATAGGGCCAGCGACCATTCAGTGTATCTAGAAAATGGTCGCTGGCCCTATTTTGTCTCGTGATTCCGGTATTGTTCTTTCCTGCATAAGCTTTTTAACAATCAGCGTCCTGTTGTTCCGCTCCACAATTACCTGGGTTTTCTGGGGCCTGGCGCGGAGTAACGGCCCTGCTTTGCATCCAGTTCGTCGATCCATCCGGCTTTGGAATCCGGAAAGGCGTCCGCGTAGGGCACATAGGGCTTGATATCCAGAACAGGTGTGCCGTCCAAGAGGTCAACACCTCGAAGGTGCAGCGTCCTGCCTTCAATCTTTACCAATGCCACAGCCGACAGGCCGATAGAATTGGGACGATGAGGTGACCTGGTGGCCAAAACGCCCCGCTTCGGTCCACCCCGAGGCGGCTTGACACTGCTTTTCCAGCCTTCACTCTGATGAAAATCGAAGATTAGCCAAAGCCTCTCAAAGCCGCTCAGATCTTGAATGACTTTCTCATCCAGCCAATCCTGAAGTTCCAAAGTGGCTATCACGAAATCCCCGGTTTCCGTACCTTCCACCACCGTGCTTTGATGGGGTGCATCAATGCGCCGTGAATAGGGGGATTGCAGGATGCCAATGGGGCGATAGATGAACTGGGTGTCTTTGGTCATATTTGGTGTATTTTGCTCCGACAAACATTGGGTTAGTAGAACACGCCATCAAGCGCTGAGCGTTTTGGGACAACCCGGTGGATCGTATCCCCATGTTTCAGGGCTCTCCCTCGGAGCACCTTGTCGAACAGCCCCTCCTTGGTCATGATAGATCTGCCGGTGGTCTGTTTGATGATGCAGACCCGGTTTCCGACCTTGCATTGCCCAGGGCGCATTGACGCAGGAACGGTTCCATGTTCTCACGGTTGACGCTCATCAGCAACTGATCGGGGGTACGCAGGAATTCCTCGGCCCGCTTGTGGGGATCAAAGAATTCCTTACTGAAAGGTTCGATGAGATTGAGCTGTTCCCACCGCGTGACATAATACTGGATAAGCATTGGCAGTTCCGTGAAAACAGTCGCTCTGGGATCGGGATCAGTGAAGCTCGAAGCCTGTAATGCCGCTGCGGACAAGGTCTGGGTCTCATAAAAATTCTGCAGAAATAGCAATTCCCCAGGAATCCTGGCCTCCACGCCCAGATGGGCGATCTGGTGCATTAGCAACGCCACGCAGCGCATGCCCAAGCGGGCCAGGTAATATGGAACATAAATTTCCCGCGGTGTCGAGAGTTCAAGATAGGATTTAATGGTGAGTATCAGTTGGCTGAGCGACACCGGATTGGGATCCACGAAATTGAAGGTCTGGCCGGAAAAATTCTTCCGGTGGTCCAGGACGTGGAAGATAAACAAGGGAAGTTTGCGGGCGTTGGAATAGGAATGCAGCACATCCCGCCGGGTGAACAAGAAAGGCATGGCCCCTCCGACGATGGAGAAAAGCAGGCGTTGAAAGCCTTGAATCTTGTGATCGTGGGTGCCGTAGACGACCCCCAAGCGAATAACGGTGTAGTCCAGCCCCTTGCTCCAGCGCAGATGTTCCAGGCTCAGTTCCGCCATAAGTTTTGATTTGGGGTAATTGGCCAGATCCGCCCGGAGTGGAAGCCGATCTTCCTCCCGCAGGTCCCTGCCGCTGGGCATGACGGCGGCGGAGCTCAGATGGATATAGGGGATATTGAGTTCGGCCGCGGCCCGCGCCAGGGCAAGCGCACCCAGATAGTTGACCTCGCTGACCATCTGCGGATCGCTGTCTATGGCGGAGATAGCGCTGTTTATAATGAAGTCTGGCCTGTTGCTTTCAAAATAGCGCCGAATGTCGTCCGGCTCCCGCAGGCTCAGTTTCTTGCTGTTGGGAGCCAGCAGTATAGTGGAGCCGTCTGCCTGGGTTTTGCAATGATGCAGCAGGCCGCCTCCGACAAGCCCCGAGCCTCCTATCAGAATCCCCGTTCTCTTTATCATCCCTATCTTCTCCCGTATCCCTGATTTTTCGAGACGCAGGCAGGGCGTTGCCGCCGTGCCGAGAACATATTTATAAGAAATCATATCACAGAGTGGGTAGTATTGCCACGCACGAGTCCACGAAGAATATACACTGGGAACTATGCAAAGTGACGACGAAACAGCCTCGCAGCATGCCATACCAACTTGTCCTCTCTCATTTGTCGATGTGCCGGTACAGGCCTCAATAGAAAAGTTCTTGAAGAAAACAATTTATCAGCAAAATAACTCCTTGTAATCAATCACCTTGTGTTACAATATTGTTGCAACGGTATTGGAGGTGTAAAGATGAGAGCAGTATTGCGTAAGGTGGGAATTCACGCGGGGTGTTGATACTTGCCGCCTTTTTGGCGGAGTGTGGCGTCGGCGCTGAAATCGAGATGCGGCAGAAGGGGCTGGGGCTTGTTATTGAACCGGTCAAGACCGTGCGGCTCGGGTGGTTCGATGGTGTTGTCAGGCTGAAAATGAGTTGGAGGGGTGGGAAGAGGATCTGACGCTAACACCTGTTGAATGTGAGGACTGGCAGTGGTAAGGCGTGGCGAGGTGTATTGGGTCAATCTTGATTTGACTGTGGGGCGGAGATAAAAAAACACGCCCTGATCTGGTGATTTCCCCTGACGACATGAATGCGGCGTTGCCCCGGGTGGTTGTCGCCCCCATTTCCAGCAAAAACTAACCGCTGGAATGTTGACCTGAGATCCAAAAAAGTATTTTTAAAAATGCAGGAGGCGAAATGGCATTGTGTTTTGCGTGTCACCAAGAGATTGGATATTTGGCCATGATATGCGGTTCATGGCATCATCTCAAAAGGAATTTCATCCGCAAAAATCTGGTGGTGTTTGATTGTCCACACTGCGGAGCCCTTTGTCAGGAAAAGGCCTGGTCCTATTATGGCTATCTTCTTATCTTCGTTGCTGCCATACTGCTCCTTGTGCAGATGCGGTGGATTGATTTGGGGACAATGTCTGATTGGCGATATACCACGACGACACTTACCTGTTATTTCGTAGGCAGTATTGTATGGTGGAAATTCGTAACTCAGCTGAAAGAACCGCACGTTTTTTGGTGGGAGTGACTCGACAAAGAGGTAATTCCTGACTGAGACTTATCTTCACCTTAGAACGGGCTTCGTTTTAAGGTGAGGCAAGGCCATATAAAAAATATCAAAATTCAATAAAAACGAATTGACGGAAATTCCCTCCCTGTTTCATTTTTACTGCTAACTTGTTAACAGTAAAAAATATGGGAAGTACCCTGGGGTTCCCCAGAATTGTCCCCAGGCGGGAATGATTGCATAGACTGTTCCCGGAATTCCCTCAGAGAAAATTACAGATAAACGAGGTGTTTCCCGAATGGCGGGAGTTTTTTAATGCTGTTGAAAGGGTGGAAAACATGTGGAATATCACTATCGATAAAGAAAAATGCAATGGCTGTGGCGAATGTGTGGAAGGCTGTCCCGGCGAGGTCTATGAACTGGTGGACGGCAAGGCAATGCCGGTAAACATAGACGAATGTCATGGTTGCCACACCTGTGAAGCGCTGTGCGCAGCAGAGGCTATAACTGTCGAAGATGAATAAACCAATGGATGGATGGGAAGGATGGCGCAATTTTCCCTGTTTGGCCATAGTTTTTCTGATATTCTTGGAGATCTCATTTTAATCTGACCCCTTTTTTTTAACTGGACAGATTTGCTTGGTAGAAAATCTTTTTGATGTTATTAAAATAAATGTTTCTAACAACGCTGCGTCAGATAGGCTCAGCCCAAGAAAACTACTCGTAATTTTTTTTACGTTTTTGGTTTGCAACCTCTAACATATTTCTCTGCCATGATACCAAACATCATACTGTCAAAGATAAACCTGACGTTTACCCTACGCTTTGCCATTTGCGCTATTGCATTGCTGAATTTCGTCCACCCTGCCCATGCGGGCGAGCACATCTTCACTCTCCCAAAGCATTCCATCGGTAGTATCACTTCCTTGGCAATCACGAAGGACAAGATTATCGCAGGAGGAAGTTTAGATAATATCAATGTCTTGGATCTAGCCAGTGGCAGCCTTGTTCACAACCTCACTGGTCATTCCGGAACTGTCGAATCCATCGTAATCGCCGATGGCAAGATCATCTCAGGAGGGGGGCTGCAAGACGGGAAAGTCAAAGTTTGGGATCTAGCCAGCGGTAGCCTTCTCAGCACTCTTTCTGACAATTTGGGGGAAGTCACTTCAGTTGCGGTCGCCGATGGCAGGATCATAGCTGGGGGGTGGTTAAAGACCGGTTCTATTCGCATTGATGGAGGAATCATCAAGGTGTGGGATCTAGCCAGCGGCAACCTTCTCCACACTATTTCTAACCCTTCTGGCATAATCAGTTCAGTCGCAAGCGCCGATGGCAAGATCGTTGCCGGGGCAAGTGACAATACCATCAAAGTCTGGGATCTGGCCAGTGGCAGTCTTATCCGCACCCTGTCTGGGCATTCCGATAGCGTCAAATGCGTCGTAATGGTCGAGGGTAAAATCATCTCAGGGGCAGATGACGCAACCATTAAGCTCTGGGACCTCGCGAGCGGCAACCTTATCCGCACTCTATCCGGGCATTCCGACAATGTCCAATCTCTCGCAGTCGCCGATGGCAAGATCTTCTCAAGGGCACGTAACTCAACCATCAAGGTCTGGGATCTGGCTAGCGGCAGTCTCCTCAGTACTATCTCTGAGCCTTCGCGTGCCATCGCAGTAGCTCCTGGCAAGATTTTTATATCGATGGCAGAGGATGGTACCATCAAGGTCTTGGACACAAAAGAGGTGATAATTGCAGGGCAACGGGAGGCGAAGGCAAAGGCGGATGTGGTACAGCAGCAGGTGAAAGCAGAAGCGGAGGCCAAACAACGCCAGGCCAAGGTGGATAGGGATGCCAAACAACAGTTTGAAAAAACACTGACTGCCGACACACCTCAAGCCATGTATCTGGCGGGGGTCAAGTATGAGGACAACGGCGACAGCGGGCGAGCCAAAAAGGTATATTCAACAATCATGGAGCGCTTTCCTCAAGATGCTCTGGCAATCAAGGCCGCAGACCGCCTGCTTAGCCTGAAGAATGCTGGTCAGGCCCAAACTTCTGCCGCCAATCAGGCTCAGGCCAATACTTCTTCATGTTACAAGCAATGTTCTTCCCTCAGAGAATCATGCCTTGCGCAATGTACTGGCTTAAATGCTAAATCCTCTAATTGGCTTGCTTCCTCTGACCAGACTGTTTGCCAAGCTCATTGTTCCATGGCTGAATCTGAGTGTAGAACTGGGTGTCGTTAGCAATTGGTGCTCTGAGATAGAATAAACCTTGTAAATCCAGGAGTTCTGGGGACGGTTTATGTAACTTTGTTCTACCAGTTCCAGCAAAGTTGTGGGGAGTTCAGGGGACGGAGTTCAGGGGACAGTTTATGTAACTTTTTTCAGCCGGTTCCAGCAAAGTTGAAAGTCAGGTTTCGAAAACTAACTTTTCCAAAGCGATCATGGGAAAATCAGGCGATCCGGTGAATTTTGGCAATCTCATGGATACCAGTGGTACAGACATCGAGATCTCGCAGGATACCATCGCTGACGCGGTAGATCCAGCCATGGACGGCCAGCTCCTGGCCTGAGGCCCAGGCATTCTGGACAATGGTGGTATGGCAGACATTGGCCACCTGTTCAATGACATTCAGTTCGCATAACAAATCCAACTTGTCCTTTTCATTGTCCATGGCGTCTATCTGCTTCTTGTGAAACCGGTAGACATCCTTGATATGACGGAGCCAGTTGTCGATCAGGCCATGTTCACTATTATCCATGGCTGCATTGATGCCGCCGCAATTATAGTGGCCGCAGACGATGATATGACGGACCTTGAGAACATCCACCGCATACTGGATCACCGACAGGCAGTTCAGGTCGGTATGGACCACCACGTTGGCAATGTTCCGATGGACAAATATCTCGCCCGGCATGATATTGAGGATCTCATTGGCCGGCACCCGGCTATCGGCGCAGCCAATCCATAAATAGTCAGGCCGCTGCTGATTGGCAAGTTTGGTAAAGAACTCAGGATCAGCTTCTTTGATATTTGCGGCCCAGACCTTGTTACTGTCAAACAGATTTTTTAGAAATTTCATAATGGCTAGGTTCCGTGAAGTGTCGCAATGAAGAGTCTTGCGTTTGTGCTTCCAAGTTAGACATACGCCCAGATCAGATTGTAGCATAGCAGAACGGATTATGAATGCAATCTATTCTCAAGCTCGAAACCAGCGCTCGAGATAAACACTGAAATTTCTTCAATACACATTCTGGAGTTTGGAGTTCATAGGTCGCTCGATCTCAGCATCTTCAGGCCGGATCGGCCGGATGGTGATATCTTTGCCGTCCGTCAGTTGATGATGGCTGACCAGATGCAACGGATAGGGATAGATCGCCATATGGGCGTAGCGGTCGATAAGAGGAAAAAAGAAGGGCGGGGAAGGTCTTGTAAAACAAGCTGCAACCCTTGTCAGCCCACAATTTCTTCCTGGAATTTGCAAAGTAACCCCTTGACTTGAAGTACGCTTTGTCGTACGCTAGGAGCACTACTCAAGGAGGATATTATGCAGACAATTACAGCCAGCCAGGCACGCTCGAACTTTTACC
Organism: Desulfobulbaceae bacterium; assembly: GCA_009773475.1. GTDB lineage: Bacteria > Desulfobacterota > Desulfobulbia > Desulfobulbales > Desulfocapsaceae > UBA2270. The sequence continues at coordinate 71,968 of WSXV01000009.1, read as the reverse complement.
ACCTCATTGATGAAGCGGCATTGAACCATGAGCCGATAATCATCACCGGCAAACGCAATAATGCCGTCCTTGTCTCGGCCGAGGATTGGGCTGCTATTCAGGAAACCATGTATCTGCTGTCCGTTCCCGGGATGCGCGAGTCTATTCTAGAGGGCTTGCAGCTCCCGGTCAGCAAGTGCGCCAAGGATCTGCCCTGGTGAGTTGGGAACTCATTTACACCAGACACGCCCAGCAAGATGCGCTAAAACTCTCCTCAGCAGGTCTGAAAGAAAAAGCACAAGCGCTCTTGGCGGTTCTGCGCGACAATCCCTTCCAAAATCCACCACCGTATGAAAAACTGGTTGGCGATCTTTCCGGTGCATATTCACGGCGCATCAACATTCAGCACCGCCTGGTGTATCAGGTTCTCAAAGAGCAGAATTTGGTGAAAGTGTTGAGGATGTGGTCACACTACGAATAGCGCCTCAAATATTGAGACACTGAATGATGTTGAGGAATTATCGGACATTTCTGTTTTTTCTAAGGGGAATCAGAAGTGGGCTGTTCCGTTACAACATCTTGCTCACCTCGTTACATAAACTGTCCTCATGACTCCGTATGTGGAATATCACTGTCGATAAAGAAAAATGCAACGGCTGTGGCGAATGTGTTGAAGGCTGTCCCGGTGAGGTCTATCAACTGGTGGACGGCAAGGCGATGCCGGTAAACCTAGACGAATGTCATGGTTGCCACACCTGTGAAGCGCTGTGCGCAGCGGAAGCTATAACTGTCGAAGATGAATAAACCAATGGATGGACTAGAAGGATGGCGCAGTTTTTCCCTGTTTGGCCTTAGTTTTTCTGATATTCCTGAAAATCTCATTTTAATCTGACCCCATTTTTCTGACCCCATTTTTCGACCCCATTTTTCCTGACCCCATTTTTCCCCAAGCGGACAAACCCGTTGGCTCGCCGCAAACCACATTCACCTCATAAACATCCCCCTGACAAGGCCCCGTCCAGCAATCCCAGTCCCAGCGCTCTGATCTCTGCCGCCTTGTGAAAGTGAAAGGTCTTGAACCCATTGGTGGCGGGCTCAACAAGGCAGACGCGTCTGGTGCTGTTGCTCAGGAGCGTGCGGGTCTGGTTGTAGATGAGCAGCCGCATGGAGCGCTCGAACATCTCCAGGATATTCATGGTCTTGAAAGTATTGGTGGGAAGTGCGTTTGAAAAGGCATTCTTCCCGAGCACATCGACGGCCAGGACATTGGCGAGGGTCGCCTCTCCGACGCCGAGGTTTTCACAGAGAAAGCCATCGCCATAGATGTCGCCCTCGATGGTGTGTTCGGCAAAGATGCCGGGGATGGCCATGGTCGCCAGTACCGCGTCATTGATGAGGATATCGTCGCCTGCGTCAAACACTCGTTTGTTGCCGTTTTTGAGATTGGTAGCAATGATCTTAAGGGGGATGCGGGTTCCACTCATCCTCGTATCATGGAACATCCCTGTGAAGAGAGCGCCAATCTTGCGGGTATCAACCACGGCATTGCCGGAAAAGGAAAACTGGATCCAGTTGAACACGCCGGTAAGCCGCTGGACGTGGGCGAAGATTTCTCGCTCTTGCATCCCCACGGCCACACAGGCACCAACGATGCCGCCCATGCTCGTGCCGACAATCTCGCCGGGCGTCAGGCCGCGCTGTTCCAGGTCATGCAAAACGCCAAGATGGGCGATGCCCAGCGCCCCGCCCCCGGAGAGAACCAGGGAAAATTTGCCTGGATGAAATTTCTCAGTCATGAGAGCCTCTTGCAAAACGAAGAGTTTGGGCGAAAAGATCATTTTGCAAGAGGCTCATGACTCTACCAGATCAAATCGTCCGGTATCTTATAAGCCGCATAGGGGTCATCAGGATCATCCGGGGTCTCTTGCTCCGTAGTGTTGTGCAGGACAATGAGATCCGGCTGCACGGCCCTGATCTTCTCGGCAACCGGTGCCGGAACCAGGGCGTAGCCGTCTTTGTCCCGGATGATGGCCAGAAGGCCGCAGCTCAACTCGTCGACCATGTCCTTGGTCGGCAGAAAGAGCCGTACTATTTTGTTGTTGTCGGTGAAGTGATAAGCAATGGAGCCATCTTTCAGGTTCAGGCGGTTGGTGGTGATGAGTTGTCTGATCTGGGCGCTGGTCTCATTTTTCTTCGCCTCTTCCTGCTGTTTCCGGTTGGCGATCCGCGCCCGTTCTTTTTTGTCGATCAGGGCCTGTTGGGCGTGGAGTTTGTTTTGGGGCGGGGCCTGAACACGGCTCTTGGCCTGTTCTTTATTCGTTTTATAGAGAGTTTTCTTGGCCTGACCGACCTGGTTCTTATCGACCAGACCCATTTTGAGAAATTGATCCCGGAGTGAATTTGCCATGGATGGAGACTCCTTTCAAGAAAATGACATTGCCATGGGAATGCTTTCTTTTTCAGGGACACGCAGCCGCTGTTCCCAGAGCGGGCATTGCTTGCGGATACACTCTTTGTTGCGCAGGTATTGATCGCAGCGGATCTCGGCCTCGGCTCACAAGGGCAGGGAAAGCATCTCTTGCGAGAGGCGGGCGGTTTCGCTGAGGGCGACATAGGTTTCGCGCTGACAACAGCGGCCGCCCTTGCGGCTGGCCAGGGCCAGCAGGATTCGACCTGAAAACTCCTGGGAGTTCTGGGGACAGTATATGTAACTTTTTTCAACCAGTTCCAGCAAAGTTGAGAGTCAGGTTTTGAAAACTAACTTTTTGGTATCCTGCTGGAGATGCCGGCGTAAAGCAGTTGGGGCGGAAAATCAGGAAACTGATCCTGAAGACAAGGCCTTCATTCGTCGTTTATTCCAAGTGATTACTTTTGAGAATCTCAATCAATCTTGCATCCCTGATATTTCCCATCTCTGTTTTTGAATAAATATCAAGGAGATATATTTTGTCATCTTTTTTGTAAAAATAGATGATCCTGAATCCACCACTTTTGCCAACGGGAATAGACGAATTTGGTAATCTGGTTTTATAGCAGTTTCTGCCAAGTTCAACAGCCTTGGCCTCTCCAGTTGATAGCTCCTGCTCAAGGGTTTTCAAGTCATTCAGAATCAAGCGGTATTTTTTTAGGAGACTTTTGACTGCTCTGGCAAACTCAGGGGTTATTATCAGTGTCAAGTTCATCGATAAGTTCCCTGAGAGTTGTTTCTGGAAGGTTTCCGTCCAGCATGGTTTTTAATTCTTTGCAGGATGTATCAAAACTTTCATAGAATAATTTTGATTTCTGATCAGCGATATAGGACTTGATCGCCTCGGTGACAATATCCGTTCTGTTCAGTGAAAACTGCTTCGTCAATTCATCAATCTCATCGATGATATATTTGGGTAGTCTGAGACCAACCTGCTGTTTTTCTAATTGCGACAAATTATGCATTGCCTACCTCCAGATGTTATGTTTTGCAATATTATATAATATTTATATACACACAGCAAGCGCATTATTTAAAGTGATCGCTTGTGTTTTGCCACAGAGTTACAGTATCTTGCTCACCAGTTGAATGCCGCTGTCTTGCGGGCTATTCGCGATGGTGAACCCGAGGCGGCCAGCCAGTCTGAGCATCCGGTCGTTGTCATTAAGGATCTCTCCCGTCATAACCTTCAGCCCCTTTGACCGGGCTGCATCCATCAAGGCGGTCATCAGTTTTTGGCCAAGGCCCTTGCCGCTCATGGTATCGGCCACCACCAGGGCGAATTCACAGCTCTCTCCATCCGGGTTGATCGCAAAGCGGGTCACCCCGATCTCGATCTCCACTCCCTGCTCAGTTGTTACCGCAATCAGCGCGATTTCCCGGCTGTAATCAATTTGGGTGAACCGCACCAGCATCTCGGTGGAGAGATCCTGGACGGAGTGCATAAAGCGGAAATATCGCGATTCCGCCGAGAGATTATGGACGAAGGCCTGCTCGATCTCGGCATCTTCAGGCCGGATCGGACGAATGGTGATATCTTTGCCGTCCGCCAGTTGATGATGGCTGACCAGATGCGACGGATAGGGATGGATCGCCATATGGGCGTAGCGGTCGGTGCTGGGCGGCCGATACTCAAGGACCACCCGCGCATCGGCGGCGAGGGCGCCATTTTCGTCGACGATTAAAGGGTTGATATCCATCTCTTTGAGCAGCGGGAGTTCGCAGACCATCTCGGAGACGCGAAGCAGGATACTTTCCAGTGCCTCAATATTGGCTGGCGGCATGTGGCGGAATTGGCCCAAGGTCTTGGCGATATGGGTGCGCTGGATCAGGTCCCTGGCCAGAAATGCGTTGAGTGGAGGCAGTGCCACGGAGTGATCTCCCATGACTTCCACCATGGTTCCTCCGGCCCCAAAGGTGATAATCGGGCCAAATACCTGGTCATGGCTTACGCCCACCATCAATTCCCGACCGTTGGGCTTGACGATCATTGGTTCGATGGCAATGCCGTCCAAGGCCGCGTTTGGCCGGTGGAGATGAACCTCGTCAAGAATTTCCTGATACGCCGCCCGCACCGCCTGGGCGTTGCCAAGGTTGAGCCGCACGCCACCGGTATCGGTTTTATGCGAAATATCCTTGGAGTTGATCTTCATCGCCACCGGAAAGCCTGACTGTTCGGCGATGAGCAAGGTCTCGTTGGGGCTTCGGGCGATCATGGTATTTGCCACCGGGATATGGAAGGCCGAAAGCAGCGCCTTGGATTCCATTTCATTTAAGACCATGCGCCGGTCGAGCAGCGCCGCGTCGATGATCATGCGCGCGCCTTCCACATCGGGCTCCAGTTGATGGGACAAGGGGCCGGGCATTTGCTTTAAGAGTTTTTGGTTTTGGGAGTAGGCCGAGAGATACGAGAAGACTTCGACCGCCGGCTCCGGGGTGCGAAAGTGTGGCTTTCGTGCAGCCTTAAAGGCGGCGCGGGCTTCGGCAACCTGGCTTTCTCCCATCCAGCAGACAAGAAGGGGCTTGCTGCTCGTGTTGGACAGCTCGATTACCGCCAATGCCGATTCCAGCGCTTTGGTCATGGCTTGCGGCGTCAGGATAACCAGGACGCCATCGACACCTGCGTCATCAAGACAGGCCTGCACCGCTTGATGATAGCGATCCGCCTGGGCATCGCCGATGATATCCACCGGATTTCCGTGCGACCAGCTTGGCGGCAGCGACTGGTTGAGCAGGTTGATGGTTGTCTCAGAGAGCGTGGCGATGACGACGCCCAGGTCGGATGCCCGGTCTGTGGCCATGACGCCGGGGCCGCCGCCATTGGTGACGATGGCCAAGCGGTTGCCCACCGGGCGAAAACCGGCGGACATGGCCTTGGCGGCGACAAACATCTGGGTGATGGTCTGCACCCGCACCACGCCGGCCCGACGGATGGCCGCATCAAAGACATCGTCAGCGCCCACAAGTGATGCGGTATGGGTGAGGGCGGCCCTTGATCCTGCGGTGTGGCGGCCCACTTTGACCAGGATCACCGGTTTGATGCGGGCGGCGGCGCGGATGGCGCTCATGAAACTTTGGGGTTTTCGGATGCCTTCAATATAGAGCAGGATGCTTTTGGTGGCGCTGTCGGACAACAGGTAGTCGAGGATCTCGCCAAAGTCAACATCGGCCGAGGAACCCAGGGAGACAAGGGTCGAGAATCCGACGTCGTTACTCTGCGCCCAATCGAGGATCGCAGTACATAGGGCGCCCGATTGGGAGATAAAGGCCAGATTGCCGCCCTTGGCCCCGCCCTTGTTGAAGGTGGCATTGAGGCCAAGGGATGGTCGCATTAGACCCAGACAGTTAGGGCCGATCATCCGGATGCCATACTGCTGGGCCTTCTTGATGACCTCCTGTTCCAGTGCCAGACCTGCGGCCCCTGACTCGCCAAACCCGGCGGTGAGAATCACGGCTGCCTTAACCCCATGTCTGCCACAATCATCGATGAGCGAGGGGACCGACTGGGGTGGGGTGGCGATAATCGCCAGATCAACAGGCTGTCCGACTGAGGTGATGGAAGGGTAGGCCTTTTGGCCCTGGACTTCCTGATGGCGAGGGTTGATCGGATAGACCTTGCCCTGAAAGGCGCTGTTCAGCAGGTTATTGAAAACGACCTGGCCCACTGAATCGACGCGGTCGCTGGCGCCGAATACGGCTACGGACTGAGGCTCAAAAAGCGAGCTGAGATAATGTTTGCCCATGGTATGCTCGCAGAATAGAATTTTATCGAAGTGCTCAACGTGCTCCCTGTCTTTATTAATAGCAAAATTTCGGATAATGTTGAAGGGCCATCTTATTTTTATAATCGTAATCACTCGTGTCCCAACGTTTGAAACAGAAAGGCATATAACTTACCGTTAAATAACTTTAAAACAGACTAAATGTCATATTGCTAGAGATGTTGGCGTGAATATTTGGGGAGATTTCGCCCGTTTTGGGTGCATCGTTGCAATGGCGTGGTAGTTCAATGAGCGAAGACAAATGAAGAATCAGCACGATGAATTGAATGAACTTGGCTGGAGCGACTGGTTCGAGCAACGAGCAGAATGCGGATCAACGGATACCCTCGCCCGCGTTGCGGCTGTCGATCGAGATCAGTTACTGCTTGTTGATCAGACCGGCCATTTCCGGGCAAAGTTGGCTGGCAGCTATCTGTACCGCCATCACCTGTCTCATGAACTGCCGTGTGTGGGCGACTGGGTGTGTGTGGAAAAACAGCCATGCGACGATTTCGGGGTGATCCACTCGCTCCTTGAGCGCAGAACCTCACTGCGTAGAAAGTCGGCTGGGAACGTCATCGATTACCAGATGATTGCGGCGAATCTGGACTACGTGGTTATTGTTCAGTCTTGCCACTTCGATTTCAACCTTCGGCGTTTGGAACGCTATCTTGTCATGGTGATGGATGGCGGGGCCGAACCGTATATTCTGCTGACCAAGACTGACTTGGTTGAGCCGGCCGCATTGGCGATGCAGTTGGCGGAGATACAATCTTGCGGCATAACCGCACCGATTGTGCCTTTGAGTAACGTGACGCGGGATGGCCTGGATGATTTCAGTCGGCTGCTGTTGCCTGGGAAAACCTATTGCTTTGTCGGCTCGTCGGGGGTTGGCAAGACCACGCTGATTAATCAGTTGATAGGCAGTGAAAGGTTGGAAACCGCTGCTGTCAGCGGGACCGGCGAAGGACGGCATACGACCGTTCGTCGTGAACTGATTCGTCTCGACGGAGGTGCGCTGGTTGTCGACAATCCCGGAATGCGTGAATTTGGTATTCTGGGTGCGGAGAGTGGAATCGTAAGCAGCTATTTCGACATCACTGCCCTCGGGTCTCGCTGTCGCTATCGAGACTGCAGCCATACCGGCGAGTCTGGCTGTGCTGTGCTTGCGGCCGTGAATGCCGGCGAAATCAGCCGGGAGTACTTTGAAAACTTCCTCAAACTCAGGGAAGAGTCCGAGTTCAACGAGATGTCCTATGCCGAGAAGAGAAAGAAGGATCGGGACTTTGGTCGATACCTTAAGTCGGCAAAGAAGGACTTATAACGAATGAAATCCACCAGCATGAAACCCGACCAAGCGAAATTGCGCATAGCAGGAGTCTTGTTTCTTGCAGCATTTCTCGCATACGGGATCGGTTCCGGTATGGTAACTGGAATCATCGAAGCAACGAACCCGGTCGCTGAGCTTACTCTCAAAAGAACACAGTTCATTACAGGTGCTGTGCTGATACTCGTGAACTCGGCAATTGTCGCCGGTATCGGCATGGTACTTTTTCCAATGCTTGTTCGTTTCAATCGAGCGATAGCGTGGTCATATCTGATTGCACGCGTAATCGAGGCAATAGCACTTGCGGCGGGAGCTGTAAACCTGCTATTGCTGGTTACCGCAGGAAGTCCAACGACCCAGACAGCGATCATGACGGCTAGTAGAGGCAACTTTTTCGCCTATCAGACCGGCATGGCCACGCTCGGTTTCGGCAGCCTTTTTTTCTGCGCTTTGTTGTACCGTTGCCGCATTGTGCCGCGTTTTCTTGCGGCGTGGGGCTTTGTCGGCTACGCAGTCTTTTTCGTGGGGACGGTCCTCGAAATGGCAGGCCTGTCCTATGGCATCATGCTGTCGATTCCAGGGGGACTCTTTGAAATTGCTTTCAGTATCCGGCTGATCGCAAAAGGTTTCGACAACACATGCGCAACCGTTTAGCCTGACACCGCATTCGAGAGGGGCGGGCCAAAAGCGGCGTGTCCCGGAATTCAATCTGTGATTGCAGGATGGCAAATCACGAACAAAGATTTTATCGGCTAACATGGCCAATTTTATTGGCGGCAATTCAGGAAAGCTCCATTGCTGCGGGTAAATTTGGACGTTGGCGCCAAAATGTGGAGAATATGATGGCTTGGATTTACTTAGTTCTTGCTGGGCTTTTTGAGATCGGATGGCCGGTCGGATTAAAGATGGCTCAGTCACCAGAAACGCGATGGAGTGGTATCGGCATTTCGTTCGTGTTTATGGGAGCAAGCGGTTTCCTGTTGTGGCTCGCTCAGCGACAAATACCGATTGGCACAGCCTATGCGGTTTGGACAGGCATAGGCGCAGCAGGAACCTTCTTAGTGGGCGTTCTCTATTACGGAGATCCAACGTCCCTTATGAGATACGTCGGTGTGGCGCTCATCGTTGCCGGTGTCGCCACCCTTAAGCTGGCTTACTGAGGTGTCAGCGCTTCATGTGAAAATGGAAAAATTCTTTTGTGGGACCAGTTTTACCAAAAGATTGACGCCCGCCTGTAAAGTATCTCCATTATGGCCTTGCAAGAGGCATTTCCAGAAAACCGGCAGGACAACAATTGTAAAATCATGAACCAGATTATTATCGAGAATTTGCGCAGTGAGCGGGTCTCCCTCAAGAAGTGGATAGTTAAGACCGGCCAGCACTGGTGCCTGATCGGCACAACCGGGTCTGGGAAGAGTCATCTGGCCCATCTATTACAGGAACCCGAAGAGGTGCCATGTACCTTCCAACAATTCCAGCGTCCAGCGTCCTGTCTGTGTGTGGGGCTGGAGGCCCAGCAGGCCCAGTTGGAAGCGGAGCTTTATGACGATGACACTGACGTTATCGGCCGCATTGATTACGGGCACAGCGGATTGGAGCTTTTGCAGCAGTCCGGCGCCGACAGTGGGGCGATCCGGGAGCTTGTGGCTCGGTTCAAGATTGAAAACCTGCTGGAAAAAGGGTTCCGGATGCTGTCATCGGGAGAGACCAGAAAACTGCTCATCGCCCGCGCCCTCCTTAAAAAACCCGACTTATTGATTCTGGACGAGCCATTTGAAGGCCTTGATGTCGCCTCCATGCAGCTTCTGGGGACTTTTCTGGCCGACCTGAAAGATCAGCAGCCCCTGCTCATGCTGGTCAGCCAGTTGCAGGATATTCAGCCCTGGCATACCCATATCGGGGTGCTGCACAAAGGCCGCCTTCTTGCGCAGGGCAAAAGAGATTCGGTCTTGCAGGACGATGCCATTCGCGCCCTGTTTCATTTTGATTCTAAGGGGCTGCCGGAGTTGCCGCTCCCCCTGAATGCCCCGGCCACCTTTGATCCGCTGGTGCGCATGGATAACAGCCGGGTTGTCTATGAGGACGTCACCCAGTTTGAAAATGTGAACTGGGTTGTTCGACCCGGCGAACACACGATCATCTCCGGGCCGAACGGTGCCGGTAAATCCACCCTGCTACAATTGATCTCCGGCGATCATCCCCAGTGTTTTCATAATGGGCTGACGGTTTTTGGGCATGCGCGCGGCAGTGGCGAGAGTGTCTGGGATATCAAGAAACATCTGGGGCTGGTTTCCGGCGCACTGCATCAGGACTATCGGGTACCGGGGTCGGCCCTGGCCGTTGTCGCCTCGGGAATCCATGACAGTATTGGTTTGTATCGCCCGGTCTCCGGCAAGGAGAAGGAGTTAGCGCGGCAATGGCTTGTTTTCCTCGGGCTGGAAGAAAAGGCGGGTGTCACCTTCAGGGACTTGTCCTGGGGGGAGCAGCGCTTGGTGTTAATCGCCCGGGCCTTGATCAAATATCCGCCTCTGCTGCTGCTCGATGAGCCGACACTGGCCCTGGATGACCAGAATCGTTTTATGATCCTTGCCTGTCTGGAACGGATTGCCGGGCTAGGCATCTCGACGATGCTCTTTGTCAGTCATCGCCAGGATGAATATCTGGACGTGTTCAAACATCATCTGCACTTTGAACCGGGCGGAGATGGAACCCTGTTTACCGTCACCAGCCATTGAGCCATCTCGGCCGGCTTTCTTGACTTGCCACCCTTCAAGATATATTAAATAGACTGGCCGCTTACAATGCGCCGGCGCTGTCTGTTGTTACACTTTTTCCGTGGGAAGAAATAATGAAAGCTACCGAAATCACAGAAGGTATTTACCGACTGGGAATTAATCTGGAGAGTGACCAGTTGTTTGAGGGGATGTGGCCGATGCCAAATGGTATCTCCATCAACTCCTATGTTGTCCAAGGGGATAAAACCGCCATTATCGACCTGACGGAGGATGTGGATGACAAGCCGCTGCAGTTTGAGCGGGATCTTGCCTCCATTGCTTTGCATGCCAAGGATGTGGATTATCTGATTATCAATCATATGGAGCCTGATCACACCAGCTGGCTGCCTGCTTTTTATGCAAAAAATCCGAATCTCCAGCTCTATATTACCGAAAAAGGGGCGGCCGTTCTCAAGGCGTTCTGCGGCATTGACCGCAATGTCCATATTGTTAAAACTGGAGATACCCTGGATCTGGGGAAAGGGAAGGTTCTTACCTTCTACGAAACGCCCAACCTGCACTGGCCGGAGACCATGTTCACCTTTGAGCAGTCCTCCGGGATTCTCTTTACCTGTGATGCCTTCGGCTCCTACGGCGCCATTACCGATGCCGTCTTTGATGACCAGCTATCTTCGGAACAACACGACTTCTTTATGCGCGAGGCCCTGCGCTATTATTCCAATATCATTGGCGGCCTTTCCATGTTTGTCTCCAAGGCCATTGAATTGGTGCAGGATCTTGAGATAAAAATGGTTGCCCCGTCGCATGGGATAGTCTGGCGGGAAAAGCCTGCTGAAATTATTGAGGCCTATTCCCGTTTTGCCCGCTATATGACCGGGCTGGCCGAGCCCGAGGTGACGATTCTCTGGTCGAGCATGTACGGCAATACCCAGAAGGTTGTCAGTGCCATGGTAAAGGGCGTTCGTTCGGAAGGGCTGCCCGTGCATCTGCACCGGGTCCCCGATGATCATGTCAGCTTTATCCTTGCCTCCGCCTGGAAATCAGCCGGTCTTATCCTCGGTATGCCCACCTATGAGTATCGGATGTTTCCACCCATGGCCTGGGCCTTGGATATGTTTGGCCGGAAAAAGGTCTGGAATAAGAAAGTGCTTCGTTTTGGCTCTTTTGGCTGGTCAGGCGGAGCCCAGCGGGAGCTTGATGTGCTCACCGAAAAGATGAAGTGGACTTTTGTTGAACCGGTGGAATGGCAGGGTCGCCCCGATGATGCAATTCTCGCCCGGGCAGAGGCCCAGGCCGTGGCCCTGGCGCGACAGATAAAAGCGGATTTTGCAGGGTAAATAAGGTTTTCCGTAGTATCTGCGCTCGAAAAACATCACAAAATGAGGACCTCCATTGGTAGTAAGTGGGGGTCTTTTTTCTGGTATTTTCAGGGCAGCTATGGTTAGCCGGGGTCATCAATAATAATCTTATTTTAAGTCGCACTCAATTTATCACACCTTCTCATGATCACCTCCCATAAAAACTCCCAGCTCTGCCCGAACTGCCGCGGCCTTATCAGCCGAAACGAATCCGTCTGTCCCTATTGCGGACTTCAATCTCCTGGTTCCTGGTTGAAAAACAACGGCTTATTCCGTCTGTTCAAAGATCCTGAATTATTTCTCAAGGGCTTGGGCGGGATTAATATCGCCTTTTTTGTCCTCTCACTGATCTTAAGCCCCGGCGGCATGGGGGTGGAGATGAACCCTTTCGGCTTTCTGTCGCCGGATAACCGCAGCCTCCTGCTGCTCGGCGCCACCGGCACCATGCCTATTGCCACCCTGCACCGCTGGTGGTCGCTGGTTTCCGCAAGCTATCTGCACGGCAGCCTGCTCCACCTCATCTTTAATCTCATCGCCCTGCGCCAGATCGGCCCGCTGATTATCCAGGAATACGGCCTTGCCCGGATGTTCACCATCTATACCTTCGGCGGGATTGGTGGGTTTCTGCTCTCGGTGCTGGCTGGAGTTCCTTTTACCATTGGAGCCTCGGCGGCGGTCTGTGCCCTGATCGGGGCGGCTCTCTATTACGGAAAAAGCCGGGGCGGCAGCTATGGCCGGCAGGTGTACCAGCAGGTTGGCGGCTGGGCCCTGAGTATCTTCGTCTTTGGTCTGCTGGTGCCGGGAATCAACAACTGGGCCCATGGCGGCGGTATGGCGGCGGGCATCGTCTGCGCGCTGCTTCTGGGGTATCAGGACAAACGTCGCGAGTTAATCAGCCACCGGCTGCTGGGCATTGCCTGTGCCCTCGTCACATTTCTGATCCTGCTCTGGGCCGTCCTCACTGCGGTCATCTATCGGTTGTCCTGATTCGTCTCCCTTAAACCATACCTGAAATTGTATCCATGGCCATGAAGATAGCAAATAAAGAGGCCGGCAGAGTGTATTCCACCGAGTCCGGCAAGCACTGCCCCGATTGCAATAAACTGGCAGACCAGTGCCGTTGCCGGAAAAAACCATTGCCGTCTCAGAGCGATCAACGCGACGGGATTGTCCGCCTGATGCGCCAGACCAAGGGGCGAAACGGCAAAGGCGTTACCTTGATCAGCGGTCTTCCTCTCGATGGTGAGGAGTTAAAGAATCTGGCGAAACTGCTCAAACAAAAGTGTGGGTGCGGCGGCAGTGTAAAAGACGGAATCGTCGAGATTCAGGGTGATCAGCGCGACATACTGGAACAGGAATTGGTCAGTCTTGGCTACAAGGTAAAACGCGCCGGGGGCTGATTGCCCTCTTCATCCCGCAGGCAATCTCTTCTTAAACTTTAAACAAAATTTCTGAATTTTTATCATGGCGCATATCCATCGCATCGTTTCACCCGGTCGCACAGCGGGAACTGTTCTGTCGGAAACCGGCACTCCGCTTGTTCCGCCTGAGGATTGGGCCTTTCTTCCCGCCGGAGATGCCGCGATAACAAAAGGGGTCAAGGCACGAGGCGTGACCTGGGTAGTTCGGGAGCGCCGGGGCCGTCGGGAAATTTCCAAGGGGATATGGGCCGCCGCCGCCCATATCCTGGCCTCGCAAGTCGAGGTTGAGGCTAAAAGGTCAAACCCTGAGTATGATCGCAGACGGGCAAAGGAGCTTGACCGGCGCGAGGCTAAACAAAAGACCTATGTCCAGCAGTTTCTTGAGGAGGTTGTCAGCTTTCTCGGTTTTCATCCACGATATCAGGTCGAAGCAAACCTCCTTGCCGAAAAAGTGACTGCCCATGCAACCCCGGTGGGGAGCGGAACGGTGGCAAGAACCAGTCGGATTCCTGTTGCCCGGCGTGCAGAGGCCGCGGTTATCGCCTGGATGCGTCACCAGACGACGGCCTACGATGTCATGAGCATTGCCCGGATCAAGGGCAAACGACGGGAGATTCGCGGTCAGCTTGCTGCACAGTCCGTATCGCTCCTGCAGGCCTATCGTCAGGGGTGGGATATCGCTGAAACCTGTCCCTTGAAAATAGCTTTAGGATGATGTCATTCCAAATCCCTTGCAGCGGCGGGGCCAATGTGGTTCAGTCGCTGGTTTTACCGTCAGGCCGTTAGTGTTTCACTGAGGTCTCCCTCTCTGGGGCTGTCTGTTTCATTGATTGAGCATTTTAGTTCGGTATCATCGCTACCGTGCCCGTTGTGTTCTTCGGGATCAACCTGAATGCTTTGAGAAGTGATGAGCCGGTACCGGTCAATCCAGGATTTCTTTGTTTTACCCCATGGATCAGAATCAAAACTATTATACGAAAATCGCAGGCGATCTGCAGATATCCGCCGCTCAGGTGGCAGCCGCAGCCCTTTTGCTGGCCGAAGGGGCAACCGTTCCCTTTATCTCCCGATATCGAAAAGAGCTGACTGGCTCCCTTGATGAAGTCCAGGTTGCTGCCATTCGGGATCAACTTGCCGGCCTTGCTGAACTGGATAAACGTCGCCAGGCAATCATCGAATCCCTTGCTGCCCGCGAGCTTCTGAGTGCTGAGCTGCAGGCGGGGTTGCAAAGTGCTGCCGATCTCGCGACTCTGGAAGATCTCTATCTGCCTTACCGGCTGAAACGAAAGACCCGCGCCATGATGGCCATGGAAAAGGGGCTGGAGCCGCTGGCCCGGGCAGTCTTTGCCGGTCGTGATCAGGGTGTTGAGGTCGCAGCCTTTCTTGATTCTGAGAAAGGAGTGGCCTCCGTTGACGAGGCCCTGGCCGGGGCAAGGGATATTATCGCCGAGTGGATCAGCGAGGATGCGCCGATGCGGGCTCGTCTGCGCCGGATCTTTGCGGAAAAGGCCATCATTCATTCGCTGGTGGTAAAAAAGAATGAGGAGGCTGGAGCTAAATTTCGTGATTACTTCGACTGGCAGGAAGATGCCCGCAAGGCCCCGGGACACCGGGTGCTGGCAATGTTTCGGGGCGAGGCGGAGAAGGTGTTGCGGCTCTCAATCCGGCCGGATGAAGAGCGTTCTTTGGCCATTCTTCATCAACACTTTCTACCCCAGGGCAAATTCCGGGAGCAGGTGGCCCTGGCTGTGGTTGACAGTTATAAACGATTGCTGGCGCCATCCCTTGAAAATGAGTTGCGTGCCAGCCTCAAGGAGCGGGCTGATCGTGAGGCCATCCAGGTCTTTGGCGAGAATCTCCGACAGTTATTGCTGGCCCCGGCCCTTGGCCAGAAGCAGGTGCTGGCCCTTGATCCCGGGTTTCGCACCGGCGCCAAACTGGTCTGTCTCGATAGTCAGGGCAAGCTCATTGATTTTGCCACCATTTATCCCACCCACGGCGGCAGCCAGCAGCAGGCCGCAGCCAAAAAAGTGAAGGAGCTCTGTGGGTTGCATCAAATCCAGGCCATTGCCATTGGTAACGGTACGGCCAGCCGGGAGACGGAGGAATTTGTGCGCGGCCTGGATCTCAACGACAATATTCTGATCACCCTGGTCAATGAAAGCGGGGCCTCGATTTATTCAGCCTCCGAGGTTGCCCGCCGCGAGTTCCCTGACCACGATATTACGGTGCGCGGCGCCGTCTCCATTGGTCGGCGATTGCAGGACCCACTGGCAGAACTGGTCAAGCTTGATCCCAAATCCATCGGGGTTGGTCAGTACCAGCACGATGTCAATCAGGCGGAACTGAAAAAGGGGTTGGAGGATGTGGTGGTGAGTTGTGTCAACAGTGTCGGGGTGGAGGTTAACAGCGCCTCACCCGAACTGCTTGCCTATGTCTCGGGCTTAGGGCCGGTTCTGGGCGCCAATATCGTGGCCTATCGGGACGAGCATGGCGTCTTTGCCGGCCGTAAAGAGCTGATGAAGGTGCCTCGGTTGGGGGCCAAGGCCTTCGAGCAATGTGCCGGATTTTTGCGGATCCATGGGGCGAAAAACCCTCTGGATGATTCGGCTGTTCATCCGGAGCGCTATGGCACGGTGACCAAAATGGCTGAAGATCTTGGTTGTACGGTGAGGGAGCTGATCGGTAGCCGGGAGATGAGGGACAAAATCGACCTCAAAAAATATGTCGCGGAATCCCTGGGCTTGCCAACCCTGCAGGATATCGTGGCAGAACTCGCCAAGCCGGGTCGTGATCCGCGGCAGGAGTTCACCGTCTTTGCCTTTGCCAGGGAGGTAAATGGTATTGATGATCTGATAGTGGAGATGAGGTTGCCTGGCATCGTCACCAATGTCACCCGTTTCGGCGCCTTTGTCGATATCGGGGTGCATCAGGACGGGCTCGTGCATATCAGTCAGTTAGCGGATCGATATGTCAAGGATCCCGCCGAGGTGGTCCGGGTGGGCCAGCAGGTCATGGCCCGGGTGCTTGAGGTGGACAAGCAGCGGAAGCGGATTGCCCTTTCCCTGCGGGACTGCGGTGTAAAGATAGCGCCGTAAGGGGTGATGATGGACGCGGTATCCTGCTGATTTTCAAGTTGTTTCTGAACGATTGTTATGGGCATTCAACTTGGCGCCGTCATCGTTTAGGGGCCGTTAAAAAATAACCATCACATCCTTCTCCATTTTTTTACGGCCCCTTATGCCGCTTATGAGGTGAGAATTAGTTATTTCATTGCGACGGCTTCCTATCTGTACACCAGGGCGGCGGGCAGGGTGGTCTGGTGCAGCAGCCACTTCTTATCTTCTTTGTGCAGGGAAAATGTGAGCTGATGGACTTCATCAAAAAAATCAGGCTGATTGAGATTGGCAGTGACATGAACCAGGGCGCTGACCTCAGCCAGGCCCTTGCCCGGAATATCCACCAGGATTTTGTCCATGGTAATCTCCAGGCTGCTTTGGCGGGAGCGGTATAACATGAGGTAGCGGATGACCAGATCCGGGTCGAGAGACTCCTGATAGTTTGTTTCCGGTACGATCACCCTGCAGGAAGGGGCAATAAAGTCCTTCACCGGCCGCATCTTCAGGGCGAGCGCCACCGGGCTCTCTTCTCCCTGCTTGCTTAGCTCCGTCGCAATGGAGTTGAACTTTCGCTTGATCACCTCCCGGTCGCTGAAGTAGTGCAACAGCCAGCCGGTGATTCCGGCCAGCAGAACGATGGCAATGAGCATAATTTTTTTATTCATCGCTGATCCTTTGACTTTTGTCGGTAAGTTCACCGCAGCTATGTTTCATATGAGAGGTACCGTTAATCATAGTCAATTTAACAGGGAACATTAAAATAATTTCCAGACCCATGATAGAGAAGGAGTCCCTTTGAATCTCATCATCAGCGATTTGCAGATTCCCATTGAACAGGACGGGATGGAGGAATACGTTAAGGCCGCATCTGCGCGTCTGCAAGCGGGAATCGACACCATCGCTGTGGTCAAGATTTTGAGCAAATCTCTGGATATGCGCAATCAGGAACAGTTTTACTATAAAATTGCCATTGTTATCCAAACCAACGAAAGCTATGAAAACAAGCAGAGATTTCCCCTATACAGTGAACCGGTCAGGCGGCAGCGGCGTGCTGCCATAAACAAGGAGCGGCCGATTGTTGTCGGGTTTGGCCCGGCCGGGATGTTTGCGGCCCTCGAGCTGATTGATTATGGCTTCAAGCCGCTGATCTTTGAACGGGGAAAAATGATCGAAGAGCGCTCCCTGGATGTGCAGCGATTCATGCAGAAGCGGGAGATCAACCCTGAGTCTAATATCCAGTTTGGCGAAGGCGGCGCCGGTTCCTACTCCGATGGAAAACTCTTTTCGCGGCGCAATAACAATACCGGTTTTGCCAGTCGGGTCTTGCAGACCTTTATAAAATTCGGCGCCCCTGCTGAAATCGGCTATATCAGCAAGCCCCATCTGGGTACCGATGTCCTCTGCGTCATAGTCCGCAATATTCGGAAGTATATCCTGGAGCGGGGGGGCGAGATTCACTATGGCGCTAAAATGACCGATCTCCTCATCGAAAACGGGACGGCCACAGGAATCGTCATTAATGGTGAAGAAGAATATAGCTCCTCTGCCATCTATCTCGCCCTCGGCCATTCGGCCCGTGAAACCGTGACTATGCTCCATGCAAAAGGGGTGGCCATGGAGCAGCGGCCCATTGCCGTGGGACTGCGCATTGAGCATCCGGCAGCAGTCATTAACCGGATGCGCTATGGCGATAAATATTGCAATTACAGGGGCCTGGGGGCTGCCACTTATTCACTGAATTATACTAACCGTAACATCCAGCGCGGGGTCTATACCTTCTGCATGTGCCCGGGTGGGGAGGTGATCAACGCCTCCTCGGATCAGGGGATGATGGTGGTCAATGGCATGAGCTACTCACAGCGATCTTCAGCCTTTTCCAACGCGGCGCTGGTGGTGAGCTGTCATACGGAGGATTACGGCAGCGCCAGTCCCCTGGCGGGCATTGCCTTCCAGCAGGATATTGAGCGCCGGGCTTTTCATGCCGGGGGGAGTAGATGGGAGATTCCGGCCCAGAATCTGATGGATTTTCTGACCAGAAAAGAAACCTTTGGCTTGCCTGAAAGCTCTTCGCAGCAAGGGGTTGTGGCGGCTGATATGCGAGACATCTTTCCGGCCTTTGTGATTGCAGAGCTGCTGGCCGCCTTTGATCGATGGAAGGACGAGGTGCCGCTTTTTGTTTCTTCCCAGGCGATTTTGTTGGGAGCGGAGACGCGAACCTCTTCGCCGGTGCGGATTTGTCGCAATGATCAGTTTGAATCGGTCAACGTCAAAAACCTGTTTCCCATCGGTGAGGGGGCTGGCTATGCCGGCGGGATAACCAGTTCTGCAGCCGATGCGATCAAGGCGGTGGAGATGCGGGTAGGGTAGGAGGAGCGGAGGAGGCAGGTTGCGGGATAAAATTCCCGCTGTCTTCTTCTTATGCCAGCGCTGCGGCGAACAGTCTTTTGGTGTAGTCGTGCCTGGGCGCGCTGAAAATTTCCTGGGCCGGGCCGGCCTCAACGATGCGGCCATGCTGCATGACTGCCACTTGATCGGCCAGGGCGCGGACCACCCGCAGGTCGTGGGAAATAAAGAGATAGGTCATGCCATACCGCTGCTGGAGGTCGAGGAGCAGGTCGATAATCTGCTTCTGGATGGTCATATCGAGGGCCGAGGTTGGTTCATCAAGGATCAACAGCCGGGGCTTGAGGACGATGGCGCGGGCAATGGCGATGCGTTGGCGTTGCCCGCCGGAAAATTCATGGGGATAGCGCCAGGCCATATCCGGGCTCAGCCCCACCTCGATCAAGGTGTCGGCGACGATTGCATGCCGCTGCTGCGCCGTTCCTCCCATGCCGTGCACCCGCATTCCCTCCTCGACAATCTGTTCCACGGTCATCCGTGGGGAGAGCGAGGAGAAGGGATCCTGGAAGACTACCTGCAACTCCCGGCGCAGGGGGCGCATTGCCCGGTTTCCAAGGGGCTGGAGATCGCAGCCGTCAAAGATGATGCCACCCCGGCTTTTGGTCAGCTTGAGAATCGCCATGCCAAGTGTGGTCTTGCCGGAGCCCGATTCACCCACCACCCCGCAGGTTGTCCCCTGATCAATGGTCAGGCTGACATCGTCCACGGCCTTGATGGTCTTGATTCTTCTTTTGAGAAATCCACTCCAGCCATCGTTGAGATGAAAATGACAGGCAAGATTTTCGATGGTCAGCAGGGGTTTCAGGCCTTGTTTGACCACAGGATTTCCATGGGGGATGGATTGCAGAAGGTGGATAGTGTAGGGGTGCTGGGGGTTTTTCAGCAGCTCCCGGGTTGGTCCGTGTTCAACGATCCGCCCGCCCTGCATGATATGGACATGGCCGGCGATCTGATTCACCAAGGCCAGATCGTGGGTAATCAGAAGGACGGCCATCTTGAATTCATCCTGCAGGTCACGGATCAGCTCCAGGATCTGGGCCTGGATGGTCACATCCAGCGCGGTGGTCGGCTCATCGGCAATGAGCAGGGAGGGACGGCAGGCAAGGGCCATGGCGATCATGACCCGTTGCCGCTGGCCGCCGGAAAGCTGATGCGGATAGGACTTGAGCCGTGCCTGCGGGGTGTCAATGCCGGTGCGCTCCAACAGGCGAATGGCCTCTTTTTCCGCCTCTTTTTTACTCATGGCCTGGTGCAGGAGCAGGGGTTCAATGAGCTGATTGCCGATGGTGTAGACCGGATTGAGCGAGGTCATCGGCTCCTGGAAGATCATGGCGATACGATTGCCGCGAATGGCCCGGAGCCGTTGGGCGGACAGGGAGAGGATCTCCTGATCTTCAAAGCGGATGCTTCCGGTGGTCTGCACCTGGCTGCCTTCATCAAGGAGTCGGAGGATGGAGAGGGCTGTGACCGACTTCCCTGACCCCGATTCACCCACCAGGGCCACGGTCTCTCCCTGATCAGCGGAGAGGGAGACGTCATGCAGTACCTGATTAGACTGGGGTTGTGCCCTGCCGGTATCGAGGGAAAAGCTTACATTCAGGTTGTCGATGGAAAGAAGCATAAATTTTTTAGGAAGAGAGGCTGAGGGCTGAAGAACGAAGGATGGACGATAGGAAATCTCTCTAAGTCATTAGTAATGGGATATTCGTTATTTTGAAAAAAGAGCTGGTCTGTGATGAACCAAAAAACAGCAGCCCTGCTCTTGTGAAATCAGGGTGTATCTGACGTGCCATGGTTCCCCCTTTGTTCCCTCGGTTCGCAAGAGCTAAGAGCTCATTTTCATCACTTATCGTGCCGAAAAAAGTGAGCCTGAAGCCTTGGAAACAGCGCTGCCGGCGGACGGCAATGCGGTTGACACGGGAAAAAGATTGACACCGGGTGCTAGTCGATTATTCTTCATTGCTGCTCAGCAAAAGACTGCCGGCCAGAAGCGCTTCCCCCTAATCCTTCTACCATTTGACAGACTCCCTTGTATCCACAACATTTTCCAGAATATCCTTTTTCTTCCCACTTTGCCACCATTGATGGGCATCGTCTTCATTATCTGGATGAGGGGACGGGTCCGGTCATTGTCATGGTCCATGGCAATCCCACCTGGTCCTATTATTACCGTCATCTTGTGACCCTGCTTTCCCGCACCAACCGGGTTGTCGCCGTGGATCATCTGGGCTGTGGACTCTCAGATAAGCCGCAGAATTACCCCTATCAACTGAAAAATCATATCGACAATCTTCAGGCCCTGCTGACTCAACTGCAGATAACCTCTTACTCTATGATTGTCCATGATTGGGGTGGTGCCATTGGACTTGGGGTGGCGGGAAAGACCCCGCAAGCCCTTGAAAAACTGGTGATTCTGAATACCGCTGCCTTTCGTTCGCAGCGTATCCCCTGGCGGATTCAGCTCTGTCGCTGGCCTTTTATCGGGAAACTACTGGTGCGTGGGCTGAACGGCTTTGCCGGTCCGGCGGTCTTTATGGCAGTGACCAGGCGTCTTCGTCCGGAGGTGGCCCAGGCCTATCTGGCTCCCTATGATTGCTGGGACAACCGGGTGGCGGTGGATGGCTTTGTCCGCGATATTCCCCTGAATTCCACCCATCCTTCCTATGAAACCCTGGTTCGGGTTGAAGAGGGGCTGCAGGCCTTGGCCGACCGGGATATCCCGGTGCTGGTCTGCTGGGGAGGGCGGGATTTTTGTTTCAATGATCATTTCTATCTTGAGTGGCAGAAGCGGTTTCCGCACGCCCAGTGCCATTATTTCAAAGAAGCCGGTCATTACGTCCTGGAAGACGCCTTGCCGGTGATTCGGCCCCTGTTGGAGGATTTTTTTTCAGGGGTTTCCGGTTCATCAGCAAAGTGTAACCAACCCGCCCAATGAACGTCAATATCGGACAGACCCTGGCCGAACGGGCATTGGAGCTGGGCGATTGCACCGCCCTTGTGGAGGCAGCTACAGGCAGGACGCTCAGTTTTGCGGAGCTCAATGGCCGTGCCGACGCTCTGGCCTGGTTTCTGCAAAAGCATGGGGTGAAGACAGGCGAGCGGGTGATGCTCATGGTCAGGCCATCGGCTGATTTTATCTGCCTGAGCTTCGCCCTGTTCAAGCTGGGGGCGCCGGTTATTCTCATTGATCCCGGCATGGGATATAAGAATCTACGCCGCTGTATAGCCGGGGTTCGTCCCCAGGTGTTGATTGGAATTCCGGCGGCCCATCTGTTTCGACTTGCCTTCCCCGCGCCCTTTCGCACGGTCAGACGCTCCTTTTGCTGTGGTTCCTTCCTGGGGCTCTCCTTGGGACTCTTTGGGCCGAATCTCTGCCGACAGGCAAAAAATACGTCTGCTCCGTTTCCAGCCTATCCGGCAAAGGCCGATGAGTTGGCCGCCATCATCTTCACCACTGGTTCCACCGGGCCGCCGAAAGGGGTGCGCTATGATCACGGGGTGTTCCATGCCCAGATGCGGCTGATTCGGGATTATTATCAGATCGGTCCCGGTCAGATCGATCAGCCCGGCTTTCCACTTTTTGCCCTGTTTGCAACGGCCCTTGGAGCGATGGCGGTGATTCCCGATATGGACCCGAGCCGACCCGCCAGGGTTGATCCGCGCAAGTTTGTCGGCTCCCTGCAAAAGCAACGGGTGACCTATTCATTCGGCTCACCGGCCATCTGGAATGTGGTCAGCCGGTATTGCCATGAACAGGGTATAGTCCTTGATCACCTCCAGCAGGTTCTTATGGCCGGCGCTCCCATCGGCGGTGATCTTGTCGCCCGGATGCAGGCCATACTTCCTTCCGGGGCCAGAATCCATACCCCCTATGGCGCCACCGAAAGCCTTCCCGTGGCCTCTATCGAGGGCAAAGAGATTATAGAGCAGACCTGGCCGCTCAGCCGTCAAGGAAAGGGGATCTGTGTGGGAAGGGCCTTGCCGGGAATGGAGATCCGGGTGATTGCCTGTGCGGATGTGCCGGTTCCCCTCTGGGATGAGGCCCTGTGCCTGCCCACCGGTGCCATCGGCGAAATCGTCGTGCGCGGGGATGTGGTGACCCGGGCGTATGAGAATAATGAGCCCGAAAATAGTCTGGCCAAGATCAAGGATGGGGACTCTTTTTGGCACCGGATGGGGGATCTTGGCTATCTGGATGATCAGAGGCGCCTCTGGTTCTGTGGCCGACGCGCCCACCGGGTGAAGACCAAAGGTGGCACCCTTTTTACGATCTGCTGCGAGGCCATAGTGAATGAACATCCCGATGTCGCAAGATCGGCGCTGGTGGGGATTGCTGATGGTGAAAGCAGTCAATGGCAGCAGCCGGTGATGATCATTGAGCCGCTGAAAACTGGGTTGATAGTTAAGGAGAAGCTGCTCACTGAGGTGCAGGCGCTGGCGGCGGCGAGTTCCGTAACCCCCGGGATTCGATTTTTTCTGATCCACCCGGATTTTCCCGTGGATATCCGTCATAACGCCAAGATATTCAGGGAACAGTTGGCCGTTTGGGCGCAGAGCCAGCTCCAGGGACAGGCATGAAAAAGGTGCTTATCACCGGCGGCGGCGGGTTTGTCGGCAAGGCTATTGTTCGTCAGTTGCGGGCCCGTAATCTCGATTGTCTGGTGTTGGGGCGGCATCTCTATCCGGAAGTGCAGGCCATGGGCGCGATGTGTCGCCAGGGCAATATCTGCGATGGGGATTTTGTTACGGAATGCTGCCGGGGCGTCGATACCGTTTTTCATGTCGCCGCCCTGGCGGGAATCTGGGGCCGGTGGCAGAAGTATTATGCCATCAATGTCCTTGGCACCGAGAATGTCCTGGCCGGGTGTCGGGCGGCCGGGGTCAGCCATCTTATCTACACCTCGACCCCTTCCGTTGTCTTCAACCAGCATTCAATCCGGAATGGGAATGAAGATCTTCCCTATGCCGATCATTTTCTCTGTCATTATGCCATGAGCAAGGTCATGGCCGAGCAGTTGATTCTGGCGGCATCAAATGAGCAGTTGCGAACCTGTGCCATCCGGCCGCATCTGGTCTGGGGGCCGGGGGATCCCCATCTGATTCCCCGGCTGATTGAACGAGGCCGGTCTGGGCAGCTGCGGCAGGTGGGAGCAGGCGATAATCTGGTGGATATCTCCTATGTTGACAATGTGGCCCATGCCCATCTGCTGGCGGCCGATAATCTGGCAGGATCAGGCACGGCTGCCGGACGCGCATATTTTATCAGTCAGGGAGAGCCTGTCAATCTGTGGCAGTGGATAGGAGAGCTCTTTTCCCGCCTTGACATTGCCCCGGTTCGGGGTAAGATTTCATATCCCTTGGCTTATGGCATAGGGGCAATGCTTGAGGGGGCATACCATCTTGCTGGTCGGCAGGAGGAGCCCCGAATGACCAGGTTTCTTGCCCAGCAACTTGCCAAGTCGCACTATTTTTCCATAGCCCGGGCCATGGATGAGCTGGGCTATCATCCCCTGGTCTCCACTGAACAGGGGATGGAACGAGTCCTTGCCGCATTGAGAATCTGAAAATACTCTGCCAACAACAACTGACGATAAAATGAAAAAAACAGTTCAAAAAATCCTGGCTATGATCCTTGCTGTCTCCATGCTTCATTTTCCCGGAGTTCATCCAGCCGCAGCCTTTACAGTCGGAGAGGAACGGGAGCTGGGAGAGGCCCTGCTCTATCAGACCCGGCTTGCCTTTACCCTGTTGGATGATCCTGATATCTCTCAATACATCAACCGATTGGGGGGCGAGGTGCTTCAGGTGGCAAATGCCCAGTACTTTGACTATCATTTTTTTGTCATAAAAAATAAGGAATTTAATGCCTTTGCCGCTCCTTCCGGGCTGATCTTTTTTCACTCCGGCCTCCTTGAGACCATGGGCAGCGAGGACGAACTGCTGTCGGTCATGGCCCATGAGGTCGGTCATGTGGTCAGTCGTCACATTGCCTCACGCATGGAAAAGGGAATGAAGGTCGGGATCGGCGCCCTCGCTCTTGCCATTGCCGGTATCGCCCTGGGTGGCGGGACGGGCAGTCAGGCCATGATCACTGGGGCCATGGCGACCAATCAAGCCCTGAATCTGCATTTCAGCCGTCAAGATGAGGAGGAGGCAGACCTTCTTTCCTATGGTTGGATGAAGAAACTGGGCCGAGATCCGGCGGCCATGGAAAAGATGATGCAGACGATGCGGCGGATCACCCGCTATCGTATGGGGCAGGTTCCTCCTTATCTGCTTACCCATCCCGACCCCGAGGCCCGCCTTGGTTATATCCAGTCGCTGCTGGCCATTGAGAAGGTGCCACTGAATGAGAGATATAAGCCCGTGGATAATTTTGCTTTTTTACGCTTTAAATATCGAGTTATGTCGCAACTCGAAGATGACGGGCAGTTCCGTAATTATCTGGTTTCCAAGATGTCTGATTCCCATATCACCCAACTGGAAAGAAATATGGCCAAATACGGTCTTTCTCAGGTGGAGCGCGAAGCCAATAACCATGAGCGGAGTTTGGTCCTGATCAAGGAGGTTGTCGCTGCCATGCCGGACAGACCCATTCTGCTGGTTGATCTGGGGCGGCAGGAGATGGCGGCAGGTAATAAGGCCAAAGCCCTGGAGCTTTTTGAGAAGGCCTCAAGGCTTGATGCAACGGATCTCTGGTCTGTTTTTCAGCTTGCCACGGTGCAGGTGGAACTTGGCAAAGTGAAAGAGGCAGAGGCCAATTTCTTCACCGTTGCCCGTGAAATCCCCGAATACTCCAAGGTCTATTATGAGCTCGGCAAGCTCAGGTCTCATCAGGGACAGAAAGGGGAGTCGTCATACTACCTGGGGAAATATTATCTCTATGAGGGGCGTATTGAACTGGCCCGGAAAAATTTTAAACTGGCGCTTAAGGATCGCTCTCTGTCGCTTAAAATCGCAGAGGATGCAGAGGCAATGCTTGACACCATTTTTCGCCTGGAAGAAGGCCCTGGTTCTGTAAGGGACCGAGAAGAAGAGAAAAAGAAAAAGGCAGAAGAGGAGGAGATGAGAAAGCGACGCTCGTTTCCATACAAACAAACCTCTCTCTCTGGCCCTAGGGATAGCAGATATTAATTGCTTTCCCCAGCCCTTTTTTTTGTCGTATGAACTTTTTGAAAATCATACTTCATCTTGAAGGAGCTTGAGTAGACAACTGGCCGATAATGTGAAGGAGCGCTTTATCGCTTCAGGGTCAGAAGAATCAGGAATTCGCTGTTTCCCTTAGGGCCGACCAGGGGAGAACGAACAACACCATGGCTTGTCAGGCCGATATTCTGGCTGAAGTGCTGGATTTTGGCGATTGCCTCGTCGTGCAGGTTCTGATCGCGGACCACCCCGCCTTTGGGGATTTTTTCGCGTGGCAGTTCAAATTGAGGTTTAATCAGGGCGATAATGTGGCCCTGCGTGCCAAAAAGGGGGAGTAGGGGGGGGAGGAGTTTGGTCAGCGAGATAAAAGATGAGTCAATAACAATCAGATCGAGACAATCAGGGATTTGAGATGTGCTGATCTTGCGGGCATTAAAACGTTCGATGACAATAACCCTGGGGTCTTGCCGTAGTTTCCAGTCTAACTGACCATAGGCTACATCAACGGCATAGACCTTGCTTGCCCCGTGCTGGAGCAGACAGTCGGTAAATCCACCTGATGAGGCGCCGATGTCAGCACATACCTGCCCACTAGGATCATACCCAAAGGCATCAAGTCCGCCTTTCAGCTTTAGTCCGCCGCGCGAGACATAGGGGCAACTTGGTTTAACCTGAAGCCTGACATCCGAGGCGACTAAACAGCCAGCCTTATCCATCAGTTGTTCATTCACCAGAACTTGCCCGGCCCCTATCAAGGCCCGGGCCTGGACCAGGTTGTCAGCGAGGCCGGAGGCAAACAGGAGCTCGTCAAGGCGTTTTTTCACAGGGGCACAACTCCAATTTTTTTCAAGTGTTCCCTGTATCGAATAACCCTGAGGGGCTCTTCACCACGCAGATTTGGAGTGATGTGTGCCGCTTCCTCTTCCGGTGTTTCTCTTATCAGTGAGAACCAGTTTTACATCCCTATAAAGAACCGAGCTTGCTTTTGGCTTGGGCTGCCTCGGGACTGGAGCCATACGAGCTGATGATCTTCTGGTAGATGATCTTGGCGGTATCCTTGTCGGAGAGCTGCTCAAAGGCCATGGCCTGTTTCAGCAGGGCAGCTGGCGTTTTGGCATGCTTTGGCTGCGTGGAAATGATTTTTTGATACTGGAGAATGGCCTGATCGTATTCCTTCTGCTGGTAGAGGCTCTCTCCCATCATATACCGGGCTTGGACGGCATTGGCGCCACTGCCATGCTTGTCAAGGTAGGATTCGTAGTTCTCGTAGGCGTTGTGGTAATCGCCGGCCTCGAATTTTTTCTGTGCCTGCTTGAAAACCTCATCGCCAGGTTCTGTTGCTGCTACCGGCTCCGCTTCTTTTTTGGCTGCAGGAGCTGGTGTAGACGCGGGTTCTGCCTCGGTTACCTTTGCTGGTAACGGTACCGGCGGGGCAACAGTTGCCGTCGTTGTTGGTTTAACTTTAGCAGTCGAGGCAGGAGCCGGGGTGGGTGTTTGAGTGACGGCTGTTTCAGGTTTTACCGGTGTCGTGGTTTTACCTTTGACCAGTTTTTTTTGATCTGCCAGAATCACGGCTGCTCCCTGAGGCGTAGCTGCTGTTTTAGCCTTTAACTTTGCCGCCTCAGCTGCTTCGGCAGCGGCATGGGCTTTTCGTTCCGCCTCTTGCGCCCGAGCCTCATGCAGGGATGCCACACTGTCCTGTTGTTGTTTTAGCTGCTCGTTGAGCTGGGTGATCTTGGTGTCGGTCTCCGAGCTTTTTTTGCTGACCATGCCCTGAATGGAGCTTTCTAGATCTTTGTTCTGCTCCTGAAGTTGACGATTGCTCATTGCGGTAGCCTCAAGTTCACCCTTCAACGCCAGTATTTCTTGTTGCATTTCAGTGAGTTGACCTGAAGAATTGGCCTGTTTCTTCTGGATGTCGCCAACGGTGTTGGACTGCATATCTTCCAGTTTTTTGTTCACTGCCCGCAATTGATATGACAGGGTTCTCACCTCATCCTGGGTGGCGCATTGGACGAGAAATGGAGACAAGGTTAGCAGAACGAGAAGTTGACCGAACGATTTTTTCATCGAGTACACCTGTAAAATGATATTTTTATCTAGTCTTGTTTTTTATAAATCCAGCGGGGATAGGTCTGGTTGCCTTTCATTGAGAAAAGCTGTCGCTGGTACGAGCCGTTTTTGAGGATCGCATAAATTTTTTGCGACCCACCGTCCCGTTTGGTAAAGATGAGCTGTTTGCCATCAGGCGACCAGTCGGGAGATTCGTGATGGCCTGAGTCTTTGGTAACCTGAGTGGGTGTAGCTTTTTCATCAGGGGTGGTGATGCAGATCTGGTACGAACCATTGAGCAGGCTGGTGTAGGCAAGCAGGTCTCCCTTTGGCGACCAGACAGGCTCAACATTTTCTGTTCCTTTAAAGGTGATTCGTTTTACACTTTTGCTGCCAAGATCCATCAGGTAAACGTGCGGCTTGCCGCTGCGATCGGAGACAAAGGCGATTCTCTTACCATCCGGGGCCCAGGATGCGGAAACATTGATTCCTGCACGGCTGGTCAGCTGCTCAAGGATTTCACCCTGCCGGTCAAGAAGGTAAAGATCTGGATTCCCATCCTTACTCATGGTCAGAATCATTTTTCGACCATCCGGTGACCAGGCAGGCCCCAGATTCATCCCCTTGCGTCGGGAGAGGACTTGGGTGGATGTGCTTTGATTGAGCTCAGTGATATACAGATCCTGGTTACCCTTGTGGTATGAGGAGTAACTGAGACTCAGGCCATCGGGAGTAAAACGGGGGGAAATTACCAGATTTCGATGGCGGGTGACCTGTCTGGTCTTGTCGCCCAGGATATTAGTCAGATAAGCCTCTTTAGCTCCGGAACCGTTGGAGATAAAGGCAATCTGACTATAGGCAATGCCCTGTTCGCCGGTAAGTTCATTAATAACCAGGTCACAGAATTTAAAGAGCATGTCCTGTTTCTGTTCAAGGGTGCCGGTATATTTTTTTCCTAGAAGGGTGTTGCCGCTGGCCACATCGACAAGGCTTGCCTCAAAGTTAAGTCCGGCTGAAGACATGGCGTAGGTGCCACGGACGGTATAATCAGCACCGACTTGTTTCCAGTCCGGTGACGAACCGGAGTAGTTTTGACGGGGGATAATGGAGATGATCCCGTGGAACTCCAAGGCTTTTTCCAGCAGAGTGGAGAGCTCCTGACCGAGGGAGGCAGAAGCACCGGACTGGGCCGATCCGGTAAATGGGGGGACAGCCATGTTGATTTTGCGGGTTCCCGAGGCGGTAATATCGAGATAGACTTTTCCCTCAGCCCAAGCAAAGTCGGCTGAGCTGCTGAAGAAAAAAAGGACGCCAAAGAAGAAGATCAGGGCTGAACGAATCATATTCATGATGTGGTGGTGGGGTAAAAGGAAGGTTGAACAGAAAAAACAATTGGGGGCAGATTTCAATTTGCCACCAGAATGATTTTCACATGAGTCCATTTGTCACGAAAGAATATATCATTGCTGGATGAAAAAATCACTGTATTCCGCTTGGTTTGAATCGAAGACCGATTTCCAGACGTTGCTTTTGCAGGGCCGGAGGCGGAATCGGTAAGGGGTTCGCAGCCTCAAGAGTCTTAAGAACAAACTGGTCAAAGAGCTTGTCGCCGGATTCTTTCTCAAAGGATTGGCTGACGATCTGACCGTTCGCGGCAATGGTGATGCTAACGATAGCCAAAAGATTGGGATCCCAGGATTTGACATCGGGTGGTTGCCAGTATTGCTTTATATGTCCCATGATGGTTGCATAATACTGCTGTTCCAATACCCCCATCGTCTGTGTGCTGCCGGTATTTGCCCCTGCGGCCGCCGCATTCCTCGATGAAGTAGCCCGTAGTTGGTCACGCAGGGCGCTTCTGGCGTCTGCCGCCGCCCTCTCGGCGTCTGCTTGTGCCAGTCGGGCTTCAAGGTCAGCGCGTCTGGCCTGATCTCGGGCAGCAGCCAGCTGTCGCTGCTGCTTGATGGTCTCCTGGGCAGCAGTTTCTTTTTTAGCCTCTTCCTGAAGTTGTTGCGCTATATTTTTTAACTCTTCTTTGCGAACCTTAGTCTCTTCAATTTTTTTGTCAGGGATCTCTTTGATTTCTTTTTTTATTTTTTGTTTTAATGGCTTTAGTGATATGGCCTCGGTCGGGGTCGGAGGTGCTACTGGTTCCGTCTTGACGACGGGTTCTGGAATGGGAACCGGTTTCTCGACTATCGGAGGAATCTGTTTGACGACCTCCGGCTTGATGATCTCAGCAGGCTTTGGCGGCGCAGGTGGTGGTGGGGTAGGGTCTGGAGGCGCGGCTTCTTCTTTAGGGACAGGTTTTTGGGCCTGTTTTGGAGCCGGCTTTGCCGCAGGTGGGGCGGCAGGTTCCTTATTGGCAGAAGGATCCGCCATGCTGACCAGGTCAATGGTGGTGATCTCCGGCAGTATGGGGCGCTGTTCTAACAGTTGTGGCAGAAACAGGGCGGCCAGCAGGACCAAAAGATGGAGGCCGACGGCGAGATTCAGCGGCAGCTTCCATTCGCTGGGCAGGGAGTGAAAAAACATCTGCTTTGGTACTCGTTGCGACACGTTACTGTTTTTCTTCGATGGGCTTGGTGATCATTCCCAGCTTGTTGAACCCAGCCGCCTTGATGTCAGCCATGATGGAGGCAACCAGTCCATAGGGAACGGCCTTGTCGGCTTTGAGAAAGATGGGTTCTTCTTTGCCCTTTTCATCAATCTTGGCCAGCTGTTCCCGAAGGAGAGCCTGAGTATATTCGATCTTACCGAGCATGATCTTGCCTTCTTTATCAATACTGACCATAACAGGTTCTTCTTTCTGTCGCAGGGAGTTGGCAGTGGTCTCCGGCAAATCGACGTTAAGCCCCTGGGTCATCATCGGGGCGGTCACCATAAAGATGATGAGCAACACCAGCATGACATCCACGAGCGGGGTCACGTTAATGTCGGCAACTAATCCCCTTTGGCCATTGCCCCTGCTTGATCCCATTCCCATGATATTTGTATCCGCTTAATCTGTGTGGTTCGTGTGATGGACTTCTTTTTAGCAAACAATAAGAGTCGTTGGCTTGTAATGTGCTCTGCAATGAGCTGAGTAAAGCTGATTCAAAGATGGTTGGACCCTTTGAACCAGATATGCGGATTTATTGTGAACGGCTGATAAGATCGCGTTCAACTAGGTTGAGGAAATCCGTCGAAAAGCTCTGCATCTCACCATCGATATAGGTAAGTTTACTTGCGTAATAATTGTAGAAGATTACTGCCGGGATCGCCACCGCAAGCCCTGCTGCTGTTGCGACCAGGGCCTCGGAGATACCAGGGGCGACAACGGTCAGCGAGGCTGAACCGCGCATCCCGATATCGTGAAATGAGGCCATGATGCCCCAGACAGTACCGAACAGGCCGATAAAGGGGGTCGCGCTGCCGGTGGTAGCGAGGAAGGGGAGGTATTTCCCCAGTTCAGTTATCTCCTGCGACTCTGTTTTGCGGATGGCCCGTTTCAAATTATCCATGGTGGCCATCTGCATATCGAGGGTTTCTGTCTGGGTTGATCCTTCCTTGCGATTACGGATCTTGTTGATCTTCTGGAGTTCGGTAAAGCCTGCCGAAAAGATTGCCGCCTCAGGGCTGAATTCATACTCCTGGGCGGTGTCATAGGCCTCGCTGAGCTTGCTCGAAGACCAGAAGGCCTCAAGAAAATCCTGGGTGTCGGCAAGAACCCTTTTGAACAGTCGCATCTTGATAAAGACTATTGACCAGGAAACCATGGAAAAGATGAGAAGAACAAGCATAACCAGCTGGCCGACCGGCCCGGCATGGAGGATCATATTGGTAATCGAGAGTTGCACGTGTTTGTTCCTTGGTGTGTGAGTTAAAGGGGGTAAGAGTGGACGCGTTTTTTCAGGTTCAGGGTATGTTATGGAACGCTGGCAGAATTTTGAATTTCAGGTGGACAGATTCAGTGAGATTCTTTTTAGTGACTTACAAAATAATTTCTTGTTCTTTTACAAGAAGATAATCTGCGAAAGGCACTTATCTTGATCCTCGGGGTTAGATAAAAAACATTGTCAACGGATGACAAAATACCTCATTTGGATAAAATTTCAACCACCGCATTCCTTGCATGTTGCTTCTTGCCAAACATTCAGTTCTTCCCGGTATTCATTGGCTGATACGATCATGCCGCACCCCGTGCAGACGGCCCTGGCGTTATGTCAGCGGCCTTGAAGACGCACTTTTTTGTCGATCACAGTAGTGGCAGGTGAATATGGGGTCGGGCTCGGCGAGTTCTGTTGATGAGGTGACGCGAACCTTCATGGACGTAGAATCGAAGTCATGGTGCAGGAAAAATCAACCTGGACGGCAATTTTTTCTTTCACCCGTAAAATTCCTTTGAGAAACCAGGACCCGGCAATCTTTTCCTTGAGATTGACCTGCATCTGGATAATGCTGCCAGGCCCCACTGGACGTTTAAATCGGGCCCCTCCAATGCGGGTCAGAACAGGGACACCCTGCGGGACGTCCTGTTCATCTTGCATCATCCTGGCTATGAGCAGAGCCCCTGTCTGAAAAAGGGCCTCGCAGAGAATGACACCGGGGAGGATGGGATGTTCGGGGTAGTGCCCCTTAAAGATATCGAGGTCTTCAGGGATGGTTTTCTCAGTTACCATGGAGCCCTCTTCATAACTGATAATTCTGTCAATCCAGAGAAAGGGGGGGCGATGCGGGATCAGGGCAGTGATACGCGGGTCTATATTCATACCTCTTTATAATCCTCCGTTGACTTCGAGTACGGTGCCGGTGATGTAGGATGCTAGCGGCCCGGCCAGAAACAGAACAGCATTTGCCACCTCTTCAGCGGTGCCGAAACGGCGCATTGGCACCATGTTTTTGTAGGCAGCCAGTTGTTCAGCGCTCAGGTCGTCGAGGAGTTCTGTTGCAATAAATCCTGGTGAGACACAGTTGACAGTGATCTTTTTGCGGGCTGTTTCTTTGGCAAGGGTTCTGGTCATACCGATCTGGCCGGCCTTGGAGGCTGCATAGTTGGCTTGACCGGTGAAGCCAAGATGGGCCACCGGGGAGGTGATATTGATGATACGTCCAAACTTTTGCTTCATCATCAACAACACCGCCTGCTTTGACATATAAAAGGTGCCGCTGAGGTTGACATCAATGACCTGCTGCCAACTTTTGTCATCCATCAGGGCGAGGAGCGCGTCACGGCGAATTCCTGCATTGTTGACCAGGATATCAATGGTGTTGAATTGTTCTTCCACCCGATAGAAGAACGCCTCAACCTGCCGGCTGTCGGCGACATTGCATTGATGGAGCTGCATTTGGTCGCCAAAGGGCTCGCATTCCTGAATGAACGCTGCTGCCGCAACACTGTTGCCGCCATAAATACCAATGACCTGTGCCCCTCCTCTGAGAAAGGCCAGGCTGATGGCGCGGCCTATGCCTCGACTGGCGCCGGTGACTACAACTTTTTGATCGATGAATGTGGTCATTTTTTTTTGGGACATTTCTGGTTAGAGACTGCGGACATATCCATCGACATCATTGGCAATGATGACCCCGTAATTAATCGCGCCTAGCCAGCCGGACATGATGATTCCCACGGAGCCGACATGGAACAGACCGCCGACCTCCTTGAAGATGGAGCGGGAAACGGCAAGGCCTTCAAACTTGGTGCCGAAAGAGGTACCTCGGGTATGCAGGGTATAACGGTTGAAGGTCTTGGGTGTTGCCGCCTCCAGCCAATCAATTTTTTCCTCAATATCAGGGAAGTAGCGGTTCAGATCCACCAGGGTTCGCTCGATAAGGGCTTGTTTTTCAGTGTCATAGGCCTCCGGGGTGAGGGTGCTCCAGTCATCAAAACGACTGTTCATCGAGGCAACGATGGTGTGGCGGTCATGCCCTGGGCGGGTTTTCGGATAGTAGATCGAGAAGGTCTTAGAACGGGTATGCAGGTCGAGAAGCTCGGAAGAGTCGAAGATAGGGGCAGTGGAGGTAAAGAGAAGATCACCTTTATCCTCGATGGCAGCCTCTGGTTTTAAGCCGATATAGACCTGACAGCTGGAGTTATTCACCCGGATTGCATCGGCCTTTGCCAGGAAATCGGTGGAAAATGCGTCCCGACCCGCCAGATCTTGAATGGTGTTGGTAATGCCGCTGTTGGACACCACGGCCGGAGCGGTGATGGTTCTTCCGCCCACCTCGACGCCGCGTACCTTCCCTTTTTCGACAATAATTCTATCAACCTTGGCGTTAGTGCAGATTGTCACTCCGTTACGTTCGAGATCCTCAGTCATCAAGCCGATAAGCTTATCCGTCCCGCCTTCGAAGGTGAAGACCCCCTTGTTCATGAAGTTGGAAAAGACGATGCCATAGGTGATGGCCGGGTCATCAAGGGTGGAGCCGTTGGCGTAGGTGATGGGCTCCATAAGCAGGCGGTGAACATCGCTGCGGCCGGGAAAAAATTCCTCAAACAACTCCCTGGTGGTCATGGTCTGATCATCATAAAAATTCATTCCCGCCACCGTGGCGAAAAACCGGTCAATGGTGGTCTGGGGAATTCTAAATTTTTGATTCAGCAGGGCCGTGAAGTCGAGGCGGTCAAAGGACGTCTTCAACGAAAATTGGGGGTTGTCAAAAACGATATTCTTGAGCTGAACAATGGACTGAGTAATCTCTTTTGTCCAGTATTTTTTGCAGGTCTTGACCATGCCGTAGGGAAACCCGTGCAGGGAGACATCAAAAATATGGCCTTTGCGTTTAAACCAGGTGGCCAGCCCCCCAAGTTGGTGATGAAATTCCAGGAGCAGAACCTTGTGACCGCAATAGGAGAGGCGTTTGGCGGTGGTGAGTCCGCCCAGGCCAGAGCCGATAACGATGACATCGTAGCAGTCTGCCGCTTTATCTAAAGAGAAAGGCATGGAGTAATTTCTATTGTTGTTGGTTACAAACGGGACAAAATATGCTGGTTGACCATGGAGACGCCACTGAGCATGGCACCGACAATGCCAAGGAAGCCCTGGTCGGTGCCGGCTAGAAAGAGGTTGTCATAGCCGATATTGCCATCCTTGATTTTGTCGGGACAACCATAAATCGCCCCTTCTTTTTTGGCAGTAAAGCGTTCTATCGTCAAGGGTGTAAAAGTATCTTCATATACAACATGTTGTGTGAAATTACCAATGATTTTCTCGACGGTGGTTTTTGACTGGCTGGCGGTGTTGCTTTTGGCTGTGAGGTAGGCGATTTTGTCGCCCGCAAGAGACTTCCAACTGCTGTAATCGGCAAGATGGGTGGTGCGGACCTCAAAATATGGCTGTGGGGCAAGGCCCTGGAAGTTTGCTGGAAAACAGATGACGCCGCTGGTCAGGTCAACCAGTGTCTGCGGTCGCTGATACTGGAGTTGTTCGCTGTTGTTGTAGAAAATGATGGTTTTGTCCGTGGGCAGATCCTTTCGACATTCAGACGGCAGGCGAAAGATGGACTCCACAAAACCAAGCCGCTTCCCTTGTGTCTGACGAAGAGGCGGGGTGTCGAGACAGGCCAGGGTTTCTTCCAGGCCGATGGTGGAGACAAGGGCGTCACATTCGATGATCTCGCCGTCTTGCAGTTCCACGCCTTGGACTTTGTTCCCTTGGTGGATGATTCTGGCCACTTGTGCCTGTAAGCGGATTTTACCGCCAAAGTTCTGATAATGATTGAGCAAGCGGTCGAGAAAATCCTTGATGCTGCCATGGGGCCTGAACATTCCTTCCAGAAAGATGGCTCGAAACATGATCACAAACTGATTGAAATCCATGTCGTTTTCCACACTTGACCCATAATACATGAGCGGACAAAGCAACATGTCCACTAAAAGCGGGTCGTTCAGGGTGTTGTCCAGATAGGTTCGGGCAGAGCGGAAAGGGGTTGTTTGGAAAGGATCGTGTTCCTTGATGGTCTCCACCAGCTTGATAAATTGATTCGCGCTGCCTGGAAATTTACTTGTGATTTCATGGAGCAGCAAATCGAAATCATTCGAGAAACGGAGTGCTTCCTGGTTAGTAAAACAGATTTCGCTGGTGAGTTGTTCATGAAAGCTGAAGTCCTTGCGCCGGAGTTTTAACTGGCGAAAAAGACGATTGAGCGGCGCGTTCTTGTCCTCGGGCGGGGCAAAGTTGGTGATGGCATGAAGTCCGGTCTCGAACAGGGAATTGTGACGATAATACCATGAGTTGAGGCCACCAACGCGGGAGTGTTTTTCCAGGATGAGGACGTCGGGATTGAAACGGGCGAAACGAATAGCGGCGGCCAGTCCCGAAAGACCGCCGCCGATAATCAGCAAAGGAGTGTGCACGTCGGAAGGTTTGTCAGGTGCTCTGTCAGATGTTTTTAAGCAATGGCTCGAGGTAGTTGACACAGCTGGTTAAAGAGGCGAGTTGGGGATAGTCCGCTTCCGGAATCTGGAGTTTATGGCGTTTGCGCAATTCCATGACGATGTCAAGGAAATCCATGGAATCCAGATCGAGTTGGTCGCGCAATGGCAGGTCGGATTGGAGGGTATCAAAATCAGCGTCTTCATCGATATCTTTGATGATCTCAAGAATGAGATCTTTAATTTCGTCACGTGTCATGGTCTCTCCAGAATGAATCTCTTACTCAAAAAATAAATATTTTTAGTAAAAATGATGTCTATGATTATAAATGAAAACTACTTTTTGGAGCTTATTTATTTAAAAAAATGTCTTTAATACCATATCCTGCCATTTATTTTTATATTTTTCTGAAGAAATCATATTATTCTTCATATTTGTTGACAATAATGACTGAATTGATACCAACCATTCCAAAAGAGTTGTTGAGAATGGTGGAGATGGATGGCAGCTGCACCGGCGTGTTAAGCACCATGTGGGGTAATGCGCACTCCGGATCCAGGTTGGTAACATTGATGGTGGGATGCACCAAATGATCTTCGAAGGCGGGGAGATTGCCGGCGAGTTCAAGAACACCCGCGGCTCCCATGGCATGGCCGATGATCGACTTGGTGTTGTTGATATAGGTGGACGGGGCCTCGCCGAAGACCTGACGAATGGCCTTGCATTCTTCGATGTCGCCCTGTTTGGTGCCGGTGGCGTGGGTGTTGATGATATCGATATCACCAGGTTCCATCCCGGCCCGCTTCAGGGCCTGCTGCATACATTCTGCCTGGCGCTTGTCGTAGGGGAGGACAAAATCACGGGCGTCGGAGTTGATGCAGTAGCCGGCGATCTCCCCATAAATCCTGGCTCCGCGGGCAAGGGCCTTATCCAGGCGTTCCAGAACGTAAATACAGGCCCCTTCCGACACCACGATCCCGTTTCTGTCCATGTCAAAGGGACGACAAGCCTGTCGCGGATCTGCTGCCTCGGCAAGGGCGCCTTGGGCCTTGAAGCTCGCGAAGATCCCAAACGAGCCAGGTGATTCCGAGATCCCGCCAACCAGGGCCATATCCACCTCATCAAGGCGGAGCATTTGCACACCTTGAATAAGTGAGGCATTACCGGCCGCACAGGCGGCGCCGATGGCATAATGGGGACCGGTGATCCCGAGGCTCATGGTGATCTCGCCTGCCGGGTTGTTGAGCACAGTGCGAGGATTGTGATGGTGTGACCAGTATTTTACATCATAGTTGTAATTACTTATATTGAATATCTCGTTTTCAGTCTCCACCGTCCCATGTTCTGTGAGGCCCACATACACACCAATGCGGGACCTTTCGTAATGATCAATGGACAGGGCGGCGTCCGCCAGCGCCTCGTGGGCACAATAAACCCCCAGGCAGCCGGCCCTGGTGCCGCGCTTATTTTCCCTTTTTTTCCGGTATCTGGTCTCATCAAAGGTGCAGATGCCGGCAGGGGCCGACCCAAAATAACGGAGCTCGATTTCCTTGATTGCTGAGTTTCCGGCTAGAACCTGAGCCCGAAAATCCTTGAGATTGTCAGCACCCGGTGCGGCCAGACCGACTCCAGTGATGACGATTCTTTGCTGATTGTTATCCATGATGGTTAATTGACGAATGACAGTGAGCTTATTATAAATGGGTTTAAGTGGAGTGTGATTCTTGTACAATTTCTTGTATGATCAAGCTAAAACTTTTTATCATTAGGACATATTGCTTGAGAATTCAAGAGGAATGCGGAAAATTGTTAAAATAATGGCATCAGTCATTTATTAACGAATGATACGAAGATAAAGAAATAGCGGCAAAATTTAAATTTTTATGAGGATGGAATGAAAACAGAACTGGAGAACGAAACAGATATCTTGCTGTATGATGTGGTGATTATCGGGGCTGGACCTGCCGGAATCCAGGCGGCTATTCATGCGGTACGTAAAAAGGCGACCACATTGATGCTAGGCAGGATTGAGCGGAGTTCTCTCTATTCAGCCCATGTGGAGAATTATGCCTGTGTTGATGGGGTGACGACGGGCCGGGAATTTCTGGAGGCGGGAATTTCCCAGGTCAAGAGGTTTGGTGCTCAGTTGTTAGAGGATGATGTTTTGAAGATCCGTCAGAAGGAGGCCTTGTTTGTCCTTGATCTTGAGAGCGGTGCCACGATCAGTAGTCGTACGGTGATCTTTGCCACCGGCACGGCCAGGAAAAAATTGAAAGTTCCTGGTGAGAAGGAACTGGCTGGGCGAGGCGTATCCTATTGTGTGGATTGTGACGCCAATTTTTACCGCAATGCCACGGTGGTAGTGGTCGGCAATGCCAGCGCGGCGATTGACGGCGCTCTAACCTTAACCGGTTATGCTTCTAGAGTTTATCTGGTCAGTCAGGATTTGGTGGCCTCAAGCGATCTTCTGGACAAGCTGAAAAACTCAACGGTGGAGCACCTTGCCGGAACCTGGGTCAAGGCAATCCAGGGGGAAAATGCGGTGCAGTCCATCCTTTTGCAATCAGGGGCCGAGGTCAAGGTTGATGGTGTTTTTATTGAGCTCGGGGCCAAGGGTGCGATGGAGCTGGCCCTGGAGATCGGGGTTCAGCTTGATCTCGATACCATGACCCATATCGATACCAATAAACTGGCGGAGACCAATGTCCCCGGTGTTTATGCCGCCGGAGATATTTCCGGCCATCCCTACCAGTTTGCCAAGGCAGTGGGCGAGGGCTGTGTGGCTGGGATGGAGGCCGCTAATTTTGCCCGTAAACAGAAGGGGGGAGGGGAATAGGCACTTTTTCCAGGGCGCATTTCTCTTTCAGGTAATGAATTCCAGCATGATTGGTCAGATCAAGATGGATCGGCGTCACCGAGATGAAGCCGGCATTGATGGCGCTGACATCGGTATCTTCATCCGGATCCAGATTGGGAGTACCGCCGCCTATCCAGTAATGTGTCCGTCCCCAGGGATCTAGGGTCTCCTGGATGGCGTTTTTCCATAGCTTTCGGCCCTGCCGGGTGACCTTGACGCCTTGTGCCGTCTTTATCCCTGGGATGTTGGCGTTGAGAAGGGTGTTCTCGGGTAGGCCCTGTTTCAGGATAATGGCGGCAAGCCAGGCGGCGACCTGTCCGGCCGTGGTGAAATCAAAGGGATGGGTGCCGGCGAGGGAAACCGCCAGGGACGCAATACCGTACATGGTGCCTTCCACTGCCGCCGACACCGTCCCGGAATAGGCGATGTCATCACCCAGGTTGGGGCCGGGATTTATCCCCGAGACCAGCAGATCCGGACGTTTACCGAGGATTTTGTTCAGACCGATGACGACGCAGTCAGTGGGGGTTCCATCCACAGAGTAATAATCTTCCTGAATTCTCGTGACCTTCAGGGGACGATTCATGGTTAGAGAGTGAGATGCCGCCGAATTGTCACGGTCAGGGGCAACTCTCACGCAATTCCCCAGAGGGCGAAGGGCACAGGCAAGAACCTTGAGGCCAGGGCTTTCGACTCCATCATCGTTGGTTATAAGGATTAACGGCATCGGCTCCACTCCTGTTTCTGCTTTTTTCTGGTTCCAAATTTTTGATTCTTGCCTTCCACTTCTCGTTAGTCATTTTCTGATCCATGCTCAGGGTAAGGGCAGATGGATGGTAAACAGTGCGCCGCCAAGTTCTGAACGGCCGACCTCAATGCTGCCATGATGGGCGATGACGATCTGCTTGACGATGGCCAGTCCCAGCCCTGTGCCATCAGTGCGTTTCGTGAAAAACGGTTCAAAGATCTTTTCTTCAAGTCCTTCCTCAATGCCTGTGCCGTTATCCGCTATGCGCAGGATTATTTCTCCCTGGTTCTCAGAGAGCAGTGCCTCTTCCGCCTCTATCCTGAGATATTCCGACCCTTGGGGGCAGAAAGGCAGGGCGTTGTGGATCAGATGGCTGAGCACCGTGAAGATCTGGTCCTGATCTGCCATCAGGGACAATTCGGGATCAATGTCGATCTCAAGGTGACAGCTTGTTGGCCAGAGGGGATCGGCCTGACTGACCTGAACGACTTCATCCAGGCATTTTTTCAGGGAAAACCATTCACGTTCCACCGTATCCGGTCGGGCAAATTTGAGAAAATCGGCAATGGTCCGGGTTAAACGGTCCGATTCGCGAAGGATGATATTGATGAGGGCCCGATTCGTTCGATGTTCGGCTGAATCCTGCTGGGAAAATTCATCGGCAAGCACCTGGGCTGAACCGGAAATGGCGGCCAGGGGGTTTCTGAAATCATGGGCAATTCCGGCGCTGATTCGTCCTATGGCCGCCATCTTTTCCGCCTGTCGCATCTGTTGTTCCAAACGCTCAATTTCGCTGATATCCTGAATGGTCAGGATCTTGCAATTT
The DNA here is from genome assembly GCA_009773475.1 of Desulfobulbaceae bacterium. Classification (GTDB taxonomy): domain Bacteria; phylum Desulfobacterota; class Desulfobulbia; order Desulfobulbales; family Desulfocapsaceae; genus UBA2270. The sequence goes on along the minus strand of WSXV01000009.1, from coordinate 31,412 downwards.
GATGAGGGGTGCGGGTTCTGCTTACCATCGCTCGGAATTGCAGGGCCGTCTACGGCTTGCAGTTTGGCGCAGGAGTACCCAATCCTGATGACCAGACCATCTTTACGAACAAAATCGGTAGATGGTTGCGCTCCCTGACTCTGCATATTGAGATTTGGGAAGACATTAGAAAAGGGTTGTCCAATAAGCTCGGAAGGATTGTAATGGGTGATGTGGCTTAGGGCATTGTTGGCTGAGGTAATTCGGTTGGAATTATCGATGGTGACAATCCCGGTGGCAATGTCATCAAAGATCTGCTTGTAAAGAAGGGAGAGGTTGTCAAGGTTTCTGACTGTGTCGGAAAGAGCTGCCTCGGTCTTAAGCAGGCGGCGAGCAAAGATGGCGCTGAGGATGGCGGCCAGAAAAAAGGTCAATCCCAGCACAGCGAAATGGTTGATACTGGCGAGCAGGGTCTGTTCTTTAAATATCCTATAGTGATTAAGAAATGCCGGATAGATATGAATTTGCTCAAGTCCCAGGATAAAGGCGTATTGCAGGCTGGCGGAAGCTGCGGCTATCAGGCCGCCCCGGCGGGGCAGGATCAGCCCGCCGGCGATGATCGGGAAAAAATAGAGGGGAGAAAATGTGGAGTGGGAAGAACCGGTACAATAGACAAGTAGGGTGACAAGCAGAATGTCCAGTTGATTCTGGAGCATGCCAAAGTGGTGGACCGCTTTTTTACTGGTCAGAAGATAGAGGGCAGAGCCGATGGTCGAGACATAGATACTAACAATGAAGAAGACAAGCAGGTAGTAAGGAGGAAGGATGATCTCCTGTCGCTCATCTTGGAGAAAAACACTGATTCCCAGAAGGATGGTGTAAAGAATGACCCGTAGCAGAAGCATCCACAAAAGCTGACCACGCAGCATTTTGTCGGGCGATGAGTCGGCGTTGTGAGGTTGACTGATGAGGGTTTTGAAATCCATATTTGAGAGAGATACTTGAGAGAGATACGACCGGTGATCTGAAAATAAAAATGAAATTTCTGAGTAGGAGTAAGGAAAAAAACGTCTGGTTTTAAGGTGTCAGCTCTTTGCTTTAGTTTACCGTTTCCTTCAATTTATCCATTCAGACTGTTGCCTAAAGATCCTCAATCTCATACTTTTTGATCTTATAACGCAGGGAACGAAAGCTGATGCGCAGGAGTTCTGCTGCCCGCATTCGAGATTGGTTGCTTTTTTCCAGGGCAAACCGGATGATGCGTTTCTCCAGATCGTTGACGACCTCTTCCAGGCCCCGTTCAAAAAGCTCCTCCTTATTGGCCACTGCCTGAAACAGGGGGTCAACATCGGTTTTTCTTCTTCTCTCCATTCGATGGGCGGAGAGGGTCAGGCTTTCCGGCAGGATAATGTTGGAGCTTTCCAGGGCAACTCCACGCTCAATGATATTTTCCAGCTCACGAACATTGCCTGGAAAATCGTAGTTCATGAGAACCTGCATGCCGTAAGAGGAAATCTCCTGAACTTTCTTTCCCAGCAACTGTGAGTGCTTCTGCATAAAATGGTTCACCAGCAGCGGTACATCTCCTTTCCGTTCGCGTAAAGGGGGCATACGGATCGGAACCACGGCCAGGCGGTAGAAAAGATCCTCGCGGAAGCGTCCGGCGATAATCTCCTGTTCAAGAACGCGGTTGGTGGCAGCGATAATGCGAACATTCACCCGATCAATGCGGGTGGATCCCACCGGTTTTATCTCCCGTTCCTGGAGGACCCTGAGGAGTTTGGTCTGGATGATGGGGGACAGCTCGCCGATCTCATCAAGGAAGGCCGTGCCGTTGTTGGCTAGTTGAAAGAGTCCGGCCTTGTCCTGAATGGCGCCGGTGAACGACCCCTTGACGTGACCAAAGAGCTCGCTTTCCATGAGATCTTCCGGGATCGCGCTGCAGGTAATGGGAACAAAGGGTTGATCGGCCACCTTGCTGTGTTGATGGATGGCCTGGGCCACAAGCTCCTTGCCGGTGCCTGACTCACCATAGATAATGACATTGGCCAGTGTTGGGGCGACACGCTGGATTAAGTCGAAGATCTTGAGCATCTCCGGACTCTTACCGATGATGCCGGGAAAGGCTTCGGCCGATGACGGGACAGCGCTGTCGGAACTCTTGCGGGCCGTGGCTGAACGGATAACGTTTTTTATTTCGGCGACATTGAACGGCTTGCTGATGTAGTCAAAGGCCCCGTCTTTCATGGCGGAGATAGCATCACCCGGAGAGACAAAGGCGGTGATCAGGATGACCGGCAGGGTGGGATATTTTTCCTTGATACTGTGCAGTAGATCGAGACCGCCAATGCCGGGCATGCGGATGTCGCTGATGACAAGATCGAAGGACTGCTCTTCCAGGCATTGCAGGGCGCCTGCACCATTGGCTTGTGCTGTGACCTTGTAACCTTCTTTCTGGAGCAGGATCGTGAGAAAATCACGCATACTCTGTTCATCATCAACAATCAGAATCGATGTCATAGGGGTATTCTCTGGTCTGATTGTTCTCCGGTGGGTTTCCCGGCGTGCTGTTTGACGATGTGATCAGTGCGTGTTTACAGGTTGTTTTGAGCTTTTTGATAAAATTCTCACGTATGGTTGCAACTGATCTGGAGGCCACCTGCTCAGAATAGACAAGGGTCACCGGGCGCCGTGATCGGGTATAACGCGCTCCTTTTGGCCCGGCGTTATGCTCCAGGATGCGCTTGTTCAGATCTGTAGTGATGCCGGTATAGAGGGTATTGTCACGGCAGCGGACGATATAGACAAGCCATGGGGCAGTGGTGCCGACGGTCTGGATTCCACTCTTCAATGGAAATTTCTTGCGGTGTTACCAGAAGCGGACATTGCCGGTGTCAATGTGGATAAAGTCGGACTGCGGATAAAAGCCGACCCCGCCTCGTTGAAATCCCAAGGCAATCTGGTGCAGGCGGCCGGTATTGAAAGAGGGGAGCCGGATATCAACAGCCTTGCCCGTCATGTGCAGGCTGTGGCTTGCGACACCGTTGCTGCTATCTTGGAGCATGGAGTTGGTCTGGGGAGATCTATATCCGGAAATCACCTCAAAAAAATGTTTGCTGCCGGTGGCCCTGCGGATGTCATGGAGCAGGTCCAGCAGGGCAACGTCAATGGGATGAATATCGCCGGTTCTGAAATCCTTGAGGAAATGATTGATTTTGTTCAAGGCTTTGGGGATATAGCGTCCATTTCTAAAATATACGAGGGACAGTTCCCTGAAGGTATGGGTGTGATAAAATGAGAGAGTCCTCTCTTCGATACGAGCCAGTAATGAGCAGGGGGAAGAGAGGACAAGAAGAGGAGCCAGAGCCAGTGCCCGTCCGAGAAATGTTCGTCGATTCATAGGGTTTCTCTCTTGGTTTTTATTAATTTGTAGGTGTCGCAATGTTGATTGCGATGTTTTTCTATACTTTAAGCTCTATTTTTTACCCTAAAGAGACCCTTTGTGTCAACCTGGAGAGCTGTTTTTGTTATCGGCGGGATTCGGAGAATATCATTTGTTGAAGAGTATCTCTGCAAGCAGCTGGTCACGATTATAGATATCTGTGTGGAATGAGACCATTCCGTTTGCATCACTTTTGACGGTCTGATAGGTGATATGCACCGGCAGGGGTGAGGGGAGGCGAAGAATGCTCCGCTTGTCAGCGGCGATGATTTCGTTGAGTCGTTCAAGGGTCCAGCCTTTTTCAGCGCCCCCCAGGAGAAATACTGCCAGTTGCCTCGGATTGCTGAGACGGATGCAGCCATGACTGAATGCCCGGCTGGTTCGTTTAAAATAGGACTGAGCCGGCGTATCATGCATGTACACGTTCTGGCTGTTTGGAAATGCGATTTTAATGGAGCCCAAAGCGTTCCATTTACCGGGATCTTGCCGCAACTTGTAACGGCCCATTTGTTGGGGGCTGACCTGCTTCCAGTTCATCGAAAGAGGATTTAATTCATCCGCCTCAGAGGTTCTGTCACTGAAGAGGCGAATGTGGTGTTTGTTGAGATATTGGGGATTCTTCCGGAGCTCTTCCAGCATTTCATCGCGGGCGATTTTGGCGGGAACATGCCAGTAAGGGTGGACTTCAACGTACTGAATGATGTCACTGAAGACCGGGGTTTCGTGCTGCTGCATGCCAACCACAACCGGCATTTCCAGGATAAGGGTGTCGTTTTCAATGGCCTCCAGGGTGAAGCCGGCGATATCAACCAGCACATACTTTTGCCCCAGTTCATGGGCTTCCCAGCGCCAGCGTTCGAGGTTGATGATGATCTGTCGGACCTTTTGTTCGGCAGTAATATTCATCGCGGCAATGGTGGATTGGCCAATCACCCCATCCCCAGTCAGGCCGTGGAGTGTCTGGAATCGGCTGACGGCCTGCACAAGCGCCTCGTCATAAAATAGTGTGCCGGCGGATGTGGACGGCAGATAGCCTTCAATCTGCAGCCGTTTCCGAATACCCGGAATTCTTGCATCCTGTTCCCCTGGATGGATGGACTTGCCCGCAGCTGTCTGCTTCCAGCCGCCGGTGGCATCCAGTTGTCGATATCGGGGTAATGCTGCGCGGAGATTTTTGTAGTACTTGTGGCGGGGTAGCAGGTCTTCGAGGAACTGATTCAGATCTGTTGACAGCAGCGCTTCCTGGGTCAGTGTCAGGGCGTCAAAACCTTGAATCCCTTCAGTCCGCACCAACAGGGGTGGCGATTTATCGGCTCTGGTCTCGGCACGTCCCTTCTGGGCGTCATGGGCGTAGTTAATAAGGGCAAGGGTCAGAAGGGTATCAAGTTCAATCAGCTCTTCTGCTGTGGTCCCCTTCCACAGGGCTGTGAGCCGGTTACTCTGGTACTCTTCGGGGAAAAGGCCATCGCTGTTGGAGTTTTTTATAACTTCAAACAGAATACCGGCTTTTCCGCCGGGGCCATCCTTGGTCACCCAAAGGGGATGCAGCCCCATTTTGTTATAGATGATGGACAGCCAGTGGCGCATATCGCTTGATTTCTTGGCGACCTGGGGATCTGAGACTTCGGCATTCACCTGTTCAAGTCGATCGCAGAGGACAAGATTCAGCTTCTCGGCAGTGGCCGCAGGGCCTGATTCAGGAGTAAGGAAGATGCTGTAGAACAGAAAAGAGACAAAGAAGAGCGTCTTCTGTAACTTTGAACCTTTGTGAATGGGTTGCAAAGAGTGGTTGTGGATGGTATGTAATTTGGTAAAATGTGGCATCGAATCGGGACGTGATTGTTTTTTTATAATCCCGTGAGGGAGCGTGCGACAGGGCATCTTTCAGTTGGGTTGACCATTCTACCCTATCATCTCAAGAAATTAAAGAGCAAGAACAACAATGACGGAACTGACACACGATTCTGAGCCGGCTGAAAATTCTGATCAGCCTGGTCAGCCTGGCCTCATCGCGGCAGAACAATTCGATGCCCAGTCCCTGACGGATCATTTGCGTGAGTTGCGCTCTTGTCTTGTGATTTCTCTCATCGCTGTTGTTGTAGGTTTTGCCGGTTCTTATGGCTTTGTCGAACCCATCGGGGCCTGGTTTTTCAAGCCCTTGACCTCCGTCCTGCCGGAAGGCTCCTCGTTGATCTTTACCTCGTATCAGGAAGGGTTTTTTTTTATCTAAAGCTCGCCCTGGCCTGCGGCCTGCTGCTTGCCAGTCCGGTGATCTTTTATCAAATCTGGCGATTCCTTGCTCCCGGTCTCTATAAACATGAAAGGCGGGTGCTGCTGCCCTTTTCATTCTTTTCCTCTGTCTGTTTTCTGGGTGGCGCGGCCTTCGGGTATTACGTGGTCTTTCCTCCTGCCTTTCGATTTCTCGTTGGTTACAGTAATGAGTTTTTGATGTCATTGCCGGCTGTCAGCGAATATTTTTCCCTGGCGCTGCGATTGCTCATTGCCTTTGGGGTTATCTTTGAGATGCCTGTGCTGATGGTCTTTCTAGCCAAGATTGGTATCGTGAATCTGGCAATGCTGAATCGCCATCGCAAGTATGCCATTCTGATTAATTTTATTATCGCCGCAATCCTGACCCCGACGCCGGATGTTGTCAATCAGTTGATGATGGCGGTGCCATTGATGGTTTTGTACGAGATCAGCATTGTGGCCGTGTGGCTCTTTGGCCGCAAGGGGCTGGCTGCCTTTCAGCCGGGGGCGGAAGTGTCGGAAGATGATGCTGTCCCGGAAAAATGATTCCATGTTGAAATAATTATTTTGTATTGCCGCCGCTGGATTCTTTTTCAGGGGTACGCTATAAAGAGAAATTGAAAATTTTTTCCTGATTCTAATAATTGGAGGTTACCATGAGTGTTTCCGTAAATTTCAGTAAGGCCCTGGAGATAGGACGTCCACCAAATATTCAGCAGTTATTCCCCCATTCCCGTGCCCTGCTGGTCAGCGGCAAGGTGATTGATCGAGCCCTGATGGCCAAGGGCGGGGCCATGACCATGGCTGCCAACGGCCGCAATCTCTTTGTCATCCGTGGTGCGCTGCAGGCGGCCCAGAGGGCTGATGCGGCCCTGATCATCGAGATAGCGCGTTCTGAGGGTGGGGCCTCCGGATATTGCGCGGTGAATTACTGGAATATGGCGCGCCTGGTGGATGCCATGTGCAATGAGCTGGGCATTACCGTGCCGGTTGCCATCCATGCGGATCATTATGGCATCAAAAAGGAAAGCGACCTGCCCATGGCCCGGGTGGAGATTCCCACCATCTTTGAGGCGGGGATCACCTCCATCGCCATTGATGCCTCGCATATGCCCGATGATCTGAACCTGCTTGCCAATATTGACCTGAATGCCTTCATTCCCTCCTGGGCCGGGATTGAGACCGAGGTCGGCGAGATCAAGGGGTCGGAAGGACTCTCCACCGTTGATGACGCCTCGTTTTTGATCAAGGGTCTGAACGCCCATGGTATCTGTCCCGACTGGATCGCCCTGAATAACGGTACCACCCATGGTCTGGAGGCCAGCAGCCAGGGGATTCAAGTGGAGCTGACAGCTGAGATTCATCAGCATCTTGCCGCTTATGGCACCTCAGGTGCCCAGCACGGAACTTCCGGCAACAGCTCTGAGCGTCTGCGTGCCATTGCCGCCCAGACTCGAACCACCAAGGCCAACGTGGCCACCGCCCTGCAGATGGTCTCCTGGGGAGTGGAAGTTAATGACTACGGCAACGCCATCCTTGACGCGGACGGGAATCTGAAGAAGGTCAACGGCGAAGGCATGAGCGAAGAGATGTGGCAGCAGATGGTTGCCTATGCCGATGCCAAGGGCTGGAAGAGTGGAGATTATAAAAAGCTGAATTTGCCCTTTGAGCCCAAGTTCCTTGGACAGCCCCGTGAGATCCGCGAGCGCATGGCCAAGCGGGTGGAGGATTTTGTCTATACCATGCTGACCGATGTTTTCTCAGCCGACGGTAGCGCCTCCCTGGCCTATGAGGTCATTCTTGAGGCAGGTACTTACGATCTTGGCCCCAAGGTGGGCCGCATTGAAGATCCGGCCCAGTGGAGTCGGGAGAAGATAATGGAACGAGCAAAGACCCTGGATGTCAATAAAGGGCCGGAAGGCCATTTTGACGATTGAGACAATGATGAAAAGAGTAATGGCCCCTGGGCCGCCGGCCACCTGGCTGGAAGAAGGGGTGCGCAGGTTTGTTGCCCGGTATAAGGAGTATTATCGGTAAAAAAAAAGGTGCTCTGGTTTTCGTCGTCAGAAGTTTGTGTAAAAATAAAAAGGGGCCGCGCAAGATAAACTTGCGCGGCCCCTTTTTTATTGTCAACTATGGGTATGAAAAACTCAGCAGGATGCCCCTGAGTTGATGGCGGCAGGTGCGGAGAGGGGGTTGAAAATAGGCATAAGTCTGTCACCGGCTGCCTTGGTGTTGGACAAGACCTGCTGCAGTGTGGAGTAGCCTCCATTCTGGTTCAGTTCGATCATCTCCCAGCAGTCAGGGGCGCTCATGATAGCCCGCATAAAGGCAAGGTGCTGGGTATGGCCGGCACGATGGGCAATAACATGACCAAGAACGGGACAGCCAAGCAGGGCAAGATCGCCAATCAGGTCGAGAACCTTATGACGAATGAATTCATCGTGAAACCGGAGCCCGTCTTCATTGAGGATGGACTTCCTGTTCCAGTGAATGGCGATGACATTGTTCAGGTTGCCGCCAAGGGCCAGTCCGTTTTCCCATAGGGCTTCAACCTGTTCCACATAGCCAAAGGTCCGAGCCGGGGCGATTTCTGTGGCAAAGCGCTCTTCGGTCAGATTGATCGAGTACTGTTGGGTTTTGATAATCTCATCATCAAAACTGATCTTGCCGCTAATCTTGAAGCCGTTGTGGGGAAGAATGCGAAGGGTGCTTGCGCCATCCTGCCAGACGATCTCTTTTTTGATGCGCAGGGCTTTGCGCAGGGCCTTCTGTTTTCTTTTACCGGTCAGCATCAGGTGGTGCATAAAGAGACCGGCACTGCCATCCATGATCGGAACTTCGGATCCATCAAGGTCGATAATCGCATTGTCAATGCCAAAGCCGAAGAGGGCAGCCATGAGGTGTTCCGTGGTGGATATCTTGACGCCGTTGCTGCCAATCGTAGTAGCCAGGCGGGTATCAACGATCTTGTCCATATGGGCCTGAATGTCTTGGCCGGAAGGCAGGTCGCTGCGATGGAAGCGGATGCCGCTGTTTTCAGGAGCGGGCTTGATGGCCAGATGAACAGGTTGACCTGAGTGCAGACCTGCTCCACGAAAGTGGATGGTCTTGCGGACGGTGTGTTGATATGCTTGTGCTTGATGCGGCATGAAAAATCCTTGTTGTTCAGAAATAAGAGAATAAGCGCTTTGAGAGAGTTATGCAAAAAACACGCCGTTGCTTCAATAAATTTGATAGCAACGAATGTTTGAATTATTTCGAGTAATTAGTCGATTATCAAGGATTGTTCGTGGAAAAGGCTTGTGTGGGATGAAAAACACAAAGTGGCAGTATATGTGAAAAAACACATCATTTGAGGGTAACTAAGGCGTTTGAAGGGTGCGTAGAATCAGGGCATTCAGGCCCTCGTCGAGACGAGTTTCCATTTGCAGGCTGAAAAAAGGCAGATCAAAATGACAGTCCGTCAACTTGACCATGTCCTTGGCGGTGGTGATAATTCCGTGAGCCCCGCTCTTTAAGGCTTCTTTCTCGATCTGCTGGAGGAGGCGTGGGGTGTAGCGCTGATGGTCCTTCAAACTGGTAAACCCGGAGAGGATGATCTGCTGGCCGGCAAGGGTCTGCTGGAAGGCCTGCGGCCGTGCAATGCCGCAAAAGCCGTACAGGGGAGACGGCAGCGTGGTCAAGGCATGGGAGGTCTGGTCTTTCTCATTTCTAGCAGCACAGGGCACATATACACTGTAGAAGACGGGTTTGCCGGGAAAGCGCTTCTTGAGGAGGGTTGCAAAGCGTTCTGCTCGCTCCTTATTCGGCGTTGTGGTACCCGTGAGGAGAAAGATGTCGGCGCGACTGAGGGCCGAGGCCGGTTCTCGCAGATCACCACCGGGAAAGACACGGCTGTTGCCGGCCAGGGTGTCGGCACTGAACAGGACGATGTTGATGTCCCGATCCACGGCCAGATGCTGGAAGCCATCGTCGAGGATAAGAATATTGCATCCAAGGGCGTGGATGGCATGGCGGCAGGGAAGAGCCCGGACAATGCCGGTGAGCACTGGGATTCCGGGCAGGGTTTCGGCCATCAGGCGTGGTTCATCGCCGGCCTGACCGGCATCGAGGAAAATCGTGGTGCCATCCGATACCACGTTGACCCTATTGCCGGCAGCCCCGCCATAGCCGCGACTGATGATCGCCGGTTTGTAGCCTTGAGCTTGGAGAAAGCTTGCAAGGGAGCTGACAACCGGGGTCTTTCCGGTCCCCCCCATGGTTAGGTTGCCCACTGAGATGACCGGCACCTCGAGCTTGTAGCGTCGAAAGAAGTGGCGTCCGTACAGGAACGAGCGAAGCCGCATGGCAGTACTGTACAGCGGACTGAAGGGGCGGCCGAGGAGATAGAGTTTTTTTTTGGAATCGGGCATGAGACCTTCTTGCAGGGGGGATAGAGTTTGGTGTGAGCTCGTGGGTTTGGGAACTGGACTCATTGAAAAATGGTGATTTTTAGTGGTCAGATGGTATGATTACGGAGATCCATCCTGGACGACTAAAACTGAATACTACCTTTTTTTGGCAAGACTTTCAGCCGGAAAGATGGGTGTTGGATAAACTGATTTTTTCTTCGTTTGCCACGATAGCCTGCTCGTCTGCCGCCGTGTTTGAGATTTCCCGGATTGCGTGTTGATGATTTTTTTCAATGGGAGGAAAATGTGAAATTGACCTTTACAACAAAAAAACTGTTGATTCTTGCCGCAGTAACGCTGGCACTGATCTTTCCTGGAACAATGAAGGCCGGGGAGACGATCAAACTTGGTGTGGCTGGTGCCCATAGCGGTGATCTTGCCTCGTACGGTCTGCCGACAGTCAATGCAGCGAAGTTGGTGGTTGAGGATGTGAACGCCCGGGGCGGAATTAATGGCAAAAAAATAGAGTTGCTCGTCGAGGATGATATGTGCAAACCGGAACTTGCCATTAATTCAGCGACGAAATTGGTCTCACAGGGGGTCGATGTGGTCATTGGCCATATCTGTTCCGGTGCCACCAAGGCGGCCCTTCCCATCTATAAGGAGGCGGGCGTGATCTTGATTTCTCCTTCGGCCACCAGTCCGGAGCTCACCCAGAGTGGCCAGTACCCTAATTTTTTTCGAACCATTGCCTCTGACGACAGGCAGGCCCAACCTGAAGTTGAGTATGTCTTAAACGTGCTTGCCGCCAAAAAGGTGGCGGTGATCCATGATAAGGGTGATTACGGGAAAGGCCTGGCGGAAATTGCCAGGAAATTAGTTATGGATTCAGGAAAGGGGAAGGTCGTACTCTTTGAAGGGGTGACGCCGGGGGCAGTGGATTACTCTGCCATCGTTCAGAAAATCAAGCAGTCTCAAGCCGATGCAGTTATTTTTGGCGGCTATCATCCCGAGGCCTCCAAGATTGTATCGATGATGCGCAAAAAAAGGATGAATATTGCCTTTGTCTCCGATGACGGGGTGAAGGACAACACCTTTATCAAGGTGGCGGGCAAGGACGCGGAAGGGGTGTACGCCACCGGCCCCCGCGATAATTCTCAGAACCCCCTGGCGCAAGCGGCCAATGCCGCCCATAAAAAGGCCTACAACACGGATCCCGGCGCCTTTTACGAGAGTGCCTATTCTGCTGTCCTCGCCCTTGTGAACGCCATGGAAAAGGCAGGTTCCACTGACATGGCCGTCTTGAGCAAGGCCCTGCGCACCGAAAAGGTGGACACCCCGGTGGGCACCATCCATTTTGATGACAAAGGAGACGCCGTTGGTGTTGGCTTTGCCATGTATCAGGTCAGAGAAGGTAAATTTGTTGAGGTAAAATAGCGCGTTTCTGTTGTTTTGTGGTGCCTGAAGCAGGAGCCGTTGGCCCCCATGTTTCAGGCGCTTTTGTTTGGGAATGAGCCTCCTTCAGCCCCCTTGAGCCGTTAACTCCGGGCAGATACTTTATGGATTATTTCATTGAGCTTTTTTGCAGCGGTTTAACCAGGGGCGCAATCTACGCCCTGATTGCCCTGGGATATACCATGGTCTATGGCATCATCGGGCTGATTAATTTTGCCCATGGTGAGATTTACATGATCGGCGCCTTTACCTCGTTTATTGTGGCAACGGTACTGTCGATCTATGGATTTCCCCTGGCCGCCATTGTGGTCGTGACCGGTATTTCGGCGGCTATCTGGTCATCGGCCTATGGGTATACGGTGGAAAAAATCGCCTATAAGCCCCTGCGCAATGCGCCGCGCCTCACCCCGCTGATCAGTGCCATCGGCATGTCAATCCTGCTTCAGAACTATGTCCTTCTGGCCCAGACCTCGGACTTTCTTCCCTTTCCTGAACTGATTCCGGAATTTGCCTTCATGGAACCGGTGGCCCATATCATCGGCTCTTCCGATCTGGTGATCCTGGTGACCACCGCCATCTCAATGCTCCTGCTGACCCTGTTCATCAAGTTCACCCGCCTCGGCAAGGCCATGCGGGCCACGGCCCAGGACAAAACCATGGCTCTGCTGGTGGGGATCAATGTGGATCGGGTGATTTCGGCCACCTTTATTGTCGGCTCTCTGCTTGCCGCCATCGGCGGTCTGCTCATCGCTTCACATATTGGTCAAATTAACTTTGCCATCGGCTTTATCGCCGGAATCAAGGCCTTTACCGCGGCAGTGTTGGGCGGAATCGGCTCCATCCCCGGGGCAGTCCTGGGCAGCCTGATTCTGGGGCTGACCGAGAGTTTTGCAACCGGCTATGTCTCCAGTGACTACGAGGATGTCTTTGCCTTTTCTCTGCTGGTACTGATTCTGATCTTAAAACCCGCAGGCCTGCTTGGCCGTGCCGGTACCGGAAAGGTTTAAACGGGCCGCGATGGTGACCATGATCAGCATCAAGGATGTCAAAAGATCACTCCTGGTCTCCCTCTGGTTTGTTTTTTTGAGCTTCCCGATCATGGTGATTCAGGTGAACCCCGTGGAGAGAACGGTTGTCTGGCGGTGGAGCAATATGCTGTATATGGGGATTGCCAGCCTGCTGCTCTCTTTCCTGGTCAGGATCTGGCTGCTGAGGCAGGAAAGACGGCTGGCTCAAAAGCAGCTTTCATCCTCTCCCCAACCTTCAATACTGCATCTTCTCCTTAAACAGCAGAAATTCCGCTATCCCCTTATTATCGGTGGATCAGTGATCGTTCTGGCCTTTCCTCTGATTTTTTCCTCCTATCAGGCCAACATCATGACCACTGCCCTGATGTATATCGTCCTTGGCCTGGGCTTGAACATAGTGGTGGGCCTGGCTGGACTCCTTGATCTTGGCTATGTTGCCTTTTACGCGGTGGGGGCCTATAGCTACGCGCTCTTTAATCTTCATTTTGATCTCGGATTCTGGCCGGCATTGCCGCTGGGCGGCCTGCTGGCGGCGCTGTTCGGGGTGCTCCTCGGTTTTCCGGTGCTGCGCCTGCGGGGCGACTATCTGGCCATTGTTACGCTGGGCTTTGGCGAGATCATCCGACTGATCCTGGAAAACTGGAACGCCTTCTCAAAGGGCCCCAGTGGAATCAGCAATATTCCACGGCCTGGATTCTTCGGGGTGGAGATGTCCCTTGATCAGGCCATGACCTTCATGTATTATCTAATGCTTGTTCTGCTGGCGGGAACCATCTTTGTGGTGAACCGGCTCCAGGATTCACGGCTGGGCCGGGCCTGGGTTGCCCTGCGCGAGGACGAGACTGCCTGTCAGGCCATGGGCATCGACAAGGCTCAAACCAAGTTGATTGCCTTCGCCCTGGGCGCCTTCTGGGCAGGTCTAATCGGGGTGATATTTGCCGCCAAGACCACCTTTGTCAACCCGGCCAGCTTTACCTTTATGGAGTCGGCCATCATCCTCTCCATCGTGGTCCTGGGTGGGATGGGATCAATCACCGGGATCATCTTCGGTGCCCTGATCCTGATCCTGCTTCCCGAATATCTCCGTCCCTTGTCTGAATACCGGATGCTGGCCTTTGGCGCCATTCTGGTGGCGATGATGATCTTCAAACCCGAGGGCTTGATTGCCGGAAGTCGCCGTGTATATCGGTTCCAGGCGCAGAAAATCCAGCCCATGTTGAAAAATAATGAGTAAGCCGATCCTCGACGTTATCGGCCTGACCATGAATTTTGGCGGTATTCGCGCCCTGGATCACCTTGACCTGGACGTGTATGCAGGGGAAATCGTCGCCCTGATCGGTCCGAATGGCGCCGGCAAGACCACCTTTTTCAACTGTCTGACCGGGATGTATGCCCCCGCCGAAGGTGAAATCCGGCTGACATCTCCTGAAACCGGAAAACAGACCTTGCTGGCTGGCCTGAAGCCCAATAAAATCACGGAGCTGGGAATGGCCAGAACCTTTCAGAACATTCGCCTGTTTTCACGGATGACGGTGTTGGAAAATGTGATGATCGGCAGACATTGTCGCACCCGTTCTTTAATCTTCGGGGCGATATTTCGTCCCCGCAAGACCCGGGAAGAAGAACAGGATACCGTGGACCGGAGTTACCGGATTCTGGAGAAGGTCGGACTGTCCGGTCAGGTCGATGAGTTAGCCGACAATCTTTCCTACGGAGCGCAGCGGCGTCTGGAGATAGCCCGGGCCCTGGCCACCGATCCCTTTCTTCTGCTTTTAGATGAACCGGCAGCGGGCATGAATCCCCAGGAAACTGCGGAGCTTGTTGATCTTATCCGACGCATTCGGGATGATGGCCATGCCGTTTTGCTCATTGAACATGACATGAAACTGGTCATGACCCTTTCCGATCGGGTCTTTGTCCTGGATTACGGGGAAAAAATCGCCCAGGGTACACCGGCGGAAATTGGCGTCAATGCCGCTGTCATCAAGGCCTATCTTGGTGAAGAGGTACTGGATGAGGAGATGCCATAGGCATGCTTGCGATGAACGATGTCCAGGCCGGATATGGCAATGTCCTGGCCCTGCAGGGAGTGAGCCTGACCATTCAGCCAGGTGAGATCGTTGCCCTGATCGGGGCCAACGGAGCAGGAAAAAGCAGCACTCTGATGGCCATTTCCGGGATTGTTCCGTGCCGTTCCGGTCAGATTCTGTTAAAAGGAAAATCGATAAATGGTCTTGCCCCGGATCGGATTGTGGCCATGGGGGTGTCACAGGTGCCTGAGGGAAGGCGGATTTTTGCCGATTTGAGTGTCCAGGAAAACCTTGATATGGGCGCCTTTCTGCGCAAGGACAGGGCCGGGATCAGGCAGGATCTGGACTATGTGTTTGCCCTGTTTCCCATTCTCGCCAAGCGTCGGCATCAGTATGGCGGCACCCTCAGCGGAGGCGAGCAACAGATGCTGTCCATGTCCCGGGCGCTCATGGCCCGGCCGCAGCTCCTGCTCCTTGATGAGCCGTCCATGGGGCTGGCACCGCTCATGATTCGGCAGATCTTCAGGATTATTAAGGAGATCAATCGGGAACACAAGACCACCATCTTTCTGGTGGAGCAGAATGCGCACCAGGCCCTGCGGATAGCTGATCGAGGCTATGTCATCGAGAATGGTCGGATTATCCTGACCGACAGGGCCGAGAAGCTTCTTGCAAATCCTGATGTGCAGAAGGCCTATCTGGGGATTTAAGGGAACGACAAAGGTTTGAAATAAAATTTAATGAAATTCAAGTGGATGACTCAATGAATACAGAGCAAAAAATCAAAACGGGTGTGATCGGTGTCGGCTATCTGGGAAAATTTCACGCCCAGAAATATGCGAACATGGAGGGGGTTGAGCTGGTCGGGGTGGTGGATGTCGATTCGGACGTGGCCGGCAAGATTGCTGCAGACTGCGGATGTCGGGCCTTTACCGATTACCGGGAACTTCTGCCCCTGGTGGATGCAGTTTCCATCGTTGTACCCACGAGTTACCATCATCAGGTGGCGCTGGACTGCATCGAGTCCGGTGTTGACATCCTCCTTGAAAAACCGGTCACCACCACCCTTGATGAGGCTGACGATCTCATCCGGCGGGCCGATGCCGGAAAACTTATCTTTCAGGTTGGCCACCTTGAGCGTTTTAATCCGGCGGTGCTGGCCATGGAAAAATTTCTGACGGTTCCTGTTTTCATCGAGAGCACCCGGGTTTCAACCTTTAAAAACAGGGGCGTGGATGTGGACGTGGTGCTTGACCTGATGATCCATGATATTGATATTATACTCAGTATTGTCCATTCACCGCTAAAATCCATCCAGACGGCCGGGGCCCCGGTTGCCACTGAAACTACTGATATTGCCAATGCCCGTCTGGTCTTTGAAAATGGGGCCACCGCCAATGTGACGGCAAGCCGGATCGCGCGCAATACCGTCCGCACCATGCGAATCTATCAGCCTGGTTCTTCCATTACCGTTGATTTTGCCACGAGAAAGGTGATGACCATCCATCTCACCGATGAAACGCTGGCAAGTGGAGCGCCCGGTCACCACTCGGAGGTTTTCTCCTTTCCCGCCGTTGACGCCTTAAAGGATGAAATTGCCCATTTTGTCACCTGTGTCAGGGAGCGAAAAGAACCACTGGTCTCGGGCCGCTCGGGCCGCCGTGCACTCGATGTGGCGCTCCAGGTGATTGCCCAGATTCAGCAGAACCAGCAGACCGAAGTCTATCAGCAGGTCACAGCTGCCTTGAAAAAGCATTGATCGGCCATGATTCCTGAACGAGGACTTGGTTCCTCTGAATTACCCGTCCTGCCCTGCCCGTCACAGAAGCTCCAGAAGGTGATGATTATCGCCGGTGAGGCCTCCGGCGACTTGCATGGCGCCCGTCTGGTGCAGGCCATGCGACAGCGGCAGCCGGGGCTAATCTTTTGCGGCATGGGGTCGAGGGAGCTTGTGGCCGCCGGGGTTGAGGTGCTCTTTGATGCCAGTCGGATCGCGGTGGTGGGGCTGGTGGAGGTGTTGACCCACTTTTCAGATATTCTGACCGCCATGCAGATCCTCAGCAAGAGGATGCGGGAAGATCCGCCTGATCTGCTTATCCTGATCGATTTCCCCGATTTTAATCTGAAGCTGGCCAAAAAAGCCAAGAAACTCGGGATTCCGATTTTCTACTACATCAGCCCACAGGTATGGGCCTGGCGAACCGGGCGGGTGAAAACCATCCAACGGCTGGTCGATACCATGGCCGTGATTCTTCCCTTTGAAGAGGCTTTTTTCCGCAGCCGTGGGGTGAAAGCCCATTATGTGGGACATCCCCTGCTGGATTCGGTGAAGGTGACTCACAACCGGGAGGCATTCTGCCAGAGGCACGGTATCAACCCGAGTCACACTCTGGTGGGACTTTTGCCGGGCAGTCGGCACAAAGAGATCGCCTCCCTGCTTCCCGATTTTCTTGCCACCGCCAGGCGTCTGCCGGGGAAATATGAGAAGCAGTTCGTCTTTCTGCTCCCTGTCGCCGCTACCATCTCGGAGGAGGATCTGTGGAAGAACGGCCTGGAGAACTATGCCGCCGAGATCGACATCCATCTGATCCGGGAGGGCCGCTATGATATGATGGCTGCCTGTGACGCTGTCGTTGCCGCTTCCGGGACCGTTACCCTTGAGCTTGCCATTCTTGGAATTCCCATGGTGGTTGTTTACAGGGTCTCTCCTCATACTTATTTTATAGGACGTCTGCTCATCAGGCACATGCAGTTTTTTTCCCTGGTCAATCTGATTGCGGAGCGCGGTGTGGTGCCTGAGCTGTTGCAGGATGAGGTGACTCCGGGAAACATTGAGACAGAGCTTGTCCGGCTGCTTTTTGATAAAAAGGCCAGCCGTGAAGTGAAACAGGGCTTGACCGAAGTGCGGGTGAAGCTCGGAGCCCCGGGCGCTTCTGCTCACGCTGCCGATCTTGCCTGCAAGCTCCTTGACCGGATAAAAGATCGAGGACGGAACTGATTTGGGGCCGTTAAAAAATAACCATTACATTCTTATCCATTTTTTTTACGGCCCCTTATGCCGCTTACGAGGTGAGAATTTTATAGTTATTGCTTTACGACGGCTTGGCTTGGAACAAGGATGTCGGCCAAGGGATAATGAATTTACCTGGATGCGGGTGTGGGCCTCTGTTGTGGAACGATTTTGAGCTGGAAATAATTTTTTATGAGAAACGGTGAAACCATGAGAATAGTGTATCTGTTTAAAATATTGGTACTCTCGATGTTCTTCCTCTTGCCGATCACAGCTGATGCGGAAGAGCTTGGGACCTTGCGTCTGAGCCGGATGCAAGGCGATGTGCAGGTTCAGTCCGTTGGGATGGATGAGTGGCTGCCGGCGGTCACAAACCTTCCGCTCCAACCTAAAGACCGGTTGTGGGTGCCGAAAGGGGCGTGGGCGCAGGTGGAGAGTCGAGATGGCAGCGTTATCAGACTTGATGCCGAAAGCTCGCTGGAGATTCTCGGAGTGGAAGAGAATGCCCTGCAGCTGTATCTCGGGAGTGGCCAGGGGTATGTCAACTTTCGGAAAAGGGGCGACTCCATGCTCCAGATTGACACCCCGGTTTCATCGTTCAGGAGCTATGACGATGCCGTCTTGAATGTTGCCCTCGACGATAAAGGCAATGTTGATCTTTCCGTGTTTCAGGGCGATGTCTATGCTGAGAGTCAGAGCGGGGAGGTCAGGGTTGAGGGGGGCAGAATGCTCACCATCGATGAAGGGATTCCTTTTTTGATGGAACTGGATTCTATCACTAAATGGGAACAGCGAAACAAGGATTGGGATAAGGCGCTGAGTGATGGCGCTGATAATGACCAGTATCTGCCACCGGAACTCTCCTCCTATGGTCGGGATCTGGGCCGGAATGGTCGCTGGGTTTCAACCCCTGATTATGGACACGTCTGGATCCCGACCAGTCATATCTCTGTTGACTGGGCCCCCTATCGCCAGGGCCGCTGGGTGTGGATCGGGAATGATTATGTCTGGATCGGCAGTGAGCCCTGGGGCTGGGCCCCGTATCACTACGGTCGTTGGTCGCATGTTCCCCATCATGGTTGGTGCTGGATACCTCCCAGGCGCAATGAAGTCTACTGGGGTCCTGGCTATGTCAGCTGGATTCAAACCTCCAACGATGTCGCCTGGGTGCCGCTGGCCCCGGGAGAGATGTATTACGGCCGTGGTCATTACGGGCCGCACAGTACCAACATTATTAATATAAATATCCATACGGTGATCCCCGGCAAGAATTACCGGAATTCCCAGGTGCGCAATGCAGTTACCGTGATTCCTCGGGATGCCTTTTTGTCAGGAAAATATAAGGACGGAAGGAGGCGGGATAAGGGGCGGGAGAATCCTTTTCTTCGTGAGAATATTCATGTCGGCCAGCCTAAGCTTGAGCCTCAGCGGATGACCAGAATGCCCGCCATCAAGGAAATTCCACGGGATAAAAGGCCGCCTGAATCCATCCGGTCGATGCCCGGTCGTGCCGGAGATGGCCCCAGACCGACAGTGCGTGGGGGGGATCGTCCAGGATTTCAGTCGACCCCTGGTACGCAGCCCCTGGCGATTCCCGTCAGCGGAGTACGGTCGGAGTCTGGAAGAAAGCCGACCGGTGAGCTCAACCGCACCGAGTCGATGCGAGATCGTCGGCATGGGCCGGAGCGTGATGGGAAATCGGGATTGCCTGAAGAAAAAACGGAGATCAAGAAAGACGAGTCGCGTGAGACGAGACCGTCTGCCCCGGAGACGGAGAAGTCTGGGGTACCGGCTGTTCCGCAGGTTGCACCGGTTCCAGCAGAAGATAAGGGTGCGCCCTCGGGTTTTCGTGGGCGGCCCCAGACCTCGGAACAAGGAGACAGGCCAAGGTCATTTAGAGAGCGACCGACGGTGAACCCTGCTCAACCACAGGAACGGGCCGGTGAGCCGGTACAGGTTCAGCCCCAGGTTGCCCAGCCGGTGGCTGTGCCGCCTGCCTCGGTGCCGGTGACGGAACAACGGGTGCGGGAAGAAGAAAAAGAAGCGCCCGCGGGTTTCCGTGGGCGGCCTCAGACCTCGGAGCAAGGAGACAGGCCGAGGTCATTTAGAGAGCGACCGACGGTGAACCCTGCTGTACCACAGGAACGGGCTGGTGAGCCGGTACAGGTTCAGCCCCAGGTCGCCCAGCCGGTGGCTGTGCCGCCTGCATCGTTACCGGTGCCGGAACAACGGGTGCGGGTAGAAGAGAAAGACGCGCCCTCGGGTTTTCGTGGGCGGCCCCAGACCTCGGAGCAAGGGGATAGGCCAAGGTCATTCAGGGAACAGCCGACCTCAAGCCCTGCTGTGCAGCAGGAACGTACCAGTCAACCGGTCCCGGCTCAGCCCCAGGTAGCTCAGCCGGTGGCTGTGCCGCCGCCATCGGCTCCAGAGCCGAGACAACGGGTGCGGGAAGAAGAGAGAGAGGCGCCATCAACGTTTCGTGGGCGGCCTCAGGCTACGGAACAAGAGGAAAGGTCACGGTCAAGGCCGAATGTGGCTCCGGAAACGCATCAGGAGCGGATCAGCCAGCCGGTTCAGGCGCAGCCTCAGGTTGCTGCGCCCCCCGCCCCGGTACCCAGGCCTCAGGCTGTTGCTCCTCCTCCCGCCCCAGCGCCCAGTCCTCAGGTCGCAGCTCCTCCTCCTGCCCAGGTACAGCGGCCTGCGCCGTCTGATGCCGAAGCAGGAAGGCGCCAACATCAACGGCCAGAGGGAAAGACAGACAAGGAGAAGAAAGAAGAAGAGCAGAAGGCGCTGACTCCTTGAAAGCGAGGATACAGTGAAGAAAGTATTTGAAGTTTACAGGACAACGTCGTTGACCTGCTTTGATTTTCCCTAAAAAAAAGGCCGTTGAGAAAGATCTTTCTCAACGGCCTTTTTGCATTTATCCGAACGGAGGGATTACGGAATTATTTCCCAAAATTGCAGACTGGATACTGGCATTGTTTACAGTTTCGACAGAAGCCGCCATGGCCCATGCGGGCAAATTCTTCGCGGCCAATGTGCTCACCGGCCAGAACTCGGGGCAGGATCAGGTCAAAGACGGTGATCTTGTGAAACATGCCGCAGGCAGGCAGGCCAAGGACCGGTGTGTCACCGATGCGGCCGCTGAGAAACATGGCGCCCGGCAGGACCGGTGAGCCGTACACCGAATCCACCGCCCCGGCTTCTTTGATCCCCATGCGGGTCACATCATCGGGATCCACGGACATGCCGCCGCTGGTGACAATGAGATCGGCGCCGGCGTCCAGGCAGTCGTGGATGGCCTTGCTGATCAGGCCGATATCATCGGGGGCAAAGATGACTTTGATCACCTCGGAACCCAGGGCCGTAAGTTTGGTGCGCAGAACCGCCTCGAACTTGTCTTGAATTCGCCCGTGGAAGATCTCGTTGCCGGTAATCACCAATCCCACCCGGGCCTGGCGCAGGGATTTGACGGCAATGATCGGCGCTGATTCCAAGGCGATGGCCATCGCCTCATCCACCAGGCCCCGGGGAGCGATCAGGGGAATCAGGCGGGTGCCGGCAACGGCTTCCCCTTTTTTTACCGGGGTATTGGTCTGGAGGGTGGAGCACATCACCTCGCCCAGCATATTAAAGCGGAAAAGTGCCTCTTCGTTGATCTTCAACAGGCCATCGATGGCGGCGGTTATGGTAATCTTTCCTTCCACCGGCTCAGCCGTACGGGCGACACCCTCGCCGATCAGGGCGGTGGCGAGTTTGTCCGCCGCCTCATTCTCGTGAATTTCGTCCGGTCCCAGTTCAAGGACATAGATATGTTCTTTGCCCAGTCGTTTCAGGTGTTCAATGTCTTCCGTTTGGATGATATGCCCTTTTTTGAAGGCGCATCCCTTGAATTCTCCCTGGACGATCTCAGTGATATCATGGGGCAACACCATGCCCACAGCCTCTTCCACGGTGATTGTTTTTTTCATATTGGTTCCTAAAAACATGGTCTATTGAGGGCATCAGTGCATTCTGTCCCTTTATTTTATCGAATCGAAACCATTTCCATGCTCACCTGTCTCTGCACACAAGGAGATGGGGGGAAAGAGACAGGTGAAGGCCCTCAAGGTTCGGTTTTTTTTTGTCTTCCCTTTAAACTCCACGTGTCAGGTGCGGCCAGATCAGTGCATGTAGCTGTAATTGCAGACGGACCGGGAGTTTGTCGTGCAGTATCCAGGCCGCAAGGTCAGCGGGATCAAGCTTGCCCTTGGCTGGAGAGAAAAGGGTAGGGGTGTGCACGGCCAAGCAATGCTGGTTCACCAGATTTCGCGCCCAGATGTAATCGTTTTTGTCGGTGAGGACAAATTTTATTTCACAGCTTCCCGGGAGTTGGTGGTTTCGCTGAAGGGCCAGGGCGATATTCTCCATGGCAAAAGATTCCGCCATGCCGCTGCCCGGAGACTTGATGTCCATGACCACGATCACCTCCGGCGCAACTTTGTCTATGGGTAGAGAGCCATTGGTTTCCAGCAGCACCTTTCTGCCCTTGGCCAGCAGCTGCTCCAACAAGGGATAGGCATTTTCCTGAAGTAAGGGTTCGCCGCCGGTAATCTCCACCATGATATCAGGATAGCCATCCACAAACGAAAGGATGGCCTCAAGACTCATGATGGCATGGGGGCTTTCGTAGGTGTAGCGCGCATCACAGTATCGACAGCGCAGATTGCATCCAGACAGTCGAATGAAGACACAGGGGAATCCGGCATGGGTGGATTCGCCCTGGATCGAATAAAAAAGCTCAGAGATCAAGAGCGATTTGTCAGGCATCAACGTCGGGTCCATAATAGGTGAGTCCGGAGGATTCGGTCTCCCGGATGGAGATGCTGTAAAGCTGGTAATGCTCATGCTGAAGAGAAGACTTGAGCTGGTCGAAAAGATATATGGCGATGTTTTCAGAGGATGGATTCTGGCTGAGAAAGGCTGGATGTTCATTGAGGTCGCAGTGATCCAGCTCGTCCACCTTGGCGTTCACCTTCTGTTTGAGGATTTTAAAATCAATGCCCATGCCCAGTTCATCCAGTTTGCTGGCCCGGACCGTAACCTTAACCTTCCAGTTGTGACCGTGCGGTTTTTCGCAGTTCCCGGGATACTCGCGCAGGTGATGGGCTCCGGCAAAGTGGGTTTCAATAAAAATGTCAAACATGGGTGTTCCTCCGTGCAGATTAAAGGTGTGTTAAAATCAATGGATTATGATTGAAAAGCTTGGATAATTCATTCTTGAAATGGTAGGATTGCCGGGCAAATGAGGCTGGAGACGGGTGATGTTGCGTTTTGTCTTTGTTTGCTGTCCGTTAGAGACGTTTATTTGAGAAGTCATTTATATTCAATTGCACACTGTAGCAGATAAGGAGTGAAAGAGCATGGCCTTTATTGCCCCTCTCAGGGGAGTCCATTTTAATCCACAGAAGGTCGGCAGCCTTGATGAGGTTGTCACCCCACCATACGATGTGATCAATACCGGTGGTGTTGAGGCCTATCGTTCCCGCAATCCATACAATATGATTCGTCTGGATATCGTCAAGAGTCAAGGAGGCGAAGAAGCTGGCGATGTCCGCTATGAAGAGGCGGCGGCTCTTTTTCGGCAATGGCTGGAAGAAAAGGTGCTGATCCGGGATCCGCAACCAGGCATTTACCTCTATCACACCGAGTATTCCCATCCATCCGGTCGGCGCCTGACCCGTAAGGGTTTTGTCAGCCTGGTGGGTTTGGCCGAGTTCGCGGAAGGCGTGGTCAAGCCCCATGAGCAGACCTTTGATACGGTGATTGCCGATCGTTTGCGTCTGATGGCCGCCTGCAAGGCGCAGTTCAGTCAGATTTTCTCGCTCTATTCCGACCCCCAGAATGAGGTGATGGCCCTGCTGGAAGCGCAGCCGCTTGAGGCCGTCGGTTCGGTGACCGATGGCGATGGCTGTGTGCACAGCCTGTGGCGGGTGGGTGACGGGAAAACCATCAAGGATGTGCAGAGCTGGTTTCTCGACAAGTCGCTCTATATTGCGGACGGGCATCATCGTTATACCACCGCTCTTGCCTATCGCCGCATTCTCCGTGAGGCCCAGGGCTGCCATGGTGAGCTGCCTGCCAACAGCCCGGCCAACCATATCATCATGTACCTCTGCCCCATGGAAGATCCAGGTCTTTCAGTACTCCCCACCCACCGGCTGGTCCGCTGGCCGGGAGTGATGGACGCGGAAGAACTCCTGCATCGTTTTGAACACTATTTTCACTGCGAAGAGATCAGCGGCGGTACCCGGGATGCCCTGATCAAAGAGGTGATGGCGCGGATGGAAGAGCTGGAGCGGCAATCTCTGGAGAAGAGCTCATCCACCTTCGGGGTCTATCATCCGGCTCAGGATCGCTGTTTTCTCCTCAGCCTGAAACCTGAGGCGCTAGATCTGCTGGCTGGCCGTCCCGAGGTCCTGCGGGAGCTGGACGTGGTAGTTCTCTCCGATATCATCATGGAGAAGGCCCTGGGGCTTGACGAGCACCGCTGCGAAGAGGAGGCGCTCATCGCCTATTCCAGCAATGCGGACGAGGCTTTGGTCATGGCGGTGGAGGAATGCGCCACCGGTAAAGAGATCACCCCGCTGCTGTTTGTGATGAATCCCACCAGGGTCGGCCAGGTCAGGGATGTGGCTGACCAGAATCTGATCATGCCCCATAAATCCACCTATTTTTATCCCAAGATCATGACTGGTTTGCTGTTTAATCAACTGGTTGACGGGGAAGAGATCGATCGGATCGGTTGAGGGGAAGTAGGCCTTCCTTGATTATGGAGCCTTGCATACCGGGTGTTGACATGGCAGAGGTGGAAGACGCCGTAACCTGTGACACCCTGTTTGACGGGCGATTGCACTGCCTGCAGCACCGAACCGGCTACCGCTTTTCCGTTGACGCCATCCTTGCCGCACATTTTTCCCCACCGCCGCCCGGAGCAACTCTCCTTGATCTGGGCGGCGGCTGTGGCATCATCTCCCTGATTTGCCTCTATCGCTGGCAGAAACAGATTGCCTTGGTTTCCTGTTTTGAGTTACAGCCGGCCCTTGCCGAACTTGCCTCCCGCAATATGGCCCTGAACGGCTTGAGCGGGAAGATGGAGGTGGTGGCGGGGGACCTGCGCCAGATCCTTGATTTCTATCCCGCCGAGACCTTTTCCCAGGTTATCTGCAACCCCCCATTTTATCGCAAGAATAGCGGACGCCCAACCCTCGATCAGGAGGCGCTTGTTGCCCGCCATCAGGTTTGCTGCACCCTGCCGGAGGTTACGGCCGCAGCGGCCATGGCGCTCAAAAATCGCGGCAAGGCGGTTTTTGTCTATCCCGCCACAGGCCTGACCACGCTGCTGGCCGCCCTCCATCAGGTTCGCCTAGTTCCTAAACGCCTGCAAACCATCTACAGCTATCCCGGGGATGGGAATCATGCCCGGCTCGTCCTGGTCGAGGCGGTCAAAAATGGCGGCGAAGGCCTGCAAATCCTGCCCCCTTTTTACATCTACGAACAGCGCCTCGGCCCCTACAGCAAGATGATGCAAAGACTCTATGAACCAGCCTGGCAGATTGACGAATACACCCCATTGTCCTGATAATCTTCCTTGCCGGAATGAATGCCTTGAAATGTACCGGAGCCGCACCTGGGACTGGGATCATGGGAAGTTCTTAAAAAATTGTAGATACTTTCAACCGGGATGATATGCAGAAAAGCGAGTATTCGAACGCTATAAATTTTCGAGATTATTTGACACGATATTGGTATGTTACCAATATCTCTCAGGCTGGTATGGCAAAGAACTTGAGTGTGTTGGTAGAGGATAACATCCCGTACTCCGTGCGAGTTGGGATGATATGCAGATCCGTTTAATTACTTGTTAGCATTGGAAAAGAGGCAATTGTGAAACTCAGAACACTAGCAGAGATAGCGACAATTATTGGGGTGATTGTGGCCATCTTGTCTTTTGTAAAAATTGAACCGAACGCTATCGACAAGCTACCTAAAGAATATAAGGAAAGAGCGGAGTCAGATGTTAATAAGACAGAATTATTAATTACCCCAAATGACTATAAAGGCGAAAAAGAGCCAATATATTTACAATATCGCGCCGCAATATCTATAGATAGTAAATACAGTAGAGATTCTGCAATTAGCACATTTGTTAAATGTGCACTGGCCGCAAATGATTACAAATTGGCAATTTCTGCTGCAAAATACATGGGCAGTGAATATGCAAAATCAAGTGTTCTTAACTCTATCGTCGATCAGGCTTTAACATCAAAAGATAATGTCGGCTATGCGGTTATTGCTGCTGAGCTCATTCCAAGTTCTTACACAAAAGACTCAGTACTATCAAAAATAGTCAGTTTTTATGAAAAAGGTTCCGTGAATGGTGATGAAGAAACACAAGAACTGACTACACTGGATAAGTATAAGGCCATATACACCTTTGCTGATTCTAGCAACGATATGGATATGTCAGAGAAAAACGCTAAATTGTTTGCTGACAAATGGGTTAAAGAAAGAGACTACGAAAGTTTCCTGTTTTTTAAGGAAATATATATATTTGCTGACTCAAGTAACCATATGGCAATGTCTGAAGATGATGCAAAGGTGTTCGCGTTAAATTGGATTGATAATTCATTCACAAAAGAAGATTTTAAAATATTCAAAGAAGCTTACGACTTTGCTGATAATTCAAACAATATGAGTTTGAACAGTAAAGAGGCTACAGTCTTTGCTTTCAATAAAATGAAAGAAGCAAAACATGCTAACAAAGCTACTGCACCTGACCGCGAGAACGCAGGCGGCGCTGACGCGGGCAGTTTAGGTGGTGCGGCAGGTGAGAAGTAAAAGGAGTCAGAGTAGATGTGCGGCCGGGCAAGGTCGTGTAATCAAGCGGGTGGGAAGCCCGCCCCGGAAGGTTGGCCAGCCACCGGGTAGCGAGTCTTTGGAGGCTGTATGGTAACATGCAGTTTTAAGCGTAGGACAGCGAGGAATTAAAAGGGGTCAAATTAAAAGGGGTCAGAGTGGTTTTAAGTTGACGTTCCGGGGGACAAGATACAGAATTCCAACAAAAAAAATGCACCAGATGAACTGGTGCATTTTGACGGTTAGCATCTTTATAATTTCAGTTATGGGCATCTAAGACGAATGCAGCAAGTCAGGAGAGTATGTCGGTAGTATCTTTTTAATGCCTGAAATCCGAGTAGTTAGAAAGAGTCCTGTCTCAATGCCAGTTGAGTCACTGCGACGTTGTTTTTTAGTCGCTCGAGATTTTGCATTGCAATGTTAGCGTCTTTCGTCGGTGTTTTTCTCGTTTTCTTAATAAATCCATGTAACAGCACGAGGTCGTTGGCTGGTGTTTTGGTAAACAGTATTCGGGCTGACTCTTTCCCGCAATCGACGCGGAGCTTATAAATGGTTCCTTTATAGCCCCATATCTTGGGGTTTAGAATTTTCAAGCTGTTGCAAGTATATATGTCATTCAGTTCAGTGTATGCATGAATTTTTTTACATATGGCCGTAGCGAGTTTATCAGAAACCTGATTTAAAAAGGCTTCGAACTCTGATATGCCATTAGGCTCTTGTATGTTGAGTATTTTCATAGGGTAGCTATAGGTTATTTCAATTGTCTATTCGTGTTGGCACCTTCGTCGGCTGCGTGGCATGACTCCTCACCGCACTCCTTGTACTGCCTGTCGTCAATTACTTGTCTTTTCGGTGTCAAGCAGACATGATGGGCACGCTTCGCTTAGCCCATCCTACGGCTACCCATCCTACGGCAACGGCTCTGAAGTCATGAATTATATATTCTATCTGTCGAATTGTTTCTTGTGATTTGTGCTGTGTGGATCGTTAATAGTGAATTTCTATTTCCAAATCAAAAGTTGAGCTTCCAGAATTTTCTACCCCTCAGGCTGGGGGCTTGAGAGGGTGGATAAAGTGTGGAAACGTTTTATTGCAGCTTCCCACCCCCAACCCCTCCTGGCGAGGGAGGGGAGTTTTCTTTACCGAATGAGCCGAATAGGGAACGCTTGAATGGGAATCCGAATAACGACCTGATATGTTAAGCGCTTTCTTGAGTTATCGGTTGGTGATCATGGTATCAATTTCTTTGCCATGCTAATCGGGCGACGGGCTGGGCGTCTTGGTCGTCATTATTGCCACATCGGATATCTGATTTTATCCAACTGTTCTTGGCTTAATTTACTGCTGCGGGTATCCGGGGTGATCGAGCTTTTTTCCTGTATTGTCGAATCAATTTTGAACAACTGCAAAGATACGATATGTCGTGGTGATTAACGCCCTACTGTTTTTTTTTGTCTTGACGGAATCCCTGCCCATGTACAGTGTGACAAGTCGGTGGTGATAATTTCTCTCAAAACTATTTTTAAAGGACATGGTGATGACAGTTAAGGGAAAGCAAGGGGTTGGGATGGACGGATGCAACATTCGGCTGGATGAACACAGGATTGTCGATGAACCTTATTATCTGGCGCAAAAGAATGAGGTGGAAATAGCCTGCGCCGCCTATAAGCGAGGCCTGCCTCTGCTTCTCAAGGGGCCCACCGGTTGCGGCAAGACCCGCTTTATGCAGTATCTCGCCTGGAAGCTGGAGCGCCCATTGATCACGGTTTCCTGCCATGATGATCTTTCCACCAGTGATCTGGTTGGTCGTTATCTGATCCGCGCCGGTGAGGCGGTGTGGATGGACGGCCCTTTGACTCTGGCGGTGCGGGCCGGAGGGATCTGCTATCTCGATGAGGTGGTTGAGGCGCGCAAGGATACCACCGTGGTCCTCCATCCCCTGGCCGATGACCGCCGGGAGCTGCCCATAGAAAAACGGGGAGAGCTGCTGGTGGCGCCCCCGGAATTCATGCTCGCCGTGTCCTATAATCCCGGCTACCAGAGTGTGCTCAAGGATCTCAAGCCCTCAACCCGGCAGCGTTTTGTGGCCCTCAGCTTCAATTATCCGGTAGTGGAGCAGGAGGCGGAGATTGTCTGCCGGGAGAGCGGAGTTGGCCGGGAACTGGCCATGACCCTGGTCAAGCTGGCGGTGATGACCAGAAGCCTGAAGGATTCCGGCCTGCCGGAGGGAGCCAGCACCCGCCTTTTGATTCAGGCCGGAAAGCTGATTGAGGATGGTGTCGATATCCCTTCCGCCTGCCGGGCTGCCGTGGTCGAGCCTTTGAGCGATGATCCTGAAATGCTTTCCGCCATTGAGGATATGGTCGCCTCTCTCTTTTGATCAGGCGCAGGACAGGATTCGCTTGTGTTCCAAAACTGACAGAGATCTCATCCATTGCCCATGAAACTTCTTGAGCTGACCCAGCGTTTTAATCAGATAGTGGCCCCTGACATTCCCAACGAGTGGGATGTGGAGGAGATGCTGGAACCCTATCTTGATCAGAGTGACGAGGTCTGCCAAACAATCTTCTGGTGTATTCCGGCAATCTGGCCCATCTCCAATGCCCTTTGTCGTGACTTTCTCAAACTTCTGCCGGAGCTCCTGGGGTTTATACCACTGACCCAGTTGCCGGCCCTTATGGGCGAGATTCTTGACTGCTATGAAATGCAGGGGCTGCGTGCGGCTCAGCAGTTTATGCGGGGAATGGAAAGTCGTTATCTGGAACGAAATAACGGGGCGGGCCTGGTGCTTCTGGGGGAGGTTGAGGGGCGGCTTCTTCCCTTTATCCGCGGAGTGGCGGGCCGGGATCTGATGATTGCCTCCGGCAATGCGGTCTTCACCGACACCGAAACCATCTTTCTTCCTCCGGAACTGGCCATTTATCCCAAGGCTGCCGACAATATCCTGTTATACAAGTTGATCCTTGCCTTTCAGTGGGCCTATCTGGAGATTGGCAGCTTCACCGTCATTGATCCTGCTGATCATGAATTCTCCCCAGATCCTTCCTCGCCATTATGGCTCACCACTTTTTTCGATTCTTTTGCCGATCCGATTTTCGCCCGTGATTGTTACTCTTTCCTGGAGACGGTGCGGGCCGCCCGGTTTTTAGAGCTGGAACTGCCCGGTCTGATCCGAGCCTGGACGGCATTGCCCCGGATTGTTTCACCGCCAGTGCAGGCGGAAGATCCTAGAACCTCACTGCTCCATGGTTTGCAGGCCGGTCTTGTCAATGGTTCGCTGCTTCGCGACCATCCGCATTCCAGCCTTCCTGCACTCAATGAGTATTGGCTCCGGCTTACCGGTATTGGAGCAAGTGCGATGGAT
The DNA here is from genome assembly GCA_009773475.1 of Desulfobulbaceae bacterium. Taxonomy (GTDB): domain Bacteria; phylum Desulfobacterota; class Desulfobulbia; order Desulfobulbales; family Desulfocapsaceae; genus UBA2270. Next base: position 1,562 of record WSXV01000009.1, on the reverse strand, counting down.
AGTGTTCAGACGGTGCGGGAAATCCAGGCAGCCTTCGCTGATGGAAGGCAGGATGATAAAAATTTTGAGGAATACGGAGGAATAACGCCGTTGCTCTTTCAGGGAGAGCTCCGGCTTGCCGCCATTGAGGCGGTTCGGCGTCAGCAGTTTTTGCGCCAGGGAGAAGAGCTGGTGCACAGTCTGGCCCTCTATCTTGCCGCCTTGCCCCAGGAAAAACTCAGGGCGTTGCTCCGCTCTGAGGAGGAAAAACAAAGCGGTGCCAGTGGCCTGGAGTCGGATATATCGATGATCATGGACAGCGAATTTGCCGGAACGGTGGCCGAGCATCAGGCGCCGCTGCTTGTCACCATCAATAATGAAGAGGTGGAACTTTCCGGGGAGATGGCGGAAGAGGTGCGGAGATTTCGGGAGGAGTTCGGGCACCTGCCCGGCCGATTTGTCAGCAGCGCCGTGGGCCGCTCCGGTGAAGGCGTTGCCCCTGATGTCGGGCCTGGTGCTGAGCAGGGTGGCGCTTTGCAGGCTGCAATCTGCTATGATGAGTGGGATTATCGGCGCCTTGGGTTTCGCAAGAACTGGTGCGTGGTCACGGTCAAGGAACTTCCTGATCTCAAATCCGGATTTATCCGTCAGACCCTTGGCAAGTATCATGGGGTGGTGAACCGGTTGCGGCATCAGTTTGAGATGATGCGCACCACGGATCGTTTTGTCCGCAGGCAGCGGGACGGTGATGATATTGATCTGGATGCCCTGATTGAGTCGTTGGCGGATGCCCGGGCCGGACTGGCGCAGTCAGACCGGCTTTTTATCAAGCTGCTCCGGGATGAACGGGATATCGCGGTGATCTTTCTGGTGGATATGTCGAACTCCACCGCAGGTTGGGTGGGGAATGCGATCAAAGAGTCTCTGGTGCTGATGACCGAGGCCCTGGAGGTGTTGGGGGATCGTTACGGGATTTACGGATTTTCCGGGATGCGGCGCACCCGCTGTGAAATCTTTCACGTCAAGGATATCGGCGAGCCCTCCGGCGATGTGGTGCGGCAGCGGATTGGGGCCATCGGCCCGCGCGAATATACCCGTATGGGCCCGGCCATCCGCCATGCGACTTCGCTTCTTAGCAAGACCGATGCCCGGGTTCGCCTGCTCATAACCCTCACCGACGGCAAGCCCGAAGACTATGATGACTACAAGGGTGAATACGCCATCGAGGATACTAGGCACGCCCTCCTCGAGGCCAAGACCGCCGGCATTCATCCCTTCTGTATCACCATCGATCATCAGGCCCACGATTATATGGACCATCTCTACGGGCCGGTCAATTACATCTTTGTCAATGACGTGCGTAAACTGCCGTTGCGTATGCCTGAGATCTACCGGGTGTTGACCAGTTAGTATTTAACCCGGGACTCGTGGAGTAATAAATTGAAAAAGGGCAGGAAGAATGTCTTCCTGCCCTTGTGTTTACTATTGGTGAATTCAAGTCGCAAATGCAACTCTCTCTAATGTAGGTTAAATGGGCAAGCTGTGTTATTCTCAGCGCTCTTCTAACCACGACGAAAGAGGAG
>WSXV01000003.1 GCA_009773475.1 Desulfobulbaceae bacterium | reverse complement strand
CGCTGCAGCCACTGTGGATATTAAAAATCAGATCAACGAGATGCAGGTGACAACCTCAACAACCGTGGAAGATATCGAGAAGATTTCCGAGGTGATTGTTGAGATCAACAACGTCATCAACGGAATAGCCACCGCCGTTGAAGAACAATCGGCCGCATCCAGAGAAATTTCCACCAACATCTCCCAAGCCTCTCAGGGGATTGCCGAGGTCAACGAAAATGTCGCGCAGACCACGGTCGTCATATCCGATATCACTCGCGATATTGCCGGAATCAACCAGCAGTCAACTCAAGTGGGAGAGGGTAGTAGTCAGGTTCAATTGAGCGCACAAGGATTAGCCGATCTGGCCGTCCAGCTGGAAAATCTTGTGAAAAAGTTCAAGGTTTGATCACGGCTCTCAAAGGGATTTCCTTTAAAAGGAGAAATGGGAAGGAATTCTTTATGCCCGGGAAAGTCCTGACCTCGAAAATCTCCTGTGTTCTCCTCGCGGCAGCAGCTTTGCAGGCATGTCAATCTCTACCGTCACGGGGTGAACACCTTATCATGGAGATAAGAAGCATTCCAACGACGCGGGTAAGTCTTCAGGAAAGACCGGAACTTTCCCTGTCACTTATGCGGGGAGTTACAAGAAATGACGTGACCTCCGGCAGGCTCGCGTTTTCGCATTGTTATCTCGAAAACGAGCTGCCGCTCAGTAATCTTCGGTTCGGGGTTACTCTTCTTCCAGAAGGCACCAAGGTCAAACCTGGCGATATTATTGAAATCGTCGCAGAAGAAGCGGTTGGCGGCAAGATACCGTTTTCTCGTTTCTTTGGACGCTACCTGGCTGCGGCAACCTCGAGCCCCTCGGATTTCTTCTCCCATGGGGCACGGGAACATTCCTTTCGTTGCGGTCCGGTATCGCCATCTGGAAATATGCGCGTGGAGGTCGTATCGTTTGCCCATTATTGGGATTTTGACTTTGCCCAGGCGGAGGAGTCAAGAAACAGCGGTATCAATGCGGAGGAATTACACGACGGTAGAATTGCCATCGGACAGTGCTCACCAGGTGTTGATTCCTGGGCGACATGGAAAGTCCGCCTGCCCCCTGAGTTGACCGTCCGCAAGGGCGACTATATAGAGGCAATCGCCGGTTCCCAAGAAAACTCTACCTCCGTGGGGCCAATCTCCGAGGCCGTCCGCAAGGTTGCTCCTCCCGACAAAAAGTATTTCATAAAAACACAGGGAAGTAATACAATCAGTTGTGATGCGCCCGCTATCCCTTTTCAGAATTGAGAACATAGATACAAGTGGCGTTCTTTTTTGCACAGAAAAGGTGTCACACTTCCAGGAAGTGAAAGACTTTAGCGAAGCTGATGTTTTTTTTCGGTCCGGTCGCTGATGGAACGATGGACGGTTATGTTTTTTATAAAGACTGATGAAAGGGAAAAGGAAAGAAAATTAAGCTATCCTTTTTTTGCTTAACAAGCGGAGACAATCCAAGAAACAACAGCAGCACGCCCGTTTCCTCCATTTTTTCATACTTTAGTAGTATTTACTTGCTTGCTTCTGTCCACTATATATCAAACTTATGGATAGAAAGAATGCGAACCGGGTTACTTCAGACGGGCGCAGCCTGGTTGCGTGACTTAATCGACATTTGCAGGCGGGTAACACCCGGGAAAGGCAAAGCTGAAAAAAACAGCAGCTTTCATTCCTATATTTTTTAATGGAGGGAAACATGAAAAACGTATTACATGGCTTAATTGGCTTGTGTCTAATCACGCTCACGGGTGCAACCACGGCATCAGCTACACTTTATACCAATGACTATAATGAGAGTGCAGAGACAAGGGACGTTTCTAGCCCTTCTTTCGCCATAGCTTCTGATGAAACTTTTGACTCGGCAACCTTGTCAATCACTCTTCGGGGAAAGACAACCTCTTCTAATAATAGGTTTTCTTGGTACTATTGGAGCACCATCGATATAAATGCAGGCGGAAGTACACTTGTTGACAACCAGTCTCTGGATGGAACAATGCAAACTTTTGACTTTGATCTTAATGCCGCAACCATAAACTCTATGATGGCAACGGATTCACTGACCTATTCAATTATTGGTCAGTGGGCTGACTGGATCAGGAGTGATGGAACTTGGGGAGCCTCGTATTCAAACTTTTATCTGGACAAGGTAGAATTAAACACCGTTTCAGCTCCCATAGTGCCAGTGCCGGCAGCCGCCTGGCTGCTGGGTTCTGGCCTGCTTGGCCTTTTCGGCTTGCGGCGCAAGAAAGCTTAAAGAGAAAACTGGCTCCAAGCCACTTTTTCCGCTGAATTTTCCTATCTCAGACCTATTGGCTTTTCAAAAAAGCCCGGCGTTTAACGCCGGGCTTTTTTTTGACTATTTCCCCGCCTCTTCCCCCCACCAGAAGCACTCTTGTGTGATGTCCCCCTGGCTCCACCTTCCTCTTTTTGGGATGTTTTTGTCGTACGCATCAGGTATCATCAGATGATTCAGAGATGCTCGCGGAATAAAGCATCCACATCCCAGCATAATTACAAAGGACACCCAGAGAACAAGGCGTCCAAGCCTGATCCCTTCTATTTTTCCTCAACCAGAGTTCAGAACCTTTTCGAAAAAACCGGAGGAGTCAATGACGGCCAGCAAAACAAGCAAGATCACAGCTGAACAATTATTTGACCGGATGAGCAATCAACGGGATTTTCCGGCGGTACTTCAACATATCACCGAAATAAACATGAAGACCTCTCCTTCAAGCAACTCTTCCGCCAACGAACTGGCCGATATCATTCTGAAGGATTATTCGCTGACCAGCAAATTGCTTAAAGTTGTAAATTCGGCAATGTACTGTCAATTCTCAGGCCAGATTTCAACCATCTCACGGGCTGTGGTTATTCTCGGATTTGAACAAGTACGGCTTACCGCCACCGGCCTTATTTTCTTTGCCCATCTGCAGGACAAATCCACAGCAAATTACGTCAAGGAGGCGGTGCTCTCCTCTTTTCTCTCTGGAATACTCGCCCAGGACCTCTCTAAACATTTAAAAATGGAAGATTGGGAAAATCATTTCATCTGTGCCATGTTCCACAATTTCGGACGGTTGTTAGCCATGTACTATTATCCGGACAAGTACGAGGCATACCTGACATTAGTGAAAGATGGGAATGTGACCGACCAGATCGGCATGCAGGAAACTTTTGGCACAACCTTTGATAAATTGGGAATGGAGTTGGCCGAGTTATGGAACCTGCCTAAATTCATTACGTTCAGCATGAAAATAATCTCGGCAAAAGATATCAAAGAAAAAACCGATCCCCATAGAATACTTGCCAATTTTGCCAATGAACTCTGTGACATCACAATTCATTACTCGCCCCACCAGCGCGAAGAGCAACTGCGCATAGTTCTCAAAAAATACCAGCCCGCCTATGAAGATCTCCTCGAGGAGGACGTTGTCACGATGATGGACTCGGCTCTCACCCAAATGCGGGATTTTGCCGATGTGCTCAACCTCAAAGAAACCGACCTGTGCAAACTTGACCAGCGTAGTTTCAAGGCACAACCCGACTCCGCTCCCGTCAATACCCATGACACGCAGGCGATGTCCGCCGATACGGCTGAAACCCTGGAGCGTTTTAAAATCAGTGCCGGAGCCTCACCATCACCGTGCAACACCACCAGCGAAAACAGACAGTTGCTGATGCAGGATGCTATTCAGGAGATCACCAATATCATGTTGGATGACTTCACTCTCGATACTGTGCTCAGCATGATTCTGGAGACCATTTACCGGGGAATCGGTTTTGACCAGGTACTCATTTTCTTTCGTAACCCCGAAACGGATATCATGCGGCCCCGTTTCGGGCTTGGCAAGAATATCGAGGAGTTGCTGAAGGAGTTCAGCTTTCCGGTAGAGGACAGCGCCGGAGATCTTTTTAATCTAGCCCTATCTGAAGGCAGGGAGCTCTACATCAACAACATCTCCACGCCTGATATCAAACAACGTAAACCCGCCTGGTTTCGAGGGCTGATTTTCTCACCAAATTTCGCGCTTTACCCGATTATGATTAACAAAAGGTCCATTGGTCTCATCTATGGTGCCTATATCTCGCCGGACCACCATCTAAATCAAGACCAGTTTGATGCCCTGAAAACCCTGCGTAATCAGGTAGCGCTTGCCATCAAACTAAGTGCAACCGGCAACTACTATGCATAAAGTGCTTTGAAAAAACGCTTTGCAAACAGATTCCCGGGCGACATGAAAAGGCCGCCTGCCCCCTGAGTTGTCCGTCAAAAAGGCCGCCTTTCTTTAGAGAGGCAATCGCCGGTTCCCCGTAAAAACAACCCCTCCGTGGGGCCAATCTCCGAGGCCGTCCGCAAGGTTGTTCCTCCCGACAAAAAAATATTTCATAAAAACACAGGGGAGTGATACACTCACTTTTGATGCACCCGCTATCCCTTTCCCAGCACGATAATAAAAACTAAAAAGAGAAAACCAAGGAGGTTTCCATGCGCCCCATCGTTCTTATCCATGGCTATTCGGCGGAATCGAAAAACAGTGATCCGGGCTCCATCAAAGGGATCTATGGTTCCATGCCGCAGGCGCTGCGAACACTGTACGGCAATACCGGCGTGGTTGAAATCGATCTCAGCCGCTATGTCTCGCTGGAGGACGGGCTCCATCTCGACGATATCTCGCGGGCCTTTGACCGCGCCCTGCACAGTGCCGACTATACCCATCTTCTCAGCCATGGCTTTGATGTCATCATCCACAGCACCGGCGCCCTGGTGATCAGAAACTGGCTGCGCAAATTCAGCCCCCGGCCTTCCCCCCTGAATAATCTGATTTATCTTGCCGGCGCCAACCTTGGCAGCGGCTGGGCCCATATCGGCAAAGGGCAGCTGGCTAAATGGGGCCGTTTAGTCTTCCAGACCGGGACAGAACGGGGGATACGGGTTCTTGATGCCCTGGAGTTGGGCTCGACGGAAACCATCGACCTGCATCTCTTCTTTACGGAAGCGACAAATTCGCTGGATCAGGTCTACAAGGTTCGGGAACACATCATTGTCGGCAGCCAGGCCGATGTAAGCTGGTTTGAGGCTCCTGTGCGCTACGCCAGGGAAGACGGTTCGGACGGGGTGGTCCGGGTGGCTGCCTCCAATCTGAACTTCATCTACTGTAAGCTTGGAGCCACTGCCGAAGCCCTTGCCCTTGGCTGGCGGTCCGTCAGCGCCGAGCTGGAGAGTAATCTGGCCAGAGCTGGAGTGCGTTCCGTCTATTACGAGGTAAAGAGATTATCCATCCCCGGCCAGGACGACAGGCCGGAATTACCCTTTGCCATTCCCTACGAGTGCGCCCATTCCGGAGACCTGGGGATCGTCACCGGCGAGGGTTGCCGTCCCCAGGTCCTCAAGCTCATCGAACAGGCCATCGCATCGGATGATGGCAACTGGCAGGAGCGGGTCGCCTTTTTTGAAAATGAAACCAGCACCACCTACGCCCAGGTGAGCACCAGACAAAAGCCCTCTTTCTGGCCCTGGTCCAGCGATCCCCGTAATCAGTATGACAAACATGCCCAGGTCATCTTCCGACTCCGCGACCAGGATGGCCGGCCCATCAACCATTTTGATATCTTCTTCGATTCCCTGGAGGTCGCCCGTAAAACGTCTAAGCCCTTTGACGAACTGGTCGAGGACCATCATCTGAACGACAAATCCCCCAATGTAATCACCTTCTACCTGCGGGTTGAAACATTTGATACGGACCAGAACCTATGGGTCAATCAACTCGACCAGGCAGGTGTCACCTATCTGGAAATAACCGCCACCGAGCCGGAAACAAATAGTGTCAGGTATGTTCCCTTGCGCCTGAGACTGAGCAAGGCCGAGTTAAAACAATGGATTCAGCCGCATCGGACCACCATTTTTGACATCGAGCTTCTGCGGATACCAGGGCCGGAGGTCTTTATAATAAGCAAGCAATGAGTATGACCGAAGGAAAGAACAGGACGGGGAGGAAGTGCCGGGAGGGCGTGAGATGTATGCCTCCTCTCCTTTAGAAGGAAGAGTAAAGGACTTTGGGGAAGAACAACCTGCGCACGGACTCAAGGAGTTGCTCCTTCCCCGCCCTTTTTTGGATGAGCTGTTGCTACTTCAAGGATTTCAGGTAGGCGTAGATATCCGCCGCATCCTCTTTGGATATCTTTGATTCAGGAAACCCCGGCATAATCGGCGCATCCGTTTTCCGTAGCTTTCGGACAAAGCTGCCAAACCCCATATCCAGCCCGGCAATATTCACGGCACGGCCATCATTGCCATGCGGCCCGTGACACGATCCGCAATTATTCATGGCGTACCATTTTTTCCCGGCTTCAGCGTCGCCAGACTGGGCAGCGCAAGAAGAACCGACAACCATGAATGTCATCAAAAAAATACCAAAGAGACCAACCTTCCGTAATGTTTTCATAAACATAGGTACCTCCGTGCGTTTTCAACATATTTACCACAGAGCCAGGAAAACCAGCTCTCATCCCGCCTGTTCCCCTTCCCCGGAAAAAACTATTAGAATAGGATACCACCTCAATTGAGGAAGTAACAACAATGAAATATTAATAAAGCGAAAAATCCACCAATCAATTTTTCAGCACGGCTAATGATATCTCTGATCTTTTTCAAATGATGCGAAAGTGGTTGCTAAAAATCCGGTTTTCTTTCCTTGCGCAAGCAAAAGGCTTAAGCCATGGAAACCCCTTGACCCTACCTGGGTTTATTGATAGCTTTCATAAAAATCAGGCCCCCAAAAAAACGTTCAACCCATTTTTACGGACCAGATAGATGGAAATCTGGGGAGACGGACAAAATCGAATCCCTGTGCATCGCCATGGAGTTGAGGGCGATCGGAGGCCATGCCAAGCAACACCTTTGAAAGAAAACAACCTTTGTATCTTCCGGCACAGCCTCCATTCCCTCTCACTACTGTTCCTTTGAAGAGCAATAGACACTTTACGGATACAACCCTGTTGATAAAAAGTCCCCAACGATACGGATTTCTGCTGGCCTGTTTTGGCGTCCTAGGCATAGTGCTGCTGGCTGGGGCTGCCTGCGAAGGATTTCGTCTGGATCGTGTTATTCAGGCCGTTCAGCAGTGTTATGGCGGGAATGCTGCAGCCGTTGCCCAGGATTGGGACGACGCCCTGACCCTGTTTCAGGGTGAGATGGAGCAGAAAAAGTTGCGTGATGTCAACGAGTATCTCAATCACAAGTTACGTTCTGAAAAAGATTTGACGGTCTGGGGGCAGGAGGACTACTGGTCAACACCCATCGAGGCGCAGATAAAAGGCTGTGGTGACTGCGATGATTACGCCATTGCCAAGTATTTTTCTCTGAAGTTTTCCGGCGTACCTGTCTCCAAATTGCGGCTCACCTATGTCAAGGCCTTGATAGGCGAGGGAAAAAAGAAGTCCCTCCAGGCGCACATGGTACTGACCTACTATCCCACACCGGATGCGGAACCTCTGGTGCTTGACAACATGACAAACGAGATATGTCCGGCATCACAGCGTCCGGATCTGGTTCCGATTTACAGTTTCAACTCAGAAGGATTCTGGGTTCCAGGGGCCGGTACGCCGCAACCAAGTGGAGGAAGCCGTCTGTCCAAGTGGACGGATCTGGTCGAGAAGATGAAAATTGAAGGTTTTGACCAACTATGAGGGACCTATGTCATTAATGCGTCAATTATGGCTGACAGTCATTGTCTCCGCAATCGTTGCCTTTATGGGGAGCCTGCTTGTCAGTATCTGGTCGGCCCAGGGATATCTTACGCAGCAGCTCCAGCGCAAGAATGATGATATCGCAAGCTCGCTGGCCCTTGCCATGACCCAGCAGGCAAAAGATCCGGTCATCATCGAGCTGCAGGTAGCGGCCTTATTTGATACAGGGTATTACCAGATGATATCGGTAACTGACCCCCTGGACCAGGTCATCGTCCAGCGCATTCAGAATACATCGGAGGCAAACGTGCCGTTCTGGTTCAGCAGGGCCTTTCCAGTCTCGGCCAGGCCAGGGCTTGCGCAGATCAGCGATGGATGGAAACAGTTTGGGAAAGTGACGGTGATAAGCCATACCCAGTTTGTCTATCAGGCCCTGTGGGAACAGGCCGGAAGACTGCTGCTCTGGTTTCTTCTAGGTGGAAGCACGGTGGGAATGCTGGGAATGATCACGCTGCGGGCCATTGGCCGGTCGCTGAGCGATGTGGTCAATCAGGCTGAAGCCATCGGCGATCGGCGTTTTATCACCATTGCCGAACCCAGGACGCCGGAGCTGCACACCCTTGCCCGGGCCATGAACAACATGGTGGAAAGGGTACGACAGATGTATAACGAGGCCGCGGCGGGCCTTGAAAAATTGCTGCGGCTGGTGAATTATGATCAACTGACCGGGCTGCCGAATCGCGATTACTTCATGGCCTATCTCAAGGAGCAACTTTCGGGAAATCAGGCGGCAAGCAACGGAGTCCTGGCCGTGATGCGTTTGCCGGATCTGAACAGTCTCAACGAGCAACTGGGACGGGGCAGGACGGACAAACTCCTCAAAGACATTGGACAGATCTTTACGGAATTTTCCCAGGAGCAGGATGGGGCAATGGCAGGACGGATCAAATCCGGCGATATCGCCGTGGTTCTGCCGGGCGCAAGTGATTTACAAGTGGTTTCGCAACAACTGGACAAGCTGTTCAGGGAACAGTTGGTGCTGAAATGGCCGGGACTGACAGAGATCTATCATTTAGGTGTCATTCGTTATGAGCATGGCAAAGGTCTTGGAGAAACGCTTTCCCGAGTTGATCACGCCCTCGCCCTGGCAGAGGGGAAGGGCGTGAATGCCAGTCACCTCATTGAAAGTGACGTTCAGATGAAAATCATTCCAGGGGAACAGTGGCGTATTCTGTTAACCCAGGCAGTGAGTTCTGCAAGCATAACCTTGGACTTTTACCCGGTGATCACCAAGGAGGGCACGACCCTGCACCTGGAAGGTATGGTCCGCCTGCAAAGACCCGAACCGGGCACACCGCTGCTGACGGCCGGTGATTTTATGCCGATGGCAGCACACCTCAACCTGACGGCAGCAATTGATCTGGAAGTGATCCGCCTAGCCCTCCTCCACTTGCCCACCATCGTGGAGGATGTGGCGCTCAATCTGGCAGCAGAGACCATCAACAATTGGCCATTCCGGACAAATCTTGCAAAACTCCTGGGCAGCAACCCGGAACTTTGCCCGCGCTTATGGTTTGAGGTGACAGAATATGGTGCCTTAAAGCATTTTGACGCCTTCAAGGATCTTTGCCTGATGCTTAAAAATTCCGGCTGCCATATCGGCATTGAGCAATTCGGGCAACGACTGACGGAGAGCGAAAAACTGACCGAACTCGGACTTGACTTCATCAAGGTTCATCCAGGTCTCATCCATGATATTGAGAAAAACACCGGGAATCAGGAGTTTCTCAATCGTTTCTGCGGTATTGCCCATACCCTTGGCATCATCGTCATCGCAGTCGGCGTACGCAACAAAATCGAGCTATCGCTTCTAAAATCACTGGGTATCGATGGCGCAACCGGACCGGGGATTACTTCGGTGCAGGGACTCCCGCGAAACCTGGCCTGTTCCCGATCAAACCTCGTCTGAACAAAAACAGGATTGATCTGTTTGTTTTTCTAATCCCGGGCAGATTTGATTTTAAAGGTTCACCACATTAACCTGGGCCGGTCCCCGCTGCACGGTCCGGTGATACTCCACCGCCGGCCAACCAAAGGCCATGGCATATCCGACCACATGATCAACAGGGATGCCGAGCCTTCCTGTCAGATCGGGACAGAAGCCGAGCGCCATCATGAATATGCCGTCCCAGACTGTGCCGAGACCGTGCGCGTGGGCGATCATCTGAAAGGTGGTAAGGGCAATCAGGGTGTCCTGGGCCGGACAGGGCGCAGTCTTGGGAGCACTGGTGATAAGCAGGTGGGGCGCACCGCGGAAGACAATATCCCGCCCCTCCTCCCTCCATCCCTTGACCGCCCCGCCCATATAACGGCCAACCAGGCCATCATCCGGCAGACCGCCGCTGTCCTTGAGTTTGCCAAGTCGTTCAAAGACCTCCCCGCGCAAGGAATCCATGACCGTGCGTTCTTTAACCACGGTAAAAAGCACACTCTGGCTGTTCACCCCGGTGGGCGCATGACCGGCAACGTCCAGAAGTTCATCGATCAAGGCTGCGTCAACATCTTCGTTGCGGTAACGCCGCACAGACCGGCGCCCCTTAATCAAGGCCGACATCTGCGCCGGAGCGGGAAAGGTTCCGGCCAACAATTGACTTGCCTCCGGATCTCTGCCAAGAATCGAAATGGCGCCGCTGGGACAGACCGCGAGACAATGCTGACAGCGATAACAGCCTCCATCCTCATCAAATACCGGAAATCCATCCATATGGATGACCCCGGCAGGACAATCCGCCGCACACTCACCGCACTGAATGCACAGTTTCTCATCGACCCGAAAGTTAAACATTGATTGCTCCATGACAGGACTCCTTCTACTTGAGGGGTTTCCCCCTGTTTTAAAAGTGAAAAGCGAAAGTTTATTTGTATTTTTACCATGCTAAGACAGGAAAGAAAACAGACCAAAAAAAGGATGTCACGCCTCTCTTATTTCTTACACCTCAACGCCATTGTTGATTGACACCTCTCCGTACCACACCACAAATATCAAGGGATGTCAATTCAGGCAAAGGGATGATGGTTGGCGCCCCTGAACGGCAATTTCCTGACTTCCATCAACTTGCCTCTACAACCTCTTTTCAACTCTTCTATGCCTGTTCACCATCTTTTTTCACCAATCCCTCATTTTTTCAATGCTTCCCCGGGCCCGCTTACAGTATAAATATCGGGTAGACTATTTTTCTCCAGGAGCCTTACCATGATTCACGTCGGCATTCTTTCAGACACCCATTTGAGCAGTTGTTCAGATTCCTTTCGTGCCCAGGTGCAGACGGCCTTTGCCGGATGCGAGATCATTATCCATGCCGGAGACCTCACCGACATCGCCGTTCTCGACGCCTTCAGCGGCAAAAAGGTATATGCAGTGCACGGCAATATGTGCAATATGGGCAGCCGGCAAGTTCTCCCGAACAGCAAACTGATCACCCTCGGCGGCTATCGCATCGGCCTTTTCCACGGCGCCTGGGGCCCCCGTCACACCGTCGAGGAACGTGCCTGGGCGATGTTCCCCCTGGCCGATTGCATCATCTATGGTCACACCCACCATGCAGTCTGCCACCGAATCGGCAAGATCCTCTTTATCAACCCCGGCAGCTTCCAGGGGACAGGGCAATTCGGCGCCCCCGGAACCTACGCCATTCTTGACATCGACGAGCAGGCCGAAAAACCCAATGGACTGCAAGCCGCAATCCACGAGCTTCCGCCGCAATCCTGAATTCACCATCCGCAATCATAACGACCATGACCCAAGCCGTCAAAATGACCCCCATGCTCCAGCAGTACCTTGAGATCAAACAGGGGCATCCGGACGCCATCCTCTTCTACCGGATGGGCGATTTTTACGAGATGTTCTTTGAAGATGCCATTGTCGCCTCGAAGATCCTGGGGATTACGCTTACCAGCCGCAACAGCAAGGATGAGGCCAACAAGGTGCCCCTGTGCGGCATCCCCTACCATGCAGCCCAGGGGTATCTGGCCAAGCTGATCAAGGCGGGCCGCCGGGTGGCCATCTGCGAACAGGTGGAAGATCCGGCCTTGGCCAAGGGTATCGTTAAACGGGAGGTGGTGCGGGTGGTCTCGCCGGGACTGGTCACCGACGCCCAACTTCTGGATGACAAGAGCAATCTCTATGTGGCGGCGATAACCCGTCAGGAACAGGCCAAGGCCGTCACCTATGGGTTGAGCTTCCTTGATCTATCCACCGGTGAATTTCTGGTGGGGGAGTTTCACGACGACTCCGCCGCCGGAGACACAATCCTTGACCAGCTCACCCGCATGGCCCCGGCCGAACTGCTGATCAGCGCCTCCCAAAATAAGGCCCTGGCCTCTCTGCTCCAGACTGCCCAGACCCTGCTGCCCGGCCTCTGCATCACCGAACGAACAGACTCCCTGTTCCACCTGCCAAGCTGCGAGGAGCTGCTCACCGAGCATTTCAAGGTGCTCAATCTGGCCGGTTTCGGCTGCGCGGGAATGGACCGGGGGATCATCTGCGCCGGGGTCCTGCTCGACTATATCCGCGAGACCCAGAAGGCCAACCTCGACCACATCGAGACCCTGCGCCCCATCGACCTTGCCGCCATCCTCCAGATCGATGAGTCCTCCCGCCGCAATCTGGAACTGACCCAGACCATCATCGGCTCACGGCGGGAAGGCTCGCTTCTGGCCGTCCTTGACCAGACCTGCACCCCAATGGGGGCGCGGCTTCTGCGTCACCACCTGCTCTTTCCGCTCCAGGATGTGGGCCGGATCAATGCCCGCCTCGACGCCGTCACCAATCTGTTTATGGACAGCGGCCTGCGCCGGGAAATCCGGGAACAGCTGACCTCCATCTATGACCTTGAACGCCTCAACAGCCGGATGGTCCTGGGCAATGGCAATGGCCGCGATATGTTGGCCATGCGCAACTCCCTGGCCGGTCTGCCTGCCATCAAGGATCTGCTCGCCCGATGCACGGCCGCAAGGCTCCTGAACATCGGCGATGAACTAGACCCGCTGCCCGAGATCCATCAACTGCTCAGCGATGCCATCCATGACGAGGTCCCCATCACCTTGCGAGATGGCCATCTGATCCGGGCCGGATACAATGAAGAGCTGGACGAACTGGTCCGCCTGCTCAGGGACGGCAAGCAGCTGATCCTCGAGCTGGAAAACAAGGAACGGGCGGCCACCGGCATTGCCAAACTCAAGATCGGCTACAACCGGGTCTTTGGCTATTTCATCGAGGTCAGCCGACTGCAGGCCGAGCGTGTCCCCGACCACTACATCCGCAAGCAGACCCTGGTGGGAGCGGAGCGTTTCATCACTCCGGAGCTGAAGGACTTTGAAGAAAAGGTCCTCGGCGCCCAGGAAAAACGGCTGGACCTTGAATACCAGCTCTTCCTTGCCATCCGTCAAAAACTGGCCATCGAAAGCCCGCGCCTGCTCAAAACCGCGCAGCTCCTGGCCCGCATTGACTGCTTTGCGGCTTTGGCCGAATGCAGCCAGCGTTATCACTACCGACGGCCCGAGGTCAATGACGGCGAGGCCATCAGCATCACCGAGGGCAGACATCCGGTCATCGAACGGTCGCTGCCCACCGGCCGCTTTGTTCCCAACGATGTTGAGCTCGATCAAGTTTCGCAGGAGGTTCTGATCATTACCGGCCCCAATATGGCCGGTAAGTCAACAGTGCTGCGGCAGACGGCGCTCATCGTGCTCATGGCCCAGATGGGCTCCTTTGTCCCGGCGGAGCGCGCCGTCATCGGCGTGGTTGACCGGATTTTCACCCGGGTCGGGGCCATGGATGATCTGCGACGCGGCCAGTCCACCTTTATGGTGGAGATGAATGAGACCGCCAATATCCTCAATAATGCCACGCCGCGCAGCCTGGTGATCCTTGATGAGATCGGCCGCGGCACCTCCACCTTTGACGGGCTGGCCATTGCCTGGGCGGTGGCTGAAGACCTGGTCCTGAAAAACGACAAGGGGGTGAAGACCATGTTCGCCACCCACTATCACGAGCTCACCGATCTGGCTCGGACCCAGAATCGGGTGCGCAACTACTCCATTGCGGTGCGCGAATGGAACGACACCATCATCTTCCTGCACAAGCTGGTGGAAGGCGGCACTAATCGCAGCTACGGTATCCAGGTGGCCGCGCTGGCCGGGGTACCGGCCCGGGTGGTGACGCGGGCCGGGGAAATTCTGGCGAACATCGAAAGGGGCGAACTGGACATGGACGGCACGCCGGCCATCGCCCGTCATCGGGACGAGAAAAAGAGCCGGACCAAAAAGCACCCCAGCCAGCTGTCCCTCTTCCCACCCAAAGGCGACCCCTTGCGCGAATATCTTCAGAAGATCAAGGCCGATGCCCTCACTCCCCGTCAGGCCCTGGATATCCTTTATGAGTTGGAGGCACTATTGGTAAAAGATGAAAGCTGAAGGTAAAAACAGAGCATCTTATGGAATCCGCCATTCTTCACCCTGCTAATCCATCGGAAGTTGGCCTATCCATACGAGTTTCTCTCTTTATTTTCTTTTGCCATCCAGCCAGCTTTTATGTATAGTTCTCGTCATTCAAGGATCAACGAGCTTCGCCATCCCTTGAGAAAACGCCGCTCCATCGGGAAAGGCGCTCAATTTCAGGCGAGGTATCCGGCCCCTACACTGTTTCCAGGCTGATTTCCTGCCTTTAAAGCCACTGGTATTTACCACAGAACACCCCACAGCCTCTGACTTATGCACCGTCTGATCATTTTTTTTCTCTTCATCACCCTGAGCTTTCTTCCACTCAATGCCCAATCTCTGTTCGCAGACGATACGCCGCCAGATACAAAAGCCGCCGATACCGCCACAGTTAGCTCGGAAGAGGTTCCTGCCCAGAAGAATGAGTTGAGAACCAAATTCGACGAAGCAACCATCTATTTCACCGAAATCAGAAGCGACAAAGAACGTGCCGCAACCCCGGCCAACTGGGCCACGGCCATCGAGAACTTTGAAAAGATTCAAGAGCTCCAGCCCTCCTCCTCCTATGCCGCCGCCAGCCTGTTCATGCTGGGACGGATCAGCTATGCCCGCTATCAGCAATTCAAAGCCCCGGCAGATCTGGACAAGTCCATTGACTATTACACCAAGCTGCCAACCCTTTTTCCCTGGCATCAACTGGCCGACGACGCCCTGTTAACCTTGGGACGCATCCAGCTTGAAGACAAAAAAAATCCTCAGGAAGCCGCCAAAGACTACGGCAGGATTGTCAAGGAATACTACACCGGGGATCTGGTGGACAAGGCGACGGAGAAGCTGAAACTGCTTGCCAAGGAGTTCAACACACCCGTCCCCACCGTCCCTGAAGCCCTACCAGCGCCAGCCGTTACGACCCCTGCCGCTCCTGCCGCCCAGCCCGCCATTGAAGAGGCTCCGCCTTCGGAGACCGCCGCCGCCGAACTGCCCAATGTGAAGAACCGCTCCTACGTCCAGCCCATTGAGCACTGGTCATCCGACAACTACACCCGTATAGTGATCAAGACCTCACGCCCGGTGAGTTTCCACGAAGAACTGCTGGAAAAGGTCGGCGAACAGCCCCGGCGTCTGTTCATCGATTTTGACAAGAGCTATATCGAGCCCAAGTACCGCGCCCCGATTCCCATCAAAGACGGCCTGCTCCAGCAGGTCCGCACCGCCCAGTACACCCCCGAAAAGGTGCGGGTGGTGCTCGACATCGAATCCATTGAAAGTTACAAAATCTACAGCTTCCCCGATCCCTTCCGGGTGATTGTTGATGTCCATGGACAACAGCCTGCCGCCGTTGCCGCCGAGACGAAACAAACACCGGAGCCGACGGCGCAAGCCGATCCCCCGGAAACAACCTCGGTTGCCAGCCCGGAGCCACCAGGCACCGAGGCAAGTACTGCGAAAAAACCGTTGTTGATTCCCCAGGATCTCCACAAAATCAAATTCTCCAGCAAATCCAAGGCACCGGCGCCGGAACGGGGGGCTCCCATTCCCTCTCCCGTCCTCTCTCTGGCCCAGCAGTTAAACCTCGGCGTCCGCCGTATTGTCATCGACCCCGGTCATGGCGGCAAAGACCCGGGCGCCTCGGCCTTTGGCATGAAGGAAAAAGACATCGTCCTCCAGGTCGCAAAAAAACTGGCCATCAAGCTGAAACAGGAACTGGGATGCGAAGTGCTTCTGACCAGAAACAAGGATGTCTTTCTTTCCCTGGAAGAGCGGACCGCCATCGCCAACACCAGCGGCGCTGATCTCTTTATCTCCCTTCATCTGAACGCCCATCCATCGGAAAAAGTCTATGGCTTTGAAACCTATTATCTCAATTTAAGCACCGATCCCGAGGCCATCCGGGTGGCCGCTCTGGAAAATGCCACGTCCACCCATCAGCTCAGTGATCTCCAGGGGATTCTTTCCGATATCATGAAGAATTCCAAAATCGATGAGTCCTCACGTCTCGCCCGACAGGTCCAGGAGGCACTTTCGTCCGGACTAGCCGGCAGAAATTACCCCCAGGTCAAAAGTCTTGGGGTCAAACAGGCCCCCTTTTACGTCCTGATTGGTGCGGAGATGCCGGCGATTCTCATTGAGATGGGTTTTATCAGCAACAAGACCGATGCTTACCATGTCAAAAAGGAAGGCTACCAGGATGCCTTGTCGGCAGAAATCGTCCAAGGTCTTCAGAAATACATCCGGACCATTACCGCCGGACTTTAATCCATGCACGCCGGCCCCAAAAAGCTGCAGTCCATCGCCTCCCTGCTTCCCCAAATAACCCACGAACAAGGCTGGCAAAAGCAACTGGACAGCCATCGTCTTTTTCTCCTCTGGGACACACTGGTGGATGCAACCACCCGCACCCACGCCCGGCCGGTGAAAATCGACAACAATGTCCTCTGGCTTGAGGTGGCCAATTCCGCCTGGATGCAGCAGTTCCAGTTCCAGAAGATCCCACTTCTTGAAACCCTCAATGCCACGCTCCGCCTCTCCCGCCTCACCGATATCCGTTTCATCCTGAGCGACAGCCGCACAAGCAAAGAGCCCATCAAGCCCAAGGTGTCCTTTATCAAGCCCAACCCTGCCGCCCGCGACGCCTTCTATCAACAGATTGCCAGCATTGAAGACGACACCATCAGAGATGCCCTGATGAGTCTCTGGTATCAATCCCATTCCTGTCAACGGGACTGAATCCGGTCCATCAAGAGGAACGAATGACGAAAAAGGTCTTGACCGCCATTGCCTCCATCCATTACCCTGCCTCTATGAACGCCCTTACTCCCTCGTTTCCTAATGATACTGAACAATACAACCCCATTGCAGGAATATTCTCCCATGCTCTGTAACTCTGTCTTAGACGCCATCGGCAACACCCCGCTCATCCGCATCAACCGGCTTTTCCAAAGCAGCAGCGTTGCCCTCTACGGCAAGCTTGAATCCGCCAACCCGGGCGGCTCCATCAAAGAGCGGATAGCTCTGACCCTGATCGAGGCCGGCGAAAAGAGCGGCGAGCTGACCCACGACAAGATCGTCCTGGAGGCCACCAGCGGCAATACCGGCATCGGACTCGCCATGGTCTGCGCTGCCAAGGGCTACCGTTGTCTGTTCATCATGTCCGAGGCGGCATCCCTTGAGCGACGCAAGATCATGCAGGCCTATGGCGCCGAGATCCTGCTCACACCGGCGCACCGCAGCACCGACGGGGCCATTGAAAAGGCCTACGCCATGGCCCGCGAACATCCCGACCGCTACTTTCTCACCGATCAGTTCAATAACCCGGCTAACTGGCAGGCCCATTACAATACCACCGCTCCCGAGATCTGGCGGCAGACCGAGGGCAAGGTGACCCATATTGTCGCCACCCTTGGCACCTCCGGCACCGTCATGGGACTGTGCGCCTGGTTTTCCGAACACCAACCGCAGGTCAAAATCATCGCCGTCGAACCATTTCTGGGTCACAAGATCCAGGGGCTGAAAAACATGAAGGAGTCCTATCGCCCCGGCATCTTCGACAAATCAAAACCCTACAAGATCGTCAACATCGAGGATGAAAGCGCCTTTAAGATGGCCAGACAGTTGGCCCGCAAAGAAGGCTTGCTGGTGGGGATGAGCAGCGGGGCCGCGATGTTCACTGCCATCGACCTGGCCAAGGAGTTAGAAGAGGGGTTCATTGTCACCCTGCTCTCCGACAGCGGTGAGCGGTACCTGAGCACCGCCCTGTTCACCCGCAAGGTGCAGGAAGAAGAAAAAACATCGCAACTTCGTTTTTTCAACACCCTGACCAAGAAAAAGGAGGTCTTCACCCCCCAGACCGAGGGCAAGGTCACCTTCTACACCTGCGGCCCCACCGCCTATGAACCGCCCAATCTGTCGCTGTGCCGCCGCTTCATCGTCACCGATCTGATCACCCGCTACCTGGAGAGCAAGGGCTTGATCGTGGATTCCTACATGAATTTCACCGATCTTGACGACAACACCATTGACGGCGCCATCAAGGCCGGGGTCTCGCTGGCCGAATTCACCGGCAAATACATTGACGGCTTTATGGAGGCCATCGACGCCCTCGGGGTCAAACACGCCACCGGCTACCCCAAGGCCTCGGAACATGTGGCCGACATGATCGAGATCAGCCACGCCCTCATCCACAAGGGGATGGCCTACGAAAAGCACGGCTCCATCTACTTTGACATCTCCAAGTTCAAGCCCTATGGCCGCCTCTCCGGCATCGATCTGGGCAAAATCCAGCTGGGCCGCACCGTTGATCTTGATAACTACGAGAAGGACAACCCGCGCGACTTCACCCTGCTCAAGCGCTCCACCCTGGCGGAGCTGAAAAAGGGGATCTTTTACGAGACCGACTGGGGCAATGTGCGGCCCGGCTGGCATATTGAATGCTCGGCGATGTCCACCCGCTATCTCGGCAAGACCCTGGATATCCATACCAGCAGCCGCAATCTGATCTTTCCCCACCATGAAAACGAGATCGCCATTGCCGAGGCCTTAACCGGCAAGCCGCTGGCCAAATACTGGCTCCACTCCGAGCTCCTGCTCGTTGACGGCAAGATGATGTCGCAGGAGGCCGGCAATGTGGTGACCTTAAACGACTTGATCCTGCGCGGCTTTACCCCCCGGGAGGTGCGTTTCATGCTGCTCTCGGTGCACTACCGCAAGCCGCTCAATTTTTCCTATAAACGGCTGACCAATGTCCGCACTGCCCTGCGCCGGATTGATGAATTCACCTGCAAACTCCTCTGCCTGCCGCCCGGCAAACCGCACCCGGAGATCGCGGTCTATGTCTCCACCATGAACGAACAATTCTTTGAGGCCATGGATGATGATCTCAATGTCTCCAAGGGTCTGGCTGCTGTCTATACCTTTATCAAGACCGTTGGCCCCATCCTTAACGTCAACCATCTCGATCACGACCAGAAAAAATATATCCTCGAAAACTTCCACCAGATCAATCAGATCCTCCAGATCTTCCGGCTCAAGGGCTGCCCCTTAGCCCCGGCCGCCAATACCCTGATTGCCCGCCGCGAAAAGGCCCGGGCCGAAAAAGACTGGCAGGCCGCCGATGATGTCCGCGACGAGCTGCTGCGTCAGGGGATTCAGATTATCGACACGGCTACCGGACCTGTTTGGAAACCCCTCGCGGAAGAGAAGGAAGAATAAGCAATTTTGTTCGTAACCATCCACCCTGTTTACAGATTAGCAACTGATCACGCGCAGAGACGCTGAGAAGGACGAAAAAATCTCTGCGCCTCTACATAGAAAAACATTACAAAACAAGCAGTTACCACTGAAAGCGCGGGACAGCGATTTAATCGTTGTTTGCGCATGGAGAATTCCTCCGTTGATACACTCTCACTCAAACGAAGCAATTCTCCAATTCACTACGAACCAAAACAAAGTCAATAAACCTGACCGGAAATAAGCGCGTTCTTAA
The DNA here is from genome assembly GCA_009773475.1 of Desulfobulbaceae bacterium. Lineage (GTDB taxonomy): Bacteria > Desulfobacterota > Desulfobulbia > Desulfobulbales > Desulfocapsaceae > UBA2270. Next base: position 201,065 of record WSXV01000003.1, on the reverse strand, counting down.
AGTGGGCAGCGCATCGGTCGGCAGGTTATTTCACCGTTGGGCGCTCCAATCTTGCAAAATATGAGGTATATTGAATGATTAGCATTGAGTTTCTCATTACATCATTAATTGTCGTGCTTGTTCCCGGCACAGGGGTAATCTTCACTGTCTCCACTGGGCTTGTCCAAGGTCGAAAGGCATGTGTGTTCGCCGCACTTGGATGTACGGCAGGGATACTTCCCCACCTCATGGCTACGATTCTGGGTCTTGCCGCCATCATGCACACTAGCGCACTTGCCTATCAGACTTTGAAGTACGCTGGCGTTGCCTATTTGTTCTACATCGCTTATGCGACTTGGCGGGACAAGTCGGCTTTCACCATTGATGAAAAATCCTCCACCAAAACGGCCGTTGGTTTGGTCGCAAAGGCGTTCCTGCTCAACATTCTCAATCCTAAACTAACCATCTTCTTCTTAGCTTTCCTCCCGCAATTTGTTCAACCGGGTTCGCCTGAACCTCTTTCACAGCTTCTTTTACTGAGCGCCACTTTCATGGCTATGACATTCATAATTTTCGTAATCTATGGCTTTCTTGCCCATGCATTCCGCATGACAGTTATCGAGTCTCCGCGAGTACAAATCTGGCTTCGTCGTGGTTTTGCCGCTGCATTTGCCAGCCTTGGGGCAAATCTGGCACTCACAGAAAAATAATGCTCAACAAATTAATCCAGTCGTTCGCTACGTTCGAGCTGATTCTGTCGTTACTAAAGTCCGTATACCTCCTATCCACCGGTTCAGTATATTTTTGGAAAGATCTGGACTGTGATTGACAACTACAATTCAAATGTGATGTTTTCTGACTATAATCCTTGCTTTGCGATTTTCTTAGGTCGGTTTGGTGCTGGTATTGTTGCCAGTAAAGCAAAAATTTAAAATATGGCGCCACACATGATAATATAGTTGGGATTCGCCAGACTATAGCATCCGAGCAAACTTGACTGGGTTTTCGAAACTGAGTAGGATGGGATAACTCTAACCCACTGAAATTTACATGAAGCTTCTGAAGATTTCTATTCAGAAATACTTGTCAATCTACATTGTTATCACATAAAATATTTTGCAATCCACGCATTCTGACAAAACTGCAATGCCTCTTTTTCCAGTGACTTCTATAGGTGAAAGGGAGGAAACAAAGCAGAAATACAGCCACATTGCCAATTCCAAGCAGCTACTTTACGAAAATTTTGTGGCTGATCATCGTCCATGGGTAGTTGCCTTCTCTGGAGGTAAAGACTCGACTCTGTTGTTGCAGCTTGTTTATGAATTACTCCTTGACGTCGGTCCCCAATACCAGAAGCCGGTACATATAATTGCCTCTGATACTAGGGTAGAACCACCCAATATTGAACAATATCTTCGAAAGAATTTAGCTCAGTTACGAGAGCATGCAAGACTAAGTGATCTTGATCTGACTGTTCATCTTGTTAGACCTGATGTAGATCAAGGTTTCTGGGGAAATCTCATTGGTAAAGGGTACCCACCTCCTACCCGTTGGTTTCGTTGGTGCACCACAAAAATGAAGATCAAACCTGTGCGCAAAGTAGTTGATAGCATTGTTGCTGAATACGGTAGTGTGATTCTACTCTTAGGCACCAGAACGGCGGAGAGTAGTAATCGATCACGTCGGATGCAAAGCAGGGAATATAGCAGTAGAGGGTTAAATCCCCATCAGGACATCCCTAATGCATTAGTGCTGCAACCTATAAGTCAATGGAAAACCGAGCAGGTATGGGAATATCTTTTTGCTTACAATCCACCTCCTTGGAACAGCAGCCACGATGAAATGTTGAATCTCTATAAACAAGCTAATAGCGGGGAGTGTCCGATTGTCACGGACTTGGACACCCCGCCCTGTGGGGGAAATCGCTTTGGTTGCTGGACATGTACCGTAATTAAAGATGACAAATCAATGAAAGGATTCATCGAAACAGGAGACGAATGGATGCAGCCACTTTATGAGTTTAGACAATGGCTCAAACTCATTCGTGAAGACGAAAGCTTAAGAAATAAGTATAAGCGAAATGGTCAACAAGGTTCGGGTCCTTTTACTTCGGGAGCTCGTCTTATGATTCTTGAAAAATTGTTGATAACCGAACAAGTGGTTGGGTGGCAACTTATTGGAGATGACGAATTGCTTTACATCCAACAGATATGGACAGAGGAGTTCGATATTATGGATTCTGCCCTTCGTTTAGCTCATCAGTATAGTCGCAAACCTTTCCAGAGTGTCGCTCTATGAGCAGCAAATCAATCACTGCTTTTGTAAGTCAGACTCTCCTTGAACTTGCAAGTAATTATGGGATTCCGGAAGTTTTTATTCCGCAGCTAATCGGTATTATTGAAAAATATCCAAACATGGAAATTCCCGGCAAGAAAAATGAACTGCGAGATGATTTGATCAAAGTGATCAAAAACCTAAAAGAACAGGGCTTGTTAAATAAAGATGATATTTAAATCTATCACCATAACCAATCTCTTCTCATATTATGGAGAAAATGTTTTTGATCTGACCACCTCTCCAGAAGTTGGAAAAAATATCGTTGTTCTTAGGGGGCGAAATGGTGGAGGGAAAACCAGTTTTATAAACAGTGTTAAATTGCTATTTCTTGGCCCCTCAGATGAAATACGTCGTACAGTTCAACGACGTAGAACTCCTAGCGATAAACAATATATCTGCGGTATAGACAATGAGTGGGCAGGAATTCTCAATGTTAAGGCAAAAAACGCCAATATCAATAGATGTGGCGTTAAAATCAGTTGGGAGTCTGGTGACGGTGCGGTTGTAGCGAAACGGACATGGATAGTCAATATAAACAGTAACACCTTTAAAGAACAACTTACTGTATCAACAGTATATAAAGGCGACTTACAGGGAGAGTCTGCAAAGAATTATTTAGAACAGTGTTTACCCAAAGCTTACGTTCCATATTTCTTTTTTGATGGGGAGGAAGTGCAATCTCTGGCAGAAGCAAATAGCAATGAAATAATTCAAACCATGGAGCGATTGCTCAATATTCGCCCTTTGGAAAATGTCCAGGAGCAACTACGCATTCTCAGAAGAGAATGGGAAAAGGCTTCCATGGATAAGGAAAAAGAACGTCAACTGATAGAAGCAGAAGCTGAACTGAATGGAAAAAATGCAAAGAAAGAACAACTAAACCAACAAATCAGTGATACAGAGGTGAATATAGCAGAATCACAAGAAGATCTTGAGAAAATCCAAAGGAATCTGCATCTTCTCTGGGCAATTCCAAGCCAGACAAGTGAGGTAAGGCTTGAGGAAAAGAAAAAACAAAAAGTTGAACGCCAGAAAGAGATTTTATCAAACCTTGCTGATGGTTGGCATCGTGATAGTTTTTTACGCGTCCTACCAGAGCTTGTTGAGAAGAGCTTGAAAGCAGCTGAGACTATCACCCAAAATAATATTGGAACTCACGCAGAGTTTTTAGCGTCGTTAAAACAACGACTGCCTGCGATATTTACCTCTCCTCCATTTCCTTCTCCCCGTCTTGAGCAGAGTCAAGTCGCATTTTACCAGAAACGAATTCAAAAAGAACTGGAGGTTTTTTCCGTAGAAGATAAGCACAACAGCCTGCTTGATATCGACGGCTACCGAGCAATTACTCTTAGTCGTGTACTTACTTCTTATCGCCCTTCACTTAAACCTGCTTTGCAAATACAAGAGAAACTTTCTGAAGCTAAGTCTATTAATAATGCGATTTTTGAAATTGAAAAACAGCTCCATGATACTGGTACCCTCTCACAAAGACAGCAGGAGGAATATAGCCGCCTACAAGATCAAGAGAAAGAAACTAAAGATGGTTTGATGAATTTACAACTGCAGCTCAATCTGGCTCTAAGAGAAAGTAAACTTAATGATAGAGAGATCACAACCTGCATAAATAAGATTAAAGATATAGAAAAAGCTCTCGAGATAGCTCAAGACCATCGATTGCAATATGATTTTGCGAAGAGTCTCATAAATATCCTCGAGGAAGTAAAAAAACGACTAAAGGTACAAAAACGACAGGAACTTGAAGATACTTATAACAGATACCTAAAAAGATTACTGGATTCTAACACCTTGATAAATCATATAGAAATAGATGATCATTTTGCTATTGCCTATAAGGATAACAATGGTGAGAAGATCGGATTGAGTACAATATCCGCAGGCATGAAACAATTATCAGCAACGGCTCTATTGTGGGCTTTGAAAGATGTATCTGGTAAGGATATCCCCATAATCATCGACACCCCCATGGGACGTATTGACCGCCAGCATCAAGATAACTTACTGCGTGAATATTATCCCAATGTTGGTAAGCAGATGATTTTACTGCCTACCGACTCAGAACTTGATGATCGGAAACATGCTATGCTTAGACCTTACATCTGTCGGGAATACACACTAGATAATCCGGACGGTCAAGCAACAAAGGTGGTGCCATTCAATGCCTGATGTTTATACTGACAGTGAAGATGAAGTAATAATCAATCAAGTTCTCAGCCCTTCTGGGTTTGACACAAACAAACATCCAAAATATCTTGTCTTACGGCTCGCTCTTGCAAGGTCTTTGCGTATCGCATCTCACCCTGACGAAGAATTTGATTTCCCAAAAAGTAAGGGCTCTAATTATAGTTTAGAACAAGTAACAGGTAAGGGACGAGCGAATGATGATGCAGGGTTGCTTGATTTTGATGATGCCATTATTTCTCTCTTAAGTGTCTACCATGAGATAGACCTTTTCTCCGATCAAAAACAGTATGAAAAACTGTTGCAAAGGCATATTCGCCGAGGGTTAAGAGAAATAAGAACAAGCTGGAGTACCAGCCATGATTTCATCGCCTTTCTTCAAGAAGAACTCTTCGCAGGAATAAAAGAGAATTCATCTGAGTCATCCAAGAGCAAGCTGGGGACTGAACAACTCCAAAAAGCGCTGTTGGAAATTGGAGTACAAGCAGAAATAAAAGAAAAAATACAGGGAGCACGGATTGACCGGTATAATATATTCCTTCCCCAGGTTAGCCACTTTGATAGTCTCAGACGGGGCCTTGATAAGTTGGCTTTTTCTTTAGGGCTTGGCAATGAAGGAATCTTTATTCAACCAACGGAGGAACCAAAAGTTATAGGTCTCGATATCCCTCGAAAACGCCAATTCTGGCAGAGCATTGATGGTTCTAGGCTGTTCTCTTGGGCTGAGGAGATAAAAAAGCAGGCTGGACTGCCCGTTTGGTTGGGGCAAGATGTCCTTGGTCGCGATTTTTCTTTTGATTTGGCAGAAGCACCTCATCTCTTAATAGCAGGTACTACCGGAAGTGGAAAAAGTATTACTTTGCATGCTTTGATACTTTCCTTGCTTCAGGGACGCTCTCCGGGAGATATTAAAATTGCTTTTATTGATCCTAAATTAGTAGAGCTTTCTCGTTATCAAGGAATCCCACAACAATATGGTGACTGTGTCGCTCATTTGGTCACAGAAGCAATGCAGATGCTCCAAGAACTCATTGCGGAAATGGAACACCGCAATGAATTGTTGGAAAAAGTAGGGGCAAGTAATCTGTCAGAGGCAGCTAGCAATGGAAGGTTAAATTTACCCAAGATAGTTGTAGTCATAGAAGAACTTGCTGACCTTTTCAGCCAATCACGCGAGTTGGAAGCCCCTTTGGTAAGGCTTGCACAAAAAGCACGCTCTGTGGGTATTCATCTGGTTTTGGCCACCCAGCGCCCCGATGCCGTCACATTCAGTGGTCTCTTGCGTAGCAATATTCCGGGACGTATTGCTCTTCGTGTTCAGAAAGGATCAGAGTCACAGATTATCTTGGATGAAACTGGAGCGGAGAAATTACTTGGAGCAGGAGATATGTTGGTGAAAGTTGCGACAAACAGTCCTGTTCGCATCCATGGTGCCTACATTACTCAGGATGATATTAAGAAAAGCATACGTTATGCCAAAGAGAGGGGATAGTCATGGCAATCAATGAATTTCTTATCTATGAGTTCAGACCACTCTATTTAACTCTGGACCGGATAGGGCCTTTTCAACAGAAAATGTACGAAATAGATTTTACCGATAAGGACTTAAGACCTTGTAATTTATTTATGCTTGTCGCTGCTAACGGGTTTGGCAAGACCACAATTTTAGACATCATAAGTTGTTTATTGGGCATGATGGATGACCCAGAACCTTTGCGATTGGGGCATGAGGATCTGGATATCCAAAGAGGAAGGGCACAATTAGATGTATTATTGCGTTGTTATTGGGAAGGAAAAGATCACCAGATTGTTCTTTCACTATTAGGTGGCAATCTTAGCGAGGATCTTTCACTAAAAATATGGACCAAAGTTGACCTCGAAAAGCACAGAGCTACAAGCTGGCATCGGGTTGGTTATCATCGTCGAGCAAGTGGAATTCTGCGGCCTCTTACTACTCATAAATCTGATCCATTCGTTGCCGATCTTTTAGGTTTTATCCAGTTCAACAAAGGACAAGTTCCAACAACGTTTGGCCAAAGTGCTTTCCCCGCACCCACAACCCTTAGTTTTTCAGCTTATCGTGATATTCCCAGGATGAACGCAGAGAACACCAGAAGAGTGATCGAGCAACCAAGGCACTGGGGATATCAAAGCCTGCACAAGTTTTCAGCCCATAGCGTGGATTGGCATTACTCCCTGGATAATCTCCTCGTTTGGTTGAAATGGATGGATGATGGTCGTTTTGAACAGGCTTGTCAGCTGATCAACGACAAGGTCTTTTCTGGCACGGAAAAATATCTTAAAGATATACAGCGTGATCCTCCGGAAGCGATCATCCAGGTAAACAATGGTGCAGCAACATCACACCGTCTGAGTCGACTCAGTAGTGGCGAAAAGAATTTAGTACAGCTTTTCTTGCGTATTGGTGCTCACATGACCCAGAACACTATTCTGCTCATCGATGAGTTTGATGTTCATTTACATATTCGTTGGCAATTCAAACTACTTAATGCTCTCAAAGAGCTTGCTGCCCAACAAGATTCAAATTTTACTGTTATTCTTACCACCCATTCTACTGAAATCCTTGAAACATACTCTGAAAACCTAGATATTAACGAGGAAGGATTAATCAAGGGCGGGCATTTTATTAACGATCTAAAGTAGAGAAAATATGGGAAGTTTCAAAGATCTTGGGAAGGCTGTCGCCGAGAGATATCAGGGGATGGGAGCCATTACTGTATATGTAGAATCATCTGACGATAGATATCTGATTGGCACTAAATGGTTTTCCAATCTTAAAGACCGCATTAATTTTGTCTCGGTTTCAGGAGACGAGAAAAGAGGTGAGGGTGGATGCAAGCTAGTAATCGAGCGTGTAAAGGAAAATTGTGGGCAGGGGCTAACTACATACGGAATTGTTGATCGAGATGTGCTCCTTTGCGACTCCCAATTTCAAAATTTATTATGGTGGGAAGTCGATGATACAGTTTTTGCTGCTGCAAACCCATACGGTGAAACAATTTTTGTCCTTCATAGATGGGAACTCGAGAATTATTTATTGCACCCAAATGCTTTGGAGCAATTGCACAAAGACAAATTCCGTAATGTCCCGCCCTCCAGATCCCCACGAGAGATTGCTGAATTGTTAATTGAAAATGAAAAAGATTTCATAGCAGTTACTCTTTTTTCGTCTTTGCATGAAACAAATCCGATTCCAAGTAAGAAACAGGCTGATCTGCGGCACAGTCAAACACTAACTGGACACAATTTACGTGAAAACGTAAAAAAGGAAACAAGATGTACCTCGGAGCAATTAAGCGATCATGAAACCAAAATTTTGCAATTTGCTGAGGATAAACATGATGCTTTGGAACGATGGGATAGGCTTAGTCGGCTTCTTGATGGGAAGCGGGTATGCCACCGAATTGAGAGCCTCCTTTTCGATAAAAAATTCACGATTGAAGATGAAATGGGAATGTTAGCTTCTAATATCGTCAATCAAGGTTTGGTTGATAGAGATCTGACAACCTGGTTAAACAAGATTGCTGGAAAATAGTCCAGATGTCTCCTATCTACTTCCCCCCTCAAAGCAGACAAATCAGCGGGTCACCTTGTTGTTTCTGCGAAGGGCCACCTTTGACGGTACACCGACAACAGTAGAACTCATCCTTGCATAGACATAAAAAAGGCAGAGCCAAATGAATGACCCTGCCTTGGTGTTCTCCCTAATGCAGCCTTTACGGCATACTTGTAGTCCCTGCCATGCTATACTGCCCTGCACAACCGGCCGAAGCCGCCGGGAATGCTGCCGGAGGACCAGAAGGCGCGACCCTGCTTGTAGTCGATGAACCAGTAGCCGCCCGGTTTGCGTTTGGCGGCGACAAAGATAAAGGGCTGTTCCTTGGAAAAACAGGGATTCAGATACACTCCCTTGGTGTTCATCACCGGCTCCATCAGCGACATTCCTTCTTCCATGGTCGGCAGCCGCCAATCGTGAAATCCGGCAAAGCCCTCTTCGTTGAGCTTTTCAATATGGCGCTGCATGGTCCGATAGGAGGCAATTTCCAGCCCTCCAGCCTGCCACATAAGGCCGGTTCGCTCATCGGTGATGGTCAGGCCATCGCCATCATCCACCAGGGCGTTGTCAAATTTCCCCTGCGGATTGAGGACGGAATCAAAAAAATTCCATTGCTTGAGCAGGGGCTCAAGCTCTTCATCATTAATCACCGCCTGCTCCGCCGGCAGGACACAACGGCTGCCGGTAAATGGCTTGACGCCGGATCTTGGAAGCAGGCCCATATTCTCCACGACAATGGCAAGGGCAACGGGGGTGACATACTCATCGCCATCCACCTCGACCACATTCTCGAGCAGCCATTGCTTGAGGGCAGCATTAATGGCATAACTTCTTTCAAACTGGGAAGAGCTTCCCTGCTCACGCACGCACTCTTTCACCATCTCGAGAGGAGCGGCGATCTCGGCTAAAACCTTGGCATATTTCACCCCCCGCTCCATCAGACAGAGCTTGGGTACCTCTCCCCAGTTATCGATGAAGAAATAACAAATCCGTTCCTGGTTATTCCGGATTCTTTCCCGCCCGCCCCAGGACTCAAAGGTCCCGAAACTCAAGTCAGGGGTCATCCCCCAGTCAATCCCTCTGATAGTCGAATCACTGATTAAAAGCCTTTGGAACAATCCCATATTTCCTTCCTCCCTGGTTGTGGCGGCAGAGTTCAGTTTTCAGGAATGATTAGCTCAGACAACCGAAATTTTCGGTCTTTCGCTTTCCTTTCGTATCCTGTAATCTGCGGCCAGGTTGAGTGATTTACAGATTGTTTTCTTGTTTTTTTAACAAGGAATAATCTGTTAAAGTCACTTATCCCGTTTATCGGGGTTAGCTCCGGTTTGTGTACTCGTTATGCCGACACTATTCAATTTCATCGGCCTTACTGTTACAGCTTGCTGTTTTTATAACTTATAGTTCTCATTCTCAAAATGTCCACGGGAAAAAACCAGTTCACCACCAGGCGCGGCTTTGCCCTGCCCATCGGATGCACCATCCTCGGAGAAGGCATTAATTTCTCCATTTTTTCACGGCATGCCGATTCCGTCACCCTCATCGTTGAGCTGCCGGCAACCTCCACTGAGCCCCGGCATCAGGAAGAAATCTGTCTCCATTCGGAAGTGAACCGAACCGGCGATCTCTGGCATATATTACTCAAGACCAATCGCAATGACCTCCACTACGGATATCGCATCGACGGGGCGATGTCCCCGACCAAAAACGGGCTTGCCTATGATCCAGACACCCTCCTTCTTGATCCCGTCAGCCATATGCACCGCCCCCGCGCCTGGGGCGAAGAAATCCACGACAAGCAGTTGCCCCGGTGCAGCATCATTAAACACGATTTCGACTGGCAGAATGATCAGCCGTTAAATATTCCGCTGGCCGACACCATCATCTACGAACTGCACGTCCGCGGCTTCACCCGCCACCACAGCTCAAAGGTTTCCTGCCCCGGCACTTACGAGGGCCTCCGGGAAAAGATCCCCTACCTCAAGGCGATGGGAATCACCGCTGTGGAACTGATGCCGGTCACTGAGTTCGACGAAAACGACAACGTCTTCAAAGACCCGGAAACCGGCAAAGTGCTGAAAAACTTCTGGGGCTACAACCCGGTCTCCTTTTTTGCCCTGAAATCGGGCTATGCCGCCAAGCCCGCCGACCATATCAACGAGTTCAAGGCGATGGTGCTGGCCCTGCACCAGGCCGGTATCGAGGTCATCCTCGACATGGTCTTCAATCACACCGGCGAAGGCGGATATGACGGACGCACCAGCAGTTTTCGGGGCATTGACAACAGCATCTACTATCTGCTTGACCAGAAGACCAAGGAGTACCTGAACTTTTCCGGCTGCGGCAACACCATGAACTGCAACCACCCGGTGGTTCGGGAGTTGATCCGCGAGGCCCTGCGCTTCTGGGTTATCGAGATGCATGTTGACGGTTTCCGGTTTGATCTCGCCTCCATCCTGGGACGTGACACCTCAGGAAACCTGCTCGCCAATCCGCCCATGATCGAGCTGATTGCCGAAGACCCGGTCCTGCGCGACACCAAGATTATCGCCGAGGCCTGGGATGCTGCCGGCCTGTATCAGGTCGGCACCTTTTCCACCGATGCCCGCTGGGCCGAATGGAACGGCAAGTTTCGCGATGATGTGCGCGCCTTTATGGCTGGCCACGACGACAGCGTCGCAGCCCTGGCCACGAGGATCGCGGGCAGCTCAGATCTCTACCAGTCAAGTTTTCGCCATCCCTTCAACTCGATTAACTTTATCACCAGCCATGACGGCTTCACCCTCGCCGATCTGGTCAGCTTCAACGAAAAACACAACCACAAAAACGGCGAAGAAAACCGGGATGGCGACAACCACAACATCAGCTGGAACAGCGGCAGAGAAGGGGTCACCCGGGACAAGAAAATCGAGGCCCTGCGCCTTCGAAGGATGCGCAGCATGTTCGTCCTCCTCTTTCTCTCCCAGGGCGTCCCCATGATCAACTCCGGCGACGAGTTTGGCCACAGCAAAAAAGGGAACAACAACAGCTGGTGTCAGGACAACGCCCTCAACTGGCTGAACTGGGACCTTGCCGAGAAGAACAACGGCCTCCTCCGCTTTGTCCAGCAATGCATTCACCTGCGTAAAGGTCATCCCATCTTTTGTCGGACGAGTTTTTTTACCCCCGCCGCTGAGACGCCCTGTGCTGATAGCACTTCCGAGATTATCTGGCAATCCCTCACCCCCTGCGAACAGGACTGGTCCGAGCAATGTCACACCCTGGCCTTTCTCCTCAATGGCAGCCACATGGAAAACGGACAGGGCGACCATTTTATGGTCATGCTCAACGGCGATCGAAACAAGGACGCCATCTTCACCCTGCCACAGATCCCGCAATCTCCCACCACCCGGCACTGGCGTCAGATCATTGATACCAGCCTGGAATCCCCCTTCGATTTTCTGGCCCTGGACCAGGCCCCGGTGAAGGAACCATTGACCACCGTCAGGGTCAGGGCAATGGGGGCTGTGGTTCTCCAAGCCTCAAAATCTTGAAAGACGGCTCGAAAAGATGCCGGCTTTTCCCGTTGACCATGTCTTTTTCACAAAGGTCTGCCATGGAAAATCTATCAAGGTGAGCCTCAAGGTGAGAGAAGCAATGGTGTCTGGAGATCAAGAAAACGCTGACAAGGGGGAAAAAAAATTGGCAGGCAAAGGCTCCTATGGTAAAACATTTTTTGTGTCATTTCAAAATTTTCCAGTGAACTCAGTATCATTTCATTCGTATTGAGCAGCACACTTACTCCTATCGTCTCCATTCGCGCACACATGAAGCAGGGCAGATTACTTTTTCTCGGGGATTCTCTGATTGCCAATTTCGACTGGCAGGCTCGCATTACTCATTTCGAAGTCCAGAACTTGAGTACCTGCGGCGAGACCGTGCAAAGCCTCCTGAATAAAATGACCCTCATCAAAGATCAGGCAGCTGATCCCCAGATCATCTTCATCATGATCGGCACCAACAATCTTCTCATGGAAGATTATACCTATCTCGACTCCCTGCAAAAATCCGTTGTCCTCTTAAGCCAGTATTACCCAACGGCAGAGGTTATCATCAACAGCCTCTTCCCCCTGCAAATCTCCTGGATTGACCAGGAAGCAGTACAACAGCTCAATCTTTCCATGAAGACAATTTCTCTCCAGTCCGGCTGCTGTTTTCTGGATTTGTTCGCCAACTTTAAATCCATCAAGGCCGGACTTTTTCAGGCGGACGGCATTCATTTCACCGAGGCAGGCTACAATCTGTGGGCCAAATCCATCCTTGAGTACATTGCCTTTCTGCTTGAGGATGACTAGCTTTGTGTATCTCTTTTCAGAGCAGTGCAAGAAACACAAACAACTGCTCCTTTTTTGACACAATTTATTTTTTCGAGGATCACCATGAAAAAAACCTTCCGAAAATCAGCACTCTGCCTCTGTCTTCTCCTTACTGCCTGTAACAGTCAGGGGGACGATGCCAAGAAAGAAAAAGCAAGCGGCGGCACTGCATCCGAGAAAAGCACTTCCACCCCAGCGATTACCGCTCCAAAACCCGCTGTCCCCGCTGTTGAGACACCTCAAATAACCATGCCCCAGGCCAGCCCCAAACAGGGAGATACCATCCCCGGCAAGGTGCTGGAGACCATGGATGCAGCGGGATACACCTATCTCCTGGTGGATACCGGTAAGGCCCGGCAATGGGTAGCAATTCCTGAGTCCAAGGTTACAACCGGGGAGGAAATCTCCTATTATGACGGCATGGTGATGCCGAATTTCACCAGCAAATCACTGAGCAGAACTTTTGAATCGATTATTTTCTCCTCCGGTCTTGTGGGTCAGACGGCTCCTTCCCCGGAGATGACCGGCACAGGCCCCATGGGCAAGGGCGCGGCTGACCCCCATCATGGCCAGATCCCTGCTCCAACGGATGCCGACAAAGCTGCAGGCTCAACGGCCTTTGCCGAGGCCGTTAAGGCTGAAGGCCCTTCCCCGACCATGCAGGCAAAGATGGAATCCGGCGGCAGCCAGGGAGCAATTGCCCCGTTTTCCGAGGTGAAGGTTGACAAGGCAGCAGGCGAGAATGGTCATACCGTGGCCGAGCTCTTTGCCGGGAACACCAAGCTGGACGGCCAGACCGTCCGTATCCAGGGAAAGGTGGTCAAGTTCAGCCCCATGATCATGGGAAAGAACTGGATTCATCTCCAGGATGGCACCGGAGACCCGTTAAACAACACCCATGATCTGGTCGTCACCACCAACGCCGAGCCGCCCAAAGACAAGGAGATCATCACCATCGAAGGCATCGTCCGGGCCAACAAGGATTTTGGCGCGGGTTACAGCTACGTGGTGCTCGTGGAAGAGGCAAAGATCGTTCAATAATCAGGCATCGTTATAACGGAAACCCAATGCGTATTGCCATCGCCGGCCCAGGGGCCCTCGGCTGCCTGCTGGCCGCTCTGCTTGCTCCCAGGCTGGCGGACTCCGGTCACAGCCTGTGGCTTTTGGACCACCAGCAGGAACGGGCACGGTTTCTTAATACTCAAGGCATCTTTTACGAAACAGACGGCAATCAACAGCAACAGAAGATTACTGTCTGTTCCGAGCCCCAGGCCATCGGCCCGGTGGATATTCTTTGCCTCACCGTCAAATCCCACGATCTGGAAAGCTGCCTGCGATTCTGCCATCCCGTCATCACCCCCCAGACCCTTCTGGTATTTATGCAAAACGGGATTGGCCATCTTGATATAAAAGAGAGGGTCATCCTCCCCACCACTCCAGCCTTTGCCGTCAGCTCGGAAGGTGCCACCCTGCTTGCCCCCGGACATGTACGCCATGCAGGCCGGGGCGAGACCCGGATCGGATTTTCAGGCCATCCCGGCGAGCAACAGCAGCAACTACTGCGCAACCTGGCAGATCTCCTGCGCGAAGCGGGGCTGATAGTTTCTCTGCCTGACGACATCCTCACCCATCTCTGGGCAAAACTCTTCGTTAATGTCGGGATCAACCCGCTTACCGCCCTCTTCAACTGCACCAATGGCCAGCTTCTCATCTCCTGTGCCGCCCGCGGCCGATTGAAAAAACTTGTGCGGGAGGCCGAAGCAGTGGCCAGAGCCGGTGGGATTAACGTTAATGCGGATCCGGTGCAGGCGGCCCTTGCGGTATGTAAAAGTACGGCTAGAAACATCTCGTCCATGCTCCAGGATCGTCGCCGCAAAAGGCTAACCGAGATAGAAGCGATCAATGGGGCTGTGGTCAAGGAGGGAAAAAGGGTTGGAATCGCCACCCCCTTCAATGAAGAGGTGGTGGAACAGATCAAGGAAATGGAAAGAAACTACGGACAGGAAAGACAGGACACCAGGAATACGACAAGGACAGCAACCGAATGAAAATTGACAGCGGTGAGATTGGTTTTGATCTGGACGGAGTCATTGCCGACACGGCGGCGGCTTTTATCCGTATGGCTTGCGAAGAGCATGCCTATTGCTCTTTCACCCTGGAAGATATCACCAGTTTCCAGGTAGAGGATTGCCTGAGCATCCCGGTGGGAGTGGTGGAGACGATTTTTGGGGCCATTCTCCAAGATTCCTTGGGCACCGGCCTGCAACCCATGGAAGGAGCGGTTCAGGTCATCAGCGAGATGGCAGGCGCAGCCCCGGTCACCATCATCACCGCCCGCTCTCTGCACCAACCCGTCCAGGACTGGCTGGAACATTTTTTCCCCGCTGCGGCCTGCGCCAATATCCGCCTGGTGGCCATGGGCCATCATGACGACAAGGCCCGCTACATCCATGAGCACAAGCTCCGCTACTTTGTTGACGACCGCATCGAGACCTGCCTGCAGCTTGCGGATGTGGCCATCACCCCCGTTGTCTTCTCCCAGCCCTGGAACCAGGGCCGACATGGCCTGAAGAGCGTTGGAAGCTGGCAGGAGATCCGGGCCATGCTGGCCCTTTAGTGCCTTACAGAGTGTTTTCTTTTTTTCAAGAAAACACTCTGTAAGGCACTAATCCCGTTTATCGGGGTTAGTGCCTTACCTTTTCAGTATGGAAACGTCTACTTCTTCACCTACCCCCAACCCCTTGTCGAGGGAGGGGAGTTTTCTTTACCGGACGAGCCGGATATGTAACGCTTGATCCCGTTGCGTTCCCATGCGCCGCATCCAGTTACGACCCTCGGAGTTAACGCTTTTGCTTTGCTTACCTGTGCATCCTGGGTTAGCTACGGCCTGCAACGCAGGCAGGGAGAGGTTCCCATGCGGCGCATAGGAACCAGAAGACCAACCGGGAAAAGCATAGGTAGCTGGCAGGAGATCCTGGCGTCCGAGGATTAAGTCCTCATTTGCCATGATGCCGGCCCTTCCGCTTCCCCAGACCAGCAAAATCCCGAAAAACGACAAGCTTAAACGGCTATCGGTATTTTTATTTTATGCTGCCGGCTATGCGCTGGTACCACTTTTTTTCTTTCGGTTCAGCAGGGCTCTCTTGTTCGGCGCTGCGTTCAGGGACGCTTTTCTGGGCACTCTCCTCTGCGACCAAAGAAATCTCGTATGGTGATTCCGAACGAGCACGTCTCTGGTGCTCGTCAATCGTGGCCAGCAATTTACCACGCTCAAGCAGAAGTTTTTCGGACTTCTCTCTTTCCTTCGTCACAAGACCGGATAGCTCCGCAATCAATCGTTCCGTTGATTGCACTCCACGCTCATTCGCCTGGGTCAGCTGGCTCTCTATCTGCACCTGCAGCCAGTTTACCTTCGCCTCCAGGGCAGCTATCCTGGGGTCCTGATCAACAAAAGCGACGCCACTCAGGTCAATGGCTTCGGTGGGCACGGCAGGCTCATCGACCTGCCCCTGCTGGATCAGCCCGAAGCCTTCTTTATCACGGATAACCTGCGATACCACATCGGCACCAATCCGGCTCGCCGATTCGCCATAGGCATACACCAGCGCAGTGTCACATAACAGATTGACAACCCGGGGAATCCCCTGGGAGGCCTGGAAAACAAGATCCATGGCCCCTTCATCAAAAATATCCAGGGCGTCACCAACCTTTTGCAGGCGGAAGGCGATATATTCACGGGTCTCCTCGTGACTCAGGGTGCCAAGATGATAATGCACCCCGATACGCTGAGACAGCTGGGTCAGGCCCTTGGCGTTCAGCTTTCGTTTCAACTCCGGCTGCCCCACCAGCATCACCTGCAGCAGCAATTGATCATCAGTCTGCAGGTTGGACAGCATCCGCACCTCTTCCAGGGCCGAAACGGAAAGGCTCTGGGCCTCATCAATGATCAGCAGCACCCGTTTCCCATGGGCATATCTTTCAATCAGATGATGAAAGATAATATCCAGATAGGCGGACTTACTCGCCAGGGATGAGGTCAAACCAAATTCCTGCATGACCAGGGCAAGCAGCTCATCGGAATCCACATTGGTATTAAAAAGAACGCCTACCTCGATATCCTTCTCAACCTTGTTGAGCAGATAGCGAACCAGGGTGGTTTTTCCGGCGCCGATATCGCCGGTGAGCAAAATAAACCCCGACCCCTCTGAAAGACCATATTCCAGATAAGTCAGGGCATTCTGATGCTTCGTGCTGAGATAGAGAAAATTGGGATTGGGGACCAGCTGAAATGGTTTTTCAGTAAACCCGAAGAACTTTTCGTACATTATTACCTGCTCTTGCGATATACCTTAGGGGGATTGAGTGAAAATCTGATTGAGATAAAGAAGGATGAATACTTAGAATGACGGTAGGTCGGGTTTTAACCCGACACAAGGCTTGCAATGGCCCCTTGCTGTCGGGTTAAAACCCGACCTACCTTAAACGCTTACCGCACTTTCTCTGGCTCCCCCATGTGCCACATGGGGAGCCCTTCCTGGATGCGACGCATGGGAACGAGGGGAAGCTTACGGCACAGTTTCATAAAAAACGATGCGTTCATCCCAGTACGCTTTCGTTAGATGAATCATTTTTTTCAAGGAAACCGGTTCAGGACAAAGCCCAGCACCTTCTCTCGCGGCACCAGACTCATGGCTTTTTCAACATCCTTGGCCGATGTCCGGCCAGCCTCGGTGACTATCACAATCCCGTCAACAAATGAGGCGAAGGTAATGGCATCGGCTCGATCCAGCAGGCAGGGCACGTCATAAATGACATAACGATCGGCATAGCGAACCTTCATATCCTGCACCAGCGCCTTCATTCGCGGCGAGCCGAGCATTTCCGTCCCATCCTGGATAGTCTGTCCGCCGGAGATAATCGTCATCTTGTCAATGCCCGGCCAGCTGATAATCTCTTTCATATCCGCGTCGTTGACCAGATAGTCTCCCAGACCTCTGCCGGACTCATAGCCAAAACGTTTGTGCACATCCTGCTTCTTCAGATCACAATCGACGAGCATGACCGTTTGATCACACTCCTTGGAAAAGGTAATGGCCAGGTTAATGGCGGTCAGGGTCTTGCCCTCACCCGGTTGAGCGCTGGTGATCATCAAGGTGTTCCAGCCCTTTTCCCTGGTTTTCTGAAGGATCTGGGCTCTCAACACCTTGTAAGAATCAATCACCGGGGCCATGGGGTCGATACACACGCACCTGTTGGCCATGAGGATGTCCTGATGGAGCTGCACCTGGGCAGATTCAGAGTAGACCGGAGATTGCCAATCCTTGCCGACTTCCTTTTGAAGCGGGAGACTATTGTCCACAACGACATTTCCACCATCCCCAGCCAACACATCAAATTGTCGCTCTTTTTGAGCCTTGTCCAGCGCTTTACGCAAATTCATCGTCATCTCTCCATAAGAGCCGTCAGTAATACGGCTGCATAAAATTCACTACTTGTCTCTAACCCCGATAAACGGGATAAGTGCCTTCTGCAGATTATTTTCTTGTAAAAAAACAAGACAATAATCTGTAAGTCACTAAACGAATTTTCAAACTGCAGAGCCAGGTGTTCATCTGAAACTCTTCGGCAATCAGCCCTTGCTCTCCCGTTTGAGGAAAGAAGATTTCTCCTTGCCGCCAATCTCCGGGATCGTCACCAGGACAAGGGAGGAGGTCAGCCGGCTGAGAGCCTCCGGGGTTCTGATCGACTGGTCGCTGAATTCGAGCATGGCCGCCGTTCCCACCCCGGCCCCAAGGCCAAGGACAAGTCCAATCAGAATAATGGCCAGCCGGTTGGGCTTGCTTGGCTTTTCCGGCAACAAAGGCGGCTCGATCAAGCTGAACCGTTCACCCTGCTGATTCTTTTCCAGTCCCTGTGCCACCTGAGCCTGCATATGTTTTTGCCTCAACTCACTGTACTTGTGCTGCAGATTGTCGCGTTCACTGATCAGGGTCCGGTAAAATTCTTCCACCCTCGGAGTCGCTTCAACCAGCTTGCGATAATGGGCAATTTTTCCTTCATTGGCTGTGATCTGCTTGGCCAGCGAGGAAATTTCCGAGCGGGTACTAGCCAGTTGGGCCGCCAGATTGATATAGGCGGGATTATCAGCCATCACCCCGGGTTGAGCACCGGAACCTTTTCCCTTGTTCTCTTTTTCAATCTTGGCAATCTCGGATTTCACCTCAATGACATCCGGATACTGATCGGAAAACCGCGTCTTGAGATTATCCAGCTTCACTTGTAACTCTTCCAACCGGTTTTTCTGCATCTGACCAGAACTTTGGGGGATACTGACCAACTGGGACTGAAGATACCCTTCACGCTCACGCAAGCCGCGCATCTGTTCTGAGAGGCGGTCGCTGTTCATCTCGGTATTCTGCAGACTCTGCATGTTGACCTGGAGCAGCTCGGGCAGTTCGTTGATATGCTCTTCCTTGTACTGGGCAATCTTACGGTCAATCTCCGCCATATCATTTTTGACGTTGTTGGCCTCAACCTCAAGGAAGCTGCTGGCCTCACGCACCGTCTTTTCCCGCACCTTCAGGTTTTCCTCAAGAAACAGGGAGGACAGCACCGAGGCCACCTTCTGGGTCTGGGTGGGATCCTTGCCGTTATAGGAGAGACTGAAGGCGATGGTCGCCATTGAAGCCCGGCCGGTCTTAGGATCAACGACATCCGCCTGGATAAAGTCGAGGGCAATGTCCTTGCGCATGATGGCAGCAATCTCGTCGGGATTCTCCTTGCCCTGCAGCTCAGGATAGAGCTTCAGACTCTTGATAATTTCAAGCAGTCGTGAGGTGCTCATGATGCGCTGATTAATGCCTTGCAGACGTTGCTGGGCGTAACTGCTGACCGTTGTCTGGACCAGATCCACCGGAATCTCCTGCTCCTCGATGAGGATCGTCGCCGATGAGCGGTAGATGGCCGGCAAAACAAACGCAATAACAACCGCCAGCAGAAAGACGCCGACAGCGGGCAGGAGCAAGGCCCAGCGCCGACGCAGCAGGATTGCCTTTAAATCTCCAAGATTCATTTCCTGAGCTTCCATACTTCCCATTCCTTCTAAAATTTTATCATTCACCGGCCCCGGGACCCTTCTCCCAACAAGCCGATTTAACCCCGATAAACGGGATAAGTAACATACGTCTTCCTATTCAAACAAAGGGTACTGATACACAAGACGACACCAGACCATATTCCTTTCACTCACCGTATCATCTACCTGATCATCAACCTGCTCGAACAGATACGCGGCCTCAAGCCAGAAATCCTGATTAAACTGATACCCCAATCGCGGATTGAAGCGCAGGGTTTTTTCATCCACGTTGGAACCTGCCCGAACCTCATCCTGCACCGAGGTGTTGATATAATACTCCGCCATCACATCGAAGCGGGCCTTCTCAGTCAACTTTCGACCCACCGTCCCCCGGAATATGGTCCGATCCGTTGCCCCGGTGGTGCCGCTTGCGGCGCTGACCTCCTGGGACAGGGAAAGTGTGGCATTTGTTGTCTCACCGCGATACGACCCTCCAAACTGGCCGGTGAATCCGCTGCCGTTACTCTCCTGGGTTTCGGCAAACACCAATGGAGGACTGAAAAAGGAATTTACCTGAGTAAACTCCTGAGTAGAATCCGTATACCGCCAACCGGCATCAGCAAACAGGGTGAACTTTTCATCCCACTGGCGCTCCGCCCCGATGGAACCGGAATAATTTTTCACATTGTAGGTTGATTCAGAGGAAACAATGCCGCCAAAAAAACTCTGTTCTTTGGTCTGGTCATACTGGTTATAACTCCCGCTGAGGCGGCCGGTGGTCGCTCTCATAAAGGCGGAGAGATCACGGCTGAGGATAACGGAGACGCCCTGGGATTCGAGATCGTACTCGGTAGGATCATCATAATCATCCTGCAAGCCATTGAACGCCATCCGGATACCCATGGCTTCCGACAGGGCATAATCCCCGCCTGCCTCATAGGTGTAATTCTTCCTGGTCGCATCCCCCTGCAGAAGACCGGTCTCGCCCAGGTCACGATCCACCTGAGAATCCTTGCGAAACCCGGCGGAGGTAAACACATTGGCCTTGGGCGTCACGGCATACCTGAGACTGCCCCGGTAATTCTGATCGGTGGCGTTCAGATAGCTGTTATCAAGGTAGGTCAGGCTGTCGAGCTGGGCCTTGAAGCTCGCTGTCAGCCGCTCTGTCCTTTCGGAGAATTCCAGGGCCGGAGAAACCGTGCTGATAAAATCGCTCTCGGTATTCTCGGCATCGAAAAAGATATTATCGCTGTACTTCTGCTGAACCGCAATGGAGGGCACCACCTTCCACGCATCAGCCTTTGCCTCGGGGACGGAACATCCCACGATGATAGTTGCCAGTCCCCAGAGAAGTGTCGTCGATTTCATAAAATGCCTGATCCGGATAGAAAATTACAGAGCCGATTACGGAACGACGACAACGTCGCCGCGACGCAACTGAATATTTTGGACATGATTCTCATCCACTGTAACGGCATCATAGTCGAAGGGATACTCCATGGTCTTGTCCTTTTCATTCCTGACCACCTTGATGCCGTCACGCTTGGCAAAAGGAGTAAGACCGCCGGCCATGGCCAGGGCCTGAAGGACATTCATGTTGCCGACAAGCTCAAAATGGCCGGGCCGGTTTATCCGCCCGATCACATAGACAATCATGCTGTTGACCCGCTGCACCTCCACCGAGATTTCCGGATCGGGGACAAAGGGGGTCAGTTTATCCTGAAGATTTTTCTTCAACTGGGCCACAGTCGTGCCGGCCACCTTGATCTCGCCAACCAGAGGAAAGGAGATCATGCCATCCGGCAGCACCTGCATCACCCGGGTCAGGTCGGCATTTTTCCACACCGAAATGGAGAGGATATCACCGGCCCCGATGGTATAGGTCCCCTCTCCGGCCTGTGGCACCAGCGCCTTGCCATCTCCCCCCGCAGCTCCGCCATCGGCGGCCACCGACCAGCCGCAGGAGATCATGCACAAAGCCCACATTCCAACCACCATCAGCCATTTTCGATTCAGCACATTTCGCAACATACCCAGCTCCTTGCTTCAGATAACCTGATTAATTTAATTCCTTCAGGGCCTTTTCCGCGTCCTCTTTGCCACTGAACGACTGCGAACTGGCAAGCGCCAGCTTTAACCTTTCTTTTGCCTCTTCTTTTTTACCCATCTTGAGCTGCGCCATTCCCATGTGATACTGGAACACCGGGTTACTCTGATTGCCGCCCAACACCAGCGAAAACACGGCCTGGGCTTGGTCAAATTTTTCCATCTTATAGTAGATCCAGCCGATGGTATCGAGGACGGCGAAATTCTCCGGATCAAGGCGCTGCGCTTTTTTAGCAAGCTCCAGGGCCTTGGCGAGATCAGC
This sequence comes from Desulfobulbaceae bacterium, assembly GCA_009773475.1. Classification (GTDB taxonomy): domain Bacteria; phylum Desulfobacterota; class Desulfobulbia; order Desulfobulbales; family Desulfocapsaceae; genus UBA2270. Next base: position 179,175 of record WSXV01000003.1, on the reverse strand, counting down.
AGGAGAGGGGCCCTGCTCGGTCAGCAGATAGGCAAGATTATTATTGACGATCCAGTTTTCCGGATGATCCTGCACGGCCCGCTCATAGACGGCAATGGCCTTCTGCGGCTGCTTCAGCCCTTCATGGAGGCTGCCCAGCAACAGGTATGCGCCAAGGGTTCGGGGTGGATTGGTCAGCTGCTGCTCGACCTCAACCACTCCCTTTTCCCCCTGTCCGGACAACACCAGAACATTGGCCAGACTGGCCGCTGCCTCCGGTCGAGCCATATCCAGGGCCATGGCCTTGCGGTAGGCGCGTTCTGCTGCCGGATAGTCCTTGCCTGCCATGGCCACAGCTCCGGTCAGCCCGTAGGCGAGGATATCGTCGGGATGGCGGCTGAGACGTTCTCCGATCAGGGCCAGGGCCTCGTCCGGTCGCTGCCGGTCAAGGGCCAGCCGAACGGAATACTCAAGCAGCAGGGCGCTGTCGGGAAGTCGGCTTAAGCCCGAAGCCACCGTGGCCGAGGCCTTGTCCAGCTTCTTTTCACGGGCATAAAAGGAAGCCAGTTTAAGATAGGACTGGGCGTTGCCCGGCACCTGCTCCACAATTTTCTGATACAGCTGGAGCGCCTTGTCCTGCTTCCCATGGGCCAGATAGAAATCAGCAAGATCCGCCATGGCCGCGGGATTATTGGGCTGGGTTGCGACGATGCGCTGGAGCAGGGATTCCACCTCGGGATAGTCCTTCTGCAGGTTGGCAAGACGGGCCAAGGCAGACAACACCTGCGGCGAGTTTTCCTCAATCTTCAGGGCCTGCTGCAAGGTCTCCCGGGCAAGGCCGAGCTGCTTGTTCTGAGCGTAGGCCTCTGCCAGCTTCAAGGAAACCGGAATGGCCTCCGGCCGCCCCTGCAACACCACCCGATACTCGGCTATGGCCAGATCCAGTTCCCCTTTAAGCTGAAGGATGGTGGCGTTCAGTAGATGACTTTCAAGATCCTGGGGACTTTTCGTCAGGGCATCGGCGATATACTTTTCGGCCTCATCAATGCTGCCCAGGCGATAATACAATTCCGCCAGCCCCCGCAGGGCGGCTACATAATCGGCATGTTTGTCATCCATGGCCAGACATTCCTGCAACACCGCGATGGCCTTGTCGATTTTCTGCTGGGCCACATACACATCACGCTGGAGAAGGCGCAAAGCAAAACTTTTTGGGTGATTCTGCAGGCCCTCGGACAAGAGCTTACTGCTCTGCTCATATTCATTGCGAACCAGATAAAATTTGGCCGCATCGACCCAGCGCTGCTCATTGGTTTTGTCTTTTGCAACCAGCCCCTGAATTAAAGCCGCAGCCTCGTCCTGGCGCTTCATCTGCCAGTAATAGCCGGCAAGACGCTGCACATGCTCGGCATTATCAGGCTCGATGGCGGAGATCTGCTGGAGCTCTTTCTCCACCTTGTTCAACTGTTTGCTCTTCACATAGTAATCGACCAGGGCCGCATGCAGGTTCACGGATTTGGGGTTGGCGACAGACCCCTGCTCAAGGATGGCCTGCACCTTCTCGCCCTCGTTCAACTTCTGGTACACTGCGGCAAGGAGCAGGTACAGATTCACCTCTCCCGCAGCCTTGGGCAGTAGCTTTTCAAGCAGCTCTCTTGCCTGGCCGGCCTTATCTTCGGAGAGCAAGAGGGCACAATGAAAGAGCTGGGCCTGAATATTGTCGGGCTCCTTGGCCAAAACCAGATCGGCCTTCTGCCGGGCCATGACAAGATCTCTATTGGCCAGAAAGAACCGGCCCAGTTCGAGGTTGGCACCGGCGTGATCCGGCTGTTTTTCCACGGTTTTACTGAAATAGTTGAAGGCGTCCTGGGCCTTGCCCTGGCTGAGCGCAATTTTGGCGGCCAGATAATAGGCCTCCACATATTCAGGATCGATGGTAATGGCGTTGCGCACCTCAAGGAAGGCCTTGACGTAGTCGCCCTGCTCGTAATAGGCGGTGCCCTTGTCCATGAACTTCTGTTTTTTCTCGGCTGGCGAGCTGCACGCCGCCAGCGTCAGAACCAGCAGGACCAGTAACCAGCCTGCGCTTACTTTCTTCATCTTCATTTTAATTTCCATAGTAAGATTTCAGGGCAAAGACCAGGAACGACATAGTCGTCACCAGCAAGACCCCATCATTTTTTCCCCGCATATCAGCCACCACAACCTCAAAGCTGATGTAAAAAATAATACACTTCAGGCCGATTAATCCCAGACGCTGATCCTGAAAACTCATTCCCGGCAGGATCAGAATCAAAAGCACAATCAAAAGAATCAAAAAATCCAGGGGCGTACTCGTGAACCCCTGTTGACGGGTGGAAAACATGGTCACCACCATACCCGTCATCAGCATCACCACAAAGGCGATACTCAAAGTCAGGTCTCCGCCATCCCCCAGCAGTTCGTGGGCAACACAATCCCCCCCATACACGGCATAGGGAACAACGAGGTAAAAGACCATGCGCAGCACTTTGCCCAGAGCCTCCGGCCGGAAATAGCGCATCAGCAGGAGCAGCGCGCCCACAGCAAGCACTGACAATACCGGGACATGCTCCAGCTTCGGGGCACAAAAACTGCTCAACAGCATCAGGCTAAAAAGAAGATACTTCAGGCAGGGAAAGGCAAACTTCACAATCCGCCGCTGATCCCGCAAGGATCGTAACCTGGCCTTATACTGATCAAGGGCAAAATACCGTTGTGACTGCCCTCCTCCACCATTGGCATAGTGGAAAAAACTGAGGGTTATCAAAGTAAACAACAGATACACAGATAAAATCAAGTATTCCGACTGAAAACGAAGAAAAAATGTCACCAGCACCAGAATAGCCTGCACAAGATAGAGGGTTAGCACCGTCTCCGAGTGAAAAAGCCCCATGTCCAGCAGCCGGTGGTGAAAATGGGTCCGGTCCGGCGAGAATGGCGGACGGCCATTCTTGATCCGTGACGTCATAACGGTGAGGGTATCGAGCACCGGGGCGCCAAACAGGAGCAGAGGGATCAAAGGGCTGAAGGCGGTCACCTGTTGGGTGAGGGTCAGGGACAGGGTGATCGCCGAAAAACCAAGGAGCTGACTGCCCGAGTCTCCCATAAAGATGGAGGCTGGGTGAGTATTAAAGCGAAGAAAGCCAAAAAGCGCCCCAGCAAAAGCCAGACACACCAGACCAAGCTCATACCTGCCGGTCATGTAGGCCAGATAGCCAATACAACACATCGCCAGCAGGCTGATCCCACCGGCCAGACCGTCCAGACCATCGGCAAGATTGATCGCATTGGTCACCCCGACGATGACCAGCAGGGTCAGCGGTACGGAGATCCAGGCCGGCAGCAGCATCCCGTCTGGCAGCAATCCGCCGAGGAAGACGATCCTCACATCCCCCCCATAAATGACAATCAGGGCCGCGATGATCTGGCCAAGCACTTTCCAGCGCGGACGCAAGGCGAGAAAGTCATCACTTATCCCAAAAAAGACAATCACCCCTGCCGCCAGAAGAAAGGAGAGAATAAAGGGATTATCTGAATACCAGTAGAGGATCGGGATAAAGGCCCCCACGGCCATGGCCACTCCCCCGCATCGCGGCACCGGCGTCTCGTGCACCTTACGTTCATCAGGCACATCGAGCATGTGCCAGCGCACCGCCAGCCGGCTCAAGACCGGAATCATGGCGATGGTCAGCACCAGCGAGACAAAGAGAGTGGAGAGAAAAGCCATATTACTTGCCGGGGAGGTAGGTGTTCAGCTGCGGTCCAACCTGACGCACAAATCCCTGCAAACGGGCCTCGGCATCTTCGGGCTTTTCGCGTTCATGCACCGTGGTGATAAGCCGCACCAAGGCGCCGTCGGTTCGTTGTTTGGTCAGGGCATCGACAAAGGTAAACCATTTGAGCTGAAATGGATTATTCAACACCCGGCCCCGCTGAGCATACCAGTAATACATGAGCATCTTGACCCCATTTTTTTCCATGACCACCCGCTTAACCTCGGCCATTGTTTCCGCTTCCCCGACCGGTACCAGCGCTAAACCGGACCCCTTAAAGATCCAACCACTCCCGGGGAGACAGACCTCTGGAGAATGAGTTGACACCCCCTTGGTTTGACTTGCATAATAGCCCACATAAACACCAACTGATCGTCCTTGCTCATTCACATAGTCTGCCTGGAGGTAATCGGTGAGATTAAGCGCATCCAGGTATATCTGCTCCAGAGGCGTAGTCTTTCCCTGCCACTCACCAATGGTCATGGGAAATTCTGACATCGGCTTAACCATTGGTACTTGCTCGCGAAAATTTATTGTCCGGGTGCAAGTGGCAGTCCCCGCCAACATAACCAGCATTACCAGCGCCATGGGCAATACTGCCCGCTGTCTTGGCATCTGCCTAGAAACAGTGAAAACATTCTTTGGCGGTTGGCTAGCGCCCATGGGGACCAGCCACAACAGAAGACGCATCTCAACCAGCAGGAAAACGATGGTGAACATGAAGAGAACCCAGCCAAGGAATTCGTGCCAGAAGCCTTCAATGATATCATTCCCCATCACCGGATAGAGCCAGCCCATAGCGGCAATGCGCAAGGCATTGGTCAGGATACTGAAGGGCACAGCTGAAAGCACCAGCATGAAACGTTGCCAGAACCTGGCTCTATGATGGGCTGCAAGAAGAATGGCAACCAGGATGAGCGGGAAAAAATAGCGGAGCCCGCTGCACGCCTCCACCACCTCCATGCGGGTAAACCCGAGGTCAATAATATTGCCATCCTGAAAAACAGCCACACCTGAGAGCTGAAGAATCTTGACCCCGAGATTTGAAGAGATCAACTTCAGCCCAGAAGTGATTGTGGTGTTGACAATATTGGGAAGAGGAAACATTGCCAGTAAAATACAAACCGGAAAGGCTATGGCTCGAAGCTTATCCCACCCAAAATGCATCCATAGCAACCCCACAAAGATAATCCAGGATGAAATATGAATACTGAATAAATGCCCCCCCATCTCACCCAGCAGATAGAGAAATAGGCCAAATACCGCCACGACAAACCCAGCCATTGAAGGAACGGAAGGCAAGCATAAAGTCTGCCGCCGCTCCCAGAGCAGGTAGGCTGCAATCAATGGGACGAGAGAGCAGTAGTTGTAATCAGGGTTTCCCCACCAGTCCAACATGTCCCCATAACTCGAGGCATAGAGGAGGACAAAGAGCGCCCCATAGAGCAGGGGGAGAAGATAACGGAATGGGGTGGCAACGGATTTGTCACTCATAACAGGCTAACTCCAGGTGCTTTCGAATTGCAGGGAAATCGACATGATCTTGAGGGGCCGCTTAAGAAATAACCATACAAAATTATGGTTCTGGCGCATTGACCAGGACAGCATCCCCGAGTGCTTCCTATTGGGTATCTCTTTTCGATAATAAATACTCGCTCTTACTGTCCAACGATTTGACACTAAAATTCAGCAAGTTACCTTATATCAGACCTCTTCGCACATAAAATTCCATCTGCTAACAATAACTTAATACAATTGCAACTCGTCATCAGGCCGCAACCGGCTCGTCTTTCTTGCAAGAAGAACCACCCCCAACCCCCTCCTTAAAAACAAGGAGGGGGCTTTATATCCTAGCGCCAGACCCCGCGGGTATCAATCAACACCTTTTCCTTTAACAATTCCCGGTCAATCTCCTTGAACTCGTCATGATCCACGAGGACCAGCAAAATATCCGCCTCCCGTAAAACCTGCTCCAAAGAATACAAAGGAAATTTATCAAAGCCGTGAGTCACATTGGGCTCGCAGGCCATCACCCGGCCAATCCCCTGATTGATCAGCTCCTTGGTGATATCCAGGGCCGGAGACTCGCGCAGATCATCGATGTTGGCCTTGAACGCCAGGCCCAGGCAGCCGATAACCGGATCCTTAAACCGATCGGCCTTGGCCTTGACCCGGTTCAACACCCAGTGCGGCTTATCATCGTTCACCTCCCGTGCGGTGCGGATAAGGCGCGCCTCTTCGGGCGCAGCGGCCACGATAAACCACGGATCAACGGCGATACAATGCCCGCCGACCCCGGGACCGGGCTGCAGAATATTGACGCGGGGATGGCGATTGGCCAGCTCAATGAGCTCCCAGACATTGATCCCAAGGCGGTCGCAGATGATGGAAAGCTCATTGGCAAAGGCGATATTGACATCGCGGAAGGAGTTTTCCACGAGCTTGGCCATCTCGGCGGTTTTGCTGTCGGCCAGGAAGATATTGCCGTTGCAGAAGGTCTTGTAGAGGTCGCGGGCCTTGTCGGCCGAGATCTTGTCAATGCCGCCGATGATCCGGTCGTTGTCCACCAGCTCGCGGATAATATGGCCTGGCAGTACCCGCTCCGGGCAATGGGCCAGATGAATCCGGCTGCTCGAAGCCAGATCCGGTCGGCATTCGGCAATAATCTCGGCCAGACGCTCGGTGGTCCCGATGGGCGAGGTCGATTCCAGAATGACCAGATTTCCGGGCTGCAGAAAGGGCGCTATGCTCCGCGTCGCCGCTTCCACAAAGCTGATATCCGGCATCTTGCAATGATCCACACCCATCTTGAAAGGAGTCGGCACCGCCAGGATAAAGGTATCGGCCTCCTCGGGAACGATTGATGCGCGCAGGTTGCCGCTGTTCACCGCCGACCGGACAAGGATATCAAGATCCGGCTCCACGATATGAATCTTGCCGGAATTGATGGTCTTGACCGCCTCTTCGTTGATATCCACCCCCACCACCTCATGCCCCTTGGTGGCCAACATGGACGCAGTGGGCAAACCGATGTACCCCAATCCCATCACAACAATTTTCTGTTTGTTCTTCAACATTTGCTCATTCCTTTTATTTTTTTGTTCCCTGCCCATCCGGTGTAAAGCCGTAACTCCCCCAACCCCCTCTTAACCCAGGTGGGGGATTTTACCACCAACCACCACCACCATCACCACCATCATCATCCGACAAGCCAGCATCCGTCAAATCTCGTTTCCACGCGCCGCATGGGAACGAGAGAATAAACACCGAACCATGCCAACCACCATTCACTCAAAAATGAGTTTAGAAAACTCCGTCAAGCTGTCTCCGTCAACCATTTCCATACCGGCAGAACCTTGATATTTCGCCCCTCCTGCATAATCAAATCCTCTTCTTCCCAGGTCAGAATCAGAAGATTTTCGCAGGCCATTTCTTTTTCAGCACAGAGCAGGCCGGAGATCTCACGTTTTTTTGTCTTCGGATCGGACAAGTCATAGCAAACCTGAATCAGATCGCTGGTCGTCCCATTTTTTCTAACGACAAAATCTACCTCTTTGCCGCCCGGCTCTTTGTAGGTATAAAACTCCTGACCCTGACGGGCCAGCTCAATGGCTATCAGACTCTCCAGCAGAGGACCGGAATCGGCCCCGGCCTTGAAACCCACGGCTGCCACAAATCCAGGATCGGATGCATATACCTTGCGAGGGGCCTGCACCCGCTTCCTTGCCTTCCAGGAGAAACGATTTACGCTGAACAACAAAAAGGCCTCGGCCAGATAGCCGATATAATTTTCCAGGGTATGCACACTGCCGAAACCAAGGGCCTTGGCCACGGAGGAAAAGGTGTATTCACGGGCATGATTCGCCATCAGATATCGCCCTAACTCCAGCAATCTTCCGGCATAGCGGACGTTATACCTGCGCACCACATCCTTGAGCAGCACGCTCTCAAATAATGTGGCCAGATAGTTGGCAACCTCGACACCGCCGACAACCGTCTCGGGGAATCCGCCATTATGGAGATAATACTGTAGATGGTTCAGCAGCACGCCCTGCCGCTCCTGAAGACTGATGGTCTCGTCCAGAACAAAACCCTTCGCCCGCAGAAACTCGCTGAATGAAAATGGAAAAATGCGGAATTCCCGGTAGCGTCCGGTCAAATGTGTTGCCAGCTCACGGCTGAGTAAATGGGCATTGGAGCCGGTCAGGACGAGGTTATAGCCCTGCCGGTGCAGACGATTTACAAATAACTCCCAGCCGGTAATATTCTGGATCTCGTCAAAAAAGAAGAGCCGAACGTCACCATATACCTGGGCTATCGCATTCAAAAGGGCGTCGAAATCCGTACACCCAAGCAGACGATCATCATCAAAGTTGACATAGGCGAACTCCCGCCCTTGCAGCATCTGCAACGCAAACACGGATTTCCCCGCCCGGCGCGGCCCGATGATAACCTTGATCAACGCGTTCTCAATGGCGCTGCGTGCCGCATCCAGTCCATCCCTTGCGATGCAGCCGCGTTCACGCAGGAAGTCACGTTCCAGTTTTTGGGAAAGAATAATGTTTTTCATACATACTGCACAATTTTAAGGTTTATTGTGCAGTATGCCTTCAAAATTACGGCTTTGCAAGGGCAAAATTTTCATCTCCGATATTCGATCTCCTCCATTCCACCACCCCCCAATTAACCCAAGAGGGGCTTTTACCACCAACCGTAACAACCACCACCATCGCCATCCGACAAACCACTATCCGTTCAATCACTTTCCCACTCCCACCACCCCGCCACCTGCCCCCGCCCTGCTCCTCCCCTTGGTTAAGGGGAGGCCGGGAGGGGTTCGTCACAGGGCTTGCAATGAAAATCCAAAAACATAATTACAAGCCGACAAACAAAAAAGGGCGTACTTTCATCCCAATTAAAATAAGAATACAAGAAACGCCCTCAATCTAATTTTCACCTACAAGATCAATCTGTCAAAAGCTATACAACCAGCCCCCGATACATATCCTCAAAATCATCGGTAATCCTGTCCCAATTATAGCACTCCTTTACTCGTGCACGGGCCGCATCTCCAACGGAGCTACGTAATTCCTCGGAAGCCAGCAACCTGCTCAATTCATTCCGCAATCCATCCACGCTTTTATTCTGAAAGGTAAATCCTGCCTGACCAATCGCCTCCATGTTTTCAGGGATATCACTGACAAGGCAGCAGTTACCGTAACTCATGGCTTCAAGCAGCGCTATCGACAGTCCTTCTATTTCCGATGGCTGGACATACACCGCCGCATTGCTGAAAAGTTCCTGCAATGCGCGCCCCTCAACAAAACCTGGGAACAGAATCCGCGCGTCATCCCCAGCCAATGTCTGAAGCTCCTGCTTGTAGACCTCCTCCCCTTTTGCGTCTCCGGCGATCACCAGCCTGTAATCGGTTTTGAGTTGCCGGAAGGCCTCAAGCAGATAATGCGCGCCTTTCTCCCGCACCAAACGAGAGGCAAAGAAGATATAGCGCCCCGGCTCCAGGCCCATCTTCAGGATTTCACGCGCATCATGGTGCGGCTTAATCTCGGCTCCGGTAGGTATGTAGCGCATTTGGATGCCATGATTGTCCCTGTAAAAATCACACTGGGTCATGGAAACCGCCGTGCAGGCATGGTTGCCCGCCAGCGACACCCTCTCAAGGAACTTCAACATGTTTTTACCGACGAAACTCCAGCGATTGCGTTGCCACTCGATGCCGTGCATCTGTAAAATACACTTTAACCCTTTCAGACGAATAAAAGGAGCAAACGCCCCGGCGGCAACGCTATGACAATGTACGATGTCATACTCCTCGCGGCTGATGAGCAAAGAAAAGGCTGCCGAAGCAGAAGCAGACAGCTTCTCCAGGGAAGATTTCCTGATACAGGATACCGGAATCACACGCATACCCATAAATTCGCCGGCAACCTCGCCATAATGGCCCATGGAATAAACGGTGACCTCATGCCCACGCTCCACCAGCCGACGCCCGAGCTCCTGGGTGTATTTCTCAATCCCCCCGCCACGGGCGATATTCTTGACCACCAGAAAGGCGATTTTAAGCTTGCGAGATTTCATAGCCAAAGCAACGCCCTCTTCCATTAAAATGCACCATTATCATTTCACCGGAACTCTCAAATTGCCCTGTTCCGGGTCCTGGCCAACATCAAAATGGGGACAATTATCTCCGCAAATGCGCACCCCCGCCATGGATTTGAGCTTATTCTTGATCACCCAAGGGACAACCTTCTTGATGTATTTACGCATAACCGGAGACGCAGACCCGATCATCCAGCAAGTCTTGGGGCACTTTGCCACCTTTGCCCGGACCTCCTGGGCGCGAGGGCTGTTCCAGATCGTCATAAAATCATCGGTTTCATGGAGACTGCCCATGGTCTGAAACCAGTATTTCTCCTCCATACCGTTACAGGGAAGCACCTCACCATAAGGATCGATGAAAAAGTTCTCGCTTCCCGCCTCACAGGGCAGCATCCGGCGGCCGCCTCGAATATAGTTGATCAGGCCCACGTTAAAAATCGCCCGGAACCACGACTTCAGATGATTCTCCCGCATCAACCGGTTGATCAGCTCTTCAAAGTTGCCACAGACCTCATCTTTATTGGTAATAACGTTGTCATCTTTCTTGAAATAAAACGAATTATGAAAGGCGGCGGTGGCAAACTGCAAGTTCAGCCCCTTGGCCAACTCATACAACCAGAGCATATCAGGCGAGTTATTGTTGCTCACGGTGATGCCGAAACCAATATCCTTCACCCCCATATGCTTCAGCCCCAGCAAAACCCGCAATCCCCGGTCAAAACCGCCTGGATGGCCGCGCAGCTCGTCGTTCTTCTGCGACAGCCCTTCGATACTCACCCGAAACCCGAGCTTGGGAAATTTCTCCGCAAGCTTGAAAATCCGGTCTTCATACCAGCCGCTGGTGGAGATGACCACCCGTTCGGTCTTGGTAAAAAGAATCCGGATAATCTCATCAAGATCTTCCCGAACAAAGGGCTCCCCGCCGGTGACATTCACCGCCGCCAGTTTGGGCAGCTTCTCCAGCAATGACGGCTTGAATTCTTCCTCCGTCTTGGTGGGACTTTTCCAGATATTGCACATCTTGCACCGCATCGGGCAACGGTAGGTTACTATGACTGACGCATCCATGAATCGAGAACTCCACTCTTTAGAAGATAAAATGTGCTACTAACTAACTATGAATTATAACGAGCCTTTTTGTAAAATAACGAACTCTAGCTAACGCGGGAAGACTCCCACAACCCATGGTAGAAGCCGGAAGTATAATAAAATGTAGTGCCCATCATGCCTGCGTCCACCCAAGGAATTGATGGGCACGCTTCGCTTTGCCCATCCTACAGCTATGAATTATAACGAGCCTTTTTGTAAAATAACGAACTCTAGCCAATATTCGTCATTCCCGCGCATGCGGGAATCCTTACCGTTCTGAATTCACAAAACTGGATTCCCGATTCAAAGTACTCGGGAATGACGGTGTGGATATTTTGCAGGTAAACGAGTGTGCGAGCCTCCGAGCTCCTCCGACAAAAACAGATCATTGCAAAAAAGTAAGTCCTATAAGGGCAATTTTAGAATTTGACGGGACTGCATCAACGAGCAAGCGAATACTGCTGATTTTTTGTTCAGGGTGCGGATTCCGCCAGGTGAACATCTGAAGATTGAGCGGCACGTTGGCACCAGACAGACCACGCCATCCAAGTTGAGATCCTATCAGAACATCAGGACTTCTTATAAACGTCCAGTCATTGCGCCTTAGCCCCTCGCTGGAGCGAATATCTGTAATATTCCAGTTCTCCATCAAGCTGATGGTTTCCGTCTGGCCATTTTCATATTCAACCAGATAACACCCCACTCTGCGCGACCTGACTTGCGGCTCCTCGATTAAACTGGTGTGCAGAAAGGCAAGCACCCGGGCCGGCTGTCCGCCCTGATAAACCACTTTTCCCTTTGGCAGTTTGCCATTTTTATTTTCGACAACAACACAATTCAGTGTTTTTCCATCCTTATCAGACAAGATGTCAAAGGTTATGGCATCAGTCTTTTGCTGTTGTGATAAAACCGCCGGCAGACCCAGAACATTACCAAGGCCAAATATACCGGATGTCGAGGCATTGCCGACATCCTCCAGACCAACAGCGAGTTGGCTGTACCCAGTCAAAGCACCATCATATCCGCGCGGCCTCATGGTTTCAGCCAGTGCTGAGACATCACGATTATCCGTCCCGATTACACAATCAGTTGACCAGGCACATAATGGAGCATACAGCGTCGTTGCCGCCGGAGAAAAGGTGCCTAAGAAACCCCAATCCGTTGCTATTACCCCTGAACCCCCGTATTTCTTGGCACTCTTCGCCAGCGTTCGGGCGGCATAAGGATTATGCCAGGGGCAACCTGTGGCGCTGAATCCGTTTTGGCGAAAATACCCAATGCTGCGAAAATCTTTTTTTTCGTCATAATGCCAGTCAAGGATCAAAACATCAGAAGGAATCTGCGTAATGGCAAGATGTGTCGCCCCGGAATTAAAAGCAGGATTCCGGCTGTTTGCCGCGCCGACATCTTTATCCCATACCGTAAAGTCAAGCAGCATGTCGCCCCACATGGCCGTCTTCACATTCTGAGGGGTAAGCCAGTCATGGATTTTCCGTACATCCATGGACAGAATGTCTGCAACACTTCGCCCGGATTGAGCCGCATATGCCGACAGCCCTTGTATCTCATCGTGGCCTATCAACAAGGTTGAAGGATGATAAACTTCCAGCAATTCCGAATACAAGGCAAAGAGGTACGTATATGAACTTTCCTCAAAAGGATTATATAAATTTGAATCTTTACTTATATTGATCTCTGGAAATTGATCCGCCTTGAAACCCGACCCCATTCCACCCCAGATATCCATCTCCAACGACCGGGCGTACAGACTGATTTCCTGCATCTGTTCCTTTGTCCAGCCACCGTCATCCACATTCTTTTGCCAGGATCGAATTCGTAGTGGATCATGTAAAAAAATGACGACATTACTTCTGGCCCGGGAGAAGGCGTCTAGATAGCCCTTCATCAGTTTCACATCCCGCAGTCCCGAATTCGACATGGCAATGCAGACCCCGCGAACAGGAAGATCCGGCCAGTCCCGGAGTGTTCCACATTTCAACTGCCAGTCATTGACCCGACTCAAGCGCCCAAGGACGGTATAGATGCCATACAAACATGCCCTTTCACTGCCTCCTCGGACAGTGACCTTGTCAGGCGTGGTGACAATCTCAAATCCTTCCGCAGGCAGATGCGAACCGTCTTCGTGGGAAATCCGTTCGATATAAAGCCCACGCCCGGTATTGCCTTGCGCAGCAGCCTTTACCGGCAAGCGCAGAGACGTCAGTTCTTCAATCTCACGTGCCAGGATCGTCTCCGCAGTTCCGGTTGTCACGCCATATATGCCATCTTGAGATTGCAAAACGTACCGCCCATCCTTCTTGATTTCTTCCTTCGGAGGAAGCGCATAAAAAGACCAGCTATTCTTTTCAGGGGCGATACTTGCGGCAGGCAGCGCTTTATCCGATGCGGCTTCACTCAGCGACAAATGTCTTATATTGGGCGCCGAAATTTCATCTGTCTGGCCCTTAGGCAACACCACATGTCCCGTTGGCGGCAGACTGCGAATGGAATACCTGAACGAATACGTCTGGCCCGGCACAAGGCGGTCCTTGCCGCCAATAAAATAAATACTTTTTTCTTTGTCCCAGGGCATATTCCGGCCATCAGCCAACAGCATGGAAGAGGATTCACCCAGTTCGCTGATCTCAATATCGCACAAAACGCTTTTTATCAAAACCCGGCTTTTGTTCTCAAGAAGCACCCGGTCGGCAAAGGGCGTTGGCTGCACGGGTATTTTTTCGGCATCCCCCCTTGCTGGCGGAAAGACCTCAAGCGCCGCACCTTTCAACAAATCGGGCGATAACTTAACGATATCAAAACCAATATTTGCAGGACGCGACGGGGCCTTATAAACCATTTCAATCTCAACGGTATTGAGATCAACCTGATGATAACCAAGGGAATACGTTAATCCCGAGGCAGGATCAGTCCCTGTCAGGGTGTAATGACCTGGGGAATCTTCTTTGAGTTTGCCCTTCCATGGCCCCGAATAAATACGATGACGGCTGCCGTCCATGTTGAGCACAAAGAACTCGATAAAATCAGCAAAACTGACAACGACCTTCATACCGTTACAGAAGGCCCGGGCATGATTATAGGCATCAACACGCAACTGCAGATTCGGTACATTCTGTTGCGTACCGTCACTTGAGGCATCCGTTTGTCCAACCGCGAGAAGAGAGAACGGAGTCAATAGCAAGAGTGCAAGCAAGGCTGTTACCAAACCTGCCAAAGAGACAAACAAAATCTTGCGAGCCGATCCATTATTCATAGGAATACCTTTCTTTATTATCCCAAGTGCCATAGGGGATTGCTTTAACTTGCGTCCTTCCTTCGTACACAGCGCTCAAACAAACCTTCCAGTAAATGTAAATGGTTTTCCATTGAGTGATTTCGCTGAACATATTCCCGCGCCTTTACCCCCATATCATGCGCCATTTGGGGAGATTGAATGAGGGCGTCCAACCTTTCGGCAAGGGCGGCACCATTGCCGGATTCGAAGCGAAAGCCGGTTTCTCCATTGGCAATGAGCTCTTTCATGCTTCCCAGATCGGAAACAACGACTGGAAGCGCATGGGCCATTCCTTCCAATACCGTGTTGGGTTGATTTTCATACCACACCGAAGGAACCACGAGACAATACGCCCGCTTCAGACTTTCCCGCACCTGTTCCTGACTTTGAAAACCAAGAAAGGTGATCCGTCCCCGCAGGCTTTCGGGAATGCTCGCCTTGAGCTGCTGCGCATGGGCAGTTGAATCATCCCCAATAATAGAGAGACGGGCATCGGCGTTCTTAACCAAGGCAAAAGCCTCCAGTAAAGTGGCGACGCCCTTTTCATGGCTCAACCGGCCGACAAATAAAATTTCAGGCGCTCCTGGCAACGGTTTCGGCAGTTCTTCGGGAACCAACGCCATTGTTGGTATATGCACGACTTTCCCAGGGGAAAATCCCCCCTGAATCATCTTTTCCCTGGTAAATGCCGATGGCGTCACAAAATAATCGACCTGATCATAAACCTTTCTTACCCGTGACAGCCACATCCCGCCGACCTTGATTGCCGCCGCCCCCAGAGAACGCTGGTAGCCCCCGCACCTGTTGCGCAGAGCGCTGACCAGACCATGATGCAGGCAATCCTCACAGACCTGCCCGTCACGATAGAGCAGATAGTTGGAGCAGACCTTATGGAAGTCCGACATCCGCCAGACAATGGGGACATTATGCGCTCGACAGGCATCAATAATGCTGTCGCTGAAATAAACCGCGTTCAGAAAAAAGGCCACGTCAGGACGCTCGGCCACAATAAGCCTTTCCATATTCTTCCGAGCCTCCAGGTGGTAGATGGAGCTGAAGGCATATTTGGCCTTTTGGACAAGGGACATCTTGTATTCTTTAAAATACACACTGCCTGAACCAGCCGGAGGGGAAACAAAATACTTCCGGTACGGCGTCTCTCGATTTTTCTCAAAATCCACACTAAAAGGGACAAAATGATGCTGCGGCATGTTCTCCATAAGGGAGAACATGTACTTTTCCGGACCACCGGTAACGAAATAATTCCTGTTGGCGACAAGGATCTTCATTGTTGTTAAAATATTCCCTTCATTCGGTTCTTGGGATAAATTCCTTGATAACTTTAGCGGGATTGCCTGCAACCACGACATTAGTTGGCACGTCGTTGACAACAACCGAACCTGCTCCGATTATGCTATTATCGCCTATATTCACATTCCTAAGAATAATTGCTCCAACTCCGATAAACACATTTCTTCCTATAACAATCTTACCGCGACCGTTATCATGTTCAGCGCCAGCCATTCGATAGACCGAGTGATCGTGTGCAACAAGCTTAACGTCACGAGTAATAAAGGAACCATCTCCTATCGTGATTGAATCAGGATAAGAAGTATCAATATAAGCTCCGGTAGAGATAAATACCCCCACCCCCACCTTTACCTTGTAAAATCGATACCTAGCCCTAGTGAGTGCCCTTAATGCCAAAGATAATTTATATCTTAACGAATTCACCAAGCTCATGGCATCTCCTTGTTTCTTACGAACATACAATTAAAATAATTTTGAGAATTAAAGATTGAAGGAGCTCTACAACATCAAAAATTAAATGATTATTATTGATCCAATTTACTGTAACATCATGGTTCATGACCATATGTATAGCGACATTCTAACCAACGGAGAACTCATAACCCTTTGTGGTGGGAGTATTTATGGGGAAGAGAAAAAGGTGCAGGCGTACCATTAGAATTGACCCACGTGAGAAAGGTTACCACCGTTGGCATTCATAATTTTTACTTTTCAAGTTCAAAGGTTCTTTTGAACATCAATTTTTTCCCGCTTTTTTCAACAGGAATTTTTTCTACTGCATTAAACTGTACATTCACATCTTCCCCAAAATATTCCTCCAACGCTTTCATAACCACCCCACTATAGTGACCAAAATCAAACCCGTTAGCAGGGACATAATTCACGATAAACATTGTATAATCTGCCTGGATTATCTGCTGTTCCCGTAGAGGAATATTAAAAGAAGCGATGTAGGTGCTTAACGCAGAAGACGATATTTTCCTTTGCTGCTTATTAATGAAATTATCGGTAATCCTCCCAATCGTCAAACTCACACAGGAGAAGGGCAAATTGTCATGCACCGCAACGGAATCGATCACAGTCCCGTAATCACCTATCTTGTAATTAATCAAAGGAAACCCATACGAATGTAAGGCTGTCACAATAAACTCTCCGTTTTCACTGATATTCAGGACTACCGTGTCGTCAGAAACACGCATAATTCCTTCATCCGACTCAATGGCAATAGACAGAATTTCACGAGAACCATACTGGTCAAAGACCTTGCATCCAAATGCACTTTTAATCAAACTTCTTTCTGTTAAAGCCTCGGTCGTTGAGACAACACTTTTAACTGAATCCAACCTGATATTGTTTTCAAGAAGATACCTGGAGAATTCGGCAATGATACTGGAATACCCGTATACAATCTTTGGCTTAAATTTCTGGATCTTACCAACCCATGCAGAAAAGTCTTTTTTTGCGTAATTATAGGCATTTAACAGCAATCTTTTATTGATTGCTATGCCAATCTTGGCTTTAATCGACCCCTTTGCCTGCTCATGTTCATATGGGGCTCCCCAAATCCAGACAACACGATCTGCAGGATTCCAACCTGCTATCATGTTATTTCTGAGAGTTGATGCGCGCGACATCTGTTCAAAAAACGGTGACTTATAAATCAGCGCCTGATTGCCGGTCGACCCACCCGAGGTTACAGAAAAAAGATTTTCAGAAAAGGCATCATTCGATTTCAATCTATGCAGATTATCTTTTACAAGAGACTTCCCCAATAAAGGCAACTTCAACAAGTCTTTCCCTTCTCGAATATCCTCAGGCCTAAGACCGAGGTCATCAAAAATCTTCCGATAATATTCTGTTGAGAAATAGGCATGGTGTAACAATTTTTGTATCGACATGTTCTGAATGTCTATAAGTTCGTCCCGCGATACTGTCAGGTTTCGCTTGAGAGCATTGAAATACTCATATCGTTTATCACCACGCCACCCATATGATATTTCTTGAAGTTTTCCAATTACCATCCATCTACCCCTATGTCCTCATACCAAACTTAAATAATAAGCAGCGAGTTTCTCACAATGTTTTTCAATTCCATATTCGGCGAGAAATAGTTTTTTTGCCTCCATAGCCATTTTGTCCCGCAAAACCGAATCACGCAGAAGGGTTAAAATGGATTGAGATAACGCATCCACATCCGCAGGTTCAACGAGAAGCCCTGTTTCCCCGTCAATTATGACGTCAGGATTACCTCCCACATTTGTGGCAATGATTGGTTTGCCATGGGACATTGCTTCTAACAGGGTCATTGGCAAACCCTCCCAACGAGAAGAATTTATATAAATGTGGCATTGCTCAAGCAATTCATGGGTATTGTCAACGACCCCAAGCAATTGCACATGCTTCTCTAAAGACAGCAATTTGATTAGCTCTTGCAATTGCTGCAAATCGCTGCCTTCTCCACCAATGAGAAGCACGGCTTCTGGTGCAGCCAGAACCACCTTTTGCATTGCGTGTATGAGAATATCATACCCCTTCTGTTGTGTGAGCCGCCCAAGTGTTAACAATAAAAACGAGTTTGGAGATAACTCCAATTTGTTGATTAAACTTCCTTGTTCAGAGTATTTCCGGGGCCGACTCTGGACAGCATTATTAAGCACCCCTACCTTGGATCTTTTCACAAACCGTCTTAAATTCTTTGCGACTTTCTCTCCGCACCCAAGGACAAGTGCGCTTCTTTTGAACCCAAATCGCGCCCAGAACTTGAAAGCTATATCGCCATGTGCAGTCGTGACAGTTGGGACGCCGGCAAGTTTCCCCAATAATGAACCAATACTATTCAAAAGATGACAATGCAGCACATCACATTTTTTCTGACGCAGGTGCCTGCTGATATCCCAGTATATTTTAATCATACGAATTGATTTGTGCGGTGCCCGCCAAACATACACGGGAAGCCCAAATCCGGACAACTCCTCGAAAAAAGGCCCCTCATCAAAGACAAGATGCACTTCGAATGCAAAACGTGGATCATCCTTCAAATAGTTCAATTCTTCCAGAACAAGTCTTTCCGCGCCGCCCACTTGCAGGGAAGGAAGGAGAATAGCCACCCTGACAGGGGATAAATTTTGGGGAGAATTCGGCATTGTTCCTAACACCTCAAAGCTCTTTTGGCGTTTACAATCCCGGTAAAACCGTGATCGTCGCCCCAGATTGCATTAATAAAATAAACAAAACCGATAAGCACCAGGCCATTCCCCCTTCCGTTCAGCAATACCAGGCCTTCATAACGACCTTTTCCCCTTTTCTTAATCTACGACCAGGGAAAAAATTGGTTTTTTTCAAGCTTAAATCGATTTTAAGCCATGTTACTAAACGTTCTTCCTGCGAATGGCTTTTTCATATAATCCTTCAAAGTCAACCGCCAATGTGTCAAAATCCAGCATTTTGGCAGATTCAAGACAATGAGCTGACATCTGTTTTAATTTCGGTTTATTCAGCAATAGATCCCGAACAGCTTCGGCAAAGGCAGGATTATCACCTGGTTCAACAATCACTCCATGCTTGCCGTCTAATACCACCTCAGGAATCGAACCAACTCGAGTAGCAACTATTGGGGTGCCGAATGGAAAACCCATGGAAACAACTCCACTTTGAGATGCTTCATGATACGGAAGCAATAAGAGAGAGGCCCTTCGGAAATACAGAGGGATGTCCCTGTTAGGAATAAATGAGTCATGGATTTCAAATATTCCTGAAATCATCATTTCCGCCTTATTCTTCTCAAGCTCTGGTCCTCTTCCTGCAACGATAATCTTTATCCCGGGAACTGTTTCTTTTAGTATCTCACCGATTTTCAGCAAATTATCCAGGCCACGATATTTCTCCATTCTCCCGAAAAAAAGACAAGTCGTAGCTTCCTGCTCAATTGTTTTATTATCCCAGTATTTGAATATCGAGAGAGTACCGTGTGGAACAACTGCGGCCTTTTCGGCAAGCCGGGGATATCTCTTCTTAAAGTCCATGCACAAGGTTTTGCCATGGAGATGAATGACTGCCGCGCGAGATTTCAGAAATCTCTTTATCGACCGTCGCCTCATCTTGATCTGAGAATCTGCTCCTGGATGCGTGGTAACATCATGCACAGTAACAACAAGCGGCATAGCACGGAAAAACAAAAGAAGCACCAATGTACTCATCTCGCCATTGTCATGGATGTGGAAAAGATCCGGCCCAAACGATGACACGGCTCGAATGAGGTTAGAGTAATATGCCAATTTCCATGGTCGCTCTTCGGTGTTGGCAAAACACTCCACCCCCGGAGCAATAAGACCGCCGATATCATCACCAACTGTGCGTTGGACAAGTGAGGAGGGCATGACCAACAACACGTTGTGCCCCAGCGCAGCAAGGCCGTTCGCTTGTTGGATAAGATATTCACAAAAAGATATGGCAACTATAACAATTCGCATTTATTAAAAAAAACATGGCAAAAGGTACATTGGATCAAACCAACAGTCTTAAATTGACAGAACTATTTGACAGTAATTGCCCCTGACAAGAAGGCTCTCCCCTTGCAAAGACCATATTTCTTTTTTTCTCTATCACCACGCAATGCGTTCCTAAGCAACAAGACCATACCGTAGCCTCCGTCAAGAAAACGCATGGCCAACATCGGTAAAAATCCATAATTTTTCTGATAAAAATAGTATTGCGACTTAAAAAAATATGACAGAACCGTTTTATTTATAACCATTTCTTTATTCTGAGACTGTGAGCTCTCACCGCCATAATGAATAATGGTAGCTTCTGGGAAATAAACGATTCTCTTTCCAGATCTCTTCACTTGAAAGCAGAAATCAGTTTCCTCGAAATACATAAAGTAGCTGTTGTCAAGCCCACCCAGTTGCCGATAGAGCGCCGCCGGGATAAACAAAGAACATCCCATGATCTTATCAACGTCGCGCTGCTCGGCATAATCCCAGTACAACATACGTGACCGCTTAAACAATCGAACTTTCGGAAACCGGTTTATAAAATTCGAATAGACCCAGAACGTATTCCAGAAACTCGGCAAATGATCACAACTGTACTGCAGATGCCCATCCCTGCCGACATTCCGTGGCCCGCTTATGCCAACATCACTATTGTTTTCCATAAAGGAAAACAATTTATCAATGGCCTTATCAAGAATCACGGTGTCGGAATTGAGCATGAAATAATATTTACCTTGGGCTATGGCAAACCCCTGGTTATTCGCCCGGGCAAAGCCGACATTCCCACTATTCTCTATCAGAGTCACATCGGGATATTTTTCACGCAGCATCTGGCAGGATTCATCGGCGGAGGCATTATCAACAACAATAATTTCGTACGCGCACGTGGTTTCTTTTTTAATCGAGACAATGCACTCATCAAGGATTTTGCTGGTATTATAGCTTACAATAACAATTGACACGTCCACGGTTCAGCTTCCTTTTGAAACTGCATTTAAATTTGAAGTGGTAATAGCATTTGAAGTCAAGCCAAGAAAAACGCCGAAACAAAAAAGTGAACTTGTTAGCAATAAAATATCCAATGTGGGCATGGCGAATATTGCAATTATGAAATAGCACGAAACAATAAGGCCCTTACGATATAGCCAGATATCCCTCCCAATCTTTAAGATCCCATACACTAACCAAAGGACACCTACCAGGCCGGCCTGTACGACAAAATGGGTAATACCTATATCGCTGAGATGAATTCCTCTATTTTCCTGTAAATCTTTCTCCGCACTTTCCTTCCAGTTAAAATTGTAGATTCCTCGTCCTACTATCGGGTGCTGCTGTATCTCATTCCAGTAATACGCGTAAGAATTCAATCGAGCCTGAGCGCTCCCCCCATAACTCCCATGCCGTTTGGAAAAATCGACCTGGCTTCTTTTGACCACACCAAACGAGCTGAAATCAGACACAGAAAAAACCATCGAGGCGGCAAACACGCCACCTATAGCAAAAAGATAAAATGAAATGCGTAATGGAGTAAGTTTAGTGGACAATACATAGACAACACACATGCTCAAGAAGGTAGATGCAATAAAACCTCGTGTCTGTTGAATAAATAAGACCTCGCAAAATAGCATTATGGCTGCAAACAAATAAATTATCTTTGAATTTTGTTTGTATCTGGCAAAAGCCATGACCGCAGCAATGGGAATTACAAACTGTCCAACGGTTACACGAGGATTCCCCAAATGATCTAACAGCATTTTTTGTTCAATTCCGAAGAAGGGATTAACCGCGCCATGGGTTGCGAAAAAAATCAAGGCGACAAACGAAACGGCAAGCGCCATCACAATAAAATAGAGCGAAAATTTCTCGGTTCGAATCTGTCGTCCTACCACCAAAAAATAAACCATGACAAGCGGTATGAACTTGGCGGCTTTAATACCCAAATCAAGACTCTGTCCAGAGAACCAAGCTACAAATACCCCCAGCACAGAAATTGCCAGAAAAGAGACCACCCACCAACCATATCGGCCAAAGGCCAATTTCCGGGTAAGCAAACTTTCAAAAAGGAGTAAAGCAATCATGGGTAACAATAACAGCTTATAATCTTCAGGCCCCTTGATCCGCGGCAACAAGTAAAAAAATTCTGAGAATATGGCGATAAGCAAGCACAGAAACAACTCAAAGTTGCGTCGATACAGAAACCAGCTAACGCCAAGAATTGCCAGAGATATACCGATCAGTATTGCGTAGATCATAGAATAATCACCAGTCGTTTTTCAGATACAGGCAAGGAACACTGAAACAGAGCAACACGGCAACGACCATTCCCGTCAAAAGAGACCCTGCCTGCCACGGAATCAGACACCGTATAGTTCAAGAATTCGCATTAAATAATATAAGATATTGAATTATTGTGGATAAAGACAATATAAGGGTCTGCAACAAACTTATATAATTGCAGATGGATCTGACATCAGAAGTTGCTCGGTAAGCAAGCAGTGTCGGAGTGCAAAACCCCGCGAGGTTAAATCAGCTTCCAGTAACCTTTGCTGCGCAAGACGAGCCATTTCCTCACATTTTTTTTCATCAGATGCTAATTTTATAGCCGATTTCCACAAAGCATCAATATCTCCCACTGGGACATAGCACACTTGTTCATTCGTAAAGTATGCCTTCAATCCTCCGACATCCGAACAGATAACTGGAACCCCACAGGAAACAGCTTCCAATACGACGGTGATCCCAGAAGCATGTAGATTATGTTTTAAAGTGACAACAACGAGATCGGCCCAAGAATAAAGCTCTTTAATATCCTGCAATGAAGATGGCTGCAAAACATTCACATTTTCTAAACCAGCCACATTCTCCAATGAGAGGTTCCTCGTTGCTATTCGCAATTCAACATCGACCTTGTTTGCAAAAGCTCGTAAAAGCGTCGACCAATCACGATGCATGTCATTACCCAATGAAAGAATCCGAATCTGCCTATTAAGAGTGGGCCGAGCCTTAATCGTTTCTATAGGAAAAGAATCCTGAGAGATTCCGAATAACATCAATACGCCTTCAACTTCCGGCACTTCTCTGCGCATAATTTTCAGATTTTCAGGCGAATGTACCGTCAAAACATCAGCGTGTTTCAGTAGACTCCGATAACATGACCTCTTCAACGGCGACAGAGTATGCCATTTGTCAAATAACCAAACGCTTTGAGCTATTAGCTTGGGTCTTCTGCTCTTTGGCATAAAAATGAGAAGCGTAGAAATTGCGAGATGCTCGCACTCCGTATGAGTCCAGATAACATCTGCTGAAAACATCTCTGTTCGATTTCGCCAAGCATGTATAAGATCAAACCCAATCATCAACAATAATCGACGACGAATGCGACCGAATAAGTTTCCTTCAGGAAAGTCCTTCGAGAAACTGAGTCTAAACTTTTCACCTTCAGCATGATGATAACCATAAGGCACTTTATCAGGAGCACGTCCCTCAATATACTTTTTCTCATGGTTAGCAGCATCCTGACCAAAGGTTAAATGTACAAAAATATTTACTGGCATCTACAGTTACCTCGGGTAATTAAGCCTTCTTACTGTTTATTAAATGGATATTCAGACAAACGCCAAGGGTTGCCAAAAATATACTGACCAGCATTACGAGATCAAGGGCGAGTAGTAACCAGCATCTTTTTCAGATATAGGTAGATGACACTACAACAGAGCAAGACAGCAACCGTTATTCCTGTCAAAAGAGAAGCTGCCGGCCCCGAAATCAACGATCGGACAGAGAACATCGCAGCCAACAATACTATTCCTGTAACAAACCAGATAACACCAGACTCCTGAACATAGTCCGAAAATCTAAGGTTCACAATTCGCATAGTTTTAACAACAGCATACCAGTTATTTGTCAGCATTTGCGCGAGCATCGTACTCACTGCGACCCCAATTAGACCGAACCACTTAACGCCAATAAAAGTAAACACCAAATTTATGGCTCCAGAAATTAGTGACATCTTTCCCCAAGTGGGGTCGTTTTTTGCGCTCAAGCCAAAATGGGCAAAAATGGCATGATGATTTTCCAATGTCAGCATAATGCAAAACACCCACACCACCCCCCAACCAACAAAATGCCCTGGACCAAGCCAGAATTGCATAACGTAATCACCAAAAACAGCCAGCACCGATACAGCTGCAAGCTGTATCAGCATGCCCACAGTGATATTCAACATGAGTACCCGACGAATACCCGCGTGATCCCCAGCCGCGCTCTTCCGGGAAATAAATGGCGCACACATAGTAGCGGCGGTCGCTGCAAAGGTATATGTGATCTGGACCAACCGATATGCAGCCGCATAATCCGGCAATTGAGCCGTTCCAAGAAACTTAACAATAAAATACTGATCAGTATTCAGGATAAGAAAAGCACCCAAAGTGAGAAGAAACATATCCAATGCTGGCCGGATATGTGGTTTTACATCGTGCCAAACGATCTTAACTTTGGCCATATGCATCTGATCAATTCGCTTTTGAAGTAAAAGCCATACCAAAAATGCATTCGCAATATTTCTGCCAAGAATAACAACCGATAACGCAATAACCCCACCCATCAGAAAATGCAGCACGATAAAATATCCAAGGAGGGTTAGCCCCTGAACTATTGTCTGGGTCATATTTTGCCAGCCAACTTCTCCATGCCCTTTAAGCGTGGTTTCCAGATATTTGAAATGACATGTAACGGCCTGCGACAGGGAAAATATAGCCCAAGCGACAATGCTTGACTCAAAAAGCGCCTCTGAAAGGTGCAGTGACCAGATAAACATCCCGCCAACCAGAAACAGGCAAACAAACAGTAATGGAGCGGTTATTGAAGAAACATACTTGGAAAGCCTATAATAATAGGAAGCCCCCTCATAATTGTTTGTCGAACTTTTATCCCCGTGACCCAACGCAAATGCAAGATGACGACCCAAAACAGGAGAAAAACCAAGATCCGCAAGGTTAACAAAAAAACCCGTGCCCAAGAAAAACATCCATACACCTAATTCGTCCTTCGGCAAATAACGGAAAAATAAAGGCATGGTAAAAATACCCATGGCCAGTGAAACAACTTGCGCTCCCCAACCCGAAAAAATCCCAAGGAGCAGTTTGTTTTTAGCGATAGAATATTTTTTCATACCCATTTATTGAAACTTGTTAATTGGAACACGGTCAATCTAACTGAATAATAATATTAACAAACAATGGATCTTACACATTACGTGTAAGAATACGTATCTGTGGAAATTAGGATGAACCCTAACATTGATCATCATTTATTTAATCGTACGGTTTAAGCACTGATTGACTCAACCGCACATACGCCAAAAACAAACTCTGTTATATCTCACTGAAATGCCTTGTGGAAATTGAACGTATAACGCAAGTCTTTTGTTCTCACGCCAATTTCTTTAGCAGGGACTCCGCCTACAATCGTATAGGGCTGTACATCTTTGGTCACTACAGCCCCGGCAGCGACAACAGCACCTTTACCAATAGTTACTCCCGGTAAGATTATCACACGACAACTGACCCACACATAGTCCTCAATCACTACTGGTCCGCCTTTTGCTCCGTAGTATACATCCTGTGGGTCGTGCTCCAGGGTCCAAATCCATACACCCATTGACAGTGAGACATTATCCCCGATAATGATATTATTTCTCGCGTCCAACATTGCATCATTACCAATGATGCAATTATTACCAATTTGTAATTTCGATGGACAAAAAAACCGAGCCCTCCAATGAAAACCAACCTGTCTCCCAATCGTAATGCCACTCAAACGATATATAAATTTGCGAAACTGATGAACAGGGATATACCCCACAAGAGTAAGAATAAATAATAGAAGATCTCCCCGCCACCCCCTAACTAAGCGATGGATTATCTTTAACTTTCTTATTATTTCAGTCATCATTCGCTTCCATTTAGCAAACATAATCCACAAAAACATTCATATATCTAAAACGAGACAGCAATATTTTCTATCCAAGTAAAGAAGAAGTGCGGTGGTATCGTAACTCCCCCAACCCCCTCTTGACCTCAAGAGGGGGCTTTGATTTCATTAATTTTGCACGCGGCCATAGTTGTCCTCAAACCGCACGATATCATCCTCGCCCAGATAACTTCCCGATTGCACCTCGATAAGCTCCAGAGGAATCACTCCCGGATTTTCCAGCCGGTGCTGCTCGCCAAGGGGAATATAGGTTGACTGATTTTCACAGAGCAGAATCGTCTTAGAGCCATTGGTTACCTTGGCGGTTCCTTTGACCACAATCCAATGTTCCGCCCGATGATAATGCATCTGCAACGAGAGCGTCGCCCCCGGCTTGACCACAATCCGCTTGACCTGGTACCGGTCGGCATTGTCGATACCCTCATACGAACCCCAGGGGCGGAAAACTCGCCGATGCAAGATCGCCTCACTTTGCCCTTTAGCCTTGAGCAGCTCAACAATCTTTTTGACATCCTGAGCCTTGTCCGTGGAGATCACCAGCACCGCATCGGCAGTTTCCACAATGATATGATCCTTGACTCCAACCGCCGCCACCATCCGGTGCGAGGCATTGACGTAGCAATTTTGCACATCGTGGGCAAGGACATTGCCCTGCAGAATATTTCCATCGCCATCCTGCTCGCCAAGCTCCATCAGCGCCGACCAAGAGCCCACATCGCTCCAGCCGCAGTCGATGGGGATGACCACGGACCTTGCCGTCTTTTCCATGACCGCATAGTCAATGGAGTCGCTGGGGCAAATGGTGAAAGCCTCCTCATCCAGCCACAGAAAATCATGGTCGATCCTCTTGTTGGTGTAGGCCTGACGGACACCTGCCATCATCTCCGGGGCAAACTTGCCCAACTCTTCGAGATACGAGGAGGCCTGGAACATGAACATGCCGCTATTCCAATAGTATTGACCGGAGGCGACATAGCTCTCGGCAGTGGGCAAGTCCGGCTTTTCGACAAAACAACTCACCTGGAACGCGACATCATCACCATTTTGCGTCGATATCTTTTCGCCACGGGCGATATACCCATAGCCCGTTTCCGGCTGATGCGGCACAATCCCGAAGGTTACCAGATGGCCCTTTTCGGCAAGCTCCAGGCCAAGGGCAACGGCCTGCCTGAACTGTTGCACATCCTTGATCACATGGTCGGCAGGCAGGACCAAAAGAACCGGATCGTCGCCTCCGCTCATTGCCTCAAGGGCGGCAACCGCAACGGCGGGAGCGGTATTCCGGCCCACCGGCTCAAGAATAACCGTGGCATCGCAGGCAATCTCGCGCAACTGATCGGCAGCCAGAAAACGATGTTTATCCTTGCAGATAACAAGGGGCTTGGCCATATTTTTCAGGTCAAGAATCCGCGCAACGGTTTCCTGCAGCATGGTTTGCTTCCCGGTCAAGGCCAGAAACTGCTTCGGGTATAATTCCCGCGAAAGCGGCCACAGTCGAGTCCCTGAGCCACCTGCAAGGATAACCGGCAGGATGGTTTTGTTTATGAGATTGTCCATGATATTGATGTTGCTTGTTAGTCTGCGTGGGAATTGGTGATGGGAATTGTTTATATTTGAGGATTTTTTAATTATAGGGCTGGTTGTAATGGCACCAGCGCCGTAAACTCGTAACTCCCCCCAACCCCCTCTTAACCTAAGAGGGGGCTTTGACTTGCCGGAACAACCACCATGCCGGGCAAGTGTGCGGCCATTTTTCCTGATAGTTTCTTCAGGTTTTTCCTGAAATGACAGTGCGCTCGAACAACATGGAGTTGATTCGTTCAATCCGTTTATTTTCTATGTTTCCAATAATCTGGATCACGATGAAGATTCATAATCGCAACGACAAATATTTGTTCGTGTTCTTCAGAGTACAGCACTCCAAACGGAAATCGCCTTACCAATGTCCGCCTGATTTCACCATCGAAGACAGCCCACGCCTTGGGAAATTCGACAGCCCGCTGAATAGATTTCTATGGCAAAATCATACCCAAGCCCTGTTTCAATCTCCTCCTAATATTCTATTGCTTTGTTGAATTCCCTCTCCGCCTCTGGATGAAACAAAACGCTCATTGTTCAAACCTTTTCCAGATATTCTCAAACACTTTTTGTCCCGGCACAGCCTCCACAGATCCGGACCTCATTTCAGAAAGCCGTCGTTTCGCTACAGCGGCCCAGTTTTTGTCTATCTCTGATTCCGGCTGATTGAGACTTCGGAGTAATGAATCAACGACCAACGCTCGTTCTTCCACCGGCAGCAAAACAGCCTCGTCGATAAGTTCTTTTGTGTTCATTTTTCACCTCGTTTATAAATGTGTAAAAGAGGACGGACTTTTTTTCTAGCTTCCGTGCGGTGCAGAGGAAAAACTACGCAGCCATCTTTAGCAGCATGGTTACGATAGAAACAACCACCGACCTCCGATCTTGCTTTCGCCTCCTCTTAGGTTAAGGGGAGGTCGGGAGGGGTTACCACAGGGGCTGGATGTTTAGAGCCAGGTACGGTGGTAGTCGTAACTCCCCCAAACCCCCTCTTAACCTAAGAGGGGGCTTTGACTTGCCGGAACAAACACATGCCTCAGACCTTACATACTGACCCAATCCCTCAACCCCAGGCCTACCTCCGTTCTGCTCCTCCCCTTAGGTTAAGGGGAGGCTGGGAGGGGTTACCGCAGGGGCCGGATGCTTAGAGCCAGGTGCGGTGGTAGTCGTAACGCCCCCAACCCCCTCTTAACCTAAGAGGGGGCTTTTGTCTGGTGCCCATGCGCCGCGTGGGAACCAGACACATGTTACAATCTCCACAATCTACTCTTTCAAATGATCTCCCGTGAGTAAATACATTGCCCAACTCTACTGATGTGCTCACGCAGGGCCTTTTCTGAAATTTCTTCAAAGTGGACAATATCAAAAAAATAAGGCATCAAGGACTCTTCGTTAAGGCGAAATGAGAGCGACGCAACGACTCCCTGATCTATCGCCTTTCCCATGACGGCGATATCAATATCCGAGCCATCTTTGAAATTCCCTTTCGCTCTGGAACCAAAGATTACCGCCTCTTCCACGACCTGGAATGTTTGCAGAATCCGAGCAATCTCGTCCAGGTCCTGTTGCCGCAGGCCAAAAGGCATCACCCTAACTTGGCCTCAAATGTTTGAAATAGGGTCAGGAGGGCAGGGAAATAAGCATCCCTGATTTTCTGCTCCACCGCTATCGCTATCTTTTCTTCATAGGTGTGGACGGTAAGATTCCGGTCTTTGAGCGCTTCCATCCAGACATGACCGTTCTCCAGCAAACCGGCCTGAAAAGCCTGTTTGAGGGTATCCCGAGGACTCTGCACGGTAAAGCCCTCTTCCTCCAGATAATCCTTCAATACCTTCCAGGAAAGCTCGAATGCCATCTCAAAAAACTGAATAAGACCAGCCCGTTCCGCATCTGAAGGATGCTCAATTGTCATCGTCTGTTCGAGCAAAACAAACGCCTTCCGAAAGTGGACGAAACGCTGTTTCCATCGGACATCCTGGAGGCCATCAGTGGTCATGCTTCACTCCTGAGAAATGGGAGTTCATTTTAAATGGCAACCACATCCTCATTTGCCTTCCATATAATATCCCTTAAACCAGTCAACAAAGTTCTTCATACCTTCACTGAGCTGCATCTGCGGCTTATAGCCTAAATCCCGCACCAGGTCTTCGACATCGGCATAGGTGTCGGGGACATCCCCCGGCTGGAGCGGCAGCATCTCTTTTTTGGCTTCCTTGCCCAGGGCTTGCTCCAGTGCGGAGATGTAGTCTTTGAGCTCTACCGGGTTATTGTTGCCGATGTTGTAGATCCGCCAAGGCGCATAGCTGGAGGCGGAGTCGGGGTTGTTGCCGTTCCACTCGAGGTTTGGCTGTGCCGGTTTGTCGAGCACCCGGATGACGCCTTCCACGATGTCGTCGATATAGGTGAAGTCGCGGCGGTGGTTTCCGTAGTTGAACAGGCTGATGGGTTTGTCGTTGACAATCGCCTGGGCGAACTTTTGCAGCGCCATGTCCGGCCTGTCCCAGGGTCCATAGACGGTAAAGAAGCGCAGGCCGGTGGTGGGCAGCTTGTAGAGATGGCTGTAGGAATGGGCCATGAGTTCGTTTGCTTTCTTGGTAGCGGCGTAGAGGCTGACGGGGTGGTTGACATTGTCGTGGACCGAAAACGGCATTTTGGTATTACTGCCATAGACCGAGCTTGATGAGGCATAAACCAGATGCTCCACATTATTATGGCGGCAGCCTTCAAGGATATGGCCGAATCCGACCAGGTTGGAATCAATATATGCCAGCGGGTTTTCGATGGAGTAGCGCACCCCGGCCTGGGCCGCGAGATTGACGACGCGATTTGGCTTGGTATCTTTGAACAGATTTTCCATGCAGGCCCGGTCGGCCAGGTCGCCGCGCACATGGGTGTAATGGGGATGGTCGATGTGGCGGGCCAGGCGGTCTGCCTTGAGTTGCGGGTTGTAATAGTCGTTGTGGTTATCGATGCCGATGACCTCGTCGCCCCGTGCGAGCAGGCGAATTGAGAGGGCGGAGCCGATAAATCCGGCCGCTCCGGTTACAAGTACCTTCATGCTGTCAACTCCTTCCAATGGAATAGTAGTAAAAGCCTTTTCGGGCCATGCGTTTGGGACTGAAGAGATTGCGGCCATCAAAGATGACGGGAGTGCTCAGCTCTTCCTTGATGCAATCAAAATCGGGTGCGCGGAACTGCTGCCATTCGGTGACAATGACCAGGGCATCGGCATTGCGAAGCGCTGATTCCTTGGTGCCGACCAGGGTCAGGCTATCGTGGCGGCCGTAGATGCGCTGGCATTCGTTCATCGCCTCGGGGTCAAAGGCCTGCACTTTGGCGCCGGCCTGCCACAGAGCCTCCATCAGCACCCGGGATGGGGCTTCGCGCATATCATCGGTATTGGGCTTGAAGCTCAGTCCCCAGACGGCAAAGGTTTTACCCTGTAAATCGCCCTTGAAATGGTGGTTGATCTTCGCGAACATCGCCATTTTCTGGCGGGCGTTGACCGCTTCCACAGACTTGAGAATCTGGGCGTCATAGCCGATTGTACCGGTGGCGCGGATCAGCGCCTGCACATCCTTGGGAAAGCAGGAACCGCCGTAGCCGCAGCCCGGGTAGATAAAACTATACCCGATGCGGGAGTCCGAGCCGATCCCGTGGCGGACGGCTTCAATATCAGCGCCGAGATGCTCGGCGATATTGGCCATCTCGTTCATAAAGCTGATCTTGGTGGCCAGCATGCAGTTGGCGGCGTATTTGGTCAGCTCGGCGCTGCGCACATCCATGACAATCATGCGGTCGTGGTTGCGATTGAACGGGGCGTAGAGTTCACGGAGTTTATCTTCGGCCTCCTCGCTGTCGGTGCCCACAATAATGCGGTCGGGCTTGGTGCAGTCACCGACCGCCGCGCCCTCCTTGAGAAATTCGGGGTTGGACACCACATGAAAGGTGATGGCCTCGCCGCGCTGCTGTAAAACTTCGTTAACCTTGTCTTTGACTTTATCGGCGGTGCCGACCGGCACGGTGCTCTTGTTGACAATGATCTTCGGCTTGTCCATGTGACGGGCGATGGTCTCGGCCACGGCCAGCACATACTGGAGATCGGCGGAGCCATCTTCATCGGGCGGAGTGCCGACGGCGATAAACTGCAACTCACCAAAAGCCACGCCCTGAGCGGCGTCGGTGGTAAAGCGCAGGCGCTCTTCTTTGTAATTATGGACAACCAGCGGGCCCAGACCCGGCTCGTAGATGGGCAGGATCCCTTTTTTCAGGTTCTCAACCTTGCCCTCATCAATATCCACACAGCAGACGTTATGCCCGGCATCGGCAAGAACGGCAGCCTGCACAAGCCCCACATAACCGGTTCCAAATATTGTGACGTTCATTTTTCCTCGAGTTTTGTTTTATTATTAACTTACTGTAATTTAATGTAATTTTTAAAAATGGTGGATAAGGGACAGCGCATCCACCAACTGAAGGCTCAGAAAACAACAGCCGTACCCGCTGGGGTTGGGTGTAATGGCTACAGCGCCGTAAACTTTCGTAACTCCCCCAACCCCCTCTTAACCTAAGGGGGGGCTTTGAATTGCGGTAACGACCAACACCATCCGTCCCCGGCTGCCATCCATTATCATAACGCCACCGCCTACCGACACCATCGCTTTCTCCTCCCCTTCAGTTAAGGGGAGGTCGGGAGGGGTTACCGCAGGGGCTGCAAATAGAGCGCTCAGCCACTCAAAGGCTCATAGAGCAGAAACCAGATCATCTTGACATACTCGCTGACGATCTTTTTCCGGTGTTCTTTGTCAAGCCAGTCCCGGAGAGAATAGGCCTGCTGCATGCGGGCCGGCACCACGGAAAATTCATAGCCGCCTCGGAAGACTCTGTTGCAGATCATGCTGATCCGCCGGGTATGATAGGGTGAACTGACCATAATCGCGGATCGCAGGCCGAGGCGGTCAAGGATCCGCTTGGCCTCCAGCGCCTCGACATGAGTACTTTCGAAATAACGGGGATAGGAGGACATAAGCGACAACCCCTTCTGCTGTTTATCCTGCCGCCACAACTCCGGCGCCACAGGTTCCAGTGCGCCATTTTCTTCTGCCCGGCTGACGATACCGAAATCCGGGATGATCAGAACCTGTGCATAGCCCTCACGCATCAGCCGTCGGGCCTCTTCCAGCCGATGTTTCTGGCCCGGCCCGGAGAACAACACCACCGCATCGGCCTTGACCGGCTTATCCGCATGGACCAGAAACCCCGGCGCAAAAAAGAGGACTGCAACCAGCAGCATGGCAAAGAAAGCCAATATCAACAGAATCCGAATCAGCATGGGGACGCAGGCGACGTAAAGTGGCTGCCCTTCGCGCTCCCATAGCAAATGTCGAACGCCGGCACGGGAATATCAGCCACGCACGGGGTTAGACTCAAAAAGGACTTCGACGGTGGACACCAGTTCATCTCCCTCTCAGTTTAATCCCGAGCCAGCACATCGGCAATCCGCCCTGCCGCCAGGCCATCTCCATAGGGATTATGGGCCATGGTCACAGCAAGGTAGGCATCGCGGTCGTCCAGCAGCCGCGCCGCCTCGGTCACAATGGCGTTGCGGTCGGTGCCCACCAGCTTGACGGTACCGGCTGTGACTGCTTCCGGCCGCTCCGTGGTCTCGCGCATAACCAGCACCGGTTTGCCCAGCGACGGCGCCTCTTCCTGCACCCCGCCGGAATCGGTGATAATCAGATAGGAGAGGTTCATCAGATGGACAAAGGGGAGATAATCCACCGGTTCGATCAGATGGATGTTCTTCATATTGCCCTGGCCCAGAATCCGCTTCACCGGCTCCTGGACATTGGGGTTCAGATGGACGGGGTAGAGAATCTCGACATCGCTGTACCTGGCCGCAATATCGCTCAGGGCGTGACAGATATTTTCAAAGCCATCCCCAAAATTCTCGCGCCGATGGCCGGTGACCAGGATAAGACGGCGGCTGGCTTCTCCGGTGGCGGTTTTGGCAAACACCGGGGCAAGGGTCGGGTAGCGGGCAAGAAGATCACCCTCGATATGCTGATCAAGGCCATCGCGCTGCATCATCTCCCGCACCATAAACAGGGCATCAATAACCGTATTTCCGGTGACGGCGACAGCGGCGTCGGCCACCCCTTCGGCCAGCAGATTTAGGCGAGCGGCCTCGGTGGGGGCAAAGTGGAGATCGGCTAGATCGCCGGTCACGGTGCGGTTGATCTCCTCCGGAAAGGGCGCGAATTTGTTATGGGTGCGAAGCCCGGCCTCCACATGGCCCACCGGAACCCGGCAGTAATAGGCGGCAAGGGCGGCGGCCATGGTCGTGGTGGTGTCGCCATGGACGAGCACGATATCGGGCTTTTCCTTCTCCAGCACCGGCCGCAAGCCCTGAAGGACATTGCAGGTCACATCAAAAAGGTCCTGCCCCGGCTTCATGATGTCAAGGTCATGATCGGGCTTGATGGCAAACAGGTTGAGCACCTGATCGAGCATCTGCCGGTGCTGGGCGGTGACGCAAACCAACGAGCGGAACTGCTCGGGCCGGCTTTCCAGCATCTTGATCACCGGCGCCATCTTGATGGCCTCCGGCCTGGTTCCAAATACGGAGAGTACTGTTTTCATAAGATCACGCTTTATTTTATTCGAGAATCTATTGTGGAATCAATACCATTAACTTAAGGATTTCCTGGTTGGTCATCAGGCTCCCATACGACGCATGGGTATCAGATGACCAACCCAAGGCTGAAAGTTGATGTAGGAGTAGTCGTAGGATGGGCAAAGCGAAGCGTGCCCATCAATTCGTTGAGCAAACATGATGGGCACGCTTCGCTTTGCCCATCCTACGGTTTGTTCCCAACATCCAATCATCTCATCATCTGGCGCCCATGCGGCGCATGAGAACCAGATGAAAGTCAAAACGTTTTATGTATTAAAACAGGTTGTTTTCCTGTCCTGCCAATTGCTGAGCAAGAGCTTTTGGACGGGACTCATCCGGCCTTTGGGAAAGCGTTTCCCAGCAAGATGTTTAATGGATTTTAGAGAGAAGCTCACTATAAATTTCAGCTACCATTCGCCATGATATCACAGATCGAGCTTTAATCCAAAAACTGTGGTACGCCCACGCCCATCATCGGGTTGGAACCCGACCTACCCTACAACCTGCTGTTTTGTAGAGCCGTCATTCCCGCGCAGGCGGGAATCCATAACACACTGAATCTACGACACTGGATTCCCGATAAAAGCACTCGGGAATGACGGCGTCGTTATTTTGCAGCTGAGCGAGTGTAAGAGAATTCCAGA
This sequence comes from Desulfobulbaceae bacterium, assembly GCA_009773475.1. Taxonomy (GTDB): domain Bacteria; phylum Desulfobacterota; class Desulfobulbia; order Desulfobulbales; family Desulfocapsaceae; genus UBA2270. Next base: position 144,211 of record WSXV01000003.1, on the reverse strand, counting down.
AGCTCGTTGGAATACGTTTTTGTGGTGAAGGCAAAATTTCAGCAATTGTACCAAGGCTGCGTCAGGATCAGGTGATGATTGGATGAAATTTGCATTAGGATGCGGGGATAAACATTCGGTTCCCCGGACGATGCGGGGAACCAGAGAATCAAGCGGTGCGGCCGAATCAGCGCCCGGCAGCACCACTTGCTAAAGTTCAGGCATACCCGGTGGGGTTGGTTGACTGCCAGCGCCAGGCGTCCACGCACATCTCTTCGATGCCCCTCTCGGCCTGCCAGCCCAGTTCAGCTTTGGCTTTGGCGGGATCGGCATAACAGGCGGCGATATCACCGGGGCGGCGGGCGGTAATCCGGTAGGGCACCTTGCGGCCCGATGCTTTCTCGAAGGCCTTGACCATATCAAGGACGCTGTATCCCTTGCCGGTGCCGAGATTATAGATGACAACGCCCGGCTTGCTCCGCAATTTCTCGATGGCCTTGATATGTCCCTTGGCCAGATCGACCACATGGATGTAGTCGCGCACGCCGGTGCCGTCGGGCGTGGGGTAATCATTGCCAAAGACGCTTAACTCCTTGAGACGACCCACCGCCACCTGGGCCACATAGGGCATCAGGTTGTTGGGAATATCATTGGGGTCTTCACCGATGCGGCCGCTGACATGCGCCCCCACCGGGTTGAAATAGCGCAGCAGGCCGACATTCCACGAGGCATCGGCGGTGTGCAGATCCTGAAGAATCTGCTCGACAAAGAGCTTGGAGTTGCCGTAAGGGTTGGTAGCGGACAGGGGAAATTCCTCGGTAATCGGCACCGTGGCCGGATCGCCATAGACCGTAGCCGAGGAGCTAAACACGATATTTTTAACATCATGCTCGGCCATCACCTCGCATAACCCTAAGGTCGCGGTGATATTGTTGCTGTAGTAATGAAGCGGCATCCGCACCGACTCACCCACCGCCTTCAGCCCCGCAAAATGGATCACCGCCTCGATGGCATGCTCTTTGAAGACGGTATGCAGGCCGGCCGTGTCGCGCAGATCCAGCTCGTAAAAGACCACCTGCTTGCCGACGAGCTCCTCCACACGGCGCAGCCCCTCCCGGTTGGAATTGCAGAGATTATCGACAACCACCACCTCATACCCGGCCGCAAGCAACTCCAAACAGGTATGACTGCCAATATAGCCGGCCCCGCCGGTCACCAGAATTTTCATATCTCGCTCCTAATTTTATATTTGAAGAATGATCGTGTGGGTAGGCATCCTGCGTTTATGCTCACCCGAAGGCAAGGAGACCATGCCATTTAAATTTCCCCCTTCGATTAAGAGAGGGTCGGGTGGGGTTACCGCAGGGTTTGGAATGGAAAGACAAATTAGAAATTATAAGCCAAGGTCGGTGTAAAGCCGTAACTCCCCCAACCCCCTCTTAACCCAAGAGGGGGCTTTGACCAACAACCGTAACAACCATCTATCACCATCCGGCCAGCCAAATCCGTTCAATCTCTATCCCATTACCTCAACCCCCACAACCTACTTCCGCCATGCTCCTCCCCTTAGGTTAAGGGGAGGCTGGGAGGGGTTACCGCAGGGTTTGGAATGAAAAGACAAATTAGGAATTATAAGCCAAGGCCACTGTAAAGCCGTAACTCCCCCAACCCCCTCTTAACCCAAGAGGGGGTTGGGGCCACAGCAACTATTACCGCGAAAACTGAAATCCGGCAAGGTGGACAACGCAAGAAAAAATGGCAGAGCCATAATGGCTCTGCCATTTTTTTTGGGAGCACCGGCAAAAGAAAAAATCAGTCCTTCTTTTTTCTGCAACCCCCGATAAGGCCAGCCAGTCCAGAACCCAGCAGGAGCGCGGCCCCTGGGATCGGAACCGGAGCTGGTGGTGGATTAACGGTGTAAGTTCCGGATAATGTTGACCAGTCAATCTGCAGTTTGTCAATACCGGCAGTATCTTCATGCAAATTGACTTCCAATTGCCATGGATTACCGTTATCCATCAAGTCAAGAATAGCAGTTGAAAGTTTCCAGCTCTGGGGTTCCCATACAAGGCTGCTCCAGTCCAACCTTCCAACAAAAATATTGGCTACCTTGTCGGCTGCACCTGCATATGAAAACCAAATTTCTCCGATTCCAAGAATAGGCAGATTGAAATTATCGTTACGACGATGCCTCAAGGTCAGGGTTGCATTCTCCAAGGTATCCAGTGTTGACGTCAGCCCGTACAGTTGTATGTGTATAGGTGAAGTCATTGGTAATCTCTTTATATGTGGTACCAAGCAACGTCGTGTTTCCAGCAAAATCTATTGTGTCGGTGAACGTTAACGCACTTGCGACACCAGACAAACCGACCATTGCCAAGCCAACGGCCAGGCCTGCACAAGATTTCATTTTCATTTAATTTTCCTTGATCTCTAAAAGCTCAAGCATACTCCTTTGTACCAACCGGATATTTCATTTTGGTTAAAGAATTATTCAGGTTGCAATACACGTTTAGAAAAAAAAACGGTCATGGTGCGAAAGAGATACTATCTTTCGCACCATGACCGAATCACAGCATCTTACAGTGTTGCAACGTAGACGAAATATCCGATAGCTAAACTACCGAGGAGAACGCCTTACACAAGACTGGGACTTTTTTTACGAACACCAATTCCCACCAGCCCTAAAAGCCCGGAACCGAAAAGCAGGGCCGCGCCTGGGATGGGTACGGGAGCTGCATCGAACAGAGCAGATTTAGTGCCTGGCCCAAACCCAGTCAATTGGTAGCTAATGTTATATGTACCAGTTGTAGCAGCAGTCCACGACCAGGATTGCCATGAACTTGTTGGTGATAATTGAAACTCAGCATCCGTAGACAGGGAGGTTATACCTATTATAATTCTAGAAGAAACAGCTGAGACGCTATTATCACCAATAAAGGCTGAAACACCAGACAGAGTTTGGCCTGCAACCATTGAAAAAGTTTGAGTAGCTAAGGCACTGCTACCTGGTATAGTCTCTTGGAGAAGCAGGAAAGAATTACCGCCATATAGAGGTGAATATCCTGAAAAACTATTAACTACAGCCGCACTGCTACCTGGGGTGGTACTCGTCGTCCAACCACTTAACCCATTCTCAAACCCAAAATTAGCAGGCGAAGCACTGCTCACGGTGGGCGTAAACGCCACCATTCCCAGCGACAATGCGCCGAGTACCATCATAATTCCACTTCTTTTCCCCATCAGAACCTCCTCATAAAAATATGAAAGACAGTACTGATACTCGAATAGAACACCATTAACCCATTCGAACGATTCGGCTGTCTCTTGACAAGAGATCCGTAATTTTCCGTCCCTGCTTCACAACAGGTTTGGCGGTATCAAACTTATTATTTTTTTCCTGCCCAACGCCCAGAATAGATTAAAAAAAATCAAATTAAAGGTCAACACGACAGGTCAGACTCATACCCTGTAAATGAGAGAGAAGCAAAACCAGCTCAAACCTGCATCTCCCGATGATTCAATAATACTTACAAGGGGGAGACTACTTAAATCAGGCCCTCCCCTTTGTCAATATGAATTATCAACTCCGCATAATTTGCATATGCAATTTTGCAAAGATCCAGACAAACTACACTTGCCAGGCAAGCCGCGCAATACGACAAAAGTATGAATTCTTAATCGTATTCTAATAATTTTCTATTGAAAAAGTATGAGAGACTCGGGTGGAATTGAGATTCCTGCATTCTGGCAGGTCTCAAAATGCCTGACAATTTCGTTTTGAAACAGCAAGGAGGAAAAATTGACGGGAACAAGCAAAGAGGAAACAAGAAATGAAGGCAAAGCGAAAAAGAGATAGTGAAATTATTTAACATGAGACTCCGAGAGCCTCATATGTTTGGTGGGAGCGATTATCTACAAGAAGCCTCCCGGGTCTGCAAATGTTTTTTGTGTAAATGACTTTTTTTAATGTTCAATAAACCGGCATTCTATCGCCAAACAAAATGGAAAACCGATTCAATGCGGCCTTCCAGTCTCTCACCGGCATGGACCATTTTTTTGTAGCGTTATTCAGGGTCAAATAAAGCAGTTGTAACAGCCGGAGATCATCGGGAAATGCCCTCCGATCCTTGGTCACCTTGCAAAGAGCCATATGCAGTGATTCTATTGTGTTGGTTGTATAAATCACCTTGCGGACATCTTCTGAATAGGTAAATAAGGGGAGAATACGCTCCCAGTTCCGTCGCCAGGCCTGACTGATGGCGGGATGCGACTCGTCCCATTTTTTCGCAAAGGCATTCAGCTCGCACTGGGCCTGCTCGGATGTGGCTGCTTGATAAATTGCCTTGAGATCTGAAACCATCTCTTTCCGCTCTTTCCAGGAGACATATTTCAAACAATTACGCACCATCGAGGCTACATATGGCTGGACCTGAACATCAGGCAACACCATCTTCGCGGTCTCCGACAATTCGAGCGGACCATCGACACAGACAATGAGCATGTCGTGAACACCACGATTTTTCAGCTCAGCCAGCACCCTTCGACAAAAATCAGCGCCCTCATTTTCCCCCACCCACATCCCAAGAACATCTTTGACACCATCCATGGCAATCCCGATGGCCAGACAAACCACTCTTGTGACGACCAGCCCTTTATCAAGGACTTTCGCTCGCACAAAATCAATATAAACGATGGGATAGAGGCCTTCGAGAGGACGATTCCGCCAGCTTTTCAGTTCACTGGCAACGGACTCGGTAAACGCTGAGATCGTGCCGGCGGAAACATCAATGCCACTCACTTTCTTCAAATGCCCCTGGATCTCAACGGGGGACATTCCCCGAACATAGAGGGCGATGATCTTATCATTCACATCAACAGGGGAAGCTGGCCTATGGACAAGAAGAGCCGGAGCGGAAACAAGGTCACTCTCATGGGGCGGAACACTCCGCGGCTTGCCAAAATTGCCGATAAGAGGTTTGGTAGTACCATTACGGTCTCGCCCGCCTTGCGGGCTTAAAGGGCTCATTCTTTGATCACCCAAGTGAATGAGATCATCCTGGAGGGCCTGCTCCAGGATGATCTTGGTGATCTGTTTCAGCAAGCCGTTTTCACCTATCAATCCTTCAGGATTCTTACAATTGTAATCAGCAAGCAGACGATCCAGTTGTTCTCTTTTAGTATCCATAAACTATCCTTTTCAGATTAAACAGGGAGGCTCTGTCTTCTGCTCAAAGATTATCTTTCATTTCTGCTGCAGCTGCCTCCGGCTCCCAAACGACTATTGAGAACCGAAGTGCGACAACAACATCTTCCTTCATAACCAGAATCCTAAACAAGTTGTTTTTTCTTTTTAGAGCGGCCAATCCCCAGTATTCCCATCAGCCCGGAGCCCAGCAACAGGGCAGCACCAGGAATGGGCACAGCGCTGGGGGGGACATTTTGAGCCTGATAGCTGATATTACGACCCTGATAACTGATGGCCATCCCTGTATCGCTATTACGAAGCACATACGAGGTGGTGGATATCTGTTCTACAGAATAGGTGTAATAGGTATGCGCTCCGTCCGTGAAGGAAAAACCGTATTCCAATGGGATTGCGGGTGACACCACCGGTGCGGCCGAAACTTCAAAGCTGATTGCAGACATTTGTGGCTGAATAAACTGTGCAATAAAATGACCCTGAGAAATCGCAGTCAATGAGTTTGTTCCAATGACCAGTTTAAAAAAGTCATCAGCATCTGTATGCGTTGAGTCCATATCAAAAAGCATAGCATTTCCAGTTCCAGACCAAACCCAGCTCTGCTCAACAGAACTTGAGGCCGCGGCAGGAGCGACAGCCACCATTCCTAACGATAAAGCACCCATCACCAGCAAAACCCCTTTCATGTTTTTCATCATAATCCCCTTCCGTTACAATTTTTTAACCTCGGAGCTGATACTCAAATCGAACGACACGAACGATTTGAGCGACCCGGCTGTCTCCCTCACCCCGATGAACGGGATAAGTGTCTTTCGCAGATTGTTTTCTTGTAAAAAAACAAGAAAACAATCTGTAAGTCACTAAGAGATCCGCAGTTTTCCGTCCCTGCCTCGCGACAGGGTTGGCGGTATCAAGCAAATTTCAATCCCTCTCAAAAATACACTTCACTTCTTCAGACCATTTTCCTTTCTCACTTCTTTTTACCACCCGAAAATTTAGTTATGATTTGAAAATTATTTTGTTTTCATCAAAATTTGATTTGTTTGTTTTTCTTTTCATTACATTTACCAAGGTAAAATTTAGTTTTGATTTAAAGATTGTTTTAATTGAATCAAATCGGCCAGGGCTGTTTTTGATCTTGTCAGAAATAATCGCAGTATCCCGCTTCCATAGACGGTCGTTAACCATGAGACGGAATATTTTTTGCCAAAAAAAAGGCGGGTGAAGAGAATTTCTCTTCACCCGCCTTTACCCGCTCCATTCGTCACGCTGTCGCCCTCTCACCGCAGGGAAACTCCCCTCTGGAAGGGCCGCGCAACCGGCTTAGCCCTTGACTCCTGGGCCCGCTTCAATATAATGCCGATAACCCTGATTTCTAGTAATGGCTAGACCCCGATGAACGGGAGTCGTGCCTTTCGCAGATTATTTACTTGCAAACCTTTACCCTGAATTCCTCATTTATGAACTGTCCACACTGCCACACCAAGATTCCCAGTTTTCGCAATCCGGTTCCCACGGTTGATATCATCATTGAGATCGGTGAGGCAATCGTCCTTATCAAACGTAAAAACCCACCATACGGCTGGGCCTTGCCGGGCGGGTTTGTCGATTATGGCGAGTCCTTTGAAACGGCGGCGGCCCGCGAAGCCCAGGAAGAAACCGGCTTGACGGTGCAAGGCCTGCGACAGTTTCACACCTATTCCGATCCCGGACGTGATCCCCGCCAGCACACCGCGTCCACGGTCTTTATCGCCCAGGCTGAAGGTGCACCCAAGGCAGGAGACGATGCTGCCGAGGCCGACATGTTTTCCGAGGACAATCTTCCCGATCTGGCCTTTGATCATGGCAAGATCCTGGCGGATTATTTTGCTGCCGGAAGAATTAAAAGAGAAAATGGTGCGTAAGGTCGGGAAGAAAAACCACCCCCACCCCCCTCCTTGAAAAAAGGAGGGGGCTTGAGATTAGGGGACGTTGGGGGGAAGTCACGAACCGGGCAAAAAAAAGCCCCCGCCTTGTTGAGGAGGGGGTTGGGGGTGGTGCAGTTGGAACGAGTTGTTGCAAACAGCCCTTTAAAACAAGGTCCGCAGGATCCAGAAGATAAAAAGCCCCATCCCGATGGAGCCATACATCATCAGTCAGGGAAGGCAGTTGCTGCCAAATTTCCTGGCAATGACGGCAAAGGTGGCGACTCCCACCAGCCCGGAGACGATCAGGAAAAGAACGTTTTTCATGACTTCTATCGGTAAGTTGTCTTTGAATGGCGGGAACAGAATACTCTTCGCCAAAAACCCAGGAAAAATACTCTGCCCCCTTCGTTTACTCTCAACAACACTCAATCTTCGCTGTTCCTGCCTGCAGGAATGGAAAATTAAAACCGTAGAGCCTTGCGGGGAGTCTCAGCAACCTACCTTCCGAGTCGCGCGCTTCCTCTTTTGCGCAGACGGATTGATTTTGGCGTCACCTCTACCAGTTCATCATCATTGATATAGGCAATACAATCCTCGAGGGTCAAGACCCGGGGTGGGGTCAGGATTATTGCCTCATCCGTACCGGAGGCTCGCATATTGGTGAGCTTCTTGCCCTTGCCGGGATTAACCACCATATCTCCGACCCGGGCATTCTCACCGATAATCTGGCCCGTGTACAAGGGCACGCCGGGATTGATAAAGAGAGTCCCCCGCTCCTGCAGATTAAAGAGGGCATAGGCCACGGCGGTACAGGGATCCATAACCAGAAGGACGCCATTGATCCGATTTTTGATCTCACCGGCATAGGGACCATACGAGGCGAAGACATAACTCATCATCCCCATGCCCTTGGTATCAGTCATGAACTGAGAACGATAGCCAAGCAGGCCGCGGGTCGGGATCTTGAACAGCATCCGCACCAGGCCGCCGTGACCGGTGGTCATTTCTTCCATCTGCCCTTTCAGTCTGCCCAGTTTTTCGATGACCGCGCCCTGGTAACGCTCATCCACATCGATGGTGAGGGACTCGTAAGGCTCGAGGATTTTGCCATTTTCTTCTTTCAGAATAACCTCGGGACGGGTCACCTGGAATTCATAATCTTCCCGGCGCATCTTCTCGATAAGGATGGAGAGATGCAGCTCGCCTCGCCCCGACACCCGATACCCGACGGCATCGGTCAAAGGCTCATAATGGAGGGCGACATCAGCCAGGACCTCACGGGACAGACGCTCTTCAATATGGCGGGAGGTCACGAATTTGCCTTCCTTGCCGGCAAAGGGAGAATCATTGGGGATAAAATTCATGGAGATGGTGGGCGGATCAATGGCAATCAAGGGCAGGGGCATGGGATTATCGAGACTGGTGAAGGTCACCCCCACGGTCACATCATCCATGCCGGCCACGGCCACGATCTCGCCAACACCGGCGCTATCGATGGGCACCTTGCCATCGGATTCAAAACGATAGATCTTGGAGATCCGCACCGGCTTGATGGTGCCGTCGCGACGGGCCACCGCCAGGGGCTGATTGATGGCAATGGTGCCGTTGACGACTTTGCCGATCCCGAGACGTCCGAGATAAGGAGAATAATCAATGGTGCTCACCTGCAGCTGCAGGGGGGCATCGGGGGAGCCGGTGGGGGCTGGGATATGCTCGGTGATCATCTTGGAGATGATCTGCATCCCCATGCCACCCTCTTTCGGATCATCATAATCGGCAAGGGCATAGCCTTCCTTGGCGGAGGCATAAACCACGGGAAAATCAAGGACTGCATCGGGAGCATCGAGCTTGACGAAAAGATCAAAGACCTGATCGAGAACCCAAGGGCAGCGGGCCGCCGGCTTATCAATCTTGTTGATCACCACGATCACCGGCAGATGATTCTGCAGGGCCTTTTTCAGAACAAAATAGGTCTGGGGCATGGGCCCTTCCTGGGCATCGACGAGGAGCAGGGCGCCATCGGCCATTTGCAGCACCCGTTCAACCTGACCACCGAAATCGGCATGGCCGGGGGTGTCGATGATGTTGATGGAGAAATCCTCATACTGATAGGAGCCATTCTTGGCGGTGATGGTAATGCCGCGCTCACGCTCCAGATCCCCTGAATCCATCAGCCTTTCGGCCACATCCTGATTTTCCCGGAACATTCCGGAATATTTAAAAAGCTGATCAACGAGGGTGGTCTTACCATGATCAACATGGGCGATAATAGCGACGTTACGAATTTTTTCCTGTTTCATTTTCCTTTCCTTGATCCTGCACAGGATCCTTGAGGATCAAAATAAAAAAAGCACCCGTAAGAAGACGAGTGCTTTTTGATAATCACGCAGTTATCCTTTTCGTGACAACTCTGCATTACTCTCTAAAGCCGGTTCATTCAGATTTGATTCAGAAGCCATTCGCATTCCATGAATATCTTCTTCAGACTGAACATAACCAGACAGAACACACCAAAAAAACACTACTTTATACCAGAGAAAATCGCCCCATGCAAGGAAATAGCTAAAAGAGCGACAAAACCCCCTTACAGGGCGGCCAGCACCTTCTTTCGACCTTCCGCAGAACGCCGCAGGACTCCCACCTGCTCATCCACATAGTCATAGACCATGGGCAGCTTGCCGGCAGACGGCCGCATGATCCTTCCCAGCACCTGGAGGAGGCGGCCTTCAAAGGTAATCGGGGTGGTCAGAAAAAGGGTGCTCAGGTCGGAACAGTCAAAGCCTTCTCCGATAAGCTGGAGGGTGGCCACTAGAATCCGCAGCTCGCCGGCCTGCACCTCCCGCACGATCTGGGCCCTTTTTTCCGGCGGGGTCTGCCCGGTGAGCAGCGCCACCGCGAGCCCTCGCGCCGCAAGCTGACCGGCAAAAATCTCGCAATGACTGACCCGATCCGACACCACCAACAGGACGCCTGATTGCGGGCGGCCTGCCGCCTGCACAATGTCCTCGACGATCTGAAGATTGCGGCCCTGATGAGAGACCAAAGCGGTGATCAAAGCGTGATAATCCCCGTTATAGGGATGGGTAAAGGTGGTTTTGCGACGGATCAGCTCCGGCTTGACAATGGCGCCGGTCGCCTGCAGCTGGGCCTGATTGACCTGATGAAGGCAATCTCCCATGAAGATGGAAATCAGCCGGGTTGTCCCTTCGTCGCTTCTGAAAGCGGTGGCGGAAAGCCCAAGCAGATAGTGACAGTCAAAGCGACTGACCACATCGGTGAACAAGGCTGCCGGCACCCGGTGACACTCATCAACGATGAGATGACCAAAGAGAGGGACAAGTTCGTTGACCTGCTTGCGGGCACTGTTGACAATGGCCACGGTGATCGGCCGCACATCGAGCCGACCGTCACCGACAAGGCCGGGGCTTCTGCCCAGAAACTCTTCTATTCGCTGCTGCCACTGATACAACAACTCTTTGGTATGGACAATAATCAGGGTGGGCTGGCGGCGGGCCGCAATGATGGCCAGGGCCATCACCGTCTTGCCGCTGCCGGTCCCGGCCTCCAGTACCCCGAACGATCGCCCCGAGACCTCGGCCACCGCCCGCTCCTGATAGGGCCGCAGGGAGCCGCTGAAGCAATATTCCACTTCCGGCAATAGCCGCCGCTGCTCCACAATCTCAGGGGTCTCCTGCAGGTATTCTCGGCAAAGCAGAATCGCCTGATTGGCAAACCCGCGCGGGAAACGGAGCCCGGTGGGTACCGGCTCATAATACTTCAAAGTTGGCAGCAACTTCTTGCCCACCCAACGGCCATAGCGTTTGGCCGAGATAAACTTGGGATTATCGATGGTCAGCCGTTCTTTGATGGCCTTTTCCAGAGGAAGGGAGAGACCGGTGAGCAGACAATCGGAGGAGACGGTCAGGATTGGCATGGAAGGATATCGGGAAGAGAGGAAGAAGGCATGATTTTCCTGTGGAATGACGAACAAGGTCCACCCCCGCTGTCATTCCCGCAACAGGAAACAACTCCACCCCGTACGAACTTCAGGAGGAGGGATTATTCCCGACAAAGGCACTCGAGAATGATGGCTTGGTCATTTTGCAGAAAACTCCCATTCGATAACTTTTCGGGGAATCATCACTGCCGAGAATTGACGCATCTTCGAAAGAAGAGTAAACAAAAGAACCATGAGAGAAAGGGCCTGTCCCAATCCTAACAATGCCTTCAAGGCCAGATAAAGCTTTCTCCCACACACTTAAAGCAAGGAGTTTCACCATGTTTCGCCCCAGCACCTGGATCATCAGCACCCTGCTCCTGCTCAGTTTTCTGCTGCCCGGCCAACTTCGGGCAGCCGGCAAAATGATCACCCTTACGGTTCCAGACAGTGTCTTGAGTCAGGCTCTGGACAAATCCCTGCCCATTGCCATCGACACCAGCTCCAGCACCTTGAGCGGGGCAATTACGATTATCAGGATCAGCAATCTCCAAATCCAGGACAAGGGTGTTTCCTGCCGGATTGCCCTCAAGGGCGACGACATGCAGCTCAGCACCGAGATCAGCGGCCATACCATCAAGCTCAAGGTCGGCTCGGTGCAACTGGAGCTCCAGTGCAACGCCGCTCTGCGTTTTGACCCGGCCAAACAAATCCTCTACATTAAGCCGGTGATCAGCGACCTGCAGGCATCATCCACGACTGCCCAGGGCGACATCGATGCCATTCTCATGGCCTATCTCAACAATCGCGAATTCCCGGTCAAGATGCAGCAACTTGAACCCCTGATTGCCGAAACCAGCGGCAAGACCATCACCATCAATATGAATATCGCAGGAATCAACACCCGTCAGGGCATCCTCCAGTTTGATATCCTTCCTAATATCCAAAGCACAAACCACACCGCCAAGAAAAAGACTTGAAAAAAAGGGATGGGTTACCCGAAAGACTGAAGGCTGAAGCAAAGCAACCCTGAGTTAGGATCCATCAGCCCAACAGCCTTTCAGTTTTTTTCCTTCAACATTTCGCCTTGTCCGCCTCATAATACTCAACAATGGCACTGACCATTTCGGGAATGGTAAAGGTCTCCGGCTGAACATCGACGCTGAGACCATTGTCGGTCACGGTTTTGGCGGTGATGGGTCCGATGGCGGCAATTTTCACTCCATTCAGCAGATTCCGCAACTCGTCCGGCCCAGCGGCATCAATCATGGTGAGAAAATTGGTGACGGTGGAGGAGCTGGTAAAGGTGATCATATCGATCTTGCCCATCTCCAGTGCCGACCGCACCTTTTCCTTACATCCCTGGGGCACAACATTCTGATAGACAGGGGCCACTGTTACTTGAGCGCCAGCCCCCCGTAGGGTCTCCGGCAGAAACTCACGGGCCTTGGTCGCCCGGGGGATCAGGATATTGCGTCCCTCCACGCCAAAATCAAGCAGGCTCTGCGCCAGCCCTTCCGCCGTAAAAGTCTTGGGAATCAGATCGGCCACAATGCCATAGCGGAGGAGAAAATCTGCGGTGGCCCTGCCCACAGCCGCCACATGCGGCCCTTTCAATGTTCGCGCATCCAGCCCTTTGGCATAGAGCCGGTCAAAAAAGTATTGCACTGCGTTAATGGAAGAAAAGAGGATCCAGTGATACTCATTCAGACGATCCAGCTCTTCGTCGAGAACGGCATAGGAGCTCATCGGCTCCACCTGGATGGTCGAATACTCGAGACATTCAGCCCCGTATCCTTCCAGGGCCGTGACCAGCTCCGAGGCCTGTTCCCGCGTCCTGGTCACCACGATCCGCTTTCCAAACAGCACCCTCTTCTCGAACCAGTCGAGGGAATCACGCAGGCTCACCACCTCCCCGACGATGATCAGGGCCGGTGGCTTGATGTCCTCTTCTTCCACCCGAGCGGCAATCGTCTCCAGGGTGCCCACCACCGTTTGCTGTTCAGGCGTTGAGGCCCAGCGTACCACCGCCACCGGGGTTTTGGGATCCCGGCCATGCTGAATCAGATTACTGACAATAATGGGCAGATTCTTGATCCCCATATAGATGACCAGGGTGCCGGCACCGGTGGCCAGTTTGGACCAGTCAATATTGGAATTCTCTTTTCCCGGTTCTTCGTGGCCGGTGATAAAGGAGACGGAGGCGGTATATCCCCGGTGGGTAATGGGAATTCCGGCATAGGTGGCCGCTGCCGTGGCCGAGGTCACCCCGGGCACAACCTCAAAAGAGACACCGGCCTTAACCAGCTCCTCCAATTCCTCCCCGCCTCGACCAAAGATAAAGGGATCACCGCCCTTGAGCCGCACCACGGTCTTGCCGGCAAGGGCCCAGTCAACCAGCATCTGATTGATCTCTTCCTGGGTATGGGTGTGCTTGGTGCCACCCTTTTTACCGGCATAGATCAACGTGGCCTCTTTGGGCACATACTTCAGTAGCTTCGGACTTGCCAGGTAGTCATAGACAAGGACTTCAGCCCGCTCAAGAAGATATTTGCCGCGCATGGTGATTAGGCCCGGGTCACCGGGACCGGCACCCACCAGATAGACCTTCCCCTGTTTTATGTTTTTGCTATGCTGTTCCATATTCATTTTTGAAAAAAATAGAGTCAAAAATACATTTCCGTCTGTAAAAGATCTCTCTCACCAGACCTTTTTCCAGGCCGCCTAAACCCCGCCTGTCCGGAAAAAGGTGCCGTTCAGAGGCTTCAAAAACCAACGTCCTTCCATTCCACCATCCCTCATCATAACGGCCATTTTATAGCCCCATTTTCCGAAAAGGGCAAGGCCTAAAGGAGCCCCATGGCAGCAGGAAGAACCAACCAGATGACCTTGAAACCGACAGCTATGGTGGGTTTCCGGCCCATTGACTCCAGGACTATTCGGCTATCCTGGCAGCGAGAAACTCGACAAAGGCATCGCTGTCATTCTGCACCCGACAGACACGATAGTCTTCCAGGCCAAGGGTCTGGGCCAGCTCTTTATACTCAATGGCCAACTCCAGATCGGTCTCGGAGTTGTCGATGGTAAAAGAAAGGGGATAGACAATCACCTTTTCACCTGCCAGCCCTTGCAGCACATCGTGCAGAGACGGCTCCAGCCAGCGCATCGGCCCCACCCTGGACTGGTAGGCAAGATGAACCCCCTTGAAATGCAGACCGGTTTCCGGGAGCAGCGACTTCAGCAACGCCACATGCCTTTCAATCTGCCCCGCATAGGGGTCACGGGCGGCAATCTTTTGCGGCAGGCCGTGCGCTGAAAAAATTAAATGAAAGCCGCTGTCCTCATACTGTTCTCGAATCCGCTCGACAATGGAGGCATTGAACCGGGGATCATCGTAATAGGGGCCGATCTCCCTGACCAGCGGCCTCTGACCGGACTTTCCGAGCCCGCGGTGCACATCTTCCACACTCGACTGCGTGGTCGTTGAGGAATAATGGGGATAGAGGGGGACAAGGATCAATTCATCAAATTTCTGTTCCCTGAAAAGATCCTCCGCCAGGGGATGGGTATAGCGCATCACCGGAAAAACCTCCGCCCCGGTCCTCCGACGCAACTTGTCCACCAGCCTGTCAGTGTGCTGATAAATCTTACTGCCGCCAATCAGCTCATACTTCCGCCAAACTTTTTTATAACGGAGGCTGGAAAGAAGCGGCGCAAGCAAATACCGGACCGGGGAACCGATAATACGCCGATCACTGAACATATTGAACAAAAAAGACCGGAGCTCCTGCGCTGAGCGCGCACCTCCCATATTCAACAATAAAATCCCTTTCATCCCCTGCCCCCAATCACCTTTTCCACCTATATTCAACCCCCCGTTGCCCTGTCTGCAGCATTCTATCTTTTCCTGCTCTCTTCCATAGCCGGTTACCCCAATGCCACATCCAGGATCATCATCACACTGAAACCAGCCATGGTGGCCATGGTCACCATATCGATATGGGCCTCATTCTGCTGCGAGGTGGGAATCAACTCCTCCACCACCACAAAGATCATGGCACCAGCGGCAAAGCAGAGGGCGTAGGGCAGAATGCTCTGCATCTGAAGGACAAAATAGGCCCCCAGAACCCCAGCCACCGGTTCAACCATTCCCGATGCCTGCCCCAAAAGAAAGGCCCTTTTTCTCCCCATGCCCTCCCTGCGCAAAGGCATGGACACCGCCGTTCCCTCGGGGAAATTCTGCAAGCCTATGCCGATTGCCAAGGCAATTGCCGACCCGATGGTGGCCGCAGGAAGTCCGGCTGCCACCGCCCCGAAGGCGACCCCCACCGCCAGTCCTTCCGGAATATTGTGCAGAGTGATGGCCAGCACCAGCAAGGTGCTTCGCCGCCATGAAGTCTTGACCCCCTCTTTCTTGCTCAGCGCCAAACCGGGGTGAAGATGGGGTAGAAAGGCATCACACAGGCGCATGAAGATGCCGCCACCCATAAAGCCAATGACGGCGGTCTGCCACGGAACCATACCCATCTGCTCTGCCATCTCGATCCCCGGCGCCAGCAGTGACCAGAAGCTTGCGGCGATCATAACCCCGGCCGCAAATCCCAGCATGCTGTCCATAAACCGCTGATTGATGGTGCCGGTGAAAAAAACCAGGGCCGCTCCCGCCGCAGTCACTCCCCAGGTAAAAAGGGTGGCCAGAAAGGCCTGCATGACTGGATCAAATTGCTGGATATACGACATCATCGAACATTCCCCCCTCTTCTTTCATCCAGAAACGTGATTTCCCTCGTACCCTTAGATTACAACCACATTTTGCACATTCAAACCAGCAAAGAAAAAATAAGAAAGAGCCTCTTTTATCCGTTATCCATACCAGATACCGTCAAATAAAAAAAGGGGAGCCAGATGGCTCCCCTTTTTAATCCAGAGAATGACTTTTACCCCCGATAAACAGGGTAAATTGACTTTCGCCGATGATTATCTTGTAAAAAAACAAGATAATCATCGGTAAGTCACTAACGATTACAGTTTAAAGAGCATCTCGCTGTAGGTCGGTACCGGCCAGAGATCAGCAGGAAGGATTGACTCCAGGGCATCGATATCAGCGCGCAGGCTGACTGCTGCCGCCATGACCTTGTCACGGTACGCCGCAGCCTGTTTTTCCACCTTGTCAATGGCCTGAGCTTTTATGGCCTCTTCTTCAAGCTTGGCAACCTTTTTGCCGGCCCCATCGAGATGTTTGGAAACCTGCTCCAAAAGTTCCTTCTGAACTGTTCCCAATTTCCCGGCTGCAGCCAGGGAAGCCCCAAGTTCGGTGATAAAACGGATGGCCGCCGGGACATATTGACGACGGGTCATTTGGATGGCGGTCATCGCTTCGATATTAATATGCTTTGCATACTGCTCAACATAAATATCATACCGGGAATGCAACTCATCCTTGGAGAGCACGTTGTACTTTTCAAAGAGCTTGATGGCCTTAGGAGTAACAAAGGCCTTGAGGGCATCGACGGTATTGCCGATATTGGGAAGACCGCGTTTGTCAGCCTCTTTCACCCAGTCTTCGGAATAATTATTGCCGTTAAAGACAATGCGACCATGAGCCTTCATAACCTCGGTAAGAATGGCCAGGATCTCCTTATTCACATCCTTGGCCTTTTCCAGACGGGTGGCGATAGTATCAAGGGCCTCGGCAGCGATGGCGTTCAGGGCAACGTTGGGACCGGCAATGGACTGGGAAGACCCAACCATACGGAATTCAAACTTGTTGCCGGTAAAGGCAAAGGGAGAGGTCCGGTTCCGATCGGTATTATCCTTGGGTAGCTCCGGCAGAGAATCTACCCCGATCTTCAAGGTCTGACAGGCATCTGACTTGCAAATCTTCTCGCCCTTGGCCAATTTCTCCAGGACATCGGACAGCTCCTGCCCAAGGAAGACGGAGATAATGGCAGGCGGTGCCTCGTTTGCTCCTAAACGATGATCGTTGCCAGAGCTGCCGCAGGTGGCCCGCATAATATCAGCATGGGTATCCACGGCCTTGAGCAGGGCGGAGATAAAAATCAGGAACTGGGCATTATCTTCCGGAGTCTGACCGGGATCAAGCAGATTGATGCCATCATCGGTGGACAGTGACCAGTTGTTGTGCTTGCCGGAACCATTGACACCGGCATAGGGTTTTTCATGGAGGAGACAGACCATGCCATGACGAATGGCAACCTTCTGCATGGTTTCCATGACCAGCTGATTATGATCGGTGGCCATATTGGTGGTGGTAAAGACCGGTGCCATCTCGAACTGGGCCGGGGCAACCTCGTTGTGTTTGGTCTTGGAGCTGATCCCCATCTTCCACAACTCAACATCCAGATCTTTCATATACGCAGAGACCCGATCCTTGATTGCACCAAAATACTGATCTTCCAGTTCTTGGCCCTTGGGCGCGGGGGCACCGAACAGAGTGCGTCCACAACTCATAAGATCAAGTCGTTGTTGATAAAACTCTTTTTCCACCAGAAAATATTCCTGCTCGGCACCAACGGTGGACATAACGCGCTTGGAGGTGGTATTCCCCATGGCCTTCAGCACCCGCATGGCCTGTTTGGCAACGGCATTCATGGAACGCAGCAGCGGAGTCTTTTTGTCCAGGGCCTCACCTTTATAGGAGCAAAAGGCCGTGGGAATGCACAGGGTGACATCACCGGCACCATCCTCTTTCAAAAAGGCGGGAGAGGTGCAATCCCAAGCGGTATACCCCCGGGCCTCAAAGGTGACACGCAGGCCGCCGCTGGGAAAAGAGGAGGCATCGGGCTCACCCTGGATCAACTGCTTGCCGGAAAATTCCATGATCACGCCGCCGTCATCGGTGGGAGAGATAAAAGAATCGTGCTTCTCGGCAGTTGCACCGGTCAAGGGCTGGAACCAGTGGGTGTAATGGCTGGCACCGCGCTCGATGGCCCAGGTCATCATGGCGTTGGCCACCACTGAAGCAACCTCAGGGGCCAGAGAAACACCGGTATTGATGGTCTTACGCAGGGCCTTGTAGGTATCCTTGGGCAGCCTTTCTTTCATCACCCGGTCATTAAAAACATTGGCCCCAAATAACTCGGGTACGGGGATAGCATTATGGCCATAGTCACTGTCACAACAACAACAATCTGCAGAATCACACATTTCTTACTCCTCCTGATCTGTTACAATCCTAATTTTTTGGGGAGCCGTTTCGAAACGATTCACGCACCTTGAATCATCCCAGAGTGTTGCCGCCACATTGACGACATTTCCCATAACGGCTTATCTTTCAGAGGGTTCACACCCCCGACATCACACCATGCAAACAAGCTTAACTTCTTACCATTTTGGCCAGACAAAGTAATTAAAAAATATTTTCGAACATATTTGTAAAAAAACAAGACGATAATCTGTAAGTCACTAAACCGCCCGCTCCATGGCATAGAGTAATCCACCCCTGATCTCCGCTATAAAAGCCTCATCAGTGATCTTCTGCTCTTCACTATCAAGGACATAAAAATTATCAATCAACTGATGCACTTCAGTGGCGATAAAGGCGCGATAAATATTAATGCCAAAATCAGCGAGGGTCTGGGTAATATGATATAATTGACCTGCTCGATCCTCGGAATGCACTTCAATAACGGTATACATATCTGAAGTGGTATTATCAAAAACGACCTGAAATTTCGGCTGCCCGGGCATTGTCGATCCCGTCAACTTTCGCCGCTCGTACAGTGAGGCCAACTTGCGATAAATCCTGTGCTCAAGCCCCAAACGATGATTCAAGGCCAGATCCAGATCATCATTGACTGCCTGCCAATCTTTTTCCTGGAAGCTTAAGCCATCAAAAGACCGCACTTCGAGTACATCCACCGCTAACGCCATCCCTGGCTCTCGCGGATTTAGTCCATCACTGGCCGTCACTGCCGCCCCACCTTCCCAGGTAAAAATCTGGGCGCTCAGCACCGAAAAATTATGCAGCGCCAGCACTCCGCAGATCTTGGCCAACAGTCCGGGACGATCTCTGGCCATAACCAGCAGGGACCAATGTTGACGGAGTTCCCGAGGGAAAATCAAGGATTTCTGCCGCAAGGTCTGATAATTCTGCCGATAAATCCGGATATGGGAGGCGACCACCTCGGGGGTAAAACTGAGCAAATAATCGGCAGGAAGAAGATCGACATCGGCCTCACCCCCTTCTTCACCGGTGCTCTCTGCAAGAAGGGACATTACTTGTCCCCGCAGCCAATCCACACCCTGTTCAACCTGCCGCTGCATTGTATCAAGGGGTGCTATCGCAATCAGACCATGCTCCAGATAGGGCGTAATCTTCAAAAACATTTCATGGAGCAAAGTGCTCTTCCACTCACTCCAGGCTGAAGGCCCAGTTGCCTTTGAATCAGCAACGGAGAGGAGATACAACATGGCCAGCCGCTCACTGTTGCCGATGGTCTCGGCGCAACGCCTGATAAAAGATTCGTCATTGAGATCTCGACGCAGAGCATTCTCCGGCATAAACAGATGATAGCGGATCAAGAAAACCAGACACTCACACTCGGCCGGATCAAGCCCCAAACGGATACCAACAGCCCCCACCATTTCCGCCCCGATCTGGGAATGATCTCCCCCCGCCCCCTTACCAATATCATGGAGCAACGCGGCCAAAAAAAGGATCTGGGGTGAGGCCACCGATAAATAAACCAGGGAATCCTGCTCCACTAAGAGGCGCAACTCAGCCACAGTCTGCAGCAAATGTCGATCAACGGTGTAGATATGGTATAAATCATGCTGGGCCAGCGTGCTGATCCCCGCAAACTCGGGGATATAGGCCGTGAGCAGGCCTGTCTCAAGCATCACCTCAAAAACCGGAAGCGGGTCACCCGGGTGAAGCAGTAATTCAAAAAATGGCCTGGACATCCGGGGTGAACGCCGAAGCTTGTCATCCACCAAATCAAGCCCGGCACTGATGATCTTGCGGGTACGGTGATGCACTGGAGCCCCGGTTCTAGCCGATGCCAAAAAAAGACGCATCATCAGATACGGCCTGGCCGCCAGCTCCTTTGCAGATGCCACTAGATGAATACGGTTATGGCGCAGCTCTATTCCCTTCTCAAGAACCCGATCATGCTCAGCCCTCTCACCCTTCAACGCCAGGCCCAAGACTTCATCCACATGTTCAAAGAACAGATCGGTGATCACCGCCACAGTTTGAAGGTACCCATGCACATCCCGCATGAATCCTTCCACACCCAGCATCTCCGGCCCATCCTGATAACCCAGCAATTTTGACAACTTTTCCTGATGCTCAAAATAGAGCTGATCATTCTTCCGGCCACTGAGGTAGTGCAAGCGATTCCTGATTTTGACCAGTTCGCCCCAGGAATGAGCAAAGGCAGCCCTCTCTTCCTCAAGGAGAATTCCCGCATCAACGATGCCATACAGGCCATCGAGACTAAATACCACCTTGGCCGTCCAGAGCATGGCCTGAATATCACGCATCCCGCCTTTTCCCTCCTTGATATGCGGCTCAAGGAGATAACTATGAATGCCAAAACGCTTGCGCCGGGCATCGCGAAAGGCTCGCATACTGCGTACAAATTCTTCACGCCCGCCCTCAATAAAAAGCCGACGATAGCAGGTCAGCAAATCATCAAATAACTCCGGTGACCCGGCGAGTAGTCTCGCATCCAGCAGGGCAACCCGGAAGAAGAAATCGTCGCCTGCATGGTCAAGGGCTTCTGCCACCGTGCGCACCCCATGCCCCACCTCAAGCCCTGAATCCCAAAGCGGATAGAGAATGGCCTCAGCCACTTTTTTTATTTCATCCTGCTGCTCTGGCTGCTCCTGTTGATAAAGAATCAACAGATCAATATCCGAGTAAGGAAACAACTCCTGCCGTCCATAGCCGCCCAGGGCAATCACCGAAACGGTCCCTGCAAATCCACTGACAGCTTCCAGGAAAAGCTGTCCGATAAAGTCATCAACAAGCTTACTCTGCTCCGCAAGCAAGGCTTGACCATTCAGGCCCTGCTGCCGCAATTTCTCCAAGGCGGCACGTTGGACTCGAAGGGGAATTGATTTCACGGATGAGTTCTGTGTCATTATAAATATGAAGGCAAGGCTATAACATGAAGGACTTCTGGATGGTTGCCAGCTGCATGCCATCCCCGGATACAGCCAACATTTTTTAGCTGTATCCGGGAACGAATCCTGCGCTCTTCAGATATCCCTAAAGCTAAGTGACACTGGGCCACAAATAGCCTGCGCAATAAAATACGCAGTAAAACACTGCTTATTTTTGTGTAAAAGTTAGTGATTACTTGCCGGTCGCCACTCTTGCATACAACCAAAAGAGATCGGCGGTATTCGAGAAACGGCATAAGGATCCGTAATAAGTTCGCGATTACTTGCCGGACACCACTCCTGGATACAGCCAAAAGAGATTGGCGGTATTCGAGAAACGGCATAAGAATCCGTAATAAGTTCGCGATTACTTGCCGGACGCCACTCCTGGATACAGCCGGAAAAGACTGGCTGTATCCAGGAAGCGGCATAAGGATCCGTAATGAAATAAGCAGAAAAGCGCTGCTTATTTTATAACGGTTCCTAAATAGCATTACGGTCTTCTTCGCCTGTCCGTACGCGCACGATCCGCTCAACGGGCATGACAAAGATTTTACCATCTCCAATCGTTCCGCTGTTAGCGGCATTTCTGATCGTATCCACTACTTGGCTCACCTGATCGGCGCCAACAACCACCTCAATCTTTATTTTTGGAATGAAATCGACAACATACTCAGCGCCACGATAGATTTCCGTATGGCCCTTTTGCCGCCCATACCCTTTCACTTCACTGATAGTCATCCCTTTGATGCCGATGCCATTGAGGGCATCTTTCACATCATCCAGTTTAAACGGCTTGATAATTGCTTCAATTTTTTTCATGACAACTCCTTTTCTATTCAGAAAATAGAAGGGTAGAGGACAATGAGCTCATTTCTGATGTGTTGAAAACATTTCCACTCGTCATTCCCTTTCTACCCATCTTCTAATTACAGGTTATAACCGACCTCACTGTGCTGGGTCAAATCCAGGCCCTGCGTCTCATCGTCCGAACTTACCCGAAGACCAATGGTAACGTCTATGATTTTCAGGAGGATATAGGTCACAATCACCGAGTAAACGATGGTTGCGCCAACACCGGTTGCCTGCACCAAAAGCTGATGAGGATTGCCGTCAAGAAGCCCCTTTCCTGCAGAATTAACCGCCGATGAAGCAAAGATACCAGTGGCAAGGGCACCCCAGATACCACCAACTCCGTGCACACCGACAACGTCCAGAGAATCATCGTAGCCAATCTTAGACTTGGCGATTACCGCAAGATAACAGATTACACCAGCCACAGCGCCCATGATCAAGGCCGAAACCGGAGTCACAAAGCCTGCCCCTGGAGTTATCGCCACCAGTCCGGCCAGAGCGCCGGAAGCAGCTCCCAAAGTAGTGGGTTTTCCCTGGATCTTCCATTCCGCGATAATCCAGGTAAGGGCACCAGCACCCGTTGCGATCTGCGTGGTCATCAGAGCAAGAACAGCTATGGGGCCGGCGGAAAGGGCACTACCGGCGTTAAATCCGAACCAGCCAAACCAGAGCAGACCGGCACCAAGGACCGTCATGGGGAGATTATGCGGATGCATGGAATCCCGCCCGTAGCCCTTCCGTTTGCCAAAAACCAAGGCTGCCACCAGGGCTGCCGCACCGGAGTTGATATGAATAACGGTACCACCGGCGAAATCAAGGGCACCCATCGCGCCCAGCCACCCGCCCTTGCCCCAGACCCAATGGCACACAGGCATATAAACGCAGGTTGACCACAAGATGGTAAAGGCAAGAAAGGCTGGAAATTTCATCCTCTCGGCAAAGGCACCGGTAATCAGGGCCGGGGTAATAATGGCAAACATGAGCTGAAAGGCACAGAACAATAAATCCGGAATCGTCTCGGAATATGGTCCGGGCTCAAGGCCAACATTTTTCAGCCAAGCATAATCAAGGTTCCCGATAAAATGGCCGACATCGGGGCCAAAGGCCAGTGAATAGCCATATACCAGCCAGATTACTGAGATAATCCCAAGCGTAATAAAACTTTGCATGGTCGTAGCCAATACATTTTTTTTCCGCACCAGGCCTCCATAAAACAGGGCTAGCCCCGGTGTCATCAACATCACCATTGCCGTGGCAATGAGCACAAAAGCGGTATCTCCACTATTCATCATCGTCTCCTTTTAACACAATTTTTTAAGTACTTAATGGTTATACGCCGTTTCCGAATGCTCAACTGAATCAAGCCCGACAACCTCGGCCTCTTCCGTCAGCCTGAGGCCCATTACGGCATCAATGACTTTCAAAAGAATCCAGCTGACCACCAGGGTATAGCCTCCAACCACCACAATCCCTATAGCCTGCTTCACAATCTGCGCCGCGTTTCCAGCCAGCAGCCCATCAACCCCTCCAGGATTCACCTGGGTGGAGGCAAAAATTCCCAAACACAATGTTCCCACCACACCGCCAACCCCATGGATTCCCACCACGTCCAGTGAGTCATCAAATTTGAACCGGGTCTTCAGGCGTACAGCTAGAAAACAAACAACCCCTGCCAGTAGTCCAATAACAATTGCCGCGTTCGGACCGACAAAGCCAGCCGCCGGCGTAATGGTGGCAAGTCCTGCAATGGCCCCGGAGGCTGCCCCCAAGGTTGTGGCGTTGCCCATGACAATTCGCTCCATGATGACCCACATCAACATCCCAGCCATACCAGCGAAATGGGTGGCAACAAAAGCGGTGGCTGCTACTTCATTTGCCGCCAGCGCCGATCCGCCGTTAAAGCCAAACCAGCCGAACCAGAGAAGTCCGGTTCCCATCAGGGTCATCGGCAGATTATGGGGCATAAAACTGGTCCGCCCATATCCCCGCCTTGGTCCCACCACTAGAACCGCCGCCAGGGCTGCGGCCCCACAGGTCACATGCACCACCAGGCCACCGGCAAAATCCAGCACCCCCATCTGCGCCAGCCACCCTCCCTTCCCCCAGACCCAATGACAGACGGGATTGTAAACCAACACCGTCCAGAACAGAGCAAAAACCAGAAAAGAAGAAAACCGTACCCGTTCAGCAAAAGCACCAGTGATAAGCGCCGGGGTTATAATCGCAAACATGCACTGATAAATCATAAACACAGTATGCGGGATCGTCGTTGCATAGTCAAGGCTAGGGACACTCCCCACACCCTTGAGGGCAAACCAGGAAAGGTCTCCGATAACCCCGCCGACATCAGGTCCAAAGGACATAGAGTAGCCAACATAAACCCACTCAATGGAAACAAGGGCGATCATAAAAAAACTTTGCATGATCGTTCCCAACACATTCTTACCCCGTACCATCCCTCCATAAAAAAGGGCCAGCCCGGGAGTCATCAGTAACACTAACCCAGCCGCTGCCAGGACAAATGCTGTATCCGCCTTATTCACTCTTCCCCCTTAATGTTGAAAAAATCTAACTCAGGGTCTCCCGTCCCCGCACCTTCTCTTCTCCTACCAGATCCTTACACCAACCAGAGACGTCATGAACAATATCCGGATACAATTCATGCTGTCTCCCCGTGATAATACAAAAGACATGCCAGCTATATATAAAAATGCTAACACATTTGAATAATTAACTTTTCAGTGGAATTAACGCAACAACAGACAATGCATAAAATTACGTTTTCGTTATAATAAAATTATTAAATATCAATTTTGTTAACATTGTTTCAATTATATCAGATGTAAGGTTTCCCCTTTTCTCGATGAAATGATTTACATTTCAAGGCAGGGTGGGTATCCTTAACTAATTGAATTAGTTATTTCTCATTTCCAGCCCCCTTCTTCCCTCATTTGAGGATTATCTTCCTGATATGCGCATTCACGGAACACATTTCAGAACCATCTGGGCTGACGCAGAGAATGAGAGCGAAATCTGTATTATTGATCAGCGACAGCTTCCCCATCAATTCGTCATCGAACATTTACGCTGTCTGGATGACGCCATAACGGCCATTAAAGATATGCATGTGCGAGGTGCCGGGCTGATCGGTGCCACTGCAGGCTTTGGTATGTATCTGGCGGCAATCAATGCCCCGGAGGAAGCGGTTGATGAGGTTCTTGAGGAGGCCGCAAGACGGCTGAATGACAGTCGGCCCACCGCGAGGAACTTAGGATGGGCCGTTGAGCGGATCCTCACCTCTGTCAAAACCGTTCGGACGGGAGCTGACAAAAAGAAAAAAGCCTACAAGACCGCCTGTGAGATTGCCGATGAAGACGCTGCCTTCTGCAAACAGATAGGCGAGCACGGACTTGAGCTGATAGAAGCCATCAGCCGGAAGAAAAACGGGGCGCCGGTGAATATCCTCACCCACTGTAATGCGGGATGGCTGGCCTTTGTTGATTACGGCAGCGCCACCGCCCCCATTTACGCGGCAAGAGATGCCGGCATTGCGGTGCATGTCTGGGTGGATGAGACCCGCCCCTGGAATCAAGGGGCCAAGCTCACTGCCTGGGAGCTGCAGCAGGAAGGGATCGCCAACACCCTTATTACCGACAATGCCGGTGGGCATCTGATGCAGCAGGGAATGGTGGACATGGTCATTGTCGGCAGTGATCGCACCACCCACACTGGGGATGTGGCCAACAAGATAGGTACCTATCTCAAGGCCCTGGCCGCCCATGACAACCATGTTCCATTTTATGTCGCCCTGCCCTCCTCCACCTTTGATTGGAGGCTGACGAAGGGGACGGAGATTCCCATTGAGCAGCGCTCAGGGGAGGAGATTCTGTGGATCAGCGGCATCGATCACACCGGCAAAATCAAATCCGTACAACTGGCAGCACCAGGAACGCAGGCTGTTAATTTCAGCTTTGATATCACTCCGTCTCGGCTTGTCAGCGCACTCATCACAGAAAGAGGAATCGTGCAACCCAGCAAACATGCAATCCACGCCCTCTTTCCCGACAAATTACTTCCATCGTCGCAAGAATAATTATGACACCATCAGAACAACGACGTTTCATTCGGAAAAACGCCCTTCATCTCCTCGACTATCTCATCATTGACCGGAATGGTCTGCAAACGACATACTCCATGGGACGAACTCTTGATGTCAGTGAGAATGGCCTTAAACTGGAAACAGTCGAGAAAATCGCCAAGGGAGATTCCCTGCTCATTACCGTTGGCCTGGAAGATGATCTTATTGATCTCCGTGGCGAGGTTGCCTACACAGAAGATGGGGGCAAGTGCCAGATTACCGGCATTGTATTTCAGGATATTTCTGAGGAGGGAAGAAGAATTTTTAAAAAATACGCCGAAGCATTTCTCGCTCCTGGCCAATAATGCTCTCTGCACAAGCCTACCGAACAACCACCTCGCGTCCTCTTAACGACCGAAACAGCCTGCAGGCGACTACACCCCGCTTTGCCTGAGCATCTCGAACATAATCACCCCGGCAGCCACCGAGCTGTTCAAGGAATCGAGGGTGCCCGCCATGGGAATGGAGATCAGTACATCGCAGTGCTGCCGCACCAGCGGCCTGATGCCCTGCCCCTCACTGCCAACAACCACACAGGCGGGAAGGTTGAAATCTGTTTTGTAAATGGACTGCGCCGCATCTTCCTTCACTGCCCCGAAGACCCAAGCACCGACCTTCTTTAGCTTTTCCAGAGCGGTGGCCAGATTGACCACCTGGCAGATATCAATATGAGAAATGGCCCCGGCAGAGGCCTTGGCCGCTGTCCCGCCAAGGGGGGCGGAACGCTCTCTGGTTATCAGGACTCCGCTCATTCCGGAGGCGTGGGCTGAACGGATGATCGCCCCAAGATTATGGGGGTCCTGCATGGAATCAAGGACAATCAGCCGGGGCCGCTCGCCTCGCAGAACCCCTGCCGCAAAATTGGCGAGCAGGGTCTCAAAGGGGAGCAGCGCCGCCTGACTGGTCTTCGCCACGATTCCCTGATGACGGGCCTGGGCCGCATCAGGGCCGACCAGATGAATCGAGGTGACAAAAGAAAGCTTTATTCCTGCCCCTTTGGCCAGGGCAATAATTTCTTCCCTTTTTGCCCCTTTCCGATCCGAGTGCAGAATAACCTCGCTGATTCTCTCCGGCTCCTGTTCCAAAGCCTCATAGACCGGATGCGTTCCCCAGAGCAGACCATCCTCCATGCTGATAGTCCGACTCTGCCGCGTTTTCTCTTCTTTTCTTTCCTTCATGGCTCACTCACGATCTTAATGGCTTCCCCGGTGGGAAGGCGATGTCCCCGACTGCGCTCGGCAATGATAATGGCACGCACGGTATCAATGGCCTGCTCCAGCGTGTCATTGACGACAAGATAGTCATATGCCAACGCCTCCTGCATCTCTCTTCTGGCATTCCGCATTCTGAGAAGAATGGTCTCTTCACTGTCAGTTCCTCGACCGCGAAGACGCCGCTCCAACTCCTGCAAAGATGGTGGGGTGATAAAGAGGGAAGCGGCAGAAATGGTGGCTGGAATCTTGGCCGAGGTACGAAGAATGGCTGCCCCCTGAATATCGATGTCAAGCACCACATCAATACCACTCGACACTTGGGCAAATACTGCCGGCCCGCTGGTTCCATAGAAATTCCCATGGACCTCGGCCCATTCGAGGAAGGCACTCTGCTCCCGCATGGTCTCGAACTCCCCTCGACTGACAAAATAATAATCGACGCCATCCTTTTCCCCGGAACGCGGCGATCGTGTGGTATGTGAGACCGAGAAGGCAAGACCAGGCACATCCGCCATCACCTTCTTCAACAATGTTGTCTTCCCGGCCCCGGATGGCGCTGAAAAAATGAACAATTTCCCGGTTATCATAGCCCGTCCTGTTTTGCCGGCTTATGCGACTGCTGATATTCCTCAAGATGATACTCCGCCTCCAGCACTGCCAGGCGCTGGCCGATGGTATCGGGCTGGACGGAGGAAAGAATCAGGTGGCTGGAATCCATCACCAGCATGGAACGGGTTCTTCTTCCTTCGGTGGCATCCAGGAGTTTCCCCTCCTGCTTGGCCACCTCCTTCAATTTCCGCGAAGGTGAAGACCCCGCGTTCAATACGGCAACAATGCGTTCCACGACGACCGTATTCCCAAACCCAACATTTAAGAGCTTCATTCAGCAACCTTTGTAAGCAGAGTAAAAAACTGCTTCAACATCTTCAACCTACTCAATATTCTGCACCTGTTCGCGCATCTTCTCCAGTTCACTCTTCAACTCAACTGTAAGACTGGCGATAGGGGCATCGCTGATTTTGGAGGCAAGGGTATTGACTTCACGCAGAAATTCCTGGAGGAGAAAATCCAACTTCCTCCCCACCGCCTCTTTCTCGCCCAGGAAGGATTGCAATTGGCCCATGTGACTCTTCAGCCTGACAATCTCCTCGGTAACATCCGTTTTATCAGCCAGGATGGCCACCTCCTGACTTAATCGCTGCTCATCAAGCTGCACATTCCCCAGCAATTTCTGTAAGCGCTCGCCAAGAATTTGCTCCCGTTGTTTCAAGAGTTCCGGAACGGCTGTCTCGATGGTGTCAAGATGACGAACAAACACCTGCAACCGGGCCAGGAGGTCACTGACCATGGCCTCTCCCTCCTGATGGCGCATGATCTCACAGGCAACCAAGGCCTGTTCCACGGCCTGCTCAAGAAAAGGCCAGGCTGCCTCGACATCCTCACCTTGCTGCTCCTGAATCAAGACTTCGGGACGAGACGCCACAAACGCGGCATCCACAACAACCGCTCCACCCAATTCGCTGGCGATTTCCTCAATGGCAGACTTATAGGCCCTGACCAACTCCATATTGACACGCATCCGCACCAGATCAGAACTGTTGCCGTTCACGCTCAGACACAAATCAACCCGGCCACGCTGATGATAGCCACTCACCATTTTTCGGAGCCGCTCTTCAACCACCCCATATCCTTGA
Source organism: Desulfobulbaceae bacterium (assembly GCA_009773475.1). Taxonomy (GTDB): domain Bacteria; phylum Desulfobacterota; class Desulfobulbia; order Desulfobulbales; family Desulfocapsaceae; genus UBA2270. Next base: position 115,153 of record WSXV01000003.1, on the reverse strand, counting down.
GGCAGCTTAATTTTCAGATCAAGATAACGATTATTGACACAACGCACTTCCGCCACCCACAGGCGGCCGCCGGACGTGACCTCTCCCCGGCCAAAACCGGTCATACTTCTACACGTCATTCTTTTCTTTTTCCTTCTTTAAAAGATATCTGAAGGGCTATCCCCTTCAGATTTATTTCATATTTGCAAGCACTGGCCACACAGAATAACAGCTGGTTGTATTGACTCTCCTGTTGTTTTACGGGAAAGTAATTTAACCTTTAGCCTTGGGCTTTGGTCTGTCTAACCTTCCAACTCCCCATGCAGCTCTGCCATAATCTCAGCACTATTAACCGTTGCGGTTCCAATCTTGCCCACCACGATGCCGGCTGCCACATTAGCAAGGGTAGCCGCCTCCACAAAAGAGGCGCCTGCTGCCAGACCAAGGGCCAGGGTGGCAATAACGGTGTCGCCGGCGCCGGTTACATCAAAGACCTCCCGGGCCATCGTCGGGATCGTGACAATCTCCTTTCCCCGTTCAAGCAGAGACATTCCGGCTTCACCGCGAGTAATCAACACGGCTTCACAGGAAAATTTATGCTGCAGAATTTCAGCAGCTTCAATCAACTCATGCTCGCTGTTGATCCGCATGCCTGACATCTTCTCGGCCTCAAGATGATTGGGGGTAAGAATAGTGGCCCCGACAAACCTGGACGGCTGATCGGGCTTGGGATCAACAACCACTGGAATCCTGCGGCCTCTCTCCTGCTCAAGCAGCTTAACTCTATGCAATAAATGGTGCATAAGAGGCTGGGAGATCACCCCCTTATAATAATCGGATATAATCACCACGTCAAAATCAACAAGATGCTCATCAATAAAGGCAAGCATGGCGGAAATAGTCTGCTCAGCCGGCACGCCCGTCTGCTCACGATCAAAACGAACCACCTGTTGTCCCTGGGCAACGACACGGGTCTTCACCGTGGTTGGCCTCTTCCCCTGGACAAGCCCGGAAATGGGAGCTCCCAGATCAATCATCAACTGTTGCAACCGGCCGCCCATTTCATCATTGCCGATAACACCACACAAAGCCGCCTTGCCGCCCAGGGAATAGATATTGTGCAGGACATTGGCACCGCCACCCAGCAGCATCTCCTCACGGGTGACATTGACCACCGGTACCGGGGCCTCAGGAGAAATCCGGGTGACCGTCCCCCAGATAAAATGATCGACAATGATATCGCCAATCACCAAAATTCTGGCTTCAGCAAATCGTGGCACATACTGTATCAACTGACTATTCATTGGCTCAACTCCACTAATCGCTCGGCCATTCGCTCGGAAGCAAAGACCAGGGATTCCAAATCTAAAACAGCAAGCACGTTCCGATCAAAGAGAACCTTCACTCTGGGGGGGAACCCCTCGTCACGCTCTTCATCCCAGAAAAGCATCATCATCGGTAGGCACGGCAACACTGCCACCTCAAAGGAAACGGCACAAGACTGTTCCTGAACATCTTCCAATACCCCGTCAATCTTGCCGGCAGACTCTCTGAGCAAGGCTTTTTTCCCACAAAAATACGCTGCAATCCGCTCTTCACAATAGACCCGCAAAGTTCGCACTTTGGAGATGGAGTTCGGTAAAGATTCCATCCCCACCCACTCACCGGATAGGTCTCCGCCACCACCATAGTAGACATAATTATACAAAAGAATCTGATCGCGCGGCTCCTCGACCTCTTTTCCGCCAAAAAAAACACCTTCACGGGAGAGGGTCGCATCATGCCCAAGATAACGAAATCGTAAAAGGTCTGTTGTTGGACCTGACCATGTACACCCAAGTTTAGACGCAATAAGGGAAAAATCCAGCTCTCGCACCTTGCTTTTCAAATGAGCCACAAGGGCTTTATCTTTTTCATCGAGCAGCCCGGCAACACCGGACCGCTCAGAGCCCATCTCAGCCGGGGCGAACTCCTCACCAAGAAGGTTTGCGTCCACATAAGGACACTTCTGCGGATTCTCACCGCCCTTGGTTACTGCTGCCGCAAATGCCAGACAGGCGGCATATCCGCACTCTCCACAATTTGTGAGTGGAGTCAGTTTTATAAATTCAAGTGGTTGCAATGTCGGCGAGGCGAAATAATATTCAAGTTCACCGCAAAAGCTGGCTAGCGGCAATGAAAAAGTAAGGGACAGTGCTTTGAGAAGACGCAGAATGACACTGGCGGCGGTGCCGACTTGCACATGACGCCCTCTAAACTTCGTTTAAAGGTGGATCTACAAAATAAGGACAAAGGAAAAAATAAAAAACGATGCAAAGGTATCATCTTCCCTTGCATCGTTTTTTCGCACATCTACAACTGTGCCAGGCTTACACCTAAAAATGAAATTATTTCTTCATCGCCTGATCAAGCGCCTTGGTCAATTCCACGCTGACATCAACAGCAGTATTAGCATACAGTACACCAATCTTGGAATCAAGAATCACCGTATAACCATTTTTCTTGCCGTAGTCCTCAACAATAGCCTGCAAGGTCTTTAAAATGGGCTCAAGCTCTTTATCCTGCAACTGCTTGAGTTCAAAACGGGCGTCCTCGGTCTTCACCTGAAATTCACGTCCTTTCTTTTGATACTCACGAACTTGGGCCTCTTTCTTTTCGGCACTCCAGGCAGAACTCTTCTTTTCAATTTCCTGCTGCATCGCGGTTAAGGCATTTTCCTCGTTCTGGAATTTCCCCTTTAACTCTTTTGCCTTAGCCTCAAACATACTCTTGGCTGCTTTTCCGGAAACTGATTCAAGAAGCACCTTCTGGATATTCATTACCCCAATCTTGAGCTCTGCTGCACTGGCAACAGAAAAATTCAAACCACTAAAACTCAGTACCGCAAAAAACAATCCAACAAAAACCATCGGCCTCAAAATCATTTTATTCCTCTCTTCTATATCTCTTATATTTTAGCACCTTAACAAGATATCTTTCCTTGTTACCATTTACAGCATTTCACGCAAGCTTGGCTTTTTTACTTTACTATGACAAAATCATCTCGCCTGTTCTGGGCCCAGGACAACTCGTCATGCCCTTGCAGTAAAAGCTGCTCAGCACCATAACTGATAGTCGTCATTCTTTCTTTGGGAATCCCCTTGCCTGCAAGATATTTCTGGGCGCTGAGGGCACGGCGCTCACCAAGGGCCATATTATATTCCTGAGTACCACGGGGATCACAATTCCCCTCAATTCTAATATAAACAGACTTCGACTTGAGAAAAGCGGCATTGCCATCCATGCGGGCAATTTGATCCTGACGAATAGCCGAGGAATCGAAATCAAAATAAAGCGGCAACATGGGCCCTGAAGTCCGGCCTTCCATGATACCAATCGGCTCTGAATCCAACGATTCCCTGGCTCCCATGGCAGCACTGTCCTTTCCACCCGGCATTTCCTCATTTGTTTTACCCTTGTCAGCACACCCGACAAGGGTAAACATCATCAAGCCAAGCACAACTGACGATACACTCTGCATTCTACTCATCACAATTTTACCTTCAATATGAAATTTTTTATATTATTGCCCTAGAACAAAAGAGCTCATCTAACTATCTCGATACGCGAATATACACCTCTGCAATAAAAATTGAAACAGGTCTTTTCCATGATTTTTTGGATAAAATGGTTTTTTCTTGAAAATTTTCGCCTTCCCATCTACATATAAGCAATCTTTCTCAATAGAAAAACATAAAAATCTTTTAACATTAAAAATTCCAGGTATTTAAACCATAAATCAGCCATGCCCAATACGCGAAACACCATTACTGCATCCAACATTCACTCCCTGATCGCCTCTAATCAATTTGGCACCTATTTTGGCGTACGACAGAAGGTTCTTGATAACGTCTGGGCTCAGCTGACCCATCCACAAGGAAACTCCGTTGCTTACATCTCCATGGAAATCGGTGCTGACCCCGATGTTTACAATCCGATCAAACAAAGACTGATCGATCTTGAACATACCAGCACCATGGACAACAGGCTGAAAGCTTTCATCAACAAACTCTTTCATGGCCCTGAAAAAATCCCCAATTATAGTGGCGGCCTTGGCGTTCTGGCAGGAGACACCCTCAAAAGCTTTGCTGATTGCAAAATCCCGGTGGTCGCGATCAGCCTCCTCTATCGACAGGGATACTTCTCCCAGATTGTAGACTCAAAGATTGGCCAGATCTCCCAGGCTGTCACATGGGAGCCTGAGTCCACACATGGACTCTATCAATTGCACGATCCAGGCAGACCTGGACAACCACTGCAGATTGATGTCCCCTTTTACAATGGAGGCAATGAGCCAATAGTCATAAAGGCCAACGTCTGGATGAAAATGGAGATCAACCATTCCCTTAACTTTTTCATTCCGGAAATTCTTCTTGATTTTTCTCTGCCGGAAACACCGGAACCATTTAGAACCGCAGCCAAACAACTCTACAATGCGGAATCGTCCATGGTCAAGGCCCTGCAGCGACGGATGCTCGGCTCAGGCATCAATCGGGCGCTACGAAAACTGGGTTTTACCGCCAACACCTACCATCTGAATGAACAGCATGGGGTTATCGCAATTCTTCAACTAATAGTGGAAGAACTTGAAAAACTTCTCGGCCGCACTGAGCTCTGTGAAGCCACTGATCAGGAGATCATGCAAGCGGCTGACATCGTTGCCCACAAAACAATCTACACCATTCATACACCAGTAAAGGCCGGACACGATCGTTTCGAAAAAGCCCTCTATGCCGGAATCAGCCATAAATCATGCCAGCGACTTCTGAATCTATTAGCGCGCGATGAGGAGTGCCCACACACATATAACTTTACGACTTTGGCCATGACGGTCAATAAGGCTGCGAACAGCGTCAGCAGGCTACACCGTGACGTAACCCACAAGCAGTTTCCCCAGTTTGCCGATAAAATTTCAGCCATTACCAACGGTGTTCATCATCTCACCTGGATCAGCGAGGCACGCGGCGAGGTTTTTAATCATTTCCCAGCACTCCACAACTGGCAGCATGACCCAGGTGTTTTTGCCAAGCTGCCTTCTATGGCAAAGGACTTGAAATTTCGCAACTATCTCAACATTGCCTGGAAAAAAGATACGGACATCCTCTTTAAGTTCATCAACGCCATGCTTTTACAGCACCGCGATCAAAAATTTGAAACCTGGATTGATCCGCCCAATTTCTTCTCCTCTTTCATAGACAGGAATAGTCGATTAAACCCACAGGTTTTCACAATCGGATTTGCCAGACGCTTTTCCACATACAAGCGCGCGGATTTGATCTTTGATAACCTCGACACCCTTTGCGATATCGTGGTCTCAAACAACTGGCCCATTAATTTTATTTTTGCCGGTAAGGCTCATCCGGCGGATGAACCTGGGAAATCCGTTATCAAACTGATTCTTGACTATCAAAAAGAATTGCACCAGAAAAGTAATGGCCTGGCAAATTTAATTTTTATCCCCAATTATGACATGAAAATCGCCAAGATGATGGTTGCAGGGGTTCATGCCTGGCTCAATAACCCTAAACGACCCCTGGAGGCCTCAGGAACCAGCGGAATGAAAGCTGCCATGAATGGCGTCCCCAATATATCGATCATGGACGGGTGGTGGGTTGAAGGGTATCACGATGGATTGACTGGATGGAAATTCGGACAAGAAGGATCCGTTAACGAGGCCAATCTCAGCGAAAACCCAGAAACGTTGCTTTACAGCGAGGACTCGGCCTCATTTTATCAACTTCTGCCAACCATTCTGAAAGAATTCTATCAATCCCCGAATAACTCCGCGTTCCTTGACAAAGCGGTTATGAACCTCCTCCTGAATATTCCTATTTTTAACACCCATCGTATGGCGGCAGAGTATCTGGCAAAATATGAACTGCACCTCCCAGATGAGCAGGCGCAGGAAATGCAGCGTTTCCAGAGTCTTTACAACAGCAACGCATAGGAATATGGACGAGAACACCCTTCGTTAAGGATAGCAGAGAAAAAGAAAGGCACGACATTGAGAAACCCACCTGAAAAGTTCTCAAAAATGACTTCCGCGGGCACTGCAAACATTGTGAGAATAGATCCCCTAACAAATCAGCCTGCAGGGCCCAACAGATCAGAATGATGAATCTGCATATATTTATTTTCCTTCGACAGGTTAGTTTTTTATTGGAAGAATACCTCGGATACAGTAGATTCCATTCCTTGACTCTTCTCATAAATTTACGAAGATATTGATTCATCTTCGCTCACAGAAAGACACTCCGGAGAATACATACATGGCAAAAGCCCATATCAGCGCCAATAACGCCACCGACAAAACCATACGCAGCATTGATCGCAAACGAGAACAGGAAAGGCGCTTTATGCTTCAAAAGGCCCGAGAAAACGCCGATGAACTGGCAGCAAAGTTGGTACAGCGCTTAATCGACAAAGGAATCGTCGAAACAACGTCTGTACAAAGTCTCCATGACACCTTTGAAGAACAGCTGAAGAAACTCTCCAACCTGGAAGAATTCGACATCCAACTGAAGGTTGCGCCCTTGCGCACCCTGGTCCCGGACCCCAATATTATCAGTCTCTATCTCACCCAATTTATCATTGAAGATTTGATCAACCACTCAGCGATTCAGGATATTTACGGTGAAGATCTCGACATTTACCTGGCCACAGATTCCATTTTCAAGACTCTGCGTCCCCAGTGATCCACCCAGACGCCTCTCCTTCCCTGGTTTTTGCTGATCTCAAGGGCAACATTACAGATTTTTCAGGCCTGAATATGGCCGGCATGAGTGGAGGACAATTCTTTCAACCAACTCCTGAAGATCTGATCCCCCTCCCTGAAGGGAGTGAACTCTTTGTCCTGCCTGGCCGCTTCCCCATAGGGTGTGATCCGGATACCAACGAGCCGCTGCTCCTGGAAGAAAGTCCCTTTCATCAGGGAGAGTTCGTCCAGGCAGTTGCGGCCTTCATGTCGCCAGCCCATACGGCCATCTTTAACAGTGCCTACCAAACCCATGCTGACAATGCCCCACGCCTCCCCCTTTTCGCTTATACAGCTGTGGGCTGGCACCAAGGCCAATTCTGGACAACTGCGTTTCGTAGCGATCCAGACAAACGTCAGGATACCTGCCAATTTGACCAGGCCGTCATCACGAGAAAGACAAAAAAAAAACTGAAAGAATTCAGTGACAACAGGTTGGTCCAACATCTGGGGAAATGCTGCCTGACGTACGGCTGTCCGGCTGCCCGGAATTATTTTCTCGATCGCTGGGAGGCCCCTCTTCCCACCTCCCCCATCTGTAACGCACGCTGTGTCGGCTGCATCTCTCTCCAGCCTGCCGGTTCCTGCTCAGCAAGTCAGGACCGTATCCAATTTGTCCCCACAGCCCAAGAGATCGCCGCTGTAGCCATACCTCATCTGCAAAAGGCGGAACATGCCATTGTCAGCTTTGGCCAGGGATGTGAAGGCGAGCCCCTGTTGCAGGCCCACGTCATTGAAGAAGCCATTCGCCTTATCCGCAAAAAAACCTCCCGCGGCACCATCAACCTCAACTCCAACGCCAGCCTACCTCAGGCCGTCGCATTGCTGGCCGATGCCGGACTGGACAGCCTCCGGGTCAGCCTCAACTCTGCCCAAGAGATATTCCACACCCGCTACTATCGGCCCGTCGGGTTCAGCCTAGAACACGTCAAAGACTCCATTCGTACCATGAAGAATGCCAACCGTTTTGTCTCACTCAACTATTTTATCCAACCTGGTGTAACAGACTCTCCAGAAGAGTTTACGGCCTTCTCAGAACTGGTCGAAACATGCCGCCCTGACCTGATTCAATTACGAAATCTGAATATGGATCCTGAATGGTACCTACAGACGCTCGGATTCCAACCAACACAAAAGCCACTGGGCATGCGCACATGGCTTCGCAAGGTGCACCAAAAATTCCCATCCCTTCGTCTTGGTTATTTCAATCCATTTCTCGAATAAAACCTCCCGAGATCATCAACACCTGCATCGCTGAATGGCAGAGAAAGGATTCAATCTGTTCCTCCCCCAGATCAACCGACACGTTAACACTCAGCACCACATTATCCTGCATGTTGAAGATCGATTGATAAAACCCATGCCAGTCTCTCGATGCCAAGAGTTTCCCCTTGTTTTTCCCCTCAATCTGAGATACTTTGCCAAGTAATAAACCTTACTATCTCAATCTTTTAATCAGTAACAGGACTTTTCATGCAAGAAAACACCCCCATGCGCTTGACCACTCAGCGTCAAGTTATCCTTGAAGAACTTATAAAAGTAACCTCACACCCAACTGCCAATGAAGTCTATGATATGGTACGCAAGCGTCTTCCCCGTATCGGCTTGGGGACTGTGTACAGAAATCTTGAATTGATGTCTGAAACCGGTTTAATCCTTAAACTGGAAGTAGGGGGCACCCAAAAACGCTTTGACGCCGTCGTTAAGCCCCATTACCATGTTCGTTGTATAGATTGTGGCAAGGTGAGCGACGTTGACATGCCTGTCCAACAAAGCATTAATGAATCAGCGGCAAAGTCGACTCACTATCAAATTCTGAGCCATCACATTGAATTTACAGGACTCTGCGATTATTGCACAAAAGCAAAGCACCAAACGAGTGTGAACTGATAGTGATGAATTTGCCCATCAACAAAGGCATAATTGGATGAAACATGCCAAAGACAAAAAATGCGCCGATGAATTTTTGTCTCCATTCTTAGAAAAAAACAAGGGAGATTTTTCTTGGTTTTTTCTAAAGAACCCCTCGTAAACGCAAAAAGGATTAAAACCTGTTCAGGTTTTAATCCTTTTTGCGTTTCAGCCAATCATCAGAGATACCAATACGCCATCAATGTTAAAAAGATATATCAGAAACCTGAATCCTCACCCGTTGTTTATTTAAAATCTCGCTTACCTGAAGCAAACCTTGCAATATCGGAGCTTACCAACTTTTACCAGCACTTCTCCCTGGGGCTTGACCACTGCATTGACATCTGTCACTTTTTCTCCATCCAGAGAAACAGCATTCTGTTTAATCATTCGACGCCCATCCGAGGTAGATTTTACAAGTTCCATATCTACTAAAAGCTGGGGGAGCCAGAGATCTTCAGAGGCTGTTATCTCAACCACCTGAATATCATCAGGCAACCCACCTTTCTGAAAAACCTGTTCAAAATTTTCCTCTGCCTGGCTTGCCGCCTCCACTGAATGAAAGCGCGCCGTCAACTCGCGAGCCAGTTGCTTCTTGATCTCTTTGGGGTGCAGGCTTCCATCTTCCATCTCTTTCTTCAATTGGGCAATCTGCTCGCCTCCCAGATCACTAAGCAACTCATAATAACGAAACATCAATTGATCGGAGATGGAGAGAATCTTGCCATATATATCATTGGCTGACTCGGTAATTCCAATATAATTACCCAGAGACTTACTCATTTTGTTCACCCCATCCAGGCCTTCAAGAAGAGGAAGGGTGAGTACCACCTGCGGCGCCTGTTTACGGGAACGCTGAAGATCACGACCCATGAGCAGATTGAAGAGCTGGTCCGTACCGCCAATTTCAACATCTGCTTCCAGGGCCACCGAATCATACCCCTGGATCAAGGGATAGAGAAATTCATGAATAGAGATGGGATTCCCCTCGCGGAAACGCACCTTGAAGTCTTCACGCTCCAGCATTCTGGCCACAGTCAGCTCAGAGGCAAGGCGGATCATGGCAAAGGAATCAAGTTCAGCCAGCCACTGACTGTTAAACACCACCCTGGTTTTTTCAGGATCAAGGATTTTAAAGACCTGCTCTTTATAACTTTCTGCATTTCGTGCCACATCCTCACGGGTCAAGGCCTTGCGAGTCTCTGATTTCCCCGTTGGATCGCCGATCATTCCTGTAAAATCACCAATCAGAAAATATACATCATGCCCGAGATCCTGAAAATGCTTCAATTTTTGCAGCAACACCGTATGCCCTAAATGCAAATCAGGGGCGGTCGGATCAAAACCAGCCTTTACCCGCAGAGGAATCCCGGTTGCCACTGATTTTTCCAACTTTTTCACAAGTTCTTCACGGGAAATACAGTCAATTACTCCCCGTTCTATAAGTTTTATCTGTTCATCAATGGAAGACATAATTCCTGTTGCCCGCCTTTTTTTAACAATTAATCTTTCTTATGGGCCGTTAAGGAATAACTCGTACTTTTTATCCATTTCCTTACGGACCCTTATGCCGTTCTTGAAACAAAATGATTCCAAGTTATTTATTTACGACAGCTTAAAATAACAACCAGCATTCTTCGACAGCACACCCTTATCAGATAAGGCTTATCGGGCAAACTCCACTGCCCTGGTCTCACGGATCACGGTTACCCGTATCTGTCCCGGATAAGTCAATTGGGCCTCTATGGCCTTGGCTATATCCTGACTCAACAGTATGGCCTCGGCATCCTGAATCTTCTTGGAATCAACAATAATCCGCAGGTCTCGGCCAGCCTGAATCGCATAGGACTTTTCCACCCCTTCAAAGGAACTGGCAATATTCTCAAGATCTTCCAAACGTTTGACATATGTCTGCAACATCTCCTTTCTGGCTCCTGGACGGGCGCCGGATAAGGCGTCTGCGGACTGCACTAGAATATCAAGAACACTTTGCGGGGGCAGGTCTTCATGATGGGCCCCTATGGCATAGACAACTTCCTCGCACTCACCATATTTTTTGGCCAGATCACGACCAATAATCGCATGCGAGCCCTCCACTTCATGATCAACAGCCTTGCCGATATCGTGAAGCAGCCCAGCTCTTTTGGCCATTTTAACATCAATACCCAATTCAGCGGCCATAATACCGCACAAAAAGGCAACCTCTAAAGAATGCTGGAGGACATTCTGTCCGTAACTTGTTCGATACTTCAAACGACCCAGGAGATTAATTAATTCAGCATGCACCCCATGCGCACCCACATCAAAGGTGGCTTGCTCTCCAGCCTCGCGCATGGAAACCTCAAGCTCTTTGGTAATTTTAGCAACCACCTCTTCAATCCTGGCAGGATGGATGCGCCCATCATTAATCAGCTGGAGCAAGGCAAGACGGGCAACTTCACGGCGCACCGGATTAAATCCGGAAAGTATAACTGCTTCGGGGGTATCGTCAATTATGATATCAATACCGGTGGCCGCCTCAATGGCTCGAATATTTCTTCCCTCCCGGCCGATGATCCTGCCCTTCATCTCATCATTTGGCAGAGGAACCATGGATACCGTTTTATCGGCAACATAATCGCCGGCGTAGCGGGAAATGGCAAGGGCCAGGATGTTCTTCCCTTTCTTATCGGCCTCCATCTTCATTTCCTGCTCGATACGGGCAAGTTTTTTGGCGGCATGCATACGGGCCTCGCTCTCCATTGAATCCATGAGCAGCTTTCTGGCCTCTTCCTGACTGATTCCTGCTATTTTTTCCAGCTCATTCCGCTGATGAGAGATCAGCTCTTCCACTTCACTCTTTTTTTCGTGCAGCTCTTGTTCCTGCTCTTGCAGTCGAGTTTCACTCTTCTGGATATCCTCTTTCCGCTTATCCAGACTGGCAAAGTCACGCTTTAACTGCTCTTTTTTATCATTAAGCTGTCGTAGCTCATCCTTCAAATCAGCCTTATCAACCCGAATTTCCTCTTCTACGGCTTGTTTAAGCTGATATGCGACCTCTTTACTTTGCAGGACAGCATCTTTTTTGATGCGCTCAGCCTCAAGAATGGCATTTTCTATAAGCTGCCTGCCCTGACTCTCTATATTGAGGCGATGGCCCTCAACAAAACGTTTTCTTGAAAGAAAACCAGCTATTACGCCAAAAAGTACCCCTAAAAACAACAGATAAATCGGCTCATTTAATATATTCATAAGACCCTGACCCCGATTGGCAATATCTGATTACAGGACAGGAAGACGTAGATGGCGAACACATAAACAACGTGTTGCGGCAGAGAAACAAAAAAAACGAGGGGAAGGGATAAAAATAGACGAGTAGCAAAAAAGATCAGGGACACAAAAGCTATCCCCTCAAATTTATTACCAAATTTAATGCCAAGACAATTGCATCCTCACTTGAATCATGCAATGACGGCCTGACTCCAGACTGAACCAGACACGTTAGGCGCTAAATTATTATATATGAAATCAATCAACACCCTGCCGATACTTTGGCAAAGAGTTCATCTCTCAAAGGCATCAACTGATAGTATAAACGCAACTTTTCTTCCCGAATTTCGTAATCTTGTCCAGCATCATTCCAACTGCAATCAATAATCTTGCGGATGAATTCCAGTCAACTCACCTCAACCTGACAGATCACCCTAAACAGTGACTCTCAAACCCTTATCCCGAGGTGCCCTGGATATAAAAAACAGAATAACATTCATTACTCTGAGAATAAACCGTTACAATCAAACCATTCTATTACCGGCTATCCGTAACGGCGCGCAATAAAAATCCCCACCCTGCCGTGTCAACAGGATGATTAAACCTATAAAATAGGTGGGCATAACTCATAGTCTCCTCGGGAAAAAAGCAAAGCAATTTTCCCTTAGAAAACAGTGGAGATACCCTTTTTGTGAGAGTTGGCTCAACACACTGTTGATCACCAACAGGGCAGGGAAACAGATTTAAAAAAGTTCTACTAAATCAATCTTAGAAACAAATCCTGTAACGTAGAAAGGACAAACAACGTAAAAAACTACAGTTCCGAATATAGCAGAATTTGAAACAAACAAAAGAAAATTATCAGTCATCCACTCCTTTTTCCAAAGAGAGGCCTAGGGCAATCTGCTTTGTCAAACAAGCTATCCTCTGTTCTGAATCCGCCCTGTATCGATCAAATTGAGACCTTAATTCAAAATATCGGGAGGCTATATTTAAACTCACCAAAACAGCCACCTTGCTCACTGGAATAGCCCCTGAAGTTCCAGATATATTTTCCGCCACCAGCTCGCTTACAAGGTCAATAATATCAGAAACTTCACTCTCGGGAGCCCCGGTGTAAAAAGTGTATTCCTGACCCATAAGTTCAAACCGGACAAGCCTTTCCAAATCAATTCTCCACGACTTTCAGGGGTTGAATAATGACTCTACTCACAAATCAGCTTCAAAGGAAGACCATGCAACCCTCATTCACCCTAAAACAGACTTCCCTGCACAACTCCACCCTCAGAGCTACCTCTTTCGCCACCAGCTGAATCCCCACTTTCTTTATCGCTGGCCTCCCACTCTTCAATCCGGCCAAGCAATCCCGACACTCTGCTGCTGATTTCTCCTCTTTCATCCTTGAGAGAGGCCAGCTCATCCTGCAACATGGCAATTGATTCGTCCCGCTCCAGTAACAACTCATCAACTTTCGCCTTGTCTGCCTGCAAGGCATTAAACCGATCCAACAACTTGGCAACAAAATTCTCCAGACGCCCCAACTCGCTATCCTGCTTCATATCACCTGCTCCTCTAGTTTGCTGTATTTATTACGATAAATATAAAATTTATACCTAAATAATTTTTTTTGAATATACCCTTGCCCAGTGTTCTCTGCAAGCATTAAGCTCTTTTTTCAAAAAACTATCCCTTGAGGGCTGCAAGCAGCGGTAATCAAAATTAATCCTCCATACGAAAGACTTCGCATCTTGCCCAAGCTCATGCACCCTGTCGTTTTTTATGACACCCTGCCCTCTTCCCTCAGCTCCTCGAATAACTCCAGCTCAGTGGCCGACCATCGCGATAGGGCATGCAGCCATGAAAAATGCGGGCGTCATCATCAAAGATCATATCCAAGAAATATTTATCCCCTTCCCACATCGGCAACAGATGCAAGGCATCCAGACGACACCATTGCAGCTCCCCCTCCTCATTAGCAGCCCTCAACACCCCGCTCACCTGGTCTATTCGATAGATAAATCCAAACCAGTCTTCACCTGTAGAACCAAACCCCGGCCAACTCACGGTTCCTCGCAAGGTCGCCTCCTCACAGATCAGACCGGATTCTTCCTGCACCTCGCGCCGGAGACAGGAAAAAACATCCTCCTGCCGTTCCATTTTACCACCAAGACCATTATATTTACCCAAATGAGCATCATTAGCCCGTTTATTCCTATGAACAAGCAACGTTTTCTGCTTATCCGGAGAGAGAATAAATCCAAGAGTCGCCAATATTGGAGTGTACATCACGTCGTCCTTATGCTTAAATAGAAATAATATATTTTGTATCTTATATTTTACTCTTTTAACTCTGCATCCCATGAAACACTCACTTACAGAGTCTTTTACAGGCTACCAACAATCACGTACCCTTCACCTAATGGTATTGCTGGTTATTACAGCCACATACCTTTTCTCTCTTCTGGGAAACGTGGCCAATGCGGGCATGACCGGTCCAGCTTCACAAAGCACCGAATTTCCTCACTTTCCATCCATACAGACAAACGTTGCCTTCTGGGAGAAGGTCTACACCCACTATTCCACAAGTGAGGCCGTCATCCATGATCAGTATGATCTGTCCAGAATTTATGCCGTCATTCCCATTATGGATTACCTGAAACCAGGAGCCGGGCAAGCAAATAAACCCTTACTTGACGCGGAACAAAAGAAATACGCAGCCATCCTGACCAGTCTTGCCCAGGGGATTCCTCCTATCACCCAAGAAGAACGCCGGGTTGCCACCATAATGAAAGGACTCAGACAATCTCAGCTAGTCAAGGCCAGCGAATCAATCCGCGTCCAGATTGGCCAGAAAGAGCGCTTCAGAGAAGGAGTCATGCGTTCACGCACCCATCTTCCTGAGATTAAGAAAATTTTTCGTTCCTACAACCTGCCGGAGGAACTTGCCTACCTGCCCCATGTTGAGTCCTCCTTTAATCCAGACGCCCGCAGCAAAGTTGGGGCCTCCGGCCTCTGGCAGTTCACCAAGTCAACCGGTAAAGAGTATCTACGCATCGATGGAACCATTGATGAACGGCATGATCCAATCCTTGCCAGTCACGCTGCTGCGAAATTCCTCAAAAGAAACCACTCCGTTCTTGGTAGTTGGCCCCTTGCCCTGACAGCCTATAACTATGGAACAGCGGGAATGGCAAGAGCCAAAAGAGATAAAGGCTCCTACGAAAAGATCTTTCAAGAGTATGATCAAGGGTATTTCAAATTTGCCTCCCGAAATTTCTATTCCGAATTCCTTGCAGCCCTGAACTCCGCAAAAAGGCTTGAACAATCTCTTTTCACGCCCGTTCAGACTCGCCCATCGGTAACCACTATCCGACTTTCCAGTCAGGTCTCGATAGATTCCATCAAACGTCATTTTAAGGTCGACGGAAAAACTATCCAGACGCTTAATCCAACCATTGAGCAATCTGTCCTGGATGGGAAAAAACCACTCCCCCGAGGCTATCAGCTTAAACTTCCGGCTACCGGTCAAAACTCACCTGTACAAGTTGTTACGACAGAATCAAAAAAGAGGTCTTCATAAAAGGTTGCCATCGACAGTACGAAAAAAATACTACCCGCAGGGTAACAAAAACAACACCAGAAATTCAAACAAAAAAAATACTGGCCAGTGTCCATAAGCCGCTGGCCTTTTTTTCTCCCCAACTTCAGGAGTCGTTCATGGATATCTCACAAAGAATCGCAGAAATGAAAAAACAACCAGGCTTTCAGGACAATGTGGGGATGATCCTCATCCATAACGGCGTCGTCCGCAACTGGTCCCGCAAGGATAAAAGCAAGGTCAAGGCCCTGGAGGTCACTCCTGATCTGAATAAAATCGAGGCCATTCGCCAGGAACTTCTCCAGCGGGAGGGCATCTTTGATATTGCCATCGAGGCCCATTGTGGTGAATTCCAGCCTGGCGATGACCTTCTCTTTCTCATCGTGGCCGGAGATCTTCGTGAAAACATCAAGCCCGTACTCTCGGAACTGCTTGATCGGGTTAAGAGCGAAGCCATTACCAAACGTGAGATCGGCTTTTAAATCAACATTATCAAGATACACTGACCGAACAGACCAACGAGAATTCCAGAATGCTTACCGCCGAGCAATTTATCCAGAGATTTAAAGATGTAAAAACTCTCCCCTACGTTGTCACCGAGCTTTCGCGAATGATTGCCGACGACAATGCCACCATGAAGGACTTTGAAGACGTGATCAAGATGGACCCCACCCTGGTGGCCCGCCTGCTCTGTCTGGTCAACAGCGCCTTCTACAGTCTGTCGCAACCGATCACCTCCATCGGCAGGGCCGTGGCCTTCCTCGGCATGCGCAATCTGCGCAGCATGGCCGTCACCGACGCCCTGCGAAATATTTTTAAGGAACGACACAATACCGGCATTTTCTCTCGGAAACGGCTTTGGCTACACTGCGCTGTGGTCGGTATCTGCAGCAAACTTCTCGCCGAGAGAATTTTCGGGATCAACGGTGACGATGCCTATTTATGCGGTATCCTCCATGATTTTGGAAAAATCGTTGAAGAACAAATTGCCAAAGACGATTTCCTGGCTGCCTGTGAAGCCTGCGGGCCCACAGACTCACTCATTGCTCATGAGCGACATTTCCTGGGAACCGATCATTGTGAAATCGGCTATCTCCTGTCTTGCGACTGGGGCATGCCAAGCTCTATCCAGAATGCCATCCGTGACCATCACACCCTCACTGACGATGCCACTCCAGGTACCTTGACCAGTATTCTCCAGATTGCCCAATACATCACCGGGCAGATGGGATACAGCTCGCTGCCGAATGTCGCCTCTCCCCTTTCCTCGCCACTGGAGCTACATCTCCAGGAAAACATGGATGAGTACAAGGTGCTGATTGATGATCTCCCCGAAGAAATCGCCAAAGCCCAGGATATTTACGAGAATTAGGAACCATTATGAAGCAAGGGTTGGAAGAGGAGCTACCAGTTTTATTTTTCCTCTTTTAACATCCTGGGAGCTATGTTGTATCTTTACAATGGCCTAACACTCACCGGCCAGGAGCCTTACGATGAAAAACAACTTTGCGATCTTCGACCAGCCCGTCACATTCTCCACCGAAATTAAAGAATTTCTGGATCTCCTGTCTGGCACAGCCGGAGAATATTTTTATCTCTGCATCGATGAAGAGGGAAAAGAGTACAGCGCAGGCCCCCCGGCTCTTCGCCCCTCTCAGCCCGTCATGGAAGAAATCTCCTGCCAGATAAAAAAGGGATTGGAGGCGCAGTCGATCACCACCACCAGCGATGGTGCATTTCACCTTCTCCCCCTGCCGGATCTGAAAGCCATCCTTCTCTTCAGCACCGATGATCCTGGCCACAACAGCGGACAGACGTCCTCCGCCATCACCACAATCGTCAAGCTCTGTCATTCACTGTTTCAAAGCCAACAGGAACATCGAAAAACCCTGCAGCGTCTTACTATTCAGAAAAAACAGTTCGACCGCAAATTTTCCGTCCTGGAAAACAAATACCAGACCATCCTGGAGGAAAACGAAAAGAGTTATCAGACCATCCAGGAGCAACAGGCCAGCTACTCAAAAACCCTGCAATCCGAGATCGAGATCCAGACCAGACAGTTACGGGAGGCCACCGCCGCCGCTGAGGCCGCCAATATCGCTAAAAGTGAATTTCTCGCCTCCATGAGTCATGAGATCAGAACCCCGATGAACGGCATCATCGGCTTTACCGACATGCTGCTCATCTCGGAACTTGACAACGAGCAGAAGGAAAGTGCCCTGACCATCAAGCGCAGCGGCGAGGCTCTGCTCGGTCTGATCAACGATATCCTCGACTTCTCCAAGGTCGAGGCCGGACACATGGATCTCGAGACCATCGATTTTGACCCAGAGATCACCGCCCATGACGTCTGCGATATGATTCGACCCAAGATTGCCGACAAGCAGATCGAGATGCTCTGCCGCATTGACGAGAAACTGCCGGCCACTGTCATGGGCGATCCCGGGCGCTTCCGCCAGGTCCTGATCAATCTCCTCGGCAATTCCGTCAAATTTACGAAAAGTGGAGAGCTCGAACTCTCCATAGAGGTTGAGCAGGAAACAGAAGATACCTTGATCCTGCACAGCAAAATCCGGGATACCGGGATCGGCATCGATCCTTCCAAGACCGAGACCATCTTTGAGGCCTTCAAACAAGCCGACGGCTCCACCACCAGAAAATACGGGGGTACCGGCCTGGGCCTGTCAATCTGTCGTAAAATCGCCCAGCTCATGGAGGGACAGGTCTGGGCAGAAAGTATTCCGGGGAAAGGATCTATCTTTCATTTTACCGCCACCATGCACAAATCCACCCGGGTGCAACCAAAGATCGCCAATATCGAGACCCTTAAAAATACCCGTATTCTCCTCGTCGATGACAACAGTACCAACAATGATATCCTGTTCAAAATCCTCCATCCCTACGATATCAGGCTTACCATCCTCACCGATGAAACCCAGGCCATCGCCACACTGATCGCCGCAGACGAGAAAAACGACCCCTTCGACGCCGCCATTCTTGACCTGCAGCTTCCCGTTATTTCAGGATTTGATCTTGCCAGACAGATCCGCGCAACAGCCACCGCAAGTCACTCAATCCCGCTTCTTGCCTACACCTCCAGCGCCGAAAAAATAGCCGGTCGTTGTCGTGAAGTTGGCTTTAACGCCTTTCTCACCAAGCCGACCCGGCGCGCCATGCTGCTCAAGACCCTGGCGAGAATCATCAACACCTCGCAAGACAGCGACGCGCCCCAGGAAGAAACAAAGCTTGTCACCCAGTATTCCATTCGGGAAGAGATCAAACACGCCAGCAGGATTCTGCTGGCAGAAGACAACCTGGTCAACCAGAAACTGGCCACCATGATGCTGAGCAAGGCGGGATATATCGTGCAGGTGGTGGGTAATGGCCTTTTGGCCGTTGAAACCTACAGCAAAAACCCGGGGCTCTACGATCTTATCCTCATGGACATCCAGATGCCCGAGATGGACGGTCTGCAGGCCACCCGCCGGATCCGTGAGCTTGGCTTCACCGACATTCCCATTGTCGCCATGACCGCCAATGCCATGAAGGGAGATCGGGAGAAATGTTTGGAAGCCGGCATGAATGACTATATCAGCAAGCCCATCAAGCGGGAGACGGTATTCCGGATTCTTGAAGAAAAACTTCTCCACACTCCCTGATGAACTCTGAAAAACAACCACCTCAGTCCAGAACCCGGCGTATATTGACCTGGGCGGACCAGCCTAAATTCGTCTCTCCCGGATCAAAACAGCCATTCCGTACCTTTATCCGTATCATTCTGATCACGGCCTGGGGATTTCATCGCAATGAACTGGCGCTGCGTGCAGGCGCCCTCACTTATACCATCCTCCTCAGCCTGGTCCCTTTGCTGGCGATGAGCACCTCGCTGGTCAAGGGTCTTGGGGGCGGCGATCATCTGCGTCAGGTTGTCTATGAGTACATAGATACCCTGGAAAACAACACTGCTTTCACGGCCCCTGCCACTCCTCAAACCAGTGTCGAACCAGGGAGCACCGAAGAAGCCAACGCAACGCTGACTGCCCATCTGCGCTCCGCAGCCGACAGTCTTTTCAACTATGTTGACAAGACCGACTTCACTACCCTCGGCACCATTGGAGTCCTAATCATGCTGATCACCATCATTATGGTCTTTGACACCATTGAGAAGGCAATGAACACCATCTGGCAGGTCCAGGCAGGCCGCTCGATGCTGCGTAAGATCACCGACTATCTGGCCCTGCTGATCCTCATGCCGATTGCCATCAACATTGGCTTTGCCGCTACCACCGTCATCAAGAATCCTTTACTGCTCCTTCGCCTCAAACCCTTCCTGCCGGGACTGGAGACCATCTTCCTGCCCGTTTTTCTGCTCTTGCTGCCGATCCTCTCCATCTCCGTGGCCCTGGCAATCACCTACATGGTCTTCCCCAACACCAGAGTCCGGCCAGCCCCCGCCTCCATCGGCGCTCTCTTTGCCGGCTCCCTCTGGTTTGGTGCCCAAAATATCTATATCAGCCTGCAGATCGGAGTTTCCAACTACAATGCCATTTATGGCTCATTTGCCACTCTGCCCCTGTTCCTGGTCTGGCTCTATCTCGGCTGGATTTTTATTCTCACCGGAGCCCAGGTGGCCTTTGCCTGCCAAACCCGCCACAGCCATCAACTGTTCCCTCTGCCAACCACCGCCGCCAAACAGTTGAGCGCCGCCTTTGATATCGTCCATCAAATTTTTCTCTTTTTTGACCGCCATCAACCAGTGACCCGCAGGATGCTTCCTGAGCTCTGCCCGGAATACCCGCCCCCCCTGCTCACAGCAGCAACGGAACAACTCCTTGCCGCCGGTATCATCCACAGCGACGACAAACAACAGCGCCTGTTCCCGTCCATCGCCGCCGCAGATCTTCATCAGGGCACCATCGTCGAGGCTATTCTCGGCGGCAACACACCTGACACCAAAGGCGGACAACAAAGCCGCCACGCCCTGGAAGCCGCCAATCAGGCCTTACCGGTGACCTTTCTCCCAGAGGAAAAAAGATAGTATCCATTCCGAAAGATATATTGTACCCTGCGCACACAAGAGGGTTGCCCATACGGGTGCCGTTCTTCGCAGATCCATTGTTAATATTTCACCCCAGGAAACAGTCGATGAAAAAGATCCTTGCATGCACGATTATCCCTCTGACCTTGACAAGCTTACTTCTGGCCGGATGTCGCAGTGAAGAGCCAAAGAAGCCACCGGTAAAAGATGCCACCACTCAGGCCATCCAGACTGCTGCCGACAAGGCCCATGAGGTCATCGACAAGACTGCAGCGGCCTCCCAGACCTTAGCGGAGAAGGCGGAAGAGCTTAAGGCCACCGCCAGACAAGCCGCAACCGACATGAGCGCCACCATCCTCAAAGACAGTGAACGGGACCCGGCAAAGGCCGATGAGCCGAAACCCGCTGATACCAACAAGTAACCGCTCAGTATCTCTCAGGAATTCCATATGATCAACAACGATATCCTTCGCAGTATCCGCTATGCCCTCGACCTGCACGATTCATCCATCGTCGCCTTCTGTAAACTCGGTGGGCTCACCCTCGAACCATCCTCCGTCACGGCCTTGTTGAAAAAGGAAGAAGAGGAAGGCTTTCTGACATGCACTGATCTGGTCATGGGGGCTTTTCTCGATGGTCTTATTCTCCAGAAAAGAGGAAAAAAAGAGAATGACACTGAGCAGGTGACAGCAACCTCACATCTTACCAACAATGTTATCCTCAAAAAACTCCGCATTGCCTTGGAGCTGCAGGAAGACACGCTCCTTGCGATCCTCGAAAAAACCGACACCGGCATCACCAGGGCCAGATTGAGCGCCCTGTTCAGAAAAGAAGGGCATAAGAACTACAAGGAATGCGGTGATCAGTTTCTCAGAAACTTCCTAAAAGGCCTTGCACTCCACTTGAGGGCCCAGCGCGGGAAGTCAAAACCTGCGGGGCAGCAATCTCCATGAGAAAAATCCCAGCCCCCAATGCATCAGAGCTCCTCGGCCTGCTGACCGACTCCGGCTATTCAAAAACCAAGGCCAAACAGCTGATCAAGCATGGCGCCGTTGCCATCGGCGAGAGGGTAGCGACACGCCCTGACCAGCTTCTAACGGCAGGAGAGGTGGTGTGCATCCGAACAGAACAGGAGTTGCGTGAGCAGGCTGGAACCTGCCTGGGACTGACCATCGTCTACGAAGACGAGGCCATCATTGTCATTGACAAACCGGCGGGGCTGCTCACCATTGCAACGGCAAAGGAAAAACGAAAAACCGCGTTTTACATGCTCAGCGACTACCTCAAGGAACGGGAGAATTCCCAACAGGCGCGAATTTTCATCGTCCATCGCCTGGATCAGGGGACATCCGGACTCCTCGTCTTTGCCAAAAATGAGGCAGTAAAAAAGACCCTTCAGGATCAATGGGAGCAAGCCCACAAACAATACGCCGCCATCGTTGAAGGGGTTCCCCGCCAGAAAGAGGACAAAATCATCAGCAGGCTCGTTGAATCAAAGGCCCTGCGGGTCTATAGCGTCAGAGGGAATGGGACCGAAGGCAAGGAGGCCATCACCAGCTACACGGTCAAAAAAGAAGGCGACGACTTTGCCCTCCTCGACATTACCCTGCTCACCGGACGAAAGAATCAGATCCGTGTCCACATGGCTGACCTTGGCCACCCCATTGCTGGCGACAAAAAATATGGCGCCAAGACCAACCCTTTGAAGAGGTTGGCCCTGCACGCCTATAAATTGTCCTTTAATCACCCGGTAACCCCGGACAAACGGATGGATTTCGAGATCAAGATCCCGGGGAAATTTCATATGCTTTTTTCCGGAAAACTCAAATAATCAGGCGAGACCCTGCATTATCATCCAGCAATGGACTCATTCCCCCTTTATTCCCACCTCCCGGCAAGCCCTTCCCCGCATTGCGAACAGCGGCCATGCACCAACCTGTTTTCCTGAATCCTGAACCCGAAACGCTGCACAAGCAAGGCCTGACAAGAGGGACACATCGTGTTCTCTCCCCCTGCACCCGGGATATTCCCCTCGTAGACATGCCTGAGCCCGGCGGAAAGGCCTATCTTACGCGCCTTTTCCAGGGTCTTGGCTGGCGTGGGCGGTCTGTCGGTCAACTTATAGGTGGGATAGAAGGCGGTCACATGCCAGGGCATGGATGGATCAATGGCAACAATGAAATCAGCAATCGCCTGCAATTCCGCATCGCTGTCGTTAAGACCGGGAATAATCAGGGTGGTCACCTCCACCCATACCCCCAACTCATGCATGAGCCGCACCGTATCAAGGACCGGCTGCAACCTGGCGCCGCATATTGAGTGGTAAAAATCCTCGTTGAAGGCCTTGATATCAATGTTGATGGCATCGAGAACCGGTGCCAGCTTCCGGGTGGTCTTCTCCGACATGAATCCGTTCGAAACAAAGACATTTTTCACCCCCCGGCTGCGGGCCAGCACACTGCAGTCATAGGCAAACTCAAAAAAGATGGTGGGTTCCACATAGGTATAACTGATCGATCGGCAACCGCTGCTCTCAGCACTCGCCACCACATGTTCAGGGGTGCGCAGGATGCCGGGGGGAGCCTCGGCGGGAAAGTTATCTGCCTGGGAGATGGAAGAGTTCTGACAATGGCGGCAGCGAAAATTACAGCCCACCGTGGAGATGGAATACGACCGGCTGCCTGGGAGAAAATGAAACAGCGGCTTCTTCTCAATGGGATCCACATGTTCCGCCACCAGCCGGCCATACACCAGGCTGTACAGAATCCCCTTTCTATTCTCACGCACCCCGCAGATTCCCCGATGGCCATCCTTGATCCGGCAGTGATGGGCACAGAGTTCACAGATGAGCTCACCTTCCTTGCCCTGACCGTACAATTGCGCCTCATGCATGATCTGACCCTCCCGGTTATCGGTTCTCCTTTGCCACCTGCTGCCACCTGCCGTCAAGATACAGATAGTACGGAGTAAATCGGCTTTTATAATTCATGGCCGCCACAGACTTGATATAATACCCAAGATAGAGATAGTTCATCCCTTGTACCTGGCATATTTCGGCCAGGGTCAAGATGTTCAGAGTGCCCAGACTCCGCCTGCCAAGGTCGGGATCAAAATAAAAATAGACGGCGTTCATCCAGTTCTCGCCCATATCCACAATGGCACAGCCGACCAGCTTTCCCGCCAGCCGATAGCGGATTTCCATGCAGGAGACAATGGAGGTCAGGAAAAAACCGGAATAATAGCTCTCGGCTTGATTATTCTTGTGCGGGTAGCGCGCGGACAAAAACTTCTGGCACAAGGCCAGATTTTCCGGACTCATGAGCACCGGCCCCAGCTCAATCTCCAGATCCTGATTTTTTTGCTTCACCCGCCGCTGATTCCGGTTCAGTCGCAGCTCAGACGGTTGCAGGCGGATGGGAACACAGGCGGAACACCCCTCACAGCGCATGGCATAAAGACAATTCCCGTTACGGCGATAGCCGGAGGCAAGAAACAGCTCCATGATCCGCTCTGGAATCGTTCCGAACAGGGCCTGATAGAAAATCGCCGTATGGGGGAGATGATACGGACATTCCACCGCCATCTCGATGAAATACTTATCAAAACGAGTCTGGAGTTCCGCAAACTCGCGGGCACATTGTTGATCGTAGGAACTCATCGCCACAAACAAAACCGCCTTAGCCCTGCTCAACTTGTCGGGATACGGCCAGTTCCTCGGGGGTATTGATATTATGCCAGGATGGCCTGAGCGGAAGCGGGATCAGGGGAGACTCGACCTTGCCATGCCAGGCGACCTGCCCAATGCGCAGGGAACCGGAGGCCAGCAGCCGTTCAAAAAGGACGCCACAGCGATAATCATAATGGGCCAGCAGCGGCTCCACGTGGCCATCTTCATGCAGCCGGGGCACTGTCCCCCAACAGCCGGGCCGACGATGGGAAAGCAGCCAGCTGACAGCCTCGGTGCTGATATCGGGCATATCGCAGGCAATAAGCAGCCAGGAAACGCAGGGCTGCCAGCGCATGGCAGCGAGAATTCCGGTAAGCGGCCCGCGCGCCTCCGGAATATCCGGGAGGCGAGGCAGATGTTTCAGGGATGCAGGCACCACACCACCACCGGAGAGGGCGATGTTCTCGCCGATCAGGGGCTGGAGCAGGCCAACCGTATGCTCCAGCCAGGTATTCTTCTCTGGAGCGTTTTGCTTTTCTATCAGATGCTTGGGCCGCCCCATGCGCGAGCTCCGGCCCCCGATAAGAATACAGGCCCACACCGGGGTTTGCTGCCAGCTCTCCTGCAGCCACTGCAAAAGAAAATCAAAGACCTGCGGCGCCCGCCCCTCACCCCGGGCAAAGACGGACAGCACCGGTCCGGTTTCAGCAGGGGGGGCTGTCTCATTCTCAGCCAGAAGCCAGATTCTTGGAATCGGGGTTTGCCCGTGGCCCTCCACCAGGACCAGATCATACCGAGAGGCAAGCCTTTTCAGTTGAAATTCAAAATCGGCCTCACCTTCCCCATGCAATCGGGTAAATTGCTCTCCACCCAGAAGAAAGACATCAGCCCCGGCCCGATAGAGCCGGTCACTGTCCTTGCCGGGTATATCCACCAGAGGATTGCGGCAATCATGCTTGACCACCGCCACCCGCAGGCCGCGTGAAATCAGCTCAGGCAGCATGGCCTCAATTAGCGTCGTCTTGCCCGCTCCCGAATGACCGCAAATCCCGAGGATCGGGAGTTGCTGGGTAGGAAGCTCAGGCCCTTGCCTGTCCTGGTATCGCGTAGAATTTTGATTCATGGTTTCCATTTTAGACATCGCAACAAAAGACGTAACTATCCAGTAGCACCCCACTACTGAATAGTTACAATGTGTAGTTTAACGTTTCTTTCCAAAAATAAGCTGGATAGTTACCAAAAAAACAACGTTACACTTTGCGTATTCGCTGCGACTCTTTATGCCATCTTTGATATCATGACGACAAGAGTATTATATTCCAGGGGTTGCTTCTTCCTCACAGCGCAGTCCCTGAGTGACGGAGGGTAAAATCCCGGCATCTCTGCCCCGCTCCAAAAAAGCAGCAATGGCCGCCGTCCCCTCTGGCCCAAGATCCCGTGAAAAATCATTCACATACAGTCCAATGTGATCGAAGACAACCTTGGAATCAAGTTCCTGGGCATGCTGACGGATATAAGGGAGACACGCATCCGGGTTGGCAAAGGCCCAGTCTACAGAGGCCCGGATGGCCTGATCGATGGCCGCAATGCGCTCCCGGCCCAATGAGCGCCGGGCCGCGATACAGCCTAAAGGAATGGGGTGACCGGTGCTCTCTTCCCACCACTGTCCCAGATCCTGCAAACAGACCAGTCCCAGCTGCCCATAGGTAAACCGACTCTCGTGAATAATGACCCCGGCATCCACCTCTCCCTGCCGAATTGCCTCCATGATGGTATCAAAACGCATCTCGATCACCTCCAATCGCTCCTGCGAGTACGAGGAGAGATAGAGACGAAACAGCAGGGCGGCGGTGGTCAAGCGCCCGGGGATGGCCACCCGCAATGGCTTGGAGCCGCTTAAATCCAACGGGCCGCGCGCCACCAGCAAGGGGCCGCAGCCCCGGCCCAGGGCACTGCCCGCTGACAGCACACAATACTCATCCAGCACATGGCCAAGTGCATGGAACGAGAGCTTGGTCACATCCAGCCGGTGCTCCAGGGCCCAGCCGTTGAGCGTCTCCACATCTTCCAGCAAGGGAGCGGCCAGCTCCATGCCCGGCAGATCAATGATCCCATGGGTCAGGGCGTAAAAGATAAAAGTGTCGTTGGGGCAGGGGGAATAGCCGATGCTCAGGGATGGATTACCTGTTGGCGCTGACGATGAGATCATGATGATTTCTCCAGTTCTTGGATGAGCAGGGCCGCAGCCTCTGCTGCCCGCCCACAGGCTGCGGCCATCTGCCAGCAGCTGAGGTCCCGGTCCAGCACCAGATTGGAGATGGCCCGCAACTCAAGCACAGGCAGGGAAAACTCAGCACAGACCCGCGCCACTGCCGCCCCTTCCATGTTCTCGCACTGTCCGTTAAAACGGGCGGCAAGCATTGCCCCCCGTTGCCGGGAAGCACTGGCTGCAGCAACGGTGACAAAGTTGCCGCGCCGGTAGGCCTGACCACGTCGGGTCAGAATCTCTCCGGCCCGCGACAACAGCTCCTGATCGAGGGGAAAAACCACCGCACCGCCCAGTTGAACATCGAAGGCCTCAATGCGATCGGCAAAACAGATACCAAAGTCCCCAAAACTCTCCTGCTCGGCCAGACAGAGATCAAGCAGCCCGGCATTGCCGCCGGTATCGGGCAAATCAGAGACATAGGCACCGGCCACGCCAAAATTCACGACACAATCAATACCTACATCGCAGCCTTCCAGATACCGGGTCAGACGCAAGGTCGTCTCCACCGGCCCAACCCCGGCAATCAAGGTGCGCCAGGCAGACGCGGGCTTTTCCCCACCCACAGTTAGCAACTGCACCAGGGGACTCATCTCAAATTCAGTTGCGGCAACGGCAAGGATCATGGTAGGTAGTTCACGGCTTCCAGAAAAAATATAATCACATCAAAGAGACACCACTCATCTTTAGTTTTTACCGCAAAACAGAACAAGCATGCAACAGGATTTCACACTCAAGGCCTACGACTACCATCTGCCGCCGGAAAATATCGCCCAACATCCGGCAGACAAGCGGGAAGGTTCCCGGCTCTTTGTCCTCAACCAAACCACCGATATCCGGGAGCACCGGCGCTTCACCGACATTGTCGATCTGCTGCAGGCTGGCGACCTGCTGGTTGTCAATGATACCAGGGTCTTTCCTGCACGCCTGCTGGGACGCAAGGATAGCGGCGGCAAGGCCGAGGTCTTTCTCCTCTCCTACCCGCAGGAATCAGAAGAAAAAGGCGAGATAACCGCCACCGCCCTGATCAAAAGCTCCAAGCGACCCCAGCCTGGTTCATCGATCCTTATTTCCGACGAACTCTCCTGCACCATCCTTGAGGGGCTGGGCGAAGGCCGGGTAAAAATCGCACTGCACTACGACCGGGCCAAGGGACTGGCGGAAATCCTCAGCGCCTGTGGCCAGATCCCGCTCCCCCCTTATATTGGCAGGGATGCGGGCAGCACGGACGAAGATACCCGACGCTACCAGACCGTCTATGCCAACAGGCCGGGGGCCGTTGCCGCTCCCACTGCCGGCCTCCATTTCTCGGAAGATCTGCTCACAAAAATCAGGGAAAAAGGAGTGGCCATCGCCCGGATCACCCTGCATGTGGGCTACGGCACCTTTGCCCCGGTGCGCACCGAGGCCATCCT
The DNA here is from genome assembly GCA_009773475.1 of Desulfobulbaceae bacterium. Lineage (GTDB taxonomy): Bacteria > Desulfobacterota > Desulfobulbia > Desulfobulbales > Desulfocapsaceae > UBA2270. Next base: position 87,237 of record WSXV01000003.1, on the reverse strand, counting down.
TGAGCACACCATCCATCAGGAATATATCCATATCTCTAAAGAGAATGCCGACACCATCAACCAGGTTCGACAACAAGGCGGCAAGATCTGGGCGGTGGGTACCACCACCGTCCGCGCCCTGGAGTTTGCCGCCCAAGAGAGTGGCCGGGTAACAGCGACGGAAGGCTGGTGCAGCCTCTACATCGTTCCCGGCTTCCGCTTCCAGGTCATCGACAACCTGATCACCAACTTCCACCTGCCCCAGTCTTCCCTGCTCTTCCTGGTCTCCGCCCTCTGTGGCCGGGAACGATTGCTCTACTGCTACCGCGAGGCCATCGCCCACAACTACCGATTTTACTCCTATGGCGACGCCATGGTCATCCTGAAATAAAAAAAGGCGGCTGCAGAAACACCCTGCAACCGCCTTAAAATGCGAAAAATATTTATATGACGCTTAACTCGCCGTCGCCGGGCACTTCGAGCACCCGCCGGCAGGACAGGCAGGTGGTGTACTGGCAGTGCTCGTTGGTGGAGCAGCGGTGCTGCTGGTTCCAGTATCCTTTCGGGCACTGGCATAGCCATCAGCGTACCAGCCCCCACCTTTGAGCTGAAAAGAGCTCATCGACATCACCTTCTTCACCGTCCCATCACATTCAGGACACTCCGTCAACGGCGCATCCGCCATCCGCTGCTGCACCTCAAACACCTTTCCGCAACTGTCACACTCATACTCATATACCGGCATTGTTCATCTCCATTTCTGATCTGTACTGCTCTTTCTCTATATATTCCCAGACGCATTGGCCCGGTACGTTTCTTGCTGTTTTTCTGATTCCTAACAAGGACACCGGAAAAGTAATGCGAGTGATCCAAGATGTCAACACTTGAGCGCTTGCAGTCAGCAAAGAAAGTCAAGAAAGGACGGCCAGATGCATCCGTCAGCCAAAGAACTCCCATACAAAAAGTTCAGGACTCAGGAGGTAAAAAAGGCATATTTCTGAGTTGCCAATTACTCGTCCAAGCCTGTCTCAGGCAGGAATGGACAATCCTGACCAATGATTCAGCAACAACTCTGCCTCTCAAACCGATCCGCGTTACCATCCGTCCAATCGGAAGTCCGCCGGAAAACCCCACTCTGCACCTTTTCTAAATTACTCTCATGGAATACCCTGCGCTTCCAACACTGCGACCGCCTTCTATTAGTTTGGTCAGGCACTGGGGAAACAAAACCTTCTTGGCAAGTCGGTATTATCAGATTAAGATAGCTTTTTTTTGGAAATTTTACAAAATAGCGTCGGCCACTGATACAATCGGCATGGCGATTAATGGCACCCTTTTTCCGTCATCATTGTTTTTATGCAGATCCAACTCAACGGCAGCACCAAGACCATCACTGAGGCCACGACCGTGGCCGGACTCGTGCAGGAATTGGGTGTTTCTATCGCCTCCGTGGTGATCGAACTCAACCTCTCCATTCTTCAGCCGGACAGCTATGCGACCGTTTTGCTTCAGGACAATGACCATGTGGAAATCATCCGTTTTGTAGGAGGCGGCTGACATGCTGACTGACCCTTTAATTATCGCCGGACACACCTTTAACTCCCGGCTCTTTCTCGGCACCGGCAAATTCGCCTCTTCGACGGTGATGAAAGAGGCCATCGCCGCCTCCGGCAGCGAGATGGTAACCGTGGCCCTGCGCCGCGTTAATCTGGACAACCCGGAAGACGACATCATGAGCGCCCTTGACCGGGACCGCTGTATCTTTCTGCCCAACACCTCCGGTGCCCGCAACGCCGAAGAGGCCATTCGCCTGGCCCATCTGGCCCGGGCCGCCTCCGGCTCCAACTGGCTGAAACTGGAAGTAACCCCCGACCCGCGCACCCTGCTCCCCGACCCCATCGAGACCTTGAAGGCCACCGAAGAGCTGGTGCGGGCCGGATTTATCGTCCTGCCCTACATGAACGCCGACCCCATCCTCGCTCTGCGCCTGCAGGACGTCGGGGCAGCGGCGGTCATGCCCCTGGGCTCGCCCATCGGCACCAATCAGGGGATTCTCACCGCCTTCCAAATCGAGATCATCATTGACCAGGCCCGGGTACCGGTGGTGGTGGACGCCGGTATCGGCGCGCCATCGCACGCGGCCCTTGCCATGGAGATGGGAGCCGACGCAGTGCTGGTCAACACCGCCATCTCGGTGGCCGGTGATCCGGTGGCCATGGCCCGCGCCTTTGCCCAGGCAGTGGAGGCAGGCCGCACCGCCTTCACCGCAGGTATGGGCAGCCGGGGCAAACAGGCCCATGCCTCCTCACCGTTGGAAGGCACCCTTGCCGCAGATCTTGGCTTTCTGGCATAGCTATGTTTACTCTTCCCGATTTCCAGGAACTGGTCAAAAACGTCCAGAGCCCCACCAGTTCAGATGTGGAGCAGGCCCTTACGGCCAGGCATCCCGGCATCCACAATCTGGCGGCGCTGATCTCGCCCGCCGCCGAAGCCTTTCTGCCGGAGATGGCCCGCCGCTCGGCCCTCATCACCACCCGGCGTTTCGGCAAGACCACCCAACTCTACGCCCCGATCTACCTTTCCAATTACTGCACCAACCGCTGCGCCTATTGCGGATTTGCCGCCAATAACCGTATTGTCCGCCGTGTCTTAAGCTTTGACGAGGCCGAGGCCGAGGCTGAAATCCTTTACAGCCGGGGTTTCCGACATATCCTGCTGGTCTCCGGGGAAGCGGAAAACGTAGTGGATGTAAAGTATCTGGAGACCATCGCCCTGAGACTGCGCGGGAAATTTGCCGCCATCTCCATTGAGGTACAGCCCCTGTCCACCGAAGATTACACCCGACTGTTCAGGGCCGGGATCACCGCCGTGGCGGTCTATCAGGAGACCTACGATCCAGAGTTGTACAAACAGGTCCATCTTTCGGGCAAAAAAACCGATTACCATTACCGGCTGGAGACCCCGGCCCGGGCCGCCGCCGCCGGGATGCGCGAGGTCGGCATCGGGCCTTTACTCGGACTCAACGACTGGCGGGCGGAGGGCTTAGCCATCGGCCTGCATCTCGCCTGGCTGCGCAAAAATTTCTGGAGCACCGCCTTTACCGTTTCCTTTCCGCGCCTTCGTCCGGCTGCCGGGGCATTTGAGCCGCTGGTTGTGGTCTCGGAAAAAAACCTGAGCCAGCTTATCTTCGCCTTGCGGATTTTTGATCCGGATGTGGGTCTTCTCCTCTCCACCCGCGAAGAGGCGCGCTACCGGGATGGGATGCTGGGCCTCGGACCCACCCGCTACTCGGCCGGCTCCTGCACCGCTCCAGGCGGATATTCCAATCCGGAAATGACCGATGGCGAGCAGTTCAGTGTCGGTGACCAGCGTTCCGTGGAAGAGGTCACCCAGGCCATTATCGCCAAGGGGTTTGACCCGGTCAGCAAGGACTGGGACAGCGCCTTTCAGATGGGAAAATAAAAAAATAAAGCCGCTTGAGCGTTGCTGGAACAATCCCTTGCTCCAGCAACGCTCAAGCGGGTGCAAGTCATTTTAAACTTGATAATTTCAACAACACGGAGCCATCATGAGCAATCTCAAAAAAATGTACTCAACTATCCTGGGTGACCATTTCCCCATGGACATGACCATCACCTTCGGCGACCAGAAGCTGGTCTATCGCAAACGGACCTGGGGAATCAAACAGGAAGACGGTTCCATCGACGAGCGGGGCGTGCGCTACGGCGAGAACCCTGATCAGGAAGCCGCCCTCTATGAGCTGGTCAACGGAAACCTTTCTTTGGGCGAATGCACCTTCATCGAGCCCGGCAACGGCTTGGTTTCCGGCATCAAGGTGGAAGACATGCTCCAGGTGGGCAAGCATCCCGGCAAGATCAACCTCACCGACATCGACAACGGCCTCAATATCCTCAAGTACCTCATGGACCGGCCCGCTGCCGTCATCCTCAAACACAACAACCCCTGCGGCGCGGCCTATGGAGAGACCCTGGCCCACGCCTTCGACCGTGCCAACCGCTGCGACCGTATTGCCGCCTTCGGTGGCGCCGTCATCATGAGCCGGGCCTGCGACAATGAAACCGCCACCCTTTTATCCCAGAATTATCTGGAAGTGGTGTGCGCCCCCTCTTTTGAAGAGGGCAGCCTGGAGATTTTGAAGAAAAGCAAGAACCTGCGGGTGATCCAGATTGGCCGCATCGACCGGCTGGCTGAGTTTGAAAAATTCCGCTACGTGGACTTCAAAAGTCTGATTGATGGCGGCATCATAGCCCAACAGTCGGCGGTTAACTCCATCCGTTCAGCAGCCGATCTCAAAGCTGCCACTGCCACCTGGAAGGGCGAGACCTTCAGCTGTGACCGCCCCCCAACCCAGCAAGAAATTGACGATATGATCTTCGGCTGGGCCGTGGAGCACGGTGTCACCTCAAACTCAGTGCTCTATGTCAAGGACGGCTGCACCGTAGGCATCGGCACCGGTGAGCAGGACCGCGTCGGCGTGGCCGAGATTGCCGTCCACAAGGCCTACATCAAGTATGCCGACATTCTCTGCTTTGACCAGTACAAAATCCCCTACGCCGACCTGGCGCTTCAGATCGCTCAGGGCAAGCGGGACAAGGGTGACCTGGAAGCCATCGACGCCAAGACCAAAGAGGATCGGGCCGGCATCCCCGGCTCAGTGATGATCTCGGACGCCTTCTTCCCCTTCCGCGACGGCGCTGATGTGGGAATTCAACAAGGAGTTACCGCCATCCTCCAGGCCGGGGGCTCCATGCGTGACTTTGAGACCATCCAGGCCTGTAACGAGGCCGACCCTAAAGTGGCCATGATGTTTACCGGTCAGCGTTCGTTTAAACATTAAAGAGAATTATGACGATTCTTTTTGCATTTATTCTGTAAAGGCCCTCAACCAGATTCACTCCAGGCGTCCCAGACAAAAACCAACGGAACTACATGAGTTCTGGGAGGAAATCTCTCAATGCTGAAGGGGAGTTCGTCTTGAGCGACAAACTCCCCTTCAGCATTGAGCTGTTATAATGAGAAGAGACAAAACATGGGTTTGACAGCAAAAAAACGTTAAATTACTTGACAGATACAAGCTTTTTATTAAGTTCGAAAACCAAGAGGAACGGTGCGTTGAGGCATCGCCATACGGGACTATTGGGCAGTTTAGAGCACTCAAAGATGCTGCCTTATTCATTCCGTCAAGCTGAGCATTGTATGCTATTGAATGAGGTAAACCAAATGAAGAAGGCGTATGATTTTTCCTGGCAGGATCTTGGTGATTTGACCGCTGGCCGCCCGAATCTGGGAGGCGAAACCTCCGTTGCGATCTATCGACTCATGCAGTTCACCTTCAAAGATATTTTATCCAAAGAGCTGGGCCGTGAGAAGACCAGTGAACTATTTGTCAAGGCGGGCTATCTGGCGGGGCGCGAATTTTGCCGCAATATGCTCAGCACTGCGCTCCCCTTCAACGAATTTATCGCCGATCTAAAGCTGAAACTCATCGACCTTAAAGTCGGTATATTGCAAGTGGAGCAGGCGGACATGGAGCGTTTTGAGTTTATCCTGACCGTCTCCGAAGACTTGGACTGTTCAGGACTGCCGATCTTTGGCGAGACTGTCTGCGATTATGATGAGGGCTTTATTGCCGGGGTTCTCAGGGAATACACAGGGAAAGAATTCACAGCCAGGGAGTTGGACTGTTGGGCCACCGGTGACCGAACCTGCCGATTTGTCGTGAAACCTGTTGAGCGATAACATGAGTTCTTCGACTCATCTTTTGGAGACACTCAACCATTGCCTGGCGCAGGCAATGGAGCGGGGGATCGGCAAAAATGGCCTGACGTTTCCCATCAGTTGTGAGGAGTTCCAAGACCCCTCATGCCGCTGTTTCTGCGAAAACCTGGAACAGATTTTCGGCCAGATAAATGAGACCTACCGATTAGCCGAGGCCCTGGCCAATGGCCAACTGAAGGCCGAAGTGTCCCGCTCCAATATCTTCGCCATGCCCCTTAAGGCCTTGCAGTCCAGCCTTCGCCACCTTACCTGGCAGACCAATCAGGTGGCTGCCGGGGACCTGAGTCAACAGGTGACTTTTTTGGGGGAATTCTCCGAGTCGTTCAATCACATGATTGAATCGTTAAGGGACAAGAAATCTCTGGAACAGCGACTAAAAACCATCACCGATGTGATAGGAGAAGGGATTTATCTAGTGGACACGAAAGGAGCTCTGCTCTTTGCCAATCCTGAGGCCGAAAAGCTTCTGGGGTACGGCATTGAGGAGATGGCAGGAAAAATAATCCTCCACGCCATCCATAAGCAGGTCGCCGATGGCACCCTTTTCGCTCCGGAGGAGACGCGGCTCCTCCACGCCATTGCCAACGGCCAGACCTATAATGACAACGACTGCGTTTTCACCTGCAAATCCGGCCGGTTAATGCCGGTCTCCCTGGCTTGCCGGCCAGTTGTCACCGGGGACAGTCTGGAAGGCGCGGTTCTTGCCTTCCATGATATCAGCGAGCAGAAAAAATATCAGGAATCCCTGCATAAGATTAATGCCCTGCTCGACATGCAGGCCTCAACCGATGGACTGACAGGGATCTACAACCGGGCAAAGTTCTCCAAACTGCTGAAGGTGGAAATTGCCAGGGCCGCTCGCTATGGATCAGCGATGTCCATTCTCATGTTTGACATCGACAAATTTAAGGACGTGAACGATACCTATGGCCATCAATCCGGCGACAAGGTATTGATTGAGATGGCAAGGGCCATTCACCACAATATACGATCAACCGAGATTGTTGCCCGCTGGGGCGGGGAAGAGTTCATTATTATCGCCCCAGGCTGTGGCCTCGAACAAGGCCGACAATTAGCTGACATCCTGCGTCTCAAAGTGGAGCAGACGGCGTTTTCCGTTCCCCGGAAGATTACTGTCAGTTTTGGAGTTGCGGTGTTCAGAGCTGATGACACGGAAATAAGCCTGACCAATCGGGCCGATACCGCCCTCTATCGAGCCAAGGAAAATGGCAGGAACCGGGTGGAAACCGAGGATTCCCCTGCAGACCCTGTATAATAACTACGTTACTGATCATAAACACAAGCTACAGCCATCCATCCACATTAAAACCGGCAATATGGCCGAACCCATACCTAGGAGGAATTAATACATTATGGGCTTTATTTTCCAAACATTCTCATCTTCCATTGGCAAAAAAATGCTGATGGCGGCCAGCGGCTCCTTTCTGGGGCTATTTATCCTGGTCCACGTTGTCGGCAACAGCACCTCTTTTCTGGGCAGGGAGGTCTTTCTCTCCTATGCCCACCATCTACACAGCCTGGGATTTCTGATCCCCATCTTTGAGCTCACGATGCTCACGGTTTTCTCTTTTCATATTGTCCTTGCCCTGCTCCTCCTGCTGGAAAATCGCAAGGCTCGCCCCCAGCGTTATGCTGTGGTCAACAGTCGAGGCGGCAGAAGTCTGGGCTCGAAGACGATGATATACACTGGAGGGATCATCCTGGTTTTTGTGGTCGTGCATCTACTCAATTTTCATTTTATCAACCGTGACACCCCCATCGCCGATGTTGTCCGCAATACTCTGCAACAGCCGGGGTACGCGGTTTTCTACATTGTCGGAGTCCTGGCCCTGGGGCTCCATATCAGTCACGGCTTCTGGAGCCTGTTTCAATCTTTCGGGATTGAACATCCCAAGTACACCAGCAGCCTCGACAGAACAGCAGCCATCAGCGGCCTTATGGTGGGACTTATTTTTTCCCTGATCCCGTTGCTGGCCCTCCTGGTTCCCAGCTTTCTGCTTTAATCCTCGGTGAGAAACCATGGGAGCCATAAAGGTTATCAAAGGGATGGGATCTGTGCGTTATCATTTTTCGCCAACGGTCCCATACCTTCCATCATTCCCCTATGAACTTTAGCAACACAACAACAACCTCTCAAAAGGACCTTCAGTAATGCTTCTTGACGCCAAAATTCCTACTGGCCCCCTAGCCGAAAAATGGGACAAACACCGTTTTGATCTCAAACTGGTCAACCCTGCCAACAAGCGGAAATTCGATATCATTGTCGTTGGTTCCGGCCTGGCCGGGGCTTCAGCCTCCGCTTCGCTTGCAGAAATGGGTTATAATGTCAAAACCTTCTGTATTCAGGACAGCCCCCGACGCGCCCATTCCATCGCCGCCCAAGGCGGAATAAATGCCGCCAAGAATTATCAGAATGACGGCGACTCCATCTTTCGCCTCTTCTACGACACCATCAAGGGCGGCGACTTCCGAGCCAGGGAGGCCAACGTTTACCGTCTGGCCCAGGTCAGCAACAACATCATCGACCAGTGTGTGGCCCAAGGCGTCCCCTTTGCCCGGGAGTACGGCGGGGGCTTAGCCAACCGTTCCTTCGGCGGAGCCCAGGTCTCGCGCACCTTTTACGCCCGGGGCCAGACAGGTCAGCAACTCCTGCTCGGAGCCTACGGCGCCCTGATGCGCCAGGTTAAGCTGGGCAAGGTAACCATGCTGCCCCGCCAGGAGATGCTGGATCTGGTGGTGGAAGATGGCGTCGCCCGCGGAATTATCACCCGGAACCTGATCACCGGCGCCATCGAGTGTCACGGTGCGCACGCCGTGGTATTGGCCACCGGCGGCTACGGCAACGCCTATTTCCTCTCCACCAACGCCATGGCCTCCAATGTCACCGCCGCTTTCCGTGCCTACAAACGGGGCGCGGCCATGGCCAACCCCTGCTTTGTCCAGATCCATCCCACCTGCATCCCGGTGCATGGCGACTACCAGTCAAAACTCACCCTGATGAGTGAGAGCCTGCGCAACGACGGCCGGGTCTGGGTGCCCATAAAACCCGGCGACAAACGGGCCCCGGGTGACATCCCCGAGGCCGAGCGCGACTACTATCTGGAGAAAAAATACCCGAGCTTCGGCAACCTGGTGCCCCGTGACGTTGCCTCCCGTAATGCCAAGGAGCAGTGCGATGCCGGTAAGGGCGTTGGTGATACAGGTCTTGCGGTCTATCTTGATTTTGCCGACGCCATTCAGCGGGACAGCCTTGCCACCGTGCAGAAAAAATACGGTAATCTCTTTCACATGTATGAAAAAATCACGGCCCAGAATCCCACTGAAAGGCCGATGATGATCTACCCGGCGGTCCATTACGCCATGGGCGGCCTCTGGGTGGATTACAACCTGATGAGCACCATTCCCGGCCTTTTTGTCCTGGGAGAGGCCAACTTCTCCGACCACGGCGCCAATCGTCTTGGGGCAAGCGCCCTGATGCAGGGACTGGCCGACGGCTATTTCGTCATTCCCGCCACCATCGGAGCCTACCTGGCCGGACACGGCAGCCGTAATATCGACCCCACAGGCCAAGCCTTCCTTGCCACCAGAAAAGAGGCCGAAGGCCGAATCAGCCGCCTCCTCACAGGTGGCGGAAAAGGCGCGGGCAAACGCACCGTTGACGACTTCCACCGCCAACTGGGCTTGCTGCTCTGGGAGCATTGCGGCATGGCCCGTAATGAAAAGGGATTACAGGAGGCTCTGCAAAAAATCCCCGCCATCCGGGAGGAATTCTGGCACAGCGCCATCGTCCCCGGCACCGGTCAGTCCCTGAATCAGTCCCTGGAGCGTGCTGGTCGGGTGGCGGATTTCATCGACTTTGCCCAAGTCATGGTCGTGGATGCCCTGCAGCGCAAGGAGTCCTGCGGCTGTCACCTGAGGGAAGAGAGCCAAACCCCGGAAAACGAGGCGCTGCGCGATGACAGCAATTATTCCCATGTGGCGGTCTGGGAATACGCAGGCAAAGATACCCTTCCCACCCTGCATAAGGAACCCCTTTCTTTTGAAAATGTTCAACCCAGCCAGAGGAGTTACAAGTGAGCAACACAAGCAAGATTATCAATTTGACCCTGAAGATATGGCGTCAGGAAAACCCGGCCTCTACCGGAGTCTTCAAGAACTACCCCAGCGGCCCCATCTCAACAGATATGTCCTTTCTCGAAATGCTCGATGTGGTCAATGAAGCATTGACCCAGCAGGGGGAGGAGCCGGTGGCCTTTGACCATGACTGCCGCGAAGGGATCTGTGGAGCCTGCGGGACGGTTATTAACGGCCAGGCCCACGGCCACCAGCAGGGCACAACCCTCTGTCAGCTTCATATGCGGAATTTCAAAGACGGCGACACCATTGTCATCGAACCCTTCCGCTCCCGGGCCTTTCCTCTGATCAAAGACCTGATTGTTGACCGCAGTGCCCTGGATACCCTCGTTGCCGAGGGTGGGTATGTGTCGGTCAATACCGGCGGCGCCACTGAGGCCAACGCCATCCTCATCCCCCAGCAGACAGCCGACCAGGCACTGGACGCCTCCGAATGCATCGGTTGCGGGGCATGTGTAGCCGCCTGCCCCAACGGCTCCGCTATGCTCTTTCTCAGCGCCAAGGTTTCGCAATTGGCCCTGCTGCCGCAAGGCCAGCCTGAACGGGCTAAACGGGCACTGGCCATGGTGCGGAAGATGGATGAGCTGGGTTTTGGCAACTGCGGCAACGAAAGAGAATGCGAGGCCGCCTGCCCAAAACAGATTTCGATCACCAATATCGCCCGGCTCAATCGCGAGTATTTTAAAGCCTCCCTGTTCTCCAGGGAGAAATAACCCCATCCCCCCTCAGCCCTGCAAGCAGGTGCGACAAAGAATAAACGTTGTTTGCGAACACGCAATGAGGGGGACAGCATTTTCAGAGACAGCACTGGTAACCCCAGCCATTTTTGATTTTAGAGATGAACCTCATGCAAAATGAGGTTTTATATCCACGAACCATCCTTCCCGCGCGGGCAGGAATCCATAACATACTGAATTTCCAAAACTGGGTTCCCGATAAAAGCACTCGGAATGACGGCGTAGTTATTTTCCAGGTGAGCGAGTTTGCGAGGCTCCAAGAGCCTCAGATGACAGCTCTTAAAAATTTTGTTCCCGACATTCAAAGAAACTTTCGAATAGTAGGCCAGTACACGGACAGGAAAAGAATCGACAAGAATTCACCCTCAACCAAGCACTTCTAAAGGAGCTCTTGCCATGCCTCACATTCCTAAAATTTCCACCATTCTCTATGCCACTGACCTGGGAGATCATACCCGACCGGTCTTCAGACATGCCATTGCCCAGGCGAGAGCTCATCATGCTTCGATTATCATGCTCCATATAGTTGAGCCGCTCAGTGAAACCGCTCGGGCAGTGATAGCCGCCTATATGCCGGACATGGACATTGATGGCCACCAGAAAGAGGGGGAGAAAGACATCATCGCCAAGATGCGGGAGCGCATCAACAAGTTCCATGATGAAGAATTCGAAGGGCAGGATGAAGATACCATCCCGGTCAAAGAGATGAAGGTGATCGCCGGCAGACCCAGTGAAGAGATCCTGAAGGCAGCCGAAGCGTTGAAGGTGGATATGATCATCATGGGACAATCGATCAAAAGCATCCTTGGGAGCAAGGTCATGGGCTCCAGCACCAGACGGGTTGCCCGGATGGCCAAAGTACCGGTATTGATTATTCCCAATATGTAATCGGCTGACCGAGACAGATAGGAGTTGATAGGGTCACTGGAATGGAGAGTTTTTCACTGACCCTTTATCATTATCTTCTTTCATCTTTGCTCTTTATCTTGTTATAGTCCATCCAACAAAATTGCAGGGTCCCTTAGAATTAGCCTTCTCCTTCAGGCTTAAGGCAACAATTCAGATTTTCCGAAGGCGTAGAAGCGATACTCCGAGGATAACATTTTGAGTGCAGTGCCGAGCTTGAACGAAAAGGCAGGTTTTGTAATGTTTCTCTGAAAAGCAACTCAGGAGGCATTCGCAGCAGACCGGCAATAAACATCACTGTCAGCAGTGATCCCAGGAGTCCAACCACAGAAAACGGAGGAGTATTATGTTTCAAACCGTCACAAAGGCCTTAATGGCACTCACAATTTCAGCGGCCATGCTGGCCACTCCAGTGTTTGCTGAACCGATTTCCATCAAGTTCAGCCATGTTGTTGCCGTTGATACCCCCAAAGGACAGGCTGCCGAATTTTTCAAAAAACGGGCCGAAGAATTGACCCAGGGCAAGGTGAAGATTGAGCTCTATCCCAACAGCCAGCTCTATAAAGATAAAGAAGAGATGGAGGCCCTGCAGCTTGGTGCAGTTCAGATGCTGGCACCGTCACTGGCCAAATTCGGCCCCTTAGGAGTTAAGGATTTTGAGGTCTTCGACCTGCCCTACATCTTCAACAACGATGAAGATCTGCATAAGATCACCCAGGGCCCCGTTGGTCAGAAGCTGCTTGACAAGCTTGAGCCCAAGGGGATCAAGGGACTGGCTTACTGGGACAACGGCTTCAAGTCTTTCTCTGCCAACACTCCCATCAAAACCCCTGCTGACCTGAAGGGCAAAAAACTCCGTATCCAGTCCTCCAAGGTCCTTGAAGCCCAGATGCAGGCGCTGAAGGCCATCCCCCAAACCCTGGCCTTCTCCGAGGTCTATCAGGCCCTGCAGACCGGCGTTGTCGATGGTACTGAGAACCCGATCTCCAACTTCTACACCCAGAAGATGCAGGAAGTGCAGAAATACATGACCATCACCAACCATGGTTATCTGGGCTATGCCGTTATCGTCAACAAAAAGTTCTGGGACGGCCTGCCGGCGGACGTTCGGACTCAGTTGGAAACCGCGATGAAAGAGGCGACGGTCTATGCCAACCATATGGCCAATGAGAAAGCTATCAAAGACCTCGAGGCGGTGAAGGCCACCGGCAAGACCGAAGTCACCGTTCTCACTCCCGAAGAGCGTGAGGCCTTCCGCGCAGCCCTTATTCCGGTCCACGAAAAGATGACTGACCGTATCGGCAAAGAGACCATTGATGCCGTGTATAAAGCCGTTAATTTCAAGAAATAAGATTAATCTCTATTCGTAAAGAAGAGGAGGACGGCCAGCACAATCTGGCCGTCCTCTGTTTTTCTCGGGAGGATTCAAGGGGTATGAAAATACTTAATCATCTGGAAGAGTGGTTCATCACTTTTCTCATGGGTGGGGCGACCACGATCATCTTTATAGCGGTAATGCACCGCTATGCGGCCGGTGTTCCCATTCCAGGCGTTCAAGACTGGCTGCTTGGTGTGAATTTCGGCTGGACCCAGGAGCTGTGCATCATCATGTTTGTGTGGATGGCTAAATTCGGGGCGGCCTACGGGGTACGCACCGGCATCCATGTTGGTGTCGATGTGCTGATCAACCAGATGCAAACGCCTCTGCGCAATAAATTCATCATCTTCGGTCTCCTCTCCGGGGCCACCTTCACCGCCATTGTCGCCACCCTGGGCGGCAACTTCGTCTGGGAAAACGGCATGCATTACGCCGTTTTCACCCTCCTTGGCCTGGATACGACTGGTGTGCCGCAAGGCCCGACCACCCCGGATCTCGAATGGCCGACATGGATCGTTTATTGCGCGGTGCCATTGGGTTCCTCCCTCATGTGCTTCCGTTTTCTCCAGGTTATGGTTCAGTTCATCCGCACCGGAGACCTGCCCCATCACGACCATGGACATGTGGATGGCATTGAAGAAGAGAAGGAGAATCTCAAATGAGCGCGCTTATTATTTTCAGCATCCTGTTGGCCCTGATGCTCACCGGCATGCCGATCTCCATCTCCCTTGGTCTGACGGTCTTGAGTTTCCTCTTCACCATGACCCAGGTCCCCCTGGAATCGGTGGCCCTGAAGCTGTTTACCGGCATCGAAAAGTTTGAAATAATGGCCATTCCGTTCTTTATCCTGGCCGGAAATTTTCTTACCCATGGCGGCGTAGCCCGCCGGATGATTAACTTCGCCACCTCCATGGTCGGTCACTGGCATGGCGGTCTGGCCTTGGCCGGGGTTATGGCCTGCGCCCTGTTTGCCGCGGTGTCCGGTTCCTCTCCGGCCACGGTCGTAGCCATCGGCTCCATCCTCCTGCCGGGCATGGTCAAGGCCGGCTTCCCCATGAAATTCGGGGCAGGTGTTGTCACCACCTCCGGAGCCCTGGGAATTTTGATCCCGCCCTCCATCGTTATGGTCATGTATTCGGTGGCCACCAACACCTCAGTTGGCTCCCTGTTTATGGCAGGCGTCATCCCGGGGCTGATCCTGGCCACCATGCTGGGTGGCATGACCTGGTACCGGGCCCGCAAATTTAACTACCCGCGTCAACCCAAGGCGACCTGGACGGAACGATTCAAGGCCTTCCGCGCCTCGGCCTGGGGCCTGATGCTGATCGTCGTGGTCATGGGCGGAATCTACTCAGGCATCTTCACCCCCACTGAGGCAGCGGCCATGAGCGCCGTCTATGCTGCCTTTGTCGCGGTCTTTGTCTATAAAGATCTGAGTTTTAAAGATGTCCCCAAGGTGCTGCTCAATTCGGCCAATATGGCGGCGATGCTGCTCTATATCATCACCAATGCAGTCATGTTCTCCTTTATCCTGGCCAACGAGAATATTCCCCAGGAACTGGCAGGCTGGCTGCTGGACATGGGCTTGGGCAAGATTACCTTCCTGCTGGCAGTCAACATTCTGCTTTTGATGGCCGGTAACTTCATGGAGCCCTCCTCCATCGTTCTGATCTTTGCCCCCATCCTCTTTCCGGTGGCCATAACCTTGGGAATCAATCCGGTTCATTTCGGTATCCTTATGACCGTCAACATGGAAGTCGGCATGTGCCATCCACCGGTGGGACTGAACCTCTACGTCGCCTCGGGAATCACCAAGATGGGTATCACCGAGCTGACTGTGGCAGTCTGGCCGTGGCTGTTAACCATGGTTGTCTTTCTGGTTGCCGTCACTTACTGGCCAACCATGTCGCTCTGGCTGCCCCGCATGCTTGGTATGATGTAATTCTTGAGGGTGTATAAAAGAAGGGAAAAGGCTGAAGGAAGATATCTTCCTTCAGCCTTTTTTTTTAGTGAATTACAGATGATTTTTTGTTTTTTTCAAAAAAAATAATCTGCGAAAGGCCTTTATTCCCGTTTATCGGGGTTAGGGCATTGAGAAAGGGAAAAACCAGCGGTTTATCCGATGCGTTTTCTGGTTGGGATTACACTGAACTCCGGCGGGCCGACCGCCTTGCTGAGTTGATCAATGCCAACGACCCCAACGGCAATGTTCAGCAACCTGCGTCTGCCCATCTACTTCTTTTCCTCAATCTCCCGAACGGTGACATTGGAATGGAGAGGAATTCGCACACAGCGGGATTTGCAGAGAAAATCAATGGCCATCAAATCGGCGTCCATTTTTTCTAGTTCTTCAGGGCTGAGATCTTTTTCGTCATCGATGTTTTCCATAAAAACCTCCTGTCAGCGCCGGCCTGGCTGTCGACAGCCGCCGGCTTTTAGAAAAATTGCAGCTACCGTTTGAGTTCACTCACAAAAATTATTCATGAGCCTGTTCTTTTTCGTATATTGAATCAAGATTTCAATTTAATCCGCCCCCTGTTCCCTGTGGGCATTCTGCTCCGTTTATCCTCACAAATATTCTTGAAAATCATCAAAATGTATGATGGATGGGCAGGTAAGCGAAACGAAGTGGGAAACTCCGAAGGCCGACAGGCCGTGCCCATCTATGCGGCCCGGTACGATACACAAATGATGGGCACGCTGCGCTTCGGAGTCTTCGCACCTGCCAATCCTACTGACTTTCACGTGTTCTGTCATGGCGTGGGGATGTTCTTGGCTGAAGGCCGAAGACAATCTCTTCAACCTTCAGCCCCTTCAATCCATCTATATCTCTACATCCCCACCAGCGGCAGATACTGCGGACTCCAGCGCATCTTGCTGATCAGCTGCTTCATACGGACTTCGTCCTGATTGTGCTGGAAGGTGGAATAGACACAAGGTCGATCCACACCTTCCTGCACCGCCGCCATGGCTACAGCCAGGGCAACTTTCGCACTCACCGCCTTCAAGGTCGAGACGGCAGGCACCAGCATTCCCTGCTCTCGCTCCGTCCGGCTGACACATTCAGAAACCGCATGGGCCGCCGCAGTTAGAAAACTAGGCCGCACTTCACGGGCGCCGGAGGCCAGCACCCCTAAGCCCACACCGGGGAAGACAAAGACATTATTACACTGACTGATGCGCTGCTGCTGCCCGTTCACCATAACAGGAGCAAAAGGACTGCCGGTGGCGACCAGGGCCTTACCGTCGGTCCAGGCATAAATGTCGGCTGGAACCGCCTCGGCCATGACGGTGGGGTTGGAAAGCGGCATGATCACCGGCCGCTCAGTGTTCGCCGCCATCTGTCGCACCACTTTTTCGGTAAAACAGCCGCCCTGGCCGGAGGTCCCGATCAGCACGGTAACCCCGGCAAGCTCGATGACCTTGGCCAAATCATGATTCTTTTTATCCTGCAGCCAGGGCAGGACGTTTTTATCCTTGGCAAATTTCTGCTTGTAAGGCTCAATGTCCCGATCAATGGTGACCACCCCACGAGAATCCAGGGTAAAAATCCTGGCCCTGGCCGAAGCGACATCCATCCCCTCATCAAGAAGGGCCGTCTCAATCTGTTCCGCCACCCCGATTCCGCCTGCTCCGGCCCCATGAATGAGAAACACCTGCTCCGACAGTTTGGCCTTCTTGATCTTCATGGCGGTCAGAATGGCGGCCAGGGTAACGGCCCCGGTGCCCTGAATATCGTCGTTAAAGGAGATCAGGTCATGGAGATAGGTATCGCGGATGGCAAAGGCATTCTGCTTGGAAAAATCCTCCCACTGACACAGGGCGTTGGGAAAAACATTGCGGAAGGCCCGGGCAAAGCGGCGGATAAAGTCCAGGTACTCGTCACCCTTGAGACGATGATGCCGCCAGCCCAGATAGTCGTTGTCATTGAGCAGGGTCTCGTTGTCGGTGCCGACATCCAGGGAGATGGGCAGACAATGCCAGGGCGCGATTCCCGCCCCTTGGGTATAGAGCATCAATTTACCCAAACAGATGGCAATACCGCCCGCCCCCTGGTCACCAATCCCGAGAATGCCCTGATTATCGGTCACCACCGCCACCCGGATATCGCGATGGAGATAGCGCCTGAGCACATCCTCGGCCCGGTCAATATTATCGGGATAGAAATGCAGGCCGTTAGCCTGCCGGAACATGGAGGAGTATTGCTGCACCGCCAGCCCCACGGTCGGGGTGTAAATAATCCCCATCAACCGTTCGATATCGCTCTTGATCAAGGCATGGGCCAGGGTCACATTGCGGTCAAAGAGGGAGCGAATATAGGTAAACTTTTCAATGGGATCATCCTTGCCATTGACCTTGACCATGGAATTTTCCACCTGATGATCCAGCGTCCGCACAGTTGGCGGAAGCGCTGCCTCAAGCCCTAAACGACCTCGCTCGACCTTGGTGAAGGCCGTTCCCTTATTGACAAAAGGAATGGAAGCAACCACCGCTCCACTGGTATAGACAAGAATTTCCCGGGTATTTCCATATTCGTCATACTTGAAACCGTAATGATTTTCCGACATACACATTCTCCTTTCAGTGTTTTACGAACGTATGAAAAAACTTCGTCCTCTGACTATCACAATTTATTCTGAACTCAAAAAAACACGTTTGTCAACTCTACTCTTGCTCAACAAGACCCATTCCTATTCGTCCAAAGCCATAAGTTCTAAAAGTTCACAGCTATCGCTACAACGGCATTAAAGGTACCGCGACCACGCATTCAATTACCGAGTCTCAAGCGAAGAGTTCAATCATCAAACCTGCTTCTCCTGCCACATGTCTTTCGTGAAGCGAACACTTCGGTTGCGACCTTCTTCCTTGGCGCGATAGAGTGCAACATCGGCAAACTTGATACAGCTCCACAGTGTGTCGGTATCGGCTGGGAATTCGCTCACCCCGAGACTGATGGTCTTTTGGATCACAGCGTCCGGCAACCTGATCTTGAGCTTCTGAATATTATCACGGATCTTCTCAGCGATGTTGCTGCTCTCCCCCTCAGCCACATCGAGCAGCACCGCCAGGAACTCCTCGCCGCCGAAACGGATGACGATATCCGACTCACGAATGCTCTGGCGGATGATTCTCGAAGTCTCCTTCAGCACGATATCGCCGGCATCATGCCCGTAGGTATCGTTGACCTGCTTGAAGTAGTCGAGATCGCACATGATGAGGCCTATCGTCTTGCCCCTGCGCAGGACGCCAGCGACAATTTTTTCGGTATATTCCTGCAGGTATCGCCGGTTATTCAAGCCGGTCAAGGCATCGATTAAGGCCGAATCTTTCAGCGAACCCATCAGTCGTTTCGTTTCGATGACGGCCAGCGACTCCTGAATGTACTGTTCTGCCTTATAAACCTTTGCTTCCATCGCTTTGAAACCGGACGGAGTGCCTGGTGTGTCGAAGATAAATTGAACGATGGCAACCGGTGCGCCACCGACCACGATCGGCAGGCAATAGTGGACCGTCCCTTCCTGACCGATATATTGCCTGCAGATCGTCGGAAACATGGTGGAGGTGATTGCATGGCCGGTGCGCCTGGACTTACAAAGATCATTGTCGTCGAGAATTGCATGATTGCAAAGCATCTCCGCCTGATCGAAACTGCTCGGGTAGATCAGCAACATGGCATTTTTGGCATTAACCACCTGATAGATGAAACATCGATCAATACCCAGTTGTTGAGTGAAGACCTCACCTAATCGTCGGTAGACCTCCTCCAGATCCCCATCCTCTTCGATGACCTTCTTGAACACCGAAAGGCTGTAGATTGATGCCATGAGGCTGTTAAATTCTTTCGACAGCATACCGATCTCGTCACTCGAGGTTATGGCGATGCGTTTGGTCAGTACAGCCTGCCCCTCCCCCGCAGCAATATCATGGAAACTGCCGATCAATGATCCGAGAGATTTACTTATTCCCGAGATAATGTACATACTAAGCAGGGTCAAGCTGACGAAAATAATTCCCACAGCCAGGAGCATCAAATAAGATCTGTACTCAATGATACTTTTCAGATCATCTCGCAGACTGACAAGATAACTTACCGACTTATCAGTATAAATTCCGGCCCCAATCCAATATGTAGTCCCGGGAATAAGGGTCGCGTAACCGATTTTCGGAGCATGCCCCTTTCCCGGTTTGGGCCAAAGATATTCGAGAAACCCTCCTCCTTTTTTCGCCAGCTGGAAAAGCTCTTCAATAACGACAACCCCATTGGGGTCTTTTAACTGGCCGAGATCCTGGCCCTGCAGTTCGGGATTAGGACCGGTGACGATATTGACGGTATCCTCAAAAACAAAAAAATAGCCGGACCTGTCCTCTTCAAAACGGATATCCTTCACCATATTCCACAGCAGCTGTTCTCGATCGTTGGGAGAGGTCACCGGTTTGAGCGCCGTGGCGAGGACCACGGCCAGGGTATCAACCGAGGCCTTGAGCTGTTTTCTTTGGGAATCTGCGATGACGTCCGTGATTTTCCCCAGACCGATCTCTTTAATCATGTTGATATTCATCCAGGCAAACTGAGCATTGACAATGAACATGAACAAGGTCATCGCAATAATCAGATACATCTTTCCTCGTACTGTAAGTCGGCTTAACATATCGTTCCTTAGTAGGGTAATTGGGGCGGGGCGAATACCATTGCGCAGCACAATTTGTGAAACCATTCCGACGCAGCGTTACAGCTTCCAAGACCAAGAACTCTCCTCAACCCAAGGACGCTAGTCCATGCTCTTGACTGGTCAACGGAACCACATGGCGAGAAACCAAGCACGCGCGGTTTATACGTTTTGTGAAACAGTGTCCCGGCTGTAATGGAAGTCTGGCGTTTGCATTGTTTGCAAAGGTAAAAGCCCATCGCCATCAAAGACAGATTTTTCAAATAAAGTACCGCATGCAAGGCATCTGAAGCCTTTAGACCATCGTAAGTTTAGAGATCGAGTGAAGACACTTGCCGTCACTGGCAAACCAGTCGTTAAATTCTTAAAAACGTTCAAGGACAGTAGGTCCTGACAACTGGTTGATTTGTGACTTCCATGTATCCATACTGGCCGGTTGGGTACACTAAACACACCCACTTTATTTATTACGATTCAAGACATACGAGGCCAAGGCTTCCAGCACCACTTTTTCCGCCTGGACTTCACCCTGATCAAAAATCCCAAACTGAGTCAGCCCTTCGGCAATCATCCCTTCCGCCTTATGACGGGCCAGGGCAAAGCCATCATAACGGGCGATCAAGGCGCGTGCCTCGGCGACACCATCTTTTCGTTCCTCAGAGTTGGCCAGCATCCCAAGCAGGCGCCGGCGATCCGACTCTTCGGCACGACCGATGGCGATAATCAAGGGCAAGGTCATCTTCCCTTCACAGAAATCATTGCCCACGGCCTTGCCGGTTGCCGCCTCATCCCCCTGATAATCAAGGAGATCGTCAATGATCTGAAAGGCGCAGCCAAGACACAGGCCATACTCGCGCAAAGCCTCTTGTTCCCTGGCCCCGGCACCCGCTACCAAGGCCCCGATCTGGCATGCCGCCCCGATTAACCGCGCGGTCTTATCCATAATCACCCTGAAATAATCCTCTTCGGCCAGATTATAATTGCGGGCGTTATGAAGCTGCATAAACTCACCATCAACCAGGGCCGTCGTCGCCTGGCAGAAGATATCCAGCGCCGGAATCCCGCCACCGCGACCGATCAACAGCATGGCCCGGGCATGGAGAAAATCACCTGCCAGGATGGCCGCCGTCTCCCCGTAGGCCACATGCACCGACGGCCTGCCCCGGCGGACAAGCCCCTTGTCGATCACATCATCATGGAACAAAGTCGCGCCGTGGAGATATTCAAAGGCAATGGATAGCCGATGGATATCCACACCGGCGTCATTCCCACCCTTGTTCTTGCCACCGCCGCACAACCGATAACAGACAACCATAAGCAATGGGCGAATCCGTTTGCCGCCATGGAGAAGGCCATAGCGCAGGATCTCAGCCAGCAGAGGGGCTGTTTCAGCGGCGGACAAGGCCAGATCATCCTGCATGGCCTGCTCAATCCTTGCCACATCCGAAGCGATGGCGGATTTTAATTCTATACTCATGTTTACTGACTCTGGTTGTAAAGATTATGAAGTAAATCGAGGTGATGGACGGCAAGCATCAGCCTTACACTTTTATCATCCCTCATCTGCGCCGCAACTCTGTCTGAAAAAGTCCCGAACCTCGGTGAGGCTCCGCACCACCGGTGAGGGCGGCAGGCTGGCCCGAAAAGTACGGCCATAGCCTTTAGTGAACAAGCGGACATCCATGATAGCAATCACTCCGCAATCGGTGGATGCCCGCATCAGCCGGCCAACCCCCTGACGCAGGGTGAGAATTGCGCGGGGCACCTGGAGGTCAAAAAACGGCTTGCCGCCGGCCTCGCTGATCGCCTGAATCCTGGCCTGCAGCACCGGATCACTGGGCACCTCAAAGGGCAGCTTGTCAATAATCACACAGCTCAGGGAATCCCCCGGCACGTCCACCCCTTCCCAGAAGCTGGCGACCGCCAGCAGCACCGAGTTTGTGGTGTTCTTAAAGCGTTCAAGCAGGGCCTGGCGCGAGGCCCGCCCCTGCACCAGAATGGGATGGGAGAGGCTGGAGGTCTCAAGGAATCCGGCGGTCATCTCCATGGACTTGAAGCTGGTGAAAAGAACCAGGGCCCGCCCCTGACTGATCTCCAGGAGTTCCAGGACCCGCCGGCACATCATGTCATTATAGGCAGGATCGGCGGGTTCCGGGAAGCCGTGTTCCGGCACATAGAGCAGGGTTCGCTTCACATAGTCAAACGGGGAGGCCAGCTGCAGGGTCTCGGTGGCGGCGGGCAATCCCAGTCGCTCCTTGAAATAGGTAAAGTCTCCGCCGGCGGAGAGGGTGGCCGAGGTCATCACGCAGCTCTGCACTGAGGAGTACAGAGTGCGCTCCAACTCGGCGGCAATCTGCACCGGGGTCACCGACAGATTCAGGGTCCGTTCACGGCGTTCATACCAGTGGACCAACCGGCCGCAGCCCTTCTCTTGAGGAAGACAGATATGCCGCAGGTTGGCCGCAAGCTCGATGGCCCGCCCGCCGAGAATATTCCACACCTCGCCCGCCGTGGCATGGGAGGTCAACTGCAGGGCCAACTGGTCAAGCCCTACGGCCAGCCCCTCCACCTCTGCTGACCAGGAATCATGCCTGGCAATCACTTCGGCTAAGGGATAACGCCCCCGCTGCACGGGAAAGAGGGCTACAAATCGTTCCATGCGTGGCGCAAGGCCCCGGGCAAAGGGGACAAGCTTATCCTGGCCCTTGACCGCCAGATCGGCCACCGCCTGCCGCTCAATATCGGTGATCAGATCGAGGAGCTGATACTGGCTGAAGGTCTTGCCGAAAAACTGGGTGGCGACCCCTTCGAGATGATGGGCCTCATCAAAAATGACCCCCTGATAGCGCGGCAGGATCTCGGCAAAACCAGCCTGCCGCAGGGCCAGATCGGAAAAAAAGAGATGATGATTGACGATCAACAGGCGAGCTGATCCTGCCTGCTTGCGCAACTGGTTAACAAAACAAGGGCCGGCCTCTGGACACTCACTGCCCAGACACTGGCTGGACTGGGCTGAAATCTTTGGCCAGAGCTGGGAGCCTTCGGCCATCCAGGAAAGTTCAGCGCGATCCCCGGTCCTGGTCGTGCCCAGCCATTGTTCAATCTCATCGATATCCCGATCTTCCACCAGCGACAGCTGCGGTGAACTGCGATACTGCTGCCAGCGGTAGAGACAGAGATAGTTCTGCCGGCCCTTGACACACAGGGCTGCGGCCGGTTTTCCCAGGATTCTTTCAATCAGGGGAATTTCCTTGTTCAGGATCTGATCCTGGAGGGTAATGGTGGCGGTTGAGACCACCAATCGCTGGCCGGAAAGCAGGGCCGGGATGAGATAGGCCAGGGTCTTGCCGATCCCGGTTTCGGCCTCCACCACCAACACCCGGGCGCGCTGTTCCACGCCCTCCGGCCTTTCCGCAGCGGTTAGAAGCTGCTGCACCGCGTCAGCCATCTGCAGTTGTCCGGAACGGGGTTCAAAACCCGGCAGATGGTGGGCGAGCAAGCCGCCGGTGGCAAAGACTCTCTTCACAGGCCTTCTCCCAGGATATCCAGGGCGATCTCCGCCACCAGTGGGTCAGGATCAAGGGCCATGGCCCGCACACCCACCATGGCCGCAGGGCTGCCGATGATGGCCAGGACAGAGACCGCCTCGCCCCGCACATACGTGGGCAGGGACGGTTCCGCCCGCAGCAGGGCCAGCAGTGAGGGCGTGGCCAGATCGGTCTGGTCCGGCTGGGCAAGGGATAAGTTCTCCATGAGCACCGAGACCCCAAGCCGCACCTGAAAACGGGAATCGTTGAGGATCTCAGCAATCCAGGGGAAATAACGCGGCTCCCGCTGGAACATGGCCACGATATTCTCAACCAGTCCCATATCGAGAAAATCACCAATCACCTTCTTTAACTCCGTGTCACTGACTTCGGTCATTCCTTCCTCATTTTCTGTTCAGTTTCGGCATCAGGGGATCAAGATTTCCATAAGGAAGATAACAAAGACAGGTTCCGCCGCACGTCATCGGGGTGTTATACGATTTTTCCTTTTATTTTTCAACCAAGGCAGTAGAATCTGAAAAAATAAGAATCAAATGCATTGAAAAAATAGCGAAAGGCCTCCTTCCCAAGGCAATCAATCTTCAGCCCTGAATAAAGAGCCACATGCCAATATCCCCGCTTATACATCCTGATGAAGTGATCGTTGTTGTTGACGATTCTCAGGAAATCTTTCATCTGTTCCGGGACTTCCTGAGTAGACAGGGCTTTACCGTCCTCCATGCCGGGACCACCGGAGCATTTCTGGACCTGCTGCAAACCAGAGCTGTTGCTCTGGCCCTGCTGGACATAGAGCTCCCCGACCGCAAAGGCTCGGAGATCCTGCCAGAACTGGCCAGCCAATACCCCGATCTGTCCATCATCATGATCACCGGCACCACCGACCTGCGCACCGCCTTGTACTGCCTGCGCCTGGGGGCCGATGACTACCTGACCAAGCCCATGAGTCTGGTGGACTTAAGCCATGCCATTACCTCTGCCCTGGAAAAGCGACGACTCGTCATCGAGAACCGGCTCTACCAGCAGAAGCTTGAGATCACCAATTACCGCACCCAGTTTCTCCACCAGCTGAACTTGAAGATGAACACCGCCTACCTGAGCACCGTCGAACTCGATGATGTGCTTCAGGCTATTCTGGTGGGGATCACCGCCGGCGAGGGGCTGCAATTCAATCGGGCCTTTCTCGCCCTCTTTGATGAAAATCATCAGACTCTGCAGGGGCGACTGGCCATCGGCCCCTCTTCCCGGGAAGAGGCCGGTCGGGTCTGGGAAGAGATCAAAATCAAAGACTTACACCTCACCGATATCATTCAAAATTTTAAAGAATCTCTGACGGATTCAAACCAGGAGGTCAACCGCATTATCAGAGGACTATCGGTCCCGGCTGCTTCTGAGGAGCATACTCTCATCAGCGCCTGCATTCAGCGAAAAAGTATCCTGATCGAACACGGCCATGCCGACGGCTGTCCAGTCAGTCCCCAGCTCATCGAACTCCTACAGGAAGCTACCTTTATCGTGGTCCCGCTCTTTTCGCCCAGCCAATCCCTTGGGGTTCTCATCGCCGACAACTTTGTCACCCATAACCCGATCACGGCAGAAGATATCAGCAACCTGGAGCTCTTTGCCAGCCAGGCGAGTCTCGCCATTGAGCATAGCTCCCTCTACACCAATATGCTCCACAAGATGCAGGAACTGGAAGCCGTCAGCCAGGAGCTGGAAAGCAACAAGGACCGGCTGGTTGAGGCCGAGCGTTACGCAGCCATGGGCCACATGGCGGCCCAGCTGGTGCATGCCATCCGCAATCCCATCACCTCCATCGGAGGCACCGCCCGCTTGCTCACCAAAAAAGTTCAGGACCCGGTCGTTCTCAAATTTCTTGATATGATGGCGCACGATGCCTCCAAGATTGAATCCACCCTCGAAGATCTTTTCAACTTTGTCCAGGAGAACGAGCCCCAGAAATCCTTTCAGCCCCTCTATCCGCTGATTCGCAAGAGCGTAATGCTCCTCTACGGCACCATGAAAAACCAGGGCGTCCGCTATCAGCTCAATTTCACCGACCCGGGCCCTTCTCTTTTCATCGACGGCCGCAGGATCGGGCAAATGTTCCTCCATCTGATCCGCAATGCCATAGAGGCCATGCCCAATGGCGGCCTTCTCCATATTGATGTCAGTCAGGATTCGACAAATATCTCGATTCTTATTGCCGACAGCGGCACCGGCATCGTCAACGCCAATATCGCAAGGGCGACAGACCCATTCTTCACCACCAAGGTCTATGGCACCGGCATGGGCCTGACCCTGGTCAAAAAGATCGTCGCCGAACACCAGGGGACGTTTTTCCTTCAACCAGGCCCCATCAGCGGCACCATTGCCACCGTGACCCTGCCGCTTACCGTCGAGCAATAAAGCCGCTCTTCTGCAACAAAGCTGCTGCTGTCTCCACTCTTTCAGGCACCCTCAAGCCCTTCTACTCGACAGCAGTGCTCCGATCATCGCCAGGAATGCGGCCAAGCCAAAACTCCTCCGCAAAGACTGGATAAAGGCGGCGGTATGCTCCAGGCTGAATTCCTTCACGTCCAACCCGCCACTCAGCCAGAAAAACATCTTTCCAAAAACCAGTCCGGCCAGGGCAACTCCCGCCAGCATCCCCATATTCCGTGCCGTGGCCAGCATCCCTGAGGTGACACCAATCCGGTGAGGATCAACACTTACCAGTACCGAGGCCGAATTCGGGGAGAGGAACAGGGCCTGACCAGCACCGAGCAGGGTCAAACGCCAGGCAACATCGAAAACCGTTGCATGCTGGTCGAGAAAGCTCAGGGCAAGCAGGGAAAAACAACAGATGGCAAGCCCGGAAGTGGTCAATATCCTGGCACCCATGCGGTCATAGAGTCGACCGGACAGGGGAGAAACCACACACACCGCCAGGGGCACGGCCGTCATCATCAGGCCGATGCGGTCCACGGGAAATCGCATCACATAATCGAGGTAGAAAGGGGTGAGAATCAGGACTACAAAGAGGACCAGAAAGGAGAGGGCTGCACTGGCCATGGCAATGGCGTGCTGACGATCCCGGAACATGACCAGGGGCAGCAAGGGCTCCACCGCCCTGTGCTCGACCCATTTAAACAGCAGCAACAGAGCACAGAAGCTGCTCCCGAATCCCGCCAGCATCCACCCGGAAAGAGCGGCATGATGGCTTGCCGTGAGCACTGCCATGGTGATCAGAACCGTCCAGATTAACAGCCCGGCCCAGTCAAAACAAGACCTCTGGGGACATCTCGAGGCCGTTGCGGGAAGATCCGGCACCAGCAAAAACCAGCCCAGACCAAAGCAGGTCAGGCTCACCGGGACGGTCACCAGAAAGATGGCCCGCCAGGAAAAAAACTTGATCAAAAAGCCGCTGATCACCGGCCCGCTCATCAGGCCGATGGAAGTGGCGACCCCAATCAACCCCAAGGCCCTGCCCAGCTGATGCACCGGGAATACGGTCTTGATAATGGCAGGGCCCGAGGACATCATCATTGCGGCCCCGCAAGCCTGGACAAAACGCCAGAAAACCAGGGCGGAAAGAGTCGCGGTCAAATAGCAGGCTACAGATCCCACCGTGAAAACCAGCATCCCCAGCAGATACATCCTTCCCTTCCCAAAACGATCGGAAAGTCTCCCCCACACCAAAAGGGTTGTGGTGATCGTCAAAAGATAGATCAAGGCCACCCATTCCGTCTGCGCCAAGGTGGTGTCAAAATGGCGCATCATGCCGGGCAGCGCGACGTTGACCATACTGCTGTCCATCGTGGAAAGAAAGACCCCGACAGCCACCATGAAAAAAAAGCGCCAGGGTTTGTAGTGCTCAGGTTGCGACATGGACATCAACACGACAAGGTGAAATGGACGCAAAAAACTAAAATACGAAGAAAAAAACTTCTGGGCAAGGATAGGCTATCATATCAGCCTTCCATGGCGGCGACATCTCATATTTGATAAGGAGGGATCTGCCTTCCATGTCATTTTTGGCAAAAATTACGCTGTTTTGCTATATCTATTTCAACTTTGGCGAAAATATTTTACACTTCTGCAACTGCATATTGAAGACCCTTGACAGGAGCCTCTTCCACGCCCCATTGGTTGACCTGTGCTATTCATTGTTAGATCAGAGGGGCCTGATTGCCAGCGTTTGCTTTTCTGCCCACCAGGGCTCACCATGACCACAGCAACCACGCCCGCCGTCACTGCGAGCGAATTCCAATACCGCCTGCTGCTTGACTGCACCCCCGCGCCTATGTACATATACGAGATAGTACCCCTTGCCCTTATCAATGACCTCCAGCAACGAAAAGGAGCCCATATCCTGGTGGTGGAAGATAATGCCATCAGTCAGGAGGTAACCTGTCAGCTTCTTGAATCGGTGAGCATGCGAACGAGCGTTGCCGAGAATGGCCGGAGAGCGGTGGACATGGTTCGTACCAGCTCTTTTGATCTCATTCTCATGGATGTTCAGATGCCGGTGATGAATGGCCTTGAGGCAACGGAAGCGATCCGCCGCCTACCCGGTTGCAGGACCCTGCCAATCTTGGCGCTGACCGCCAATGCGTTTAGCGAAGACCACAACAGTTGCCTTCAGGCGGGGATGAATGCCCATGTTTCCAAACCCGTTGAACCGGAACAGCTCTACCAAAGTTTGGTGCAGTGGCTGCCGGTACGCCAAGATGAAGTCCCCCTGCACAGCAACGCCCTCTATCACCCGGTTACAAACAGTGAACGGAGCGACGAACAAGAACTGCTGACCGCCCTTCGGGCAGTGGATGGCCTGGACACCTCGGTCATCCTTCAATCCCTGAAAGGCAATGTCCCTCGCTATGCCCGCTTGTTGAGCAGGTTCATTGCCAGTCACGGCGATGATCCGGCCCTGATCTCTTCACACGTTGCAGCCAACGACTTTGCAGCGGTACGAAATACCGCCCATAACCTTAAGGGGGTGGCTACCCTGATGGGGGCAGAAAAAATCCAGGCACTCGCTTCAGCTCTGGAGCAAACGGCAAAATCGGCAGTCCACGGTGAACAGGTTCAGCCCCATGTGACAGCTCTAAGCAAGGAGCTAACCGCTATCATTCTGGTTTTACAGCAGATTCTTCCCAAGACGACGGAGGACACGCCCCTGGTCAACGGAGACTCAACGGACTAAACAAAGGTGAACGAGGTGCAGCTGAACCTGGAACAGTGCCTTGACAACGCACTATGTGGCACCGATACAGACCCGATTGGCGGGTTATGCGCACTCCAGCAAAAGAAACCCTTACGATGAACTTCTACCATCATGACGACTCTTTTTCCCGGCGACAACAGAAACCGCCACCTTTTCCTGGCAACCGGCAGTACCCCTGAACAGGCACGGCAACAGACCCTCCATTTCATGAACGCCACCCGGCTTATAGCCTACCAGTCGACCGGAATAAACGATGAAGAGATACAGTCGGGTATGAGCCCGGACTTCTGGAGTGGCATTGAGGCCGGGATTACTGCCAATCGTGCTTTCTGCAAGTCCCTGATGGTGGAATTGCAGGAAACAGGCCTGACTGGCATTGAAGATCTGCTGACCATCCCGCACGGATACCCCAGCAAGCTGCTCCATATTCTGACCCATATGCTTGATGGTTTTATCGGCATCGACTCCGTTTTTTACAACCTGGCAGAAGACAGCCACTGGCTCAGCGCCCCCCTCCGCGCCACCATCCAGCAGAACCCCGAAAACTACTGGCTGGTTCCCCTCTGGCATGGGCCGGTAACCAGCTCATTGTTGGTAAAGGAGAAGCTATAAAAGACAAGGCTCCTGCTTCCTATTTCACCTCTTCAGACTTCCGCCTGCCGGCTCCACCCTCCTGATAAATTCGGTCACTGTATTCCGTGTGACACTCAACACAAAGACCAACGTGCAGGATCCTGCGCAGTTCCTCGCCGTTGAAGGGCCGCAGGTCGGGACGCGAGCCATGTTGCAACTGCTCGCCATCAATGGTGACAAAGGTATCAAGGCCCACGGTTTTCCCATCCAGGGTATCAATCCCCTGATCAAGGGCGGTAAAAGTCCATTTGCCCTCCTTGATCGTCACCGTCCCCTCTCCTAAACCCACCACCTTGGTGGAGGCATGGCAGTCGGCACAGGTTCTGCCCTTGCCCTGGGTGGTATGGGGGTTGATGGCGGCCATGGTGAAACGGTTAAAGCCACCCGCCACCTTGCCCTTGTCATCGACCAGACTGACAATGTCCTGGCAGCCGGGGGTGACAATCACCACCTCATCTTTCCATACCGCCAGCATCGGTTTCTCGTAGCGAATATAGGAGCGCCCCTCCTCCCACATTCCTGGCGTTTCCTTCAGACTCAGCTTGTCCAGATGGGTCTGGCCGGCATCACGTTTGACATGACAGCCATAACACTGGGGCACCCAGGTGGAATGACAGGCCTCGCAGGTCACCCGTTTATGACCGCTGAAGTCGCACACCCCTTTTTTCGGGATTCGCAAGGGATGCTCCTTGCCGCTCACCTTGCTGGTCATCTGCCACTGCCCGTCTTTGCTGACGATATTATTCACCGGTTTTCCCTTCCGGGTCATGCCGGGATTCTCGGAGTGGCACATCTCGCAGGAGATCTCAAGCTGTTCCTCATAATGGGCGTAGCTCACCCCATCACCCATGATCTCGTCACGGGTATGACAATCAATGCAGGCCATCCCCTTTTTATGATGCACATCCTCGGCAATCTCCAGATAAAAACGGGCGCCCGGCAACTGCTTGGCGGTCAATCCCCCCTTCTCATAGGGGGTGCCATAGCCCTCCGACTCAAAGACCCCGGTATAGGAGATGCCGATACGCCCGGACCGGTTATGGCAGCGGATACAGTTGTCATCCTGCACCTTTTTAATCACCAGCGGATGCACCTTGCTCTTCTGACTCTTGACCGCATCGTCAAAGCCAGCCACCCCTTTGCGCTCAGTCCCTTCCGGCATGGCAAAATGACAGGCAGAGCAGCCGCCGCCCTTCTCATTAAAAAACTCCGGGGCCCCGGGCAGGTCATTCTTCTGTTTCCACAGATGACAGGTGGCGCAGAGCTTCCGATAATAATCAAGGGCGAGGGTGTTTTCCGGGCTGGAGAGGAGTTGTTCGACGGTCATGTCGGTATTCTGACTGGCCGATTCTCCCCAGTAAAAAAGTAGGGTGCCGATAATTCCGCGATTGGTGGCCATCAGCGAGTTCTTGACCTTCTGCACATCGGTGGGATGGCAGCCTTCCACCCCGCAGGTCTTCTCCACCACCCTCAGATCACCGGGGTTGAGAACCATGCCGGCATGGGCCTTGGTCTTGTCCAGGGCCATGGCATCGCCAAGATGACAGGAAGCGCAGCCAATCACCCGAGGGTCATGGGCGGCATCCAGCTTTTCCTCCTTATGGCAGAAGAGACACATATCGATGCGGCCGCTGGTGGTGACGTAGACCTGATCGGCCCTCTTGATCCGGAGTTCGCGAACCACCAGCACTGCAACAGCGGCGAGGAGCACAAGAACGGCTAATTGCTGCGACAGTCGCGAGAGTTTACGCCGGGTCCCTTTTTCTTCCACCATGGTCGTATCTAAAATAAATTGAGAATTGGGAATTACGAATTGAGAATTGTGTCATTTTGAACAGGAACGCGGGCGGGCAAGATGCCGGATGGGGAAAATCTTCAGCCCTGCGGGTTCATCATCGGACCAAAATTAATCATCATTAGGTTGAGCCTCTTGCAAAACTCCAAAAACACCCTTCGACAAGCTCAGGGTGAACGGTATCTTGATTATTCCATTCATGGTGAGCCTGTCGAACCACCTTTCCCGTTGGTGGTGAGCCTGTCGAACCACAACTCATACTTTTGCAAGAGGCTCGGTTCGGAACAAATAAGAAGTTCTTGTCATTCGCCGCTGACAACTCATCCTTCCTGAAAATTCTGAACATTGGGATACCTCCGGCCGTAGCCGAAGGCCTTGCTGGTCACCTTCAGGCCCATGGGCCCCTGTTTGCGTTTATACTCATTGAGTCGAATCCGGCGGAGAATATCCCGCACCATTGAGGGATCAAAACCAGCATCAACCAGCTCTTGCATTCCCCAGCCCTGCTCAAGATACAGATCCAGGATACGATCCAGGATTTCATAGGGTGGCAGATCATCCTGATCACACTGCCCGACCTTGAGTTCCGCCGTCGGCGCTTTACTCAGGGTGCGCTCGGGGATCCGCTCCTGCCCACGGTTGACGAAGCGGGCCAGTTCATAGACCATCTGTTTGGGCACATCACTTATCACCGCCAGGCCACCGCTCATGTCTCCGTACAGGGTGCAGTAGCCCACCGCCAGCTCACTTTTATTGCCGGTTGACAGGAGCAGATGGCCAAACTTGTTGGACAGGGCCATAAGCAGGGTGCCGCGAATCCGGGCCTGCAGATTCTGTTCGGTAAGATCTTCGGCACGACCGGCAAAAAGGGGCTGCAAGGTTTCCTGAAAGGCCGCAAACAGAGGGCTGATGGGAAGGATCTGAAAGCCGCAGCCCAGATTCCGGGCCAGGGCCCGGGCATCTTCCAGGGAATCATCCGAGCTGTACGGGGAGGGCAGGGCAACCCCCAGCACATTTTCTGCACCCAGGGCATCAGTAGCAATGGCAGCAGTCAGGGCCGAGTCAATGCCACCGGAAAGACCGAGAACCACCGAGCGAAATCCGCATTTGCGCACATAATCACGCACCCCCATCACCAGTGCCGCATGAACGTCCGCCACCGATTCCTGCTGGGCCGGCGCATGCATCTCACCTCGCCAGGTTTCGGTATCCAGCACCACCATATCCGGGACAAATCCGGCACATCGGGCAACAATCTCGGCGTCACCATTCATGGCCAGACTATGCCCGTCAAAGAGGAGAGAATCCTGCCCGCCAACCTGGTTCACATAGACGAAAGGGATCTGATAGCGAGAGCAGAGGGCGCGAAAGAGGGCATGCCGGATACGCTCTTTGTCATGCTGGAAGGGAGAGGCGGAGACATTGATCAGGCAGTCAATGTGCTGCCCCTGATCTACCGCGGCATCAAACAAAGAGGCCACCGGATCACGACGATAGCGACCGGCGGCCTCAAACCAGATATCTTCACAGACGGTGAGGGCAAAGGTCAGACCGCCCAATCTGTATAACTCCGAAACAGGGCCGGGCTCAAAGTATCTGGTTTCATCAAAGACATCATAGGCAGGGAGCAGCTGTTTACGCACCCGATGGACAATTTCGCCGCCCTGGGCCACCACCACCGAATTATAGAGCGGCTTTCCCTGCTCCTCTCCGGACCGGCGTTCAAAACAGCCAAACATCACCGCCAGATCCGGAAGCTCACAGACCAGGCCAGCTACGGCAAGTCCATGGGCCTCCAGGAAGGAAGGCCTCTCCAGAAGATCCTGGGGCGGGTATCCGGAGACAGCCATCTCGGGAAAAATCACCAGGCTGCAACCCCGGGCAAGTGCCTGTTCAGCGGCAAGGATGATGGCCCGGCAGTTGACTGAAAAGTCGCCAATGACCGGATTGGTTTGCACCAGGGCAATCTTCATGGCAGCCTCTGCTGAGAAAAAGATTCAACCAGCAAAATCCCCCTGAACCAATCCATTTTCGCCTCACACCCATTTGCCACGAGACAGCCCATCACAGCTCCACCACCTGCCCTTCTCTGGCGAAAAAGACCTCCATCTCTCCGGCGCTGCCCGGTACACAATAGCTGGCTGCCATGGCATCGATCTGCTCATCGGTGCGATCGGGGTCATGATGAAACAGGGCCAGTCGTTTTACCCCGGCCCGGCTGGCGGCAGCAATGGCATACTCACAGCTGGAATGGCCCCAGCCCATGCGGCTTTTCATCTCCGTATCGGTGTACTGGCTGTCGTGTACCAAAAGGTCAGCGCCGGCAAAAAAATCCTCCATGGCCTGATTCTGTTCACGGGCCACCTCCTCCCCTTCCACCGCCATCGCCTCATCATAATCAGGGTGCTCAGGATCGGTGATAAACAGATTTCGAAACGGTTCAAAATCATAACAGGTACAGAAGGATTTCCCCTGATACTCAAAACGATAGCCAAGAGCGGTGATGGGATGATTCAAAAACTTGGTGGTCACCAGGAGCCCGTCCCCATGGTCCCGCCCAGTCTCTTCCCGTAGGCGGATGTACTCAATGGATGAGCGCAGTTCACCCATATTGACCGGGAAATAACGATATTTCATCTGTCCCCCCACCACCTCCTCCAGGGTCTCATCCTCAAACGAGACCGGGCCGTATACCTTCAAGTGGCTGCCGGGCACATAAATGGGAACAAAAAAGGGAAACCCCATGATATGATCCCAATGGGTGTGAGAAAGAAAGATCTCGGCCTGGATCGGCCCTTTCGGCAGATCATGCTGCATCAAAAAATTGCCCAGCTGCCTGATTCCGGAGCCAGCATCGATGATCACTAACCGTTCTGTATCCCCTACCCGCAGCTCAAGGCAGGCACCGTTGCCCCCATATTTCTGGGTCAAAGGCCCGGGACAGGGAATCGAGCCCCGCACTCCCCAAAAGCGCACATTCATCATTCTTTACACCTGTAAGAAAATCTGGGCCTTTTGAATCTCTTCCTCAACTTTGCTGCTGATGGCTGTAAAATCCGACCATTCCAGACCAGCAAACGACAGCAGCATATCCGCGTTGGCATATTCGGGAAAAAGATCTCCCGCAAACCCGATATCGTGAATATTGACATACAGATTGGCCAGGGCGACAATGGCGACCAGCGATCGGTCATCTTCTTCGGCCAGTTCAATATCATGATGATACCCGATACAACTGGTCATGGCACGACTCAACTTCCACTTCGCCGCTATCAACTCCCCGACCTCCTGATGATCAATCCCCAGAAACTCACGCTCCACATCCACCAGCGGCCGCTGTTCCTGACCGGCAATGGAAAGTACCTGACTATACTCATCCCCGAAAGGAACCTTGCCGATATCATGGAGTAGACCGGCAATAAAAAACTCTTCCCGCTCCTGAATGGGGACACCCCTGGCGATTGCCAGCAACTTGGCGCTCACCCCCACCCCAATGGAATGAACCCAGAAACGGGTGGTGGGCAAGGCTTTTGATTTATTGGAACCGGCAACGGATTGGATAATGGCGGTGCTGAGCGCCATATTCTTGACCGTATTCATCCCAAGCATGGTAATGGCACGGGTCAGCGAGGTGATCTTGTTCATCAATGAATAATAGGCCGAGTTGATCAGCTTCAACACCTGGCCGGTCAAAACAGGGTCAAGGGAGATGACCTTATTCAACTCATTAGGTGAGGCGTCGGTACGACTGCAGATCTCCAGGACCTTGCCAACTGTGGTGGACAGGCTTGGCATCTTCTGGATAAATCGCTCTATCTTTTTTCGTTGGTCTGCCCGTTCAAACTCCACAACGAAGAATCCTCAAGAAATAGATTAATATCAGCTAAATATCAGTCAATTAAGCAATAAAAACAATTATTTATTGACAATAATAGCCAAAGTCGAAGGCGAGGTCAAGTAAACAAAAGGGGAGGAAACAAAAAGAATGGCGCTGGCGACCAGCGTATAAATGTCGATTGCTAGTTCCATCGTCCCGAAGAAAGGGTTTAACATCCATGTTTTACCAGAAAGTCCCGCACCATCTCCTCCATCACCGCCAGCGGCTGCCGGCCGGTTTCATGGACAATGGCCCACGAACAGCGCTGATAGGCGACGTACAATTCTGGTGGAATCTGAATCTTCAGCTCAACCAGAGTTGCAGACCCAGTTTCATCCGTTGCCAGCGTAGGTTGGTTTATTAAATCCTTTTCCATCGGGGATCAGGACTTTTCTGCGTCATGAAAACGCACGGCATCAACATAGGTCATCCCGCTGCCGCCAAAGATATCAAGGGCGCTGCCCACGGTGGCATCGACTCTCCCCTTCCCCAGACTCCGAATCAGTTCCAGGTCGGCAAGGTTTCGCACCCCACCCGCATAGGTTACGGGGATAGGGGACCATGCGGCCAGCTTCTCAATCACCCCTGACTCAATGCCCTGACACTGCCCTTCCACATCGGCGGCATGGACCAGGAACTCGGCGCAATCTTTCGCCAGATGGGCGAGAACCTGCTCACTGATCACCACCTGGGTAAAACGCTGCCAACGATCGGTAACGATATAATAGTCGTTCCCTCGCCTGCGGCAGCTCAAATCAAGCACCAGCCGGTCCGGCCCCACCGCCTGCACCAACTCCCGCAACCGGGCCTCATCGATCATCCCATTGCGGAAGACAGCGGAGGTCACAATAACATGGGAAGCCCCACGATCCAGCCACCAGGCCCCATTGTCGGCCGAGATGCCGCCACCGATCTGCATTCCGCCCGGCCAGGCGGACAGCGCCGCAAGGGCTGCGTCATCATTGCCTGGGCCCAGCTTGATGATATGGCCTCCGGTCAGATCGTCCCGGCGATACAGTTCTGCATACCAGGATGCAGGATGGATGGCGGTAAAATTGGTTTTCAGTTGTTCAGGCTGGGCATCATTCAAGGTGGAACCGACAATCTGTTTCACCTTTCCATCGTGCAGATCAATACAAGGCCGAAATTTCATCCTGTTAACCTCCCTTCTCTCAATAAAAAAACGGGTATCTCACATATGGAGATACCCGTTTTTGTTACTTTGGATCGCAGAACATGCTGTCAAACATGAAAGACAGTCCTTCTGAGGAGAGCATCGTTACCCGATACTCTCCCGCCTATGCCTTCTGGATCAGCATGGTGGAAGGATCAAGGATCAGTGAGGTGCCGGCGTCAACTGAGCAGCCATTGCATTTCAGAATCTTCAGATCCACGGCATCATCCTTGGGCGCAATCATTAAAACCGCATCAAAGAGGTCATCAATCTCATGACAGGGGGCAGGAACGCCGGCTGCACTTTTGCGTTCATCTTCACGATGGGTGGTCGCTGAAAACCAGATCATCTTCACACCATTCCGAACCATAAAGGCCTTGAACTCTTCCAGATCCTTATGAGTACCGGCCTGGAAATCATACCCATCAATGATCAGGCACACCGGCTTGTAGATATTCTGCTGCACCAGATCTCCCAATCGTTCTTCAAGCTTAATCGGAGAAAATCCGGTCTCCTTGAAGGTCATGATCATCCGGTTGGGCAGGATCTCGGCGACGGTGGTCTGAAAGCTATCCGCTTTCTCGGTGGAACCCATGAGCGCAAGAATGTCGTCATACCAAGCCCTGGTCTTATCAAAGCTCTCACCGATGGAGACATGCAATACCTTGTCACCCCAGAGCATTGAATCCAGTGCAATCTGCACCAGAATGGCAGTCTTGCCGAGACCTGGACGGGACATAACCAGACCCATGCTGGCGTCTTTGTCCTGTACTTTTTTCTCAAGCCCTAAAATTCGCAACGGATTATTCATTACCAGATTTTTTTTTCCCATAGCCATGGCCCTCTTTTATCTATTCATTTGCTCGTCCATAAAGGGACGATCCGCGAGGTATGGAATCATACCCGTAACTGGTCGTTATTATAGCGAGAACCTTATCAAACGATCGTTCAACTTGATCCCGGATTATCCGTTCTTCCTTTCGCTCTGATACTTCTTGATCAACTCGTCATTCACCAACTTGGGAACCTGCTTGAAGGCAGAAAACTCCATGGTGAACTCGGCCTTGCCCTGGGTCAGAGAGCGGAGAATGGTGGAATATCCAAACATCTCAGAAAGCGGCACATCGGCTTCAACTACGGTATATTGGCCCTCTTCCATGGTGCCGATAATCATGCCGCGACGCTGGTTGATGCTGCCCATGATTGATCCCTGAAATTCGGTGGGACCTTCCACCGATACCTTCATAATCGGCTCCATGATCACCGGTTTGGCCTTCATGTAGCCATCCTTGAAGGCTCCAATGGCGGCCAACTGGAAGGCCACATCCGAGGAATCCACATTGTGGTAGGCGCCATCGTTGATCACGCAGCGAACACCGGTGACCACAGAGCCGCAGAGCGCACCCTTGACCAGACTCTTTTGAAAGCCTTTGTCACAGGATGAAATAAACTCGCGCGGGATAACCCCGCCCACGATGGAATCAACAAACTCATACTCGCCCTCTTCCAGGGGCTCCATGTAGCCGGCGACACGGCCGAACTGACCGGAACCACCAGTCTGTTTCTTGTGGGTATAATTAAACTCGGCCCGGGCGGTAATGGTCTCGCGGTAGGCAACCTGGGGCGCACCCACGGTCACCTCGGCGTTATATTCACGCTTCATCCGCTCCACATACACCTCCAGATGCAGCTCACCCATACCGGAAATAATGGTCTCGCTGGTCTCATGATCAACAAAGGTCTTGAAGGTAGGATCTTCCTTGGTAAAACGATTCAGGGCCTTGGACATGTTGATCTGAGCCTTGTTATCCACCGGAATGATTGCCAGGGAGATAACCGGCTCAGGGATGTGCATCGAGCTCATGGAGCAGGAGATTTCCCCGGAGGTGAAGGTATCACCGGAGGCGCAGTCGACGCCGAAGAGGGCAACAATATCGCCGGATCCGCAGAATTCAATATCCTCCATCTCGTCCGAGTGCATCCGGCAGAGACGACCGATCTTAACCTTCTTGCCGGTGCGGCTGTTAAAAACCGTATCGCCCTTGGTGACCTTGCCCTGATAGGTTCGCACGTAGGTCAACTGGCCGTAACGGCCATCCTCGAGCTTGAAGGCGAGCATGACCAAAGGGTCAGCGGGGTCATTGGAAACAGGAAACTCCTTTTCCTCATTATTGAGATCAAGGGCCATATTAACAACATCCGTGGGGCAGGGCAGATAGGCATCCACCCCGTCAAGCATGGGCTGGACGGCCTTGTTCTTGTAGGCGGAGCCGACAAAGACAGGGGTAAACTCCAGTGCCAGGGTGCCTTTGCGGATTGCATCCTTGATCAGGTCGGGATGAATGTCACCTTCTTCCAGCATCACTTCCATCAACTCATCGGAGAACATCGACACCGCTTCCAGCAACGCCTCTCGCTTGGTCTGAGCCTGATCCTGCAACTCAGCAGGGATCACATCCTCACGCACGACCTCGCCATTGTCACCATCAAAGTAGAGGGCCTTCATGGCCACTAAATCAATGACCCCCACCAGATCATTTTCGAGCCCGATGGGAATTTGCACCATATGGGCATTCAAGCCCAACTTCTCCTGCAGCTGAGCAGTCACTCGCTCGGGATTGGCGCCGGTGCGGTCACACTTATTGATAAAGGCAATGCGGGGAACCTTGTAGCGGGTCATCTGCCGATTAACGGTGATGGACTGCGACTGTACGCCGCCCACCGAGCAAAGGACCAGGACTGCGCCGTCGAGCACGCGCAGGGCCCGCTCAACCTCAATGGTAAAATCCACATGGCCGGGGGTGTCAATGATATTGATGTCCTTCCCTTTCCAGTTACAGTAGGTGGCGGCCGACTGAATGGTGATACCACGCTCCCTTTCCAGTTCCATGGAATCCATCTTGGCGCCGACGCCATCCTTGCCACGCACATCATGGATGGCATGAATCCGGTCCGTATAAAACAGGATGCGCTCGGTCAGTGTCGTTTTTCCTGAATCGATATGGGCACTGATCCCGATATTCCGCACATTACTTAAATCTACACTCATGGTTGCTTTCCTCTACACCTGAATCTTTTCGGCGGCCTTAACCAACCTCAGATAAAATAAAAATAAGGCCCCGCAAACCCTTGCGACTCCTCATTCAATGAACTTACATCAACAAACTGCCACAACAACACACTTCCAATCTCAAAGAGAATGACAGCCCTGTATCAGGGGATCTTTCTCAGATTCTTCCCCTTCAAAGAGAATCCCGTCCAAAAGAAAACAGTAGATATTACCCAACAACTCTTGCTTTGTACAGTATTTTTCCGCATTTTTTGCAGATATCACCTGTTGCCTGCCCGGCATCAGTCAATGCTAAAAAAAACGGGCACCCCTTCGTAGAAAAGGGGTGCCCGCGGACAACCGGAACAGGTCAGTTTTTAGCTCTTGCGGCGCTTTAAGAAGAAGAGACTGGTGCAGCCGGTGAGCAGCATAAGGACGGAAGGCGGAACGGGGACGGGGTTTAAGATCGCTGCACGCGTATCAGCGCCTGCCTCAAACAGAAGATACGAACCAGCTGCAGCAGTGTAGCTGATATTCAAAGACCCGCTACCTGATGTTACTTCAGTATAAGTGCCGGCAACCTGATCCCATTGGGTCGTCGTCGAGTTATACAACCTGAGCCAGCTCCAGGCCCGAGTATAAGCGTATTCAGCGTTATCCCCATTGCTATCTTCAACATCCACGTCAAGAAAATAAGGAATACTAAAGGTAACCGTTCCTGCTGAAGCCACGGAATAGGTCTGTCCATGCATGGCTCGGGCCTCTGCAGAATATGCCCCATAGGAACCGGACAGGAGCTGGGCTGTGCTCTGGGAAGAGATGAATGCTGCCTGAGTCTCTCCAGTAGCTTTTGCCGCGTCATAGTCGCCAACAGAGACACTACTTTCCGCTATAGACACGGCAGCATTGAATATAGTTTGCTGCACCCAGGTTGTCTGCGTAGTGATATCCCAATAATCGGCTGTCCTTGCCATGGACTGACTATGAGACCAGGTATATGCAGAAACCCCGGTCACAGCCAACTCGTCCCAGGCAAGATCTGCATAGGCATCAACAAGACCATCTTGAGCATACTCAACAGCCAGGGCTTCCGATGAAGAAAATGCCAGAAGAGAGAAAGAAAGTGCTAATATTTTGTTTTTCATAATATAATTCTCCAGAAAAAAAGTTCTAGGGGCATCCTAGACAGAAGGCACAGGCATTGCGGGCGCGGGCATGCTAGGCATGGCAGGCCCAGGCATGGCAGGCCCAGGCATGACCGGCATACCGGGCATTGCCGGGATTGGCGGCAGTGGCGTCACTGCTGGCGGAGGCACTGGCTCCGGAGGAGTCGGTGTCGGCTGTGGCGGCGACACCGGCGGTGTGGAAACCGTTACCCCCGCCGGTGCTACCGGGCCGGCGGCGGGCGATACCATCTTATCCCAGTATCCCCACTGATACGCAGAAAGATCCTTCTCATCCTTCTCCTCTGCTAAAGCCAAAGATCCCGCCGTCATCAGCATGAGTCCTGCCAGGGTACTGCGTAGAATCCATTTCATTTTCATCATTTTCCCTCCTGTTTATATAAGTGAATACTTTTATTACGGTGTTCCGTTCTTTCATTTAAAAGGTCTTGGACATGGTCATATAGGTCTCGGCGCGGTCATAATCAAAGGGGTCAAGATTGGCATCGCTTTCGGTATAGACAAACTTGAGCTCTGCCTTCCAGTCCTTGATCCATTCCGGACCGCCTTCAAACTTATGGTTGACGCCGATGGTATAGCGCCATTGATCCTCATCACGACTGCTGGTAAAACCGGTGGGAGGCTCATCATAGTCGGCATTCATCCAGTTGATCTGAGCAAAAACGTGGTCATTTTCAAGCACTTTCCAGATCCCGCCCAGGAAAAGGTCGGTACCGGTATTACTCCACTGATTCTCGTCGGCATTCTCATCAAAAATATCAACCCCACCCTGAACACTGACCGCCCCTTCAAGCATGGTGTACCCGACTGCCACTCGCCCCATAAGAT
Source organism: Desulfobulbaceae bacterium (assembly GCA_009773475.1). GTDB lineage: Bacteria > Desulfobacterota > Desulfobulbia > Desulfobulbales > Desulfocapsaceae > UBA2270. The sequence goes on along the minus strand of WSXV01000003.1, from coordinate 46,321 downwards.
AGATGCTGTCCCGACCATCATAGAGCGAATTGGTGAAGTCCCGGTTGCACACAATCGCATCGGTGGTCACCTCCAGGGAGTCGGTGACATGATAGGTGAAGGTGGGCAGCAGATAGAGATAATTCGCCAACTCCTCATCTCCGTAACGAATATAATCATCCTGCAGGGACAGATTCGCACTCCATTTTCCCTGGGCTACCAAGGTGGGGCCGGTGCGGACCGTCAGCACATCAAAGGTGCTGTCGGTCTCACTGAAATAGGACCGGCGATAGGCGTTAAAACCACTCTGCCAGAGGAGTTGGGCCGGCGTCTTGCCAATCTGGTACTGCTTGGTGGTCTGATAGGTATGCTCCACTCCAGCCTGCAGCACAATACCTGAGTCGGACTGGGCCACGTCGTTGGGGTTAAAGATAAAACCATCAATAATGGAGCTGTTAGGGCCCACATTCACATTGGTATCATAAACATAGCCGACTTCCACCGGGAATTTCCAATGATGACGGGAAACGGGTGTGGCCTGTTCCTGTTTCACCTGGGCCAGAAAGGCAAGGATGGTGGCCCGGACATTCGGGGGCGTCTCAGGATCTTCAAGCACCTTCTCGGCATTGGCAACGGCCTGCTCATACTGCATGGACTGGTAATAGGCCACCGCCAGCTCAAGTCGGGCCCGATGGATCATGGGCTGGTTGGCAAGAACCGTCTGCAGGATCTCAATGGAAGCGGCCATATCCCCTGACTCCCGGTACTTCATGGCTTCCAGGAACTTCTCCTCAATGGCCGGATCAAAGGCCACGCCCTTGTAGATTGCCTCTCCCCAGGCCTCACCCATAGCTCCGGGGATTCCGGGACCAAAAAGGCATCCCATGGCGGATGCAATCATTGCTAATTTCAGGGTCTTTTTTATCATCATCTTCATTTCCTCTCTCGATTATGTGAGTAAATTTTTAAGCTCAGTAGCAAACTTTGCCATTCCTTATAGAGAATGATCTCACATAATGACTTCCTTCGCAAGTAATGCTACAAAAAAAGTCATCGATTAATGAGCAAAGTACAACACCTTAGCCTTCCAAACAATACAGCAAAAGGATGATTTTTCGTGGAGCTATTCATCCTTTCAGTCATCCTAAAGTATGAGTCACCCCATACCCGTTGGCCGACAACACAGCAGAGCTAGGCCCGGCCTGTTCTGGAAACAAGCTTCCCGCCTGTGCGCCAGGCCTCCCATTCGATATCATTTTCCACCACATGAAAGAGCGCGGCCACGACATGGCGGTCATACACCACGTCAGCCCGGTTCACCAGCTCACGGGCCGCCGTCTCGGGGTCAAGGCTGTTCCGATAGGCCCGAGGACTCACCATAGCCACGAAGGCATTGGCAGCCGCAAGAACCCTGGCGGTGAGAATAATGGCATCGGCCTTGAGACCGCGCGGGCCGCTTTCATCCAAGGCCTCATACTTACCGAGGATGGTTTCAATCACCGGCCCGTCAAACTCAATCCCCGCAAGAATCTCTTCGGCATAGCGAACTTCCTGGTGGATAATCTCCCTTTCCGCTTCGGAAAGCAGCTCAGTCTTCATCAGGATCTCACGGGGGATGGACAGCTTTCCAAGATTGCAGAGATTGGATGCGGTCTCAATGGTGGCAAGGGTCTTGTCGTCAAGCCCCATGGCCCTGCCCACGGCCATGGCAATGACTGCGGTATTAGCGGAGTGATTGGCCGAATGGGGATCATGCAGATCGATGGCCCGCATAAGGGCGGTGACAATCTGCCGCCGGAGCCGCTCCCGGGCGAGATGCGCATCAATAAGTTCAGTGAGATCATGAAGCCCCAAAAGCACACTTCCACGACCAGAGTCACCGAAGGCAAAGGGAACGATAGTGGCATGGAATCTTCTTTCCCGTTCTTCGAAGGTCAACAAGAGCTCCCGCTCAAGGGAAACACCGCTTGTCAGCCCCTCCCGACTGAGATCGAGGAGTGATTTCGCATTCGCCGGACCAAAGAGCCCCGGTAACCCCTTGCCCTCCATATCCTCGGGCGGAAGGCCAAGGAGCTGCCCTGCTGAGTGATTGGCAAGGACGCAGCGAAAATCGGAGTCAAGCAAAAGAAGAAGATCCGTCACATGGCCGGTAATGGCACCAAGAAGTTCAGCCTGGGTACCGATCTCGCGGTTTTTAACCAGAAGCTCCCGGGAAAGCGCCCGGGCCCTGAGCGAACTCCCATAAAACCAGGAGGCCGCGAGAACCACCAGGCCAAGCAGACAAAGCAGGGTCAGCCCCGTCTGAAGACTCCGCTTATGAAGCCGGGATTCGGAGAGAGCCTCATCGACCAGCACCGTCTGAACCAGAATCCACGAGGTCCCGGCGATCTCCCGGCTCGTAAAAAGACACTCTTGCCCGGTCTCGTCATGGGCCTTGCCAAAGGTACCCGGCGCCTTTGCAGCCGCCACCGCAGCCGTTCCGTGGGTGTCTAGGCCCATCCTCCGATCAAACGGCAAGGTGCCGTCCGGCAATGGCGAGAGATTCACAACATACCCCCCCTCGCGCCGCACAAGAAAGGCCTTTGCCGTCTTCAGCGCACCAGGGGAGGGAGCAATCAGCGGGTAGAGATGGGTGGCCGCATCCTTTATGCCAAGGAGAAGTCCCACAGGTTTAGCGGTATCGCCCCCCAACTGCAAGGAAGAAACAGGAACCACAAACCCGATCACCGGCTTTCTGTTCTGATTAAGACGAATATCAACCAGGGCCGCGCTCCCGTTTTCAAGAACCTGGGCCATGACGGACCGCATCTCTTCGTCAGGCACTGAGATCCCTGGAGTTCCAGTGATGATTTCACGCTTTACCCCGAGCACGGCTAGGGAATTTTCGGCGACAAAGGCAACATTGGCAGGGATTTGGGACCCGGCGCCCTCGCGGCCCACAAATCCAGAGCGGTCAGCCGAAACCCGGAGAAGATTTCTCAGATACGACAATTCCGCAGGCTCGACCGAGGCGTCAGCAGGGTGTTCGCGCTGCTGAACGTTCGCGGTATAGAGCTGCAGCGACCCGTTTTCCGCCAGATCCCCAAGGGAAGAGAATTGTTCGCGAATCCATGAATCCACCCTGTTCGAAGCCTGATCCGCCATGACTCCGAGGGTTATCTGCCAATTCATAAGATCGCGTCGCTCCTCGTAGTCTAGGAATCGTTGCGTTCCAAAAATGGCAGCAACCAGCAGGAATAAGAAAACGCCGACAAAAACAACGCCGGAGAGACGCTTTGGCTCAAGGGAACTTTTCATAAGGTTTTACCTCCGTTACGCAACGACATTCCCGGTGGAAGATGCAGCCACCAAGCCGTTTCATTGAGGGAAAAAAGAGGAATATAATGGACGATCCTCCTGTGAGGAAGGGTCTCCCCGCTCTGATTGTCAAGGATAAGGGTATCGCGGCTGGTGGCAACCGCAAGCACGGCATGGGGAGTGCGCAGATTGGTGTCCTGCAGGATCACGATCCGGAGTTCTTCCGGTGGATAGCCCAGCCATTTCAGGGAAAAGAACTTGGTGATGGCGTAATCCTCGCAATCTCCTCCATTATAGAGGAACTCTTTGGCAATGGCCCAATAATCCTCTTTTCCGTAATTATTTAGGTCTATGACATATTCTTTTTTGTTGACGTAGCGATTTACCTGAAAGATCTGCTCCTCACGCGGCAGCCCCCGGATGGACTCAAGAAACGCAAACCATTTTTGCAGATGGCACTTTGTCAGAAATCCCTCGGAGCAGTCCCCCTCCGGCAGATCCTCAAGGACATGCCGCTCAAGGACACTTAACCACTGGGGCAGATGGGTCAACCCGTTTTGCTCCATAGCCTGATACCCAAACAGGCTGGTAAAGGCATCTCCTCCAGTGGCATGGGCAGGTGACCATGAAAAAGAAAAAAAGACGGCACAAGAGACAATCACAAGACACAAACGCTTTATCATAAAATACTATATTCCATTGCACCTTCAGATTGTCTTCTCAAGCGGCACCGGAAACAATCTCTTGTTTCGCGTATTATCCCTGCAATATCAACGATACTGAGCCCATGGGCAGCATACAACACCCATTAAAATGCATACCATATTTATTTTCGGATATGAACAGTAATCTCCACCCGACAACCTTGCTTCAATAGACACTCCAGGAAGTTTGACCTCTTGGCCAAACGCCTGATAAGAGGCAGAAAACAAAAAAGGGGTTAAGCAATTACTTGCTTAACCCCTTAAATTTACTGGTGCCGGGACCAGGAATCGAACCAGGGACACACGGATTTTCAGTCCGTTGCTCTACCGACTGAGCTATCCCGGCACATCATTGAAAGAAAGTCTAAATACACAACATCATTTTTTTTGTCAATTACTTTTTCATGTTATATTTTTTTCAGGCCTGCCAACGCTCTCCCGATGAACAGCGCCATTGTCTTCTGAAAAGCCCCTAATCGAGCGAAAGGTTGAAATCCGGAAAGTCGTCCGATGCCTTTTTCCGCTCTTCACCTTTTCCTTTTGTCTCCCCTATCCCGCCCAGATCAAAATCGAACTCCAAATCATCGTTCTGCCTGGAGCGATCTTGCTTTTGCGGCGAAGCCGCCTCAAGAATACCAGAAAGATCTATGTCGTCGAGGGAGAGGATATCTTTCTCTTCCGGTTTTCCAGGAGAGGAGAAAGGCTCATCCTTTTTGTCCTCAAAAGACAGCTTCAACTCATCTAACTCCAGATCGTCAAGGTTCAGATCATCCAGATTCAGTGCATCGTCAATGGAACCATCAACACCATCCGTGGTCGCTGCCCCAAAATCCAGGTTCACAACAGCGGCCGCCGGTGGGGCGAGGTCAGAGATATCAGCCAGTTCTTCCGGGATTTCAAGAGACCCCTCGCGAAGCCCCTGTGCCGGTGGAACAGAGAGCGGCTCTTCCTCAAAACCACTGGTATCTATCGTAAGCTCTTTTTCATCCGGCTCTAAATCAGCTTTGTAGGTTTCAGCAGCAAAGGCTTTTTCAAAATCAAGCCCGGGAGATATCTCATCGCCGGCTGCCTGCATATCAGCCTTCATCGCACCCTGCTCTTCTGCCGGATTATCTTCAAAATCAAACACTTCGCTGCCATCGTCGGCAAATAGATCAAGATCAGGATCTAGAATATCCACGATCTCATCTTCAACAACGCCCACCTCATCTTTTTGCGCAGGTTGAAAAAAAAGCGGAGGGGCGACGGGATAAGTCGTCCCTTTGAACTGGCCGTGATCCATTGTCTTATGACACTTCGGACAACTATCGAGGTGATCAAACGAGATATATCCGCATTTAGCACAACGCATAATGTTTTTTCCTTTTGCAAGAGACAACGACAACAGGCCGACTCAGACCACTCGTTTACTGAACCAGCCACTCTTCTAAAGACGCTACAAAAATAACCGACAGCCCTCCGAAAGACCTGAACAACACAACGGGAGAGCCGATTCCCTAACAGCCGCTAAGTATCACACATTAGCAGGGCTGGAATCAAGCAATTATTTACGTAATCCAGTCCATACCGATATCACACGCAGGAGCAGAATGGGTCAGAGCACCAATGGAGATAATATCCACCCCGCTGCGGGCCGCTTCCAGTACCGAGTCAAGGGTAATTCCGCCGGAGGCCTCAGCCAGGGCCCGGTGATCAATGATCCGCACCGCCTCCTCCAACATGGCAGGAGCCATGTTGTCGAGCAGAATAATATCCACCCCGCAGGCCACACACTCGCGCACCTGCTCCAGGGTATCGGTTTCCACCTCAATGCGCAGGGTATGGGGAATTTTCCGGCGCAGCAGGGCCACGGCCTGGGCAATGGAGCCGCAGGCGGCAATATGATTATCCTTGACCAGAATCCCGTCAGCCAGATTAAAGCGGTGGTTATAGCCGCCGCCCACCTGCACTGCGTATTTTTCCAGCATCCGCAACCCCGGCGTGGTCTTGCGGGTATCGGTGATCCGAACCGGGCAAGGGCGCACCTGCTCGACAAAGCGGGCCGTAAATGTGGCAATTCCGCAGAGGCGCTGCAGCAGGTTCAAAGCGACCCGCTCCGCTTTCAACAAGTCAATGACCGGCCCGGAGATGGTACAGAGGATATCTCCCGCCTGTACCCGGTCGCCATCTGCAACCAGCCCCTCAAGGACAATCATCGGATTCTGCACCAGGAAGACCTCGGCGGCCACCGCTTCGCAACCAGCCGCCACAAAGGGCTCCCGGGCCACCAGACGGGCACGGCCCGTTTGATCCTTCTCAAAAATCGACTCGCTGGTCAGATCGCCACGTCCAATATCCTCGGCCAGAAAGCCCCGGATCAGGGTATGCAGTGCCGCCCTATCCAAGATCATGCAACCGCTGCTCAGCTTCTGCAAGCTTGGCCATGGTCGCCTCCATCTCGGCCTTTTTCTCCTGCTCCTTGATCACCACCTCGGCCGGGGCATTGCTCAGGAATTTTTCGCTGGCAAGCTTCGCACTCACCTGGGCCAGTTTGCCCTCCACCTTCTGCCGCTCCTTTGTAATCTTGGCCAACTCTTTCTCCACATCCACCAAGCCCTTCAGGGGAACATAGATCTCCATATCCTTGTACAGATAGGTGGCGGCATCCGTTGGTTTTTCTCCTTGACCGGTCACCACCAGGGAGCTGAGCCGGGTCATGTCGGCAATGGTGGCGGCAAAGGACTCAAGGAAGACAATCCGTTCCGGAACCGGACAGAGGATAAAGGCCTCGATGGGTGTGGAAGGATGGACATCGGCCTCCGCCCGGATATTACGGATACCGGTGATCACCCCCATCAGCATCTCCACCTGCCCTTCGACCACAGTGTTTTGGCGGCTCTCGTCAACCTCAGGGTAGGCACTGGTCATCAGTAGGTCGCGTTTCCCCGGCAACACACTCCAGATCTCCTCGGTGACAAAGGGGATGATGGGGTGGATCAGCTTCAGGATGGTTTCCAGAACCTGCAAGAGCACCGTCCGGGCCTGATCACGGATGGCCAGATCCTTGCTGAACAGATCCGGCTTAATCCACTCCACATACCAGTCACAGAATTCATACCAGATAAACTGATAGAGCACCTGCGCCGCGTCATTGAAGCGATAGCCGTCAAGAGCGGCTCGGACTTCCGCAGTAGTTGCGGCCAGGCGGCTGAGGATCCACTGGTGGATCAGGGGAAGGTCTTGAAGACTGCCGAACTCCTTGTTATCGGGATGCTCCATGTCCTCCACATGCATCAGGACAAAACGGGCCGCATTCCAGATCTTGTTAATAAAAAAACGGTAGCCGTCAATGCGTTCCTCATCGAGCTTGATCTCCCGGCCCTGGGCGGCAAAGGCGATCAGGGTGAAACGGAGGGCGTCGGTACCATATTTGTCGATTACCTCGAGGGGATCAATGACATTGCCGGTGGACTTGGACATCTTCTTGCCATGCTTGTCCCGCACCAGGGCATGGAGATAGACATCGCGAAACGGCACCTCGTCCATGAAGTGCAGCCCCATCATCATCATCCGCGCCACCCAGAAAAACAGGATATCAAAACTGGTGATCAACACCGAGGTGGGATAAAACATGGCAAGCTCACGGGTCTGCTCCGGCCATCCCAGGGTGGAGAAAGGCCACAACGCCGAGGAAAACCAGGTGTCGAGCACGTCCGTCTCCTGGATGAGCTCTGCGGAGCCGCATTTCGGGCAATGGGTCGGATCCACCGTGGCCACGATCATCTCGCCACAGGCCGGACAGTTCCAGGCCGGTACCCGGTGTCCCCACCAGATCTGGCGCGAGATACACCAGTCACGGATATTGTCCATCCAGTTGTAAAAGGTGTTATACCAGGTCTTGGGATAGATATTGATACGCCCGTCCCGCACCGCCTCCACGGCCTTGGCTGCCAGTGGCTTGACCGAGACAAACCATTGCAGGGAGGTGGTGGCCTCAACCACGGTCTTGCAGCGATAACACTGACCCACCGCGTGCTCATAGTCCTCAATACGGTCCAAAAATCCCTGGGCCTGCAGATCCTCGACAATCTTTTTCCGACAGGCAAAACGATCCAGCCCGGCATAAACCCCGGCCTGTTCATTCATATGGCCGGTGCTGTCCATGACCTTCAAAATCTCAAGGTTATGCCGCCTGCCGATCTCATAGTCGTCCCGGTCATGGGCCGGCGTCACCTTGAGGGCGCCTGTGCCGAAGTCCTTCTGCACATGATGATCAAAGACGATGGGGATGATTCGCTCCGTCAAGGGGAGCTTGATCCCAACGCCGGCCAGATGGGCATAGCGTTCATCCTCGGGATGCACCGCCACCGCCGTATCGCCAAGCATGGTCTCGGGACGGGTGGTGGCCACCACCACCGAGCCACTTCCGTCGGCAAAGGGATAACGGATATGATAGAGCTTGCCGTTCTTCTCTTCATGCTCCACCTCATCATCGGCCAGGGCCGTATGACAGCGGGGACACCAGTTGACGATATAGTCGCCCTTGTAGATCAACCCCTCGTGGTACAACCGGACAAAGACCTCGCGCACCGCCGAAGACAAACCCTCATCCATGGTGAAGCGTTCCCGGTCCCAGTCGCAGGAGGCGCCCAGCCGCTTGAGCTGACGGATAATCGTCCCCCCTTTCTCCGCCCGCCATTCCCAAACCTTACGGATAAACTCGTCACGGCCCAGATCATGCCGACTCTTGCCCTCGGCCGCCAACTGTCGCTCCACCACATTCTGGGTGGCAATCCCGGCATGATCGGTGCCCGGCACCCACACCGTATTATCCCCGCACATTCGGTGATAGCGAATCAGCACATCCTGCATAGTATTATTCAGAGCGTGCCCCACATGGAGGACGCCGGTCACATTGGGCGGCGGGATCACAATGGAAAAGGAGGGCCGCCCCTCTTCCATTGTGGCCTGAAAGCATTTGGCATCATTCCACCGTTTCAGCCATTTTTCCTCGATGCCGGCAAATTCGTAGCCTTTACTTAATAAGTCCTTCATTCGATATCTTTGAGCACTATGGATTTATAAAAGGGGTAAGATTAAAAACCCTGGCCAGGATCAGACATTCCAGGGTTTGGGTAAGAAAATATGTTCATAGAGATTCAGGGCATAGCGATCGGTCATCCCGGCAATAAAATCACAGACCTTTCGATGGGCAATCTTTTCGCTGGCCCAGACATACTTTTGGCGCTTCAGCTCCCATCCATTGTCGATCTGCTCGGCCAAGCCGTTTTCAAGAAAATAGCTGTACAGATCGCGGATAACCCGCTGAGCCTTCTCAAATTCATTATGCACCTTATAAAATCGATACACATTCTCATAGAGAAAACTCCGTAGATCAATGATGGCCTTGAGCATTTTGGGACTGAAATGAAGACGGCCATCGCCGGCAGTGAGGGTCTCGACAATCAAATCGCGAACCATGGCCCCGGTTCGCTTCGAATGTCTGTCTCCCACCACCGCGGTAATGTCCAGGGGCAGATCGTCTTCATGGAGGATTCCAGCGCGCAGGGCATCATCCATATCATGGTTGACATAGGCAATGATATCAGCCACCCGCACCACCTGCCCTTCCAGCGTTGCCGGAAGTTCCCCGCTGTCATCCGGGAGGATCTCATTGCGGCCCTTGGAATGCTTGATAATCCCGTTTCTCACCTCAAAGGTCAGATTCAACCCCTTGCCCCGGTTTTCGAGGAAATCAACCACTCGCAGGCTATGAACATAGTGCCGAAATCCACTGGGATGCAATTCATTCAAGGTTGCCTCGCCGGCATGGCCAAAGGGGGTATGACCGAGATCATGGCCAAGGGCGATGGCCTCAGTCAAGGCCTCATTCAGGCAAAGGGCAGCCGCAATGGATCGTGCGATCTGCGACACCTCGAGGACATGGGTCAAGCGAGTCCGGTAATGATCACCGGTGGGCGCGAGAAACACCTGTGTCTTGTGCTTCAAACGGCGAAAGGTCTTGGTATGAATAATCCGGTCCCGATCCCGCTGAAAGGGCATCCGGATATCGCGGCCTTCATCTTCTTCCACGATCCTGCGCCCCAGCGAGTTTTTATTGAGCGCAGCGTAGGGAGATAAAATCTCCACCTCCCTCTCCTCCAGTTGACGGCGAATCGAGGTTCCTACAACGGGTGTATATGCCATGACGTATCTCTGTAAACAAAAAACAACTGCGTCCATTTCTCAATCAAGGGTCTGTCAAAATGGAAACACCAACGCAGGGCATGAACGCCCCGAATTTTACTCCCTCCAAGGATGGCTTAAGAGCATTTTTTTTAAGACTTCTTTTTACACATCCCACCCTGTTCATGCAAGAAGAGATCGAAAGCCAAGCCCTTTCCCTGCCGATCAATCCATTTACAACAAAGGAGGCATTCTTGAAAACTCAATCTTTTCAAGGATTCTCCAATCCTCCAGACAGCACTCGGCAAGCCGATGGCCGAGCACAAGGCACGTCAGTCCGGCTATCCGTTGCAGGTGGAATCAAAGCTCTATTCTATTTACTTTCTCCACCGCCAACTCCGCCAGCAGTTCCACCAAATGCAGTACCCGCACCCGGCTTGCCGCGCCCGCCACCTCCACCGCAACACGCCACTGCATAAGACAGCCGGAGCAGGTGCTGGTAATCACCTCCGGGTTCAGGGCCAGCACTTTGGCTGCCAGGGTATCACGAATCACCGCCGAGATCTCGGGGGCGCTGATATGAAAAAGGCCGCCCTGGCCACAGCACTGAGGGCCACCGGGAAGTTCAAGCAGCTCCAGTTGCCGATGGCGGGCAAGGACCCGGCGTGGTTCTGCGGTAATCTTGGTCCCCTCGAGGCCGTGGCGTAAATGGCAGGGATCATGGTAGAAAACCCGCACCTTTTTCCCACCCGTACCCAAGGAGGCAGCGCCAGTCGGGATCGCTTCGGTTGCCGACTGACGATCGAGCAAACAACTGATTTCCACCAGGCGCGCCTTGATCCCTTCAGCCCGCTCGCGCCACACCGGAGCATCGACAAACAGTTCCCCATACCGGCACAGATGGGCGTAACAGGAGGCACAGGTGACCAGAATTGGCCCGCCGCTCTGCTCAAGGATGGCAATATTGTTACGGGCACACCTTTCCGCCTCCCGCCGGTCTCCCGCAGCAAAGGCGGCCAGGCCACAACAGGACAAGCCCTCGGGAACGGACAGGGCCTGACCGAGACCAGCCACCAGGGCATCACAGGATGAAATAATTTCTGGATAAAGATAGCGGGCAGAACAACCGGGGAAACAGGCCAGCCCTTCTTTTAAACCCAAGCCGGACGCAGCAGCAGGGACATTCTCCACCGCCGGCACCGCTCCAGCGTCCTGATGAAACAGGGCCAGCCGTAAACGCAGCCCACTGTCTTCAGGCAGATATTTCAGGAGCAGCCGAGCCCCGGCCCGGCCCAGCACCCGCAGGGGAGCAAGGATCTCAGGGTGGCCGAGCACCTTGCGGGCCAGATACTTTTCATAGCCATGGGCACCGGTAACAGCCGGAAAGGCGGCCCGAGACTGCACCACCTGCCTACACACATCTATGTCCCGTGGACAGACAGACGCACAGGCTCCGCAAAGCAGGCACTTGGAGAAGATATCCTCAAAGACCGCCCCCTTGCCGGGCAGATCAGAAAGCAAGGCCAGATGGAGTTTTCCCCGGGCCGAATGCGCCTCCTGCCCGGTCACCCGATGGACAGGACAAACAACAGTACAGGCCCCGCACTTCGCGCAGGAATTCATCAAAGCAATAGCGGGATTCAATGCGTCCTCACACTCTGCACCCGCAACGGATGTGCTCAATGAGTGACTTAAAGATTATCCCATTCGTCGGGGTTAGAACTCCACCCCTTACTTTTCCCATAACAGATAGGCCTTGATAAAAGGATCGAGGTTCCCATCGAGCACCGCATCCACATTACCCACCTCCACATCGGTTCGATGATCCTTGATCAGGCGGTAGGGCTGCAGGACATAGGAGCGGATCTGACTGCCCCAGGAGATCCCCTTTTTATCCCCATGCAGATCCTCTTTGGTCTCGGCCTGTTTTTCCCGGCCCAGCTCATAGAGACGGGAGGTCAGCATCTTCATGGCCATATCCTTGTTGCGATGCTGGGATCGTTCATTCTGACACTGCACCACAATACCGCTGGGCAGATGGGTAATGCGAATGGCGGAATCGGTCTTGTTGACGTGCTGACCGCCGGAACCACTGGCCCGATAGGTGTCAATACGCAGATCTTTATCAATGATATCAACCTCAATAGTATCATCCAGCTCGGGCATGACCATCACCGAGGAAAACGAGGTGTGACGACGGCCGGTGGCATCAAAGGGAGATATCCGCACCAGACGATGGATCCCCACCTCCGAACGCATATAACCATAGGCGTTATGGCCGGTAATCATCAGGATCACGCTCTTGACGCCAGCCTCATCGCCGGGCTGATAATCGAGGATGTCGGACTTAAAACCTTTCTGCTCGGCCCAGCGCAGATACATGCGCATCAGAATGCTTACCCAGTCCTGGGCCTCGGTCCCACCGGCACCGGCATGGATATCCATGATCGCATTATTGGCATCATGTTCGCCACTGAGCATGCACTCAACTTCCGCCACGGCAATGCTGTCCTGGAGGGCGTCCAGACTACCGGCGACCTCATGCTCCATCTCGGCATCATTCTCTTCCGTGGCCAGATCCAGGAGCAACTCCAGTTCCTGGATCTCTTCCCACCTGGCCTCCCAGCTCTTGACTATCTCTTGCAGTTGTCCATGCTCTTTATGGACCTTAGTGGCCACTTCGGTGTCATTCCAGAAATTAGGAGCCAGGGTCTGCTGCTCCAGCCGCTCCAGTTCTTCTTTTTTGTGATCCAGGTCAAAGATGCTCCTTCAAGGCAAGCATTCTTACCTTCATTTCCTGAAGCCTTTGCTTGGATATTGCAGCACCTGTTTCTGTTGACATAGAAAAACTCCCTATAAAAGTAATATATGAATTTAAAAATCAAAAAGTTCTGATTTCAGGAAAAACGCCGTGGACAAGGATTACGCAGGGCAATCCAGATCAGGAAAACAACCACCAGCACCAAGCAGATAGGGGAAAAGAGATAGCCCCAGCGCACAAACCAGGTCTCCTCCTCCATAAGGACAAGCTCGGCAGTCTCGGCCCAGGGTTCAAACAAGGGCGACACCCTCTGCACCCGCCCCAGCGGATCAATGAATCCGGAGAACCCGGTGTTGGCTGCCCGGACCAGAGAGCGCCTGGTCTCCACGGCTCGCAGCACCGTCATTGCCAGGCTGTGATGGGGGGCGCTGGAGCGACCGTACCAGGCATCATTGGTCAGATTCACGAGGAGATTGGCCTTAACTCCCACCCATTTACGGGCAATCTCCGGGAATATGGATTCAAAACAGATCAACACCCCGATCCTGGCATTCTGGCAACCCAGGGCATGGGAAATCACACCGGGGCTAAAATCACCCGCCGCCTCCACTACCGGAGCAAGAAAGGGCATCATTTTTTTCAGAGGAACATACTCGCCATAAGGCACCAGATGACTTTTTGAATACCCATCGATGAGGGAGCCATGGGGATCCATCAGAAGCGCACTGTTATAATAGTGCGGTTTATTGTGATCACCATTCCCTGCTACGCCTCCGCCATCCACCCCGGAGGCGGCACCAGTCCATCTCCGGCTGTCACCTTTCTCCTGGATTGCTACTCCCCCCGGTCTTTTGTCCTGGGGCCCCGTTTCAACCCAGGGCGCACCGGTGAGCAGGGAGATATTCCCCTGCCGGGCAAAATCACGCACCACTTGCATCAGAGGATGACCGGAAGGATAAAATGGCAGGGCGGTCTCCGGCCAGATCAACAGGACAGGCCGATCTCGTGCAACAAGATTACGACTTTGGCCGACATAATTGGCCAGGGTCTTCTCCTGCAATCCAGAAGACCACTTCTGATCCTGAGCAATATTCCCCTGCACCACACCAACCCGCATGGTGGCGCCCCGCTGTACCTGCTGCTCCATCTGTTTGCCGACCTGCTGCCAGCGCAGGGATGAGTACAGGGCAACCCCGCTGCAGAGGAGCAAAACAGGGAGCAATATCCCAAGCTGTCCTCTTTTTTGATTTTCTGAACTGCACAGCAGGGCAACCGAGGTATTCAGCAACACCAGAACAAAGCTCAGGCCATAATGGCCCCAAAGATCCGCCGATTGAAGCAGCCAGGGAACCTGGGCCAGACCATACCCCGGATCCATCCACGGAAAACCGGTGAACAAAAAAGAGCGGCACCAGTCAAGGGCGACCCAGGCGGCCGGAATCAGCCAGAGGGCACACAAGGCTGGACACCGGAGAAAAAAAAGTCGCGCAACCATGGCAAAAACGCCCAGGTACAAACTCATATACAAGGCAAGAAGAAGAAGGGCTAAGACAGCCAGATACACCGGCAGCCCCCCGTAATGTCCAAGGACTTTGACAATCCAATAGAGCAGTGCGCAAAAATGAACCAGCCCCAGCAGCATACCGAGAAGACCGGCCTGTCGCGCTGTCTTTGCCCCCATGGCCACCACGAAAAAGGGCACCAGGGCAACAAACAACAGCGGCCAGAATCCACCGCCACCGGGAAAGGCCAGCCACAGCATCAGGGCCGCTGTGAGAACCGCCAACAGTTGCAAGCCCGAGGTTAAACCTGCTTCAGGAGCCCGCGCCGTGCTGCTGAAATCACGTAGCATCATCGGTCAGCCGGGCAATGCGCACCATCTTGATATGGCGCCTGCTTGCCGTCTGCACCAGAAAACGCAAGCCCCCCACATCCACCTGATCACCAGGAACGGCAAGCCTGCCAAGGGCATGAACCACCAGGCCGCCCACAGACTCGTAAGGCCCCGGCGGCATCTCCAACTGAAAGCGCTCCTCCACCTCTTCGATATCCACCCTGGCGTGCACCAGAATGGCATCCAGGCCAAGCTCCTCAATCTCATCATCCTCGTCCACATCGTGTTCATCGTCAATCTCGCCGACAATCTCTTCCAGAACATCCTCAAGGGTAACAAGCCCACGGACCGAGCCAAACTCATCGATTACCATGGCCATATGCACTTTCCGCTTTTGAAACTCCACCAGCAAATCGACAATCAGTTTTTTTTCATCGATAAAATAGGGCGGATTCAAAAGTTCGGAAAGGGGGGTATCCTTTGAGGCGGAGGAAAAAATCTTTAACAGATTCTTGACATGGAGAATTCCCACAATATGGTCCAGGGTCTCCCGGTACACTGGAACCCGGGCAAACTCTTTTTCTATAAAGAGCTCAACCAGGTCAGCAAGCGAGGTATTCTCTTCTGCCGCCTCGATCTCCACCGCCGGTGTCATAATCTCACCAACCCTGGTGTCCCGGAAATCAAAGATCGAGTTGATCATCTTCTCTTCCATGCTGCTGATCAGGCCCTGCTCCTCTCCTTCCTCAAGCAGTTCTTGAATTTCCTGCTCCAAGGCCTCGGTGGTGTCAGGAGTGCGCCCAGGCAAAAGAGCTGCCAGACGCTGGAAGACCCCTCTATGTTCGGCAGGTTCTGACTGTTCCGACTGTTTATCCTTACTCATTTTTTTTCTGCCATTTCATCTTTTTAACCTCAACATCCAGCCTTCCTCGAAATATTTCATGGAAATTTCGAAGAAAAAGCATTATACCAGCACCTCCTTCTTATCGCCAAATCATCAAAGTCGTCAAAGATGACAGAGAGAACAGGAGTGGGAGACAAGACAGAATACATTTTTTCTTTTCTAATTGCTATGATATGACTATAGTAATGCGAGTTTATTCTTTTGCAAAAATAAAAAGCTCAAGGATTATCGACATTTCTCCATCAACATCAATTCATTTGCCTTTCAAATAACACCATTAAAATAATATGAGTAACAGTTTGCAAGGAAAGGTTCTCATCGCCAATCGGGGTGAGATCGCGATCCGCATCATGAATGCCTGCAAAGATCTGGGCCTCGAGTACATTGTGGTCTATACAGAGGCCGATCAGGACTCAGAGCACGTCCGCCAGAATCACACCAGCGGCACTGACCAGAACGCCTGGCGGATAACCAGCTACAGCGAGCCCAATGATCTCTTCGCCGTTGCCGACCATACCCATTGCACGGCCATCCATCCCGGGTATGGTTTTTTCTCGGAAGACTATCGTTTTGCCAGACGAGCCACCCTTCGCGACCGCCCCCTTACCTTTATCGGGCCGAATTGGGAAGTCATCAAGAGCCTTGGCGACAAAATCAACACCAAGCGGGTTGCCAACCAACTGCAAATCCCCACCATTCCCGGCACCGACAGCCCCATCTATAACGAGATGGAGGCCGAAGAGATCGCCCAGCGACTCATGGATGACCAACTGGCCAGGGATATCAAGGCCCCTTCCATTCTGGTCAAGGCAGCCGCAGGCGGCGGCGGCATGGGCATCGAAGAGGTCACCGAGATCGAACAGTTCCGCCGTATCTACCGGCAGGTGCAGAACTATGCCAAACGTCAGTTCGGCGATGGCGGCGTACTCATCGAACAATGCCTGCGCGACTATAACCATCTTGAGGTGCAGCTGGTCTGTTCCCGCCATGGCGAGCGCATTCATTTCGGTTCCAGAAACTGCACCATCCAGTCAACTGGACGTCAGAAACGGGTGGAGGCAGCGCCTGGGTTCCATCGTTCCTGCTTCGACTACGATTTTGATGAACAAAAAGTCCTGGACCAGGTCGTTGACTACTCTCTGAAGCTGGCCGCCCATGTTCGTTACGACAACGTCGGCACCTGGGAATGGATTGTTAGCAGATCGGGCCAGCCCTATCTGCTTGAGGTCAACACCAGAATCCAGGTGGAAAATGATGTCTCTGCCCGGATCAGCTATCTTGACAATCAACACCCGAATCTGATCCGGGAACAGATTCGTCTGGGCCTCGGTGAAAAAATCGGCTACAAACAGAAATCCATCGAGTTTAAAGGGGCCTCCATCGAACTGCGCATTGTCGCAGAAGACACCCGGCGCGGTTTTGCGCCATGGATCGGCACCATCACCAACTTTCATTTCCCCCAATATGACTGGTCAACGGTTTATTCGCACGTTCCCTCTGACCGGGAATACCGCATCCCTAGTGAATATGACCCCAATCTGGCTTTGGCTCTGGTATGGGGAGAGTCCATGGACGAGGCTAAAAAACGGGCCGAACAGTTTATTGATGAAATTGTTATTCAAGGCAAGGATTCGCATGGCCGCCCGATTATCACCAACCTCGATTATCTGAAACTTAACCTGAACCGCCTGCTGACCTTTTAACAGTCTTTCGATGTGTCTTTTTCTGGATAAAAGCTCATCCCCTCCGGAATACGTTAACACATTGATCACCTGCAACCTGTAACAGCATCCACTTTATGAACGTATTACTTAAACAGCTGCATAAAATCGAAGAACGGATCAATTACCTGATTCAGCTCAAGGATTACACCAACTGGGGAAACCTCGATGGCTTCAAGGAAACCTGTCAAAAATTGAAGCAAACGGTTTATGATCACACTGAAGAACATTTTGCCAGCGAGATCAACACCCTTCATGAATCCATCTGTTTCCTCGAAGAGCGGGCGGAAGAACAGCTCACCCCCATGGAGCGGGTGCGGATTGTCCGCAGTATTCAACGCTTCAGCCTCAAGGATATCCTCGAGAACGTCTATGAGGATTATACTGAACTGGGCGGTGAGGGCGACGCCAACATCGACCCAGCCATGGTCTGCGCCAAGGCCACCCTTGTCAGACGTATCAAGGACAAACCTTTCACCGCCTCAGTCATGGTTATTGGTCAGGAAACAGGGCATGGTGAGGAGTTCCGGAATGGTGGCTCCTGCAGACCGGAGGGCAACGAGAAAGCCCTGCGTTATATGAAGGTTGCAGAGACCGAAGGTATTCCCATTCATTTCTACGTCTTTACCCCTGGCTCCTTCCCTGTGGAAGAATATCCGGGAGCAGCCCAGCAGATTGCCCGCAATATCTACACCATGGCAAAGCTGCGCGTCCCGATGATCTCTCTGATTTCCGAAGGCGGGTCCGGTGGCGCCGAGGCCATTGGCCTTTCCGACTATCGAATGATGTGTTCCCATGGCTACTACTCCGTTATCTCCCCGGAAGGAGCGGCAGCCATTGAAGGAAAAGTGAGAGAGGGCAGCAAAGTTCCCAAAGAACTCATTGAGGTCTGCGCCGAACGGCTCAAACTGACGGCGCAAGACAATCTCGAACTGGGAACCATCGATCATATCATTCAGGAGCCACCTTTAGGAGCAAGAAGAGACGATTTTGCCTTTTTCGCCCTGCTTCGCACCGAGATCATGCAGGCCACCGACAAGGTTATCCTGGGGACCAAAAGCTTCCGGGCCTTCCGCTCTTACGAGATTAAACGAAAGAAGGCTGAATCCGAGACCAAAAAAATTCAGGTCGATGTCTCCTGGGACCTTAATCCGGACGAAATCAAACGCCTGCTCGTGCAACGCTCCAGAAAATATCGCGATATGGCCATGCATGGGTTCACCGGACAGCCCTCGCCAACGGAGAAATTCTTCCGAAAAATGCAGGAAAGGGCTGAAAAATTTTACTATATCATGCGTTATGATATCCTGAAAAATCACCAGAAACAGGTGCAGAAGGTCTTCAAGGATGTCTCCGGTGAAGGAACTGTTATTCTCAAACGTGTTACTTCACCCATCACCACCGCCCTTGATTTCTTTTCCCAGCAAAAAGAAAAGAAATCCATCCGTCCCCAGCTTTCCGCCCCTGAGGGTCAGGCTTCCTCCTCAACCATAGCTGACCCCCTCGAACTGACAGACACCTATACCAGCCCGCTAGCCAATGTGGATCGGACAATCACCTGCCCCAACAGTGAAAAATACGGCTGCAAAGATCTCTGGGTTCCGGACCTGTTTGGAGAATTTGCCGGGGTTTGTGAGACCTGCGGTCATCATTTCCCCCTGGAATACAAATGGTACCTGAAAAATATCTTTGACCCTGATTCCATCCGGCTCTTTAATTCTGATATTACCGCGGGAAATCCGCTCGGATACACAGGATATGATGAGCGCCTGCAATTATCAAAAAAGAAAACCGGACGGAATGCCGGCAACTTAACCTTCCATGCGCAGATCATGGATATCCGGGTAGTCGTCAGTATGCTTTACTCCGATTTCAGAAATGGCACGGTTGGCGCCGCTGAAGGAGAAAAGTTCATTCAAGCCTGTGCCGTGGCTAAACGAAAAAAACGTCCGTTGATCTCCTATGTCCACACCACCGGTGGCATCCGTATCCAGGAAGGAACGCTAGGCGTCACCCAGATGCCTAGATGCACCATGGCTGTCCGGGAATATATCGATGCCGGCGGACTCTATATTGTCGTCTATGATAACAACTCCTACGCCGGCCCTGTTGCCAGTTTTCTTGGCTGCTCACCCTATCAATTTGCCATCCGCTCCAGTCGGATCGGCTTTGCCGGTCACAGGGTTATCCGTGAGACCACTGGCATAGACATCCCTCCTGATTACCATTCGGCCCGCAATGCACTCAAACGTGGTCATATCCAGGGCATTTGGGATAGACGTGATTTCAGACGGAATCTCTATAAATCCCTGAAGACCATGGGCAGTCCCCACCTTTATTATCGGTAAGAGGCCATTCCACTGATTCGCCGTCATTTGCTGGTATAAGCAGATCTGCTTCATTTACTTCTCGGCTTCGCGAAGACGCTACAATATTTCTTTGACAACAGATGTTAATCCATTAACTTTTCAACATTTCTGCCGATTAAAATATCATGGACTAAAAGATTGTATCAAAAACGGAACGTGCATTATTCTCAATGGACTGGGGAGGTGCGTTATGGCAATCTGGAAATTTATGATAAACGACAAGGATGTCTCTTACGGAACCCGCTCTCGCAAGTCGTTAACCCACGAGGGCTGTAACGAACCATACAAAGATCGTTACTGGTGCCCTCAAAAGAAATGGTTCACCAAAGAAGCCTGTCCCTTTATCAACAAACGGGAGTGTGAAAACTTCACGTGGATGAGCGGAGAGAGACTGGCAAAGCTTTAACAAATTAAAACACTTAATTTAGACACATATTCTTTTCATTTAGCGGTTCTGAGTCTTGACGTAAACTCATCCTTATGATAGAAAGTGTTCACTTTTAACTGTCATATGATGTGGGGGCCGTTAGCTCAATTGGTAGAGCATCTGACTCTTAATCAGCAGGTTCCCGGTTCGAGTCCGGGACGGCCCACCAGTAAGATCAAGCACTTATCGAGTTTCTCGGTAGGTGCTTTTTTCATTTGGCTCTATGCCGGTTTTTTTTTAGGACGTTCGTGCCTGATGCCAGATAACTCTCCAAACCAACTCAAAAATCTGGCCAATCAAAGTGGGCGGTCTTTCTCAGAGTATGGACCACCGTTTGTGAGATATTGAGATTTTTCTTAGCATTTATAGGTTGGCCTTAAAAAGCGGACTTGATTTAACCACTCCGAGATCAACAATGATTATCTTTCACAAAACACCCTAATCATCTCTTGACAGAAATTTAATTCAATCCTAATAAAGTATAAACGAATGATTCGATTGGTAAGAAGCCCAGGGCTTGAAACATCCGAACAATCTTATATTTCCCCTAAAGCTTATTCGGTTAAGCCAGTTCCAGTAAGCCATCCCTTCTATCTCTAGGTTCTGTCATTTTATAATGGAAATGCCCATGGTCGCTCTTATTATGATTGGCTCTTGTCATGCCCCATCTCCATCCTGTTACCCCACAATGACGTGGACTGCGACGCGACCTTCAGCGATATCGACATTTCGTTTATAATCCCAGGGAATCCATCAACTGTGAATACTCTTCTATCTCACTTCAAACCCTATGTTATCCTGACAATGAAAGTCGTGCTGAGCCGGTATGTTGCGCTGGCCGCTTTTCTTTTCGCCTACACATGGATCATGAGTTTAGTCGGGGGGATGCCTCCGCTCAGACATTTCTGCCGCTTGGAGATTCCTCTGCTACTAGGTATTTATTACTATTTAAATCATTTAACACGACCTTCTAAATGGCAGGCTCTGATTACCGCCATTCCCATTGTCCTTGTCTATGCGGTTTTTGACATGGTTTTTTTACAGTTCGGCAGGCTCCTAAGAGTCATAGAAGTCAAAGAATTGCCAGAACTCATGGGAGTCCTTCCTGTATGGGCCATTGTAGCTGTCATTATTTTTGCCGGAAGTGCTTGCACTGTCTTTCTCAGATCCATGCGATACAAAATGGACAGGCCCACTGTTATTGGAGCCGTGTTGATTCTAGGTTTGATTCTGACAGTGGAGTTGAAACCGGATTCTTTTCTGTACGCCTTTGAGAAAATTCAACGTTCGGTTACGATGTGGTCTGACATCCAAAGCGCTGAAGACAATGGAAGGATCTGGACAATGTTGTATAGTGAGGCAAAGCGAAAATCCAATGCCTTCAAGATGATAGACTTTAAAACTGATCCGGCTTTTTTAAAGAAAATGGACGACAAAGTGTCCATGATCGATTCGCTCAAAAAGAAAAGAAATGTTCACCTTGTCGTTCTGGAAAGCTTTATTGATCCGACACTATTTGCTGGAATTTCTTTCTCCAAGAGTCCCGTCCATCCTGACTTTGACAAAATATTCAAAAATAAGGGCTCCATTTCCATTTCCCCGGTCTTCGGCGGTGGGACAGCCCAAGCAGAGTTCGAAGTTCTTGCCGGCGTACCGGCTTTGGGCAAATTCTCCGGGATGGAGTTTGATGTATTTACAGGGGCTGGCACCTTTTGCCTTCCGGCCATTCTGAACAGAGCCGGTTACAACACCATGGCCAGCAACGCCTTTAAGCCCGATTTTTTTAACTCCATCAATGCCTACAAAGGGGCCGGATTCCAACACAGCTATTACCCAAAGGAGTACGCAAAAGGACGTGAGACCTATCTTTCAACCGGCGATGTCACTGATGAACGATATATGTTTGACGGGGAGCTTTTGCAACAGAACCTCGATTACATTACCGAGTGGAAGAAGAACAATCCGGAGGTTCCGATTTTCAATTATATCATGAGTATTTACGGCCACTATCCCTACCAGATGAATACCGAAAAGCGTCCGCTTTTTATTAAAGTAAAAGGTGCTATCAAGGATGGCTTCCTAGAGCACTGCGTCAATCAATATTATTATCGCACCGAGGCCCTGGCTAAATTTGTGCGGGGGATCAAGAAGGTCGATCCGGAAAGTCTGGTCATACTTATCAGCGATCATCTGCCAGGACTCTACGGCCCCAATACCTACGAAAAACTAAACTATGCCGAAGGCAACACAAATCACTTACACATGAACCGGGTCTTTTTCTTCGAAAACGGCAAGGCTGTCCATTATGACACTCTCCACCATTACGACATTCCGGAAATCATTCTGAACTATCTTTCAAACGGAAGCTATTGCGATACCCAGGACTGCAAATTCAAAACACCGAAAACACAGGTTACAAAAGAAGGCTATGATGAGGCGTATATGACCATCCTTGCCAATGCAATGAAATAATAAAAGGAGCCCGAGTGCGTATTCCCCTTACATCTATTCTTATCATGGCCTGGCTGGTCCTTCTGCCAGGTCTTGTTTTTTCGGCCTCTGATAAAGAACGACAGACACGTGCCACAGGAATCCTGGAGAGCACCCCGGCGCCATCCAGATATGTTGTCGAAGGAGCTAAGATTATCGACACTGTCCGCCGTGAACCCCTTTTTTTTAAGGGAATCGGATACTCGCCTTACCTGGTCAACGAGACTCCCATGCAAGGAGCACCTCCCGGCAATGATGGACGTTATGAGGAGCATCTCGGGCTGATGAAAGGGATGCATGTCAATTATCTGCACGTCTTTCCCATGCAGATGCCGACTAAATTCTTTGAGGCCCTGGACAAGACAGATATTCTCTATGGTCAGGATATCTGGGTTTGTCCCTACGAAGAGGATTTTCTAGCTGAACCTTTTCTTGTCAAGACCATGGAGGCGGTAAAGGCTGCTATTGATCATGTCTATCAGGTTGGGCGACCAGAACGGCTGGTACTGTTTTCCATCGGCGATGAGTTGCAACCCGCTGCGGTGATTCGTACTGATACCCGCCATCCCGAGGTTCGCAGTTATCACGGCAAATACCTGAGCGTCAGCAACCGGACTCCCTCAGAAATCGCCATTACCCGCCTTATTGACATGGCCATGGACTATGAACTGACCCGTTACGGGCAGCGCCATCTGTATTGCCACACCAGCTTTACCCATATCGGTCCCCTTGCAGACCGACCAGATCTTGAGGTTCCCAAGGAAAATGTTATCACACCGGATATTGGTGATCTTATCTGTCTCAACGTCTATACCTACGCCCGGGGAGTGCGCACCTCACCACCAGGGTCGGTTACCGGTAGCAGTTATCAGGGTTATATTGAGGAACTGGCGGCCACTAGCAACAAGCCGATATTTATCACCCAGGTTGGGCTTTCGACCTCGCCATATGAACCGAAGTCATGGGTTCCTGGTTTTGGAGGACACAAGGTTGAAGATGTGCCGACTGCCTTTGCAGCCATCTGGAAAGATATCAAAACCGCTAAAGGAACTGAGAAAATCTGTGGGTTGGCTTTTTTTGAGTTAAATGATGAGTGGTGGAAAAGCGGGGAAGATATGGCGGATTCTTCCCGGCATGACCAGGAAGATCCGGAGGAGTGGTTTGGGATATATGAAATCGGTAAGGGAAATCAGCTGACACCAAAAGGAAAGATTCCAGAAACCGTCAGAAAAATATATCAAAATCACTGAAGATAAAATTGCATAAACAGGCTTCTTAATGCCCCATCTTCTTAAATTTACATTTGGCAGAAGATAGGCGAGAAGCTTAAAAATGGTTGCCTATCCATTTTTTTATACAACAGCGGAATCAAAGAGAACGACTCGGCATTCCTTTCAATTGGCTTTATTTGGCTTGTGCAGGTAGCTTACACAAAAACTGACGCTCACTCATCAGGTCCTGACCGTTTAAAAAACGTTCGATTGATTCCGCAGCGACCTTTCCTTGATACACTGCCTTTGCTGCAGTCTGGGGACCTAAGACATCATCTCCACCGGCGAAAATCCATTCAACCGAAGTCTGTAAGGTCATAGGATCAGTTTCATAAGTGCCTTGTTTAGTCAGAGTAAATCCAAGTCCATGATCAGCAGTATGATCCACCTTCTGACTGATTGCAGGAATGACCGAATCAGCGGTGATAACAAAATTGGATGATTCCAGAGCCACCGGTCTCCTTCTTCCAGAAGAATCAGGCTCACCTAGTTCCATGCGTACACACTCAACGCCAACGAGTATATTATTCTCATGAAGAATTCTAACTGGCGCTGCTAACGTCTCAATATGAACGCCCTCTTCTTCAAGATGATGAATCTCGGCTCGAGAAGCAGGCATTTCATCCTTCGTCCGTCGATACAGGATAAAAACATCTGTTGAACCTAAACGAAGGGCAGTTCGCGCCACATCAATAGCCACGTTGCCACCACCAACAACAACAACTTTGTTGCCAAGATCGATTTTTTCTGCCTGATTAACACGTCGCAGATAATCTACTCCGTGTATAACTCCAATTGTATTCTCTTCATGTTCGAGCCCCAGTTTTCGACTCGCATGCGCCCCAACTCCGAGAAAAACAGCATCAAAACCTTCATCTCTTAAATCAGTCAACGTTTTATCTTTACCTATAGTCACCCCCTCACAGATAGCGACACCACAACTTTTAAGGGCATCAAACTCTGCTTGAACAATACTGCGAGGTAAACGGAAGGGAGGAATTCCAAAGGTTAACATCCCGCCAAATTGAGAAAGACTCTCAAACACCGTGCAATGAATTCCTTTATGGGATAAGTAATAGGCAACAGACATTCCAGCAGGGCCTGACCCTACAATGGCGACTTTTTTGGGTTGTGGCAGCAAGCAAGGCGATTGAATATTCATTTTATGAGCAACCATCCAATCAACGATAAATCGTTCGAGCATTCCTATGGCCACTGCTTCGCCCTTCCCTTTCCCGCGAACACAGGAACCTTCACACTGGACTTCATGGGGACATATCCGCGAGCAGACAGCCGGCATCGAGGATGTCTCCCGAATCTTCCAATATGCCTTTTCAAACTCATGTTCACGGAGATGCGCTATAAAACCGGGGATATCATTATTAATAGGACAACCACTACGACACGATGGTTTCTTACACTGAAGACAACGATTAGCCTCAAGAAGAGCTGTCTCAAGTGAATAGCCGGCAGCGATTTCGTTAAAATTAGCGACACGTTCTGTGACGGGTAATTCAATCGTCCGTTGCCGGGAAATAGCCATGCGCTCTTGAATTTTCATATTTCAACCTACAATTATTTCTTTAAAAAAAATTATAAAAATTGGAAAAAATCTATAAATATCAAGAGTCATAACAAGCAGTTAGATATTCCATTAAAAAAGTCGGAATTTCAGAGAAAGGATTGAATAAAAAGTAAAAAAAAAGGTCGTTCCATAAGAGGAACGACCTTTTTTTTAATATCATAAGCAGAAAAAATCAGGCCATTTTAGAGACCTTCATACGGGCTAATGCTCTTTGCAATGCAGCTTCAGCACGGGTTCTATTAATCAAGTCATCATGCTGTACGCTTTTGGCAAGTCGCTGCTCTGCTCGTTCCTTAGCACGCATGGCACGATCAACATCAATCTGACGACCGAGCTCAGCACTTTCAACAAGAAAGGTAATTTGATTATTAGAAACTTCACAAAACCCACCACTAATCATAAGATTCTCACGCTTCTTTCCCTGCTCATAGGTAAGTAAACCTATTCGTATTGTTGAAAGAAAAGGGGCATGATTGGCAAGTACACCAAAATCACCTCCATATCCTGGAGCATTTACGATGTCGACATCTTCACTGACAACAGCACCATTCGGGGTAACTACTTCAAGTCGTATTTGTTGAGCCATTGAATTGACCTCTTCAAAAGTCTTAGATTAAACCTTGTCCTTTGCGGCCTTGGCAAGGGCTTCGTCAATGGGTCCGACCATGTAGAAAGCGTTCTCACCCATGTCATCGTACTTGCCTTCAAGGATCTCTTTAAAACCTTGAACAGTATCCGCGACCTTTACAAACTTTCCGTCCATACCGGTAAACACCTCGGCAACGGTAAAGGGCTGGGAAAGAAAACGCTGAACTTTACGGGCCCGACCAACAAGCAACTGATCCTCTTCAGATAACTCATCCATACCGAGAATAGCTATGATGTCCTGCAAGTCCTTATATTTCTGCAAAGTAATCTGAACACCACGAGCTACATCATAATGTTCTTGACCGACAACGTTTGGATCAAGAATACGAGATGTTGAGTCAAGGGGATCAACTGCTGGATAGATTCCAAGCTCAGCAATCTGCCTTGACAGAACAACGGTTCCGTCAAGATGGGCAAATGTTGTAGCCGGAGCAGGGTCAGTCAAGTCATCGGCAGGGACGTACACACACTGAACAGCAGTGATGGAGCCCTTGGTCGTAGAGGTAATACGTTCCTGCAAGGCGCCAAGATCGGTGGCAAGTGTCGGTTGATAGCCAACTGCTGAAGGAATACGTCCAAGAAGTGCAGAAACCTCAGAACCTGCCTGCGTAAAACGGAAAATATTATCAACAAAGAAAAGTACATCCTGCCCTTCTTCATCACGGAAATATTCAGCAGCAGTCAATCCGGTAAGAGCAACACGAGAACGAGCTCCTGGAGGCTCAGTCATCTGACCATACACGAGGGCAGCTTTTGGTAATACACCTGATGCCTTCATTTCCTGGTACAAATCGTTTCCTTCACGAGTACGTTCACCAACTCCACAGAAAACTGAGATACCTCCATGGTGTTGGGCAATGTTATTTACCATTTCCATCATGATAACAGTCTTACCGCAACCTGCACCACCAAATAATCCCATTTTCCCGCCCAAAGGAAATGGCACGAGAAGATCAATAACCTTGATGCCGGTTTCAAGTACACGAACTTCAGTATCCTGCTCAGTAAACAAGGGTGCATCACGATGAATGGACATTGTCTTGGTCGAGTCAATAGGGCCGAGTCCATCAACAGGACGACCAACTACATTCATGATACGACCCAGGGCTGGTGGTCCGACAGGAATGGTAATGGATGTTCCACTATCACGAGCTTCCATACCTCGTACTAAACCATCGGTAGTATCCATTGCTATACAACGACATGCATTATCACCAAGATGCAAGGCAACCTCTATAACAAGATTATCAGGCACGTCAGAAATTCCTGGATTGTTAACAAAAAGCGCATTCATGATACTTGGCAATTTACCGGGCTCAAATGCAACGTCCACTACCGGTCCAACAACTTTAATAATTTTACCTACGTTTTGTTCACTCATCGGGATTCACCCCTCCTCACAGTCTTTAAATTGGTAATGGTCTATTATCCCTTAAGGGCTTCAGCTCCACCAACGATATCCATCAGCTCACCAGTAACGGCGGCCTGACGAGCCTTGTTATATACCAGAGTCAGGCTATTTACTATATCACGACAGGCAGTAGTAGCATTATCCATCGCCGTCATTCTAGCAGCATGCTCACTTGCACCGACCTCAAGCATGGCATGGTACAAAATTACATTCAGATACAGCGGCTGCATAACGTTCATAATTTCTTCAGTGGATGGCTCATAAATATAATCTCCACTAATCGCTTTCTTCTTAACTTCACTAGCTCCTACAACGGGTTGTACAGGAAGTAAATCCTGAGCAGCAGGCCGCTGTACCGCTACTGATTTAAAATGACCATAGAGAACCTCAACCTTATCAGAACCGCCCTTCACAAAATTATCAGCAACATCCTGGGCAATTTCGCGTGCGTGGAACATCTGAAATCCTGCCATTATATCAGTATAGGATTTTCTAACCTTCCCTGTCTTCTTAAAATATTGATGTCCTTTCTTTCCTACACATACAATGCTGACTTTTTTCCCTTCTGCTTCGTAGGCCTTCATTTTTTTTTCAGCAAGCTTATTAATGTTTGCATTAAATGAACCACACAGCCCACGATCAGATGTAACAATCACAATTTCAACAGAAGAAACTTTTCTCACTTCCATCAAGGGAAAAGAAGCTGTATTCGCTCCCCCTGAAAGATTAGACATCGCCTCTTCAAATTTCGATGAATAGGGACGGAAAGCCTCCATCTTCATCTGGGCTCCACGAAGCCGCGCTGAGGCCACCATATTCATGGCCTTGGTAATTTGCGCGGTTTTCTTAACCCCACCAATCTTAGTCTTAACGTCTTTTAAGCTCGCCATGGCAAACCATTATCCTCTCTTGGTTGAGACCTAAAAATTGATATCTTTAATTGATACCCCTGGTTGCCTTGAAGGTTTGACCGAAACTGGTCAAAACTTTATTAAGCTTGGCCTTAATATCATCGGTAAAAACTTCTTGAGCCTTAAGATCTGCAAAAATAGAAGGATCATTGGTCTCAATATAGTTAAAAAGTTCGGCTTCATAGTCCTTGAGGGTATTAACCGGTAGGCTGTCAAGATAGCCATTGGCTCCAGCATACAGAATGGTTACTTGCTTCTGCATTGGAAGTGGCTGATATTGAGGCTGCTTGAGAATTTCCACCAGACGTTCTCCACGGGTCAACTGAGCCTGAGTAGCGGCATCAAGATCTGAGCCAAAAGCGGCAAAGGCAGCGAGCTCACGATACTGAGCAAGATCAAGACGCAGAGTACCAGCCACCTGCTTCATGGCTTTAACCTGAGCAGAACCACCAACGCGGGATACCGACAAACCAACATTGATTGCTGGTCGGACGCCTGAGAAGAAGAGGTTTGGCTCAAGATAGACCTGGCCGTCTGTAATGGAGATAACATTTGTGGGAATAAAGGCAGAAACGTCACCAGCCTGGGTTTCAATAATAGGCAGGGCAGTAAGTGAGCCGGCACCAAGCTCATCATTTACCTTGGCAGAGCGCTCAAGTAGTCGTGAATGGTTGAAGAAGATGTCGCCAGGATAGGCTTCACGTCCAGGCGGACGCCTGAGCAGAAGAGAAAGCTCGCGATAAGCAACAGCCTGTTTTGACAGATCATCATAAATAATAAGGGCATGCTGACCACGGTCACGATAATATTCACCCATAGAGGTCCCGGCAAAGGGTGCGATGTACTGCATTGGAGCAGGATCTGAAGCACAGGCAGCAACCACTGTGGTATAGGCCATGGCACCGTGCTTACGCAAAGCCTCAACAACCAGGGCTACTGTTGATTTTTTCTGACCAACAGCTACATAGATACAATGTACATCCGTTTCTTTCTGGGCAATGATTGCATCAACACAAAGTGCGGTCTTGCCGATCTGACGATCGCCAATGATCAGCTCTCGTTGTCCTTTGCCAACCGGAGTCATCGCATCTACAGCTTTTGCGCCAGTATAACAGGGTTGATGGACGCCTTTACGGGCAATAACACCGGGGGCCAAAACTTCAATCTTGGCAGTTTCAGTTGTTTTGATCGGACCTTGACCATCAATGGGGAATCCAATACCATCAACAACACGGCCTTCCATGGCTGGTCCAACGGGCACCTCAGCAATCTTACCAGTTCTCTTGACGATGTCTCCTTCCTTGATTCCTCGAACACTGCCAAGGACCGCACAACCGACATTGTCTTCCTCAAGATTCAAGGCAAGACCCATAATTCCACCGGGAAACTCGAGGAGCTCCATGGCCATGCAGTTCTGAACGCCATAAACACGAGCAATACCATCACCTACCGATATTACAGTACCGGTTTCATTCAGGTCAATACTGGTCTCGTACCCGCCAATCTGATCTTTAATAATCTGACTGATTTCCTCTGCTCTGATTTGCATTTCTAATCTCTCCCCTTAATGGAATCTTTTAAACCAGCAAGTTGTGTCCTGATACTGCCATCGAGCTCCAAATCTCCAACCTTGGCGATGATACCACCGATGATTGAAGGATCGACACTTGTGGTCAGTGCCACTTTCTTACCGGTAAGCTTTTCTAATGCTGCCCGAACCTTGTCTTGCAATGCTTCACTCAACGCTATGGCAGACACGACAGAGCCGTGACTGACATTCTTTTCATTATCAACCATGGCCTGAAATTCTTCCGCGACCTCAGGAAGAATAACAGCCCGTTTTTTTTCAACCAAAAGATTGAGAAAATTGGCCATAATCTTTTCGACACCCATGGATACAATCATGCCAGCCATTACTTTCTGGCGAATATCCATGGGATAGAGAGGATTAGTCAAGGCATCAACCACCTGCGGGTGGGAAGCATATAAGCCTGCGACCCCTTGCAGTGTTTCATTATACTCCTCAAACTTTCCTTCTTCCTTGCCAACGGCGAAAAGCGCCTTGGCATATCTTCGTGCTAAGATTGTCTGTTTCACTGGATGGCCCCTACCTTGTCTAAGTAATCTTCCACAATCTTGACCTGATCATCACCGGTCAGATTCTTAATGATTAACGCCTCAGCCATGACTGCCGCTTGATCTGCAATCTCATTCTTCAACATCCGCCGTGCAGCAGCAACCTCATTGGCAACCGCCATCTGCGCCTGACGTTTTATATCTTCTGCCATTTTTTCAGCGCGATCAATAATCTTTGCCTTTTCAATTTCAGCTTGGGCAATCGCCTTTTCGACTATTTGATCAACTTCCTTTTCAACTGAAGCCAGCTTGGCAGAAAATTCTTTATATGAGCGCTCAGCCGCTGCTTTTTTCGCCTCCAAAGATTCCAGATCATCTTTCACCTGCTTACGACGACCTGAAAGAGCTGACCCAATGGGCTTAGCACCAAACTTGATAAGAATAATCATTAGGGCGACAAAGTTCATAACCCTAAGACCTAAATCCTTCAATTTAGCCGGTGACAAGCTGTTGTACACAGCATGACCTGCATCAGAGGCGCCAGCTGCCACTACAGCATGCCCACTATCTTTTGCGACGGAACCTGCATCAGATGCCCAGACAACAGAACCCAATGCCAAAGAGAACCACAAGACTGCGGCAAACAGCACGCAATTTTTGGCCATTCGTTGCACCCTTTTCATCTTAGAAGCTCCTTCCCAGAATTTTACTAGCCATGGCAGTGGCAAAACCGTCCAGATTAGCCTGCAGATCTTTTCCAGCAGCTACAATCTGAATTTTCACCTCTGCCAACTGCTTATTTTTTTCCGCATCGGCCTCAGCTTTAATGGCCGACAATTTCTCATCCCCGGCAGCCTGCGCACTTGCCCTGGCTGAATCCAATGCCTCTTTAGCCTTTCCAGAAGCTAACATCATTTTCTTATCAACTTCTTCCTGCCGGCGACGTGCGTTATCCTGAAGCTTCGCAACATCATCCTGCATCTCCTGAAACTTCGTAGCACGATCCCGCAATATCTTACGCACGGGCTTGTAAATAATTGCATTCAGCAGAAACATCAAAACAAACATGTTTACTATCTGAATGACGAGGGTGATGTCCATTGTAATCATTTTTTATACGCTCCTGTTCAACTAAGATACACAGAAATTTCATTCAAAATGAATGACGATTCACAATATGAAAGAGGGTTCTACATCATATAATGAAGCGTGTCAACTTTTTTTGTGGTGAACCTTCAGGGAAGATTCTTGAACAATAACAGCTGATTTATGCCATTTTTCTCACCTATCTTCACAAAATTAATATGCAAAATTGCTCTATTCACTCAGCATATTCTGCACAAAAATACGCACAGCAGCTACAGCTCCATTTAATTTATCGGTCATAGGCCCACCGGCCTGGGCCATATCTGATCTTCCCCCACCCTTTCCACCAACCATAGCAGCAACTTTTCCAACCAAGCCCCCCGCAGAAATTTTCTCTGTAAGATCTTTGGAGACTATTGCCAGCAGCACGACCTTGTCCCCAATAACCCCTCCCAGTACCGCCACTCCTGACCCCATACAATCGCGTACCCGATCTCCTAGCTCACGAAGGGTCTGAGGGCTGTCGAGCTCAACCCGGGCCGCTATGACTTTGATTCCTTTCACTTCCACAGCCGTATGCAATATATGGTCGAGATCAGTGACGGCCAGCTTGGTTGCAAACTCTGCCAGTTGTTTTTCCAGTTGTTTTTGGGCGCTGGCCATTAATTTGAATTTATCAGAAATCCCTTCCGGCTTAACATTCATGGAATGACAAAGCTCCTGTTCGCGCTCCCCCATTGCCTGTATATTGGCAATGGCTGCCCTCCCGGTTAAAGCCTCTATTCGCCGAACCCCTGCTGCAATCCCGCTTTCCGAGACAATCTTGAACAAACCAATTGCTCCAGTGGCCGAAACATGTGTTCCACCACATAGCTCCTTGCTGAAATCACCTGCCGAAACCACCCTCACCTGATCACCATACCGTTCACCAAAAAGTGCGGTGGCGCCCATTTCAATAGCTGCATCTCTGGCAAGAAGCTGGGTATCAACGGTCATATTGCTTCGAATTTTTTCGTTTACTCGTCGCTCTATCTCATTTATCTCCTCATGACTGAGAGGGGTAAAATGCGTGAAATCAAAACGTAATCTCTCTGGGGTCACAAGTGAGCCAGCCTGCTTAACATGTTCCCCAAGAATCTCACGCATCGCTGCCTGCAGCAGGTGAGTTGCTGTATGATTCGCTGCGGTATCTCCCCGTTGCTCCCCTGACACAGACAGTTCAATTTCCTGACCGAGACGTAAGCTCCCTTCTTCCACCCGCAATTGGTGAAGAATAATCCCATCAGCTCCGGTACATGTCCCTATTACCCGGGCATACCCGTCTCCCCAGTGCACCATCCCCACATCCCCTGCCTGACCACCGGATTCCGCATAAAAAGGCGTTTTCAGGACAAACAGTCGGCCCTCTGAGCCACAGGTTATCTCGGAGACCTCAAACCCAGTGGGACTGAGCAAGGCATTGACCCGAGTCTTGACCGCAAGTTGTTCATACCCAACGAACTCCGCGCGAGCACCACACTCAGCAAGATCCTTCACCCCCTGCTCACGAAGCTTAATGGCATCCCCTTTCCAGGAGGCTCGAGACTGAGCACGTTGCTGGTTCATAGCAATATGAAATCCCGCTTCATCAAAGCCGATCTTTTTTTCAAGGGAGATATCCCGTACAATATCCATGGGAAAACCATAGGTATCATATAATTTAAAGATAAAATCTCCGGCTACTACCGGATCACTGTCCCGTCCAATGCGTTCGATCTCTTCATCCAGAAGGGCAAGGCCATTTTCCAGCGTCTCTCGAAAACGCTCTTCTTCGCTCACAACCACTTTTTTCAGCAACTCCACCGCGTCCAGAAGATGGGGATAGGCGTGGGCCATGGCAACAACCACACTTGTTGTCACCTCATCCATAAATGGCTTGATAAGGCCAAGGTTGCGCCCAAAACGGACGGCTCGACGCATGATCCGACGCAAGACATACCCCCTGCCTTCATTGGAGGGCAGGACACCATCAGATACCAGAAAGGTAGTGGCACGGGCATGGTCAGCAATAACCCGCATGGCTGTAGAATCAGCTACATCCTGACCATAGCTACGTCCGGAGAGCACTTCCAGTTGTTGAATAATCGGCTGAAAAAGATCTGAGTCATAATTATTAACTTTCCCCTGAAGAACCGCCGCCACGCGTTCGAGCCCCATCCCTGTATCAATACTGGGCTTGGGGAGTCGGGTCATAGTTCCATCCGCAGCTCGATTAAACTGCATGAAGACCAAATTCCACAGCTCAAGGAAACGATCACAGTCGCAGCCCAAAGCGCAGCCAGGGCGGCCGCAGCCCGCCTCGACTCCTTGGTCAATATGGATTTCAGAACAGGGCCCGCAGGGGCCGGTGTCGCCCATGGCCCAGAAATTATCCTTTTCTCCCATCCGGACAATACGACCAGGCAGCAGCCCTTCAACTTTTTCCCACAGGACATAGGCCTCATCATCCTCTTCATAGACCGAGACCCAGAGCTGCTCTGCAGGCACCCCAAGCTCGATGACAAGAAACTCCCAGGCAAAGCGAATGGCGTCTTCCTTGAAATAATCGCCAAAGGAGAAATTCCCCAGCATCTCAAAAAAGGTATGATGGCGCGCCGTATATCCAACATTTTCAAGATCATTATGCTTACCGCCAGCTCGAACACAACGCTGAGAAGTGGTGGCCCGCACGTACTCCCGCCGGTCTTCACCCATAAACACCGTTTTAAACTGAACCATACCGGCATTGGTAAAAAGCAGGGTGGGATCATCCTTGGGTATGAGAGACGAGCTCTCCACCAAGGTGTGATCATGTTTGGCAAAGTAGTCTAGAAATTTCTGGCGAATGGTATTTCCGTTCATAATAAAAACTCAATAAATTAGGATATAAAAGAAACCGCCTTATACAATATGGGGCAGCATGGCCTTGAACTCCGGGGTACCGGCCCGGCCCAGCAACTCATAAATAATCATCTCGGACGGACCAACTACGGCTCCCAGCGCAGCAAGACGAGAGAGTCCCAAATCGTAGTTGTTTTTAGTCCGCGATGAGACCCCGTCCGCCACCACCCAAGGGACCAGACCCCGTTCCAGGGCTCCGATAGCTGTCTGATAGATACATATATGGGTCTCAACGCCAACGAGGATGAGCGTGGTGAGAGTTTCCGGCAATTGATTTATCAACGACCGGGTCTCCAGATTCGCCAGAGCGTTAAATTCGGTCTTATCTGGACGCGGAATTCCTGCCATCATCTCTTCCAGCTCAGGGACATAGGGTCCCAGTCCTTTTTTATACTGGGTATTAGCAAGAATCGGCATCTTCAGAATCCTGGCGCATTGGAGCAACCGGGAAATGTTGGCAACCACTCGATCCGCCTCAAAAATATGGGCCATAAGACTTTGCTGAGGATCGATGACATGCAAACAACACTGTTCAGGTCGTAACAAACTCACGCCCATATCCTTTCACCCCAATAAGAAATACGCCCACGAGAGAAAAGCTCAGCTCCACGTTTTATAAATACAGCTCCAAATAAACGAAAAATACTATAAACTTTACTCTACTCCTGCCACACTTTTTTCTCATCTGGAGACCAACATTTTTTTTCACTCTGACTCGTCCAATGCTCACTCATTCAAAGAGAGCCTCAGAAAAATAAAGTTCGACTGAACAAAAAACAATCAACTGAGATTTTTTCTTTACCCGACTTGAGAATGATCTTAAAATTGAGCCAGCGATGGCAACACCAATGAGAGCAGCCAGTGAAAACCCACTCCAATTCACACCTCGAGCATGGCACAATTTCAGATACGGGCGGCCTTTGAAGAATGACAAAAGCGCGCCCGAAGATACGGACGCGCTTTTGTCGTACAACCAGAAATGATTAACGCACGTTTTTATTCAGCCCCGACTCCAAGGTAGGTTCGAATCTTTTCATCTTCAAATTTCTGTTGGGCGACCTCATCCTTCGTTACCAGTGAAACAATCCATCCCACAACAAAAGAAGCCGTCATGGACACAATGGCAGGATTCTTCAATGCAAACAACTCGGAGCCTTTTGGATTTTTGAAAACATCAACCCACACTGTGGGACTTATGATGATCAAACCAACTGCCAGAAAAGCCCCGGTAAGAATGGAACACACTGCTCCTGCAGTTGTAAACCGCTTCCAGAAAATGGACAGGATCAAAGCTGGGAAGTTCGCACTACAGGCAATGGCAAATGCCAGACCCACCATAAACGCAACATTCTGTCCTTTAAAGAGAATACCAAGACAAACCGCGACAATGCCAAAGAGGAGTGTCGCGATCTTGCTGGCCCGCACTTCTTCCTGCTCGGTACAGGTTCCGCCTTTAATGACATGCACATAAATATCATGGGAGAAAGAAGAGGCTGCGGCCAAGGTCAGGCCGGCAACCACTGCAAGAATGGTGGCAAAAGCAACCGCTGCAATAAAACCAAGGAAGGGCGTCCCGCCTAAAAACTCCGCCAGCAATGGGGCCGCCATATTTCCGCCCTTATCAATGCTGGTGATAACCTGACGTCCAACGAGGGCCGCTGCACCAAAACCAACTATGGGAATAATAATGTAGAAATATCCGATAAAACCTGTTGCATAAAGAACCGAGGTTCGGGCGGCCTTGGCGTCAGGAACGGTAAAGAAACGCTGCAGAATATGGGGTAAGCCCAGAAGGCCAAACATCAAGGCAAGCCCAAGGGAAATGGCATCGACGGGACTGGTAATCAAGCCGCCAGGCTCCAACGCGCCCTGCCCATACTGGGTGACCACCGCAGAATAGAGCTCACCGGGACTGAAATTAAACTTGGCCAGCACGATGACCATCATCACCGATACACCAAAAAGCAAAAGTACTGCCTTGATAATCTGCACCCAGGTCGTTGCCAGCATCCCACCAAAAAGCACATAGGCCAGCATAATAACTCCAACGAGGACCTCTGCCACCTCATAGGGCAACCCGAACATCAATTTGATCAGACTGCCGGACCCAACCATTTGAGCAATGGTATAAAAAAGAACGGTCAGAATGCCGCCAATGGCGGCTGCAATACGTACCGGTGTCTGTTTCAGGCGAAAGGCAACCACGTCTGCAAAGGTATATTTACCAAGATTTCTCAAGGGCTCAGCAACAAGAAACATCAAGGCCGGCCAGCCAACGAGCCAGCCAACCGCATAAATCATTCCATCATATCCTTTCAGGGCAACCATTCCGGCAATCCCAAGAAAGGAAGCAGCCGACATATAATCCCCGGCAAGGGCCAGGCCGTTTTGAAAGGCACTGACGCTGCGACCGGCTGCGTAAAATTCCTTCGTAGTTTTGGTCCGTTTCGCTGCCCAGTATGTGATCACCAGGGTAATGGCGACAATGACCAGGAAAAAGGCAATGGAGGGTAACGTTGGATGTCCCAGTGATGTCTGGATGGCCCCCGCCGCTTGTTCTGTAACTGGTGGCATATATTTTCTCCTTTATACGTATCGACTTTGAGTCAAATCGAAATGATGGATTATTTTCCAAGTAACAAGGCCCGCAAACGACGGACTTCAGGATCGTAAACCATATTTGCCCACACGACATAAATCACGGTGAGGAACCAGGCCGCAAGAATAACTGCCACCGCAAGGGGAATTCCTATGGTCGTTACCCCGGTTTCACTTATTTTTTGAGCAAGAAATGATTTATCAAAACCAATCAGCAGAATAAATCCATAATAGCTGACAAACAGAAACACCAGCAACACAATGGACACGGAAGCCCGTTTAGTCACAAGTCCCTTAAACTCCTTTGATTCAAGCAGATCACGAACGTTTTTTTGCATTAAATCCTCCACTATTAAGATGAAATATCAAAAATGAACTCCTCGCCCTACCATAAGCGGGGAATCACCCTGGACTAAACACCCTCTTCCCTATGTCCCCTCCCCGGGGATCAAAGGCCTGCCTTGCAAAACCAAAAAAACAAAAGCTGACTGACTGTATCGGACCATCCAGCCAAACCATACCGGGGTATGCTCAGATTTTTGGTAGGCCCCACATTGAGCAAAGAGAGAGATCGGGGCAAACCCAAAATCGTCACAATACCTCATGCGGCAAATGATCACTTCCTCTCCACACTTACAAAATCGCTTTCATCGCCCCCATATGCGAGCGTAACTCTTCCCCAATCATTTCAACCCCGGTGTAACGAATCGCCTCGTTAACCGCGATGAGCTTAACATTATCAACGCCATTATCTTTATGTGAAAGCCCCTTACCGATCACATCGGTATTGATCTTCTTCATGAAACCAGCAAGCATGGGCACAGCCGCATGCGCAAACAAATAACAGCCATACTCTGCGGTATCAGAGATGACCACATTCATCTCATAGAGCTTCTTGCGGGCAATGGTATTGGCAATAAGCGGCACTTCGTGCAGAGACTCATAATAAGCGGACTCTTCTTTAATACCGGCGGAAACCATGGTGTCATAGGCCAGTTCTACTCCAGCCTTGACCATGGCGATCATCAGAATACCATGATCAAAGTATTCCTGTTCAGGGATGACAACAGTGGTGGAAACGGCCTTCTCAAAGGCAGTCTTGGCTGTTTCAGATCGCCATTTGAGGAGCTTAACGTCTTCCTTGGCCCAATCTTTCATCATTGTCTTGGAGAAAGAACCCGACATAATATCATCCATATGTTTTTCAAAAAGAGGTTGCAGGATATCCTTCAACTCCTCGGACAACATAAAAGCGACCACCTTGGCTGGATTGGTAAGCCGATCCAGCATATTGGTGATTCCGCCATGCTTTAAGGCCTCAGTGATAGTCTCCCAACCGTTCTGGATAAGCCTGGAGGCATATCCGGCTTCAATCCCTTTTTCAATCATCTTATCAAAACAGAGCAGAGAACCAGCCTGAAGCATCCCGCAGAGGATCGTCTGTTCCCCCATAAGATCCGATTTAACCTCGGCCACAAATGATGACTGAAGAACACCGGCACGATCGGCTCCGGTGCCGCAGGCATAAGCCTTGGCCAGGTCCCAGCCCTTCTCCTGTGGATCATTTTCACGATGCACAGCAATAAGTGTAGGAACCCCGAATCCACGCTTATACTCCTCCCGCACCTCGGTACCAGGAGACTTGGGGGCCACCATGATTACCGTGAGATCGGGCCGAATCTGCATCCCCTCCTCCACGATATTAAAGCCATGGGAGTAGGAGAGACAGGCATTCTTTTTCATCAGCGGCATAATGGCAGTGATCACCTTGGTATGCTGCTTGTCCGGCGTCAGGTTGATAACCAGATCCGCCTTGGGGATGAGTTTTTCAAAAGTTCCCACGGTAAATCCGTTGGTGCTGGCATTCTTGAAGGACTGCCGCTTCTCACTGATGGCCGCCTCTCGCAGGGCATACGAGACATCAAGGCCGCTGTCGCGGAGATTCAATCCCTGATGCAGCCCCTGGGCGCCACAACCAACAATCACGATCTTTTTCCCTCGCAGCGCCTCTACTCCATTGAATTCAGATGAATCCATCAAACGACACTGGCCCAATTCCTGAAGTTGCAGACGCAAAGGCAGGCTGTTAAAATAGTTTTGTCCCATTATTTTCTCCTTCAATTTGTTAAATAATTAATTTTTCCTGCAGAGCAGAAAAAACAGATACGTGTTAAAAAATAGACGACAACATAGTCTTATTTTTCATGGCGTCAAGAAAGTTATCAAGAGCCCCTGCGTAAAAAACACCAGCCACCTAATAACGTAAACTTCCAACCCTGCCGGCCTGATAAATATCCTTCAAGGTCAACAGCCCTCCTTTTTTGAATTTCTTGAGAAAATACAAAAAAAGATAGGCCGTCTGGATTGCATCCTCAAGAGCATCGTGGGGCTTAAAAGAGGGTAGTTGATACTCCTTGGCCAAGTCTTCCAGAACATAACTCACGGAATGTTCATCCTCTTCGCAAAAAGGCCCCAACAGCATCTGTCGATATCTCCGGGCCATACGAATCGTATCAATCGCCGGGTTAGCGAGGGTTCCGCCAAGCAACTTCCGGGTAGCCTTGTTCAAAAAGCCCAAATCCAGTTCCACAAAATGGCCCACCATGAGCCCGTTGCCGACGAACTCGACAAAAGCCGGCAACACTTCCTCCAGAGAAGGCGCATCCGCCAGTTGCTCCGGGGTGATGCGGTGAATCAAGGTTGCCGCAGTATGCTTCAGATTTCGAGGTTTGATATACTGATTAAAGATAGAACCAAGATCAATTTGTAAATCCCGGATCAACACCGCGCCAATGGAGATAATCTCATCGTGGTTCCGGTCAAAACCGGTCAACTCAGTATCACAAACCACAAAAGTATACTCGGACAAAGGCTTGGACTGATCAAAATCACTAAAAAACTCCCTGTTCCGGAGAATAAGGGGATCGGGCGGAGCAAACCATGTTCCAGGCTTCAGCAGGTTGAACATCACGCCCCTGGATACAGCCTGTTCAGCACGCTGTACAATCGCTCAATAACAGCAAAGGCATCCTTGAGCATTCTGCGTTCCAGGTCGGAAAGATCTGCCGGATCAATATAGTTATCGGGAAGAATCCCAGCTTCAATCTGCCTCAGTTGATGCACCAGACGCTGCTGCATCTGCAACTCATAGGCCTCACTCGCTGCCGACCACAAGTCGCTCTGGATATCCCCTGCTGCCATGAGAACCTTTAAACGGGCCAGGGTATTCGTCTCTTTCAGTCTGGATTTCAAGGCCAGCACCCTGGCAAAATCCACAAATGGGGTTAGACCCTGCCGCTTGATATCCAGACGGTTTTTATGCTGCCCATCCCTTTCCACAATAAAATTCTTAAAAAACGAGAGCGGCACACGAGTCTCCGTACACTGCCGGGCCAAATGAAACAGAAATAAATCCTGCCCTTTCATACTTCGGTTCAGATGCTCACGCAGATTGTCTGCTAACCCCTCCTGCCCAAAACCGCAGCGAAAATCAAAGAAAATAGTCGCATTCAGCAACTCCTGGGGTTCCGGTGCGGCAACCCAACGGTCAAAATATTGCTTCCAAACCGATAACGGCTGACACCAGCGCGGATTAACCGCCATAATCTCGCCCGGACAGAGGGGGTAGCCGCAATTAACCAGATGATCGATCGCCTTGGCAGCAAATGACTTAAAATAGAACTCCGCAGCCTGCCTCTGAGTCTCGTCCTCAGGATCGGCATAAACGATGGCATTATCCTGATCGGTTTTAAAAGTCTGCTCCCGACGACCTTCACTTCCCATCAACAGCCAGCAGTAGGCAACTGGCGGTGGCCCCAACTCTTTTTCAAGCAGCGTCAGCATCCTGCCTAAAATATGATCATTTAAAATGGCAATCATCTGGGTGATGTTGCCGGCCTTGGCCCCTTCACCGATAAGTCCGCGAATCACTTCCGGGATCTTCTGGGCTAGGGGATACAACCCTACGATCTGATGTTCGACGCGGATCTCCTTCAACAGATAGTAAGGAGAGTGTCCTTGCAGCAGCATGATGTCATGGGAAGTAATGACTCCGATGATTCGTCCGCCATGCTCAACCGCTAAATGATGAATACCGGTCGCCATCATCTTCAGCAACACATCAAAACAGAGTGACTGGGACAGCACGGTGAGTACCGGGCTATTCATAATTGCCACAACCGGCTCATTGAAATCCAGTCCAGCAGCAACCACCTTGTTCCGCAGATCACGATCGGTGATTATGCCGACAATCTTTTCCGCATCAGCAGCGTCATGAACCAGCAGGCACCCTACTTGTTGCTCAGACATAAAAGCGGCGGCCTGTTGTATGGTCAGACTGGCCGCAACCTTACGCAGGTTTTTTACAAGATCGCCCGCCCTGATAGAAAAAAGATAGAGATCATCGCTGCTGCGTGGTGCCATCTTATGATGACGCAACTCCTTATAGGCAGTGGTAACAATCTTTTCCGAGAAACTTTTGAGATAAAAATGGGCAAAGGAGGCCTGTTTCTCAATGAGAGCAAGGAAGATTTCGCGGGGCAGAAGAAAGCAAAAGGTATCCTCCACCGTTTCAATATTGAGATTAGCAGGGGTGCCACGGATAATGCCCAGGGCGCCGATATATGCCCCTTCTCCGCGGAAATCCTTGAGAGTAATGACACCATTGTCATTTTCAATAAAGGCCTTCACTCCGCCGCGCTGAATCAGATAAAGATGGGTCAGCTCAGTGGAACCAGCGGTCAAAATTCTGGTCCCTTTGGGAAAAAAATCAATGCGGCAATGATGCGCCAAATTTCTCAGCGATTTTTCATCAAGGGTATCAAAAGGCATGATTCCTTTTAAAAAAGAGATCGCCACCTCAGGGGCAACCGCATGAACATCATTCCCTTTAATCGCCATTCCTTAAACTCCCTGGCCTTGCCAACCAGATCGGCTTGACGCAATCCTCCGGTCGCAATAAAATTGTTCCGTTGGAGACAGGCCTTGTTTCCAACTAAGCAACACAGTCTAGCATTTCACCATGTCGTTTGTAACTTACAACATTTACCAGCAACCTGTTACGCCACAGAAACAACAAGGCGGAGCTTTCAATCCACTAACTCCGCCTTGTCTTGTCAAAACATCTCTGAGGGTGGCTTATTTTTTAGCCAAGGCCTTCTTGCCGATGATAAGATCATCAACGACAGACGGATCTGCCAAAGTCGAAGTGTCACCAAAGTTTTCAAAATCATTGGCCGCGATCTTTCTCAAGACCCGACGCATAATCTTGCCACTCCGGGTCTTGGGTAATCCCGGCGCATACTGAATAGCATCGGGGGAGGCAATCGGGCCGATCTCTGTTCGCACATGGGCCCGAAGTTCCACCAACAACTCCGGGGTTTGGTCCACATGAGACTTCACCGTGACAAAGGCATAAATGGCCTGTCCCTTAATCGGATGAGGCATGCCAACCACCGCTGCCTCGGCAACGGAGTGATGGGCAACCAGCGCAGATTCAATCTCAGCGGTACCAAGACGATGCCCGGAAACATTAATAACATCATCCAGACGTCCCATAATCCAGAAGTAGCCATCCTCATCGCGGCGAGCTCCATCTTCCGGGTCGTAAATATTTTCATACCGACTGAAGTATGCCTTCTTAAACCGCTCTGGATCACCAAATACACCACGTAACATACCAGGCCAAGGTTTACGGATAACCAAATGGCCCCCTTCATTCGGCCCGGCCTCAAGCCCCTCTTCCGTATAGATGGCGGCATCAATGCCCGGCAACGGCAGAGTGGCGGAACCCGGTTTCAAAGGAGTTGCGTAGGGAAGCGGTGAAATCATAATGCCGCCGGTCTCGGTCTGCCACCAGGTGTCAACGATGGGCAGTTTGTTCTTGCCGATATTAACATGATACCACATCCAAGCCTCAGGGTTGATCGGTTCACCAACAGAACCTAGAATACGCAGGCTGGACAGGTCATAACGCAGGGTAGGCTCTTCACCATCACGCATTAATGCCCTGATGACAGTGGGGGCGGTGTAAAAAATGTTAACCTGGAATTTTTCAACAATCTTCCAAAACCGATCCGGCCCCGGATACGAAGGAACGCCTTCAAACATCAGGGACGTGGCACCTAATCCTAATGGACCATAAAGGATATATGAATGCCCGGTTACCCAGCCGATATCAGCTGTACACCAGTAGACATCATTATCCTTCAGATCAAAGACCCACTGACAGGTATGCATAGCGTAGGTGAGATATCCACCAGTAGTATGCACGACGCCTTTTGGTTTACCGGTAGAACCGGAGGTATAGAGGATAAAAAGGATATCTTCGGCATCCATTGATTCAGGCTCACAGGTACAGGAGATATCAGCAGCGGTAACCTCCTCATGCCACCAGGTATCTCGCCCGGCCTCCATCTCGATAGCATTGCCGGCACGTTTAACGACAATGACGTCCTTCACGCTTTCACACTCCACAACAGCCGTGTCTGCATTTGGTTTCAGAGGAATAGTCTTGCCGGCACGCAAAACAGCATCGGCGGTGATTAACACCTTAGCCTCACAATCCTGAACACGACTCTTAAGGGCAATCGCAGAGAAACCGGCAAAAACCACTGAATGCATGGCCCCAATGCGGGCACAGGCCAAAAGCGAGATGGCCAATTCTGGAATCATAGGCAGATAAATGGCAACCCTGTCACCCTTCTTCACCCCTTTTTTCTTCAATACGTTGGCCATCCGGCAGACCTCGGTATAAAGCATCTGATAGGTATAAACCCGCACATCTTCTTCCGGTTCGCCCTGCCAGATGATAGCCGCCTTGTTGCGTCGTCCATTTAACAGATGTCGATCAAGGCAGTTGTAAGAGATATTAAGCTTGCCACCTTGAAACCATTTTATCTCAGGCTTGTTATAATCGTACTCCAACACCTTGTCCCACTTCTTGTCCCAAGTCACCAATTCACTGGCCCGATCGGCCCAGAACCCTTCAGGATCTTCCATGGATCGCTTATATGCAGCCTTGTAGGCCTCCATGCTTCCAACAT
This sequence comes from Desulfobulbaceae bacterium, assembly GCA_009773475.1. Classification (GTDB taxonomy): domain Bacteria; phylum Desulfobacterota; class Desulfobulbia; order Desulfobulbales; family Desulfocapsaceae; genus UBA2270. The sequence continues at coordinate 2,122 of WSXV01000003.1, read as the reverse complement.
GGGCAGTATCGCGACCAACTTGGGGTGGCTCAAAAGTCCTTCCTTCGCTCAATAGACTAGTAATTTTATCCTTATCGACACTCATTATATTCTCCTTTCTATTCGTAATTAAAGATGTATCAAAAACCTAAAAAAGAACGATACTTTTTCAGGATACTACAAATTTTCATAGTCAAAATGTGGACGTTTGAAGAACTCCAGCCGCATCAACGAATCCAAAACTCATCCTCTGCGATGATGCGCGATTCAGCAATAAGACCATTTCATCTATGATCAAATGGCTCTTCTACACAAAAAACTTATATACGCTATACGCTGTCCCCAAAAAAAAGAAAATGCAATAAGTTTGCAGAATCAGATCTTTGCCCTAACTACCATATAGACAATTTCAAATATTAGTAATACGTTATGTGAACGCAAAACGACATAAACAACAGCGAGCCAATGCAGGACAGAATACCTTCACTGACAACTTTATTACTACAGAGGAAGCAGCATGATTATCACTGACTGGGTTCACTCAATCGCCGGTTTTTTCATCCTGATCTCTTTAGCACTAGGAGTTGAGACAAGCCCTCTTTTTCACCACCCATACTGGCTTTTTTTTACAGCCTTTGTAGGAGCCAACCTCTTCCAGTTCGGTATCACCAAACTTTGCCCCCTCTCCATGATTCTCAAGGCTCTGGGCGTACCTGAGACACGATCTTCCTGCCCAGCAAAATAAGTTCCATATAAAAGAAAACGCAAAGACTCGAACAACTGGCAATTTCATCCTTCTATTGTTTTCCAATTGCTTTTTATAACTGCGGTACTCTCTTTAACGTTTATAAGTTATCGTCTTTATTAATATTAAACAATAAAGTATGTGGTGCAATTGTGCTTCCAGCTTTAATAGTGCATCCATCAAGATAGCTATAAGCACCTACATAAACGTCTTTACCAAGCAAGCAGTCTTTTACGATGACTCCATTTTCCAAAATACAATTTTTATCAACATCAGAATGCCCGGTTATATGTACCCCGGGATAAAGAAGAACATCCTGCCCAATTTTCACTTCTGGTGCTACAGACGTTGTAGCAGGATCCAGCATGGTGATACCTGCCAGCATCAATTGACGATTACGCCGCATCTGCAATTCTTTATGGGCCTCAGCCAATTCAACTCGTGAATTTACCCCTAGAACATCCTGGGGGTGAGAAGTCACATATTTTGCCACAGAATAGTTCATCCCCACTGATATTGAGACGATATCGGTTAGATAAATCTCGCCTTGACTATTATCCTTGTCAACCTTCTTCAGGGTTGTAAAAAGAAAATCAGCATCTACGCAATAGATCCCCGCATTAATCTCACAGATTTTCTTCTGCTCAGGAGTCGCATCTTTTTCTTCCACAATGGACAAAACTTTCCCCGCTTCATCGCTGATAATTCTTCCATAATTAACTGGATCATCGAGAATAGCGGTCATAATCGTCACAGAGCCATCGTGGGACAGATGTTTCTGATACATATGCAGCAGAGTTTCCGACTGAATGAGGGGCGTGTCCCCACACAGGATCATAACAGTGCCAACCTTGTCCTTTAATATCGGCTCAGCGCAAAGAACTGCATGGCCAGTTCCCAGTTGTTCTTGCTGAATACAGGAAATAACATCGAATCCAGCCAAACATCGCTCTACTTCATCACGCTGATGCCCTATAATGGCAATTGTCAAATCTGCCTGCAAGGGATTGACTGCAGTCAGCACATGGTTCAGCATAGGGGAGTAAAAAGTCTGATGCAATACCTTGGCCTTATCAGATTTCATGCGGGTACCCTTGCCCGCTGCGAGAATTACAAGGGACAATTTCGGCAAATCAGACATTTTTTTCCCCAAGTATATCATAATTCATTATCAAGAAGATTGATCATATAACTAAATTAATCTAATTAGCTGGAAATTATCGGCCTGTCAAGAACTCTGACAGTTTGAGTTAAAATATTGGGGGAATTGACAGATATTTGAGCGGAAAGACTTGCGTAAGCGAGGAACTGTGTAAAAAGTCGGACGGAAGGGTATGGCGGTAGGGTACGACGGAAGGGGTGGTAAAAAAAAGAAAACCCCCCGATCAGCTGAGCTAA
>WSXV01000002.1 GCA_009773475.1 Desulfobulbaceae bacterium | reverse complement strand
ACTCCTCTTTCGTCGTGGTTAGAAGAGCGCTGAGAATAACACAGCTTGCCCATTTAACCTACATTAGAGAGAGTTGCATTTGCGACTTGAATTCACCTTTTTCCAACAAATAACCTTCATCAAGAAATATTTTCAATTTTCTCAAGGAGACACATATGACACTTACAAAAGCAGAATTAGTGCAACACGTTTATAAAACTCACAGTACACTCAGTAAAACTCAGGCCACGGAATCCGTAGAAGCCTTTCTCCGTATCTCTAAAAATACATTGATTGACGGATCGGATCTCCTTCTCAGTGGTTTTGGGAAATTTAATGTAAAAGACAAAAATTCACGTCGAGGCCGCAATCCTCAAACCGGGGACGAACTCACCTTAGACGCTCGTAGAGTAATCACCTTCAAGCCATCAGGAATTCTTCGAGATAAAATTAATAATTCTTAATTATTTGATCTTTCTTTTGATTTACAATTAACTTTATACAGCTACTCAACTTAACCGCCAGAGCTCTTTTAAGTTCCTGACCCAATTGGCCCCATGTTTATCCCATCTGCGTTTCAATATATCCCGTCGGACTCAATCAGTTCCGATTCGAGTTGGTGTCTTCACCCTTTCTTGGATGAAAAACCTTCGGCACGTCTCAAACAATCATTTGAGGATGTGGGAATTCTCCATCCTCTCACTGTTCAACAATCTGAAGGGGGGAGATTTCAACTGGTCTGTGGCCGTCGACGCTTCTATGCACTCCAGCATTGTTTCAGTCAGGCCAATCTTTATTGTTTGATTCTTCCTCATGAGCTCCCGGCTCGTACATTTCTACATTACATCCTTACCGATCAGCAGCTTGATGGCCCTCTCACTCCCATGGAAACAGCTTTTTTCCTTAAATATTGCCTTGAAAAGATTAAAGAGAAGGAAATTCTATCGTTCTTTCTTCCTCTCTTAGGACATAAGCCACATGTGGACCTACTCTATCAGTATACTAACCTTCTAAAATTAGAAGAAAAAATTCAGACTCAAATCCATTATGGGTTTATTGGGGAAAAACTGGCCGTTGAATTAGTAGATCTTCCGACTAATGACAGAATGTTCTTTTCTTTTCTTATCGAATTATTACAACCAGGGGCAGGAAAACAAAAAAGGCTGATATCACTGAGTCGCGATATAGCCCATCGTACACATCAATCAATTACATCTCTTTTTGAAGGACAACCGTTTAAGCAAATCATCGAACATCAAGCAATGAATCCACCGCAAAAAGTGCACACCCTGCTTGAACTCCTGCAAAGAACATTTTACTCAAGACGGGAAGATGCGGAAAAGGTTTTTACAGACAGAATAAGAAAACTTGCTCTACCAAATAACCTTACAGTGACACACAGCCTTAATTTTGAAAAAGATGAGGTGTTTCTAACGATAAATTATCCAGACCTTTTGAGTTGCGAAAGTGCCTGCCTCAGCAATCAAATCCTGGCTAAATATTAAATTTTGCAAAATGATAAACACTATGCTCTGGAATCATACTTCACAAAGATAACTACAGGATATCACCTTCAACCAAGATATCCGATCCTAAACGGCGATAGTTGACGTTTTGCAGGCGAACTGCATCTTGCTGGTCAGTAATATTTAGCCCATCAACAACAGCTGTTCCATGACTCCCAGCAAAAATCGGAGCTATAAAAAACATAACATGATCGACCAACTTCTGTCGCAAAAATGCCCCATGCACAGTGGAACCACCCTCAACAAGCAATGATGTTACTCCTGCATCACGTGCAAGAACCGTTAGCACTTGTCGAAGCTCAAGCCGACCATCTTCGTCGCATCCCACCTGCCGGACAATAACCTTGTCAGTCTTTTTGATTTTTTCTATTTTGTCAGAACTAACATCAAATCCGCAGAAAATCCAGGTAGGTGATGAAGATTCAAGGAGAAGGATTTTGGACGAGGCAGGAATGGACAAATGCGTATCAAGGATAACACGAAGAGGATCTCTCCCCTGGCGATGGGGCAAGCGAGTAGTAAGGGAGGGATCATCGATTCTGACCGTTGTAGCTCCCACCAGAATCGCATCGACACGATCACGAAGGCGGTGCACCTTCAAGCTGGAAGCCGGCCCTGTCATCCAGCCGCTTTGATTCTGCTGATATGTGATGCGGCCATCAAGACTCATTCCCGCCTTCATCACGACCCAAGGAAGCCCCTGAGTGATATATTTAATGAAAGGTCGATTTAGGGCATGACATTCAGCGGCAAGGACCCCACTGACAACCTCAACCCCTTGACTTTGCAGATACTTGATACCACTGCCATGAACAAGAGGATTGGGATCTTCCATGCCAACCACCACCCGCTTGATACCACTGGCGATTATCGCTTTCGTGCAGGGAGGAGTGCGTCCGATATGATTACATGGTTCCAGGGTCACGTACAAAGTTGCGCCCTGGGCTAAAACTCCAGCCTTGCGCAAGGCATGGACTTCAGCGTGAGGAGTTCCTGCCTTTTTGTGATAGCCCCTGGCAATCGGGACATTTTCACGAACAACAACAGCCCCTACACAGGGATTAGGGGATGTCCGCCCAATTCCCTTACGTGCCTCCTTCAGAGCCAATCGCATATACTCCTGATCGATGTCAGGCGTCAGCACTTATTATACACCTTTAGGATTTCTCGCACCTATTAAGGTTTTCAGCTCATCGACAAATTCGCTGACATCCTTAAACTGCCTATAAACGGAGGCAAAACGTACATAGGCAACCTCATCAAGGGAGGGCAAGCCCTCCATCACCCACTCGCCTATCACTTGGGAAGAGACCTCTTTCAAACCAAGATCCTGAAGTTTCTTCTCGATCTCATCAACAAACGAATCAATTTCGTCACAGCTCACCGGTCTTTTTTCACAAGCCTTTTCTAGCCCGGAAACCATTTTCTGACGATCCCAGACCTCACGGCGGCCGTCTTTCTTGACCAATACCGGCATCATAACTTCCAGCCGCTCATACGTGGTAAAACGCTGATTACAGGACAGGCATGACCTGCGACGCCTGGTAATAGTGCTCTCTTTATTCAATCGGGAATCGATTACTTTATTGTCAAGATGACCACAGTAGGGACACTTCATGATTTCACGCTACTATTCAGGAGCATTAACAATATCAGAAAGAGGATATCTGGCACATAGATCCCGGACTTCCTGGCGAACAATATTTATCGTCTGTTGATCACGCTTACTAATAATACGATCAATCCAATCGGCGATCAGGGCCATTTCTGGGACCTTCAACCCTCTAGTGGTAACCGTGGGCGTTCCAATACGCACGCCACTGGTCACAAACCGTGATTTAGTATCGAATGGAATCGCATTCTTATTCACCGTCAAACCACCCTGTTCAAGAAGTTCTTCGGCCTCTTTTCCAGAAATTTCCTTATTACTCAAGTCGACCAGAAAAAGATGATTGTCGGTTCCACCGGAGACTAGTCTGAAATTTCTGGAAATTAAACCCGCTGCAAGGGCCTTGGCATTTGCCACAACCTGAACCTGATCTGCCTTAAAGGCATCACTCATGGCTTCTTTGAAACCCACAGCTTTCGCCGCAATGACATGCATCAAAGGGCCGCCCTGGATACCCGGGAAAATATGACTGTTCAATACCTTGGCCCATTTTTCCTTGGCAAGAATCAGCCCACCGCGAGGACCCCGCAAGGTCTTATGGGTGGTAGTGGTGACAAAATCCGCATAGGGTACCGGAGAAGGATGCACTCCGGCGGCAACCAGACCGGCAATATGCGCCATATCAACCATAAGCAGAGCTCCGATCTCATCGGCTATTCTCCGAAAAGCTGCAAAATCGATAAATCGCGGATAGGCACTGGCACCAGCCACAATCATCTTGGGCTTATTTTCAAAGGCAAAGCGTTCAACTTTAGCCATATCAATCTGTTCCGTATCACGCTCAACCCCATAGGAGATGAAGTCAAACAGCTGACCTGAGAAATTAACATTACTTCCGTGGGTCAAATGACCACCATGCGCAAGATCCATACCCAGCACCTTGTCCCCTGGCTTCAGAGTCGCAAAGTAAACGGCCATATTGGCTTGAGATCCTGAGTGGGGCTGGACATTTGCATATTCAGCACCAAAAACCTCCTTGGCCCGGGAAATAGCTAACAGCTCAACCTCATCCGCATACTCACAACCACCGTAATAGCGTTTATGCGGATACCCTTCGGCATACTTATTGGTAAAAATAGATCCTTGGGCCTCGAGAACAGCTTGCGATGTAATATTTTCAGACGCTATCAACTCTAACTGATTATTTTGACGATCATATTCACGCCTGATGCTGTCATAAATTTCAGGATCTGTTTTCTGCAATGCGTTCATATCAGGAATACCTTTAACTTTTGCCTTTAATCAACAAACTTTTATAAAAAGGCGTGGGGAAAACCAACCAATCGTACTCATTATTTCAAAAGTGGTAGGTTGGAACATTTCGCCTGCCAGGCCAATTCTCAAAATTCTTAAAAAATCTTAGAACTTCTTCTTCAACATTGACTGAACTGCTCAATGCGACCAAGATGCCGTCCACCGCTGAATTCAATCTCCAGCCATATTCGAACAATTTCGTCAGCTACACCAATACCAATCACCCGTTCACCCATACATAGGACATTGGCATTATTATGCTCACGACTCATCCGGGCAGTGTAATGATCATGACAGAGAGCAGCTCGCACATGTTGATACCTATTGGCCGCCATGGACATCCCGATGCCAGTTCCGCAAATCAAAATACCACGATCCATTACACCAGTATCAACCTGTGCACAGACTAATTTGGCAATATCAGGATAATCAACAGATTCCATGGAATAGCAGCCCATATCGTGAACCTCATGGCCAAGATCGGTCACCAGTCCCCGAATCATTTCTTTCAAGTGAAAACCACCATGATCCGCTCCAATTGCTATCTTCACATCACACTCCTGGTAAAGGCACTTCCCTATACTATCATTTAACCATCATAGTGCTGCATAACAATGACACCATTCGTACCGCCAAAACCGAAAGAGTTGGACATTGCCGCACGAATCTGCATTTTTCTGGCCTTATTGGGGACATAATCAAGATCACACTCAGGACTCGCCTCCTGCAAATTCACTGTAGGCGGGGCTATCTGCTCCAAAATACTGAGTGCAGTAAACGCAGCCTCAATGCCACCCGCGGCCCCAAGCATATGGCCGGTCATGGATTTAGTGGAACTGACAGCAAGTCGTTTGGCATGATCGCCAAAGACAGTCTTAATGGCCTGCGTTTCACAACGATCATTGAGCGGCGTTGACGTCCCGTGGGCATTTATATAATCTATATCCTCAGGCCTAAGCCCTGCATCCTGCAGGGCCAGTCGCAGGCATCGTGCAGCCCCTTCGCCATCTTCAGGTGGAGCAGCGATATGATAGGCATCACTGCTTGCCCCATATCCAATAATTTCAGCATAGATCTTTGCTCCCCGAGCTAAGGCATGCTCAAGCTCTTCGACCACAAGCATCCCTGAGCCCTCTGACATGATAAAGCCATCCCGATCCTTGTCAAAAGGTCTGGATGCCATTGTTGGCGAATCATTTCGGGTAGAGAGCGCCTTCATAGAGGAAAATCCGCCAACCGCAAGGGGACAGATTACAGACTCGGTCCCTCCCGTGATCACCATATCGCAACTCCCATAGACGATGGAGCGATACGCCTCACCGACAGCATGGGTTCCTGCGGCGCAAGCTGTGGAAAGGGCAAGGTTGGGCCCCTTTGCGCCAAGCTGCATGGAGATATGACCAGAAGCCATATTGGGAATTGCCATGGGGATAAAAAAAGGAGAAATACGCTTAGGGCCACGATCAAGATAACTAAGATGGTTTTGCTCAATGGTAGGCAAGCCACCCATCCCGCATCCGGTAATGACCCCGACGCGCTGACAATTAGCTTCATTGATAGTCGCGCCACTATCTTCAAAGGCTAGCCTGGCGGCAGCAATGCCATACTGAACAAAGAGATCAAGATGTTTGGCCAGTTTTTTCTCAATAAAATCTTCGACCTGAAAATCCTTAACCTCTGCGGCTATCTTCACTGCATACTCGCTGGTATCAAAGCGGGTAATAAGCCCCACGCCACTGATTCCAGCACAGATATTTTCCCAGGTTTTTCGAGTTCCAGTACCAAGGGGCGTAACCAGTCCAACACCTGTAACGACAACTCTGCGCTTTGTCATATAAACTCCCTTCAGGCCAAAGGATTCATTTTTATGCAAGAGGCTATCGCATATTGCGAAGCCTCCTTTTTCTTACTTCAACGAATTATTTAAGCTTGTTTACATAGTCAATGGCATTTTGGACGGTATTAATCTTTTCCGCCTCTTCATCAGGAATCTCCACATCAAACTCCTCTTCCATAGCCATGATCAACTCCACAAGATCAAGGGAATCTGCACCAAGATCATCGACAAAAGAGGCATTGGGAACCACTTTATCTTTTTCCACACTCAACTGCTCAACAATAATATCGACCATCTGTTGTTCTACTGCCATTTTTTTCTCCCATTATTTAACGTATTAATAATAAAATATACCATTCCGACAGAATCCGGTGTCAACTGGAAAAGTACTCAATTCTAACCCAACAAATAACTCTCAAGAAGCCAGCACACTCAAGTCTTCTTCTACATATACATCCCACCATTCACATGCATGACTTGGCCGGTGACATACCGACCATCCTCACCCAGCAGATAGGCAACCGCCCCTGCAACATCTTCTGGTGTCCCCAGAGAGGCCAAGGGAATTTCAGCCTTGATCTTTTCCTGAATGTCTTCGGATAATGAACTGGTCATATCGGTCACAATATACCCGGGCGCAACCCCATTGACGGTGATATTGCGAGAAGCAAACTCCCTCGCCATGGACTTGGTCAACCCGACCAGTCCTGCCTTGGCAGCAGCATAATTAATTTGTCCAGCGTTTCCGGAGTAGCCGATGATAGAGGTGATATTGACAATCCTGCCCCATTTTTTCTTCATCATTCCACGAGATGCGGCCTTGGAACAAAGAAAAGCTCCTTTCAGATTCGTATCAAGCACCAGATCCCAATCCGATTCCTTCATCCTGGCCATCAATCCGTCACGGGTTATCCCGGCATTATTGACGAGAATATCTAAAGATCCAGCCTCAGTGACAATCTGTTTGATAGCCTCCTGCACCTGCTCCCCGTCTGCCACATCAAAACACAAGATATCCGCACGCCCACCTGCATTTTCAATCAGCCGCTTAGTTTCTTCAGCAGCCGCTGGATTTGACACATAATTAATAAAGACATGGGCACCCTGAGCACCAACCCGTTGGCATATGGCCCGGCCGATGCCCCGACTGCCGCCGGTAACAAGCGCAACCTTCCCGTTCAGGCTCATCATTTCCCCCATAATTTACGTTTTTCCATAATACGGGTAATCAGTTTTGGAACGATTTCAAAAAGATCTCCCACCAGACCATAATCGGCCATACCAAATATGGGGGCGTTCTTGTCCCGATTAATCGCAACAATAGTCTCGGCCGACTGCATTCCGGCCGTGTGCTGCAGCGCCCCGGAGATACCACAGGCGATATACAGTTGCGGAGCAACTGTCTTTCCCGTCTGTCCGACCTGATGCGGGTACCCGATCCACCCCGCATCCACCGAGGCCCGCGTAGCTGCCACTGATCCGCCTAATGAATCGGCAAGCTTATGGATCAAGGTAAAGCCCTGGGCGCTGTCAAGTCCTCGTCCGCCGGCAACAATGATACTTGCATCCTGGATATTCACATCATCCTGCTCGGAGACCACCAACTCGAGGACTCGCACCCGGCTGGCCAGTTGTGCAGCACTTGGTGTCACTTCAATGATCTGACCTTGACGATTTCCATCAAAAGCCAGGGGGGTCATAACCTTGGGACGCACCGTCGACATCTGCGGCCTTGAATGAAGACAAACTATTGTCGCCATGATATTGCCGCCAAAGGCTGGCTTGGTCTGCAACAGAGCACCATCTTCTTCACGTATAGAAAGCTCGGTACAGTCTCCGGTCAATCCGGTATTGAGAATATTGGCAACGGCAGGAATAAAAGAACGGCCAATGGCGGTGGCTCCGGCCAGAACAATCTCCGGTTTATGCTCGCGAATCAAGGCCGTCAGAATCGCCCCATAGGCGTCATCAGTAAAATTGGCAAGGGAGGGATCATCAACACGGTACACAATATCGGCGCCATGGCCGATAAGCTGCCCGGCTGCCTCGCCGGTTTCAGAGCCGATCAGTACGGCAGACAGGGAGACTTTTCGACTGTCTGCGAGTTTTCGGCCAATACCTAGGAGCTCAAGGGACACAGAAGCCAGCGCGCCGCGTCTGAACTCACTAAAGACCCAGACACCGGAACAACTTGCCGGATCGAGGGGGGCATTCCTGCCCAACTCTTCACTCTTTATGGCGTCACCGTCACAGGCAATGCCCTGATCAGTCTCTGTCGTCAACATTTTTTTCTCCTGCTCAAGGGGATATAGTAAAACCAGGTACTTTCTCTATTTTCGGGTTACATCCCCTTGTACCGCTTACGGCACAGTAATATTCCGATCTTGTTCAACCGCGCATATTATAGATATGATTTCAGGCTGTCAACAAGCTGGTCTATCTGCTCATCGAGACTGCCGGCAAAAACAGTGCGCTGACTCCGAACCGGCGGGGAGAAGACCTTTTCAACCTGTGTAGGAGAGCCTGGCAGACCAATACAGACGGGATCAGCGCCAATATCAGCGGCAGTTAGTTTTCTGATCTCTATCTTCTTCGCCCGCATCTTTCCCTTCAAGGAAGGAACACGTGGTTTATTAATATCTTTAACCACCGTCAACAGGGCTGGATAGTCAACGGCCAACACATCGTAGCCATCATCCATCATTCGTTCAAGAATCAACCCGGAATCCGTGGCCTGACGAACTTTCTGCACACAGGTCACGTAGGGGACGCCAAGACGCAGAGCAAGGCTTGGCCCGACCTGAGCAGTATCTCCATCAATGGCCTGTTTTCCACAAAGGATAAGATCAAAGGCCCCGATCACCTGCACTGCCTTGGCCAGGGTGTACGAGGTAGCCCAGGTGTCCGCCCCGGCGAAGGCCCGATCCGAAACCAGCACCGCATGATCCGCACCACAGGAAATTGCCTGCCGGAGTACTTCTTCAGCCTGAGGCGGCCCCATACTCAACACCGTCACCTCTCCGCCCAGTAGCTCCTTCAACCGGACGGCCTCTTCCACCGCATATTGATCATACGGGTTCATAATGGACGGCACACCCTCTCGCACCAGGTTATTGGTCACGGGATCGAGATGGACATCCTTGGCATCGAGTACCTGCTTAATACAGACAATAATATTCATACCGTCCCGCTTTACCCGTTCACTGAGACGCGGGCATACTCCTTGTTCAACTCCTGACCAACCACATTACGCTGTATCTGATTCGTCCCCTCGTAGATCTGCAGGATCTTGGCATCACGCATCATCTTTTCCACAGGATACTCACGCATATACCCATAGCCACCCATCACCTGCACGGCATCGGTTGCAACCTTCATCGCCATATCAGTGGCAAAGACCTTGCACATTGAAGAGACCTTGGACATATTTTGGGGATGGGCATCGATGTGTCTGGCGGCACCATAGACCAACGCACGGGCGGCCTCCAGTTGAATAGCCATGTCGGCCAGCATGTGCTGAACCGCTTGAAAAGCAAAAATAGGCTTGCCGAACTGCACTCGTTGTTTAGCATAGCACGCGGCCTCATCCAGAGCCGCTTGAGCCAGCCCCAGACCAAGGGCGGCAATCCCCGGCCGCGAAGAATCCAGAGTTTTCATAATGGTGATAAAGCCCGTCCCTTTCCGTCCAATGAGACGATCGTTGGGAATCCGGCAATCTTTAAAAATAAGCTCCGTGGTGGAAGAAGCCCTGATCCCCATTTTCTTTTCTTTCGGGCCGCAGCTGAAACCGGGATCACCCTCTTCTACCACCAGCATGGACGCTCCACGTGGTCCCTTGCTCCGGTCAGTCATGGCCACGATCGTATAGATTTGAGCCTCTCCGCCGTTGGTAATCCACTGCTTCGTCCCATTGACCACCCATTCATCGCCATCAAGCACCGCCGTCGTCTGAATCCCTGAGGCATCCGACCCGGCATTGGCCTCGGTCAGACCAAAGGCGGCAAATTTCTTTCCCGCCGCCGCATCTGGAAGATAACGTTCACGCATCTCCTGCGAACCGGCTTGAAGAATAGGATAAATACCCAACGAACTGGCGGCAAAGGCCGTTCCCACGCCGATGCACCCGCGCCCTAATTGTTCAAGGGCGAGAACGATATCAAGACAACCTCCACCAAATCCCCCAAACTCCTCTGGAACCGGGATTCCAAACAGATCAGCCTGCGCCATCGCATTGAGAATAGTCCGTGGAAATTTATCTTGTTCATCAAGAGCTGCCCGATGCGGAATAATATACTCATTCGTTATCTGACGGGCTGTCTCTACAATCATCTTTTGTTCTTCAGATAAAAAATAATCCACTCGTGTTCTCCTTTCTGAAAGCCACTATAATTTGGTTTTCCCGATCAATGCCTTACAATGTATCAAGAGCTACATTGAGTTCTCATATCCACTTGAGCAACCGCCGTTTTGGGACTCTGTTGTGCAGCTTTTTATGCCATTGCCGCGCCATTGTGAAATCAAGGATTGATCTCACCTTCACTGCCTTACCACCTGATCAGCACTGCACCCCAAGTGAAACCACCACCAAACGAACAAAGCAGAACTATATCGCCAGGCTCCAGCCTGGAAGCGCGATTAGCCTCATCAAGGGCAATGGGAATAGAGGCTGCCGAGGTATTGCCATATTTTTGAACATTGATAAAAATCTTCTCGGCACTCACCCCTAAACGTTCTGCAAGTTTATTCAAAATACGAATATTTGCCTGATGCGGAATGATCAATTTAATCGCATCAAGGGGAATCTGCTCTTGCTCCAAAAGCTTTAGGATGGCCTCTTCCATGGCCTTCACTGCATACTTGAACACTTCCCGACCTTCCATCACAATATGGACACCGGGACTCGCGGCCTGCAACAGCTCGGGATTACAACTGGGAGCAGTGTGCATATGGAGCAATGCCCAGAGATTTCCATCGGAAAACAGGTTTGCCCCGATGATCCCACCCTCTCCTTCACCATGACCAAGGACGACGGCTCCGGCTCCGTCTCCAAAGATGACACAGGTATTACGATCTTCCCAGTTGGTCCGCGAAGAAAGTGTTTCTGTCCCAATCACAAGAATTTTCTTCCCTGGATCTGCCAGAATATACTTATCAGCCATATCAAGGGCATAAACAAACCCTGAACAGGCGGCATTGATATCAAAGGCAAACGCCTTGCCGGCACCCAGCTCCTTCTGCACGAAACAGGCACAGGAAGGCATCAACATATGGGAGGAGATGGTTGCAACGATAATCAGATCAATATCAACAGCAGAAAGCCCGGCCATTTGCAAGGCATTAGCGGCGGCTTTCGCCGCAAGCTGATACGTTTCATCGCCTTTGCCACCTATATGACGGGTACTTATTCCAGTCCGGGTTCGTATCCACTCATCACTGGTATCAACAATTTTTTCCAGCTCCTGATTGGTCAAAACACGTTCCGGCAGATATGCCCCTGTCCCCAGGATTATGGTGCCCATCAGTCCATCGTCTCCTCGTCCAGTGCATTGGCGGCAAGGCCAAGGACAATCCGCTGATTGACCTTCTTTTCCACCATCTTGACTGCTTCCAAAATCGCATTCTTGATGGCCTCGGCACTGGATTTCCCATGACAGATGATTCCAATGCCATTCACTCCGAGCAATGGCGCACCGCCATATTCAGCGTAATCCACTCGCTTGGCAAAGGCACGGAAGGCAGGACGGGCGAGAAAATAACCGATCTTGGCAGCTGTTGATTTCATGATCTCATCTTTTATCATCTGCATGGCGGCCGAGGCCAGCCCCTCGCTGAGCTTCAAGCAGATGTTGCCGACAAAACCATCACAGATAATCACATCCACATTCCCCTGAAATACGTCGCGTCCCTCCACATTCCCCACAAAATTCAGGGAACTGGCAGCAAGACGGCTATAGGTCTCTTTGACCAGGAGATTGCCTTTTCCGACCTCTTCACCAATACTGAGAAGGCCAATGCGCGGGCGCTCTATGTCAAACACGTGGGAAAAGGCGGAGGCCATGACTGCAAACTGAAAAAGATGCTGAGGGCGACAATCAACATTTGCCCCAACATCCATCATGACAACAGGCTTCTTTAAGGTGGGAAAGATACTGGCTATTCCTGGCCGGGATACATGCTCCATCCGACCAAGCTTACGAACGGCGGCGGCCATTGTAGCGCCAGAGTTTCCGGCACTGACGGCAGCATCCGCCAGCCCTTGGCGCACAAGATCAAAGGCAACCATCACGGAGGAGTCTTTTTTCTTGCGAATGGCATCAACGGGTGATTCACCCATCTCCACAACTTCGGAAGCATGGACAATCTGGATATCCGATTCTCCGGAAGCACCAGAACACATGCTATCAAGATGAGCCTGCAAAACCTGCTGATTACCAACCAGAGTTATTTGCAGGCCGGTCTGTTTTACAGCCAGCAGAGCCCCACGGGTCAATTCCTCAGGCCCATAGTCACCGCCCATGGCATCCAGGGCAATCCGCACGGCTTAAACCTATTCTACATCGACATCAAGGCTGACAACCGTGCGTCCCTTATATTTTCCACAACTGGGACAAAGACGATGGGGCTGCTTGGGAGCACCACATTCAGCACATGTGGACATTCCTGGGGCGCTCAGGGCGTCATGCGACCTTCTTTTACGGGTACGAGAATGCGAATGTCGTCTCTTGGGTAATGCCATAATATCCTCCAATCAAAAAAACAAGACCTTTCGGTCTGGGTAAATTTTAATAAAATTCCAAAAAATTGGCATGTTATTAAACATTTTTCACGTAAGTCGAAACAACAACGAACAAAGATACAACACCAACAATAACAAAAAATGCACTAAAGACTGCGCATAAAACATGCAAAAATAAACAATTTTTTAAAAAATGGCGAGAAAAAAATAATATTTATTCCTTTATCATTTTGCAGCCTGGACAAGACACCCCAAAACTTGGGGTTTTGGGGATTTCCCCTCGCTCCATGCCAAAGGCCCCGGCGGAGACACCCTCACAATAAAAAAAAGCCACCAAGGCTTTCTATCCAAGCCTAGGCATCTTAAGGAACGACGGCAACCCACCGGGGGCCCTAGCCTCACAGAACATGGGCCAACCGCTCGGTGGTCTTTTCCAGGCGCAGACTGCTGATATAGAGAAATCTGCTTAAAAGTTGAATCAGCAAATGAGGTTCGGTGCGTTCCAGTTCATCCATTTGCTGACGATCAAGGCGATACAGCAAGGACGGCTCAATGGCCCTGAGACTGACACTGTGCACACGTCCGGGCAGGAGACCAGCCTCTCCTACAATGGTGCCTGGTTCAAGGAGCGCCACAACCTGCATCTTGCGATGAAAGCCTGTCTGCTTCTGCACTGACAGTCGGCCCCGAGCCAGAAAAAAGACCTCACCGGCAGAATCGCCAACCTCAAACAAAAACAGGCCTTGTGCCACCTTCACCTCCGTGACCATGGACACAAGACCTTTCAGCGCTTCAGTGCCGAGAAACGAGAACACTTCTGAAAAGCTTTTTTGTTCTAAATCTGAAGTAAGCTCTGTAGATTCCACGTTATTCAAAGGTACTGTTTTTGTCCTCCAACAGTTTCACCAATCCGTCAAACTTGTCACGACGAAGGATTGCCTTGAACTGTTCCATGTAGTTACGAACCAGACTCACTCCCTCAATATTAATATCATAGACCATCCACTTTACTTCTTTTTTTATCATGACATAATCGATGGGGATGAACTGGCCATTATTTTCAATCTGGGTGGTCACAATCGCCCTGTCATCCTTAATACGTTCCCCCAGATACTGGATCTCCTGCCCCGAATAACTCTCAAACTTGCCGATATAGGCATTTTCAAGAAGTTTCGTAAAAAGCCTCTGAAAGTGATCCTGCTTTTCGGGAGTTAATTCTCTCCATTCCTTTCCGATAACCCGTTGTGACATCTCACGAAAATCAAATCCGGAATTCACGTATGCCATAATCTTGGTGCGACGCTCAGTCTTTTTTTCCTCACCCTTCAAGGCAGGATCAAGCAGAATCGTTATTATGGCGTTTAACGTGGGCTTGATCTCGTCCGTGGGAGCAGGAAGCGCCAAAGCTGAAGAAGCGAACACAAAAGTACAAGCAGCCAGAAGCGCCATTATATGGGTGTATTTCGTAATCGTGTCTTTCATAATAGTGTTTTTCATGCTCTTTATTCCCTTCAAATGTAAAAACTATTTCTACTGTCCCTCTACTTATTATTCTTCCCGAAACACATTGGTTTTCACGTCTTTGTCCAGTACCTTATTCCTCCGGTACTCCAGATATGCCTGCCGGATGGAGATATAAGGATCCAGCGAATTCTTTTTCATATCTTCATAAAGCCCTGGATGCAAGGACATGAGATTCACCTTATCAGTTCCAGTATAGGCGGCCTCCTCCGGAAAATCAGTCAAGACATAGGTTGCTGGGTGGAGAGCTGCGTTGCCGACAAAACCAACGGCGTCACGACAGGTTAATGGCCCAAGAAAGGGCAGATAAAGATACGCTCCCTCACCCAATCCCCACACGCCCAGGGTCTGTCCAAAATCTTCAGGCTTGGCCTTAATCCCGAATGCCTCTTTGGCAGGATCGCCAAAACCGGCAAATCCCAAGGTGGAATTAATCAAAAATCTTTGAAAATCGATCCCTGCATCGCCGACCTTGCCCTGAAGCAGATTATTCACCACCCTCACCGGGGCTGCGACATTAACAAAGAAGTTCCCCAGGCCCAGCCGAACATCCTGGGGAAGCACCGCTGTATAGGCCGTACTGACCGGTTTCAGGACCCAGTAATACAACTTGTCATTCACCACAAAAAAGACCCTGTTCAATGATTCCAGGGGATCAAAGGTTTCTTCCTGTTCAAAAAAACTATCAATCTCTTCATCGCTGCCATCATTCTTAACCCCAGCATTGGCCTGTACCGCCGGAATAGCTGTAACTACCAGCACCATAAACAAAATATGAAGAAATATTTTTTTGGATTTCATTGGAATCACCCGACAAAGATTAATGTAACTCTAGCTGCTGCAGGCATTGGGCCAGACTTTCCGGAGTATCTACCTGGAAAGCCTGATATTCTTGCCCCTTGGGAACAATCTTACGCATCATCCCTTTGAGTACCGCCTTGGGACCAACTTCTACAAACGTGTCCACTCCCTGGGCCAGCATCGATTGCATAAGCTCAACCCATCGAACTCTGGAGACAATCTGCCTGGCCATGATCTCTCGAATGGCAGCCGGATCCTGTTCTGTTGCCGCCAAAACATTAAAATAGACAGGCGTTGACGGACATTGGAAGGCGACCTGACTCATAAAATCGGCAAAAGGAGGAACTGCGCCTGCCACCAGCGGACTATGATTGGCCACACTGACTGCCAGGGGGATAACTCTTGCCCCCGCAGTGGTTGCGAGAACAGACGCGGCATCTAGGGCTGCCACTTCTCCTGAAATCACAATCTGCTGCTCCGTATTATGATTGGCAACGGTGACGATGCCAAACTCCGCGCACCGGGCAACAATCCCTTCAACCTCGGCAATGTTCAGTCCCACCACCGCTCGCATGGAACCTGGATGTTTTTGCCCCTCAAGATCCGAGAGCATGCCGCGCCGGGTCACCAGTCGAATGGTATCCTCGATACTCAACACGCCTGCCGCACAAAGGGCTGAATACTCGCCCAGACTGTGACCGGCAAAACAACTGACCGTGATCGTGTCGCCCCATGCCTTGCGCAAAGCCTGCCAGCAGACGAGATTGGTCACGGTGATCGCCGGCTGCAGATGCACGGCCCTGGTCAACTCCTCCATGGGCCCTTCAAAACAGAGCTTACGCAGGGGAAAATCACACACGGCTTCCGCCTGCTCCATGATGGCCGCACAATCAGAATCCGTCTCAATAAATTCACGCCCCATGCCCAGATACTGCGAGCCTTGGCCGGGAAAAAGAACTGCTACTTTCATTGCTTATTACCCTTTTTTCTCTTCTCTTTTTGCATTTACGCCTTCCAGGATATTGGCGATAAAAAAAACAAACACACCGATACTGATCGCTGAATCAGCGACATTAAAGGCCGGCCAGTGATACCCTCGGTAATAGACATCCAAAAAATCCACCACCGACCCAAGCCTGACCCGATCGATCAAATTACCAATGGCACCGCCGGCAATCAAGGGCAAGCTGATGGAATACAAGGGATGCGCCTGCCGCAATCGCGCCCAGGCAATGCCAATAACCGCCAAGGCCACCGTCCCCAGTACTAGAAACAGATAATGACGCCAGGCTCCGGTCTGGCCTGCCAGAAAACCAAAGGCCGCCCCCTTGTTGGTCAGATAGGTAAGATTAAAAAAACCGGGGATGAGTTCCCGGGAATCATACAAAGAAAACGATTTAACGATCCACAGCTTGGTTCCTTGATCAAACCCAACAACTGCGCAAATTATGGCCAGAAAACGGATCATCTATGCTGATGCCCCCAGGTCCATCTCCGACACCACCAAAGAACAGCGAGAGCAAAGCTGCGGATGCGCCTGATCCTGCCCAACCGTGGTGGAACGAATCCAGCAGCGGTCACACTTGTCTCCGGGTGCCTGACGCACCGCCACACTCAACCCTGGCAACTCTTTGCTGACATAGGGGACAAGATCAAGAACCGCAAAATCAGCGCACGGGGTCAATTCCGAGACGATGCAGATCTCTTGAATGGTCTGCCACTCCTGACCAATAAACTCCGTCCATTCTCCACTCACCTGCAGCAGGACCTCCGCTTCCAGCGGATGGCCAATCACCTTTGCCTGCCGGGCCCCCTCAAGGGCCTTGGTAATCTCGGAGCGCACCGTCACCAGTTTGTCCCACCTTTGTTCCAGTTCAACATTGCGTCTTTCTGGGTGGAGAGGGGGGAACTCGACAAAAAAGACCCCCTGATCAAGGGGGACATCCGGGGCAAGCCCATGGAGCGACTCCCAGGCCTCTGCCGCAGTAAAACTGAGCACCGGGGTCATGAGGCGCAACAATCCATCCAGGATTTCATGGAGGACGGTCTGGGCCGCCCGGCGCGCAAGGGACTGCGCTCCCGAACAGTAAAGCCTGTCCTTGAGGATGTCGAGATAGAAGGCGCTCATGGTCATGCCACTGAAATAGTTGAGCCCCTGATGGATCGAGTGGAATTCATAGCGCTCATAGGCCATTACCACCTTTTCCTTCAACTCCTCGAAACGGGCCAGGGCCCAACGATCGATTTGCGGCAGCTCTTCATACGCAATACGATCCCGGGCCGGATCAAAATCAAAGAGGTTGCCGAGCATATAGCGAATGGTGTTGCGGATCTTCCGGTAGGCATCGGCCACCTGCTTGAGGATCTCATCGGAGACCTTGACATCATCGCGGTAATCTTCACTGGCCACCCAGAGACGCAGGATCTCGGCACCGAACTTATCAATCACTTCCTGAGGAGCAACCACATTGCCGATGGACTTGGACATCTTTTTCCCCTTGCCATCCACTACATAGCCATGGGTCAGAACGCCCTTGAACGGGGCCCGGCCCCGGGTGCCCACTGACGTCAGCAATGAACTCTGGAACCAGCCACGATGCTGATCGCTGCCCTCCAGATAGAGATCGGCCGGAGAGCCGAGCTCTTCACGGGCCTCACAGACAGCGGCATGACTCACCCCGGAGTCAAACCAGACATCAAGGATATCCTCTTCCTTGATAAAACGCGCGGAACCACATTTGACGCATACGGTCCCCGGCTCCAGGAAGTCCTCTGTTCCATGACGGAACCAGGCATCCGCACCCTCCTGCCGGAACAGGGTGTCAATCCGTTCCACCAGCGCCTCACTCTTCACCACCTCGCCGCAATCCTGACAACTGAACACCGTAACCGGCACCCCCCAGGTTCGCTGACGGGAAAGGCACCAGTCCGGCCGGTTCGTCACCATGGACTGGATCCGCTGCATCCCCCAGGCCGGGGTCCACTCCACTTTTTCAATCTCGGCCAGGGCCTTGGTGCGCAGGTCGTTCTCGTCCATGGAGATAAACCACTGGGGCGTGGCCCGGTACATCACCGGCTTCTTACACCGCCAGCAATGGGGATAGCTGTGGGAGATGCTGCTTTCGTGGAGCAAGGCACCGGTGGCCCGCATATCCGCATTGATTTCCTTATTCACCGCCGGAAT
Organism: Desulfobulbaceae bacterium; assembly: GCA_009773475.1. Taxonomy (GTDB): domain Bacteria; phylum Desulfobacterota; class Desulfobulbia; order Desulfobulbales; family Desulfocapsaceae; genus UBA2270. Next base: position 458,070 of record WSXV01000002.1, on the reverse strand, counting down.
CTGACGGCCCTGATACTGACCAGCCTCAGCGGTGTAACAACCCTCACTATCCACCGGCGACAGGACCTCCAGACCATAGCGCAGTCCGGTCAGATAATCGTCGGCACCATGCCCGGGGGCGGTATGGACACAGCCGGTACCGGCATCAATGGTCACATAATCGGCGAGCACCATCAGCGAATTGCGATCAAAAAACGGGTGTCGGCAATTCCTGCGTTCAAGGCCAGCCGCGGAAAAGGTTCCAATAATAGCAAATTCGGCAATCCCCAGTTCAGCCATCACCTTGTCCACCAGATCCCGGGCCAGAATCAGAACTTCACCCGCCACCTTTACCGCCGCATAGACAAAATCCGGATGAAAGGCCACGGCCAGATTAGCGGGCAGGGTCCAGGGGGTGGTGGTCCAGATAAGCACCGCCACCTTCTTGCCGGCAAGGGCCGGATCGATATCTGAGAGGTCGTCAGCCACCGGGAACTTCACATAGATGGAAGGTGAGGTGTGATCGTGATACTCCACCTCGGCCTCTGCCAAGGCAGTGGTACAGGTGGAGCACCAGAAGACCGGTTTCTTGTTGCGAACCACCGAGCCAGACAGCAGAAAGCGGTTGAATTCCCGGGCGATAACCGCCTCATACTCATGATTCATGGTCAGATAGGGCTTATCCCAATCGCCAAGAACACCTAAGCGCCTGAACTCGGCTTTCTGGGTCTTGACCCACTTTTCCGCGTACTTGCGACAGGCACCCCGCTTGGACAGCTTGGGGATTTCTTTCTTCTTATCCCCCAGCTCCTTGTCCACATTGTGCTCAATGGGCAGGCCGTGACAATCCCAGCCGGGGATGTACGGGGCCCGGAACCCGGCCATGCGCCGGGATTTCAGGATTATATCCTTGAGAATCTTATTAAAGGCCGTCCCCAGGTGGATATGCCCATTGGCATACGGGGGGCCGTCGTGAAGCACATAAAGAGGCTTGTCTTTCCCCATCTCCTGCAACTGGCCATACAGATTTTCGTTCTCCCAGCGTTTCAATAACTGCGGCTCTTTCTGAGACAGATTCGCCTTCATGTTAAAATTGGTCCGGGGCAGATTCAGGGTGTCCCTGTAATCCATGGTGTTCTCCTTTCTTCAGCAAGTCACGGCGTGCCGGCAAATTATAGAAGCAAACATCTTGTTCCAGGCTACATTCGAGTCTCGAACGTAAAAGCCAAGCAACCAGCCCCAAAACAGCACAAGAGCCGGGGCCGCCGGCGCTGTGGCACTGCAAAGCAGCCGCTTGGGTGGCCTCCACGCCAGGAATGGTGAAGCGCCATCGCAAAGATATTTACTGCGATACAAAAATAGAATTATCAGGAACAAACTAACTGTTGACAATGTACTCCCCTTGTTCCTTCTTTTCATACAAAATCTATAAAAATACCAACTGGGTATCAAGTTGCAAGGGGAAAGTAAGTCACCATCACAAAAATAGTCCGGCAAAGCCCCATCCTCGCCAAAATACCCCCATCCCATCCGTCAATGGCCTAAAAACCAGCCCCGGCATCTCTTGCACTATCATCATTCAACTCCAAGGACCACCTTTGATTTGACATAAAGTACAGTCTTCATTATAAGAATGAGAGCATTCGTTGCACCATAAAGTTGATAAACCATGGAACCAGCCCTCCGCAACCAGAGCACACAATGACACAAGTAATCGCCATGGCCGGCAAAGGCGGGACCGGCAAGACCACCACATCCGCCCTGCTGGCCAGATATCTCCTCCAGAAAAAGATGACCCCGCTCCTGCTGGTGGATGCCGACGCCAACGCCAATCTTAATGAACTGCTCGGGGTTGAGGTGGGGATGACCCTGGGCAGGATCCGAAAAGAGCTGAAAGGGGAAGTGCCTGCCGGCATGAGCCGGGATCAGTTCATGGAACTGAAGATCCACCAGGCGCTCATCGAAGAAGACGGCTTTGACCTTCTGGTCATGGGCCAGCCGGACGGTCCCGGCTGTTACTGCGCTGCCAACCAGTATCTGGCCATGACCATGGACCGGCTGTCAGTGAATTATCGCTATATCATCGTCGATAACGAGGCTGGCATGGAGCACCTGAGCCGGATGAACCTGCGCACCATCGACTACCTCTTTATCACCTCCGACCCTTCCGCCCGCGGCATCCTCACCGCCAAACGCATATCCGATATCACCATCCCCTTAGGCCTTGACGTCAAACATCAGTACCTGCTGGTGAATCGCGCCCCAAGTCCCGTGCCGAATCTGCTCCAGGAGAAGATCCATGCCGCCGTGGATGAAACGGGAATGACCCTGGGTGGCATCATCCCGGCCAGCAATGCCTTGATTGATCAGGAGTTGAGCGGCAAATCCTGCCTTGAACTTGGCGATGACCCCGAGATCATCCAAACCATCACCGCCATTTTTGACACCATCTTTGCCGGAGAAGCGCCGTGACCGTTCACCAGAAATTCCGTCATACCGGTCAACTGCCCATTCCCCATGAATAGGCAAGCCGCCCCACCGGACGAGGCCACAAGCTCCTCTGGCACCGCCATGATTGAGATCATCAAGGTGACCAAGAGCTATCCGCCAAACGTGACTGCCCTGGCTGATATCTCGATTACCATCGCCAGTGGCGAGATGTTCTTTCTCATTGGCAAGAGCGGCGCGGGCAAGACCACCCTGCTGAAGCTGCTCTGCAACATGGAAAAACCCAGCAATGGCCTCATTGAAATCGCCGGTATGAACATTCACCAGGTCACCGGTAACAAACTCGCCAAACTGCGACAGAGGGTGGGGATGGCCTATCAGGATTTTCGCCTGCTGACCAATCGGACAGTGGCCGAAAATATTGCCATCTCCATGGAAGTCTCCTATAAAAAGCCCCATATTATTCACGACCGGGTCAGAAACCTGCTGGCCCAACTCCAGCTTGAAGACAAACATGACATCCTCACCGGCGACCTCTCACGCGGGGAACAGCAGCGCGTCGCCCTGGCACGGGCCGTTGCCAACTCCCCCACCCTGATCCTCGTTGATGAGCCCACCGGCAACCTCGATGCCGCCAGCACCGAGCAGGTCATGGATCTGCTGACCAGATGCAACCACTCCGGCGCAACGGTGGTCATCGTTACCCATGATGAGGCCATTTACCGGCATACAAGCCATCGCATCATGAAACTGCATGACGGAAAAATCGCATCGCTGACCCGAGGGACCGGCTCCGAACAACCCCTCGCCGCAGACGCCCTGAACGCCACTGACCTGGCGGATAAAAGCGGTGATATGCCATGAATTTCTGGTTTGCCGTTATCCGTCAGACAGGCCGGAACCTGCGCCAGACCTGGGCGACTCAACTCATAACCTGTCTGACCGTGAGTCTTTCGGTGCTTATTTTTTCGTTTTTCTATCTGATCTATCTCAACATGCTCAGCGTCGGCGACAAGCTCAGCGACAACCTCCATCTTGTGGTTTACCTGGAAGACGAGCCCGGTCCTGAAATGCAGGAGCAGCTTCGTCTCAAGATCACTCAGTTTGACCAGGTTGAAAAGATCAGGTTCATCTCAAAAGAAGAGGCCTTCAATCGTTTTGCCCAACAACTTGGCGACAACCGTGAAATCCTGGCCGACATGCCCACGGACTTTCTGCCTGCCTCCATTGAAGTGGTGCCCCTGAAAACCCTGCGCAGTCTTCGCCACGTCAAGCTCTTTTCTGAATACCTGGCCACCTTGCCGGGCAGCCAGAAGGTTCAATACGGCCAGCAATGGGTGGAGCGCTTTTATTCTTTTACCCAGCTCCTCTCCATTATTGTTCTGCTCAGCGGCAGCCTGCTCATCCTGACCGCCACCTTCATGGTGGCCTCCACCATCCGCCTGACCATCTTTGGCAGACAAGAAGAGTTGGAACTCCTGAAACTCGTGGGCGCCACCAACAGTTATATCCGCACCCCCTTTCTTCTGGAAGGACTTCTCCAGGGTCTTGCGGGCGCGCTTCTGGGACTGAGCGCGCTCTACACCCTCTTTCAATGGACAACCCACCATATTTCCGGTGCCGGGTTCTTTAATCTTTTGACCTTTACCTTTTTCCCATTCACCATCATCAGCATCATTATTGCTCTCTCCATTGTCCTTTGCACCGTCGGCAGTTATGCCTCCATGCAGAAATTCTTACGCGTCTGATCCACTCCTTGAGTCCAGGATGAAAAGCCCACAGACCGTCACTCATTGTATTTCCAGCAACGCTTCCTGCTTTGGGCCACTTGGGTGTCAATGCAAGTCCTGGCCTTCCCCCACCATTTCCTGCCTGTTGTTCCTGTTTTTATTCATTTTCCCCATCTCTTTCAGCCAGGCTGCAGACTGGAAAGTTGAGAAGAAGAGCCTAGAGCAAAAGATTAAAAGCCAAAGTATCTCCGTCCACCAATTGCAGGAAGGCGTGCAGCAGCAGCAGGAAAAAGCCCAGGAAAACATCGCCCAGGAAATGGCACTGCTGGCCGAGCTTGCAATCCTGAACGCAGACCTTGAGAAACATCGTGCGAAGCTGGCATCACTCGAGGACTCCATGGCCCGCCAGGAGGAGATGATCGTGACCAAGGAAAGGGAGATCCTCCCCATCCAGGCCGAAAAACAAAAGGCCCAGACACACCTGCAAAAACGGATCACGGCTTACTATAAAACCGGCGAGATCGGGATGATCAATGTGGCCTTCTCCGCACAGAGCCTGCCCGAGCTGCTCAGCATCCAGGACGGCTTCAGCGCCCTGCTCCAGTACGACAATAACCTTCTGGAGCATTACCGGGAAACCCTTTCAGGGCTGGAGCGCAGCAAGAAGGCCCTGACCCTGGAAAGAAACCTGCTGGAGACTTTTATCGCCCAGGCAAGTCAAGAGAAAGAAGCCCTGGAGAAAACCAGCCGGGAGAAAAACGAGCTGCTCACCCAGATCCAGACCCAGACGAAACTCCATGAGCAGGCAGCTCAAGAAATTCAACAACAGGCCGATACCCTCTCAGCCCAACTGGCAATCATGCAGCAGAAAAAGGAAGCCCTCAGCCAGGGATTTTCCCTCAACAAGGGGAAACTGCCTCCGCCAGTGCACGGCAAGGTGCTCAGTCTGTACGGACAGCCCGGCAAAAGTAAAACAGGGACGACAGGAATCACCACCGGCATTAGCATTGACAGCCCCAATGGAACCAAGGTCAAATCAATTTTTGAGGGGACGGTCAGCTATGCCGGATACCTGCCCGAATATGGCAATACCCTCATCATTGACCACGGCTTTCAATACGCTACCGTTATCTCGAGGATAGAAACACTCTTGAAAAAAGAGGGGGACAAGGTCATTGCAGAAGAAGACATTGGCATTACCGGGGAGACCGCAAACTTGATGGAAGAAGGGCTCTACATTGAAATCCGCCACGGCAGGGAGACGGAAGACCCACTGCTCTGGCTGGATAAAAATAAACTTTCTCTCCCCTGACACAAGGAGTTACAATGATTATCAATCAAATGTGTGTTATGAACATGGTCGTCAATACGAGGGCAGTACCGAAACTATCTTGATTTCTCGTTTCAGTTGATGATATCAATAGAATAACCGGCGATGACGCCCCCCCAATTGACACTCCATACGCTGCATGGTTTAGGCGATAAGCCCCGTCAAATTTTTTTACAACCAGGCTAAGCAGACAATCTTCACTTTTTTTCCAAGCGTCCAATAAATATGTATCGATCAACCAGCTCTTTGCTCCGCCAGGGCACCTTGACCATCCTCATCTGCTGCCTGCCCATGCAGGCGTACGCCGAAATTTCCCAGCAGGAGCGGCAATCCACCTACCAGCAGCTTGAAACCTTTGCCAATGTCTTAAGCATCCTGCAAGAGAATTATGTCGATGACATTAATGCCAAAAAGGTGATGGAAGGGGCGATCAGCGGCATGCTGCTCTCCCTGGACCCCCACTCGTCCTATCTTAAACCTGAGGATTTCAAGGAGTTACAGGAAGAGACGGAAGGAAGCTTCAGCGGGATCGGCATTGAGGTCATCACGGAAGAGGGTGTGCTCCTCGTGGTCTCGCCCATAGAAGGAACACCGGCTGACCGGGTGGGACTGAAGGCAAAAGACAAGATTGTCAAGATCGATGGCGAACAGACCCAGAATATGACCCCCATGGACGCCATCAAGAAGCTGCGAGGGCCGCAAGGGACAAAAGTCAACCTGGCCATTCATCGCGAAGGCTGGAAGGAGCTCAAGGTTTTCACCCTGACCCGGGAAACCATTCCCCTGCACAGCGTCAAGAAGACCTTCATGGAGCCTGGGCTGGCCTATATCCGCATCACCAATTTTCAGAGTCAGACGACCAAGGATGTTAAAGAAGCCCTTCAAAAACTCCAGTCACAATACCCCATAACCGGGCTGATCCTTGACCTGCGCAATAATCCAGGAGGATTGCTGGATCAGGCCGTCTCGGTGGCCGACATCTTTCTTGATGGCGGCCTGGTGGTCTACACCAAGGGACGGGTCAAAGAGCAGAATATGACTTTCCAGGCCCATAGCAATGGCGGCAAGAATCTTTTCCCCTTAGTAGTGTTAGTCAATGAAGGTTCGGCCAGCGCCTCTGAAATTGTCACCGGCGCCATTCAGGATCACAAACGCGGCACCATTGTCGGCACCAAGACCTTTGGGAAAGGTTCGGTCCAGACCATTCTGCCTTTGCCGGAGGGCGCGGGGTTGCGGATGACCACCGCCCGCTACTACACCCCGAACGGTCGCTCCATTCAGGCCACCGGGATCACTCCTGACGTGGATGTTCCCAGTGACGAAAAAAATAAAAACGGCCAGTCCCCGATCAGTATCAAAGAAGCTGACCTGAAAAACCATATCTCTAATCCCACCCAAGCAGAAGAGCCGAAACAGAAATCGGCTCCCGTCAGTAAACCCACGGTCACCACTCCTCAAAACGAACCGGAGCCAAAGGGGAAATCCGAAGAGCCATCTGACGCTGCCGAAAGCTCTAGAAACAGTGAAATCCGTCTAGACAAAGACAACCAGCTTCGCGCCGCCCTGGATGCCCTCAAGGATCTGATTGTATCTTCCACAGGCGATGCCGGCAAAAAAGAGCCAAGTCCAGCCAAGGAGTAAGAAAAAATCCGACCTTTGGGCAAAGGCAGGTATTGCGGATTGCTTGCTCTGGGCTGCAGCCACTCAAGCAAAATCAGCCGGAAAAGATTGGCTGTTTTGCTCATGTGGCATAAGGTGCCGTTGCTCAGCAAACAAAAAAAACATTGCCCTCTATTCCAGATTGCTTGCTCCGGGCCGCAGCCACTCAAGCAAAATCAGCCGGAAAAGATTGGCTGTTTTGCTCATGTGGCATAAGGTGCCGTAAGCTCAGCAAACAAAAAAAACATTGTTTGCTGAGCAACGGCACCTAAAATCCCAATTCTTTCAAGAACTTCTCATCCCGTGACCAGTTCTTCCGTACCTTGACGAAGAGCTTCAACAGCACCTTCTGATCCAGCAACCTTTCAATATCCTTACGGGCAGCCGTGCCGATGCTCTTCAGCTTCAGACCGCCCTTGCCGATAACGATCCCCTTCTGCGACTCCCGTTCAAGGACAATGGCGCCATGGATGGTAATCAGCCCTTTTGCCGGATCCTCCTTGAACGATTCAATGAGTACTGCCGTGGAATACGGTATTTCTTCGCCAGTGAGGAGAAAGACCTTCTCGCGGATGATTTCAGCCACCAGAAAACGCTCGGTGGCATCGGTGGGGATATCTTCGGGATAATAGCGCGGCCCCACGGGCAGTACCTGCAAAAGCTCAGCCAGCAGACGATCCGTGCCGTCACCGTGCAGTGCCGACATGGGGATCACCGCATGAAAAGGAAAAAAATCGGCATAGGCCTGAATCATTGCCAGCAGCTTTTCCTTATTCAGCAGATCGACCTTGTTCAAGACCAGTATCACCGGGCAGCTCACCTGCTCCATATACCCCGCCAGCTCCTCGCCCTTCTCCGCCTTCAGCTTCTCCGGCAGGGGGAGGGAGACATCAATCATGTAAAGAACCGCATCCACCTCATGGAGGCTTTCCAGGGCAATGCGCACCATCTCCTGATTCAGCGGTTCGCGTGCCTTGTGCAGACCAGGAGTGTCGAGCAGGACGATCTGATACTCCGGCCCGTTCATAATCCCCAGGATTCGGTTACGGGTGGTCTGGGGCTTGGGAGAGACAATGGAGATCTTCTGCTCCAGCAGCCCGTTCATCAGGGTTGACTTGCCGGCATTGGGGGGCCCGACAATGGCCACCATCCCCGAACGAATTGGCTTACTATCCAGATCAATCATAAAAATTGATTCTCCCACTCCTTAAAAAATGAGCTTGCAGAAAGGAGCTCAAAAAAAAAGAGCCAAACACAGACACCGTGCTTGGCTCAACTCCTTCAAATATGGTCGGGGCGAGAGGATTCGAACCTCCGGCCTCCTGCTCCCAAGGCAGGCGCGCTAACCAGACTGCGCTACGCCCCGACACAAAAAAAGAAAGTCCAATTGGAAAATTGGACTTGAAAATACTGGCTCCCCGGGACGGATTCGAACCGCCGACAGGGTGATTAACAGTCACCTGCTCTACCAGCTGAGCTACCGGGGAATAATTGTGCGCATCTATAGCACATTCGGCGGAACTTCGTCAACACTTTTACGCTTTTTTTTAACCGGCAGCAACAAACTTGGGAAGGAAATGGCTAAAACATGCGAAACGCTTTCTCTCTTTTCTTAAATGCGATACACTATCCTCAACAACTGCCATTAGACGTAAGGACGTAAGCCAATTTCAACTACTGCTTTTTCGAGGTCCACAATGACAAGACAGCTTCCCGCCAACAAGACAAAAATCATAGCCACCATCGGACCGGCATCCGACAAGATAGAAACCCTCATCGAGATGATGCAGGCCGGGATGAACATCGCCCGTCTTAATTTTTCCCATGGCTCCTATTCCGCCCATGGCCAGACCATCGCCCGTATCCGCGAGGCAGCCCGCCAATGCGGCTGCCGGATAGCCATCATGGCAGATCTGCCCGGCCCCAAGATGCGTATCGGCACCATTGCGGACGAGCCGGTTCTGCTGCGATCCGGTGACATGTTCACCCTGACCACGGAAGAGATCACCGGAGACGTCCATCGGGTTTCCATAACCTGCCAGGAACTGCCGCAGGTCGTTAAGTCCGGAGATCTCCTCTACCTGGACGATGGTTTTATCCAGCTCGTGGTTGATTCCGTCCAGGGGCCGGATGTGCACTGCCGAATCCAGATGGGCGGCAAGCTGCGCTCACGCAAGGGGCTCAATCTACCGGGCATTGACCTTGGCACCTCGGCCTTTACCGCCCACGACCGGGAATGTCTGGAATTTGCCCTTAAAAATGGCGTGGATGCCATCAGCCAATCCTTTGTCACCAGCGACACCGATATTCTCGAGGTCAGAGAAACCGCCAGGCAATGGGGCTATTCCCCCTTTATTATTGCCAAGATTGAACGCTCCGCCGCCCTTGACCACCTGGATGCCATCCTCCAGGTCGCCGACGGCCTGATGATTGCGCGCGGCGATCTGGGGGTGGAGATTGCCATTGAGGAGATGGCGAAAACCCAGAAGACCATCATGGCTCACGCCCAGCGGGCGGGCAAGCCAATCATCACCGCCACCCAGATGCTCGAATCGATGACTGCAAACCCCAGGCCCACCCGGGCCGAGGCCACGGATGTGGCCAATGCCATCCTCGATGGCACCGATTGCATCATGCTTTCCGGCGAATCCGCCATGGGCGCCTATCCGGTGGAGGCCGTCGCCATGCTTGCCTCCATTGGCAACTCCATCGAAGACTATCGGCCTGACTGCCCCATCAAGCGCCAACTCGCACTGGACGTCGACTGGAAAAAAGCCGCCACCGGGCTTATCGCTCTAGCCGTGGACACCACCATTGGACGCATGGAGCCGGCATTCTTGATCATCCCCACTCAGTCAGGGGCCACGGCCCGCAACATTGCCCGGTTTCGCCATAAAGTCTGGGCTTTTGCGATCTCCTGTTCGGAGAAAACCTGCCAGGAGCTCCTCTTTTCCTATGGCGTCCATCCCCTGACTGCCGATCCCATGCCTGAGGACTGGAATCATTATGCGGACCAGCTTCAACAGCGTTTTGCCCAGCCAGGCGAGTTTTCCATCCTGACGGAAGGCCCCTCACCACTCCACCCGGACAGCAATCACCGCATGGAGCTTATTCCCTTGGCGGGTGCCATACAAGAATAATGCATTCCTAAAACGATGCTGAATCCGGGTATTGTCGGGTTTAGTGTGTGCACAAGTTTCCCCTCCTTTTTTTTAAGGAGGGGTTAGTGACTTACTCCAGAAAGTCTGTCATAAAAAACAAGAAAATCAGGCGACCGTTTTAAGAAGACTGGAGTTGTAGGATGGGCAAAGCGAAACGTGCCCATATGCCTGCGTCCGCCCAAGGAATTGATGGGCACGGCCTATCGGCCTTCGGAGTCTCCACTTCGTTTCGCTTACCTGCCCATCCTACATTTTTTTACACTTCTGCCTTCAGCCTTGGGTTGCGGGATTTATCCCGCGTTAGGGGTGTTTACTCTGGTTCCCATGAGATACAGGGAAGCAAAGCAAGGGGAGACTCCGAAGGTTGGTACTGGATGCGGCGCAGGGAGCCCGTAAAAACCCGTGCGTAATCAAGGAGAGAAGCCCTACTTCTGCCCCCCCATCATCCCTTTCAGCATTTGCATGGCCTGTTCCATCTCCTGCTTTTCTTCAGGTGACATCTGGTCCAGTCCCGCTCCAGGGGGCATCATGGGGTTAGCACCAGTCTGTTCCTGCATTTTTTTAGCGCCATCGGGGGATTTCAGAGTGGCCAGGGTCTGCTGGGCCATAGAGCGCGCCATGGCGTCGGTCTGGGGATCGGACACCGCCTCAATCCCCTTGGGCAGATCGAAATACTTTTGACCCACCGCCCCTTCGTCCACCTTTGTGGCCTCCTGTTTCATGCTCACGCCCATCAAATTTGTTTCCATCTTCAGGGGAATCCCCACCTCATGCATGGAATACACCGTCGTCCCCATCATCTGGATGCGATCACAGTCATACCCGAGAATTTTCGCCACCTTCTGCTCCACCTTTGCACCCAGTGACTCGGTAACCGGCAGGCCGATCTTGGTCACATTTTCCGCCACCTGTTTCTTTTCTGCGGACGACAAGCGGTTGTACTCTTCAATCATATATTTCTTCGGATTAGCAGACTTTGAGCCGGTGCGAGCAGTCAAATCAAAGCTGTAGACCCAATCCGGAGTTTCGATATCCACCGTTTCAACAATGCTCGTCATGCCCATCATCGTTGACTTTCCGCTCCGATATGTGGCACTTTCGCGGCCATAATCACGAATATAAAGGGTCTCGGTGCCGATTTCCATGCCGCTGAGGGTATAATAAATCGTCGCCGCCTTAAAAGGGAGCTTCTTCTCCCAGGGGTTTGAGCTGTCCGCAAGGGCCAGAACCGGCAACATCAGGATAAGAGCGACAATCATCCCCAATTTTCGTTTCAACATATTCAATTCCCCTCGTTTCAAGTTTTAAACCCGGCACCATGCACGATCAATTCCTTTGTATCAGTATAAGCCACACGTTTTTCAAGCAAATTGCTCCCGCGTTTTGGCCACCCCTTCATCCTCCAGATAGTCATCATACGGCATCATCTTATCAACAACCCCACCGGGCAGGATCTCCATGATCCGGTTGGCAATGGTGGCCACAAACTGATGATCGTGGGAGGAAAAGAGGATAACCTCCGGGAAGGCGATGAGCGCGTCATTCAGGGCGGTGATGGATTCAAGGTCAAGATGATTGGTGGGTTCATCCAGGATCAGGGCATTGGCATCTGAAAGCATCATGCGGGACAGCATACAGCGCACCCGCTCGCCTCCCGAGAGAACGCTGGTCTTTTTCAGGGCTTCATCGCCTGAGAACAGCATCTTGCCCAGGAAACCGCGGGCAAAAGTCTCGCCCTCGGTGACCGGCGTGTATTGCCGCAACCAGTCCACCAGAGCCATATCACTGGTAAAATAAGCGCTGTTATCCATGGGGAAATAGGCACTGCTCATGGTCACCCCCCAGCGGTAAGTGCCGCTGTCCGGCTCCAGCTCGCCTGCGAGAATCTGAAACAGGGCCGTCTTGGCCACCCCGTTGGTCCCGACAAAGGCCACCTTATCGCCCTGACGCAGGGTGAAATCAAAATCCTGAAACAGCGAGACCCCATCAATGGTCTTGGACAGGCCCTGGACCTCAAGGATAATATCACCGCAGGGCCGGCTTGGCTTGAACGAGACAAAGGGATACTTGCGCGAAGAAACGGGCATATCCTCAATCTGCAGCTTATCAAGGAGTTTTCGCCGCGACGTGGCCTGCTTGGATTTTGAGGCATTGGCGGAAAAGCGGCGGATAAACTCCTTGAGCTCATTGGCCTTGTCGGTCACTTTTTTATTGTCGCTCTGCCGCTGTTTCAGGTGGAGCTGACTGGCCTGATACCAGAAGTCGTAGTTGCCGACGTAGACCTGAATCTTGCCGAAATCAATGTCGGCCACATGGGTGCAGACCTGATTCAAAAAATGCCGATCATGGGAGACGATGATAACCGTATTCTGGAAACGGGACAGGAAATCCTCCAGCCAGGCTATGGACTGGACATCAAGATGGTTGGTCGGCTCATCGAGGAGCAGGATGTCCGGATTGCCGAAAAGGGCCTGGGCCAGCAGCACCCGTACCTTCTGCCCACCTTCCAGCTCCTTCATCTTCTTGTCCAGCAGATCATCGGTGATCCCCAGACCACTGAGAAGCACCGAGGCCTCCGCGTCGGCCTCGTAGCCATTCATCTCCCCGAATTCCGCCTCCAGGTCGCCGCTACGGACCCCGTCCGCTTCAGTAAAATCAGGCTTGGCGTAAAGGGCTTCACGTTCGGCCATCAACTTATACAGCCGGGCATGGCCCATGATCACCGTATTGAGCACCGTCTCCTCGTCAAAGGCGAAATGATCCTGGCGCAGCATGGCGATCCGTTCCCGAGAACCCACAGACACCTCACCCTTATCGGGCGGAAAATCGCCGGCCAGGATCTTGAGGAAGGTGGACTTGCCCGCCCCGTTAGCACCAATCAGGCCATAGCAGTTGCCCGGGGTAAACTTGATATTGACGTCCTGGAAAATGACCCTCTTCCCGTAGGAAAGGGCGACATTGGAGGCATTGATCATAATAGAAATCTCTTTGGGAAAAAGGGGGAAAGTGTCTCGAAGTCATGTACTGACGCGGAGTTTTTTTATAGGAAGAAAAAAATGTACAAATTTAGCATGAGGACAATGGAAGGCGCAAGCTTAATCTGGCAAGAGAAGGTTTTGGCTGGCGTATCTTCTACCTTTCGCCCTCGTCCCCATGCGCCCATGGGTACCAGAGCAACCACCCCTAACCCCTCCTTAAAAAAAGGAGGGGAACTTGTGCAAAAACTCAACCCGACAATATCCGGATTCAGCATCGTTTCGCCCTCGTTCCCATCCGCCGCATGGGAATGCAGTCTGGATGCGCCGCGTCCTGTCGCATCGTTGCCTCTACCCGATCCGCACCAGTTTTTCCCGGGCTCCGTCTGCAACGACCCGGCCTCCGTCGAGGGCAATGATGCGTTGGACGATATTGAGCATAATGGCGCTGTGGGTGGTCATGAGCAGCACCGAATCTTGTCCCAGGAATGACGGCAGACGTTCCGCCAGCATTCGCTCACTCTCGGGATCAAGCCCCAGGGTAGGCTCATCGAGGAGCAGGAGACGACTGGGCTGGGCCAGGGCACGGGCCAGGGCGACTTTCTGGCGCTGCCCGCCGGAGAGGTTGTTGCCCCGTTCTTCCAGCTGCATCCCCAATGACATCCTTCCACTGGTAAACTCGCTTTCCAGGCCCGTCACCCAGAGGGCCTCGGCAAAACGCTTGGGATCATGACCGCCGGCAATGCGCAGATTGTTTTCCAGGGTTCCGGCAAACACCACCGGCTCCTGCGACTTATACGCCAGCCAGCGCATCCGGTCACTGGCCGCTATATCTTCCAGGGCCAGACCATCGATGAGGATCTGCCCTCCATCCGGCGCACAGAGTCCGGCCAGGGCACGGAGTAGGGTGGTTTTCCCGGCTCCCGGACGACCAAGCAGGGCCAGCCGTTCGCCAGGAGCCACGGCAAACGAAACATTCTCAAGGGCTGGCGGCCGTCCTTCATATTTCTTATTGAGACCGATAACAGTAATGTGACCGGTGGTCTCAGGGCGCGGCGTCCGGACACGCTCATCAGGCATTTTCAGGCTGCCTTCCATGCGGGCCGCCGCCCGCTTGAAGTCTTTCCACTTACCCATGACCGCAAAAAGAGAAGCCACCAGGCCCATGGAGCGGCTGGCCAGCAGATTGCAGGCGATCAATTTCCCGATGCTGAGCAGGCGCCCATCAATCAGGTACACGCCCACCACAAGGATAATCACCGTCGATACGGTCTGCATGGCAATGGCCAGCATTCCCTGATGGCTTGCGGCCAGACGTCGAGCGGCATCACTCTGAGCCGACTTTCCGGCCAGATCGCGCCAGTGGCGGAGAAAAAAACCTGCACCGGGACTTGTGCGGGCAACATCCAGGGCACCCAGGACATCCCCCATAAACATCAGCTTACGGGTATTCACCTGTTCGGCTTTCTGGGTAAGGGAGTTGACCCGGGCCTGGAGGATAAGCCCGGCTCCGGCATAGATCAATACCAACAGCACCGCAACCAGCAGCAAGGGCCAGGCAATGATGCCGATAACCAGCAGGTAGAGCAGAAGAAAGGGAATATCGGCCAGGGCCAGAAGATAGCTGGAAGAGACAAAATCGCGCGATAAGGAGAGATCCCGATAGTTGGAAAGAAAACGGGAAAACCCTCCCGGCGGCAGCTCTATCTGGGCAAGCAGCTTCTGCCAGAGTCCTTCATCACTGCGCAGGGCGAGATCAACCCCAACCCGCTCCGTGGCCCAACTGCGGACAAAGCGCATTCCCATGTCAGTGGCCACATACAGGGCCATCCCAAAGGTCAGGGTCCAGAGGGTTTCAAACAGGCCGTTATTGGCCACCTTGTCGTAGACCAGCATGGCAAAGAGGGGCAACAGAAGCTGGCCGGCATTGATAAAAAGGCTGGCCAGCCCGACCTCTGCCCAGGCGGCCCGCAGTTCCGGCCAGATGGCCGCAAGGGACGCCAGCCCTTCCATTTTCCAGTGGATCAGCGGCATCTGCAAAACCACCGCCTCCACATACACCTCGCTGTCCACATCAACCACATCAGAAAACGGCAGGCCGTCCGCACCGATACGGTGCCAGCGTTGCTCGTGGAAGTGGAGCAGCATAAAGCTGCCTTCGCTTCTCTGCAGGAGGGCCAGATCTCCGGGGAGACGCAAGACGTCTCGAAGCGGAGCGGCACCATGGTGGGCTGCAATCTTGAGGAAGTTTAAACGACGGACCTGGGCTGCCCAGTTTCCAGTCTGCGCGGTCAGCCGTTTGAAAACCAGACGCAGCAGAGTGGCGGCCGAGCGATTGACAGCACACAGCGCATTGACAGCGGTCAATACCGATTGACGATCAAGATATTCAGGAGAAGGGGAAGGGGAAGGGGAAGGGGCCGCGAGATCGTCTGTCATTGCATGGAGCTCTTTTCATAAGCTAGAGGGGGCTGCGCAATGATCCTGAGTGATCATTGCGCAGATGGATGAGAGGTGGAGGGTCAATAATCAGCTTGCGACAGGTTGTTATCAAGCGGTTTGCCAGTGAATTTGGGCAGTTTGGGTGGTTCCGCTAAACACCACATAGTCTGTGGCAAACGGCGAAACCGTAATAGTCTGCATAGAGGTGTCAGTCCCCGACAGAGTAACATTTATATGATCGCCCGAGTCGGCCTTGATCCAGATCTGGGAAGCGTTGCCGCCATCAACAAAATTACGCACATCCAGGCTGGAGATACTGAGCGTGGTACTTGCAGCATCACGAATATCAAGTATTTCCATACTATTGGTTGCATTGGCCAGTGAAGTCATTGAATAACTGCCACCAAGGTTGAAAAGTTCAACCGTATCACCGGTACCCGTTATTCTGGTTGAATTATAATCACTATTATTCCCGTTTATCTGGTTGGGCAGATTGGCTACGTTACCGGCATCAACCAGAAACAGGTCATCGCCGTCACCACCATGCGCGGTATCACGCCCCAGCCTGACATCAAATATATCATCCCCGGCATTACCGGTCAGGGTGTCGTTGCCGGCACCACCATCCAACTTGTTGGCGTATCCATCACCGGTAAGGTTGTCGTTATAGGCTGAACCGGTCAGGTTCTGAATACTTGAATAGGTGTCACCACTTGCTTCGCCCAATGTGCCGGTACCGGTGGTCAGGCTGGCCGTAACCGCTGAGGTTGCATTGAGGTAAGAGGCGGTATTAGTGCCAATGCCTCCGATCAGGGCATCGGCTCCGACACCACCGATCAGGATGTCGTCACCAGCGCCACCGTCCAGCATGTTACTGTTTAAATCACCGGTCAGAGTATCGTTAAATGCACTTCCAAGCAGGTTCTCGAATCCTAAGAGAGAATCACCCGCAGCATGGCCACCGGTATTTGTCGCGCCGGACACCAGGCTCACATTTACCCCTGCATCAGAACCGACATAGCTGGCGGTATCATTTCCAGCACCACCGATAAGCGTATCCGCACCTGCACCACCTTCAATAATATTGTCACTATCGTTTCCAGTCAGGCTATCGGCAAAAATAGAACCGATGATATTTTCAATATTACTCACAGAATCACTACCTGATCCACCGGTTACCGTGCCGTCCGGCAGGTATGCTGTTATAAACGCCGTGGCATTTACATAGCTGACAGTGTCCATACCGCCGAGGCCGTTGAGCGTATCGTTGCCATTTCCGGCAATAAACAGGTTGGCACCGCCATCACCGGTGAGGGTATCGCCAAAATTTGAGCCAACCAGGTTTTCAATACCGGTAAGCAGATCACCGGCCGCATCACCGCCCACACCGGCACCTCCGTTAATGGTTATGGTTACACCCGCGCCGGAAGTTGCATAGGAGACGGTATCTGTGCCCAGACCACCGTTCAGGCTATCGGCACCAGCTCCGCCAATCAGCATATCATCACCGGAACCGCCGGTGATGATATTGGCACTACCGTCTCCGGTGAGTATATCGTTGTAAGCAGAGCCAAGCAGGTTCTCAAAACCAGACAGGGTGTCGCTACCCGCTCCGCCGGTAGTTTGCGCAGTAGCTATGGCCAGACTGACGGTGACTCCGGCTGGCGCATTTGCATAGCTGACCGTATCTGTACCAACACCACCAATCAGGACATCATTCCCCAGTCCGCCTTCAATGATATTGTCACCATTATCACCGGTCAGGGTATCATTCAAACGGGTGCCGATGATATTTTCAATACTGGTGAGGGCGTCATTGTCGCTATTCGTGCCGGTTAACAGGTTGACGTTCCGGAATGATGTGGCACTTGCATAAGATATGGTATCGTTTCCAGCACTACCATCGATGCTATCGCTGCCCTCGCCGCCGTCGAGAACATCATCACCTGCAGTGCCTGTGATAGTGTCAACATAGGCGGAGCCAATAATACGCTCAATACTGACCAAGGTGTCATTACCGGCGGAGCCAGAAACGGTGTTAGTGGCAAGGTTGATAACTACCGAGCCTGTCGCACTGGCATAACTGGCAGTATCAGTACCATTACCACCATCCAGATTGTCGTTCCCCAAGCCACCAATCAACACATTATCATGCTCATCACCGTACAGAAAATCATTGAAATTAGAGCCGGTGATATTCTCAATTTCAAAAAAGGTGTCCCCTGCCGCGTCGTTGGTCAAGGTCCTGGCAGTATTGTTATCAATATCCACCAGGACAGCCGCATTGGCGTGGGCATAAGAAACCGTGTCGTTACCAGCGCCACCTCTCAGTACATCCGACCCCGCAAGTCCTTCCAGTATATCATCACCTGCTCCGCCTGAAAGTGCGTTAGCTGAGGCGTTGCCAACCAATATATCGGCAAAGGCAGATCCGGTAATATTGCTGATACTGGCTGAATAGGTATCACCGGCTGCGTCTCCGCTGTTATTTACCGCTCCTCCATTGGCAAAAGCAGCAGTGGTGAGGTTTGCAATAACTCCAACCCCTGTTCCAGCGGTTATGCCCAATCCTGCCAGATAACTGTTGCCGGCATTGGCATAGCTGGCAGTTGCGACTGTGCCTGCACCGTTTATGAAATCGCTGCCGAGGAACCCTTCTATCAACCCTCTGCCGTACAAAGTGTTTGCACCTGCGTTGCCATAGATGGAATCCCCATAGGAGGCGTAAATATTTTCCATGTTGGTAACAGAATCACCAGCTGCGTCACCGATCATAACGATCCCCATCGCCGCATTCTGTGCAGCGGTAAGCAGAGATGCCGTAGTGCTCCATCCGCTCCAGTCAAGATACCAGGTGTCTGAACCTCCCAGGCCATCAATGGTGTCGGCTCCGTAATATCCTCGAATCCAGTTGTTGCTATTGTTGCCAATCAGAACGTCATCAAACGCACTTCCGCCATAAATATAATCAATATTTGACAGTGTATCGTTACCACTGCCGCCGGTAACAACACCGGTTAAGAGGTTGACTGAAATTCCGGCAAGGGCATAACGATAGTCAACATAGTCGATATTAGAACCACCGATGATGACGTTGTCGTAATTGTCGAGATAGATGTAACTGGAATTTGTGCCGGAGATGGTGATGTTTTCAATGCCGGAGAATGTGGAATTACTGAACGTGCCATTCCACATATTGAAATCCAGACGGGATCCGGCACCCGCCCAGATCAGGGTGTCAGTGCCGCTACCGCCATCGATAAGATCCTGCATACCGGCGATATTGTCGTAACTTGTGATGGTTATCTGGTCGTCACCAGTACCGCCATATAACCGGGCGGCACCAACAAGGTCATCGGAGATGCTGTCGTTGCCGGCATCCCCGGAGAGAGCATCTGTACCCGCACCCCCGGTGATGGTGTCGTTACCGGCGCCACCATAAATGACGTTATTATTAGCATCGCCGGTAAGTGTGTCATTGAACGCAGAACCGGTTAAATTAAGGATGTTTATATACGTATCACCTGCGGCGTCTCCAGTGTTGGAGACGCCGGGAGTGATAAGCGAGGCCGTAACTCCGGTTCCAGCGCCCTGATCAGAACTGTGTTCGTAACTGGCCGTGTTGACGCCGGCACCACCGTCAAGGACATCCGCACCTTCCATGCCTTCCAGCACATCATCACCATCGCCGCCAGTCAGGACGTTGCTCCCGGCTGTACCGATCAAAATGTCATTAAAACTTGAACCGGTTAGATTTTCGATTCCGTCATAGGTGTCGCCTGCCGCATCGCCCACATTGGTAAAACCGGCAAGGGTAGTAAGTGACGCATACACATAGGTTGAATGCACATAGCTGGCAGTATCGATACCAACACCTCCAATAAGCTGATCTGCGCCCCCCATCCCTTCGAGGGTGTCATCACCAGCACCGCCTTCGATACGATTGTTGTTGCTCTCTCCGATCAATGTGTCGCTGCCACCGGACCCGATCATGTTCTCAATGCCTACATACGTATCGCCAAGTGCGTCGTTGGTTTGGGTGACAGCAGGGCCACTGCCGAAGGTGGTGGTAAGGGAAGAGACCACTCCCAAGACCGAGTTCGCGTAGCTGATCGTATCGGTGCCTGCACCGCCAATAAAGGCATCTCCGCTCCCCAGGCCTTCCAAGATATCGTTGCCGGCACCGCCAGTCAGGACGTTGGCAACATTGTTGCCGATCAGGGTGTCTGCATAAGCTGTACCAATAAGGTTTTCAATGTTGACAAAGGTATCACCGGCCGCATCGTTGGTTTGCGTAACAGGCGTAAGGAGGAGCGTGTGATCCAAGGCGACAACAAGGCCTTCCGTTGAAACGGTATAACTGACGGTGTCACTGGTGCCGCCACGACCATCAAAAGCATTGGCCTGAATACCATGGGCACCGGTAAAAGTATCATTACCACTGCCACCAATCAGGTTTTCGATGGAGATCAGAATGTCGCCGTCTGCTTCACCCTGGGTACCGGTATTGCTCGTTAAATTGACTGTAACTGCTGAAGTAGCAAATTCGTAGCTGGCAGTATCGGTGCCGTCACCACCATCAATGGTGTCGCTGCCACCCCGACCCGACAATACGTCGTCACCAGCTAAACCGGTAAGGATATTTACCGCCGCGTCACCGATCAAGATATCATTGTGGCTGGAACCGGTAAGGTTCTCAATGTTGACATACGTGTCACCATTTGCCTCGTTGGTATTGGCAATCCCGGTAGCTAGATCCAGGACAGCAGCGACTCCCAGCGTGGCATTGACGTAGGTGGCTGTATCAAAACCCTGTCCACCATCCAGGGCATCTGCACCGGCTCCACCGTCCAGTATGTCATTGCCGGTACCGCCATAGAGCGTATCATCACCAACCTCTCCATGGAGGAGGTCATGTCCCGCACCGGCAGAAACCGTATCATCACCGGCACCGGCTAAAATCTCTACCCCCAACCCGGCGCGGGGCAGCACCATCATGAGGTCGCCGGAATCGCTTGGAACTGTGAATTCACTTTCTGTGGTGGCATCTCGCCAGGTAAACACTATGTTGTTGGTTATTTCAAAGTTGAGCGGCCCGGTTTTGCCGGTAACAGTGATGTCGGCTCCAAAATCCACTGGCGCCACAGTGCTGTCAGTGACATTGTAAACAATCTGAATGTCCTGGCCGTAGCCGAAGATATCAGCCGATGGAGTGACCATCCAGGTATTGGAGTTAGGAGCGGTTCGACTTACCCCGGCCCCCTGAATGTCAAAGCCGGGGATCAAGGCAAGTTTAGCGGCACTGACCACTATCTGTATGGCCGAAACCTCGGAAAAATTATTGAAGGTGAGGTGCATGGTCTTCGACCACTGTGCCACTCCTGAACTGAATACAGCATTATGGTCAATGGTGTCGCTGCTGGCGGAACCATTGATAACTTCGCGCGTTGATTGCCCTTCCGGGCTTGCATGTTGCGCAAGCTGAGTGGAGCTCAGACTTCCATCGTAGGAACCCAGTGGCAGATCAGCCCGGCCTGACGGTGCCAGCTTGAATGCGCTTGAAGTATACAGGGTCTGGGTTAAGTTTGGCTGTTCGCCCAATCCCAAACCATTCAATAAATCCTCGATACTTATCTGCTGCTTGGTGCCGACCCGGTACACCGCCGGCTGAGGAACAGCCAGAGGGGTAACGGTTGCCTGAACCTCCCCATCTCCTTCACCACTGCCGCCGAGACCGGCCCCCTTCCCGGGCCCTTTTCCACCGGGCGTTGTGCCGGCGCTGACCCTGGCCAGGGGGGCAGGCGGCGCAGGCAGATCAGGGACCGGCAGTTCATCCTGGGCCATTTCCTCTCTTTCTTCGGCAGGGAGATTTGCCGCATCGACATTGTCTGTGACTACCCGCAGGCTGCCGGCCTTGGCAGGATTGATGATGCCGACCATCTTGAAGAGCACGGCCAGACTGTCCTGGGCATCAAGAAAATGCACCTTGGGAGGTGCCTCACTGATTGCATCAAGGGCGCCGTAGGGAATGATGATAAAGGTGCCGTCTTCAAAGCCCAGCACCAGATCAACATCGGCCACATCAACAGAGAGGAGTTTCCCCTTGCTCCGGGGGACGGTAATGGTTCCATCCGGTGCGACCACGGCCTGTTCAACAAGACCTTGATCAATGGCTATGCGCAACAAATCTTCGTGTTTTACTGTCTCGTTTTCCATGTGCGTATCTCCTGAAAGACCATCACAGATTCTTCCAAACGTTTGACTCAACTCTTATTTTTCAAGCCTCTTGCAAAAGAGATGAATGAGATCCATCCCCTTGTTGCTTTGCAAGAACCTCTTAATATTGAAATGTTACATTCAATTCAAGACCGAGAAGACAGGCTAGCGGCAACGAATACCCTATCCTTCAGCCTTCAGCCAATGGCGCGCACTCTGCCTTTTTGGGGCCGATTATTTCTGAAGTTTTTCAGACAACTTGCGCTGTTCTTCAATCTGGGCAAGCATTATCCGGTGAGATTCGGTGAAGTCTCCCGACAACCGAATTGTCAGCTCCGATATTTGATCTGACAAATTGGCATTACTTTTTCCCATCATCTCCATAATCGAACCAAGCTGCCTGCCCACACGCTGCAACTCGCCCCGGAAATTATTGCTGGATTCTGTCTGTTCGGCGAGCGTCCGTAACATATCACCCCGTTGTTTCTGGAAATCATCCAGGGCACCGTCTAGCGCACGCATCTCATTTCGCGCGGACTCGGCCAACCGCTCTTCAATACGCAGCAGGACGCGGACCTGCGCTTCAAGGCCGGCAGAATCAGCCTCAGCCCCCCCTGTCACTCCCGCCTGTGCTGCACGGACAACGGCCGCAGCTTCTTCTTGCTCAAATGGCCCCACTCCAGAGGAACCGGGAGGGAAAGTTCCAGGCTCCCCCGTGGCCAGATCAATGGGACGGGTCGGGCGGACGAGGATATGATGGGGAGCATCGTCCGGCATTCCAAGCTTATCAAGCCCAAGTTTCAAGGCTCCCTTGCTGTAGGTAAACCCGCCATGGGCAAGGGCAAATTCTATATGCTGGGCCACTTCAGAACCAAGCAGAGAGAGGATATCTCCTTGAAACCGGCGCAGGGAAACCATCATTAAACCAAGAATAATGGACCCCAACAGACCAAAAAGAGAGGCGGAGAAGGCAATTCCCATGGATGCCATGGGGGCCTTCATTCGGTCTATCATATTCCGAAAAACATCCAGCGGATTGGCAGTACTCATATCCAGGTCCGCAAAACTTCCGATGAGAAGGGCGATATCATTAAGGGTGGCAAGCAGACCGATAAAGGTACCGAGTAGACCCATACCGACTAGCAGCCCGGATAGATACTGGGGCAGGGCGTTGCGGCGGGTAAGACGCGTTTTTGCCGTTGCCAGTTCGTGCTCAATAGCCGTCTGTTCCTGGTGGGAGATCGAACGACCTCCTGAGGCCGCAAGCATCCGCAAAACATAGGCAATGGCCCCGTCAAACTTGATCGCCATCTCCTGCAGCGTCGCCATATCTGTTTCAGCCCGAATGGCCTCAGAAAAGGCGGCTAACGCTCTGGCTTCACGGGCAAGCAGATGGACGCTGCGCATAATAAGGAGACCACCGATGATGATAATACAGAAAATGGTGTAATTAATCTGCGGATGCGGATTCCTGATGATCGTCCCCTTAATGGCGTCAAAAAAAATGACGCTCCCCAAAAGCAGGAGTACAAAGGGGAACATCACATACACATAGTAAAGTTTGAGTTCTTTCAGCATGATTATTCTCGTTATTCACTCAAGGTAAAAAATAAAGGTCCAAGGTTACACGTGCCATGAAAAGCCTGCCGGGGCTCACGCCCGGAAGGCGCCATCACGAAATTTAAAAAGCGGTGAAAGGAGATACGAAAGGATCGTCCGCTTGCCGACCACAACGTCTGCGCTGGCCGCCATGCCCGGAATCAGGGTGCCGGGCTGCCTGATCGAGCTGGTCACCGTTTCGATGTCGACTTCAACATTCACGCGGTAATAGCGAACACCTCGCTCATCGGTAATCGTGTCCGCACTCACCTCCGTCACATGGCCATCGAGTGTGCCATAGGTGGCGTAATCATAGGCGCCAATCCGGACCCGGGCGGGCAAGCCACTTCGCAGTTTTGCCCGGTCGTTGGGATTGGCCCGCGTTTCAATGATGATCCGCTGATCGCTGGGGGTGATCTCAAGCAGCACTTCGCTTGGCCGCACAACACCGCCAATGGTGGCGACATTGAGTTTATTGATAAAGCCGGACACCGGGGCACGGACAATATTTCGATCAACCCGGTCAACGTTGGTCCCGATTTCATGACCGGATGTTTCAAGCTCCTCGCGAACCTGGGTTAAAGCCGAGGAGGCCTCTGCCCGAAACCT
The DNA here is from genome assembly GCA_009773475.1 of Desulfobulbaceae bacterium. Classification (GTDB taxonomy): domain Bacteria; phylum Desulfobacterota; class Desulfobulbia; order Desulfobulbales; family Desulfocapsaceae; genus UBA2270. The sequence continues at coordinate 433,922 of WSXV01000002.1, read as the reverse complement.
TGCTTTTGCCTCATTGATTCGCGATTCTGCTTCCGACTGGGCGGCTCGTAATCGGGGAATGGCCGTGCTCGCTTCCGCTATCTGAGAGCTAAGGCGCTGCATACGTGACTGGATTTCCAATACTTCCAGCTCTGATGCCGCGTTGTTTTTTCTGAGTCCTTCGATCACCTTCAACTGTTTGGATAAAAGCTCGAGCTCGCCGCGAAGGTTTTGATGTTTGGAGATAATTTCTGTCAACTCACCATGCTTCTGTAAACTTTGCGATCGCAAAACACTGATCTCCTCCCCAAGCTGCGTTCGCCTTGCCGTCCAGGCACTGGTCTCGACGCTGATCACATTGGCATCGATGAGATCCGGCGGGAAGCTGATGGCGTCTTGGCCACTAACCTCTGCGAGCAGACGTGCTTCCCGGCCACGTAACGAAGAGAGTTTCGTCTGTTCCTGGTCCAGTGTGGACCTGGCCTGAATATCAGATAATTCCATCAAGGGCTGATCGGTGGAGACGACCTGACCTTCCTGCACCAGGATCTTGGTGACTATTCCCCCTTCAAGATGCTGCACAATCTGTGATTTCCCGGCAGGGATGATTCTTCCTTCCGTACGGACAATGACATCAATCTTGGTAAACCCGGCCCAAGCCATAAGACAGATCGAGCTCAGCACAACCAGAAAGACAAACGCCCGCTGAGGAGAAAGGTCAAAGAAGAAATCGCGGGCGGCACCATCAATAGGGGCTGTTTTTTGGCTCATCACTGCGAGGACACGCGCACCAGAGAGGCATTCGCATTGCTTTTGCCTTCCCGCACCGACAGCTCAATGCGGTCTTTCGGCATTTTCATCTCCAGCAGCAGATTCCGGACGGTCATGGCGCGATAGAAGCCCAGCCGCTTAGCCTCTGAAAACCCCTTGGGAACGACCACTTCAATGCGAGCCTTGCCTCGTCCGGCAATGGATTCCAGGGCCTTGCGCAACTGGGGGAGCTCCTCCGGGGTCAGGGTCACGGCGTCATCCATAAACCGAACCGTCACCTCGGTGTCACCGCCAATCGTTTTGTCCAGCCCTTTCTGGGGCACGGGAATGACGGATGACGCCGACACAACCTCGGTCGGCATCACGGCATCACTGCCTCCTGAAATCTCCGGCCCAGGCTCGGTACGCTCGGGTTGAACTTCGGAAGAAATCTCAACATCAACGGTTCCCACCGGCTGGCGCAAGACCTCGCGCTCGGCAGGGGCCTGTCGCTGGGTTGTCCCCACCTTATGTTCAACGTCAGCTATGCCCCGGCTGGTCCGCCCCAGCTCCAAGGCAAACATGAAAACCGCCACCGTCATAATGGTTATAAGGAAGAGCAGGTTCAGAACCAGGTTGGTAACCGCATCAACATAGCCGGGCCAGAAGGTATCCGAACCATCACTGCCTTCTCCATCAACATTCATACTATTCCTCCACTGCCGGCAGTCATTCTTTTACATGGCCAGAGCTAGCATACACCATCGGCTCCACGTGTATCTGAGATCCAGACAGGTCTTTTGATGGCTTATCGGCCTCTGGTGCCGCTGGAACCGGCAGCACGCCTATCATCTCAGGGGTTCCTTTCACCAGGCGGACAATCTGGGTAATAGTGGTCATCTCACGGATATGCAACTCCACCAGGCGAGCCCGGGCCTGATAATGACGATCATACACATCAAGCAGATCAAGCAGCGACTGGTTCCCTGAAAACATCCGCTTTGACATGGCATCGGCCGCCATGGAGATGGACGCGAGCTCCCGATAGCCAACGGTAATGCGCTCCCTAATGGAGGCAAGGGTGGCATAATTGGAAGACAACTCCTGGACAATTCGTCGGCGCTGATCATCCATACGATATTTCAACTCGCTGTAACGGGCAGAGCGCTCATTGTTATACTGATAATCGGACCCGCCATTAAACAGACTTGCGTTTAATACCAGCATGATGCGCTGATCCCGCTGACCGTCAGGATCAGTATCCCCGCCGGCGTGCAAGGACTTGTTATCAGAGTACTCGACATCAAGTCGTGGCAGATAGCGACCTTTGGCAGCGCTCTTGTCAATCCGGGCAGCCTGCACCTCAGCGGCAAGGGAGGCAATTTCTGGATTGGTAGTCATCGCTGCGGCAACGGCGTGCCCGAGGGAATCCGGCATCTGGGCACCCCCTATGGCATCCGGTTCGGGCAGACGAACCATCCGGGGCACCACGTTGGTCAAACGCACAAACTCTATCCCTGCAGCCGCATGGGCAGATTCATATTCGAGCCGTGCCGACATTGCCGCCTGGCTGCGGGCCCGGACCCGATCCATGTCGGAACCACTGGCGGCCCCTGCTCTGGCCCGTTTTTCAATGTAGGTAAGGAGATCTTTCAACTGCACTTCGAATTCACGGGTCAAATCTGCCTGGATCCGTGTTGATACCAGGGAAAGATAGGAGTTTGACGTCGCCAAATAAGCATCACCATCGGTGACGCGATGACTCTCCGCCCGTGCCTGTTCCACCACTTTCCTGCGCTGCCAGTCAAAATAGCTCGGCAAGTCAAATAACGGCTGACGGACAGTAAAGGTAAGGTCTTTGCGGCTATGGGTTTCTGAGGAAATCGGCTGTCCATCATCACCCAATGCAACCGAGGGGGTTGAAGTTTCATCACCGTTACTGGCACGAACGGACGCGGAAGGCAGCAAAAGGCCGAAAGCCTGACCGGTTTGCGCTTGTGCCTGTTCAACGCGCGCTTTTGCGGCCAGGCTTTCGCGACTGAAACTACGACCGGCAGAAACTGATTCGTCCAGATTCGTCTCACCAAGGGGGGCGGCAGCTTCCCCGCCTATCTCTGCATCACCGGGAAGACTTTTTACAAATTCACCACCAGTATCAACGAACACCGGCAGCTCAAACTTACCGACCAAGCCAACCAGAGTCTGCTGCTCCGGTGCCAAAAACTTTGTGGCATCCCCGTTCTCACCGAGCCTGGAAGAGGTCTCAAACCCTTGCGAAAAGGACTCCAGCGGTTGGGGCTCGATGACGGGAGGCTGATCTGGCGACTGCTCTGATACAGAGGGAAGAGCTTTCTCTTTGGCTGGGGCGGGGACGGGAACTGAAGATGGATGCGGATGTCGCTGGGAAGGGGGAAGGATTGAATTGATCGCATCCAGGGCGCTTAGGGCCGCTTTGGCGGCGGCATCAGCGGCATTTGCGGCAGCACTGGCGGTATCGGCGGCGGCAGCGGCAGCCGTTGCCGCGTTTGCCAGCACTCCGTCCGGTTTTGATTGCGATCTTTTGGTCGCATTTTCCTGAGGTGCCGGGCTCGTCTTCCGGACTGGCGTTGCGTTTTCCTGAACATCCGCTCCAAACGCCTTGACGGTTAAAGGCAGGTATCCAGCAAAAAATAGAACGCAACAAATACCAAGCCTGAGTCTTTTACTCACAAATTTATCCCTCATCTATGTTGGTCGAAATTACTGGAGAGTATGAAGCTGATTTTGTTACATATTCCTGCAAAAAGACATTATAAGCCATAATTTATGATGACAAGGAATTCAACCCCCTCGTTCACATCAAAATGTTATCAATAATTTGAGCTGTCCCACAAGAGATAAATATATTCTCATATCCGATAGATAGCCCCTTGTCAAGGGGGCTAACGCCCCAGCCCCTCTATTCTTTATTGATTTACATTTTTACTGATTCTCTAACAAAAATTTTCAGTTGACACTCCGCAATCTCAAGTGTTGAAATAAAGAAAAGCCTGCATCCTCATCCCTCTTCAAGGAGACCAGCCATGCCTCTTACCATCAACTCCCCAGCATTTACCGAGAATGCCATGATACCGGCCACCTACACCTGCGATGGTCTGAATATTTCTCCCCCCCTGCACTGGACAGGCATTCCTCCTGAGGCCAAGAGTCTGGTCCTGATCATCGACGATCCTGACGCCCCGGACCCGGCGGCTCCGAAAATGACATGGGTACACTGGCTCCTCTACAATATTCCAATCACCTCCACAGGCCTGCCAGAAGGCATTGATGAGCAGTCGCTGCCCAAGGGAACCCTATCCGGCCGAGGCGATGGGAAGCAAACCTGCTACGGAGGCCCTTGCCCGCCCATTGGCTGCCATCGCTACTTTCACAAACTCTACGCCCTGGACACCCTCCTGCCCAACCTGCAAATTCCGAAGAAACCGGCTTTACAGCAAGCCATGGAAGGACATATTCTGGCCTCTGCTCAGTTAATCGGGCGGTATCAGCGATAGGGCTGGGATTAAAAGCAAATTGGTATGTTTACGGGTTTGGCGAGGTCTGCTCGCTGGATGCTTTTGAGGAAGTATCGACAGTTTTTTTGGCGAGCGGCATAAGGTGACGTAGGCAAAGCCGGCAAGGAAAAGATCTTGCCGGATAAATTAAAAGCAATTTGCCATGGTTACTGTTTTGGCACGGGCCGCTCGCCGGATAGTTTCGAGGAAATATAGACAGTTTTTTGGCGAGCGGCATAAGGTGACGTAGGCAAAGCCGGCAAGGAAAAGATCTTGCCGGCTTTGCCTACGTCACCTAAACCGCCCCATCATCTCCTCCAACCCCAGCAGATGCAGCAATTCTTCCAGTCGCTGGGCCGGACGCCTGCGTGGCAAGTCCTTATAGCTGGCGATGATCAACTCATTTTTCATGGAATGCTCCCAGCCTACCAACTCCGTCACATTTACCTGATAGCCATGGGCCTCCAGTTGCAGGCAGCGCAGGACATTGGTGATATGGCTGCCGAATTCACGGGTGTGAAGGGGGTGCCGCCAGATCTCGGTGAGGATGTCGCCCCCCAGCCGTTTGCCCTTATTTTTCTTCAGCACTGCTGCCACTTCCGCCTGGCAGCAAGGGGCCAGCACAATAAACTGCGCCTCTTTGCATAGACCAAATTGAATGGCATCATCGGTGGCAGTATCGCAGGCATGCAGGGCGGTGACCATATCCACCCGGGCCGGGAGATCCGGCGACATGATCGACTCTGCCACCGACAGATTCAAAAACGTCATCCCGGAAAATCCCAGCCGCTTAGCCAACTCCCGGGATTTCTGCACCAGTTCTTCACGGGTCTCGATCCCGTAGACTTGCGCCCCATTGGCATCATTCTCCTGCTTCTTAAAAAAAAGATCATACAGGATAAAGCCCAGATAGGACTTGCCGGCCCCATGGTCGACTAGACGGACATCCGCATGTTTTTGTTGAATCTCCTGGAGAAGCGGCGCAATAAACTGGGTGAGATGATTCACCTGCTTGAGTTTTCGCCGGCTATCCTGATTCATCTTGCCGTCTCGGGTAAGGATATGCAGCTCTTTCAATAATTCTATCGATTGACCAGGTTTTATCTCGTGCATACTCTAGAAAAAGTTTTAAGTTTTTAGAGGAAGTGATAGGGTGCTGAAGAATAGTTGGCAAATGATCAATGAAAAGGGGTGCAAGAAACCCTCCTGACCGAACAAATCTGCATGCAACGAATCATTCAATCACTCTTTCTGCTCGTACTCCTGTTTACCACCACCCCATCCCCTTTGGGTGCGGCAACCGTTGAGCTGCCCCTTTTCCTGCGGACCCAGATTCTCCAGAACGCCCTGGCGGAGTCTTTTACGCCGGAGCCCGGCAAGCCCACTGTACTCTTTCAACAGGGTTCCTACAACTACCTTCATATCTCCGAGCCCCAGCTTTCGATCCGTGACGGCCAGCCCTATTTTAGCTGCAACGCCAATGCCAGCATGGGATTTGATTCACTGGGAATTCTGCCGTCAGTGGTCAAATGGAACGGATTCGTCCTCATGCGCCTGGATTTTTTCGTCGATCCGCAATGGCAGTTGCGCTATCGCATTCTTGACTCCGCCATCTACAATGAAAAAGGCGGTAAGCCGGTGGTCACCGGATTTGCCTGGGATCTGTCCAAACGCTTTCTCCATCCCCGGCTGGAGCAGTATGGATTTGATCTGGCCATGCCCCAGAAGGACATCTCCAACCTGCTCCGCGCCTGTGCCTCACCCACCGATAGCGCACCGCTTGAGGCCGCCCTCAACACACTGACCGTGGGCACCCTGCGCGCAAGCGCCGATGGCATCACCGTCCCCCTGCTCCTGACGGTGGACAACGCCCAGACCAAACCCGTCGCACCGTTGCCGACGGAGGCCCCCTTGGGATTTGAGGAACTGGAGAAACTTCAACAAGCCTTTGAACCCATTGATGCCTTTCTGGTCTTTACCATCAAAGGGCTCAGTACCGACCTTGGTGACTCTCTGCACCAGGAACAGCTCTTCGACCTGCTCATCACCAGTCGCTATCAACTCCTGATGATTCTGACCGGTCAGTCGCCGGTGGAAAACAAGGATCCATTCCGCCAATTATTTATTGATGTGTGGGAACAGTTACGCCCCATCGTTGAAAGCAGCAGCGGCAAATCCGGCCTGATGCAGAAGAAAATGCTGCGCTATATGACCTTTATTAATGCCGGCGATGCCTTGCTAACCCTGGATCGTACCGCCCCGGGTCTGGGCATTCATCTGACCAGCGATGGTCTACGCCGCCTGGCCAGAATGATGCAGCCGGACAGTAAGGAAGACCCCCTTCATTTTGACTGGCAGATCGACCCTGCCCTGCGCGAACTTTTTCAATTTCAACCAGAGCCGGAACCTCCGGTTATAGAAATCATTCCACCGCAACCTTTACCGTCAGTGGAGCCGCCCCCAGTCCCCACGCCGCAACCACCTGTGACCCCTCCAGTGGAACCGTCTAGGCAGCCCGCAGAGCCACAAGCTCAAACTTCTTCTGTGAGTGCAGCCCTGCTCAATTTCTTCATCGGAATCGCCCATGCCGAAGACTTGCCCGATACGATAAAACCGACCCTGTACCAGCGCTTAAACCGCTGGGTCCCCAATGAGGGAGACGAAGCAGAGTATGAGCAGATCATGACCCAACTGCTGGCCGCACTGGCCCTTGAACAGATCAAACGGGACAACCTGAACCCGCGATACACCAAAATTTTTCTGAATCTGGTTCCAACGGTGGCGATGATTGAAAGTTGCTGGCAGCACTTTGAACTCAAGAATGAAAAGATCGTGACACGCCGCAACCAGGCGGGAGGACTTGGGATCATGCAGATTAATCAGCATGTGTGGAGGGGATTCTACAACATGGATCGCTTACAGGGAGACGTGGCCTACAATATCCAGGCTGGGAATCAGATTTTGATGCGTTACTTCAAGCAGCATGCCATAAAAGTCGCAGAAGAAAACAACAATCCCGACATGGCGGCCCGCGCTGCCTATGCGGCATACAATGGCGGCCCGGGGGCTGTACGCCGGTTCTTAAAGACTGATACAAACTCCCGCTTAAAAAGAATCGACGAACATCTGTGGGAACTTTATCAAAAGATTTCCGCCGGAGGAAGCGGCGATCTGACAACCTGCAATATCATGTAAGCCCCTGTCACCGAATACCCTTACCAACGTATTGGTCTGTGTAGCATAAGGAGCCGGTACAAAATGGATATAAATGACAAAGTTATTTTGTAACGACTCACAGAAGCATTCAGCTCAGGCTCCTTCCCTCTCTCTTACCCGTTCCAGCCATGCTCCCCGATCAAACTAACAAAACGGACATACTCCAGAAGCTCCACTGAGATAATGCCGTCTTTTTTGGTAACAAGCTGGAGCTCCTGCTGATCCTGTGCACCAACGGGGATTACCAGACGGCCGGGATCGGCCAGCTGAGCAAGAAGCGGTTCGGGAATTTCAGGGCCACCCGCCGTCACCATAATTGCATCATAGGGGGCATGCTCCAGCCAGCCCATGGTCCCATCATCGAGTTTGGACTGGATATTATAGCAACGCAGACGATCAAAGAGCCGACGCGAGCTGGCAACCAGGCTGTTCAATCGCTCAACGGTATAGACCTTGGCGCAAAGCCTTGACAGAATCACCGCCTGATACCCCGAACCCGTACCGACTTCCAGGACTTTTTCCGTTCCCGTCAATTGCAGGGCCTGGGTCATGATGGCCACAATAAAGGGCTGGGAGATGGTTTGCCCGTCACTGATGGGCAGAGGATAATCGCCATAGGCATGGGCCTGCATGGCATCGTCGACAAAAAGATGACGCGGAACCTCGCCCATGGCCGCCAACACCCGAGGATCATGGATACCACGGGGAATCAGCTGCTCCTGCACCATCCGCTGCCGAATGGTGTCAAAAGAATCTCGCGAATCAATCACTTGCTGTCATCTTTTACTTGCGGTTTGTCCTCAATCTTTTGCCACTTACAATCCTCTTTCCAGGCAAGCTCATCTTTCACATAGGTGCCATAACGGGCAGCGGTCACAACATTGCCTTCCAGCATCAAGGCCACCGTCTTATAGCCCTTAGCAGAAAAAGAGTCGCCCACCACCGGGGTCTTCTGCCACATCGACTTATCTTCCTCCTGATAGATCCACTCTTCCACAGTGGCGGAAACCTGTCGGGTCGAATCCGGCTCGCCCATAATGGCTTTTGCCTCCTCACGGGTGGTTTCGCCGGCCTTGATCAGGATGATATCCCCGGCCAGATGGCGTACAGGGGTATTATAGCAGCCGGCCGTCCCAAAAAGAAGCAGGGCTGCGGTCAACAAAACAGCGAGACGACGGGGTGAAATCCTTGAAACAGATGGGACGTACATGGACATCTCATTTTCTCCATTGATAAATAGAAACTCGTTGCACAGATAACCTGACGGCGAAACAATCCCGCCGCCGGGTCGTGATTTCAATTTTAAAAGCCGCTTATTGTCAGATCAATGTAAAAAGCGGTTGATTCTTTGTCAATACCCAGCTCAAAACTGAATTCCATAGTGAAAGAAAAAGGCGTTCATTATTTTGCCGTTCAATGCCCTGCAACAGGCCCCAATCTTTCTATCAAGTCTTGAATTGGCGGGTTTTTTCGGCAGATCTCATTGCCATCTGCTGAAGGAACTCTGAGGTGGTGAAGATTGACATGACCGCCTCGTCAACCTCTGTAACCCTTTCGGATACGGCGCTGGCCATCTTTGACATTTCAGCGGCATAGACCGATGCCTGGGACACCTTGTTGTTGGAATCGCCCAATTTCTCCGAGGCCTCAGCAAGCGATTTGGCAATTTCACTTACTGTCGCTGACTGCTCTTCAACGGCGCTGGCAATGGTGGCGACAATCTCACTGTTCTGGGAAATCGTTTCAGCGGAATCACGAATTTCAACGATGGTCGTCTGCGTGGCTTGCTGCACGTCCTCTATGCGCGCCTTTATTTCTGTAGCGGCGTTTGCTACCTGACGGGCCAACTCTTTGATTTCGTTGGCCACAACGGCAAAGCCTTTCCCCGCTTCACCGGCCCGGGCTGCTTCGATGGTGGCATTGAGCGCAAGGAGATTCACCTGATCAGAGATTTCCGAAATGGTCTCGGTGACCTTCCCAATTTGATTGGCGGCCTGGCCAAGTTCGGCAATCTTCCCCAGGGTCTTTTCCATCCTGGAAGTTGTCTCCATGGTGTTTGCATGGGCTCTAGCGGAAGTTCCGGCAATCTCGGTCACCGTGGCAGTCAATTCTCCAACGGAGGTTGAGATCGAATGGAAATTTCCGGCGGACTCTTCTATCAGGAGAGCAATGGCGCCCATTTCCTTGCTTTGATACCCTGCTGATCGGAAGACCGTCTGAGAGATTGTATTCGCTGAGGCGGTTTTCTCCTGGATCGTTTCAATCAGACCATAAATTGATCCTGCCGACTCTTTGAGTTGTTCTGCGTCTCCCTGCAGGCTTTTGATAATGTCCTGAAGTCTTGCCAAAAATGTGTTGAAGAGCGTTGAAACCTTCCCGGTTTCATCACCGGTGGTGACAGCTAAGCGTTGCGTGAGGTCGGCATCTCCCGAGTTGATGTTCTCCAGCCCATCAGCCACCTTGCCAATGGGTTTGCCGATCTGGGTGGCAACAAAGAGGGCGCCGATGGCGGCAAGGAAAATGACCGCCGCAACGATGGAGATAAAGGTAACAGCAGTCTTGCGGATAATATCATCGGCTTTCCGGGTCATCTCTTGAATCAGAACACCGGACTCTGCGGAATCACCACCGCCTTTAACCGAAGCCTGTTGCGTCACCATTGCCTGGCTGAAATTATTGATTGACTGTTTTTTAAAGTCATTGAGGAAAAACACGGCCAGAAAGGTCAAAAGGACCCCGAATGAGATTGTACAGGGGACAACAAACCAGAAAATTTTTGACTTGATCGACAAATTCTTGAGCGCCTCAATCAAAACAGATCCTCCACGTAGAGTATTTCATGATTCAATGGCTCCCCCTAGGCTTGTACATCCTGAAGTCGAGCAGGAGCGGCGACAATCCGGAGCCGGAAGCGTTTCTCTTCCTTCAACGAAAAAGGGAACTGCCCTGGATGTTTTCAGATGTTAAACCAAACATCCTCGAACTATCTACCTGAGCAATCCCCTTTTTTCAACAGTTATGTAACAGTTATGAAACTGTTATGAAAATGTCATATCACGCCCCGCCTGCGACCCGGTTCAAAATTCTATAATTGCGCTCCACCATGGCCAGAGGATCAACCATCAGGCCTGCCTGAATCATGGCGTTATCATAGATCTGGGCCGCCACCTCGGCAGCAAAGGCCGCATCGCTTTTTTGCAGCTCGGCCAACCGTTTCATCAGAGGGCTTGCGGTATTGATCTCCAGATTCTTTTTGTTGTTCATGGGCTCCTGCCCTTTTTCACGCCGGCTGGCGGCCATGATCCGTTCCATGGAGGTGGTCATATAGCCGTCAGGATTGACGATCATGGCGGGCGCCGTGACCAGCCGTTTGGACTCCACCACATCGGCGACCTTGTCCTGCAGGGTCTCCTTCAGCCAGCTGATAAGCACTGCCCTGGCCCCCTGCTCCAGCCGGGCCTCTTCCAGCTTTTCTCCCTCTTCCTTCTCCTCCGGGCTCTCCTGCGAGCCAAGATCGAGATCGGCCCGGTCGGCTGAGACCAGCTTCTTGCCGTCAAACTCGCCCAGATGACTGAGAACAAAGTCGTCAATGGGGTCGAGAGTATAGAGGATCTCGATATCCTTGCGGGTGAACATCTCCACATAGGGCCCGGCCTCAATGGCGGCGCGGCTTGCGCCATTGATATAATAAATATTCTCCTGCCCTTCCTTCATCCGCTCCACATAGGCGGCGAGGGCAATGGGTTTGCCCGCCTCCGAACGCGAAGACTCGAAACGAACCAACCTGCCCAGCTCCTTCTGAAACTCATAATCGGAGGTAAGCCCCTCTTTCAGATAGACACCGAATGTCTTCCAAAAGCCGAGATAGGCCTCCGGGTCCTCCTGCGCCTGCTCATCAAGGTATTTCAAAAAGCGCTTGGTGATAACCTTGCGCAGCTTGGCGAGCAGGGCGTTATCCTGCAGGGACTGACGCGAGATATTGAGCGGCAGGTCCTCGCTGTCCACCACCCCTTTCAAGAAGCGCAGCCAATCCGGAAGGACATTTTCCGAATGCTGATCAATCAGGATGCGCTGGCAATAGAGGTTAACCCCGGACTCTACCCGCCCAAAGCCCATAACCTCAAAATTCTCCTTGGGCACAAAGAGTAGGGCATTGATGGCCAGCGGCGCATCGGCGGAGAAATGGAGCCGATAGCGCGGCTCATCGGTGGCCGTGCCGATGAACTTATAAAAATCATTGTACTCCTGCTCCGAGATCTCGCTTTTGCTGCGGGTCCAAAGAGCCTGGACGGTATTCACCGTCTCCCCGGCCAGCTTGATCGGAAAGGGGACAAAGGCGGAATACTGCTTGATGATGTTCTCCACCTTCCATTTTTTGGCATAGTCATGGGCGTCATCCTTCAGCTCCATGATAATCCGGGTTCCCCGATGCAGACCGGGTGACTCGCTGATGGTATAGCTGCCGGTACCATCGGAGGTCCATTCATGGCCCTCCGACCCGTCCCAGGAACGGCTTTGCACGCGAACCGTGGACGCGGCCATAAAGGCGGCATAAAAGCCGACCCCGAACTGACCAATCAGGCTCACATCCTTCTTGGCCGCTTCGGCCAGACCATCGAGAAAGGCGCTCGATCCGGAGTGGGCGATGGTGCCAAGATTGGCCTCCAGTTCATGCCTGCTCATACCGATGCCGGTATCAGTGATGGTCATGGTATGCTTCTCTTCATCCAGATCAATGGTGATTTCCAGCGGCATATGGGAGTCAAAGCCCTCGCCTGCGGTGAGGCTTTCATGCCGAAATTTTTCCAGGGCATCCGAGGCATTAGAGATTAATTCGCGGACAAAAATATCGCGTTCGGTGTAAAGTGAATGGATAACAATATCAAGGAGTTTCTTGGTCTCTGCCTGAAATTCATGGGTGGTAGTCTGGGTGCTTGTCATGCGTTCATCCTCATTTTTGCTGATTCTCTAAAGACATCTCCGACACCTGTCGGAAACGTTTTGCGGAGTAAGCCAATACCCAATAAAACGCATTGTCCTATTCCGTTGCTTTTTTACCTGAATTCGGCCAAAATGATAAACATCGATACCAAAGTGTCAAGATTTCTTGCCGATTCTCATTGTTCATATCGTCAATCTTACTTCTACCCCGAAGAACGGGACAAGTTCCTTTTGCAGATTGTTTTGTTGAAAAAAACAAGAGAACAATCTGTAACTCACTCACAATTCGTCATTCATACAATCAATCATGGATACCCTTATCATTGGCGGCGGCCTCTCCGGCCTGACCGTGGCCCATAAACTGCAACAGCTCTGCCCTGGGCATCAAAGCCTGCTCCTTGAAAAATCAGCACGCACAGGCGGGGCCATCGCCAGCCATGCCGAAGCTGGTTTTATGGTAGAAAACGGCCCCCATGGCTTCCTCGACAACTGTCCGGAGAGCCTGGAACTTCTGCAGGAAACCGGCCTCGACCAGGAAAAGGTGACGGCCCCCTTAAGCCGCTTTGTCCGCTACGTGTGCATCAAGGGTTCCCTGCTCTGCATCCCGCAAAGTCCGGCCAAGATCATCATGGCCCCCCTGATCTCCCCCCCGGAAAAATTGCGGGTCTTGGGCGAACTCTTCCAAAAACCTCTGCCCGGCGAGCCCACCGTCGCCCAGTGGGTGGAGCATCGCTTCGGCCCGGCCCTGCTACCCTATGTTGATGCGGTCTTCACCGGCACCTATGCCGGAGATCTGAACCGGCTGGTCATGGACGGGGTTATGCCCGGGGTGCGCCGCCTGGAAATGGCCCATGGATCGGTCATTCGCGGCCTTCTTGCGAAGATGATAGAGGCCAGGAAATCCGGCAAGGGCAAGATAAAAGAGTTGCCGGCCATGACCAGTTTCCCCGGGGGCATGGTTCGTCTCGCCGACAGGCTGGCGGAATCGCTCCAGCCGGGCCACAATCTCCTCACAGGCTCTGCCGTCACCGCCATCCATCGTAGTGAATCGGGCTGGGAGGTGGAATCCGGGGGCACAAAGCATACCGCCGACAATCTGGTCATGGCGCTGTCCATCAATGAGTCTTTAGCCCTGCTCCGCCGCATCGCCCCAACCCCGCCGCCTCAGCAGAGCGTCCCGGAGGCAAAGATTCTCACTGTCGCCTTAGGCTTTGGCGCAGGCTCCAGCCTGCCGCCGGGCTTTGGGTATCTGGCGCCGGAGCAAGAAGGACGATTCTGCCTGGGCGCCCTCTTTTCCTCCAACATGTTCAGCGGACGGGCCCCACAGGGCCATATTCTGCTCGAGGCCTTAGTTGGCGGCCGCCGCCACCCGGAGCGACTGGATCTTGACGATGCCACCCTGATTCGACAGACCCTTACCGATCTGCGTGCCCTGCTTCCCCTGCATGGAGAACCTGTTTTCGCCCGGGTGCTGCGCTCCAACTGGGGCATTCCCCAACTCGAAGCCGGCTACCCCGCCCTTCTCAACTGGCGGGACCAGTTGATGCAGGAGCTGCCAGGGCTGTTCATCCACGGATTCGGCTGGGAAGGCATCGGCATCAACGACATGATCAAAAGCGCCACCCGAGTTGCTGAATCGATCAGGGATAAGGGTGCGGTAAGCCGTGAAGAGGCAAAGGTGAAGGGGATTTACTTCTAATGCGAGCTAACCGCCCGCAACCCACGGCTGAAGGAAAGTGATGGGCAGGTAGGCGAAATGTCTGTTCTTGCCGTATCCCCCTGCTGTTCACCATTACTAAACAGAATATTGAGAATATGGATTCAGAAACAGGAACAATAACTACATGGAATGATGAAAAGGGTTTTGGTTTTATAACGCCAGAATCTGGCGGAAAACAGGTTTTTATCCATATCAATGAATTTAGTAGAGATCATAAACGACCAAATCAGGGACTATTAGTCGCTTTTGATCGGAAAACTGATCATAGAGGTCGATACTATGCCGTTAATGTTTATCCACCGAAAGGACACAAAAAGGTTAATAAAGCGGATAGCCAGCTTCTATTCTCAATATTTTTTTCAAGCACATTCTTTGTAATTATTGGAATTTTTGCGGCATTTAACAAGTTACCTGTCATAATTATTGGCGCTTATATAACTCTCAGTTTGGTGGCATTTGGAATGTACAAGAAAGACAAATCAGCAGCTGAATGGGATGAGTGGAGAACGTCAGAAAAAACTTTACATTTGATTTCACTACTTGGCGGGTGGCCTGGCGCCTTTATTGCTCAAAACAAACTTAGACATAAATCAAAAAAAATATCTTTTAGGGTCTGCTATTGGGTAACCGTTATGCTCAATTGCGGAGCCTTAATTTGGCTATTAACCCCTGATGGATCGAGAAGACTTCATGCACTGATTCAAATAATAAATATTGGCTAACCAACTTTACTCGAAACACGCAAACAAAGTGGGGACAATGATCCAGCGTTTACGACGTCTGTCTAAAAAACATCGCATGACAACACCCCAATGACAAAAATAGTACCCACCCCCAAAGGATGGCGACGGCTGGAACATTACGGCCGGGTCATCTATATCCAGCCCGAAATCCCGGACTGGCTGGCGCCCACCGCATACGGCGATTTCCTGTTGCAGGCCCTGCTGGGCGCGGACAGCCTCAACGGCGCCATCTCCCTGTGCCAGAAACGCCTCGCCTCCACCGCTTCAGAGTCCCCGGACGTCCACCACCGGCTCGCCCTTGACCTTGACCGCCTGGCCCAGTCTCTGAATAATTCCAATCAACAGAATTACCAAGGGCGGAGCCGGGAACTGACCCTGGCTCGCCTCAAGGAGTGCTGGTTTCATCTCACCGACCGCTGCAACCTCAGCTGCACCCACTGCCTGTTCGCCTCCTCTCCCGCCACCACCAGAACCCTCTCCCAGGCCCAGCTTGACATGGCCGCCGGGCAGGCTCTGGATCTCGGTTGCCGACTCTTTTATTTCACCGGCGGCGAACCCTTTATCTATCCTGATTTTTTCCCCTGGCTGGCCTCTTTTCTCGATCAGAACCCCCAGGCCCATGCGGTGATTCTCACCAACGGTATGCTTCTGAGCAAACACATTGACACCTTGCAGGCCCTCGACCGCCTCCATCTTCAGGTCAGCCTGGACGGACTGGAGCTGGCCCATGACAGTCTGCGGGGCCTCGGTTCCTATCAACGCCTGTTGACCAACCTTGCCGCCCTGCGCGAGGCCGGAAAATCCTTCACCCTCTCCATTGCCGTCAGCCGGGCCAACGTGTGCGATCTGCCCGCCATGATGACCCTGGCAAAGGAAATCGGGGCGGCAAGTGTCCATCTGCTCTATCATTTTATCCGCGGCAAGGGCAGCCGCGAACAGTTCGTGCCACCCGCCGAGATCTTCACCCATCTACTGGCCGCCTGGGAACGGGCCGATACCTGTGGACTGACCATCGACAACCTGGAGACCATCCGCGGCCAGGTCTTCTCCACCCCCGGCACCCGGCATGATCTCTCCAACGGCGGCTGGGAGTCCCTCACCGTCGGGCCCGATGGCGTCATCTATCCCTCACCGGCTCTAGTCGGACTGTCTGAGACGGCCTGTGGCGAGCTGTCTCAGGGGCTGGCCGCCGTATGGCAGACCAGCCCACTGCTTAACAGCCTGCGCAGCGCCTCACTCATTGACTCCCCACATTACCAGAACAATCCACTCAAATTCATCATCGGCGGCGGAGATCCCGACCACAGTTTTCTCACCGGCGGCAGCTGGATGGGCCATGACCCCTACATTGAGCTCTACGACAAGATCGCCCTGGAACTGATCAAACGGCAGGCCGAGCTCTCGCCGGTGACAGAACACAGCGCCATCAAACTGCGCATGGGTGATATCCGCCACGACTGCCCCGACCCGGAAACCGCCGGTCAGAATGTCACCCTCACCCATTGCAACTGCGTCATCTCCCTGGCCTCAGACACTTCCGATCATGGCCACTGGCAGGTGCGTGAATTTTACGGACAGGCAGCCGTCACCACCAATGAGGATATTGTCAACCCGCTGGCCGAGGGGCAGCAGACGGCTGATTTTATCCCCGAGGACTCCCGCAAACGCTCCTACGGCTGCGGCAGTCCGGTCACCGATGCTGCCCCCCAGCCAGGCCAGACCCTGGTGGATTTAGGCTCCGGTTCAGGGGTAGAATGTTTTATGGCCGCGGCCATGGTGGGCAGGGGAGGGAAAGTCTATGGGATTGACATGACCGACGAGATGCTGAATCTGGCCGCTTCCTCCAAGCAGGAGGTCGTGGCCCGGCTGGGCTATGACAATGTGGAGTTTCGCAAGGGCTTTCTCGAACAGATCCCCCTGGATGATCAATGCGCTGATATCGTTATCTCCAACTGTGTTATCAACCTCAGCCCCGACAAGCGGTGCACCTACCGGGAAATCCACCGCATCCTCAAGCCAGGCGGCAAACTGGTCATCTCCGATATCACCACTGACACACCCATCCCCACCGCCATCAAGAATAACGTCCTTTACCGGGGGGAATGCCTGGGCGGGGCCATGGAGCAGGAAGAGCTGGTGACCATGCTCGCTGCCGCCGGCTTTAGCGCCATTCGGCTGATCAAGCGTTTCCCTTATCGTCAAGTGGATGGGATGGATTTTTATTCCCTCACCTATCAGGCGCAACGGCTGCAGAAAGATGAGCTGCCGGCAGACGTGAAGGATTTGAGTGATAACAATGGGCCTTCCTTGGCTGTCGGTCGCTCCTGCGCCATCCCTGGCGCCCGCGACACTGGGCCGTCCCTAGCCTGCGGTCGCTCCTGCGCCATCCCTGGCGCCCGCGACACTGGGCCATCCCTGGCCTGCGTTTACCGGGGGCCCTATGGAGCGGTGACCACGGAGAGCGGCATCCTTCTGGTCAAGGGCAGGCGCACCATGATCCCTGTTGCTGACAGCGAGCTCCTCGATGATTCGGTCTTTATTCTGGACGAAGACGGGGCCGTCACCAATCTGGTCATGACCAGTAACTGCTGTGTCGCGCCACCGACTTCAAAGGCTGCAACCGCAGGCACTACAGAATCAGACCCTGCCCGGCAGAGCTCCGGCTGCATGGTCTGCGGCAAAGAGCTGCTCTACTTTGCCGAATCACGGGAGATGAGCTGCCAGTTTTGCGACCGCATTACCCTGAGCAACGCCTGCTGCCAGTCTGGGCATTTCGTCTGCGATCACTGCCATCAGGAGAAGGGACTGGAGGCCATCCGATCCATCTGCACCAGCACCAAAGAACAGGACATGATCGCCCTGCTCCAGCTTATCCGCAGCCACCCGTCCATTCCCATGCACGGCCCGGAACACCACGCCATGATCCCCGGCATCTTCCTCGCCTGTTATCGTAATTGCGGCGGCGATATCGGGGTCAAAGAGATCCTCACCGGGATCAACCGGGGTGCCGAGGTCCCCGGCGGGGTCTGCGGATTTTGGGGGGCCTGCGGGGCCGCCATCGGGATTGGCATCGGGGTGTCCACCATTGTCTCCGCCACCCCGCTCACGCCCGGGCCCCGGCAACTGGCCCAGACCTTCACCGGCCGGATACTGACCAAACTCGCCGACTTCAAAGGTGGTCGCTGCTGTCAACGTGAGACCTATATCGCCCTCACCGAGGCCGCCAAACTCTCCACCGAGCTGCTATCCATTCCCCTGCAAGCCAACGCCGAGCTGCACTGCGACCAGTACCTGCACAACAAGGAGTGCATCCGCAAACAATGCCCGCTCTGGGAACAACGGGTCCGCCTAGCCAATAAGAAGACCATTCCCATGGCCTTTTAAAGAGGAAGAAAGTCGGCTTGCTTTTCCTTTGACTTTCCCCGTTCCGCCTCATAGTATTGTGCAATATATAGAAAGTATTCATAAGAAACCCAATATATGGAAACGCATTGTGATTATTACGAATTTCTCCAGAAATAATATCTTGATCAGGGAAAACTTGTCCGCCAATATTAACTAATATTGTGGAAAGATTTCCACCTATCACACTGTTGGGCAACATGGAAGAAGAAAAGATAAATCTTTGTGATTACGCTGTTGCATTCATCGATTTACTCGGACAAAGGGCTGAAATGCCTGGTCGGCATCTCCCCGAAAATATCGAAAATGCTGTGGCTATGGTTAAGAGTTCCGTAGGAAAAATTATTGGGACACAAAACCTGTTTCAAAATTTCTATAATTCCTATTCTGCAAGCACAGGGTTATATGAGTCATTACCAGAGCATATACAAGACCAAATTCCTGATGCTGCGCCAGGAGAATTAAAGCGCCAAGTCTTTTCTGATGGCTTTGTAATTTACATACCGTTAGGGCGAGGGGCAATCAAATCTCCTGTGAATAGTATATTTGGCATGCTCATGGCTTCAGGAATGTTATGTGCGGTCGGCTTAGCGGCAAAAGGTCCGCTTCGAATAGGTATCGATGTGGCATGGGCGGTAGAATATCGACCAGGAGAGTTGTATGGGGCTGCCTTGGCTCATGCGTATAGATTGGAAAGTGAAGTAGCCAAATGGCCGCGTGTCGTTGTGGGTGAAGGGTTACTTGGATATTTACAATATTATATTGATTCTGCTGGTTCCGATATGTCTAGCCAATTCAGACGAGAAATGGCTTTGTTGTGTAAGGGCATGATTTCTAACGATCAGGATGGGCAGGATTTTCTACATTATCTTGGCCCAGTTTTTAAAAAGGCAGCTCCTGCTGGTTCGGGCGATGAAATTATCAGTCGCGCTAAAGAGTATATTGAGTCTCAGTTGTTGCTTTGGAGAAATAAGGGTAACAAAATTTTGGAAAAGCGTTATGAAATTCTGAAGTTTTATTATGATGGGTATAGCTAAAATACTCAGAAAAATCAGCCCAACAAGTCGTTTGAGAATCGACGCGCAAAACCCGCGCGCGTCTCAACTCACCGTTAAGTGTATTCCATATAACCCTGGGAGTTTAAGTGGAAAAAAGATATCAAGTTTTCGTCAGTTCAACATATGCTGATTTAAAGGAAGAGCGCCAGCATGTAACTCAAACGCTGATGGAAATTGATTGCATCCCTGCGGGAATGGAGCTGTTCCCTGCTGCTGACGAAGAACAGTGGGAATTTATCAAAAAAGTAATAGACGATTGCGATTACTACTTACTCGTGATAGGGGGACGCTATGGTTCAACTACTGATGAAGGCATTAGCTATACCGAGAAAGAATACGATTACGCTGTAAATATTGGCCTCAAAGTAATAGCGTTATTGCATGAAAATCCAGGTGAAATTCCAGTAGTCAAGTCTGATATTTCACCTGAGTTAATTGAGAAGTTGCAAGCCTTTCGCGAAAAGGTAAAAAACAATCGTCTTGTTAAATTTTGGAACAAAGCCAGTGAGCTACCTGGATTAGTAGCTTTGAGTTTATCAAAGACTATAAAAATGTTTCCTGCAATTGGTTGGGTAAGAGCAACAGCGACTTCAAACGAAGAAATTCTTAGCGAGCTCAATGAGCTTCGAAAAGAAAATAGCTCATTAAGATTTGAGCTCTCTAATATCAGACCTCCTTCTTTATATAACATTGAAGGCCTCGCTGGTTTCGACGATCTATTCACTGTAAATGGCGATTATTACACAGATTATGGAAAAAAAGATTGGTCATGCAAAATAACCTGGCGAGAAGTATTCTACATAATATCTCCTTATCTAGTTCAGAATCCGACACAGGATTATGTAAAAATAATTTTTCATCAAGCTATTATTGCGAGAAATAATCTCAGTACCAGATCAAATGGTATCAACGACCAAGATTTTCAAACAATAGGGATTCAGTTACAGGCGCTAGGCCTAGTTAATGCTAAATACTTACAAACTACCAAAGGTGGCATGGCAATGTTTTGGTCCTTGACCCCTGAGGGTGAAAAATTAATGGTCCAACTTAGAGCTATCAAAACCTCAATTCAAAGCACTTAACAAGTCAATAAACCTGACCGGAAATAGCCGCGTTCTTAAAAGGTGGGCAGCCCCTCGGCTGGCAGGTTATTTCACTGTTATGAATAAAAAGGGTCAGAATGAAATAAAGCAGAATAAAAAGGGTCAGAATGAAATAAAGCATAGGCTCGCACATTGGTAATCTTTCGTAAACAACACTGAGAAAATAATGGCTCGACTCCCAAGAATATCTCCAGCAGATGTCCCATTTCATATCATTCAGCGCGGAAACAATTGTCAGGACTGCTTTGTTTCCGACGAAGACCATGGAGCCTATGCTGGCTGGCTTCAAGAATATTCATTCAAGTGCTGCGCGGATATTCATGCCAGGGTCATTAAAAACTAATCTGGCCACAATGCAACAGGATGAACTCATACAAAGCCTGAACCAGTCCGTTCTTTTCAAGGATGTCGGCAGTGAAGAGATGGCCAGGATTATCGCTGTCGGTCACTGGCAGACAGTTGAACAGGGTCAGTACGTATATCGGCAGGGTGAAGATGATTGCCATTTTTACATCGTTGCCCAAGGTAAAGCAGAACTGACAATGAATGAAGCCGGGGGCAAACAGTTCCTGGTCAGTCACATCGGTCCGGGAGGGCATTTCGGCGAAACCGCCTTGCTGACCAGCAGCAGCCACAGCCTCAATGTCCGGGCTCTCACCAACCTCTCCCTGCTCTGCTTCGATGCCCAGACCTTCAACTCGGTGCTGCTTGCCAATCATGTCATTCATCGCCAGCTCAGCATCGCTTTGGCCAACCGTCTGAGATTTTCTTTCCGTGATCATGCAAACGCCCAGACCAGAGCAAAAAACAGTGGCAAGAGTTCTGAACATAGCCTGGACCCGACATTTCTTTCGGGACCGACAATTCCGGAAGAAAGCGAACAACTGCCCTTCAGTGCCTCCCGGGGGGACCAACCCACCGAATCGACCATCGCCCGACAGATAAAGGCGGCGGCAAAGCGTTTCAGCAGTTCCCTTGCACCTGTGCTCATTACCGGTGAGACCGGCACCGGACGTCGCATGGCCGCCTACGAAATTCACCAGGCCAGTGCTTACAGAAACGGACCTTACCTGGAAGTTGATATCCGAAACTTTGATTCCGACCAGCTGGAAGTGGAGCTTTTCGGTTACGAGCGGGACCCTTTCGCCTTCTCGCAGATTGATCAGCTTGGAGTTTTCGAGCGATTGCAGGATGGCACTGTCGTCCTCTATAACTCGGAGAATATGGAGCCGGACTTTCAGCGTCAGTTGGTGGACATCACCGAGAAAGGCTTTTTTACCAAAGTGGCCGGAGACACCAGGGTAGCGCTCCGTTCCCGGATTATCTTCATCTGCAAGGATACGCCCAGGCTGCAGGACGGCCACAACCGGCTACTGCCGTCCCTCTATGCCCTGGTGGCAAATCAGCATTGCCGCATTACTCCACTGCGGGGACATCGCCGGGATATTCCGCGTCTGGTTAAGTATTACCTCAAACGCTACAGCCTGCAGTATGGAAAAACCATCAGCCAGGTGGATGAACAGACGCTCGGAAAATTTATGAACTACGACTGGCCGGGCAATCTGACAGAGATGGCAAGCGTGTTGCAACGGGTAGTCATCCTCGGTAGCAACAATGAACCCCTCAGCAGTCAGATCCTTCTCGGAGTCCCGAAATCAGAAGGAAAATGGGCCTTCAATCTTCTGCGGCTGAAGGAGGTTCAGACTTTTTTCACAAGTCGGTTGTTTCCCGAGCTCCCGAGGGCTCTCATCGGTATTGCCCTCGTGCTTGTGCTGATCGCCTTGTTCTTCGGGCCGAAAAATGCCGAAAAAAATATAGGGCTCACCCTCAGTTGGGTGGTTGGATGGCCCCTGCTGATCTTCTCTTTCTTCTTCCTGGCTCGGACCTGGTGCAGCGTCTGCGGGCTCTCCGTTCCCGGCTGGCTGGCGCAAACCGTCTTCAAGCCCGAACGTCCCACACCGCCGTTCATCAGAAAATATTCCGGCTGGATAACGACCTTGCTCTGCATTCTCCTGTTCTGGATCGAGATAACCTGGAACGCCTATAAATCTCCGCATCTCACCGCCTGGATCATCACCACCATCACGCTGGGTTCGCTCCTGTTCAGCATGTTCTACAAACGCAGGGTCTGGTGCCGGTTTCTCTGTCCACTGGGTGCCATCAACGCCATTTTTTCCATGCCGTCTATCCTCGAATTGCGGGCGAATACCCACGTTTGCATAAACCGTTGCAATGAACGTCTCTGTTATAACGGGGATAATAGTGCTGCAGGCTGCCCAATGTTCCGTCATCCTTTCCTGGTGGATAACAACCGGGACTGCATCCTGTGTGGACAATGCATTAAGAACTGCAAGCTTGACTCGATCCATCTCAATCTGCGTCTGGCCCCCCAGGAACTATGGAGCCTGCAGTCACCTCGCCTGGAAGACAGTTTTCTGGTGGTCAGCCTGGCTGCCATCTTTTATCCCTTCGCCATCAATCAGAGATCTCCAGGTTTTGCTGAAAACTTGGCTGAAACCCTGCATGGCATGGGTATTCTCCAGAGTTCGGCCCTGGCCGAGAGCATATTCTTTTTTTCCTGCATTATTGTCTATTTGAGCGGTTATGCGATGATGTCACAGATCATGGCACGCATCACCGGCAATAGCTGGAAAGCAACGGCGTCAATACTCGGTTACGGTATGATCCCGTTGGTCCTCGGGGCTTACATGGCAGCACATCTCGAAGTCTTTGTCGGCGGCCTCCTGCTGCTGCCGGCAAACATGCTTGACATTATCGGCATGGGCGGGGATTACGGCTCCAGCCGGATCATGAATCGTGAAGCCACATTTGTTCTGCAGATTATTACCGTTTGCGGAGGATTGATTGCATCGTTGTACGCTTCTCACCGTATCGTTAAACGATTGTTGATAGCGCAACAATATTCCCTGAAAATGTTCACCTTGCCGGCATTGCTGCTCTGTTTTTCTGCCGTGGCCTATCTTGGACTTATGTGAGTCAAGATGCCGTTTTTTCCTGTTTCAATCGACATCAATACTCTTCAAAGCCCTGTTGGGGTTGACGGCGTGGCCGGAAAAAGAAAAAGGAAAAAGGGGACAGATTTATTTATTTCTGTCAAGAAAAGTACATTCTAGAGAATGAGGACACGCCCCAATTCCCCTGCAAGCCAACACCGAGTAGCACTGTGACCCGTACCTGCACAACAAGGAGTACATCCACAAACAGTGCCCACAGTGGGAGCAGCGGGTCCGCCTGACGGCAACGATGACCTCCCCCTTGGCTATCTAAAGGCAAGAATGTCCTCGACAAAACGGTATAAAATTGTTCAGGTAGGCAATCCAATACTGAAAGATTTTAATGGAATTGATCCCCCTTAAAAAATAACCCAGGAGAATACAAATGAGCGGACATGACGCGCACGATCAACATCCGGCGGCACCTCAGGAAGATCATACCATCACTGTAAAGGTTGGGCTCTTTCTGGCCCTGGTTGTCGTCTCCCTGATTTTTATCGGCATGATCAATTAGCATTGAGCCGGCAATGAAGACTGGTCAGGAGTTTAGAAACGTTTGCGAGAAGAACTCTCCTTGCCTTGCGTCTTTTCAATGAGCACGCTGCGTTGATGACCAAAAAGAAGGTGTATGCCATTGCCGCCGGCCACAAGCCGGGGATCTACGATAACTGGGCAGAGGCGGAAAAACAGGTGAAGGGCTTTGCCGGAGCAAGATTTAAAGGCTTCACCGACCGCGCCGAGGCCGAGCGCTGGCTGGTTGACCCCCAATACCGACAGGCCACCGCCAACAAAACGCGCAGCTCGGAAACAGAAACTGCCCCACCTGTCCCCCGCGACGGAGAGATCCACATCTATTCCGACGGCGGCTGCCGCAATAACCCCGGCCCCGGTGGCTATGGGGCCATTCTCATCATCGATGGCCGCGAGCAGGAGCTTTCTGGCGGCTTCCGGCGAACCACCAACAACCGCATGGAGCTTATGGGCTGCATTGTCGCCCTGCGCGCCCTACCCCTCCGAGATCGTCCTATCACCGTCCATTCCGACTCCAGTTACGTGGTCAACGGCATCAGCAAAGGCTGGGCAAAGGGCTGGCGTCAGAAAGGCTGGATCAAATCCGACAAGCAACCGGCCGTCAACCCCGACCTCTGGGGTGAACTGCTGGAACTCATCGACGGCCTGGACATCAGCTTCCAATGGGTCAGAGGACATGCCGGCCACCCCCTCAATGAACGATGCGACCAACTGGCTGTGGCAGCCTCAAAAGAGCACAACCCACCGGAGGATACGGGCTATCCCGGATCATGACTGATCACTCTCCCCACCCTCAACACCATGCCTTTCACGGCCTGACCCCCGACACGGTTATCAATCTGGCGGAAAAGGCCCTAGGGAAACGCTGCACCAATCTCTGCCGCCCTTTGAACAGCTATATCAACCGGGTCTACGAGCTGGAATTTGAGGAGAAAAACGAAGGCAAATCTGGCCTGGTGATTAAATTTTATCGGCCTGGACGCTGGTCAAAACGGGGCCTGCTCGATGAGCACATCTTCCTCCAGGAACTCCAGGCCCTTGAGATCCCGGTGATTGCGCCCCTGACCATGACAGATGGAGGCACCTTGGGCCAGTACGGCAAGATCTTCTTTGCCTGTTTTCCAAAATGCGGCGGTCGCAGTTATGATGAATACTCGGAAGAGCAATGGCTGGAGTTGGGCCGCCTGATTGGCCGGGTCCATGCCGTCGGCGCCACCCATGCCCCCCTGGAACGAATCACCATGGCCCCGGCAAGCTCAACCCAAGCCCAGGTTGACACCCTGCTGGCCGGAGATTTCATCCCGGCCGGACAGCGCCGCGAATTCAAAGATCTGACCGATGCCCTGATCAAGGAAATCACCCCTCTCTTTGACCAGACCAAGATGATCCGCATCCATGGCGACTGCCATTTTTCCAACCTCATTTATCTCCCCGGCAAATCTTTTTATATCATCGACTTTGACGACATGGCCATGGGGCCGCCGGTCCAGGACTTCTGGATGCTGCTGCCCGGCCTGATGCAGGATAGCCTGCTGGAGATCGATCTGTTTCTTGAGGGGTATGAGACCTTTATGGAGTTTGACCACCGCAGCCTGAGCCTGATTGAACCTTTGCGGGCCATGCGCTACATCCACTATATCGCCTGGTGCGCCCATCAGGTGGCCGAAGACGGGGACTCGCGGGTGGCCCCCAATTTCGGCACCCATGAATACTGGCAGCAGGAGATGGGAGATCTTACCGACCAACTGGCACGGATCAGGATCGCGCCCGGACAAACCGGCAACATGTGGTAAAATGTTAAGGATTGGGAAAGGTTGACTTTGACTGTACGCAAAAAACCCTGCGGCACACAACGGTGCCGCAGGGTTTTTTTATTCTGCAGGAAAGATGGCCGCCTCTGGATCAGCCCCGCGTCTTTTTGTCCGCAAGCTTGGCCTGCAACAAGGCTCCCAGGCTGCCCATGGATTCTTCCTTTTTTTTCGGGGTCGCTGTTGCCATGAATTTTTTATATTCATCTTTCTCGGCAGTTTCCGTGGATTCGCTACTCACATAATCGCTGGGAGCGAGGCTGATCTTACGGGTATCATTCTCCACTCCCTCCACCTTGACCTCAACCTCCTGCCCAACCTCGAGTACCTCCCGAGGATGATTAATGCGGCGGCCCCCGCCTAATTTGGAAATATGAATCAGGCCGTCAACACCGGGCTCCAGGGTGACAAAGGCGCCAAAGGTGGTCAGGCGGGCCACGGTGCCGGTATGGACTGACCCTTCGGTAAAACGCTCACGCGCCGCATCCCAGGGGTTGGGCAGGGTTTCCTTGAGGCTCAGGGTGATCCGGTTCGCCTTCCAGTCCAGCTTCTTAATCACCGCCGTCACCTCCTGACCGAGGGTGAGATGTTCCTTGATATCCTCCACCCGGCTCCAGCCGATCTCCGAGATCGGAATCAGACCATCCACTCCGCCAATATCGACAAAGGCCCCAAAATCCCGGATAGAGCTGATTGTACCCTGCACGGTTGCCCCTTCCACCAGACTTTCCTGGAGAGCCTCCTTCTGGAGTTCTCGCTCCTGCTCGATAAGGGCGCGGGCCGAAACCACGATATTGCGGCCGTTTTCTTCAAAACGGGTAACCAGAAAGGTCATGCGACGGCCGGTGTACTCGGCGCCGGCATCCTCCACCCGATGCATTCCCATCTGCGAGTAAGGGCAAAAGGCGCGCACTGAGCCGCCCAGGGTGATATCAAAGCCGCCCTTGATCTCCTCCTTGACTGTGCCCTCAACGGGAATCCCGTTACGCCAGGCCTCTTCCAGGTGGGTGGTGTTTTTGCCGCCCCCAAGCTTGATGGTGAAGAGCTGCTCGCCACCGCTGGATCGCAGAAAATAGACGTCCACCTTGTCACCGATGGCTGCCGACACCTTCCCCTCGGCATCGAGAAGCTCGGAGCTATCGAGAACCCCCTCATTTTTTCCGCCCACATCCAGAAAAACCGAATTCCCGGCAATGCCGGCAATGGTGGCGGTTATCTTCTGACCCGGCTCCAGACGGCGCGGGGATTTGGACGAATTTTCCTGAAAGAGATCGGCAAAACTTGGTTCGGTGGATTCTTGATTCATGGGGTAAAACCTTTCTGTAAATGGTTAATCTGCTAACTGGATGGATTTTGAAAAAATCCAATAATAACTACCTGACAAGACATTTTTCGGGACGATGCCATACTGTTTTCTCACCCCGATGAACGGGAATAATCTGTAATTCACTCACGATCTAAGGATTTCAATGGAGACTCAGGAAATATCTTTTTTGTCCGAGTCCTCTGATTCAACCTGCAATTCCGCCAAGGGGCTGGCCAACACCTTGTCAATGCGGTTACCGTCGAGATCGACCACTTCGAACCGCCATTGCTCCCACTCGGTAACGGCCCCGGTTCGCGGCATAGTGCCGATCAACCACATCATCATGCCACTGAGGGTGTTATAGCGTCCTTTATGCTCCTCGGGCACACTTTTCAAACCAAGCCGATCCTTTAACTCCGGAATGGGGATCAACCCATCCAGAAGCCAGGAGCCATCATCACGTCGAAAGGCCCACACGTCTTCCGGGTCGCGGGGTTTAAATTCTCCGACCAAGGCTTCCAGAACATCCTGCAAGGTGATAAGGCCCAGGATTTCTCCATATTCGTCGACCACAAAGACCATTTGGACTCCGGATTCCCGAAACTGCTCCAGCAAGGTCATACCTGTCAGCGTTTCCGGCACAAAAATGCAGGGCCGCAAACATTCAATAATATTTGTTGACTCGCCCATGATGCGCTGTTTCAGTAATCTCTTGGCCGTAATCACCCCCAGCATATCATTTATTCCGCCCCGGCAGACTGGAAAACGGGAGTGGTCGGAATTGATCAGATAATCAAGGCTGCTTTCAATGGGCTGTTCAATATCCAGATAAATGAATTCACTGCGTGGTGTCATCAAGGAGGCAATTTGCCGATCGTCCAGGCGAAAGACATTCCGCACCATCTCGTGTTCCTGTTTTTCGATCAGCCCCGCACTTGACCCTTCGGCCAGCATGGCATGGATATCGTCTTCGGTCAGATTGGCACTGCTCAACTCTTTTTTTCCCAGCAACCGCAAAATTGCGTCGGTGGAGGCGGAAAGAAGAACGACAAAGGGACGGGACAGTTTTGCAAGCGCCAAAATGGGAGGTGCCATGAATCGGGCAATCCCCTCAGCGTTGAACTGTGCTATTCGTTTGGGAACCAATTCACCAAACACAATGGAGAAATAGGTAATGCCCACAACGACGATGGTGGTTGCGCCCATGGAACTTGCCTTTTTCTCAAGCCCAAGGCTCTGGAGCCACAGGGAAAGCGGGCCGGCCAGTACAGATTCACCGACAATCCCGTTGAGGATGCCGATGGCAGTAATCCCGATCTGAACCGTGGACAGAAACTGCGTGGGCTCCTCGCCAAGGCGCATGGCGATTGCAGCGGCGGCATCGCCATCCTCGGCCAGTCGCTGGAGCCGGTTTTTACGCGCCGTCACCAGAGCAATTTCCGACATGGCAAAGACGCCATTGAGTAAAATCAGAATAATCAATAAAAGAATGTCCAAATCATAACTCCAAAAAAGGAACTGCCTCTTCCTGCCGGCATTGCAAAATGCAACCACATCCCGCCCTGCACTTCCCATTGATTATTTCCGAGGCATCAGCAGTACCTTTTCATTATTGCATGATCGAGTGCCTCGCGAATATGCCGTCCTGCAAAACCTGTTTTGATGACCTCGTCTGGAGCCAAGCAGATGGCCTCCCAATAGAGTAGCATCAAAATGACAAAGTTAAAAAAGAAAAAAACAGACTCAGGCGCACGAGGCAGGGATCGCCAAGGCCAAGAGCCGGTCACCTTCCTGAAAAAGGATTCGCTTTTGGGTCAGATCAGCAAGAAACTCCTCCATGGTTCTGGAGGGAATGGTCGGAAATTGGCAAGCCAGTTCATCAAGGGTGCGGATGGTTTGGCAGAAGAGATAGATCTGCCGTGATGTTCCCCGCAGCCGGTGGTGCAGACAGGGACCATGCAACTGCTCCTGCCGGATAATAAGAAAGGTGCCGCCGTCCCGGTAGCTGAGCGCCGGGATCGCATAACTCTCACGATGGGCGTGAAAGGCCTGCCATTGGGCAATCTTTCGGCTGACCGGCTGCCAACTCCGACGCTGCCCCTTCTTATCGCCCCGGTACCCCCTGATCAGTAAGTCCAGCTTGCTCAGGATGGCCTCGGGAAAGAGTCTGCGATTTTTAGGGTGCATGATCACCGCGGAAATCCCAAAAGCCTGTGGGTCATCACTCACCGGCGAACCTTTTCCGAGGAAGAAGGCGGCGCCGGTAAGCGGGGTAAAGGGCAGGACAAAGTCTAGATTCCGCAGGGTTTCAGAGACCTCGGCCTCGGTGCTGCCGGGGAATTCGGTGATCAGGTTACCGTCCAGACGCATGCCGCAGGCCAGGGCTGCTTTCATGGCGCCGATATTGTCCATGACCGTGGTTCCTTTCTGCATGCGGGCAAGCAGGCTGGAGGAAAGGGCCTCAATGCCGACCTGGACACTGGACAGTCCGCCCCGCCGCCAGGCACTCAGCCTGACGGCATCGGTGATGACCCGGATCTCGGCAAAGAAATCCACATCCATCGAATCTGCCGCCATGGTCTGAAAAAAAAGGTCCGCCTCTTTGGGCGGCAAGGCGTTATCGGTGAAGGTGAAGTCCAGGCCGCCATGGCGCAAGACCTGTTCTTTCACCTCCGCCGCCACCCTGGCGCTCTGTTTCCACCGATAGCCCCGCCACTGGAGGTTCAGATTACAGAAGGTGCAGCGGTTCCACCAACAGCCCCGGGAGAATTCCAGGGGAAGCACCGGTATAAAGGGCTGACCTGGGAAAAGCTCGCCCATCTCTTGAAAATAAGGGGTGTAATCCGGGGTGGGCAGTTGATTCAGATCGGCAATGCCGGAACAGGGCTCTTCCGTAAAAGGCCGTAAACGCTGGATGATCCTGGGGGGCAGGCCTTCCGGCCCCCCTTTATCTCGCAGACAATGACAGAGCCGGGTCAGGGATTCTTCTCCTTCGCCGGAAATAACATAGTCCAGCTGGGGAAAGGTGTTCAGCAGGGATGCCCCGATGGCCCCGACACAGGCAGACCCGCCAGCCACAATGGGCAAGTCGGGATGATCCTTCTTGATCCGCGCTGCCGCCGTCAGGGAGGCCAGGAGCTGGTTGAAACAGATAGAAAATCCAAGAAGATGAAAGCGACCTGGATCAAAAGTGGCCAGCCATTGATCCAGGGACTGATCAAGGAGCTGAACGGTGCGATCAAAATCAAGCCCCCGCAGCTGCCTGTTTGTTTTGCAACTCCCATGAAAAAGCCGTGCCGCCTGCTCTCTTTGTTCCGGGAAGAGCAATGAACTGTACAGGGCCTCTGCGGCCCAGCTGTTCTGGGCCAGATGGTGATACGCCTCGGTGCCGAGGGCCTTTGCCACCTGCAGATAGGGATGGAAAGTGGACGTCTCAATGGCGCCGTCGCGATCCAGCCAGGCCTTGAGGGCGCCCAGTTGGATGGAGGGCCGGTTAAAGATCGACCAGGGCATGGAAATCAGGGCCACCCGAAAGGGTGCTGGCGAGTGCCCGGAACTTGGGATTTGGCGCGACGCCATCATTGATAGATAATTTCTGTGCCTTCCGGCGGGACAAAGGTAAACAGGGCGTCCATGGCCTTGCGATCGCTGGTATCCAGGCTGTTGACAGCAAGATCGCTGAGCTCAAGGGTGGTGCGGGTATCAAAATGGTCAAGGATGTCGATGCGTTCGATAAGTGACTTGGGGGTAACCCAGAGATGAATCGCACTGACCTGGGACTGCTTTTCCTTCGGGGTCAGCTTGATGACCACCGATGAGCCAGGGGCTTCTTTTCCTTCATTTTTTGGGGCAAACTCCGCATTGGGCGGGGAAATGATGAAGTCTTTCAGCAAATTGCCGGTTCCGGTAAAAAAAGAGTAGGTGATATCAGCGGCCATGGTCTCGGCCGGACTGACGATCATCTGTTGAAGTTTAGCAAAGTACATGGAAAAATTGACCCCATCACTGACCAGGATCTGTTTTTCCGGGCTGATATAATCCCAGCGCATCTTGCCCACCGTACTGGCCGGTCCCTTTCCTTTTTTTTCTTTGACAAACCAAGCAGTTCCACTTCCCTGCTGAGCCCTGCCGCTCAGCTCCCCTTCCGTCTTCTGGGTAAAATGAAAGCTGAGGCTCTTGACCTGGTCATAGGTCTGCTGAAGCCTGCGGGCCGTCTCCTCGGGAGTTTCGGCATGGCAGACGGCTGGAGAGAGGAGATAGAAGACAAAAAAGGAGAAGAACAGCAGGAACGGCCGGAGGGGAAAAAATATACCGGCAGGGAAGGAATTCATCGCTTTCATGTGAGGAGCAGCTCCAGGGGACGTTCAAAAATTTTAGCAGCAACCGTCTGGGCCGCATCGGTGAGATCGGAGACGTAATAGCGATGGGTGGTCTCGCCGTTTTCTTCGCGGTGCACCAGCTCCGGCCGGGCAGTGAGGAGCTCGCGTACATATTTAGCGGTCTCCACCGACGAATCAATGAGGTTGACCCGTTTGCCGATCCTCGCCTGGATCAGCCCTTTAAGCAGGGGATAGTGGGTGCAGCCCAGGACCAGGGTGTCAATCTGCCGATCTTTCAAGGGGTGCAGGTAGCGCCGGATGATCATTTTGGTCTCCTGCTTGTTGATCCAGCCCTCTTCCACCAGCGGCACAAGGAGAGGACAGGCCTCGGAAAAGACCTGGAAATCCGGCTGTCTGCCGCAGATGGTCTGTTCATAGACCCCGCTTTTGATGGTGGCCCGGGTGCCGATGACCCCGATTCGGCCGTTTTTAGTGGTGGCGATGGCCTTCTCGGCCGCCGGGGTGATCACCTCAATGATCGGCGTCTGAAATTCGCGGCGCAATGCCTCGGTGGCCACACTGGAGGCCGAATTGCAGGCGATGATGATAATCTCCGCCCCTTTTTCAAGGAGAAACTCGGTATTGCGCAGGGAGTAGTCGGTGATGGTGGCCGGGCTTTTTGAGCCATAGGGAGTGCGGGCGATATCGCCAAAATAGACGATGGAGTAGTCAGGCAGCAGCTGTTCCACCGCGCGCGCCACCGTCATACCGCCAATGCCTGAATCAAAGATGCCTATCATGGGAAGAGAAGTCTGTCTGAAAAAAGGAAAAAACACGTATACCAACAATGAAAGAACCGTTTTTATACCAGAAACCGGAGAAAACGACAATGATGATGGTGAGCATCAGTCAAGCCATATTGTTTGACAAGCAAACATCTTGACAATCAAACAATATGGCTCTATTTTCTCCCAATGTTGACGCAGTAGCGTCTTTGAGAGAAAGGCTTGAAGAAAAATTTTAGCAGAAGAGGTCTCCAAATGCAGGCTCATCCCATTGATTCCTGGCAACACAAACACGATTTTACGGTGATGGAGGAGCATGGCGAACGCCGCACCTGGCAGGTGCTGGTCCTCACCGCAGTCACCATGCTGGTGGAGGTGATCGCAGGCATAGCCTACGGCTCCATGGCCCTGCTGGCGGATGGCTGGCATATGGGCACCCATGTGGCCGCGTTCATGATCACCATTGTTGCCTATCGCTATACAAAAAGGCACGCAAACAGCACCGACTATGCCTTCGGCCCCGGTAAGGTTGGGGTCCTTAGCGGGTTCGCCAGCGCCATCGTGCTGCTGGGAGTCGCCCTGTTCATGCTTTTTGAATCCATTCAGCGACTGATGTCCCCCCAGCAGATTCATTTCAACGAGGCCATGCTGGTGGCGGCCCTGGGCCTTGCGGTCAATATTGCCAGCGCCTTCCTGCTGCGTGATTCCCATGGTCATCACGACCATCACGGGACTCACGAAGATCATCACCACCATGATCACAATCTCAAGGCCGCCTATCTCCATGTCCTGGCCGACGCCCTGACCTCGGTGCTCGCCATTGGCGCATTGTTCTTCGGGAAATATCTGGGCTGGCACTGGCTTGACCCACTGATCGGAATTGCAGGAGCCGCAATCATTGGCCGCTGGGCTTATACCCTGCTGCGGGAGTGCGGATCCGTCCTCCTGGACGGCAGCATTGACGAAAAGGTATTGGCCGCCATCAGGAAAACCATCGAAGAGGTACCGGATGTCAAAATTACCGATATCCATGTCTGGCGGGTTGGGCCAGCGGATTTTGCGGCCATCCTCTCCATTGTCACCCATCGTCCCCAGAAAATAGAGTATTACAAGGGGTTGCTGGCCGACTTCAGGGAACTCACCCATGTCACCGTCGAGGTTAACGTCTGCGAGGAGGAAACATGCCCGCTCAACCAGCCGATATAACCAGAATATCGCATCACATCATTGAGTTTTACAACAAAATATCATCATGGGAGCAGGATGTGGCAAAAGACTCAGGTCTGTCCACCGCTCAGATGCATACCATTGAGATCGTTGGCCATAATGTCTCCCTGCGGATGAAAGAGCTGGCCACAAAGATGGGCATCACCACCGGTTCCCTGACCGTGATGATTGATCGCCTGACGGAACAAGGATTTTTGCGAAGAACTCCCCATGAGACAGATCGCCGCTCCTGGCTTATTGAGCTTACCGAAAAGGGACAAGTGATCTTTGCCCGGCACCATCAGCACCATATGGAGCTGACCGAAGAGATCACTGCCGTTTTATCGGCTGAGGAACAGCAAATGTTTGACGGCCTTCTGGAAAAAATTGTCAGTCAGATGTGAACGGGATGTGCCTTTGATTCTTTCTGGCAACGGGGACAGAAATAGGTAGCCCGGCCGGTGATCACGATTTTCTCGATGGCCGCACCGCACCGGGAACAAGGCCCGCCTTTGCGGTTATAGACCTGGAAGTTCATCTGAAAGTAGCCGCTTTCGCCACTGGCGTTGATAAAATCACTGATGGTGGAGCCTCCG
The DNA here is from genome assembly GCA_009773475.1 of Desulfobulbaceae bacterium. Taxonomy (GTDB): domain Bacteria; phylum Desulfobacterota; class Desulfobulbia; order Desulfobulbales; family Desulfocapsaceae; genus UBA2270. Next base: position 399,912 of record WSXV01000002.1, on the reverse strand, counting down.
CAGCAAATGGCCTGACTGAGGATGGAGCGAATAAGGAATAAAAGCTGCTGCCAGTCACGTTTTCTCAAGGTAGAAGCCGGTCGGGCAGGATGGATGCCGGCGGCAAAAAGGGCCTCGTTGGCGTAAATATTGCCGATACCAGCCACGGCCTTGCCGTCCATAAGAAAGGTCTTGACCGGTTGATTGCGCTTTGCCGCAAGGCTCATCAAATGGGCCGGGGTGCAACCCAGGCTGAAAGGCTCCAGGCCGGTGGCGGCAAAAAATCCACTTTCCCGGGCCTCTGCCTGCTCAGCACTCAGCAGCCAGACACCGCCGAAACGGCGGCTGTCATGGAGGCGCAGCTCATAGCCGTTCTCCAGTTGCCAGCGGACATGATCATGAACCTTCACCGGGGCGGTCTGGGAGAAAAGGCCGACATTCCCAGTCATTCCCAGATGGATGATGAGCAGGGTTTCATCGTCGAAGGCGATAAGCAGGTACTTGGCCCGTCGGCTGACCGTTTTAACCCTCTTGCCGCCCAGCATTTCCTGCATGGCGGCAAGGGGTGCCAGGTGGCGCAGAGGTTTGCCGCTGGCCTGCACATCAATGACAACGCGGCCGACCAGATGGGGCCGCAGCCCCTGACAGATGACCTCGACCTCAGGGAGTTCAGGCATGATGAAACCCGGGAAAAGAGGCGGGGGAGGAGAGGCACAGGGCTATCCCATACCCATGATCCATACAGACCAGCGCCTGAAATTGGGCGACAAGCGACTCCGTTGCCCCCAATTTCCCATGATTCCCCACGGCAAACGCAAAGGTGAAGAGCAAGCCGCCCGTATGGTCCGGGCCATGACTGAGATCAATGCGGCGCAGCTCCAGCTCCAGAAAGCCGGGCATGGCCTCCAGAACAACCGCCTTTTTCACCGACTCCTTGGCCGCCCAGAGCAGGGTAAGATGTTCGGAGGAGTCCAGTCCGGGCAGGAGGTCCATCATCAGCCTGCCCTCTGCCTGACTGCAAAACCGCTCCTGAACCCGGACCAGGGTCTCACGATTTTCCTGGATATCAACGCCGCAGGAGGCGGCGGCGGCAAGGGCCAAGGCGTATCTTCCGGAGTGGGAGATGGAAATATGGGGAATGACCATTTCACCGTTCAGCATCCCCTGATGCACAAGGGGACGGCCGGAGGGAGCATGGATGATCTGCAGATGGGGAGCAGGAACTTCTGCCGGATATGGGGAATGGATAAAAAAACAGCGTAGCGCCTCTTTGACGCAGATCCTGCCGCCCAGCCATTCCAGGTGTCTTTTCTCGTGGAGCAGGGCGGAGAGCTTCTCCTGCTCCACCGGATGCAGCCACTCCCGGCACAGAGCGGCTTCATCCCGATGAAGGAGGCAGGTCCGCAAATGATCCAGATCCAATAATTTCAATGTACAGTGACAGCCAGCAGGGCCGTTGCCAACCCCTGAAACCAATGATGAGGGCAGGTTGGAAAAACAAAGGGAATTACCAATGCTCATGGGATTTTGAAAATAACTCTTTGCAATTTCGCCGCTTCCTGCTACAAAAATTGGGCTGGTTGCGGACTTTGCTGGATTTGGATGGAAACGTCTTCTACGGGGAATAACTATGGTCTCAGGGCTGGAACTGACAGGATATGACCTTGTCATCATTGCCATTTTTGCATTCTTTATGGCGCGCGGCATCTGGGTCGGGCTGTTGGGCCAGGTCACGGTCATCGTTGCCCTCTATGTCAGCTATATCGTAGCCGGGCAGTATCATGACAGACTTTTCCCCTTTTTGCGAGGGGTTTCCGAAAATCCACAGATCGTCTTTCTCCTCGCCTACGGCATCCTCTTTGCCTGTACCTATGTCATCACCATGCTTGCCGGCAAAGGGCTGACCAAGGTGGTGAACCTGACCATCGCCAGCTGGTTTGACAAGGTGCTGGGCGCTCTCTTCGGGGCGGTCAAGGCCCTGATCCTGGCCATCCTGCTCCATATGCTGCTGACCACCTTCCTCTCCCCAGAGTCCCCCCTCCTGCGCAAAGGGCAGCTTTATCCCTATCTATCCCAGGCCACCACCCTCTTTCAACAGGTGATCAGGGATGACAAGGTACGTCAAGCCTTTCAAAAAAAGGGAACAACCATCCCCAGCCAAATGACCGCACCGCTGCCGCCCCCGGCACCTAAACCAGCTGGAAAACCGGCAACTCCGGCACCCGCTCCCGCAGAGCAGCCAGCCACCCCCTGACCCGTTGGAATAACCCTTTAGCGGCGATACAATGCAGATAATTTTTGCAGTGGTACCCCGGCGTAAAAACCAAGGATCACCAGCTGGTTAATCAGGGTGGCCCGGATGATGCCCAGGCGTCGCCAGCGTCGGGCCGAGGTGAGTACCGCTTGGGGCAGGATGGTGATACGGCCCTGCTTTCCGGCCTTGCGGATAAAGAGAAAGTCTTCCATGATCGGGGTTTCTGGAAATCCACCCAATTGCAGGAAATCGTCGCGGCGAAGAAAGAGAGCCTGGTCGCCATAGGGAAGATAAAAAAGACGGGCACGCAGATTGGCACTCCATTCAATGAATTTCAGCCCTGGCCCTGCCTTGTCAATGGCAAGGCTGAAGGCCCCGGCAAGGGTTGCGGGGCCATTCAGGCATTGCAGGATCAGGCCGGCAAAACCAGGCGGCATCCGGGTATCGGCATGGAGAAAAAGTAGCACCTTGCCACACGCCAGCCTGGCCCCATGATTCATCTGGGCCCCGCGCCCTGCCCGGCAGTTCTCAACCCGGAGCCCCTGACTCCGGGCCCGGGACACGGTCTGGTCGCTGCTGCCGCCGTCAACAATTATCACCTCACCCACCCAGGGGGTCAGCTCAGTCCAGCGACTGACCTCACTCTCCTCATTGAGGGTCGGGATAATAATGGAAATGTCTGAGATCGTCAGGGGTGTCGATGTCATGAAGTTTCATCAGGGTATGGCAGCGCAGCTGGTGCTGTTCCGCCCGGGCCTTGGTGATCGCAAAAACATTGTCCGTGCTCCAGGGGATCTCCTGAAACAGGGTCTCGCACACAAGGGGTGAGGATTCATTATGAACCCCGATCAGGTAGTAGCCGCCGTCAAAGGCCGGGCCCAACACGAGGTCTTGGCTGCCCAGGGCGGCAAAGGCGGCCCGCAGAAGTTCGGCGCTGATATCAGGACAGTCGGAACCGATAAGCAGCAACCGCTGCATCTGCCCCTGATGACTGCTGATGGCGGCCCGCATCCGGCAGCCGATATCACCCTCCGCCTGCTGTCGATACTGATGGCAATCCCCCAGCCAGGAGACCATCTGCGCCGGGCTGCCGCCCTCATAATGGATTTCCAGGCGGTGCGGATGGAGAACCGCCAGCGCCCTCAGCCGGGCAAGAATCCGCTCGGTCATTTCACGGTGGAGACTGGCGGCCCCATTCGTCCCCAATGCCGGAATCAACCTGGTCTTGCATTGTCCGGGTTGCGGATATCGGGTAAAGAGGATGATAAGATCCGGCGGGTCTGGAATCATTACAAATCAGAGTCTAAGCCGTCGTAAATAAATCCCATGAACTCTCTTTGCTTCAGACACGGCACAAGGGGCCGTAAAGAAACGGGCAATAAGTTCAAGTTATTTCTTAACAGCCCTAAAAAAGTTTTGGTCGAAAACATCTATGAAAACAGAGCCTCGTCTGAAAAAACCGGAGTCATACCGTAACCGAAGCTACCGCCAGCTTCATGACCAGAGCGATCTGATTGCCGTCCAGGTCCAGATCCAGGAAACCGATCTGCATATCCTGGCCACCCGTAATGTGAAAGAACGGGCAACCGAGCTTGTTCTCCAGTATCGTCTGCAAATTGAAAATTATATTGTAAAGCATCCGCTGTTTTTGGCAACGCTTGATCCCCTCCCCTTGGATTTTCTCGCTCCATCGCTAATACAGGAAATGCTCGCTGCAGGGCAAAAGGCCGGGGTCGGCCCCATGGCGGCAGTTGCTGGAGCCATGGCCGAATTTGTCGGCAAGACTCTGGCAGCCGAGGGAGTCGCAGAAATTATTGTGGAAAACGGTGGCGATATTTATTTACAGCGGAACAAAGAATGCTCGGTGGCCATCTTTGCCGGCCAGTCACCACTCAGCTACAAGGTGGGCTTGCGCCTGCCCGCCTCCCTGATGCCGGTGGGGGTCTGTACCTCGTCGGGAACCGTTGGTCATTCCCTCAGCTTCGGCAAGGCCGATGCCGCAGTGGTGGTGGCCAAGTCCACCGCCCTGGCCGATGCCGCTGCCACCCGGATTGGCAATGAGGTGGACATCAACCTCGGGGCGAAAAAAGCGGTGGAGCAGGCACTGGCCACGGCCAGGGAGATTGAGGGGATTGAGGGCGCAGTGGTGATCTGCGGCGAGGTCATGGGGGCCTTTGGGGCAATCGAGCTGGTGCGGCTGAGCTCCTGATGCCCAATCAGCACAGGCACTCCCCTGAAATACGGGCCACGAAAACCCTATAACATCCTGTATCCTACACATCCCCAACAAGCATCCATGGCGTCTGTGCTGAAACTAAAAAAGGAGAAGAAAAATATGGCTTTACCTGTCCACATCCCGCCCTGCTTCAAGGCCTATGACATCCGGGGCCGGGTCCCCGATGAACTGAATCCGCAACTGGCGAGGGACATTGGCCGCGCCTATGCCGCCATTTTTTCCCCGCGCAAGATCGCCGTCGGCCATGATATCCGCCTGAGCAGCCAGGCTCTCACCGAGGCCCTGATTTCCGGTCTACTGGACTCCGGGGTCGATGTCCTGGAGCTGGGTCTGTGTGGTACCGAGGAGATCTATCACGCCGCCTTCAGCCTGGAGTCGGAGGGTGTGGATGGCGGCATTGTGGTCACGGCCAGCCATAACCCGGCGGATTATAACGGCATGAAACTGGTGACGGTGGGGGCCCGACCGGTGACCGGCGAGTCAGGCCTGAAAGAAATGGCAGAGATGATTGTCGGCGGCAGACTGCCCGAGATGCCGGCAATCAAAGGCAGACGGAGCCAGGTGACCGGCAAGGATGCGTACATCCAGCACCTCCTCGGATACGTTGACCGGGCAGCGCTCAAACCCATGAAGCTGGTGGTCAACAGCGGCAACGGCTGCGCCGGGGCCATCATTGATCTGCTGGAGCCGCACCTGCCTTTCACCTTTATCAAGGCCCACCATAATCCGGACGGTAGCTTCCCTAACGGCGTCCCCAATCCCCTGCTCCCAGAAAAACGGGAAGAAACGGCGCGTCTGGTGCGCAAGCACGGGGCCGATCTGGGCATTGCCTGGGATGGTGACTTTGACCGCTGTTTCTTCTGGGACGCCCAGGGCAATTTCATCGAGGGGTATTATATCGTCGGGCTGCTGGCACTCGAGCTGCTGACCCAGGAACCGGGCGGCAAGATCCTCCACGATCCACGTCTGGTCTGGAATACTGAAGAATTGGTGCAAGCCGCCGGCGGCATCCCGGTGATGACCCGCACCGGACATGCCTTCATCAAACAGCGGATGCGCCAGGAAGACGCCATCTACGGCGGCGAGATGTCGGCCCACCATTACTTCCGTGATTTCGGTTACTGCGACTCAGGGATGATCCCCTGGCTGCTGATCTGCTCGCTACTCTGCCGCAGAAACACCACCCTTGCCAGTCTGGTAAAAGACCGCATGGCCGCCTACCCGGTCTCCGGTGAGATCAACAGCGTGGTCGATGACCCGGACGCGGCCATTGCCCGGGTTAAGGCGCGCTTTGGGCAGGGGGGAGAAGATTACACCGACGGTCTGAGTGTGACATTTCCCGACTTTCGGTTTAATATCCGCAAATCCAACACCGAACCCCTGCTTCGCCTCAATGTGGAAAGCCGCCATAATCCGGCACTGCTGGATGATAAGACAGCAGAGTTACTCGAATTGATCCGGGGGAAAAAATCCATGTAACCACACAGCGGGATGAGCTGGAGACCTGTTTCGGCACAGCTCTATAAGAGTAAAATTTCAGCCCCTGATGATCAATGAAAACACAACTTCCAAAATGTGAATGTGCACAATGATTTTTTCTGAGATAGGGACATTTACATGGGGGTAGCAGCGGATATTATCATCATTGTGGTGGCCGCCCTGCTCGGCGCACTCATTGCGCAGCGACTAAGACAGCCGCTGATCCTCGGCTATATCGTCGCAGGCATCGTCGTTGGGCCCTACACCGGCGGGGTCACGGTGGGCGATATTCATGAAATCGAACGGCTCGCTGAAATCGGGGTCGCCCTGCTGCTCTTCGCCTTAGGGCTCGAATTCTCGCTCAACGAGTTAAAGCCAGTCCGCAATATCGCTCTCATCGGCACTCCTGTTCAAATTATCCTGACCATGATCTGTGGCTATTTTCTTGGCAGAAATCTACTTGACTGGTCGGTGGTCAGCTCGATATGGCTGGGCGCCCTGATTTCCCTTTCCAGCACCATGGTCACCCTCAAGACCCTTATGAGCCGAGGCCTGGTGGGCACCCTTTCCAGCCGGGTGATGATCGGCATGCTCGTGGTTCAGGACCTGGCGGTCATCCCGATGATGATCATTCTGCCGCAGCTGAGCAACCCCAAGGCCGGTCTGCCCCTGGTCGCCATGGCCGTGCTCAAGTCCGTCATCTTTCTGCTGGTCATGCTCTATCTTGGGCGCAAGCTGCTGCCCTGGCTGTTGGCCAAGATTGCCAGCTGGAACTCTCGGGAACTGTTTATCCTGTCGATCACCGCCATCGGCCTTGGCATCGGCTATGCCACCTATCTTGTCGGCCTTTCCTTTGCCTTTGGAGCCTTTGTGGCCGGGATGGTGCTCAGTGAATCTGATTATGGCCATCAGGCCTTAAGTGATATCATTCCCCTGCGGGATATATTCGGCCTGTTGTTTTTCACCTCGGTGGGCATGCTCCTCGATCCGGCCTTTCTGCTCGCCAACTGGGGCAAGATCCTCTCCATCGTGCTTATTATCGGGATTTTTAAGGGAGCCCTCTTTTCTTTGCTGGCCGTTCTGTTCGGATATATCAATATTGTCCCCATCGCCGTGGGTTTAGGCCTTTTCCAGGTGGGGGAATTTGCCTTTGTTCTTGCCCGGGTGGGGCTGGAGACCCAGGCCATCGACCAGAACACCTACTCTCTGGTTCTTGCCATCTCTGTTTTGAGCATGGTGTTGACCCCCTTTGTGTCCGACCTGGCCCCACACCTCTATAAATTAAAAAAACACTTCTTTAAACATGAGTCCCTGCAGACGGAAAATATCCCCCATGGCGGACTGCGTCATCACGTTGTCATCGCCGGAGGCGGGCGGGTGGGACAACACATCGCCCAGGTTCTCACCCTGCTCCAGCTGCCCTTTGTCATCATAGAGCTAAACCATCAGCGTATGCTGGAATGCAAGACAGCCCAGTACCCGGTGATCTTCGGCGATATGAGCCAGGCCACCGTCCTTGAGGTCTCAAAGATACAAAAAGCCCGACTCCTGCTGATCACCACCCCGTCGGTGGTGGTATCACAGTCCATTGTCAAGCAGGCTCATCAGCTCAACCCGAAACTCCCCATCATCGTCCGGGCCGATGGGGTTGAGCAGGCCCGGGCTTTGTATGCAAGCGGGGTTTCTATGGCTGTCCTGCCGGAAATGGAGGCCGGCCTTGAGATTGCCCGGCAAGCACTTTTATGCCTGGAGGTCCCGGTGGCCGCCATTCAGGAATATACCGATTCAGTACGACAGCAGCTTTACGCCCCTATCTCTCAATCAACCGTTGACCAACAGCTTCTGACAAGTCTTGGCAATATTAAAAATATCCTCGAAATTTCATGGGTTACCATCTCACCTGCAAGCTCCTTGATCAACAGAAGCATTCAAGAGGCGGCCATCCGCAGCAAAACCGGGGCCTCCATTGTCGGGATCATCCATAAAAAGATCTTCCATTCCAACCCGAAAGCGGATTACACTTTTATAGAGGGTGATTTAGTCGCCGTGGTGGGAAATCAGCGGGAGAGGAATCTTTTCAAACAACTGGCCGAGGTCGAGTTGAAACCCCTTGGGTAATAAAGGAGAAAGTCATGAAGAATAAAAGTTTGTTGTCCATGGTGCTTTTCATCGGGATGGCAATTGGCAGTTTTATCGCAACGGCCCATGCCGAGGAGGCAGTCATCCTCTCCAAAGGGCAAACCCTTTACGTTCCTGTCTATTCGCATATTTATGCAGGGAATCGGGAACTGCCGCTTCTCCTCACCGTGACCCTCAGCATCAGAAATGTTGACCCCAAATACTCGATGACCGTTACCTCGGCCGACTATTACGGCACAAAAGGGGAGATCATCAAAAAATATACCGAAAAGAATATCGTCCTTGGCCCCCTTGAATCAACCCATTTTGTTATCCCGCAAAACGAAAAAGAAGGCGGGTCTGGTGCTAATTTCATCGTCACCTGGAAGGCGCTGAAAGCCCTCAATCCGCCCCTTGTGGAATGTGTCATGATTGGGGCCGGCGGCCAGCATGGAATCTCGTTCACATCCCGTGGCCAGGTTATCACCACCGGGAACTAGCAATTTTTTCAAAAAAAATACCGCAACACGCGAAACCCTTTATGCAAGGAAAAAGACTCATGATCAAAATCCAGCCCGTTATCCTCGCCGGCGGTACCGGCTCCAGGCTCTGGCCCCTATCCCGGGAATTGTATCCCAAGCAGCTGCTCCAGCTGATCGATGACACTTCCCTGCTCCAGACCACGGTACTGAGGGTCTGTCAGCTGGAAGGTGTCCTGCCGCCCCTGGTTGTGGTGGGGGAGGAACATCGCTTTATTACCCGCAGCCAGATTGATGCCTTGAAAGACATTCCCGAAGATTACTCCATTCTGCTGGAACCCCTTGGCCGCAACACAGCCCCCGCAGTCTGTGCGGCGGTGGAATTCTGCGCCCTGACCGATAATGACGACACCATTCTTCTGGTGCTGCCCGCCGATCATCTGATCCTGCGTCAGGAGGCGTTTGCAGCAGCCATTAAAAAGGCGGCAGAGCTTGCCGCTCAAGGGGCAATTGTCACCTTCGGCATTGAACCGCAGAGCCCGGAAACCGGCTATGGCTATATCGAACGGGGTGAAGGGAACGCAGTCCTGTCGTTCAAGGAAAAGCCCGACTCGGCAACGGCCCTTGCCTACCTGGAGAGTGGTAATTATTTCTGGAACAGCGGGATGTTCGCCTTTTCCATCAAGACCTTTCGGGAAGAAATGGGCAAATATGCCCCTGAGATGCTGGCAATCATGGCGGAAGCGGTGCGCCTGGGCGTTCGGGACGGGAAGTTTTACCGGCTGGATAATGAAACGATGGCGGCCTCCCCCAGTGATTCCATTGATTATGCACTTATGGAAAAGACCGACAAGGCGGCGGTAGTGGCAGCTAATCTTGACTGGAGCGATATTGGTTCGTGGAAGGCTCTGTGGGAGTTATCAGGGAAGGATGCACAGGGCAATGTCAGCAGCGGGGATGTTATCCTGGAAGATACCCACAATTGCCTGATCCGCGCCGAGAACAAACTGGTGGCCACCATTGGTCTAGAAGACACGCTGGTGATTGAGACCGCCGATGCGCTTCTGGTGGCGCCTCTGTCGCGCTCGCAGGATGTGAAAAAGGTTGTGACCCGGCTTAAAAAGAAACAGCGCGATGAATTCAAGTTTCACCGCACGGTCTTTCGCCCCTGGGGCAGCTATACGGTACTTGAGCAGCAACCGCGCTATCAAATTAAGCGGATAACGGTCTATCCGGGGAAGAAGCTTTCCTTGCAAATGCACCACCATCGCCATGAACACTGGGTGATCGTCACCGGAACCGCCCGCATCACTAATGGAGAGGAGAGTTTTCTGCTCTATGAGAATCAATCCACCTACATCCCGGCCGGCATTCGGCACCGGCTGGAGAATCCCGGGGTCATCGAATTGGAGTTGATTGAGGTCCAGAACGGCAGCTACTTGGGCGAGGACGATATCGTCCGGTTTGACGATGATTATGGCCGCGAGGCGGGGGTGGAAGACAAAAGATAAGTAGGAAGGCTGAAGGACAAACGGTTCAACATAAGCCTTCAGCCTGAGAACCTTTTAAATGGTCAACTCGTTGCGCACGGTCTTGCGGGGGCCGCCATGGCCGGCGGTGGACCAGTCACGGATGGGAGCGATGGCCTCCATCTGCGCTCGGCGGCCAAGAACGCTGAGCCGGTCGTGGATGGACTGCCAGATGCATTCGGTGTCCTTGTTGATCTCACACCTGCCATCCACTGAACCGCCGCAAGGGCCGTTCAGCAGGCTCTTGGCACAGCGAGCCACCGGGCAGAGGCCACCGGTGAGGTGAAGGACGCAGTCACCACAGCCGGCACATTGCTCTATCCAGACGCCCTGCTCAGCTGATCCGCCAAAAAAAGTGGTGTTCAGCGCCGGAAAAACCAGGGTATCCTTGCGCAGATTGGCGATGAAGTTCACACCAACCCCGCAGGCCGTAGAAACGATGGCGTCATACTGCCCCTTCCACTCGTCGATGGCGTCAATATATTCCTTGTCGCACTGCCTGACCAGACTGCCTTCGATGATCTCGATGGTCTTGCCCTGCTTCTTCATACCCAAGCGAATCAAAGAAGCTAGTACCGCCGCCTCACGCTCGCCACCGGCAGAACACACCGTCACGCAACCGCGGCAGGCCAGTACCAGAATTCTGGAGCAACCGTTCACCATCTCTATGATTTCAGCCATCGGCTTTCGTTCTGCGACAATCATTCTCTGCTCTCCCTGAGAACTTTCAAATTTGAAAAGGAGTCGGCCCCAAGGCGCGAATTTTTTTATCCATTGCCACACCGGCGGCAACGAACTCCGGATGCAAACCCCGCGGCAGATGATACATCTCTATCCGTCCAGCCTCGACACCCAGTTCTTCCAGAGCCTTTTTCACCGCCACCACCCGCTTGGCCGCCCTGACACTGCCCTTGATATTGTGACAGCCTTCCGCCGGACAACCCACCACATAGACCCCATCGGCTCCATCCTCAAAGGCCTTGAGCAGGGCTGTCACCTGAACTTTACCGGTACAGGGGACTCTGACCATGGTGATAGTCGCGGGAAATCCAAGCTCCTGCAACTCTTTTCCATGCTCAGCACAACTTTGCTGGGAGGCATAATGGCAACTGAAGAGGGTTATCTTTGGTTCAAAACTCATTTTTTATTCCTCGTTTTCTTCAACGATACCTGTGTCTTTGCTCACTTGGAGCTTCTTTGCCTCACTGAGGACGGAATTAAATTCCGTCCCACAGAAATTTTTAGTCAGCTGGGGACAGAATTAAATTCTGTCCCACAGGATATTATGATCCACAAGCCGCGATCAAGCGGCTGTCTTCGGACTCGTTCAGCCTGATGGCCTGGGCAGGACACTCTTCCACGCAGATCCCGCAGGCTCGGCAGGCCTCAACATCTATGACCGCCACGCCCTGTTTGTCAATTTTAGGAATGGACCAGGGGCAGACGCGGACACAGGTCAAACAGGCCACGCAGAGATCACGATCAACCTGGGCAGCCTTGCCTTTATCAACCAGATCCTGCTCACTGACATAGCCTTCTTTTATAGCCAGATTCGCCAGGGCACCCATAATCTGGGCAAAACGAACATCCTGCGGACAGACAAAGACACAGGATTGGCACCCGGAGCAATACCAGAGAAAATCTGAGCTCAGCAGGCGATCCTTCATGCCCATACGGATCATATGGATAATTTTTCGTGGATCAAATGCCGGAATGGCCTGACTAACCGGACAGATACCGCTGCATGCCCCGCACGAAAAACAACTGTTCAGATGCTCACCACCCGGAACTGCGACGACTTCGCTGTTGAATGCAGGATTCAATGTATTTGCTGGTTTTCCCATTTTACCAACCTGTTTTGACAAGTTATGGTTTTTCTTTCTTTTGACAGCAATGAATGAACAACAGCAACACGACGTTAGCTGATACAGTTCATAAATGAAATTTATATTTACTGTAACAGATCCTGTTTGTCAACAGAGGAAAAACCACTATTAACCGAAAACTCGACCCCTTGGCAGGTTTTATCCCCATGGAATCCTGGCTCCTTACAAGCCCATTATGTCCTTGACTTTGCCCTTGAGCCGTACCATATAGAAGGAAGATTTATCAAAGTCAGGGACACAAAACTCTTCTCGAGAACGATCAAGATTGATTATGCAGCAAATGAATCACGAAATTATTTTGGATGCCAGTGCTCTTCACAAGCGGATCAAGGAGCTTGGGAGAATAATCAGTCAGGATTACACGGGTAAGAATCTTTTAGTGATGGGTGTGCTCAAAGGTGCGTTTATCTTTATGGCTGATCTGGTCCGGGCCATTGAGGTTCCCCTGGTGCTTGATTTCATCCAGGTTTCTTCCTATGGTAAAGGTGCCTCCTCGTCCGGGGAGATCATCCTGAAAAGCACGCCCACCATAGACGTAGCGGGCCGCGATGTGCTGCTAGTGGAAGATATTATTGACAGCGGCCTGACCATCCAATGGCTGATGAACCATCTCGCCTGCCAGGGGGCAAATTCGGTCAAGGTCTGCGCCCTCATTGACAAGGCGGAGCGCCGTGCCCACCCGGTTCACATCGACTATTGCGGCTTTTTTATCCCCCACGGATTCCTTGTGGGCTTCGGACTGGATTTTAACGAACAGTATCGTTCTCTGCCGGCCATCTATCATCTTCAGCCCCCTGCCTGATTGCAGGATTCAGACCCCGTCGCCTGCTTTATGCCCCGTTTCTCTGTTCTGTCCCTGACCCTTCTTGCCGCCTTTCTCCTCACAGGCGGCTTGGCTTGGCAAGCCTTGCGCGACTATCAGTCGGCAGCGCCGGTGGCTCAGGAAAATCTACGTGGCCTGGCCCTGACCATGGCCACCGCCATGGAAGGGGTCGCCGCCCGAGACCCCTCCCTGAAAGCCCTGACTTCCTTCCAGACTCCGGAAATCGCCTATGCAGCCCTTCTTGCCGCCGATGGCAAAATTCTCTTCCACACCAATCCGGATCTTACCGGTTCAGATGTCACGGATGACCGCTTCCGACCGGTCTTGGCCTCAGGTGGACTGAGTGAAAAGCGCATTCGACTGGGGACCGGCGAAATGGTCTATGAATTTCAAACCCCAATACACCTTTCCGGACAGACCTGCGTCCTTCGACTGGCTCTGCATACCTGGCGGGCGGACAGTGTCATGCGCCGGGCACGGCAGGGGATGATGGTGATTTTTTCCCTGCTGGCAGTGGGCTGGTCTCTGGGGGCGGTTATTCTCCGGCTCTTACAAAAACAGGCCGCCCGACAGCGTCAGGCGGCCCGGCAACAGGAGCTGGCACGTCTGGGAGAGGTGGGGGCGATCCTGGCCCATGAGATCCGCAACCCCCTGGCCGGGATCAAGGGCTATGGCCAGCTGCTCCAGGAACGGCTCTCCAGTGGCCGGGAGCGTAGATATGCCGATCTGATTGTCGGCGAGGCGCAACGCCTGGAGAGGCTGGCCCATGACATCCTGCTCTATACCCGCTCCAGTTCTCCGGCACCGGCATCCTGTCACCCAGCGCCTGTTGCCGTGGAAGTGCTCACTTTGTTGACTCCGCAGGCGCAGGCTCTCAACGTCCTTTTTGCTTGTGAGATTGGCGAGGAACTGATGGTTGCCTGCCCGGCAGAGGGACTGCAGCAGGTCCTGCTTAATCTGCTCACCAATGCCCTGCAGGTGTCTCCCGCCGATGGAAAGATCATGATCACTTCGCGGCATCAGGGCAAATGGGTGGAACTCATGGTGAAAGATGATGGCCCAGGCATCGCCGCAGAGATGCAGGACGTGCTGTTTGAACCCTTTAAAACCAGCAAGGCCCGTGGTGCAGGACTTGGCCTTGCGGTTTGCAAAAAGATCATCGAAGGATGCGGCGGCCATATCGAGGTCAAGAACGGCATCAACGGCGGCGTGGAATGCCTTGTTTGTCTGCCATCAGTTTCACCAAAGGGAGCACACACATGAGCGGACGAATCCTGATTGTTGAAGATGACACCACCTTTCGCGGACTCCTCAAGGATATCCTCGAAGAGGCGGGACACGAAGTAATCCAGGCTGTGAACGGGGAAGCGGGACTGGCCAAGCTGCAACAGGAGTCCTTTGATCTGGTCCTGTCTGATCTCAAGATGCCGAGAATGGGCGGAATTGAGTTGTTTCACGCCAGCCGCTTCGACCAGGCAGCCCCGCCTTTTGTCCTGATTACCGCCTTCGGCACGGTGGAGGAAGCGGTTGCCGCCATCAAGGACGGGGTCAGTGACTTTCTCACCAAACCGTTAAAGGATCCGGCCACCTTGCGAACACTGGTGGAGCGGCTGCTGCTGGAACAGACTCGGACGCGACGCCTGAAAGCCCTTGATGAGGCCGAACTGACCGGCCTTCCACCCCTGGGAATCCTTTTTGCCGGTGCTGCCATGGAGAAGGTCCACTGGCTGGTGGGCGAGGTCTCCCCCACCGAGGCTACGGTCTTGATCGGAGGGGAGAGCGGCACCGGCAAAGAGTTACTGGCCAGATATATCCATCTTACCAGCCCCCGTAAAGGCGGGCCTTTTATTGCCGTCAACTGCGCCGCCATCCCTGAAAATCTGATGGAGAGTGAGCTCTTCGGTCACGAACGGGGCGCTTTTACCGGGGCCACCACAACTCGTCAGGGGAAGTTTGAACTGGCCGCCGGCGGCACCATCATGCTTGATGAGATTGGGGAGATGCCCCTGCCGATGCAAGCCAAGCTGTTGCGCGTTCTCCAGGAACGAAACTTCCAGCGGGTAGGCGGCAGTCGTGAGATCCATGCCAATGTACGGGTCCTGGCGGCCACCAACCGAGATCTTATGGACGAAATCACAGCCAGGCATTTTCGCGAAGACCTTTTTTACCGCTTGAACGTCTTTCCCATTACACTGCCACCCTTGCGCGATCGCCTCGATGCCATGGACGATCTGGTCGATTTTCTGGTGCGACTCCATAGCCGAAAGATGGGCAAACAGCTCGCCGGTATTGCCTCTTTGGCCCGCAAAGCCCTGCGGGCCCATCACTGGCCAGGCAATATCCGCGAACTGCAGAATGTCCTGGAAAGAGCGGTCATCCTGGCACGGAATGAGATAACAATGGCTGACCTGCCTGAGCTCATTCGTATTTCAGGCAAAAGCATTCGGCCTGAGGAGCATGGCCTGCTCAAAGAGGCCGAACACCAGGCGATCATGGCCGCGCTCAAGGCAACGGCCGGTAATCGCCGTCTGGCCGCCGACCGCTTGGGAATCTCCCGTCGAACCCTGCAGTATCGGTTAAAAGAATTCGGAGTAGCTGATGACAATGGAAAGGATGAGTAGTGCAAGGCACGCCGCGCCGGTGCAAAATCTGCACTCATTTTGACTGGACAAAAAAATCTGAACCATGAAAAACATCTTATTTTCAGCACGTTATATACATTAGTTTTATTGGCACGGATTGTGGAAACATGGAAGCATAAGCGTTTGCGAGAGACTGTCTCTGGCAGGCAAAAAAGGTACCCAATTTTCTACAAGGAGAACATACCCATGAAAACAAAACGCATCGTGGCCCTCACCCTGGCAGCAATTTTTGCAATTACCCTAGCTGGTGAAGCCATGGCAGCCACTAAATCACAGACACGCACCAGAACCAAAACCCCTACATCAACTTGTGTTCCGGCTGTTCCTTCGACTTAGCCCGTATAAAAAAATAGGGAGCCATTTCTAAAAAACCAGAACGTTAAGAGTGATTTAGTTATGACTCCTTTCCTATGGTAAATAGGGAAAATTAATTATGAAATCAAGACAAATGATGGTAATTGGTTTGACAGTAATATTTGCAATGATGTTGGCAGGCGAGGCCATGGCCCGTGGTGGGAATGGTGGTGGAAGCGGAAACGGCAATGGAATCAAAACCCAGAGTTGGACAACTAACCGCCCGGCAGGGTCACAGCGTCGTGATGGCACCTTTCTGACCACCGGCACCACTGCCAACGGCGCCACTATCCGTCCTGATAATAGCCAGAGAGTGGCGCCGAACGGATGTAGGTTGTATACGACTAGACCCGCAAATGTCCCTGCACCAGTGATGACTGAATAATGGCTTTTTATAAGGAGCATTTCCCAAGGCATCTGCCTCAATAAATAACTGTGTAAGCGGAAGACGGACGCGTCTTTCGCTTAATTGCATTCCATGCGCCAAAAAATACTTCCTCTCCTGACTCTGCTCCTTCTGCTTCCAGCCATCCCCCTTCCGGCACACGCCTTCTGGGGAACAGACGAGGGTACGCAATTTGCGTTGGATCTTGAGTCCGGCTACGATGTCAATACCGTGACCACGGTAAGTGGTCGGATTCTGTCTGTGCAAACCGGCGTGGAACGGAGGAATGTGCAACTGGAAATTGACGAAGTCGGTGGAACCAGAATGATGGTTGTTCTTGGCCCGCAGCGATATCTGGCTGAACAAAAAGTGTCCCTGCAAGCAGGAGGAGATGTGGTAGTTCGAGGCTCAAAGGCCCAGGGGAAGGATGGTGTTATCTATATCCTGGCCCGAGAAATTACCGAGAGCAGCACGGAGGCCACAATGGTTCTCCGTGATGAAGGCGGTTTCCCAAAGTGGGCTGGAGGTAATATGGAGAAGGGCAACGGCACCGGGAACGGAAGAGGCCCCGGAGGCGGTGGCGGTTTTGGTATCGGCCCGGGAAGAGGACACGGAGGCGGTAGAGGCCGCTAATCACAGGTTAAAAAATCACCTTAATCATTGCAAGAGGTGCATTCACAATTCAGACCGGCAAGACCAAGGGGCCGGCGAAAGAGTTCTACTCAATAAAGGTGCAGAGTCTGCCGCACCGTCAACGAAGGCTTTGCCTCAACCCCCTTGCACTCCTCGTTTTTTTCAAACTCCTCAGCATATCTCTCAGGAACTTTTTTCGCCATCATGGAGTTCTGATATCTTTGCTTGGCAAAGAACTTTCCTCCACACATTTCCGTACTGATTACCACTCAATTCTCAGGGTAGTTTTTTTCTTTCAGTCTCAATACTGTCATTCGTTTCATAGATCCACCAGGGCTTAAGTGACAGCATCGATTCATTCTTCGAAGCAATGAACTCAAAAAACTACGCCAGAGTCAATATTCCCTAAAAAACAAGAACCGGACCAGTCGCGCTTTTTCTTTTAGGGGGGTAGTCGGTTAGAGCCACCTAAAGTCCATGATGAGCAAGTCTATGTGAAATACGCACCATATGAGTCTTCTGGGTGGCATAAAACAGACATGTTATACCTATATTTCATCATAAAGTCGTTCAGGTGACTCTAACCGACTACCCCCCTTTTCTTTTATTATTTCACCTTCGATCACAAACCAGACGTCTTCTTTTTAAAAGATCGAGCCCTTGCAAGTCTGCTGAAAAGTATGTATTAAGACAATTCATTACCATCATCGTCTCCCGTCTAAAATAGAAACACGTAGTAAACACTAAAAAGGTCAAAGGACTAAAAAAAAAACAAGGCATTCCTCTCTAAGTCATTGTGCTGATGCCACAGCCTCTCCTCTCTTCAGGAAATTATGTTTTAGGCTGGCCCTACTGATTAATGGGCATCTCCAGAAATTACGAGAATGACCTGTATCGCCAATAGCAACGGAGTGAAATATGGAGCATAAAAGAATTTTTGTTCGGGTTCCATTAACTGGGGAAGCCGTCTTATTAAACAAAGATATTTCAGTTATAAAAGCCTGTACCATTGATATCAGTCAGGGCGGAGTCGCCATTACCGGCTTTTCTGAAGCAATTTCCAACGCTGAATATCAAGTTAAAATTATTACTAAAAAAGAGCACACGATAGAGTTTACCGCCCAACTTGTTCGTGTCGATGCTTCTGTAGCTGGTTTTCAAATTTTAAAAATTGATCAGGCCAGTCAGGCAGTTATCAATGAACTGATTTTTGAATATCAAACCACCACTGACTTCATCATCCAACTTGATGAATTTAATCTGCTGGAACAGAAGCTTATCGACGCAGATGGAAATGAAATCGAGGTTACCTTTGAAATGGATGACGACTGCAAAGGCATCAAGCCCTGAGATTCCTGTGTTTTATTAATGGCATGTTACTTTTTTATGGGGAGGGAGACCAGGCAGAAAATCCACATGGAGAAGGACGAAAATCGCGGGCTCTTTCTTGAGCTGCTTTGAAGTGAGGGCTGATGTTGGAGGCTCATTTATTTCCAGAAGAGCTTATTTCCCCAAGCAAAACTGCTGAAAAATAAGATCCAGTATATCCTCGGTGGTGGTAATACCAACGATGGCGTCAAGCTCGCCAAGACATTCATACAGATCAATGGCGAGGAGATCACAGGTTGTTTTAATCTGCAGTCCGGTCAACACCCGGTCGCTGGCTGCGTATGCCCGGGTCAGGGAATCTTTATGGCGGACGTTAGGTGCGCACCCCTCTTCCCCCCATTGTTCTTTCCTTCCCATGACAGCCTGAAAGATAGCCTCTTTCAGTTCGCTGATTCCCTGCTGTTTTTTTGCCGAGATAGCTATCTGCGCCTGACAATGACCCTGAAACTCAACAATCTCAGACGATCCCTCCGACGTTAGATCCTTCTTGTTGGCCACAAGAATCACCGGCTTATGGATAATGTGCTGAAACAACTGCCGGTCCGCATCGCTGACCCCTCTGGTCAGGTCAATCATAAACAGAACCAGATCCGCCTGCTCCATCTGCTGCATGGCCCGCTGGATGCCTAATTCTTCGACCTCTTCGGCATGCTCACGAATGCCGGCGGTATCGACGATCCTTACAGGCACTCCCTGCAGATCGATATACTCCTCAATGGTATCCCGAGTGGTTCCGGGGATGGCGGTGACCAGCGCCCTATCTTCCTGAAGAAGGGTATTCAGCAAACTGGATTTGCCGACATTGGGGAGACCGGCAATGACCACGCTTATCCCCTCTCGGTAGATCCGGCCCTGATCGGCATGGCGGAGCAGATCTGCAAGGGGCTTTCGAACCCTGACCTCGAGCTGCTCAAGCAAATGGGCGTGATCAATGATCTCGATATCCTCGTCAGGAAAATCAATGGCGACCTCCACCACAGCGCGCAAATACATTAAGGCCTGACGAATGGCCTCCACCTGATCATACAACCGGCCAGAGAGCTGCGCCTGCGCCATCTCCAACCCCTTCCGGGTACGCGCGGTCAGGACGTCTATAACCGCTTCTGCTCTGGTGAGATCGATACGGCCGCTCAAAAAAGCGCGCTTTGTAAATTCACCTGGTTCAGCTAGACGAATCGGAAATTGGAGTAGAATTTCAAGGATGGATTGAAGAACAAGAAAATTGCCATGGCCATGGATCTCAACGACATCCTCACGGGTGTAGGTCTTGGGCGCCCGCATATATACGGCAAGCACTTCATCGATGTTTTTTTTGGGGTCAGTGATCCCGGGCGCGACAATATGCCCGTAATACAATTGATGACTGCGGAAGGAACAAGCCGGATCATTGGGCTTGAAGATTTGTTGGAGAACATCCAGGGCGCGGGGCCCGCTGACGCGTATGACTCCGATACCGCCGGCACCGGGTGAAGTTGAAATGGCGGCTATGGTGTCATTCGTTTCGTTTTCAGCAGACATGGATGAGCTTGCAGAAAAGCCGATTCTGGTTCTGCTTATTCAGTAGGTTCATTTTCAGTGGGGGGCTTGCTGCCTTTCCCTCTTCTGCCACGGGAAGAGGAACGTTTTTTTGCATTTCCAGTGCCAGTGGCGTTGCCGCTGTTCTCAGCATTCTGGGGATTTTTCGGCCTTGGTTTCCCAGGCTTATAGATAAGAACCTTCTTGAACAACCCATCCCCCACACTCCGGCTGCGAATCTCTTTGTCATCCTGGAGAGCCATGTGCACAACCCGTCGTTCGGCAGCGTTTAATGAGGGTATGACCTGGGTTTTTCCATCTACCTTGACCAGCGCTGCAAGTTCTCGGGCCTGATCCTGCAATTCGTCCTGTCGCTTTTCACGAAAACCACCAACATCAATGGAGATCCGCATTTTTTCAGAGATTTTTTTAGCCGCAATCTTGCGAATCAAATACTGCAGACTGTCCAGAATTTTCCCTTCTTGTCCGGTAAGGTCTTCCTGAAAGTCTCCATTTACATGACATCTCACCGAACTGCCTTGTGCTTCGATCTCCACCGTCGATGGAAGCCCCATCAATTCCAGCAGTTGGGCAAGCTCTTGCTGAAGGACATCAAGGCTTTCTGCACTGAGGGGCTCATCAGAAGCGGCAACAGGAGAAAAATCTTCCTCGTCTTCGTCTGCCGACAACTCCTTGTCTTTGCTCAAATCATCTGAGGGAATCGTTTCTTGCGGTGGTAACGGCGTATCACAGGCCACATTCTCCTGCGGAACAGGGCTGACTTGCACAACTGCGGAAGAAGCCTTGACCTTTTTGTGAGTCTCCTTGGAGCTCTGGGCTTCAGGCTTAACTTGGGCCGGTGCCGGGGTTTGCGCCACTGACTCAATGTTGTCGGTGACAGGCTCCTGGAGGGAGACCCGAATATGGGCTTTCTTACGGATAAAACCAAAAATACCACTGGAGCCTGTTCCAACCACCTCAATAGTCAGGTTTTCCTGCGCGGCCTGCAAAGCATCACAGGCCTGTTTAATTGCCTCTGCCACTGTTTTGCCATAAAAATCTTTTTTTCGTGATGCCATGGATTATCCTTCAAAGGTCATAAGATGGTCGTTCTTTTTGATCCGCCCGTGAGGTGCCCTGTGTGTCAGATGAAGAAAGTTCAAACGCGGAAATGACAGAAATTTTCAGGGAACTCAAGCTACGCGGTCAATGGGGCCTTAACCGACTGGCGGTTAATCAGGTACTGCTGCAGAATAGCCAACAGATTGTTAACAAACCAGTAGAGAACCAGGCCGGATGCAAAATTAAGGAACATAAAGGTAAACATTACCGGTAAAAACAGCATGATCTTAGCCTGGGTTGGGTCGGCCGTGGTGGGTGTCATTTTCTGCTGTAAAAACATGGATGCCCCCATAAGCAAGGTCAGGATCGGAAGTCCTCCGAGGTAGGGGATATCAAACCCGATCATCAATCGATCAGGAGCAGAAAGGTCCGTCATCCACAACATGAATGGAGCATGCCGCAACTCAATACACATGAGCAGCACCTTGTACAAGGCAAAAAAGACCGGAATCTGCAGAACCATCGGCAAACAACCGCCAAGGGGATTCACCTTGTAGGTCTTGTACAGGTTCATAACCTCCTTGTTCATCATGGCCGGATCGTCTTTATACTTTTCCTTGAGCTTGACCATTTTCGGCTGCAGTTTCTGCATATTCTTCATGGACTTAAGCCCTTTCTGGGCAATGGGCCAGAAAGCAAGTTTAAAGGCGATGGTAACCAGAATAATGGCAATACCATAATTCTTGAAGTAAGTTTCGAAAAAATTCAACAGCCAGAGGGTCGGCTTGGCCATGATGTCAAACCAGCCGAAATTCACTGCCTTGTCAAGATTGTATCCGGTCTCCTCGAGCAGGGACAGTTTTTTAGGACCAAAAAAGGCGTGGTAAGTGTAGACTTTTTCCTGACCCGGCTGCAATACATCAAGTGCGCCGCCAACCTGCATGGACACCAACTTGTCGGCCTGCTGCATGGTTACGCTGGTACCGGTTGCATTTTCAGGAAGGATGGCGCACATGAAATACGTGCTGTCAAAAGCAGCCCATTCCATTTTCCCCTGAACGGTTTTTGGAGCTCCGGTCAATTCCTTACTACTAAATTCCTGGCGCTGACCATCCATGAAAACGGCCGGGCCGGTAAAAAGCTGGGTCATGGAGCCGCTGGTGTCGGCCTCGAAAGGGAGGTTCAGCTGGTGCAGCAGGGGAGAGCCTTGCAGAGGATTGGCCGAGGTATTCTTAACCCGGACAACGAGCTCCAACAGGTAGGTTTGAGGGTTAAACTTATAGGTGCGTTCCAGCTCAAGGCCGGATGGACTAACACCCTTCATACTGAGGGTGCCGGGGGATTTGTTATCCGAAAACTGCACCTTATCACTACTGGCCTGATACAAAATGTTGGTGGCGGCGACACCTCCCCATGAAAAAGTCAAGGGAAGGCCCTCCTTTTCAGAGGTCTTAATCAACTGCATGCCGACAGAATCATTGGTCGGCTTTTCCTTATAATTTTTCAGGATAAAACTCTTGATGGCCCCGCCATTCTCCGTGATCACCGCACTGTACAAATCCGTATCAACAAGAATCTCGCGAGCCGCTCGATCGGGCACAATGGTTGGGGGAAGGGGTTGCTGCACCGACTCTTTAGGCGGCAAGGACGTCTGAATGGCCTGGGGGGAAGCAGGCAAGGCCGGGGCAGAGGCATCTGCAGAGATGGCCGCCTGCTCCGACCCAACTTTGCTGGTATCAAAACCCCCAAAAAAATATTGATAACCAACCAGAATAACAAAAGAAATAACAACAGCCAATAGTGCTCTATAGGTATCCATACCGTATTCCTAAATTAATTTACTCCAGCCAACAGAGCGCATGTCTAACATAATGTTTTGATCTCCTCTGGAGACCAGGCACGACCAGCCATCTTCTTTTGACAAAAAAGAGGGTCTCATGGAACGGGATCATATCCACCCTGGCAGAAAGGGTGACATCGCAACAAACGGCGAGCGGCAAGGAAGCCGCCGCGCCATGCACCATAACGTTCTAAAGCCTCAATCGCATAGATTGAGCAGGTGGGAGTAAAGCGACAACTGGGGGGGAGCAAGGGAGAGATAAGATACTGATATCCTCGAACAAACCAGACAAGAATTTTCTTTACGGGCGAATCAATGTTCATGGCAAAAAGCCTGAAAGGCGCTACCTTGCTTGACCGCAAGCAGCATCCACCGCCCCGGTGATTTTGGCCGTTGAGTCAAGTTCCATGGCCGGACGAACGGCAAAAATAATATCGGCACACTGAGGGTATATTTCCCGATGCAGCCGAAACGACTCTCGTATTATTCGTTTGATTCGATTTCTCTTCACGGCCCCTCTGATCTGCCTGTGCACACTAATTCCAAGTCTGCTGAATCCGAGGTTGTTGGGGCTGAAAATTAAAACAAAGCCCGGGCCAGGCTTACGCTTTCCCTGTTTGTAGACTTGTTCAAACTCCAGCCCGTTCCGTAGCAGATGCGTCTTCCGGAGCTTGAACACCACGTCACGATCAGGCCGTCAGCCGTTTACGTCCCCTGGCGCGGCGAGCACTTATAATAGCACGACCGGCAGCAGTGCTCATGCGTGAACGAAAACCATGTTTACGTTTACGTTTAATGTTACTTGGCTGAAAAGTACGCTTACTCATTCCTTACTCCTGACCGATGATATTCATGAAACCCATGAAATGTTTCTGATGTTAGCAACCGGCAAACGAAACCTCTGAAGAAGGAATGGAGATGTTTCCGGCCCTGATAGCCCTGCGCGGCTCAACGATGAAGGAGAGCGGCACAGACGATAAAAATAAAGGAATGATTATAAACACAGATGCGGGGAACTGTCAAACATTTTCATGGCACTTTCGAGCTTCGCTTGCACAAGCCGACAAGCTGTGCTATTTTTCATTTTTTTCAGCTGAGAGATTTCCTTTCAGCGCCTCCGCACTCTTTCACTCCTTACGGTGTTTCCATGCCCATGCCCCCTGAAACAACCCTGGCAGACATCGACTGGAATCTGCTCTGGCAAAATGCGCGAAAGCAGAAATCCTGGTCGAGCAAGGGTGCGGCGGACTGGGACAAGAAAGCCAAATCCTTTGCTTCCAGGAATGCTGGGTCGCCCTACGCCTCAATGCTGCTGGCCAAATTACCGCTCAGCCCTGAGCTCACCGTTCTTGACATGGGATCAGGGCCAGGCACTCTGGCTTTTCCGCTGGCTGCCAAGGTGCGATCGGTCACCGCCGTTGATTACTCAGCCGGGATGCTGGAAGCCCTGAACGAGACAGCCCGGACCGAAAATATTAAAAACATCCAAACGATCCAGGGCGCCTGGGAAGACGACTGGCAGCAACTGGGAATAGTCCCCCATGATATCGTCATCGCCTCGCGATCAATGGCCGTGGCCGATCTACACTCAGCCTTACAGAAGCTCAATAAGCATGCCAAAGGATACGTCTTCATCGCTGACCGGATAGCCCCCACACCTTTTGACCCTGGCGCCTTTGCGGCAACCGGCCGGGAATTTCAGTCCGGCCCGGACTATATCTTTACCATCAACATGCTGTATAGCATGGGGATTCATCCCTCCATAGATATCCTGCAATTAGAACAAGACCTCGTCTTTGCTGATATGGAAGAGGCCCTGCAGAACTATGGATGGATGCTCAAAGACCTCACGGCTTTAGAGATGACGGCCTTGGAAGAATATCTCACTTCACGAATTATCCATACTAACGGCACACAGATTACCATCCGCCGCCAGCATCCCCCTCGCTGGGCTCTGATCTGGTGGAAGAAAGACCACAATGAAGACTAAAGAAGAATTCTTTGCTGTCCCACTGTTCCACGGCCGGCATTTTTATCCGGCAGCCCATCGTGTTAACGCCTCTCTTTTGACCACAAGGCCTATCACCTGCATGGCTCAAACAAAATAAGACCTCGTATTAAAATGAATCCAAACGAAACAAATATGTCCCAGCAGCTCCTGAATACCTACGATGTCGTCGTGATCGGAGCCGGGCATGCCGGCTGTGAGGCGGCCCTGGCTGCCGCCCGTATGGGCTGCCGCACCCTGGTCGCGGTCATCAACGTCGACACCATCGGCGCCATGTCCTGCAATCCCGCCATCGGGGGTTTGGCCAAGGGCCATCTGGTGCGGGAGATCGACGCCCTGGGCGGCGAGATGGCCAAGAATATCGACGCCACTTCCATCCAGTTCCGCCGGCTGAATACCAGCAAAGGCCCGGCTGTTCGCTCTTCCCGGGCCCAGGCCGACCGGCTGCTCTACCGGCTGCGGATGAAATCGGTGCTGGAAAATCAGGAAAACCTGGAGATCCGGCAGACGGTGGTGGACTCATTGATCGTCGAAGATGGCCGGATCTGCGGCCTGATCACTTCCCTGGAGGAAGAGATCCATGTCAAGGCCGTGGTGGTGGCCACCGGCACCTTTTTAAACGGCCTGATCCATGTAGGGCTCAAGCACTTCCCGGCGGGACGCATGGGGGACAGCCCCTCCACCAGCCTGGCCCAATGGTTCAAGGAGGCCGGATTCCGGGTGGGACGGATGAAGACCGGAACCGTGCCGCGCATTGCCGCCGACAGCATTGATTATTCCGAGCTCGAAATCCAGCACAGCGACCAGCCGCCAGCCCATTTTTCCTTTGCCAGCAGCGGCGACTACATCCTGCCCCAGCGGCCCTGCCATATCACCTACACCAACGAAGAGACCCATGCCGTCATCCGTGCAGGCATTGACCGCTCGCCCATGTATGCCGGGATTATCGAAGGGATCGGAGCACGCTATTGCCCCTCCATCGAGGACAAGGTCATGCGCTTCCCGGAAAAGAACCGGCATCAGGTCTTCCTCGAACCCGAGGGGCTGGACACCACCGAGGTCTACCCCAATGGCCTGCCCACCAGCCTGCCGCTGTCCACCCAGATTGCCATGCTCCGCAGCATCAAAGGGCTGGAGCAGGCCCGGATTATCCGACCCGGCTATGCCATCGAGTACGACTATGTCGATCCCCTGGAACTCAAGGCGTCACTGGAGACCAAGCGCATCCACGGCCTGTTTCTCGCCGGCCAGATCAACGGCACCTCCGGCTATGAGGAGGCCGCCGCCCAAGGGTTGATGGCGGCAATCAATGCCGTCCATTATGTGCGCGGGCAGGAGCCCCTGGTGCTCGACCGCTCCCAGGCCTATATCGGGGTTCTGATCGATGACCTGATCACCTGTGGCACCAAAGAGCCCTACCGGCTCTTCACCTCCCGGGCCGAATACCGACTGCTCCTACGCGAGGATAATGCCGACACCCGCCTCTGCCGCATCGGCCATAATATCGGGCTCCTCAGTGACGCCGGCTATCACCGGTACGAGAAAAAACAGGCCGCCATTGAGCAGGGGGTGCTGCTCCTCGAATCGATACTTGTCAGGCCCGGCCAGGAAGTCAATGAGGCCCTGCAAACCATGGCAAGCGTGGAACTCAAGCAGAAGATGTCGCTGGCCGAACTCCTTCGCCGTCCCGAACTGGGCCTCAGAGAATTGGCACGACTCCCCTTGGGCGCGGAAAATCAGGGACGCATCCAGGAGCTCGCGGACTCAGGAGTCCGGGAAGAGATTCAGCTGCAGATCAAATTCCATGGCTATATCCAGCGCCAGGAAGAACAAGTGGCACGGTTCAAAAAGATGGAAGCAATGGTCCTGCCGCAAGACCTGGAATATAAAGGGCTGGCCGGACTCTCCAATGAAGTGGTGCAGAAGCTCTCCACCGTCCGGCCCACCTCCCTGGGCCAGGCCTCACGCATTTCTGGGATCACGCCGGCAGCCATCTCGGTGTTGCAGGTGCATTTGAAGAGAATAGAACGAAGAGGGTAAGCAGCCGAAAATGATAGCCTTCCCCAACATTGATCCGATTCTTTTCTCCGTAGGCCCCCTCCATGTTCGCTGGTATGGACTGATGTATGTCCTGGGTTTTATGGCCAGTTACTTTTTCGTCCAACGCCAGATTCAGCAATTTTCCTTTCGGGAGCTGGAACCCTGGTTTGAAAACCTGAACCTTACCCTCATCCTCTCGGTGGTCCTGGGCGGCCGCCTGGGTTACGTCCTTTTTTATAATTTTTCCTATTACCTCCGCCATCCCCTGGAGATTCCAGCCACCTGGACCGGCGGCATGTCCTTTCACGGCGCCTGTATCGGGGTAATGCTCGGCGGTTGGCTCTATCTGCGCAAGAAAAAGATTAATTACTGGAAGGTGGCGGACATCTATGTGGTGACCATCCCCATTGGCCTGGGGCTGGGACGGCTGGGCAACTTCATCAATGGCGAACTCTTTGGCCGCACCACCGATCTGCCCTGGGGGATGATCTTCCCCGGTGGCGGCCCCCTGCCCCGCCACCCCTCGCAACTCTACGAGATGCTGCTGGAAGGCGTGGTTCTGTTTACCATTCTCTGGTCGCAGAAATACAGGCCCTGGCAGAATCAGCGGGGATGGCCGCACGGCAGTCTGGGTTGCCTCTTTCTCATCGTTTACGGACTGTTCCGGTTTCTGGTGGAATTGGCCCGCGAACCGGACCCGCAGCTCGGATTTCTCTTTGGCTCACTGACCATGGGCCAGCTTCTAAGTATGGCAATGATTCTGGGCGGCAGCCTGATCTGGCTTATTCGTAGCCGTAGTCAGCACAGATAATCAAGGGGCGATATTGAGTATGGGCAAAGTAACCCGGCCCATACTTTCAACTGGTAATGAAAGCCGTTTACAAACTCACTCGCCGACCTCGCAAATGCTTGGGATCTCAAACCCCTTATGAGGCCTATTTGAAAAAGCTACTGGACTGAATATGAAAAATTCACAAAGTTATTTACTTATCACTTGCATTCAGACCTTATAAAGGCAGGGCAAAGAGAAATAAATCTACTACATCGATTCCAGTATTTTTTTTGCCTCGTCACTCCAGGCGGAAGTTGTCGATTGCTTGATTGACGACAGAAGAAGCATCCTTGCTTTTTCTGTGTTCCCCTTTTGCAGATACACCTTGCCAAGATGAAAGCTCAGCAAAGGAGAATCAGGGGCAAGACTGAGCCCCTTTTCCAAAGTGTTTGCAGCTGCATCAAAATCGCCTCCCAGAAAGAATATCCACCCTAAGGTATCAAGATATCGACTATTTTCAGGATCAGTTGCCACTGCCTGAGTTGCCAGTTGCAAGGCGGCAGGAATATCTCCGCTTTGTGCTGTCAAATCGGCAAGATTGTTAAGACTGGGGCCATGCGCTGGTGTCTCTGCAATGATATTTTTATAGCCTTTAACAGCCTCTCCCGTCTTTCCCCTATCCTGATACAAAGAGGCCAGAAAAAACGCATTATTCACATTTTTGGGAGTGAGACGATGGACCTCCTCGGCCAGCTTTACCGCTTCATCCTTTTTTCCGCTCTGGAGATAGGCTAAGGCGAGCGCTTTCAATATATCAGGATTATCCGGTGCAATTGCCTTCGCTTTATTAAAATGAACAATTGCCGCATCATAGTCGCGTGTCAACCCGTAATGAAGCCCGAGGCGATACCAGGGCGCGGCGTCCTTTGAATGCTGCTTAGACAGAGACAGAAGAAGTTTCTCGGCGGCATTGAACTGCCCGCTGAATTGCAAGGCTTCAGCAAGGACAAATTGATCCTCCATGGTTGATTCCTTGCTGGAAATGATCTGCTTTAGTGTCTGAACGGCTTCATCATATTTCTTGTTTTGCATTTGGAGTGCAGCAAGACTGCGCAGCCCCCGTACTTTCGGATACCCTGTCTCAATTGCCTTGAGAATTCTCTCCTGAGCCTCTTCATATTTCCCTTGCCGTTTGGCGGTCTCCGCAATTTCAAACTGAATAACGGGGTCAGTAGATTTCACCTTTTCAGCTTCCAATAACGCTTGCCGTGACTCGCCCAACTTGCCCGATATCCGATAGGCAATGCCCAATGGAACATTCCCCTGGGCAGGATCAATTGTCGCTGCCGTCCGATATTGCTCGATCGCCTTGTCTGTCTGATGAGTAGACAAATATGCCGTGCCAAGGAGGATATGAGCTGGAGCATTTTTCGACGCCGGAGTCAGAACCGGTTCAAGGAGCGCAATAGTTTTACTGAATTGTCGTTTGATATTATAAAGCCGGGCCAGATTCACTTTGATACCGATATAGTCTGCAGCTGTTCCCTTCAGCCCCTGTTCGAAATAGGACACCGCCCTGTCTGTATCGTTATCCTTTTCACTGAGCATGCCGAGTCGCTGGTAGGCGAAACGATCATTGGGGTTTCTCGCAACAGCCTTCAGCAAGGTCTCTTTTGCTTTTTCAAACTGGTTTCTCCCCATATAAATACTGCCCAGATAGGTGAGGGCGGAACTGTGTTTCCGGTCCAGGTCAACGGCTTTCGTCAAGGCCTTTACCGCGTCATCAAGTTGATTTTGCAGGAGAAAAATAAGGCCAAGAATTTCATACCCGGGGCCATAGGTTGGATTTTTTCGAATAAACTGCTCTGCCTGTCTTTGTGCCTCGACATACTCTTTCTTTTTCACAAGAGACTGGGCGGTCACCAGATTTTTGGTATCGACGGTTATTTCAGATTCCTGGGAAAAGTCAAACATCGGGTCCTCAGCCGACTGGAGAAGATTTTCCATCTCAGGCATGGCCATCGAATGAGAGAGAGTGCTTTCCAGATCTCCCCCCCCTACCTGCTGAGTGGCCGACGAAATGGTGGCTCCCAGGCTTAACGAGATAAGGCTGACAAGAACCAATGAAAAAGAACGCAACTGCTGAGCACAAGAGAGTACAATCATGATGTCACACCCTGTGTAGTGATCAATAACGAAAAGGACTTAAAAGAAAAAAGGCAGATGAGATTCCATCTGCCTTTGATAATAGCAATAGTTACACCTCGTTGCTACCCTTGATTCCTTCTTCTCCTGATGAAACCGGTAAGGGTAGCCAGCCCTGTGCCAAACAACAGCATGGTTGCAGGCTCAGGCACGGAAGTAACGGTGATACGATCGCTCTCAGTGGCAACCCGCACCCCGTCGACCAGCCCATAAATATTAAAGCTATAGAAACCATCCGCATCAGCGGTGAGCACGACATCAAAGTTGAATATACGCTCAACCGAACGATCGTAGTCACCTATATAGCTCACAGGATTAACCGTTGCGCTCAGACCGACCGGAACCATACTAAGATCAAGGGCTACCGTGGTGTACTCATTCACTATAGCGGTAATGGCATCGGTAATGGTTTGAACAATATTGTCTACATTGATACCGTCAAAATAATCACCACCAGTGGCTGCAGCAATACGAGTTGCCTGGCCTGTACCATCTAAATTACCAATATCAAGCGCCTCAACAACGATACCTTTATCCACCAGCGCCGCAGTGGCACTTGCCTCTGTTGATCCTAAACGGGGATCATGTCCCGGAGCATCACCAAACCAGACCATGATGCGGGTTGAATCGGCACGCCACGTGGTATTCTCTGCTACCGTTTCCAAAGCGAACAGGTTGGCTTCCGGCAAATCACCCCCACCTGATGCATCCCACATATTAATAGCGTTCTGAACGGTTGTTGTATTGCCGGTGAGGTCGGTATTCAATCGGTATACGTAGGAATCACCAACATCCTTGTACTCCCCTACGGCATAGTGAACAGCTCCCAACCCAGCCGTATCAGACATGATTTGCGCAGCACCTGTCTTAACTGCGCCAATTGTCGGCCACATACTACCGGTCGTATCTGCCAGGAAAAACACATCAACCGGCGCCAAAGCGCCTGGCTCCTCTGAGACCGTTAATGTTTTAGGGATTGTAATACTTTGACCCACTTCCATTGTAGCTGTGACCGCACTGGGCATCAGGCTATCAGCCTGACCAATAGTGGGTATCAATAACAGACCTGCCGCCAGACCCAACATCATTTTATTCATAATCCCCTCCGTTAAAAAGAATTTTTAATAAACACGTACCCCCTCATTACTCAATCATCGTTCACTCTTGCTCCGCCTCACATCACAGCGAAGGATGCATTACCTCTTGACACCTTTAATTTATTTTGTTCGTCTGCTCCCCTCCCCGGACAATCCCTGTCCAATATTTGTCCTGTGTAAGATGGATCAAACACAGCATTCCGCACAGATGCTTCCGAAACAGTCCCATACTGTTTCTCAATTTTTCTGCAAATTAGATACCAGATCTAAATCTTTTTCCCCAAAAACAACCATAAATTAGTGTTTTAAAAAAAGATATACAATACAGAGTGTTAATGTTTTTTTGATCATAATCTTCTCCGTAAAGAAAAGAACGGTTTGCTCGAAAAAATGAAATAACGCTGAAAAATCCCAATTCAAAAAGATACGTGTTCATTTTTACGGAAAAATAAAATCGGAATATCGGAAAAATAATTGCAAACCATAGGAATAACAAGACTTTCAATATCAGCATCTTTCCGGTTTTCCGGAAAGATGCTGATATTGACTTGCAGAGGAGTTACAAAAGGAAAAAAGAATAAGGAACAGTAGTGCGGATTAACAATGGAATTTCAGAATCATTTTAAGATGTTATGAGACCCTGATTCTTATTTCATCTTACCGTTCAAACAGTGAGGCATCATCTAAAATCAAGGACCACCGGGCAGTGATCCGACCCCGGAATATCATCGAGGATATCCGCCCCCACCATACGGGCCCGGCTGGCAGGATCGACGAAGAAGTAATCAATACGCCAGCCAATGTTCCGCTCGCGGGCATTGCTGCGATAACTCCACCAGGAGTAGCGGCCGGGTTCCTGGTTGTAGGCCCGGAAGGTGTCTATCCAGCCCTCATGAGTATAAACGTCCATCCATTGCCGTTCTTCCGGGGTGAAGCCGGCATTCTTGACATTGGCGGCGGGATTGGCCAGGTCTCTTTCGGTGTGGGCAACGTTGAAATCACCGCAGATGACCACCGATTTCCTGATCGCCAGCCCTTTCACAAACGCCTGTACTGCCAGATTGAACTCCTGTTTCAGATCCAGCCGGCTCAAATCATGCCGGGAATTGGGGAAATAGCAGTTCACGAAATAAAAATCCGCAAACTCCAGGGTCAAAACCCGCCCCTCTTCATCAAAGCGCGGATCACCAATCCCATGCTGAACGGTATCCGCCGGGATGCGACTATAGGTGGCAACACCGGAGTAGCCTTTTTTCTGGGCCGGATGGAAATAGGCGGTGAACCCGGCCATCTCCCGTACTGAGTCCGGCAGCTGCTCCGGCACCGCCTTGATCTCCTGCAGGGCCAGGATATCCGGGGCCAAATCCCGCACAATCTCGGTAAAGCCGTTCTTGGCCACCGCTCGCAGGCCATTGACATTCCAGGAGATCATCCGCTTAATCGCGGTTGTCTCCAGCAAGTTGGGGGCGTCTTGCCCCTTCGGCAGGGCCCGCAATTTTCGCGGGGTCACACCGATGCGGGGACAAAAAGAAGCCAGCACGCAACGTTCACAGTGCGGCCCCACCGGCCGGCAGGTCCCCTGCCCAAAGGCCACCAGTAAAGAATTAACCCGGATCCAGTACTGTTCGGGAAGTTTTTCGCGCAGGGCCATCTCGGTTTCCAGAGGGTTTTTCGTCTGCACGTATCCCCAGATATTCATGATCCGATGGACATGGGTATCCACACAGATGGCCGGTTTGTGAAACGCGATGGCCCGCACCAGATTGGCGGTCTTGCGACCAACCCCGGGCAGGGTAACCAGCTGGTCGATCTCATCCGGGACCTTTGAGGCGAAGTTCTTTTCCAAAGCCCCGGGCAGGGCGGCCAGATAGCCGGCCTTGTTCTTGTAAAATCCAACGGGATAGATGAGTTTTTGCAGGGTCGACTCATCGAGCCCGGCCAGTGCTTGCGGGGTGGCGGCCTGGGCGAAGAGACGGGAGGCGGCCTGGGCGGTGACCTCGTCTTTGGTTCTGGCCGAAAGAATGGTGGCCACCAGAACCTTAAACGGATCACGGGTCTGGACGGCAATCAGATCCACCACCGGCACCTGATAATTCTGCACCTCATGTTCGAGGATCTGAAGAGCGTTCTCAATATCAAAAGACATTTCAGGGATACAAAGCGGCCACAAAGGCCTGGAAAAGTTTTAACAGCCAAAAGCGTCCAGTCAACTACGCCTGTTTATTCAAGTTATTTATACAAACCCTAGTTCGTTTCCCATGTCAACAAGGGGCCGACCAAAGAAGAAATGACAGCCCACTTTTCTTCACCGTCTGAACCGATTTGTAACTTGTGTCCTTGCCCCCTGCATGGTATAGAATTTTTTCGTTTTTTAAACAAAAAAAGTTTAAAAGACCTGTGTATTACAAACAGAATATCAAGGGTTTCCATTTGAGGATAAAGCAATGAAATTTCGTTTCCCAGTCGTCATTATTGATGAAGATTTTCGCTCCGAGAATGTCTCCGGCTCCGGCGTTCGCGCCCTGGCCGAGGCCATTGAACATGAAGGGATGGAGACCCTCGGGATCACCAGTTTTGGCGATACCGCGATGATTGCCCAGCAGCAGAACCGGGCCTCCTGCTTTATTCTCTCCATCGATGATGACGAGTTTTCCGATGAAAGTCATAAAAAAGAGGCCATCGACAAGCTGCGGATGTTTGTGGGTGAGATAAGGCGGCGCAACGAGGATATCCCCATCTTCCTGTACGGGGAGACCCGCACTTCCCGTCACATCCCCAATGATGTGCTCAAGGAACTGCATGGGTTTATTCATATGTTTGAAGACACCCCGGAATTTGTGGCCCGCCACATCATCCGTGAGGCCAAGGTTTATCTGGACAGCCTGGCGCCGCCGTTTTTCCGGGCGCTCACCGGCTATGCCGCCGATGGCTCCTATTCCTGGCACTGCCCCGGCCATTCCGGCGGCGTCGCCTTCCTCAAAAGCCCGGTGGGCCAGATGTTCCACCAGTTTTTTGGCGAGAACATGCTGCGCGCCGATGTCTGCAACGCCGTTGACGAGCTGGGCCAGCTGCTGGACCATACCGGCGCAGTGGCGGCCTCGGAACAGAACGCGGCCCGGATCTTCGGCGCCGATCATCTCTTTTTTGTCACCAACGGCACCTCCACCTCGAATAAGATCGTCTGGCATGCCAATGTGGCCGATAACGATATCGTGGTGGTGGATCGGAACTGTCATAAGTCGGTCCTCCATGCCATCATCATGACTGGCGCGGTGCCCGTCTTTCTCATGCCCAAGCGCAATCACTATGGCATTATCGGGCCGATTCCAAAATCCGAATTCCTGCCCGAGACCATCGCCGCCAAGATCGCCGCCCACCCCATCGCCAAGGATCTGAAAGGCAAGCCGCAGATGCTGACCCTCACCCAGTCCACCTATGACGGAATCCTCTACAATGTTGATACGATCAAGGAGATCCTGGGCACCAGTGTTGAAAATCTCCACTTTGACGAGGCCTGGCTGCCCCATGCCACCTTCCATGAGTTCTACGAGGGCATGCACGCCATCGGCCGCGACACCCGCCTTTCGGAAGGGCCCATGGTCTATGCCTGCCAGTCAACCCACAAGCTGCTGGCGGGCTTAAGTCAGGCCAGCCAGATCCTGGTACAGGAATCACCCACCAGACGCCTTGATCGCAGCCAGTTCAACGAGGCCTACCTGATGCATGTCTCCACCAGTCCGCAGTATGCGATCATTGCCAGCTGCGATGTGGCGGCGGCGATGATGGAGCCGCCGGGCGGGACCTCCCTGGTGGAGGAGTCCATCCTCGAGGCCATGGATTTCCGCCGGGCCATGCGCAAGGTGGATGCGGAGTTCGGGGCTTCCTGGTGGTTCAAGGTCTGGGGCCCGGAAGAGCTGGCAGAAGAAGGAATGGGTGAGCGCGATGACTGGATTCTGCGCGCCAAGGAGACCTGGCATGGCTTTGGCAAACTCGCCGATGGCTTCAATATGCTCGATCCGATCAAGGCCACAATTATTACCCCGGGCCTGGCGGTCAACGGCGATTTCGCGGCCACCGGCATTCCAGCGGCCATCGTCACCCGCTACCTGTCAGAACATGGCGTTATTGTTGAAAAAACAGGCCTCTACTCGTTTTTCATCATGTTCACCATCGGGATCACCAAAGGGCGATGGAACACCCTGGTGACAGCCTTGCAGCAGTTCAAGGATGACTTTGACCGCAATGCCCCACTGTGGCGGGTTCTTCCTGCCTTTATCGCCAAGTGTCCCCGCTATGAGCGCATCGGCCTCAAGGATCTGTGCGAATCGATCCATACCATGTACAAGGAAAACGATGTGGCCCGGCTGACCACCGAGATGTATGTCTCGCACATGGAACCGGCCATGAAACCGGCGGATGCCTATGCGATGATGGTGCATAACCAGATTGAGCGGGTGGAAATCGATGACCTGGAAGGCCGTATCACCAGTATCCTGCTGACCCCCTATCCACCAGGGATCCCCCTGTTGATCCCGGGCGAACGGGTCAATAAGACGATTGTCGAATATCTGAAATTTGCCCGTAGTTTTAATGAAAAATTCCCTGGATTTGAAACGGATATTCATGGATTGGTCAAAGAAGAGAAAGACGGCAAGATGGTCTACGCCATGGACTGCGTAAAGATCGAAGGGTAAAGACAAAAAGGCCGGAATTCTTTTCATGGTATTTGCGAAAAAAATTCCGGCCCCAGGTTCATCCACTCCGTATGACTTCTTTCCCTATTTCACCTCATCAAGGGAAATTCCCAGCGCTTTCGCCACGCCCTTTCCATAAGCAGGATCAGCCTTCAGGCAGTTGCCGATATGGCGAATCTTGATCTCTTTAGGGGCATCGCCCATGCCACGGGCGGTGTTCTCAAAGAGCACCTTCTGCTGTTTCTTGCTCATCAGTCGGAATAACTTTCCTGGCTGGCTGTAATAATCGGTATCATCCTCCCGGGCATTCCAGTGATCGGCCGCCCCTTCCAGAGCAAGAGGCGGCTCGGCGAAATCCGGTTGCTGCTGCCATTCGCCATAACTGTTCGGCTCATAGCCAAGGGTGCTGCCATGGTTGCCGTCAACGCGCATGGCGCCATCCCGATGATAGCTGTGGAAAGGGCAACGGGAGGCATTCACCGGAATCAGGTGATGATTGACGCCAAGGCGGTAGCGCTGGGCATCCCCGTAGGAAAAGAGGCGGCCCTGGAGCATCTTGTCCGGCGAAAAGCTGATGCCGGGCACCACATTGGCCGGATTAAAGGCGGCCTGTTCGACCTCGGCAAAATAATTCTCCGGATTGCGGTTCAGCTCAAACATCCCGACCTCAATGAGCGGATAATCCTTGTGCAGCCAGACCTTGGTGAGATCGAAGGGATGATAGGGGCAGGTGGCCGCGTCCTTTTCGGGCATGACCTGAATGCAGAGCTTCCAGCGGGGAAAGTCTCCCTTTTCAATGCTCTCATAGAGATCGCGCTGATGACTTTCGCGGCACTTACCCACCAGGGCCTCAGCCTCGGCGTCGGTCAGGTTTTTGATCCCCTGCTGGCAGACAAAGTGAAACTTGACCCAGAACCGCTCATTCTTGGCGTTGATCAGGCTGAAGGTGTGGCTACCGAATCCGTGCATGTGCCGATAACTGGCTGGGATTCCGCGGTCACTCATGACCACGGTGATTTGATGCAGGGC
This sequence comes from Desulfobulbaceae bacterium, assembly GCA_009773475.1. GTDB lineage: Bacteria > Desulfobacterota > Desulfobulbia > Desulfobulbales > Desulfocapsaceae > UBA2270. Next base: position 363,464 of record WSXV01000002.1, on the reverse strand, counting down.
CTCGGGCAGTGAGGTCCAAAAATCCCAGTTGTTTTTGGCGCTGCGCATGTTGGTGCGGGGGTCACGCTTGACGGCATGGTTAAGATCCGGGAATTTGAGGGGATCACGCAGGAAGAAGACAGGGGTGTTGTTGCCCACCATGTCCCAGTTGCCCTCTTCGGTATAAAATTTCAGGGCAAAGCCCCGGATATCGCGCTCGGCATCGGCGGCTCCGCGCTCACCGGCAACCGTTGAAAAGCGGGCAAAGAGCTCGGTTTTCTTGCCGATCTTGGAAAAAATTTTGGCCTTGCTGTACTTGCTGATGTCATGGGTGACGGTGAATGTTCCGTAGGCCCCGGAGCCCTTGGCGTGCATCCGCCGCTCGGGGATGACCTCCCGGTCAAAGTGGGCAAGTTTTTCGAGGAACCAGACATCCTGCAACAGTTGCGGGCCGCGGGGGCCGGCAGTCAGGACATTTTGATTGTCAGGGACCGGCGCGCCGGCGTTGGTGGTCAGTTTCTTTTTCGACTTGTCGCTCATGATTTTTCTCCTTTACGGGTTGAGTGTGGTTCAGCCTGTACGTTTTACCTCTTCAACATCTCCAGCGGATTGATTCGATCCTTGATTTCAAAAGAACACTTCACTCCACGTAACCTTCTGATTAAACACAAAAGAACAAGATAAGCGGCTGCGAGATACGACAAGAACAACGAAGAAGGGCCGCACGGTGGAGTCAACAACGGTCTGGACTTGAAGGCGACTTTTTTAGAGAAGGCTTCTCTCTGAGCCCCACACGATGGGGGGCTCAGAGAGACAATACCTGTCAACAGGGGTTGACAGTCTGCAATGGACTACCAGTTTTCAGCCAGCAATTCGAAATGGGCCTGGGGATGATCACAGGCTGGACATTTTTCGGTGGCCTTGCTGCCGGTATGAATATACCCACAGTTGCGGCAGCGCCAGGTAACCTTGTCTTCCCGCTGAAAAACGCGCCCTGCCTCAATGTTGGCCTTTAAATCGAGGTAGCGTTTTTCATGTTGCTTTTCGGCCACGGCAATGGCCTCAAAGATAACGGCCAGGGCCGGGAAGCCTTCTTCTCTGGCCACCTTCGCAAAACCTGGATACATGATAGTGTGTTCGTGATGCTCACCACCAGCGGCCTCCATAAGGTTCTCCGTCGTGGTTCCGATAACTCCGGCTGGGAAAGCTGCACTGATTTCGACCTCACCACCCTCGAGCAGTTTAAAAAGACGCTTGGCGTGTTCTTTTTCCTGATTGGCGGTCTCTTCAAAGATATCAGCAATCTGAACATATCCTTCTTTTTTGGCCTGGGAGGCAAAATAGGTGTAACGATTCCGAGCCTGTGACTCTCCGCAAAAGGCGGTCAAAATGTTCTTTTCGGTTTGGGTTCCTTTTAAACTGGCCATCTGATGATCTCCTGTATTGATGTTTACTTAATTATTTCGGAGAAAGACATTTTCCCCAAATTTTCTGTCCATTCTTTTTTGGTATAGCCTATTTGTTCCTCAAATCCAAGGGGGTTGGTACACGTACAAAAATAACAACCAAATGCACATAATTAAAAATACTAAGTAGTAACTTTTACTATCGATCGACTAAAAAAAAGAGCCAAGCCTATTCTGTTTTTTTCATTTCCTTCAGCGCCTGACACTTCCGGCAGGTGCCATAAATGGTAATGCTCTTATTTTTTATCGCGCCCCATTGCCGGATATCCTCCGGGACACTGACGGCATCAAACGAGCTCCACTGAAAATCCATGATCTCCTTACAAGTATCGCAGATAAGGTGATGATGCTGCTGCATCTGCGCCTCGTAGTGAGCCTGACTGTCAACCGTCTCTACCTTTTTGATCAGGTGATGCTGTTCAAAGGTGGTCAGGGTGCGATAGACCGTATCCAGCGACAGAGTGGGCATACTCTGGTGTAATCGTTTGTGCAGAGTCTCCGCCGAGGGATGATCGGTGGCCTGTGCCAGCTCTCGATAAATCTCCAGCCGTTGATGGGTCAACTTGAGATCGGCTGCCCGGCAGGACTTCTCAAAGGATTCCATCTGGTGCTGTAATGCATGGTTCGATTTAGCGGCTTCAGGCATGGTCATCAAGTACGGCAAAGATAAATAAGAAATATTCTTAAGTGCAAGAATATACTATCCCTGAGGTTTGTCAAACAGTTTTTTTCATCCATCACAAAAACAAATGATGACTGGCCCTGCTAACACCACCCCACCTTCTGCATCGGACCAAACAATAATCCACATATTTTCCAGCTTTGATTTTTCATGGAAAGCAGCCTACACTTTGTCCGTATGGCTGTTTCAATCCACGCCCCCACGCGGGGGGCGACAATTATCTCGGTGGATTGACATAAATTGATGATGTTTCAATCCACGCCCCCACGCGGGGGCGACTGTTGCCCTTCTGGACAGGGCTCGTCGTTTGGAGGTTTCAATCCACGCCCCCACGCGGGGGGCGACGCCCGGTGATTTTAACGCTCGGTTTCAGGAAATGTTTCAATCCACGCCCCCACGCGGGGGGCGACGGCAGGCTGGGTGCGCACCGCCAGGCGGGTGTTGTTTCAATCCACGCCCCCACGCGGGGGGCGACTTTTTTAAGTATATATCGAGCGCAATAACAGGCAGTTTCAATCCACGCCCCCACGCGGGGGGCGACGATAACTCTTCTTCGATTATTGTTGCGCTTGGCTGTTTCAATCCACGCCCCCACGCGGGGGGCGACTGAAATGATAGGACACACCCAATGCTATATGTAGTTTCAATCCACGCCCCCACGCGGGGGGCGACCGCCCGTTGTGGTATTAAAGTTATCGGTATCGTGTTTCAATCCACGCCCCCACGCGGGGGGCGACTTGAGCGGATCACCAAACGGATTAACGGCGGACTGTTTCAATCCACGCCCCCACGCGGGGGGCGACTGAGACTTCCGGCCCACCCTGGTGTCGGGGATAGTGTTTCAATCCACGCCCCCACGCGGGGGGCGACCAATGGGTTTGATCTCTATTCCGTCATCCCTTCTGTTTCAATCCACGCCCCCACGCGGGGGGCGACCGATCGTGTATGGACCAGTCTGGATACACTTATTGTTTCAATCCACGCCCCCACGCGGGGGGCGACGAGGCTGATAGGATTCAAGGAGGTTATCTTCACCGTTTCAATCCACGCCCCCACGCGGGGGGCGACTATTACGGTTACATCACCATTGCAGGTATTGACAGTTTCAATCCACGCCCCCACGCGGGGGGCGACATGCGCCTATAACACGACCTACGATAACCATGTGTTTCAATCCACGCCCCCACGCGGGGGGCGACGGGGATGACGGCAATGCACTGCTGGATTGTTAGAGTTTCAATCCACGCCCCCACGCGGGGGGCGACGACAGTAGAGGGAATTAGGTATGACAATATTGTCGTTTCAATCCACGCCCCCACGCGGGGGGCGACTAGATGGCGTATGCAGACAGCAGCAGGATGGAAAGTTTCAATCCACGCCCCCACGCGGGGGGCGACGTGACCGTCGGTTTTCCCTGATCTTTTGCGCCCTGGTTTCAATCCACGCCCCCACGCGGGGGGCGACAAAATCGCGGACATGGCCGAGCACGTCTTTCGCCGTTTCAATCCACGCCCCCACGCGGGGGGCGACACCTTAAGGAGGTGATTCTCAATGTCTTTCCGAAGTTTCAATCCACGCCCCCACGCGGGGGGCGACTGACACTGTTTTTGGCTATCAGGAACGGTGGGCTGTTTCAATCCACGCCCCCACGCGGGGGGCGACAGGGAAATATTGATTAGTATGGCCACAGTAAAATGTTTCAATCCACGCCCCCACGCGGGAGGCGACTAAGGACGGAGGCCGCCCCCGAACCGTTCCACAGGTTTCAATCCACGCCCCCACGCGGGGGGCGACGTCGGAGGCACCAGAGATGCTGTATGGCCTGTCAAGTTTCAATCCACGCCCCCACGCGGGGGGCGACCCATGTGCGCCCAGCAAACCAGGCCGCGTGAGCAGTTTCAATCCACGCCCCCACGCGGGGGGCGACTCAATATTTCCAATTACATCATCAGACGAGTGGTTGTTTCAATCCACGCCCCCACGCGGGGGGCGACAAACAGAAACAATAGACAGCAAGGACAGAAAGTGTTTCAATCCACGCCCCCACGCGGGGGGCGACATACTTCCTCCCCCAGTAATTCCGGGCTGTCTGTTGTTTCAATCCACGCCCCCACGCGGGGGGCGACGACGTTTGCCCGTTACAAGGGAGAGAAGTACGGAGTTTCAATCCACGCCCCCACGCGGGGGGCGACCTGTTCAGAAAAACAACTCAAGCAGATATTGAATGTTTCAATCCACGCCCCCACGCGGGGGGCGACACTCGCTCAAGGTCTATGTGGCCGACGACGAAGCGTTTCAATCCACGCCCCCACGCGGGGGGCGACCTACCCAAAAATACTTAAATCCGTGCTTTGACTTGTTTCAATCCACGCCCCCACGCGGGGGGCGACCAACCGTATGCGTTCCAACAGGCACAGATGAGTTGTTTCAATCCACGCCCCCACGCGGGGGGCGACCAAGATATTTACCACCATCGGGGCGATCTCAAGTGTTTCAATCCACGCCCCCACGCGGGGGGCGACTAAATATATGCTACAGCTTATCGGGGAGATTTTGTTTCAATCCACGCCCCCACGCGGGGGGCGACTGCTGCACCACCTACAGCCCCAATCCCTGCGTTGTTTCAATCCACGCCCCCACGCGGGGGGCGACATCTGCCACCGGCCAAGGTGATAAAGATCACTTTGTTTCAATCCACGCCCCCACGCGGGGGGCGACTGGAAGAACCGGCAACCCCATTCCCTGCGGTGATGTTTCAATCCACGCCCCCACGCGGGGGGCGACCTCTTTGGGTCGGTTGCGCCTACAGGGTTGGTATTGTTTCAATCCACGCCCCCACGCGGGGGGCGACACTCACCGGATTAGAGCTTGCTATCCTCTCGCAAGTTTCAATCCACGCCCCCACGCGGGGGGCGACAATGTCAATCGGCTTCTGGCTCTTCCATGCCGTGTTTCAATCCACGCCCCCACGCGGGGGGCGACAGAATCTTAACACCTTCCTTGATGATTCAAGAAAGTTTCAATCCACGCCCCCACGCGGGGGGCGACTACTGCACCTGATACAGAGTAGCATGATGTAACGTTTCAATCCACGCCCCCACGCGGGGGGCGACGTTGGGATTGTTTTTGTTGCAGCCTTGAGTTTTTTGTTTCAATCCACGCCCCCACGCGGGGGGCGACTTGGGATTGTTTTTGTTGCAGCCTTGAGTTTTTTGTTTCAATCCACGCCCCCACGCGGGGGGCGACCGATACTTGCCACAAGCTTCTTGTCATCGGTGGTGTTTCAATCCACGCCCCCACGCGGGGGGCGACTGAGATAGGCATCAAGTGATCCCATCTTTCGAATGTTTCAATCCACGCCCCCACGCGGGGGGCGACTTGCGCCCACTGAGGTTACATAGGTTCCGGCGGTGTTTCAATCCACGCCCCCACGCGGGGGGCGACCATTGTCTCGCTCCTTAATCATTAAGGAAGTTTGTTTCAATCCACGCCCCCACGCGGGGGGCGACTTCACTTGTTCACCATAGAATCTACCGCCTAAATGTTTCAATCCACGCCCCCACGCGGGGGGCGACTTTTTCCTTTTATTTTATCACAATTTAATAAGAAAGTTTCAATCCACGCCCCCACGCGGGGGGCGACGAGCAATCTTGAAGCGTTTCTTCTTGTCCACGAATGTTTCAATCCACGCCCCCACGCGGGGGGCGACCACGGTATTATCAACTACACAATGGCAATGTGGGTGTTTCAATCCACGCCCCCACGCGGGGGGCGACGCGTCAAGGTAACGGACTGCTCCGGTGGTCGGATTGTTTCAATCCACGCCCCCACGCGGGGGGCGACCTTTCAGGGCAATCAATATCCCATTTTTGATCTGTTTCAATCCACGCCCCCACGCGGGGGGCGACTTCGCTACCCACGTTGAAGGGTGAGGAATAAATTGTTTCAATCCACGCCCCCACGCGGGGGGCGACGCCAGTGGTTCCGAATCAGTTTTTACCCCGATGATGTTTCAATCCACGCCCCCACGCGGGGGGCGACACACAAGAACCAGTTAAATGTTCATGATGGTAGTTGTTTCAATCCACGCCCCCACGCGGGGGGCGACATGCGGAAAGAATCAATGCCGGTCACGTTGGAAATGTTTCAATCCACGCCCCCACGCGGGGGGCGACTAAATATATGCTACAGCTTATCGGGGAGATTTTGTTTCAATCCACGCCCCCACGCGGGGGGCGACCAACTAACGCAGTAGCAATAATGCCAGATATGCAGTTTCAATCCACGCCCCCACGCGGGGGGCGACTACGTTTGCCCGTTACAAGGGGGAGAAGTACGGAGTTTCAATCCACGCCCCCACGCGGGGGGCGACCTTTCATAAATCTCCTTGACACAGTTATTATATGTTTCAATCCACGCCCCCACGCGGGGGGCGACTAAAAATCAGTTCTTACAACAATTCAATGTTTTTGTTTCAATCCACGCCCCCACGCGGGGGGCGACTACGTTGGGCCAAGGTGGTATCGTGATATTTGATGTTTCAATCCACGCCCCCACGCGGGGGGCGACCGAATACGACCATATCTGGCTCGGTGCCTACAATGTTTCAATCCACGCCCCCACGCGGGGGGCGACATTCAAGATCTGTTTGAGTTGTTTCTCTGAACAGGTGTTTCAATCCACGCCCCCACGCGGGGGGCGACCTGAGGGACCGGATATTCCACACCTTCGAGGCCGTGTTTCAATCCACGCCCCCACGCGGGGGGCGACTTGTGGCCTTTGATCCATCGGACGAGGGCAAGGATGTTTCAATCCACGCCCCCACGCGGGGGGCGACCCCTACTTCGCAATCCCTTACCAACAAAGGATTAGACGTCGGCTTTTTGCGAACCTCCTACCGACGCACTCGATTTTCGAGTTTAACAACTAAATTATTATTACTTTTCTAAACTAAATCATACAATTAACAACAATGCGAACCCACCAAGGATTTCCTGCTCGCTTGAGGTTCGCAATTTTCCTCAAAGGATTAACGGACCCTCCTGATCTATTCCGGATTTTGCGCCAACATGCTCCACCCGATGCCGCCAATTGGAACCAAGGAAGTAAAAGCGAAGGCTATCTTCCTCCGGGTTAATCTCATCCAGCAATTGTTCCCGCAAAGCGGTCCACTGCGCTGGATCAACGATGCACTCAAAGACTGAAAACTGTACCCGTTGTCCGTAATTCTTACAGACCCTGGCCACTCTTCGCAATCGCTTTTGCCCACCAAGCGCAGAAGTGGCGACATCATAGCTCACTAATACAAACATTCAACACACCTCATTTCCAGAGAAATGGCGGGTACCCGTCAAGGTCGCCTCGCACATGCCGTGCCAACAACAAGGCCTGAGCAAAAGGCAGCAGACCGATTTCCACTTTCTCATTCAAAAATGGGTGATGGATTTCCTCCTGTTTTCGCTTCTGGTAAGCCACCAGCAGGGCTTTCCTGGTATCATCATCCATGGTCACCCCACCACTTTCACTCTGGGTAAATCCCGCCTTTTTTACCACGCCAAGATTAATAAGGGACAACGCCAACCGATCGGCCAGAACAGGTCGAAACTCCTCCATCAAATCAAGGGCAAGGCTGGATCTTCCCGGCCGGTCACGGTGAAGAAAACCCACAGCCGGATCGAGGCCCACGGACTCCAAAGCCCCGCGCACATCGTGCATGAGCAGGGTGTACAAAAACGACAACAGACAATTCACCTTGTCCAGCGGTGGTCGACGACTCCGTTCATGAAATTGGAAGTCCTCCTTCTGCGAGGTAATCAAATGATCAAATACCGAAAAATAGGTGGCCGCGGATTCTCCTTCAACACCACGAAGCACATCAAGCGTATGAGACGAGGAAAGCTGATCAAGAGAAAACCGCAGCCTGCCCGCCGCTGTCTCCAGAGCGCCGGCACCCGGCTTTTCGGCATGATCGCGGATGGCCCGCCGCAAAACGGCCCGGCTGTTGGCAATCTTCCCGATCAGCACCGACCGGGCCAGGTCAACCGATCTGGCCTCATCGTCCGCCCAGCGGTACTGCTCCCGCCGCAAGAGGACATTGCCGGAAACCGGCCCCTGCACCCGCGCCATAAACCGCCCATACTCCGTTAAAAAACTGACCCCAACCCCACGCTCCGCGCACAAACCGAGCAGAAAAGGACTGCATGAAACCTGACCGAAACAGACGATCCCGGAAAGGGTATGGATGGGCAGATGCAACTTTGTTTCCTTTTCCACCCGCACCAGCACGGTCTCGCCCTCCCGCGCCAGATAGGCCCCTTGGGTGGTCACGTACAGGGTATTGAGGAGTTTTTTCATGACTCGTCCCTTCTCAGCCGGTTATGGAGATTTGGTAGGTTTTGCCATCCGAATAACCTTGCGATCTGATTCAACGTCAGCCTGCCTGTTTTATCCTGGAGATGCACATCAAGAGCGCTGGTAAAATCGGATTGCCTCATTTCACTGCCTTGCTTCTTTGGGATTTTTCACATTGATCATCCTTCTACCAATGCGTGGGCAAGATATTGGCCCACACTCTTCCCTTTCCCCGCCACTTTTGGCAGACAAAATTGCACAAGCGAACAGCTGTCACACTTTTTTTCATATCGGGCTGGCGGAGTTATGCCGGAACGAATAAGTTCATGCAGACGAGCTGCCGCCTGAGTCGTTTCCCAGCGCAAGGCCTCGTCAAAGCAGACCGCCTGCCGCCTGCGATTTGTTCCGTAGAAAAGTGCGCCCTCCCCGACAACACAATGTAACATTTCTTCAAGACACATGGCCTGGGCGCAAAGTTGCACCTGATCCCAGTTCGCAGCCTTGGGTTTTCCCCGCTTGTACTCCACCGGAAAGGGTTGCCAGTTGCCCTGATTATCCCGATGATATTCAACCACGTCTGCCCTACCAGACAGGCCAAGCAGCAAGGAACGCAGAGGAACCGCCGTTTCGATGCGAATAGTATTGCGACTCTGCCGTTCCCCGCTGTCGGCACGCTCGTGCAGAACGCGACCTTCGGCGGTGAACAGGTTTTCCGCCCAAACCTGCTCGATGTGGATAAAGGCGCATCGTCGCTTACAATACAGGTAATGATTCAGAGCGGAAAGCGGCAGCAGATCGTCTTCGCTAAATTCCTGCGGCAATAGAGAGACACACTCAGCCATTGACAACTAACACCCTCTCCGTTAAATATTTTAGTAATTTTATACTAGGAGATACCCATGGCACACACAACGCTTTCAAGCAAAGGTCAGGTTATTATTCCTCAACCCTTTCGCAATACCCACAACTGGAAACCGGGTCAACAACTTGAAGTCATTGATTCCGGCGAGGGTATTTTGCTCACACCCGTAAAACCATTCGGGCCAACCACCCTCGACGAGGTCGCAGCATGTCTCCCCTTTCAAGGCAAGGCAAAAAGCCTTGCCGAAATGGAAGAGGCAATTCATCAGGGGTTGACCAGTTGCACAGTGCTAATAAAACCTTAAACAACGGCGACTTAGGCACTGGATTTCATTTCTTCTGCAAGCGTTTTCTATTTTCCGGCTCCGTCAGATAGTTCTCCGAACTCACCACCGTGTCGCCGGTTTCCAGTTCCAGCTTCTGCCGGGCATCTCCGGCAATGCGGCCTCCCTTGCGGGCCGCTACCTTGTTTTTGTCAAACCCCTGGGCATCCTGTTTTCTTGCGATCTCGGTGGTGGCCGCCTCGCCCAACATGGAAAAAATCAGCTCCAGATCAGTCATGTGATCCCGCAGATTCTCCCGCTCCAAGCCTTTCAGCTTCTTATACTCAGACGGGGCAAGGCCAAAGGCAGCCTTGGAGATTTCCGAGGTAAGGATGGTGTATTCCGGCTCGCCGTTCACGCCGCGCTGCTTCCATTCATCAGTCAACTCGGCCCGAACGGCGATCCCGCGCATCCGCTTCTCGATCCAGGCCTCGGAATAGCCCTTGGCCCGATAGATAGCTTTTGTCCGTTTGGTGGCCAACTCAGGGTCTTCAATCTCCTGCACCCGTTCATAGCCGACCTTGGCCAGCCAGCGTTTGAACGGCTCGGCCTTGGGCGAGGGGATGGACTGGATGATGCGGAAGATGCCCTCGGTGTTGGCGCAATCGGTTTGCCGCATTTTGCCATCAGGCGCTGGGAGTTTCAACCCGTGACAAAATGTCACGGGTTCATTCCCCTCCGCATTGAGCCGCTGCTTCAACTTGCGCCAGTATGCACCGGCATCGGCGCTGCCGGTGAGCGCCCTGCAAACATCGGCGACCGAAAACCACCACTCGTTATCGTGCAGGGTTCGCCGGATTTCCATGCCCTTAAACACTACCAGTTTGCTTTCCATATCCTCCCCCACTCTGCGGAACAAGATGACTACAGTTTATCAATGAGATCAACCACTTGTGGCATATATGCCTGGGTCAGCGCGGCGATTGTGTGCTTTCCGAAATCGCGAATCAGTTTGCCTAAATAATGGCACATCCCGCTTTGTCAAAATCATCCAAGTCCAGCACGGCTTCCATATATCCGAGAAACGATGAATATTTGGCACCTTCAAACCATAACATCACGCCAGGAAAACGCTGCGACTCCTCAATCTTGAGTCGCTCACAAATATTTTTACGAATTCGTACACTGCCATTCTGGATTTCTTGCCATGAAACTTCTTCGTAATTGCGAATTTGCGAGAGTAATTTCTGGTTGACAACGGTGATCAAAGATTCATCCTCGATTACTTTAAAGCCCTTTTCAACAACTTTGAATGCATATATATTTTCGTCGTTACTCAACTGAGTCGTAAAAGTACCCTGTTCACGCATTTCCTTCTTCATGGCTTCTGTACTGAGTTCTGGAGAAATCACCCTGTCTTGCTCAAAAAAATCACATAAAATTCTCTCCGAACACGCAAGGGACGGATTTCTGCGCACCCCACTATCGTTAGCACTTAATAAGACCGTCCACACATCCGCATCGATATGCTCCGAGTTCCGATTTACCCGTCCGGCAAGTTGCAACAACGACAGAAGTGAAGCGCATTCCCTCACGCCAGTTCTAAACGATAAATCCACACCTGCTTCAACGCATGAAGTAGCAAAAAGGCACCATTGCGTGTGCGCTTTATACCGTAGGCGCGCCCTCACCAAATCCAAGGTGATTTCTCTGTCTTCAGGTGTCAGCGAAGTAGAAAGATGCAACACATTCCCCTCTCCAAATACTCGTTCCGCTGCCCTCGCCGCTGCTGCCGCAGTATACACTGTGTTCAGCACGACAAGCACGGGACCATCCAAGTCTTTCAGCCATATCGCCAAATCATCCAGGCTCATACGCTCCGGGCGGTAACGGTGACGAACACGCGAAATTTCAAACTGTTTTAGCCTGTCCTGCTCCTCAACCGGTAAAAGATTCGGAAGCTGGACTTCGCCGAATTCTTCCAATCCCCAAAACTGGCAGAGCGAACCTGACGCCAACACCCAACGACAAGCCCAAAATTCAGCCGCATGCTTTATCCATTGCCAGGCCAATGGCAGTAATTTTACCGACAGCATGGCATGGGCCTCGTCAAGAAAGACCGCGCTGCCAGGAAGATTCTGCAATCGCCGCAGAGTTGATGGAGAGGCCGATGCCAGGGTTTCAAAAAAGGCGACAGCCGTTGTAATGATGATCGGTGCATCCCATAGCGCCGTGAGCTTACGACTCGCGAGACTCTCAAAGTCGGCACGATGGTGAATCTCTGCGACTACATCCTCGGCTCTTTCACCTTCCAGAATCAACGCCTTGCGGTACACCTGCACAGATTGCGTAATAATATTGGTAAACGGCAGAATCACAAAGATTCGTCGCAAATTGTGCCGGGCTGCCATACTCAGAAGATACGACATCACGGCAGTAGTCTTGCCCGTCCCCACCGGCGCATCACAAATCGCAATCGCATGTTCACACATACCACTGGAACATGTTTCAAAAAAATCAGAACGCATCCTGTTTCGTTCCGAAACATCTCCGTCAACAGAAAGGCCTTTGATATAACGACGCAACGCGGTAAGGCGCTCTGTTGCACGCAATTTTGGTACGCAGTTCCTTTGTGGAACCTGATTGGTTGCTCGGGCGGCGTCCCCGTGGTCAGCATGCACCAGACAGGAAAACAACATGCGGACATCGGCAGGCTTCAGTAATGGTGTTTCATTTGGAGTATCTTTGATACGAATGGCTGGACGCACGCTCACCTCGTGCCGTGATAATAATTCTGGTAATGCTTGATCGATCTGATGCTCTATGTGTGGGTTGCGTATGCCTCGCACATTGATTTCGCCGAAATCCGGCAACCCTGCGTGATGGGCAAAGACGAGCAAAGCGGAAAACCATGCATCGCAATGAATTAAATGCGCCACTCCAGCATCGGCATGGGGTATCGGAAGACGCCCCGCTTGCGTTTCCCCAGCAAGCACACGCTGATTTTCATCAACGAGCTTGCCGAGGTCGTGATATTCCGCCGCAAGTTCCAGAATTCGACGAACAGTGGCCGCATCCCATTTCAGCGAATAGAACAACACTTTGCGCAGATAACACCGGCTCCGCACCAAAACATGCAGAACATGCTCCAGATAACTTTGAGATGGGATGTCGTCACCGGTTGATGCGCTGCGGGCAAAATACTGCATAGTTATTGGGCCATCAGGTCCATGCAAGTGACCTTCTGTTTCAGTTCATCGGGCAATACTGCTGCATCGTCATCATAATCTCCCCACGTAGAAGAGGGCATCAAAGGATCGCCCCCTTTGCGCTTGGGTGTCAGCGCGTCAATCAACAGGTAGTCAGGACAACTGCCCAGCGAATTCTTATGCTCCATCCACCAAGCATGGCGAATCCGCACATCAGGCCGGATTGCGGAGCGTGTATGGTCATAGGCATATGGGATCAACTGCTTGAATAACTCCACATCACAGGGCTTGCAGCCAGACTTATGCGCAAAGCTGGGATTGATATAGAACGGCATCACATAAACACCATGTTCCACCACGCGATAGGCTAACGGTGCCATACCCTGATTTTTCCCTTCCTGTACTCCTGCTTTGTTTGTGTTTGTATGTCGCTGAATACGTACGGTTGCAACCGAGAGTCCCATGCTGACCTGAACAATACCGGTCTTGATGAACCCCTTGCTTCCACCCTCTTCCAAGAAAGTATTTCCAAACAGGCGCGCATCCCAGTATTTCTTAACGAAAGGGCAATCCAAAAAAACAGATTGATCAAACTCAATTTCTTCTTTTGTCCCTTTTTTTCTTTTTGGTTGTCTCTGTTCCATTTCTTTTTTAATCGCTTCTCGATCGCGTCCGCGAGATTCCAGAATCCCGAACTGGTAGCCATCCGGGACATCCGGCAAATCCTTGGTCACAGTCTGAAAAACAGGGCCTTCCGTAAGTTCCACCAGATCACGCAATTTACGCTTGAATGAAACCGGCGAGATTTCTCCCTGTCCATTACCGCGCACCCGGGGATCACTTTCCTGATCCGGATTACCATTTGGATTGGAGTTCACCGCTTCAATTATCAACAAACCAGTCACGCGCTTGATTGTCGTTTCGCTCATTTTCTACTCTCCTTGATTGCTTGTATTTTCAGCATTGGACTTTGATTCACTCGTTTTTTCTCTTTTTGGAAAAGACGCCAGATAACCCAAAAATACCTGGGCACGGTCTTCCGCACCCATCCGTGTCGACCATTCCTGCTTGTGAAGCTGATCGGCAATTTCAGACCACTGCTGCATCCAGTAATGCACCAGACCACCTTTCTCATCATCATGGTAGGCGCTCGCCCATTTCACATACGGCGCGGAACGCATGGCCAGTTGATCAAGAGCCATACCTGGAGCCTCCATCATACTGACCAGCATCGAGCTACCGCACAGTTCCGGCGGCAAATCCTTTTTGCGCACTACCTCGCAATACAACCGATGAATTTCATCGGCGACCCGCAGGAAACGCCCCAAGAGAAACGCGCTTTCTTTCATAAATATCTCCTTTTGATTTCCTAATTTAAATAACAATAGCCCCAAGATTCCCGAGTAATAATTTTTATCCGGCAGTTTGCCGACCTCGTGTTTTCCCAAACTCTGACAGAGCAATAGAAAATATCCCTGCGCATGTTGCATAAAGCACCCTACCATATGAGCGGCTAATGCTTGGCATGGCTCTTCAAGCAACAACCTCAAGCCGTCCGCGGGTTCAAAAATCCTGACTTTACCTGCCTGCTCGCCATTGCGTTTCCAAACCGTGTTTAAATAGCGATGCAGTTTGACAGGAAATACTGTCTCACTTTTCGCGAGAACAGGGTAGGACTTGCCTGTCTGCTCATCTTTCGCCTCGCTCCAATCCCCTATATCCAGCGACGGGATATTCCGGCACCCATCGTGCCAAATTTTAGAAGCAGTTTCGAGCGACGCCACCGTGGTATTGCGGTAATAGACCACCTTGGTGCGGGCCTTATCCATTTTTCGCAAAGAAAAAATTTCGAGTTCCGCTTCCGCCGCCCCACGCCCTAAACCTTTCAACTGCTCGATCACGCTCTCTGCAAGTCGTTCAAATTTATCCTCCCTGAGACCATCATCAGGTTGCGCACCAAACATTTTGACAAAAGGTATTTTATCCTTTGGTAGAATGGGCGGATAAGCAAAGAGCAACTCCCCATCACCTGCAATACCATATGTCTCTCCGTCATGTTTTTTATCCGTAATCCATTCCAACGCCGCCTTAACCCTCTCACGAATCCTTGCCCCCACAGGGAAAGTCACACTTTCACATTGATGGTATCGATTCTGGGCAGGAATTGTTTTTGCTTGGGAACGGAGAATCACCCCACCCAAAAACGGTAGCGCCACACTGGGAAATTTATCAGCCATCTGGTGCGCGTCCAGCCCATAAGCATCTATACTATTCGTGGGAATCTCGGCACTATCCGCAGATCCAACGCTATCCATCAACAGGCAATTGAGTCTGTTGATCGTTTTCTCATGAGAAACCGGATAATTATGATAATCAACCATGTCCAAGAAGACGGAAAACTTCGGCACCGGCATGCGTGAATCCGCATCTTCTTTTTGTTTTTTCTCCTCGGTGACAAAGTAGCACATGAGAGAAAGCGGCAGTTCTCCCATCTCAACCTTTCGTTTCACAACATTTCTGTATTCCTCTTGAAATTGCTGGACATCAATCTGGCGTACCGCGTCAAAAAACAGCTGGAGTGCTTCTCCTTCGTACAAGCGGTCTACGCAAATATGTTCGAGTTCCTCCCGCACCGCGCCAAAACACCGCTCTAATCCATCGCGTGTTTTCGCCCAGAAGTCGTCTTCCGGCCGCCGCATACAGGGGGGTACCCAGTCAAAATTTCCATTTTTCAACGCATCCTCTATTTCTTTGACATCTTTCCTACATTCATCTTGCGACCTCACCAATCGATAAAGGGGGCGCACATTGAATCCTGGCAACGATCTCCCATTATCCGGTTCGTATTTGCGTAAGAAAACAACCTGTTCTTCCCGCAGTAAATCCACATCCTTGACATGACCATCAGCCGTGAGCCAGACTCTCACGCATGGAGATTTCTTCGAAACTTGCGGCAGCACCTTTAGTTTCGGATGCCAATTCTTGGCCACGATACCAGCCTCATTCATAGCATTAGCAACTTTGACCAGTTCATCAATCATTGATTACCTCCTTCAGATTGTAGTGCAGAACCCCCCGTTCAATCTTGACATTCTGATCATATGAAAATTTTACCGGATTTTCACGGCTGCCGTTGAAAACCTGCCGCAACATTGAAGGAAGAAAAGTATTGATGTCTTCCTGCACCGCTGTTTCTTCACGGAAGGGGCCAACATAGGACGGAGTGAACTCTTTCCAGCCAAGACAAGGCATCACAAACCACTGACCTCTTTTGAGCCGTCGCTCAAACATTGCAGCATAGGCATGACCAGGGGATGTTGTTTTCCTGTCCCAAGCCTGTGCCTTTTCATCCAAAACATCTTTATTCCGTGCAGGATATGCATGCGCAAACAACCGGTAACAGACATCTGTCAAGACGGTGGCAAGAAATTGGTAGGCTCCATCGGTTCCGCTTTTGCGCAACGGGCCATTATAATTTGTGGCATAGCTGTGAAAGTGCAGCGGTTTACAGATTTCAACCTTGAAAGGCACAATCTCAATTGCTGGCCCCCAGAGAACTGACTCAAAAATCCCTTTGACCGCAGAATACGTGGGAGCAGGATAACTCACCGGACAATCCCCTGTGTCCGGTCGTGTCCACATAGCGGTTGACCCCGCAATTTCCATTGTCACTTGATATGGTTTCATGTTTTCTCCTGTTGCTTGCATGTTATTGACATACATTATCATCTCTCCATTCCAGCCATTCCACATACATCGCTAGGATCTCGGGCACCAGAGTCTTTAAGCCACGGCTGGCGTCGGCCATCTACTGATGCGGTTCCGGAACCCTTGCAATTGCTGCTTGACGAAACAGTTTATGGGCCCGTGCTTCTCTCCTGCCGGGATCGCAGGGAGTTCTAGCAATTGCCAGCGGTCCGAAGAAATCTCCCTCGAGTGGGGCCATCCCCGGACCATTCTTGGCAATCAAGGCCGCCATGGTTTGACTGAGAATCGTTTGCATAGGCCCGATCCAGGACAAAGGTGCAAAAATCCCCTGGCCGATAACAATCCAGTCTTGTGCATTTTCCTGACTCTCTAAAATTACAACAACACATCCTTGTATCACTCATCTTTCAAATCACCTAAGGCGCAAATACAGAAAGAGAAAATACATTGCAATTTTCACATCAAAGCCCTCCTACTCCCCGCAATACCGGTCAGAAACCACCGCCCCGTCTTTCCGCCGCAGGCAAAGCACCCGCGATGCACCAACCCGCAGGCTGTCAACCGAGACTGACTGGTCATCAACATGAAAAAACCAGCAGTCATCTGCCCTGAGTCCCTTTGGCAGATAATAGCCACTTACTTGTGATGGATCGGTGATCAATGATATTCGCTGTTGCCTCCCGCACGCCAGGTATCTACGAGCACTCAACACAGCCCAATGGAATGAGCAAAAGCGCCATACGGCGAGAAACAGCCCCGCCAGAGTCGATTTCATTTCGCTTGCCCCTCCTCACTGAATCTTGGCCTTGCTTACCCCCAATCTTCCGCATGCCGTCCTCTTTCATCTGCTCATCCTACCCGAGAGGTGGCTCAAAATATGATCCGGCAAATCTTTTTTATTATTTTATTCATACTGTTTGAGGGCAGCCGTCAGTCTCGCCCTGACCTCGCGCCGCAGATCATCTGGGGCGAGCACCTCCACATCCGGGCCATAGCGGAGAATATCCAGCACCAACTCACGAGAGTCTCCATAGGGAAGGCAGAGTTGATAGGAACCGTCCTCAAGCCAGCTTCCCTGCTGCTCCGGGTGCCACTGTTCGGCAGCAATCCAGCGGGCGCGCTTAGGCGTAAAGCGAAGGACGGCAGTCCTGGTGGCCGGGCCGGAGAAAATCCCGAAGGCTCCGGCATAATGGTCATCGAGTTCTTCATCGGCAATCTCCAGCGCCGTTTCATCGAGCAGGGCAATCTCACTGACCCGATCCAGGGCAAAGGTGCGGAAGTCCCCGGCCTGATGGCACCAGCTGTCGAGATACCAGTTTTCCCGGTAATAGATGAGGCGCTGCGGGGAAACAATCCGACGGGAGGAACTCTCGGCGGCGCGATTTTGATAACAAAAGTCGAGTTTACGGCGTTGCAGGGTGGCGGAGGCAGCGAGGTGAAAATTGTCGGGCAGGCAGGCGCGCGCACCCACACTGAAAAAACGGAACCGGCGAAAGACCTCGCCTGTGGACATTTTCCTGCCCTTCAGGATCGACTCGATCCGCTGACGAAAGGGAGAGAACTCCTGCCTGAGCAGGCCCGGTTGCATCCGGTTGAGCAACTCATGGAGGGTCAAAAGAGCATGTAGCTCGGAAAGGCTGAACCAGAGTCCGGGCAATTCATGCTGACCATCACCGGCCCGATCAAGAATATAGCCCTTCTGTTTTCGGTCGTAGCGGATAGGTGCCCCCAGTTCATCGCGCATCTTTTTCATCACGCGCTTGACTGTCGGCCAGGAGCACTCCATCTGCGCCGCAAGATCCTCCGCCGAAACCGGATAACGATGGGACTGAAAAATGGCACGCAACTCGTAGATGCGATCAAAGGTATTCATGCTTTCCTCCTGGAGAGAAAAAACCGGATGGTAAAAGACTTCCACCTTTGCCCATACCACGGCAGAAAGCTACAAGTTTTATGCAAGAACACAAAAAGGAGGAGGAGCAACAACGGTACACGCGAAGGAAAGAAGAGCGGAAGGCAATATCGGCAAAAAAAAAGGGGCATTCAGAATGAATCTGAATGCCCCTTTTTAATCTTGTCCAGCAGATTTACAGCTAATTATATGGCGTCCCCAACCGGAGTCGAACCGGTGTTACCGGCGTGAAAGGCCGGTGTCCTGGGCCTCTAGACGATGGGGACCAGTATAAAAATGGTGGGTCGTGCGCGACTTGAACGCGCGACTCTCTGATTAAAAGTCAGATACTCTACCAACTGAGTTAACGACCCGTAAAGCAAAGGCTTATACAAAGTCATCGCTTGTCTGTCAATAGAAAAACTTGATCTTGAAAGCATTTATCATTCAACACCATGCAAGTCAAGGGAATTCCTTACAATCAAGATTGGGTCCATCACGGGCCCGCCGATACTCTTGCAGTATAATAATGGGAACCGGGCTAATCGACGATTTTTGATGTGACCACAGAAAGTGAATGATGTATATTAAACAGCGTTTTCGTCATGAATTGAAAGTATTTCCTTACTAATCAATCAGTTATCTTCTCCAAATAGACTTTTTACAGATTTCAGGGCAGGAGTAGTGTATGGGGTTTCTCAATGGTTCGGCAAGTTTTGTCCGTTTCAGCGTCGAAGGTGATCTTCCGGAAAATTTCTGGGATTTCGCCGCTGAACGGATCCAGGCCTTTTCTTTTAAGGATATTGATGACACCTACGATGAATTTTCCGTGGGCTGGGTCTCGGTGCAGAACATGTTTGACGCCGATTTCAATTTCGCATCCTATGCCAGCGGCGATTATGTCACCCTGTCCCTGCGCAGTGATGAGCGCAAGGTGGCCCCGGCCATCCTCAAGAAATTCAGCCAGAAAGAAGAAGAACGGATCAAGAAGGAAAAACAGATTCCCAAGATCAGCCGCACCTTGAAGGTCGAGATCAGGGAGCGGATCAACAGCGAGCTGATGAAAAAGGCGGCGCCCGTTCCGGCGGTGTATGACCTGTGCTGGAACCTGTCGGAATCGACTCTGCTCTTTTTCAGCACCAACAAAAAGGCCCACGCCCTGCTGGAAGACCTGTTCAAAGAGACCTTCGGCCTGCTTCTGGTCCAGCAGATCCCCTATTACATGGCGGAGCATCTGCTCGACGACGATGATTGTCAACGTCTGGCTGCCATTACCCCTGACATCTTCGTCTAACCCCGATGACCGGGATAAGCGACTTACAACCTTCAGCCTCGCTAGGCCATCATCGGCGCTGGTGCTTATAAAGTGAATACCTTATGGATTTAGTAGATCTTATTGCGGAAAAACGATTTGTCGGCCAGGAGTTTCTGACCTGGCTGTGGTGGAAGAGCGAAGAACGGGGCGGCAGCGTTGCCCTGACCGGGGCGAAAGACCTTTCCGGCGACATCACCGTGGTCTTTGAAAAGCACCTGCTTCTCGAATACGGCGAGGGAGAGTCCAGCGAAAAATGTATCTGCAGCGGCCTGCAAAGCGAACTCAAAGAAGGCCGCACCGGCCTGATCATGGGCAAAAAGCTGGAGCAGGCGCGGATCCAGCTGGTGCACAGTGATTATGAGTGGAATTTCACCATGGCCGCGGCCATCATGGAGTTCCGCAACGTCAAACTGCCCAAGACCGCCGCCGCTCAGGATGGTGGAGACAGCCCGGAAGAGGAAGAGGGCCGGATTCTCGAACGCATCTTCCTCTTTGAAGAGCTGGTCCGCCTGGTCCAGGCCCTTTTTCGCATGTTCCTTGAGGTTCGCGTCGATCAGGGCTGGAAGGATGAACTGGTCAAGATTCGCAAGTGGGTGCACGCCAAGGGCATGATCGCAGAAGAGAGAAATTAAATCAGGAAAGAGAATAGAACAAAAGTCTGAGGGCTAGATTTTTTTCGCGGGTTGACAACAAGAAAAACCAGAACACAACATTATGGAATTTGAAACCGTCATCGGGCTGGAAATCCATGCCCAACTCAAGACCGAATCCAAGATCTTCTGCGGCTGCTCCACCAAGTACGGAGCGCCGCCCAACACCCATACCTGCCCGGTCTGCCTGGGATTGCCCGGCACCCTGCCGGTGCTCAATAAAAAGGTGGTGGAGTTTGCCATCAAAATGGGGCTGGCCACGGGATCGACCATCAACAAATTCAACCAGTTCGCCCGTAAAAACTATTTCTACCCGGATCTCCCCAAAGGCTATCAGACCTCCCAGTTTGACCTGCCCATCATCGAGCACGGCCAGGTGGAGATCGAAGTGGATGGCCGAAAACGGGAGATCGGCATCACCCGCATGCATATGGAAGAGGATGCCGGCAAGCTCATCCACGACGACCGTGAACCTGTCTCCTATGTGGATCTCAACCGCACCGGCACCCCGCTCCTGGAAATCGTCTCCGAGCCTGATCTACGCTCTCCCGAAGAGGCCGCCGCCTATCTGCGCAAGATCCACGCCATCCTCCGTTATCTCGACATCTGCGACGGCAACATGCAGGAGGGGAGCTTCCGCTGCGACGCCAACATCTCCCTGCGGCCCATGGGTGAGACCAAGCTTGGCACCCGCACCGAGCTCAAGAATATGAACTCGTTCCGCAATGTGCAGAGCGCCCTCGAATACGAGGTGCGACGGCAGCGGGACATCCTTATGGATGGCGGCTCTATCCGCCAGGAGACCCTGCTCTGGGACCCGGACCGCAACTGCACCGAATCCATGCGCGGCAAGGAAGAGGCCCACGACTACCGTTATTTCCCCTGTCCCGACCTGGTCCCGGTGGAGATTGACGACGCCTGGATTGAGGCCATCCGCGCCACCCTGCCCGAATTGCCCAATGAACGGCGGCTCCGTTTTATGCTGGAGTACGAATTGCCCGAGCATGATGCCGGTCTGCTCACTGCCTCCCGCGAGCTGGCCGACTATTTCGAGAAGGCGGCGGCCGCCTGCAATCAGCCCAAGAAGGTCTCCAACTGGATCATGACCGAGCTGACGCGCGAGCTCAAGGGCGAAGACCTCACCGCCTGCAAGGTCACGGCCGAGCACCTGGGCGCCCTTGTCACTATGGTGGAAGCAGGCACGATCAGCGGCAAGATCGCCAAGACTGTCTTTCTGGAGATGATGGCAAGCGGCAAATCACCGGAAACCGTGGTGCAGGAGAAGAACCTGGGGCAGGTCTCCAATGAGGGCGAGCTGCTCACCATCGTCCGCCAGATTATTGCCGACAACCCCGGCCAGGTGGCCGACTTCAAGGGCGGCAAGACCAAACTGATGAGCTACTTTGTCGGCCAGCTGATGCAGAAGACCAAGGGACAGGCCAATCCGGCGCTGGCCAACAAGCTCTTCAGCCAGGAACTGGCGGGGTAACAATCCCGGTGGACAAGGAAGAGTGGCAGAAAAAGGGAGAAGGACACCGGCAGCGCCTGCGGGATCGTTTTCTTGAACGCGGCCTCGACGGTTTCACCGACGCCGAAGTCCTCGAGCTGCTGCTCACCTTCGGCACCCCGCGCAGCGACTGTAAAGAGGCCGCGCGTCTTGCCTTGGCGGAATTCGGCTCCTTTGCCGCCGTCTTTGAGGCCTCCATTCCCGCCCTCCAGGTGATCCCCGGCATCGGCCCGAAAAACAGCTTTGCCATCCACTTTGTCCAGGAAGTCGCCCGCCGCTATCTGAAAGAACGGCTCCAGGGCAAGCGCTATCTTCACTCCTCCACCGAAGTCCGGGACTATCTGCTCCACTCCATGCGGGGCCTCAAAAAAGAAGTCTTCACCGTTATCTACCTTGATTCTTCCCACGCCATCATCGACTCCGAGATACTGGCCGAGGGCACCCTCAACGTCAACACCGTCTATCCGCGCGAGCTGATGAGCCGCGCCCTGGAGCAAAACGCCGCCGCCCTTATCGTGGCCCATAATCACCCCTCCGGCAGCCTTGAACCCTCACCCCAGGACCGCCATCTGACCCGCACCCTCTGCCTGCTCTGTTCGCTGATGCAGATCCAGCTCCTTGACCATCTGATCATCGGCAATGGCAGCTACTCCTTTGCCGATCAAGGACTGATGACCGAGATCCAGCAGGAATGCCGGGAGCTCACGCAGAAACTGCGCTGAAAAGAGCCCTGACTCATGCCTTCTCTCTATATTCACATCCCGTTTTGCCTCTCCAAATGTCCCTACTGCTCCTTTGTCTCCCATGCGGGGATGAACGAGCTGCACCAGCGCTATGTGAACGCCCTGCTCCGGGAGGCGAAAGAACTCTGCCGAAACCATCCTGATGCGCCCCTGACCACCCTCTTTCTGGGCGGCGGCACCCCCACCATTTTTTCCGGTGAGGCCCTGGCCACAATCATCACCGGTTGCGCGGGACTTTTTGGACTGGAACATGACGCGGAAATCTCCATTGAAGCCAACCCCAGAACCATCGATGCCGCAAAACTTTTGCTGCTGCGCGCAAGCGGCGTCAACCGGCTCTCCATTGGTGTGCAATCCTTCCAGGACCAGGAGTTGCGTCTTTTGGGCCGCCCCCATTCGGCAGAGGACGCTGCCCATGCCCTGCGCCTTGCCAAAGATGCAGGCTTCACCAATATCAGCCTCGACCTGATGTATGGACTGCCCGGCCAGACTCCCGACTCGTGGCGCAACACCCTGGAGCGGGCCATATCCCTTGAGCCTACCCATCTCTCCCTCTATGAACTGACCATCGAACAGGGTACCCCCTATTATCAGCAACAGGAACAGGGGCTGCTGCAGCTGCCGGACGATGAAGCCGTGGCCGACATGGACCAACTCACCGCAACGCTGTGCCGGGAAGCGGGACTCGTCCACTATGAAATCTCCAATTACGCCCGCCCCGGATTTGAATGCCGACACAACATCAACTACTGGCAGAATGGCCCTTATCTGGCGCTGGGCGCCGGAGCGGTGGCCTGCATGAATGGGTGTCGCCGCCAAAAGATCAACGACCCGCTCCGCTACTGCGAGCGCATCGAATCGGGCCAGTCGGTGATTATGGAAGAAGAATGTCTGGAACCAGCGGCCTCATTCAGAGAGACCGTGGTCATGGGATTGCGGATGCTCTGCGGGGTGTCACGGGAGAACCTGCAAAGCCGCTATGGGCTGGATGTGGAGGGGTACTATGAAGAAACCCTCGTCCGTCTTATTAACCAGGGAATGCTGGAACTCACCGCCCGCCACCTGCGGCTGACCGCCAGGGGACGGATGTTCGCCAACCAGGTGATGGCCGAGCTGGTGTAAAGCTTTGGGTCGGTTATCCGAGGGAGTCGTCTTTTTCAGCCTGCTCCAGGGCGATGAAATTCAGGGTGGTGTGCACCGTGAACAGGGGAAACAGCAAGGCCATAAGGAAGATATTCACAATGGGCACCAGGCTGACCACTGCCGGAAAAACACCCAGATGCATGGCGGCCCGGCCGTGTCTGCGCAGCCAGCCCATCTTGCGCCCCAGACTCCATCGACGACGTGAGGTCGGATAATCGAGAAACATCAGCGTCGAGTAACCGGTGTACAAAAAGAGGACGGCGATTTGACCGAAGAGGGGAATAAACCCGACGGTCAAGGCCACCATGGTGACCAGCAGCCCGAGGACACCGATCTTTAATCCCTCCAGAATATCGGTCATGATCCCCTTGAGATTCAAGGGCGCATCTTTCTCAAAGTCATCCCCGACATACTTCTTTTCCGCCGCACTGCTCAAAAAAACATAGCCGGGCGCGCTTAGGGTATAGGCCAGCATAAAGGCCATATAAAAGGCGACAATACGGGTCACCAGGAAAAAAGTCCACTTCATCGCCTGCCAGCCCAAATGCTTTATCCAGCCAAAAAATCCGGCGGCATCCGGGGCCTGCTGAAAAAAGCCGGACGTCAGGCCATCCACAAAGCCCACGGCCAGCAAATAGCCGCCCCAGGTGAGCCCAAAGGTGAGAACCACCATGAGAAAACTCCAGCCGAGGAGCCTTGGGCTGCGACAAAGAAAGCCCACGGACGACCAGAGCGGAATCCATTTGACAGGAGACGGCGAGATAGGCATACTGCTTGATATTGTGTCCATGATTTTCCCTGTTTGAGAGTGACAACGTTAACTGCTTGCTGACCTTCAGCTTCTGAATCCTGATCCCTTATGAATATACCAAAAAAGAAAGAAAAAACCGTTTTTATCTGCCAGAAATGCGGGTATCAGAGCCTGAAATGGCTGGGCCGCTGCGGCCAGTGCGGGGAGTGGGAGTCGATGGTGGAGGAGCTGATTGTGCCGCCCCAAAGGGGAGGACGGCCAGCCCTGAACGGCAAGCCGGTTCCTCTGCACCTGGCTCCGGACTGTGACGAAGAACGGATTCCCACCGGCATCAGCGAACTCGACCGGGTTCTGGGCGGCGGCATTGTCCCCGGCTCGGTGGTGCTTATTGGTGGCGATCCCGGCATCGGCAAATCCACCCTGCTCCTGCACCTGCTGGCGGCCATCGCCGCACAGAACCGGCCCGTTCTCTACGTCTCCGGCGAGGAATCGGCGCACCAGATCAAGCTGCGGGCCAAGCGCCTCAATGCCATGCACGAGTTGGAATATCTGGCCTGCGAAAACCGGGTCGAGGCGATCATCGCCATGGCCTGCGAGATGCGGCCAGCGCTGCTGGCAGTGGATTCCATCCAGACCCTGGCCTGTGAAGATTTCCCCTCAGCCCCCGGCTCGGTGACCCAGGTACGGGAATCGGCGGCCCGCATTCTTGCCATGGCCAAACAGGAGAACATCCCCACCATCCTGGTCGGTCATGTGACCAAGGACGGCGCCCTGGCCGGCCCCAAAGTCCTGGAACACATGGTTGATACGGTGCTCTACTTTGAAGGCGACCGTAATCACGCCTTCCGCATCCTGCGCACCGTCAAGAACCGGTTTGGCTCCACCAATGAGATCGGGGTCTTTGAGATGAAGGAAGAGGGGCTGGTGCAGGTGGACAATCCCTCTGAAATATTCCTGGCCGAACGCCCCTTAGACGTCCCCGGCTCGGTGGTGCTGCCCAGCATTGAGGGAACGCGGCCCATTTTGGTTGAAGTTCAGGCCCTGGTCAGCCCCACCAATCTCGGCACCGCCCGGCGCACCGCCATCGGCGCTGATCCCCAGCGTTTATCCCTGCTCTGCGCGGTGCTCGAAAAAAAGGCCGGACTGAACCTTTACGGCAATGATATCTTCCTCAATATCGCCGGCGGCATCCGTATTGAAGAGCCGGCCCTGGATCTTGGCGTCATCTGCGCCCTGGCCTCCAGTCTTCTGAACCGCTCGATCCCCTCCACCACTGTGGTCTGCGGCGAGGTGGGCTTAGCCGGTGAGATCCGGGCCACAAGCCATATCGAGATGCGGGTACGGGAGGCCGAACGCCTCGGTTTCACCCGTTTTATTCTCCCCCGGGGCAACCTTGAGCGCCTCACCTGGAAGAGCAAAATGGACCTGCAGGGAGTAACCACCATTCAGGATGTACTGGAAATAATTTTCAATTAACCCGGCAGGCAGATATGTATTGGACAACAGGAGGGCGGAATGGATTTTAAAGAACATCTGGAAACAGCCTGGAAGAGCACCTTGAAATTTATCGGTCCGGTGGTTCTCCTGACCCTGGCTCAACTGCTGATAAGCACCTTCAGCCTGGGAATCATGGCCCCGGTGACCATGGCCGGCTATATGCGATCCCTGCTCCTGGCCCTGCGTCAGGGACGGGAGCCGGAGATCAAAGACCTTTTTTCGGAAATGCGGCTGTTTCTGCCCCTGATCGGCTTTGGTTTTCTGGTGATGCTCGCCCTGATGATCGGCTTCACCTTCCTGATTCTGCCCGGCATTCTCATGACCGCAGCCCTTGTCTTCGGCACGCTCTACATGGTTCCCCTGATGACCGATAAGGGTTTGGGACTCATGGAGGCGCTGAAAGGTTCCTGGGAGATGGCCACCCAGGAACCCTGGACCGACCAGATCATCCTCACCGTGCTCTATCTGGCCATCGTCTCAGTGGGAAGCAGCATGCTGGTAGCGATCCTGTTTACCCAGCCGCTGGCAACCTTCCTTGTTCTTGCCGTCTACGAACAACGACTGCGCAACAAACAATTTCCGCTGTCATCGGCCCCACCCGCTCCACCAGTCCCCCCTGTTCCGCCTTCACCACCGGCAACGACATAAACGCAGGCATCGGGCGGGCATCAGCTTCCTTCAACTCATTTCAAGCCCGCTCACAACGCAGGTTCTTTCGTCGCAACAGCGTCTTCTATGCGGCCAGGACTTTATCTAGCTCATCGGTCAGATAGCTCAGATGCATGGCCTCCTCTTTGGCGAGAAACTGAAAAAGCTCCCTGCTTGCACCCTCTTCACTCTTTCTCGCCAAGCGGGTATAGAGATCAAGGGCCTGGGCCTCCAGCATTATCCCCAATTGCAGGATGTCTTTCATCGTTGCTATCTGCGTACTGAAATGGGCCAGAATCTCCTGCTGATCAAAGCCGCCCTCCACCACCCCGGCCTTACCTTTATCAATAAAATCAACCGGGGAAAACATGGCCGCAAGCTGAGCCTTATGTCCCTTTTCAAAGGCGGCTAAACGCTCCAGAAGTTTCCGGCTGCTCTCATCGGCAGCCCTGTCCACCAGGGCCAGATAGAGCTGCCGGAGTCCCTCTTCCATGGCATTGGCCATCTGAAAGACATCTCCAAATTCCCGATCCATAAAAAACTCCAGGCCCTGCAATTCTCCACCGCCGACCTTCTCGCCCTGCCAGGCTATAATGCCGCCACTCATGTTATAGACATCCTTGAACCCCTGGGCCAGCAACAGCTGACAGGCGGCCTTGCTGCGCACCCCGGAATGACAATACACCAGGAGCGGCTTTTCCGGATCCAGCTCCGCCATCCTCGTGTTCACCTCCTTCACCGGCATGAGCAAGGCGCCGGGCAGATGCCCCTGTTCATATTCCGAGGGCTGGCGAACATCAAGGATCTGGTACGCATCCCTTGGCTGATCGGCCATAAAGCTCCGTGCTTCCGCCGGACTCATATTGGCTCCGGGGACAAACAGACTTTTCCAGTTCATAACATCAACTCCTTATACATGGCCTCATTGTAGCCAATGTAATAGCTGTTCCCAATTTTTAATGTCGGGGCCCGCAAATTCCCGGTCCGACCCAAAACTTCATGCATGATCTCATCTTTTGATGTCACATCGGGCAGGTACGCATGCACCTTCTGCCCTCTGCCGACACAGACCTTTTCCGCGCCCTGCAACCTTTCCCAGGCAGCCTCTGCACCAAACACCTCTTTTTTTGCATCAACTTCCTCTGCAATCTCAACCTGCCCAAGAGCCGCACGGGCCTTGATACAGGATGCTCAGCCTTTCCGAAAATATGCCCATTCAATCTTCATTTCATCCCCTCTTTTCGCTCAAGAACCCATCCACAACTTGCCCACCCGGACACCCTCTCATCCATTCAAGGAATGGCAGAAACTGCAGGCCATGGCAAGCCACTCATCCCATTAAGGTTACTCTTCTATAATACCTGAAACGGTGGAAGGAGCCCTAACGAAATGATACTCACAGGCCCAGCAGGACCAAAAAAATCCGTCCGGCAGAAGAAAGAATAATCTTGCCATGTGGCAGTTATCTAAGTATAAAATAGGATTGTTTTCATGACAGACCGGCTAAATTTGAAAAAATTTGATCGACACAAACAATTTCACCAATATTTTTTCCAACATAAACCATGAAGGGCCGCGACACGGCAGCGTTGGAATATTTCTACAAACAAGGTTGATGGATGGCTGAAGAGATAGATTTTGATGCGATATTAAGCAAGTATCGCGCTGACCCTTATGATTATGCGGAAATTTGCGCGTCCCATACCGGCGTAGTCACTTTTAAAGTAGAAGAGGGAAGCTCGGTTAATTGCACCAGCGGTGAATGGCAGCATATCCCCGGCAGCCCCCTTTTTGAGATCACCAGAGAACGCAACACCAAACTGATAACCGCCAAGACCAACGGCACCATCTCGTCCATACGAACAGAGCTGGAAGGCCAATTCGTGGAGGCAGGAGAAAAGCTGCTGACTATCCGGCATCCCCTGAAAAAGAAAGAGGTTATAGAAAATATCCTCAAGGAAGTGCTCTACCTTTTCCCCGCACCTGAACGGGCTAAATATTTCTTCTCCCTTGATATTCAGTCCCGTATCGAAAAAAGAGGGTCAAAGGCCCTGACCATCCAGCCTGGCGATGAGATTATCATCATGTCATTGATGAAACGTGATACCCCCATCTATTATACCGGTGAAGCCGGCGTGATCCATTCGGTCTATTTTACCCCGGGGGTCTCCATGGATCAGGGACAAGCGCTTATCGGCATCTGCGCCTCTGACAAGTTACCCCTGATCCAGAAGGTCATCACCAGGGTCAAGGCAGACTGGGACAAACTGATTGATCCGGTTCACGCAGAATAGTCAAATGGCTCCAAGCCAACTATAAGTTCAGGTCATTTTCTCTTTCTCGTCCCGCCATTTGCTGCCGCCCCGGAACTTCAAAACTAATAGAGAACCCAGACGGCCGACCGTTTCTGTGCATCTCACCTCTGCAATGCGGCGCCGGCCACCTGAAAACAGACTCCAGTCATGACGGCAAACAATTTCCTCCATCCAGCCTCTCTCCAGGAATATCTCTGGACACGTGAGCTCTTAGAACGCAAAAAGAGCCTCCGGTTACCACCTCCAGAAACAATCCTTCGTTATGGAGCCTTTGTCGGCTCGGCAATCCAATGCCACTCCTCTCTGGAGCGAACCATGGAACATGCCCGCCGCCATATCGCTTACTCTGAATCGCAAGGGACATCAGTCATCAGCGGGACGGTTATTCTTGCTGACACCCTGATTCACTCGAAAGGACGCTTTGCCCGCAGCTGGCATGCCCCGCCAGGCGGGCTTTGGGGCAGCATGATCCTGGCCGACACCTTTCTCACCCGCGCCAGAACCCTGCTGCCTATGGCCTTGGGCATTGCCTGTTGTGAGGCCGTTCGCGGTCTTGGCGTCCAGGATGCCCATGTGCGCTGGGTTAACGACGTCCTGGTGCGCGGACAAAAACTGGCCGGGTTCCTGGTGGAAAGCTTTCGCGGCCCCCGCCACGGTGAGGCCTTTCACCTGCTTGGCTTTGGCATCAACATCAACAACAACTCTTTCCCCGATGAGCTGACCGATAATGCCATCTCTCTCAGCCGGATTCTTGATGCCCCGGTGGATTTATCGGGCTTCACCCTTTCGTTCCTGGCTAAATTGGCCTGGAACATCGGGCTGCTCTGTCATGAGGAAGAACGCGAACTGCACCAATGGGACGGGGCGGAGGATCAGGAAAATCAGGCAGGCCATCTCCTGCTTGATCAATGGAAAAAACTGTCCGACACCATCGGCAAAAAGGTCCTCTACGGATATGATATTCAGCAGAAGCCTTTATATGAAGCAGTCGTAACGGGGATAAAAAGCGATGGGGCCATCGTCATGCGATTGAACGACGGCACGGAAATCATCGAACATAGCGGGGAATTACACTATCTGAATAACATAACAAAACTACAGGGGACTTCAGAGCTTTTATGACGTTCCTGTCAGTGAAGATCACTGAATGGCTTTAAGGAGCAAATCTCTCGCTGCAACAAATGATGACCATAATGCGTTAACAGGGAAAGGGCCTCGCGCAGCCCGGAGCCTGAGAGCTGCAGACAGTGGAGACGATGCAGCGGCTGGTCCTGCGCTGAGGCCAGGATTTTGATTGTTCCCCTGGAAAGGGGCATCACCGAAGATTGCCCCTGCTCCTTCTGACATCTTCCGCAGACTATCCCCCCTCCTCTGCTGTCAAAACCGTACTCCTGAGCGACGCTGAAGGGCTGATGACATCGCAGACAGGAATCCAGATTGGGCCTGTAGCCTATCTGCTCAAAAAATTTTATCTGAAACAGAGCCAGAATATTCATCACTGAGAGCTGGACCGGCAGGCTTGAATGCCCCTCGCTCCTGAAATGGGGTACGAGTGGCCGCCGTCCAGGAACGCCCACCAGGGGCGGGCGGCTTATCTTGGGGGCCGCCCCGGGAAGGGCACAGGAGCAGCCGTTTAAAGGTGGCCGTTTGTGATACTTGACGTCCCGACTGGCATGCAGCCGCTGCCCATCCATTGTCCGTAACCCCCATTGCAGAAGGGCAAAAAAGCCCTCATCCCCTTCCAGATCACGGGTTGCCGACAACGTCAGCTCGCGGATGACCGTGGCCGCCATATACAGAGATGTGTTCTGGCGGAGCCGGAGGAAGCTATCCACAAGCTCCGCTTCAACAATGAAGACCAGGTTACTTCTTCTGGATTCTGTATAGCGAAGACGCAGGGAGCTAAACAGTTCCAGCTTGTTGACAAAGCGCTTTTGACTCCGTTTCGCCCCCTTGGCGATACCCATCATCCGCCCGATACCCTCGCAGAAAAAAGTGACTATCTGATCCGACTCTCCATGGTCTTGACAATCAAGGACTATCGCAGCAATCTCTTTACTCGTAGGGGACATACACAGCCGGGGAAGATCGTTACATCTTTTTAATATATGCGGCGTCTTTAATTTTTTTGACCCAGGCCTCAAATTCCGCTTTCAGCTTTTCATCATAAAGCGTTTTTTTGATCTCTTCTTTTACCGAATCATACGGGGCCTGAACGACAACACCACCTTCCTGACTGGAAAGAAGTTTAAAGAACTGGTATCCGTCCGGCGTTTCCACAAGCTTACTGACCTGCCCAGGCTTCAGGGAAGTCACAGCAGCCCTCATGTTCTCGGCCATTTCGTCTTCCTGAAATGTACCGATATTCCCTCCATCAGCAGCCGAGGGGAGCTCGGAGAACTTCTTTGCCAAACTGGAAAAATCCTGGCCACTCTCAACTAGACTGAGCACCCGCTCCGCTCTTTTCTTGGCCTCAAGCTTTGTGGCCGCATCGACCTTGCCGGAACTCTGCGAGTCTTTTTTAGCGACAAAACCCATCTGCAGCAGATAATACCCACCCTGGTCGACCTGATTGGTATAGTGGGTATCATAGTAATCAAGGATCATGTCGTCTGTAATGATAATCTTGGAACGCACTTCATAGTTGAGCAACTTGCTCTGCAACATCTGATTCCGCAAATTTTCCCGATATACCGCCTCGGTCATGCCAACCTTTTTCAATTGATCACGAAACTGCTCCGGACTCATCTGATTGCTGACACTCATCTGCTTGAAGGCGGCATCGACTTCCTCGTTCGAGATCGAGACCTTCTGCTTTGCCGCCTCCTGAGAAATCAATTTTTTATCTATCAGTCCGTTCAGCACGTCTTCCCTGGCACGCCTGAGAGCTCCGGAGAGCTCATTGGCTGGGGCCTGCTCCGTAATCTTCTGAAAAAATGCCTTCCCCTCCTCATTGACATCAGACATCGTAATCACATCATCATTCACAACGGCGACTACCCGATCAACTAACTCAGCCTGCCCTTTACCGGGACAGACCAGGATTAAAGCACATATGATAACAGCGCCGGAAAAAGTTCTGAAACAACGATTCATACCTGAAAAGATATTCATAGGGGCACCTTGTATTAAAAAGAATAAAAAATGATCAACCAGCCATTATTTTTCATCAAAAAAAGACCACCTTACAATGACAAAAACAACATAAGAAAACGTTACATCTTTAGCCTTTCGCGTATTGTTTTGCGATAGAAAAAGAAATTTTCTCAACATCAAAAAACCCTCAAGCAGTTCCCAGCGTCAAGATTCCCATAGAGCTTGACCCTAACTCAGAAACTCAATGGTAAAGGCTCCTGAAAAAAAAGCAAATGTACCATAAAATTTATTTAGCCACATCATCTTAAAAGCACTCCCTTGGCAAAACGAAGAGAACCTTGGTACGCTCAAGAATGACATCACCCTCGCCCATGCTTTCCGATTGACTTTCTGGACAAATACCCTATTGTACCCCCAAGTAATGGTGTTTTCGTTTAATGTTTTTCACAACCTCCGGAGTCATGTCCATGAAAAAATTTTTTGGCGATTTTCTTAAAAAAGCAGCCTGCATCGCCACTGCCTTCCTGCTACTTTCCATAAGCTCAGGCTACGCCGCAACCAAAATGCCCTCCTTCAGTCTCCCGGATGCCGTCAGCGGGGCTGCCGTTAACAGTTCGAATTTTAACGGAAAGACCCTGCTTATAACATTCTTTGCAACCTGGTGCCCCCCTTGCATGCAAGAAATCCCAACCCTGATTGAACTCCACCAACACTTCTCCAAGGATAATTTTTCGGTCATTGCAATGTCCGTGGACCAGGAAGGAGCCTCAGTGGTGGCCAAACTCGTCACAAAACGATCCATCAACTACCCTGTGTTAATGGCAGATGAAAGCACTGCCCAGAACTTTGGGGGAATCGTCGGCATCCCCACCTCATTTCTGGTTAATAAAGAGGGGAATATTGTAAAAAAATATCCAGGCTATATTCCTCACTCAATCCTTGAACGGGACATCAATCAAATAATGAATTGACCTTCCTATGATTTTTATTTGACAGACGCCGTGGCAATTAGTAAATTTTTCACACAATAATTATATAAATCCTGGAGAAATCCAGATAAGAAAAACCCCTCTTTTAAGGAGTAAAAAATGAAAAAAGGAATCGTGTCTGTGGTTGTCGCTTTATCATTCATGGTGTGTGCCGCTACGTCTTCTTTTGCCTGTAACGGAAAAGTAAAAGCCGTTGATGGTACCAAAGTAACTGTAACCTGCGAAGATGGAAAAGAGATGATGGCTGAGGGTGCCGCCAAGGTTGGTGACAAGGTAACAATCAAAGATGGTAAAGTAGCTCCAGCCAAGAAAAAGGCCATTGAAGGTTGCTAATCACGCTCCAATCGACATACGCTCTGTATTACAAGCTGTTTTGAAATTTCATTTACCTACGTAACTCTATCGTCAAAACTTCGTTAGTCGTTGTTACCAAGGAGAGTGAGTGGTACTTTTTAACACGGACTTACGTTAGTTTCAGGGGGCTGATTGAAGTTTATCAATCAGCCCCTCTTTTTTTCCCTCGAAAGTCTTCTTGTACGGCCTTTACCAAAAGCCACTGAAGCCCTTCTCAAGGGATGCCCACATCTTTCAGAACCTTTAAACCATGGATATTCGAACCTTCCCTGAACCTGAACGGGAACTCTACAACAAGATTAAGACAAAATACAAACTCACCTTTGATCGCCTGAAGGTGGGAGACAATACCCTGCGCCTTCTGAAAATAGCCGATATAGAGGAATTACTTGAAGGCAAAGATCCCTTCGCCAATGTCTCTGAGTTCCCCTTCTGGGTGAAACTCTGGGAAGCGGCCATGGTGCTTTCGTATGTCATGCACCGACTACCCGACCCCAAGGGAAAAAGCGTCCTTGAGCTGGGAGCGGGCCTGGGTGCACCTGGCCTTGCCGCCGCTGCTGCCGGGTTTGACGTCACCATTTCCGACTATGAAGCAATGATCATGGACTTTCAAAAGGTGAGCGCTGCCGCATCCGGCCTGCACAATATCACCTTCGCCCATCTTGACTGGCTGAATCCACCCGATCTTGCCCCGTTTGACTACCTGATAGGAGCAGAGATCCTGTTCCGGGAAGAGTTCTTTGCCCCCCTGCTCAATGTATTCAAGAAATATCTTAAACCGGAGGGCTTCATCTATCTCGCCCATGACGCCACCCGCCGGAGCCTGCCTATTTTTCTAAATCTTGCAAAAAATGATTTTGACATCACCATTGCCAAGCAGGTGATCAAAAAACAGGATCAGACCATCACCATTATTGTCAATCGTCTGTCCCGCAAAAAGATGTGATCCCCAAAAAAGCTATGGCCCTGTATCCCATCAATCTGAATATCAGTGGTAAACTCTGCGTGATCATAGGTGCCGGCACCGTTGCAGCGCGCAAGATAAATGCTCTTCTGTGCTGCGCTCCAAGAATCCGGGTTGTCAGCCCGGAGCTCTCAGCCGGAGTACAACAGCACTACGACAAGCATAAACTGGAATGGATACCCCGGCCCTATCAGCACGGTGATTTACAGGGAGCAACCCTTGCCTTTGCCTTGACTGATTGTCCGGCGATCCAGGAACAGATCAATACAGAGGCCCTGGAACTGGGAATTCCCGTAAATATCGGTGACAATCCCCAGGCCTGCACCTTTCAAACTGCCGCCACTGTCCGTCAAGGCGACTTGCTGATCTCAATTTCAACCGGTGGCGGCAGTCCGGCCCTAGCCGCCACCATTCGCAAAGAACTGGAATTGCAGTATGGACCAGAGTATGGTTATTTGGTGAAACTGCTTTCCCTGATCCGGCAACGGACAGTGGGCCAGACTACTTCTCAGGAGAAGCAAAAGCTGCTGCTTGAAAAAATCCTCCGAACCAGTGTTCTTGATCTTCTCAAGGAAAAAGAGTGGGCGCAGCTGCATGAAAAACTGTTTGAAATTCTGCCGCAGGAAATGAATGTGGCTTCTTTGATCCAGAAGATGCGAGAGGAGTAAGTGTATGTCATACCCTTTATCTGCATTTTACTCTCTTCCGCTGATATTCATCCCCTTATTATTCCGTAAGCTGAAAACCCATGATGGATGAAACAAGTCATCTTCTTTTTTATATGGTTCTGGGGACAAGTCTCCTGGCCTTGGTCGTATATGGCGTCTTTTTTGTCAATCAACAGGAAAAACTCCGCCATCTTGCCAGAAAGGCCCTTCTTGCCGCCGGGGTATTGCAGACGCTCTATATTCTCCTTCGTTACTTCGAGGCCGGATATACACCCATCACCTCACAACATGAAACCATCGTCTTTTTTGCCTGGTCGGTGACCTGGGCCTACCTTTCCTTCCGCTGGCGATATACGGTCAAGAACTTCGGCCTCTTCATCACCGCCTTTGTTTGTATTCTGCTCCTGGTTGCAAGTATTGCGCCCCGCTCCATCAATCCGCTGGCACCGGCCCTGCAAAGCTTATGGCTGCCGGTGCATGCCGGAGTAGCCGTCATCTCCTATGGTTTCCTGGCCCTCGCCTTTTGCGGCGGGATCATGTATCTCCTGCAGGAACACGAGCTGAAAAGCAAACGATTCGGCTACTTCTTTACCCGACTGCCCTCCTTGGATGCCCTTGATCAACTCAACAGCCATTGCCTGGCCATCGGTTTTGTGCTCCTGACCCTTGGCATCATCACCGGCTCCATATGGGCCCGTCAGGCCTGGGGAACTTACTGGCACTGGGATCCCAAAGAGACCTGGTCGCTGATCACCTGGTTTCTTTACGCCGCCCAGATTCATCAGCGATTTTCCGCCGGCTGGCGAGGTAAACGGGCAGCCGTTATGGCCATCATCGGGTTTGCCTCCGTCCTTTTTACCCTCTGGGGAGTGACCTTTCTGCTCGGAGGTATCCATAGCTATGCCCAGTGATACCATCCTGCTCCTCGGGGTTAACCATAAAACAACCCCATTGGCCGTGCGAGAGCAATTAGCCCTGGGCAAAGGGTACGCAGAGCCTTTGCACGCCCTGCACAACATCGCCGGGTGCAAGGAGTGCTACCTTCTTTCCACCTGTAACCGGGTAGAAATTCTTATGATTGCCCATGAGAATGATCAGGTGGAAGACCGGGTCACGGAACTGCTTTTCGGTACCTCCGTCGCCCCCGAACAACGTCAGAAGTATCTTTACACGTACCGTAACCTTGAAGCCGTGCACCATCTTTTCATGGTCGCCACCAGCCTCGATTCAATGATTGTGGGAGAGGCCCAGATCCTCGGTCAACTGAAGGAAGCCTATCGTCATGCCACTGAGGCCAAATACACCGGGCCGATCCTGAACAAGCTGCTCCACAAATCCTTTTCCGTAGCCAAACGGGTCCGCAGTGAAACCCAGATAGGCGCCTCTGCCGTCTCCATCAGCTACGCGGCAGTGGAACTGGCCAAAAAGATCTTCGGCACTTTAGAAGATAAGAATGTCCTTCTCATCGGAGCAGGCGAGATGGCGGAACTTGCCGCTGAGCATCTGGTCGGCCAAGGGGTGCACCAGGTGGTGGTGGTCAACAGAACCCTGTCCAGAGCCATGGATCTGGCCAAACGATTCAATGGCAGCGCAGCCCCCCTGGAGGAATTATTCTCCCAGCTTGAACAGGCGGATATCGTCATCAGCTCCACCGGAGCGCCCAATATCATCCTCCATAAACAGGACATGAAACCAATCATGCGGGCGCGGCGCAATGAGCCAATCTTTTTTATCGACATCGCGGTGCCCCGTGATCTGGACCCAGGACTCAACGATCTGGACAATGTCTATCTCTACGACATCGACGATTTGCAAAATGTCGTGGAAGTCAACAAATCGGAGCGTGACAAGGAGGCCATCAAAGCCCGCCGGATTGTCGATGAAGAGGCCTTGAAATTTCAGGCCTGGCTGGATGGGCTGGCTGTGGTTCCAACCATTGCCGCCCTCCGCAAAAAAGCCGATGACATTTGTCAGGGCGAGCTGGAACGAACCCTGTGCCGTCTACACCTCAGCCCTGATGAGCAGAAGATTATTGAAAAAATGGCCCTATCCATCAGCTCAAAGCTCTTGCATGATCCCGTCACCTATCTGAAAGAAGAGAACTGCAGGGATCAGAATAATATCAAGATAGAGATGATCCGGGCCGCCTTTGGTCTCAGGGTCGAGCTTTGATGTATCCTTCGCGACAGGAACTGCTGGAGGAAGAATGGTTCATTGTCCGCCATTCGGGAGAACTTCCAGAGGTTGCCTTTCACTCGGCCCTGCACCATCTCACTGAAGATCCGCATGGGCCACGCCTGCATCTCGAAACCGACGAGATACAGACGCTCCAGGAGGCTGCCATTGCCCGCTATCGGGAGATCCTGCTCCGCGATCTTTGCTATGAGCAACGAAAACTCCCGGTCTATCGCGGGATCAAGCGGGCCCTGTTCAACTGGCAGCGCCTGACCGCTTTTTGTAAGCGGCAGGAGAGAGACTGCAACGATTTACGTGATGCAGTGGCAGAGGCGTTTCTGCTTTTACTGCAAAAAACCGGGCAGAGCAGTGGCAAGGTCGAGCCTACCGCTGATTGTTCTGCCGCCATCCCAGGCCCCAACAACGCTTGCCCCTCCTTGGCCTTCGTGTTCAACTGCACCATTGACGAAGTCCTCCTCTTTGCCCATGAGCTGGGGATAAGCGAAGAACTGATTCCTGGAGATATCCACCAGATCTGCCCTGAATAGAAAAACGCGGAGCACCCGCTGGAACAAAAAAACCACAAAACTTGAACTAAAAAGGAGATACAAAATGCCATACGTAAACATTCGCGTTGCCGGCAAGTTGAGCAAGAAGCAGAAAGAAAATATCTGCAAGGGAGTCACCGAGGTCATTGCCAGGGAAGCAGCCAAGCCGCCTGAAGCCATCCTTATCTTCATCGATGAAGTTGAACATGAAAACATCGCCAAAGGCGGAACCTTGCTTCAGGCGCCAAAATAAACGCTCATGGATGCAGAGAAAAGGCTCCGGGAGCTGCGCGCTCTTCTGCAGGAGCATTCCCATCGGTACTACGTTCTCGACAACCCTCTTATCTCAGACGGCGAGTATGACCTCCTTTTCCAGGAACTCTTAGCCCTGGAAGAGGAGTATCCCGAGCTGATCTCCAAAGATTCCCCCAGCCAGCGCCCTGGCGGTGCCCCCTTGGAAAAATTTGAGCAAGTGGTCCATCGGGTCCCCATGCTCAGCCTGGAAAATGCCTTCAATGCCGCTGATCTCCATAGCTTTGAAGATCGACTGCACCGTTTTCTCAACCAGGAGACCGCCGCTGCCGACCAGGCTGTCACTCTCTCCTATATGGCAGAACCGAAGATTGACGGCTTGGCCGTCGAACTTGTCTATGAGCAGGGGCGCCTGCTGCAGGGCAGTACTCGCGGTGATGGCAGCAGGGGCGAGGATATCACTGCCCAGCTCCAGACCATCCCTTCCATTCCCCGTATCTTGCAAAGCTCTGCTGCACAACGCTTAGAGATCCGCGGCGAGGTCTTTATGGACCGCCAGGCTCTGATCACCCTGAACCAGGAACGACTGGACAACGGGGAACCCCTGTTCGCCAATCCACGCAATGCCGCAGCCGGATCTCTGCGTCAGCTCGACCCGGCCATCACCGCCAAGCGATCGCTGAAATTTCTTGCCTATGGCATTGCCGATCCCGCCCAATCTCCCTGCTCCGGCCAACAGGAACTCCTTGCCTGGCTGCAAAATCTGGGCTTGCCGGTCAATGAGCTGGCCCGATTCTGCCCGACCATCACCGATGTCATCAATCGCTTTGAACAACTCGCGGCCGAGCGTCAGGCGATGGCCTATGAAATTGACGGCATGGTGGTCAAGGTGAACAATTTTGCCCTCCAGCATCGCCTCGGCAACAAGGCCAGGGCGCCGCGCTGGGCCATTGCCTGTAAATTCCCGGCCATTCAGGCGACAACACGGCTTCTCTCCGTCGATTTCCAGGTGGGCCGCACCGGGGCTGTGACCCCGGTGGCTCTGCTTGAACCCGTGGAGGTGGGCGGCGTCACTGTCAGCCGGGCCACCCTCCATAACCGTGATGAATTTGAACGCAAAGATCTGCGCATAGGCGACACAGTGCTTATTCAGAGGGCCGGCGACGTTATCCCCGAGGTGGTCAAGGCCATTATCGAGCACCGAAATGGCCGCGAACAACCAGTCAGTATGCCCACCCATTGTCCGGTGTGCGGTCATGCCCTGCTCAAGGAGGCAGGAGAGGCGGTAACCCGCTGTGTCAACCCGCACTGCCCGGCCCAACGATTGCGTGCCCTGATTCATTTTTGTTCCCGGGCAGGACTAGACATTGAGGGGCTGGGCAAAAAAAGCATGGAACAGCTCTTTGACTTGAGTCTGGTACGCGACATCCCTGATATCTTTACCCTGCAACAGAGCCAGCTGGCTGGCCTGCCAGGCTGGGGAGCAAAATCTGCCGACAATGTCATTGCTGCCATTGAGGCCGCAAAACATCCCCCCTTTGGTAAATTCCTGGCGGCCATCGGGATTCGCTTTGTTGGTGAGATAACCGCATCCCTGCTGGAACAGCGATTCCCATCCCTTGACGATCTCATGCAGGCAACCATGGAGGCCTTGCTCGAAATAGACGGTATTGGTGACCAGGCCGCCGGCAGCATTACCGAGTATTTCAGCGATCCCGACGTCAGGGCAATGTTTGAACGACTGCACCAGGCCGGGGTCGTCCCGGAATCAGTGCGCCCCACCCCGATGGATGATCAGCCCTTGAGCGGCCTGGTCTTCCTCTTCACCGGCACCCTGACCAGCCTTTCCCGTACCGAGGCTAAAAAACTGGTGAAAGATCAGGGAGGTCAGATTGCTACCACCGTCACCCAGAAAATGACCCATCTGGTGGCCGGAGAAAAGGCCGGTTCCAAGTTAAAAAAAGCAAGGGAGCTTGACAAGATCATCTTGACCGAACCGGAATTTCTGCAAATACTTCGCCAGAGCCCTTGAAAAGTATCTGCCTTACGCCTGTGAAATCCTATTGCCCTCTGGGTATCAGAGGCGGTATAAGGAGCCGGTCGCTCTTCATCCCTTATAGGAGCAGGCGACATCGGGCGTGCCTGACCCGGATCGTACTATATGCAATAAAGTAGTGTTTATTTCACATTAACTGCCGCCAACGTATCTGATAGACACAACTCAAATTCACAGAGAAAAAACATGATCACCTTTGTGCGATGGATTGTAGGCCTTTTCTTTATTCTTTGCGTATCCATTTACGTTTTGATATTGGCCATTCCAGTCTTTTTCAACCCCAATGATTATAAAGACCAGCTCATTGAGCTGGTCAAAGAAAAGACAGGAAAGCAACTGGAGATCGCCGGGGATATCCAGGTCCAGACCTCCCCATGGCTCAATGCTACCTGTACCCTCAACAAAGTGCGTCTGGCCGGTAATACGCTTTTTACAAACAGCACCTGCATCGCCAGCGAACTGACGAAAATTGAGCTATCCATTCTGCCCCTGCTGCTTCAAAAACGGTTGCACATGGCCTCCATCATGCTCGATGGAGTGACCCTGAACCTTCTCCAAAACAAGGAGGGGGGGAACAACTGGCAAAGAATCAACAAATTGTCCGGCGAAAAGGTGGAAGCCAGCGACCAAGGTAGCGACTCTCCCCGCACCGACACCCAGATTCCCAAGGGGACGCCCCCCCTGACCAGATTCCTCCTCGGTGTCAATGGGCTTGATTTTGGCAAGCTCCATCTCACCCATGTCAATATGCGTTACGACAATCGCCAGACCGATACCATCGTCTTCCTCAAAGATGTCCAGATCAAGACCGGACGACTCAGAGAAAATATCCCCTTTCCCATTGAGGCTGACTTTAACCTTACCTTGGATAATCATGGCAAGAAGACGACCCTGCCGCGTTCCGGGGAGATCACCATGCAGGGCAATGCCACCCTGTTCTGGCAGGAACGGCGCCTGCTCCTCGAAGATCTCCGGATGGACGCAACGCTCAAAGGAAAATCCCTGCCCAAGCGAGGCATGAAAATCGGCATTACCACAAACAGTGACATTCATCTGCGCGAGCAGAAAGTAACGATCAAAGATTTTTCGTTGAGCCAGGACAATGCCACCCTGCAAGGCAGTGGTACCCTGGAGAATTTCAACAACCCTCAATTTTCCATGGCACTCAAGATCCCTGAGTGTTCGCCGCAATCGATCCTAAAGCAGATAAAAACCACCCTGCCCCTGGTCCAAAACAAAGACGCCTTTACCCTGCTGAGTGGAAACATGCTGGTCAAAGGGAACAGGGATCTGCTAGAGCTGAGCGACCTGACAATGATGGTGGATGCAACGACAGTGACCGGGGCCGTAACG
Source organism: Desulfobulbaceae bacterium (assembly GCA_009773475.1). Taxonomy (GTDB): domain Bacteria; phylum Desulfobacterota; class Desulfobulbia; order Desulfobulbales; family Desulfocapsaceae; genus UBA2270. The sequence continues at coordinate 322,030 of WSXV01000002.1, read as the reverse complement.
ATCAAGGATATAAAAAATCCAGCGTATGAGGCTGCCATTCATTTAAACCAGCTGGATCTTGACCGTTACTATAGCGGAAAATCAGCCACCAATCCTCCCGACATTCCCGTTCAATTGCTCGACGACCTTCTGCTCCAGCTGGATCTGCAACTCGATACCCTGAAGGTCGGAGGAGCGACACTTTCGCAGCTCCAAATAAAACTCAACGGCAAAGACGGGTTGATTCAACTGGCACCGCTCACGGCCAATGGGTACGATGGCACGATAAAACTTGAAGCAAGGCTGGATGTCACCGGAGATGTGCCCCAGATTCAGCTCAAGCCGCGAATCAACAAGGTTAAACTAAAACCCCTCTATCAGGACATGACCGGCACAGAGGACATGGCAGGAACGGCATTCCTCAATGCTGATCTGAATACCAGCGGCCTGGGCTGGGATGATCTTTTACAGCATATGAATGGAACCCTGCGCCTGGAAATCCTGAACGGGAACCTCAAAGCATTCCCGGTCAGACAGCAAATCAACACAACCCTGGCGGCGGCAATAGCACCCCTCCAAGATCCGTCAGCAAAGACCACTCCAGATGACAAGGGCACTGAATTTACCCATCTGACCGGCACCGCCCTGATAAAAGAGGGCATCCTCTCCAATGACGATCTCACCGTGAGCTCAGACACCATGCAGATACACGGTGGTGGTACTGTCGACCTGCCCGCCCGGCAAGTCGACTTTATGCTCAACGTCTCACTTCCCCTTGAAACGACGGCCACCCTGGACAAGAAAAGTGACGCAGGCGAATCCAGCGCCAGCGCTTTGGCAGTTGTCCCTTACAGAATATCCGGCCCTTATTCTGCGCTGACGCAGACAGCAAACGTGACCCAGTTTCTACCCCCGGAAACGGCAATACAGCATCTGGAAGACGTACCGTCGGCAGGGGGGGATATCAAAGAGCCCGTTCCTGAAAAAAATGAAGCCGCCATTCTTCCTGAGCTGAAGGAAAAGGATGCAGCGGGAGATTGACTCAAAACTTAAAAAATGCCAAGTCAGATAATCCCCTGCGTTGGCGCCCTGTTTCTTTGAACCACCCCCCTAAGGGGTTGCATCCAGCAGCAAATTGTGCGAATATTTTATTAAGGAAGCAGATGATGCAGATGTACCACAAATCAATCCTTGACCGTTGAAAGGTGAGCTATGAAAAGAATCGTTGATATCAAACAAGTGATTACCCCCATTGATTTTTCTGAAAATGCCCAGTTAATTGCTGAGTCCGCCGCTTATGTCGCCGGAACCTTCAAGGCCGCGCTGAATTTGATTTTTGTGGTTCAGGATTTTGCCGATTACTCCGGATTCTTTGTTCCCCAGATGAACGCCCCGGATCTGGTACAGGAATTATTTACCAGTGCCGAGGAACGGATGGACACATTTATCCAGGAGAACGAAATGGCTTTCAAGGCCATGGGGGTCACCGCCCTGCACTCTAAAATTTTGATGGGGGATGTCGCTGAGAAGATTATAGAATACGCCGTCCAGGCGCAAGGGAATCTGATCGTCATGGGTACCCATGGGTATAAGGGTCTGGAAAAGGTTATGTTCGGAAGCATTGCCGACAAAGTGGTCAAGGCCGCCCCCTGCCCGATCATGACGGTGAACCCATACACCTGCAGCGCCACATCATAGGCTTCTGTCAATCCCAGGGCACAATACTCCTGGGATCCACATTCATAGAGAACGTTCCCCGGCTAAACAATGGAATCACCCTCTGAAGCCGGCATCGCTTCCTCTTTTTTGCTGGCTGAAAAAACAGTCCGGGGAGTCATCTTAGAAGGCACATCGCTGGTTCGGGAGATGCAGAGTCGACATGACCTGGGCGCCTTGGAAACGATGCTCCTTGGACAGGCCCTGCTGGGGACAGCCCTTATGGCCTCCACGCTGAAAGGACAGGATGAGATCAATCTGCGCATTGACTGCTCTGGGCCGGTCAAAGGTCTTGTGGTGGAGGCCACCGCCACCGGGGAGGTGCGGGGCTATCTCAAACAGCTTCCAATTCCCCTGTCCACCCCCCTGACATCCTTTGAAGAAACGAACCCTCTCGAGCCCCTGTGGGGGGAAGGTTTTCTCACCATAACCCGTTTCATGGAAGAAGGCAGGCAGCCTTTCAGTTCCAGCCTCGCCCTACAATCCGGCAATATCGCGACTGAAATCGCCACCTATTATCGGATTTCCGAACAGACCCCCACCGCCGTTCACCTTTCGATTTTTTTTGATCCTCTTGGGAAGCTTGCCGGGGCCGGTGGCCTGTTGTTACAGGCCATGCCCGGGGCCAATAAAAACATCTTTGCAACTCTTGAGCAACAGGCCCAAACTCTGCCATCTCTGGGCAAATCCCTGGCAGAAAGCCACACGATCGAACCATGGCTGGAAGAACAGCTCGCCCCCTTCCTGCCTTTCATGCTGGAGAAAAAAACCATCCGTTACCGCTGTCGCTGTGACGCCGAACGCATGCGCCTCCTTCTACTGCACCTGTCACTGGCAGATCTTGAAGACATGCGCGCCAACGGGCCCTTCCCGGTCACCCTCACCTGTCATTTCTGCAACCAGCACTACCCCTTCGAGCAGGAAGCCCTGGCAGAGATCTGCCGGGAAAAACAGGCCCAAACCTGAACGACAAAAAATCATAGACCCGACACCTTGGCCAGACTTAGACTTATGCTCGTTAAACAGCGACGGAGCCAAGTACTTTGACATACCAGGGATTCTATTCCATTTTTGATTTAGAGATGGAATAAAGGAGTCCAACCGGCCTTATCATGTCAAGCGGCCTGTTCCAGGGCCACCGCCACTGCCACCGAGGCACCGACCATGGGATTATTGCCCATGCCGATAAGCCCCATCATCTCCACATGGGCAGGGACGGAAGAGGAACCGGCAAACTGGGCATCCGAATGCATCCTCCCCATGGTGTCGGTCATCCCGTAGGAGGCGGGACCGGCAGCCATATTATCGGGATGCAGGGTGCGTCCGGTACCACCGCCGGAGGCCACCGAAAAGTATCTCCTGCCCAGCTGCACGCACTCTTTCTTGTAGGTACCGGCCACCGGATGCTGGAAGCGGGTGGGGTTGGTGGAATTGCCGGTAATGGAGACATCCACTCCTTCGAGATGATTAATGGCCACCCCCTCACGCACATCATCGGCACCATAACAGCGCACCGCCGCCCGTTCCCCCAGGGAATACGCCTTCTCTTCCACCACGGTCAGGGTACTTGCAGCATAATCATAGACGGTCTCCACATGGGTGAAGCCGTTGATCCGCGAGATAATCTGGGCCGCATCCTTGCCCAGACCATTCAGGATCACCCGCAGCGGCTCCTTGCGCACCCGGTTGGCTGATCGGGCAATGCCGATGGCGCCTTCCGCTGCGGCAAAGGATTCATGGCCGGCAAGAAAGGCAAAACACTTGGTCTCTTCCCGTAGCAGCATGGAGGCCAGATTGCCATGTCCTATCCCCACCTGCCGGGAATCCGCCACCGATCCCGGGATACAGAAGGCCTGCAAGCCCTCACCCAGGGTGATGGCAATATCCACCGCCTTTGTCTCCCCTTTTCTGATGGCAATGGCCGCGCCCAAGGTATAGGCCCAGCAGGCATTGTCAAAGCAGATGGGCTGGATCTTGCGCACCAGGGTGGCCACATCAACGCCATAGGCGTCGCAAATTGCTTTGGCCTCTTCCAGACTCGCTATCTCATATTTCGCCAGGACAGGTTTGATCTGCTCTATCCGCCGGTCGTAACTTTCAAACAGTGCCATCGGCCTTCTCCTTATTCCTTGCGGGGATCAATGGTTTTAACCGCTTCATCAAAGCGGCCATAGGTGCCGGTGGCATCTGCCAGGGCCTGCCCGGGATCTATTCCCTTTTTAATCGCATCCATCATCCGCCCCAAATGGACAAACTTGTACCCGATAATCTCATCGTCACCATCAAGGGCCAGTTCCAGCACATACCCCTCAGTCACTTCCAGGTAACGGGGCCCCTTGAGTCTGGTGCCATAAGTAGTACCGCACACCGAGCGCAACCCCTTACCCAGATCCTCCAGACCGGCGCCAATGGGCAACCCGCCCTCGGAAAAGGCCGACTGGCTGCGACCATAGACAATCTGCAGAAACAGCTCACGCATGGCGGTGTTAATGGCATCACAGACCAGATCGGTATTTAAGGCCTCAAGAATGGTCTTGCCGGGCAGGATCTCCGAGGCCATGGCTGCAGAATGGGTCATCCCGGTACAGCCCAGGGTCTCGATCAAGGCCTCTTCAATGATCCCGGCCTTGATATTCAGAGTCAGCTTGCAGGCGCCCTGCTGTGGTGCGCACCAGCCAACCCCATGGGTGAGGCCGCTGATATCCTTGATCTCACGCGCCTTCGTCCAGCCGCCTTCCTGGGGAATGGGCGCCGGTCCGTGACAGGCGCCCTGAGCCACCGGACACATCTTTTGAACTTCCGAGGTATAGAGCATATGTGTCTCCTATGAGAGATTCATAAAAAATGGAACAAGAATTACAGGTGCAAAAAGAAGATTCAAAAAAGAGATTTCATAGATTCCTGCTTCTCTGTCTGAGCAAACGTTTTCGCTCTTCCGTGTACGTCCACCACGAGCGAGGCTCTTCACCATCCATAAAACGAACAACAGATATGAAAACATCAATAACACATGGATCATGATGCATTGCTGTCTTTTCGCACAGCTTGTCATACATCTCAAAGGGACATTTTCCCACAAGCTGCCCTGGCTCATAGATCCCAATCAGTCTTAAATCCTCAGCACTGGCCTTCCCTATGTTGGGGAGGTCTGTCAACACTGCGACACAGCTTCGATTCACTTTCCTGGGATTCATGACAGGTTTGCCGGGGTTAGCGCAACCAGTTCTATCCCTTCCTGCCAGTGAGGAGAAATACCGGGTAGCCCCGCTCAGCTCCAGCCTCATTGGTCTTGATAATGGAGTGCACCTCTGTGTACGACACCTCTTGCATACCGAGGCCACCAAGCCGCGCGGCCAGATCTACCGGGTCAAACCCGTGGTGCATGACTCCTTCCACGCTTGCATCATGAAATGAGCCATCCTCTTCCCACAGATCCGCCACGGCCAGATATCCGCCCTCAACCAGAAGAGCACAGAGACGTTCCAGGATTTTTTCGGTCTCCTGAACATGGTGCAGAACCATGGCCGAGAAGATCAAATTGAACCTGTCCGTGCAAGGTTGATCCAGCAGGTCAAGACGCAGCGGGGTGACGTTGGCAATCTTTTCTTCGTCAATCTTGCGGGCAAGAACCTCAAGCATTCCAGCAGAGGTGTCCACGGCAGTGAGCGAGGCAAGCTGCGGGGCCAAGGCCAGCCCGACTAACCCGGTGCCGCAGCCGTACTCCATGGCCTTCATTGTCTGGGTTAACGGCAGGGTGCTGCTGATGGCACCAGCGATCTTGGCAGCCATCTCAATGCGGCGCTGTTTTTGATCCCAGCCCGCCGCCGCCTTGTCAAAATGTTTTTCACTCATGATTCTTTCCTTACAGTTGCAGTCAATTCAAGACCAAGAAGCCACGCAGCGCAGCAGATGAATGGTGATGTCTTGAATGCGATTTAGTGACTTACAGGTTATTTTCTTGTTTTTTTTTACAAGAAAATAACCTGCGAAAGGCACTTATCCCGTTCATCGGGGTTAGCGTTACAGCTCACTGATCCGATCAAACAGATCCGCATCCTTCTCAATCTTGACACGATTGCCAATGGTGACCCGGTGAGAAGTGGCCAGCATCCGGGTAAAGGCCGGGGCAAAGGCCTGCATATCCTCAACCCGCGTCGCGATAATTTCCTTGATCCGCTGCTGCTTCATGGCTGCGGTGATCCCGCTCAGATATTCATCCCTGGCCGTGGCCCCCTTGGCGGCAGAACTCTGCAATGGGTCAAAATTTCCATAGGTGCCGATAACCAGCTGCTCGAGAACCTTCTCCGAAAGCTGCAAGCCTGAAATAATCTGGGGAATCGCCGCATAGCTGTCATAGGTCTTGCGCACCTGGGGGTCGCGGTAACTGACAATCCCCAAGTTTCCGGTAATATGGCTGAACTGAATAAAGCAGCCATAGGCCCCGCCCATCTGCCGCACCGTATTCCACAGATAATCGCGGGAAAGATAATTTTTCAACACCTCGAAATGACCGTTGTACCCGGCCCCATTGGGAAGCAGCAGGCCGGCCTGGACTGCAAAGACAATCTCGGCTGAGGTAATCAGGGCCTCATGCGCCGGGAATTCCGGGAGAACCAGGATCTCCCGGCTGACCGGATGGTCTGGTAAGGCCATCACCAGAGACTCGCCATGACGGGAAAAGGACTCAATCTCCTCCGGGTCAGCGGTCAGGGCCAGAATCAGGTTCCGCCGGTTGAAGATCAGGGTGGCCATCTCTTGCAGGGCGGCCAAAAACTCCTCTTCCTTTTCCCCGTAATGCTGTTCCAGCTCTTTTTCGGCCCGATAAGAGCTAACGCCCGAGATCATCTCGTTATAGGCGCCGGCCGGACTGAGCCTGGCAAAGGCACGGCTGGTGGCAAGACTGTACCCTTCACTCTGGGCACTGTGTTCCGACCAGGCAAATTCCCGCTGCACAATCTCACGGATGTGGGTTCTATCAGAGAGAGACAGCTCAGCAAAGATCTCCGCCATCAAATGGAGGGCTCTCTCCTGATATTCCGGCAGACACTTCATCCGAAACCAGAGCACTGGTCGCACCGACTCCGCGTTACCGACCTTGCTGTAGGAGTTGAAGGAGTGCGCGAAATCACCGGTACAGGTGCCCAGCTCGCGGGCCAGATGCATAAAGTCCATCTTTTTGGTCCCAATCTCGGTGACAATGGTGCCAAAAAGATCGAGCCAGGGCAGAAGCCGGGTGGGAACCGAGGCAATGTCAAAGCCCATATCCACATAGGAGATATGTTCGGTGGGCAACTCACTGACCAGAACCTCAGTGCCGCCAAACATCCGGGTGGGTCGCACCGTGTGAAAGTGCAAATCGGCTTCCAGATCGCAGTGGCTGAGATGGGGCAGCAGGGCCAGGGTTTCCGGGCTGTTGGCTGTCTGCTGCTGGGCCTGCAGTTCCGCGGTTCTGGCAACCAGCTGATGACGCTGATCAATACTTAAAGTGGCCGCATATCCCGCCAGCCTGGCCTTCTCTTCTGCCTGGGTGCGTGCCGGCTTGTCAGGATCAGGGATCAAGGTCACCACCACGGTGGCCTTGTTTTCCAGAAGATACTTTTTAATCAGCTCCTCAAAATATCCCTCTTCTAAAGCCTTGTGACGAATGACCCGGAACAGCTCTTCAATCTCCAGGGTCTCGAAGGGATCGGTGCCATACTTGAAGGCCGGCATGACCTTGCCGAACAGATCCAGCCCCCGCTGCGCCCGACTGGCCTCTTCCCGCACCGAAAATTCATACTTGTTCAGTTCCGAAAGCAGCAGCTCGCGATCCAGCCCCTGACTGATCATCTCGCGCAGGGTTTCGTTATAGAGGGCAAGGAAGGCATCCCGCTTGTCCGCATCACTGCCCACCAGATAGGTGATCATAAAGGTTTTGAAACTTGAGGTGCACAGATAGAGCCCGCCGAAGTCCTTGCCCAGACCGCTGGAGACGATCCGGTTTTTCAGGGGCGAGGCATCGGAGTTATAGAGAATTCCGGCAATAACCTGAAAAGCGGCGTTCTCCTGCCGATTGAGCACCGTTGAGACCTTCTGGCCCACGGCCAGAAAGGTCTTGCCCATGGTTGCGGTGCCGTTATCCTCGCCCTCCACCCCGTAGCAGTCTTCAATAAAGGTAATCTGCTCAACATCAAGCCCTTCTTCAATCTCCGCCCGCTCTTCACGTTCCTGGAAACGACTGAGGAAATGTTCCTGGAGATAGCTCAGCTCTTCGGCCAGGGGCGCATCCCCATAGACAAAAAAGGTGCTGTTGGAGGGATGATAATGGCCCTTATGGAAATCGCAAAAGGCCTCATGGGAGAGATCGGGGATATTTTTCGGGTCACCGCCCGACTCATGGGCATAGGTGGAGCCGGGCATAAGCCCGCCAAAGATATGATGGAAGAGCAGTCGAATGGGATCGGAAAAAGCACCCTTCATCTCGTTATAAACCACGCCCTGAAACTCCAGCTCCCCGGTCTCCTCATCCTGATGATAATGCCAGCCCTCCTGCTCAAAGGTGGAACGGCTGAGGAGCGGATTAAAAACCACATCACAGTAGACATCCATGATGTTGAAATACTCTTTCAGATTACGGGTGGCGAAGGGATAGTAGGTGATATCCGAACCGGTCATGGCGTTGAGAAAGGTCATCAGCCCGCCCTTGTTGATTTCGCCGAAGACATCGCTCACCGGATACTTCTTTGACCCCATGAGCACCGAATGCTCAAGGATATGGGCCACGCCGGTGGAATCGGTGGGAACGGTGTTGAAGGCAACGGCAAAGGTCTTGTTGGCATCACTGTTTTTGATGGCCAGCAGGGGACAGCCAAGGAGATCATGCTCAAAAAGATAGACATCGGCGTCGATCTCGGCGATGTGCGCCTGTCGCTTAAGGGTAAAGGAGGAATAGGAGTGACCGGGAATAAAATCCATAAGTAGTTGCAAGAGTCCGTAGTATTAAAAGATCTTTGCCGAATCCAGGAGCAGGGTGACCGGTCCGTCATTGACCAGTTGCACCGCCATGTCCGCCTGAAAACGACCCGTTGCCGTCTGAATACCGTGTTTCTGCACGGCCTTGATAAAATCCTCGTACAGGGCCTCCGCCTGCTCGGGCCGGGCCGCCTGGGAATACCCGGGCCGACGCCCCTTACGGCAGTCTCCATAGAGAGTAAACTGTGAAACAATGAGCATGGCCCCACCGGTATCGAGTAGGGAACGGTTCATCTTTCCCTCCCCATCGGCAAAGACCCGGAGATGAACGATCTTGTCCACCAGCCAGTCCACATCCGCCGGCCCATCATCGCGATGGATGCCCAGCAAGACGACCAGGCCCGGCCCGATGGCCCCGATCTGTTCCCCGTCATCCGTCACCGCTCCCACCAGCCGCTCTTTTTCCATCCCTGGAGCAAGCGGCACTTGGGCATCCCTGCCCTGCGTCCCTGGCTCCAGCGGCATTAGGCCGTCCCTGGCCGTCACCGTCGCCCGGCTGACCCGTTGAATAACTGCCCGCATAGCGCTGTCTCCCTGATGAATAAGTTAAGTCACAATACCCGCAACAAGAAGGAGGTGTCAACTGACTTGCATGGGAAGCATCGGAATTTTATGGAAGAAAAAGAGGTGGAGAAAGGGGGAGAATCTGCTATCATCTTGAGAAAGCGAACCGCTTCATACTGCGGCCCCGACCTCCCTTTCCTCAACCCTGCCAGCCCAGGAAAAGAAAGACCTATCAAGCAATGAGCCCCGACAAAATCTCCCGCAACGACCGGGCCGCCATCCATTACGGCTGGTTCATCATGGTCACCGGCACCCTCTGCCTCTTTGCCAGTCTGGGTCTGGGCCGATTTTCTCTAGGGGTGCTGCTGCCATCCATGGGACGGGATCTGCACCTCTCCTATAGCCAGATGGGGCTGATCGGCACCCTCAACTTTATCGGCTATCTGCTGGCGGTGCTGCTCTGCGGCAGACTGAGCAGGTGTTTTGGCGCCCGCAGGCTGATCAGCATGGCTCTCGTCGGCATCGGGCTCTCCATGCTCCTCATCAGTCAGGCCAAAAGCCTGCCCCTGATCCTTGCCCTCTATCTCCTGACGGGCATCGGCAGCGGCCTCTCCAATGTGCCGATGGTGTCTCTGATCTCCTCCTGGTTTGCCAGCAGTAAACGGGGACGGGCGGCCGGATTTGTGGCCATCGGCAGCGGCTTTGCGATTATCCTCTCCGGCAAACTGATTCCCTACCTCAACAACATCCAGGAACACGGCTGGCGCACAAGCTGGCTGGTCCTCGGAATCCTTGTCCTTATTGTGGCAGGCATCTGCGCCCTCGTCCTCAGAAACAATCCGCAGGAGCTAGGCCTCCTTCCGGTGGGCATGACGGAATTGCAGGCAGGCAAAGCACATAATCTTCTCGGCCAGCCGAACCACGGACGGCGCTCCAGGATATTCCTGCACTGCGCCGCCATCTATTTTCTCTTCGGTTTCACCTATGTGATCTACGCGACCTTTATTGTCACCACCCTGGTAACAGAGAAAGGGCTCAGCGAGGCCGTGGCCGGCAACTTCTGGTCCTGGGTGGGCCTGCTCAGCCTTGTCTCCGGCCCGGTCTTTGGAGGTCTTTCCGACCGTTTTGGCCGCAGCCCGGCACTCATGCTGGTTTTTTCCATCCAGGCCCTGGCCTACCTTCTCATCGCCCTCGACCTTCCACCCTTTTTTCTCTATCTCTCCATCGGCTGCTACGGCATAGTAGTCTGGAGCGTACCCTCCATCATGGCGGCCCTGGTGGGAGACTACGCCGGGGCTGAACGGGTGGCAACTATTTTTGGGTTCGTCACCTTCATCTTTGGTCTTGGTCAGATTATCGGTCCCTTTCTCGCTGGGATCCTGGCGGAGATGAGCGGAAGCTTCTCCGGCAGCTTTCTTCTGGCTGCCGCCATGGCGGGAATCGCCGTCATTCTCTCTGCTTTTTTGCCGAAGAAAAACAAAACGGGTATACTGTCCTGAGTTTTTTTCAGGACCGCCGCATTCATTCAACCCATGCAGGTAATTATGAAGAAGCAACCTCTCTCGATCTTCACTCGTCGCAGATTTTTCCTTGCCCTACTCTTTCTTTCTCTATTTCTTCCCCTTTCCTCTCCAGCTGAAACAGAGCTCCCCGATGAACCGACCGAAATCAGAATCGGCGTCCTGGCCCTGCGCGGAAAAGAAATATGTCTCGATCAATGGAACGCCACCGCGCAGTATCTGACCAGGAAAATCCCGGGCCACACCTTCACCATTGTCCCCTTGGATTTTGATGAGATTGGCAGGGCCGTGGAGAAAAAACAGGTTCATTTCACCATCACCAACTCCTCCATGTATGTCAGCCTTGAGGCCCATTTCGGCAATACCCGCATCGCCACCATGAAGACCGACACCCTGGGTATGGGTCTGACCAAGTTCGGAGGGGTTCTTTTTTGCCGCAGCGACCGGGACGACATCCAGTCGATTAACGACCTGAAAGGGCAACGATTTATGGCGGTGGACAACAAGTCATTCGGGGGCTGGCACATGGCCTGGCGGCATCTGCTCGATCATGGTATTGAACCTGACCGGGATTTCAAGAGTTTCACCACTGGCGGCACCCACGACGCAGTGGTCATGGCTGTGTTGAACAAGACCGTCGATGCGGGGACGGTGCGAACCAGCACTCTGGAGCAGATGGCCATGGAAGGCAAGATCACCCTCCACCAGTTCCGGGTACTGGATGACAAAATCGGGACATCCTCTGATTTCAATCTTATGCACACAACCGTTCTCTATCCGGAATGGCCCTTTGCCAAACTAAGTCACACCGATGAAGAACTGGCCCGGGACGTGGTCGTCGCCCTGCTCCAGCTCCAGCCCACGGACAAGGCCGCCAGGGTCGCCAACATGATGGGCTGGACCATCCCCCTGGATTATCAATCGGTGCATGATTGCCTGAAAAAAATCAAGTTCGACCCCTATGATGTGGAAGAAGAAATGACTTTCCAACAATTACTCCATGGCTACTGGCCCTGGTTTTCAGGAGCCCTTCTTCTTCTGGTGTTGATCTGTGGAGGAAGCCTCTATTTTATTGCGCTGAATCGCCGCCTGCGAATGACCATGACCGTCCTTGACCATGAACTTGCCCAGCGCTCCCGCATTGAAAAAAATCTTAACGAATTCAAGGTAACCCTGGATCAGATCATGGATTGTGTTTTTATGTTCCTGCCTGATTCCCTGCGTTTTATCTATATCAACCAGGGCGGAATCCAGCAGATTGGCTACACCATGGAAGAACTCTTTACAATGACACCCATAGACCTGAAGCCGGAATTTACCGAAGACTCCTTTCGCACCCTGATCAAACCGCTGCTGGATGGAACCAGGAAATCCCTGACCTTCACCACAATCCATCAGGCGAAGAACGGGAACCGGTTTCCCGTGGAGATTTTTCTCCAATACGTCCAGCCAACAGGGGACACAGGGCGCTTTGTCGCCATTGTCCGGGATATTACCCAACGCCTGACTGAGGCAAAAGAGAGGGAAAAGCTGCAATCACAACTCCTGCACACCCAGAAGTTGGAATCTGTGGGACAACTGGCCGCCGGCATTGCCCATGAGATCAACACCCCCACCCAATATATCGGAACCAATATAGATTTTCTCGAGGATGGCTTCAAAGAATTGGCCACACTGATGACCGCCTATCAGCGTCTGCTAACTGCCGAAAAAGATCATACGGTCACCGCTGAACTGCTGCAGGAGGTGGACGAGATCCAGGAAAACACCGACTGGGAATATCTGGCCCAGGAACTGCCCCTGGCTATCAGCCAGTCGAAAGACGGAGTGCACCGAATTTCAACCATAGTCCGGGCCATGAAAGAGTTCTCCCATCCCGGCAGCAAGGAGAAGGCTCCCCTTGCCATCAACGATCTAATCAAGACCACCCTCACCATCTCCCACAGTGAATGGAAATATGTGGCTGACGTGGAGACCGATCTTGCCGATAACCTGCCCCAGATCTCCTGCCTTTCCGATGAAATGGGCCAGGTCTTTCTCAACTTGCTGATCAATGCCGCCCACGCCATTGCCTCCTGGCTGGGAGAAAATCCCAAGGGAGAAAAAGGACGGATCACCATTTCCACCCGGTCGCTTGAGAGTCAAGTGGAGATCCGCCTTACCGATACCGGCTGCGGAATTCCAGGGGAGATCCTTGAGAGAATCTTTGATCCTTTTTTCACCACCAAGGAAGTCGGCAAGGGAACAGGCCAGGGGTTGGCCATTGCCCGCGACGTGATTGTCAATAAGCATGGCGGCACCCTTGAGGTTGAGTCAAAAGAAGGTCACGGGGCCACGTTCATAATCCGCCTGCCGATCAAACCGGCATAATTTCCATTTCTAATCAAGAGGGGAACGGGGCAAGCACACAAGCGGCGACGAGACAGTACAGGAAGGGGAGGAGGGGGTGGTACAGCCAACAAGGTAAATATTAAATTGATAAATTGAATCAAATAGTTATGAATCCGCTGAAGGGTAACCCGGCTGTGGCCGGCACTCCGTGATTTTACCATTATCACCAAGTTTGCACGCCCTGATCAAAGGGTCATGATAGAAGGTAAACCAGGCGTCCCGCTGCCGGTACTGTTTGAAGTACTGCTCCTTACAGGCAATGACCTCCAGCGGAAAATTATCATAGGCCATGACCCAGAGGGGATTGACATGGGCATGGGTGGGGAAAAGATCGCCAAGATGGACGGCACATTCGCCGCCGGAGGAAATCTCTACCAATTGATGGCCACGGGTATGGCCGCCGGTATGACAGATCCGCACCTCCGGGCAGACCTGATAGTCCCCCTGGACAAGCTGCATCCTGCCGCTTTTGGTGAGGGCGTTAAAATTAACGGGCCAGTAACTTTCCTGTGCACGACGGCAGGGCGCGGCCACATCCTGCCATTCCGCCTCCTGCATCAGATGAACCGCGGCAGGAAAGGTAACCTCCTCACCACCCTGCTCGGCTCGCATAACCACTCCACCGGCATGATCAAAATCGGCATGGGTCAAAATCACCACGTCAATGTCCTCACGCTTAAGCCCCAACAAGGCCAACTGGGAAAGAAGCCGCCACTGGGTCGAGGCAAAAATGGCCTGCTGCTTTGGGGTAAGTTTATTGCCAAGTCCGCTATCCACCAGAATGTTGTATTCCGGAGTTCTGATAAGCAGTGGGTCGTTGGCAAGGAGAATGGTGTTATCGATGGCAGCCGGATAGCGCTTCTGCCAGAGTGATTTGGGGACGGGTCCAAACATCGTTCCGCCATCGAGGCGAAAATCACCGCCGCTCAGCCAGTGGAGTTCGGTCGTGCCAACGTGTAATGGGAGGGGGACAGGAGGAAGAATTTCGTCCATTATATTTGCCGTCGAGTCCTGCTTTTATCGGTACTTACTTTCAGCGGGCGGGGTAACTGGAGCCGGTTTGGCGGCAGGCTCCGGGCCAGTTATGACAATCGGCAGACGGGTGGCGGGTGCGACTGACCCAGGGGGCGTGGGAACGGTTGTTGGCAGCGGTGCCGCGACGGCTGGGACCGCCGGAGCAACAGGCATCCCTGGCTGGGAGGCAGCCGCCGGACTTGTCGGTGATGTTTGGGGGACTTGAGGCTCTTTGGGTGATTCAGGATCCACCACCGGCTGAGACGGCAGAATTTCTCCGCCCGTGGGAACGGCGGCAGGAGCGGTCGGCCTGGTATGAAGAAATCGGACGGCATCGCCGCAGTAATCAGTAAAGACGCCATCAACGCCTACCTTGAAGTAAAAAAACTCCAGCAAGGCCTCAAAGCTGGCCGCATAAGGAGGCAACGATTCTTTTTCCCGGCGAAAGGTGTAGGGATGCACCACCAGCCCCAGTTGATGGGCATCATCAATCAGGGTTGGGCGCAAAAGATTCCCGGCCCCATCAACAAGCATCGACTTATCCAGACCAATGCCGGAGATGTAGGCCGATATGGCGCGCAGGCCGGACTTGCTCAAGATCCAGTCATAATTGTAGTTGACCCACTCACCCCACTCCAGGGTTTTGGTCTCATTGCCGTTATTGTCATCAATGAGCTGCGTCAGTTTCAAATCCATCCCCAGGGCGGGAAAGAGCTCATCGTGAATGCGCTTGAGTTCCAGCGGGTCGAAACACTGCACAAAGATCTTTTCATCCCTGGTTGTATAGTCATATTCGCGCAGAATTTTGAGGACCGCCAGAGAAATATCCTTGCCTTCCTTGCGGTGCAGCCAAGGCTGTTTGATCTCGGGATAGATGCCGATATCGCGGCGCATGGTCTTTTCCAGACCCCGGATAAGCTCCAGCTCTTCTTTGAAGGTCGGGATGCTCAACTGCAGGTTTTGACTGGTATCGGGAAAACGTCCTTCACCATTGCCGCTATTGGAATAGGGCTCCAGCAAACGCAGTCGCTTGATCTCGGCCAGGGTAAAATCAAGGGCATAAAACTGCCCGTCCGCCCGGTTTCTCCCCGGAAACAGCTCAGCCACGTTGGTTACTCTGGAAAGGGTGGGGTCGTGCAAAACGATGACCTGATCATCTTTGGTCATGACCAGATCCTGCTCGATATAATCACTGCCCATCCCCACAGCCAGGGCCACCGAGGCCAAATTATGCTCCATCAAATAGCCGGAGGCGGCCCGATGGGCAATAACGATTTTCTCACCGGCCTGGGCAGAAAGGGCGGTCGTCAGCATCAGCGCTGTCAATAACAGACAAAACCATCCACTCGACCTGATCAGCAGCATTTTACATTCCACCCGGTTCACCTTGAAAAGAGACGAAAACACCCGACATCATCTTGAAATCTTTCATCAAAAACGTATGATGGAGTTATCTCCATATCCCTCCATGGAAATAACTCCACACCCTTACGCCTGCTTTTACAAAAAACTACACCTGAAAACGGCTGACCATCTCCTGCAACTGCTTGGCAAGATGACTTAATTCATCCGCCTTTGATTTCACGTTGCCACTCCCTTCAGAAATAGAAGCAGAGGCCTGGTTCACCTCAGCGATATCGCGGGCCACGTCACCGGCAATAACCGAGACCTGGGAGACATTTTCAGTCACCTCCTGAATCCCGATGGAAGCCTGGCTGATACTCTCGGCAATCTCAATGGTAGTGGCAGACTGTTCCTCAACGGCAGTGGAAATAGACATGACGATGGTATTGACCTCGCCGATAACCTGGGTGATCTGCTGTATCTGTTTCACCGTAATCTCAGTGGAGCCCTGAATCGAATGAACCCTGGCGGTAATCTCGCCAGTGGCTGCCGCTGTCTGCTTGGCAAGCGCCTTTATCTCGTTGGCCACCACCGCAAAACCCTTACCGGCTTCTCCGGCCCGCGCAGCCTCAATGGTGGCATTGAGCGCAAGCAGATTGGTCTGTTCGGAGATCTCGGTGATCGCCTCTGTCACCTTGCCAATCTCCACCGCCGCAGCACCCAGCTCATCCACCTTTTCAGAGGCCGACTTGGCCTCAGCCACCGCATTTCTGGTAATAACCTGCGCCTTTTCGGTGGACTTGACAATCCCGTTGATATTGGAGGTCATCTCCTCGGTGGCCGATGCCACCAGGGTGATATTAGTAGCGGCCTCCTCGGTGGCCGCAGCCACCGTGGCCATATTGGCGCTCATCTCCTCTGCCGCTGCCGCCACCGAATGGGTCCGGCCGGCGGTATCTTCACTCTTGATGGAAAAATCATCGGAAACCGCACCAAGCTGGGATGACGAATCCAGCAAGGTGGCTCCGGACTGGGCAATATCTTTGATCACGGTGTTCAACTGCATGCTCATCCGATTCAAATTTTCGCTCATCTGGCCGATTTCATCCCGCGATTCGACGACAATCGTTCCGGTCAGATCACCGCCTGCGACCTTTTCCATAAAGGCATTGGCCTTGGAAAGCGGCTTGATCACACTTTTCTGAAGGAGCAGCCAGGAGACCAGAAAAACCAGGGCAAGAATCCCCACAACCCAGGCCAGCACACTCAATCGTGCCCGCGAAACCGCCTTGTTGGTCTCGGCCAGAGAGCTGGTTATCTCGAAGGCACCGTGCATCTCACCCACTCGCCATCCCTCTTTGATCCCCCCGGTCACATCTTTTGTACCCTTGGGATCACCGTGACAATAAAGGCAGTCGGCGGTCAGATAAATGGGCTTGAAATAGCGAATCTGATCCTTTTCAATGACGATCTTCTCTGTCAACTTCTTACTTTCCATCTCAGCCAGTACCTGCTTTTCCAGCTCGGTGGGGGCATTGGCGGGATTACGGGGATCCATTTTGGGAGAGCGAAAGGTATAGCCAGCCTCCTGGGCCTTGTCCGAGGCCACCTGCAAGGCCATAATCACCGGCACCGCCTCCATGATCTGGGAGGAGTCCAGCTCGGCAAAGGGCTTGATCACCCCCATCTGTAATTTTTTAGACATCCGGTCGCGTGTCGCCTCAGCCATAAGAACAATGCCGGTGCTTTTGGAAATCAGAGCCTCCTCAGCTCCCTGGCGGATATCGCTCACCCGCTGCCAGGCAAAGATGCCGGCAATCAACAAAGGCCCGACCAGCACCAGCAGCAGCATCTTCCATTTGATACTGAGATTGTTAAACATGCGTTCCTCTCCTTACAAAGAAATAGGGCCTTTCTTTTCCGGCCATTTATGCCGAAAACTCCTGATTAAAAAACGATAAAACAACTTACCCGACAGCATGACAAAAGACAATTCCGTCCTTTTCCACAGGGGTAGAAAAGAAAACAAAAGACAGAGGTGGAAAATCCCAGGCTGCCGCAGTGGCGTCACAACGGTGACAAGTCCCTTTTCTGACGGCTTCCCTTCAGGATATCTCCCTGCTACTATTTCAAATAGGTATAATCCGCCAGACAGTTTTCATAAAAATCAACCAGCCGAACCCCCTCGCGGGGCTGGATCCAGCCCTGATGCACCTGCTGATCAATCTCCTTCTTGATCGTTCTCGCCATGATCTCCGGATTATACTGCATGGTGGTCAAGACCTGCTGGGCCGAAGACCCCTTGATCATCTCTTCAATGTAGAAATCATTGGGATCATCATCATCGCCGTAAATATGCACCTCGTTGAGCCGACCAAAAAGATTGTGCATATCCCCCATCACATCCTGATAAGCACCGGTGAGAAACAGCCCGATATAGTACTCCTCATCGGCTTTGAGAGAATGGAGGAGCAGTGTTTTTTCAACCCCTCTCTTGGCAATGAAACGGTCAATCTTCCCATCCGAATCACAGGTAATATCCACCAGAGAACAACGCACATCGGGGCGCTCATCCAGTCGCATCACCGGCATGATGGGCAAAAGCTGGCCGATGGCCCAACTGTCGGCCGCCGACTGAAAGATGGAAAAATTGCAGAGGTATTGACTGGCCTGAAGCTCACCAAGTCGTTGCAGCTCTTCCGGGACAAAGGGCTGCTCCTCCACAATTTTCTGAATCCGAGCCAGGGTGCTCCAGTACAGGGTCTCGATCCTGGCCCGCTCGGAAATGGAGATGACGCCAAAACGAAAGGCGCTGATGGCGTCATCCTTGCACTGCTGGACATCGTTGAATATTTCCTGAAAGTTGCGCTCATTCAGATCCTCGGCCGATGCCCGCATCGCGGAGAGCAGATTATGTTCTCCTGCTTCACGGCCGGGACAAGGCACCTCGCTGAGCTGATGGATGTTATCAATCACATTGGTGATCACGCAGGAATGATGGGCGGTTACAAACCGGCCGCTCTCACTGACAATATGAGGATGGGCAACGCCGGCTTGATCGCAGATAATCTGAAGACCGTCAATGATATCAAAGGCATATTCTTCAAGCGTATAGTTGCGTGAAGACTCGCCGGCGGACCGGGAGCCGTCGTAATCAATGCCAAGCCCGCCGCCCACATCAAAATACTCAAGGGGCAGCCCGAGGGCGACCAGATCAACAAAGATGCGGCCCGCCTCGGTGATTGCCTCTTTGATAAAGCGGATGTCCGGAATCTGGCTGCCCACATGGAAGTGTAGAAGTTTAATGCAATGGACCATCCCATGTTCCTTAAGAAGGTCCACTGCCCGCAATAGCTCACCGCAACTCAAACCGAACTTGCCTTTCTCGCCGCTGGCCCCGGCCCAGCGGCCACTGCCATGGGCGGCCAGCTTGGCCCGAAAGCCGATCATCGGCTCCACTCCCAGCTCCTTGGCCACCCTGATAATGAGGGCAATCTCCGAAAAACTCTCCACCACAATAATGATCTTGCGCCCCAACCTGCGCCCGAGCAGAGCCAGCCGGATATAATCCTCATCCTTGTACCCGTTGAGCACGGTCAGGGCATTGCGATTCGCATTATGGGCCAGGGCCGCCAGCAGTTCCGGCTTGGAGCCGGCTTCCAGACCATAATCAAAGGGCTGACCGGCATCAATGATCTCCTCCACCACCTCCCGCATCTGATTGACCTTCACTGGGTACACCCCGAAGAACTGGCCCTGATATTCACACTCTTCAATCGCCGCCCTGAAAGTGGTATTCAAAAGACGCACCTGGGAACGGAGAATGTCGTGAAAACGGATAACCGTGGGAAAGGAAATATTCAGGTTCTTGATCTCCTCGATCACCTCAAGAAAATCGATGGTAGGCCCATCTTCCCGCTTTTCCGGAAGAACACAGAGGTGCCCCTTGCTGTTGACGGAAAAATAGCCGTTGCCCCAATCGCGGACATGATAACGCTCGCGATTTTCCTCGGCGATCCCCTCTGGGTCAGTGTTCATGGTGCTCCTCCCGGTGAAAGGCAAGGATCAGCTCCCTGACCACCTTGGTGGCAAAAACATCACTGTTGCCACTGGCATCCACCGGCGGCGACAGCTCCACCACATCGGCGGCCACCATCTTTTTGCTGCGTAGGGCCTGGACAATCCGGACAAAGGAGAAGAAATCCTGCCCGCCCGGCTCCGGCGTCCCGGTTCCGGGCATAAAGGCCGGATCAAAGTAATCGAGGTCAAGGGTGAGATAAATGGGGCGGCTTGCGGGCAGCCCATCAATAAAGGCGACAAAGGCATCAAGATTGGGCGCCAGGGTCTTGTTTGCCCGCATCCAGGCGTATTCCTCCCTGGTGCCCGAACGAATCCCGAACTGGAACAGTTGATGGCCGGGGCCGAAATGATCCAGGCACCTTCTGATGATCGAGGCGTGGGAATAATGGTAGCCCTGATATTCCTCGCGCAGATCAGCATGGGCGTCAAGATGGAGGAGAACAAGATCGGGATAGGCCTGAAGATATTTGGCGATAAAGGAGTAGGAGATGGAATGCTCCCCGCCGAGGGTCAGAAATTGAATCCCGTCTGCGGCAAAATCACGGGATTCCGTGAGCCTTTCAATGCGCGCATGGGCGGCCAGATAATCCTGATGGGCATCGCCGCTCTGCTGGACAATGAGGTTGCCCAGATCATAAAAGGGCGCGACCTCCTCCAGATCAAGATCGAGATAGGGCGAATAACTCTCGATATCCGAGGCCACCAGACGGATGGCATCCGGAGCGATGGCCGTCCCTTTGCGAAAACAGGCCGTACCGTCAAAACCAAAGCCAATCATGTTTAAGCTATGGGATTGTGGGCGAGAGGCGAATCTGGCGGCTCGATACAGACGTTTGGGGGGATGCAGTAGAATTTCACTCATTGGACACCTCGTCCTGGTGAATTTGAAAAGACGAAACAGCGGCCAAATCCGCCTGCCATGGCATAAACCATGGCAGGCAACAGAATCACTTAGACACAGGAACCGACCACACCACCCTAAGCCGCTGTAAAAAATAACATGGCCAATGAGTTGACTGAAGCGGCATAAAGAGCCGTAACGAAATCAATATAAATGACCACGTTATTTCGTAAAGGCTCCTAAGGGGTTCTGGTCTCAATGGGGGTAAATTCCTGCAGACACGGTCCGACGTAATTGGCACTGGGCCGAATCAGACGGTTATTACGCCACTGTTCGAGGATATGGGCGGACCAGCCCACCGCCCGGCTCATGGCAAAAATGGGAGTGAACAGCTCGGTGGGAATGCCCATGGCCCGATAGAGCGTTCCGGAGTAGAAATCAACATTGGGAAAGACCTTGGAATTAGCCAGCATGGTCTTTTCCACGACCTGAGCAATCTCGAAGTATCTGGTATCACCGACCTTGCGGGTAATCTGGTCGGCGTATTCCCGCAGAATACCGGCTCGGGGGTCTTCGCACTTATAGACCCGGTGCCCGAATCCCGGGATTTTGCCCTTGTTCGCCAGGCGTTCCAGCACCCAGGCCTCGGCCTTGTCAGCCGTTCCGATACTCTCAAACATCTCCATCACATCGGCATTGGCACCGCCGTGCAAGGGCCCTTTCAGGGCACCGATGGCACTGGTCATGGCCGAATAGATGTCCGACATGGTGGCGGCAGTCACCCGAGCCGCAAAGGTTGAGGCGTTCAACTCATGATCGGCATGAAGAATAAGGGCAACGTCAAGGGCCCGGACAATCTCGCCATCAGGCTCTTTCCCCTGCAGGGTATAAAGAAAATTATAGGCTATGCCATGATTGGAAATAGGGGCAATGGGCTCAAATCCATCTTTTAAGCGCTGATGAGCAGCAATAATCAGTGGAATACGTTCCGTCAGGCGCTGGGCCTTCCGCAAGGAAGCATCAAGCCGCATATTGCCGGTGTCTGGATCCCAATGCCCAAGGGAGGAAACGGCAGTGCGCAAAACCTCCATGGAGGAAGCAGCGCGCGGAAACATCCGCAGTATCATAATGGTTTCCACCGGCAGCATCATGCCGCCGGTAAAACCGTCCAGAAAGGCCTGGAATTCGGTCAGTCCGGGCAACCTGCCATACCAGAGGAGATAGGCAACCTCCTCAAATGTTGAGTTGCGGGCCAGATCGAGGGCATCGTAGCCCCGATAGATCAACCGCCCTTCGGTGCCGTCAATAAAACAAATCCCTGAATTACAGGCGACCACATCGGCCAGCCCCTGCTCCTTATCTTGATTGAGTCCCTGCCCGCAGGCTGCCATTTTCATAAACATTACTCCTGATTATTCGGTAGAATCATTATTGTAATAACTGTGGTGAAAGTCTTGATAAATATTCCCAGAGGGTTAACCTCTATTGATTAAACCTGCTGAATGTAACAGGAATGGGAAGGGAACGGAATAAAAAGTTTATAAATCGCAGCAAAGAACCATTTCCTTATTTCCTCTGTCATGCCAGCAACCTGGGACAAAAGCAAGCAATGAAACAGGAACATTCCATTCATTTTTCTCTCGTTTTTCATCATAAAGTGCGATAGAGAGATGAAATAAAAGAAGGAGCGTTGGACTATTTTCAGCTCTTCCTCAACTCCTGCACTGCGGGAGATACCCGATGAAGAGAGAGTACCCAATGCAAGTCCCCCCCGTTGCCCCACACCGATCTACGAAACATGCCCCATGATAGTTTCCAGTCTCAACCCCATGCCCCCCGTGCCCATAGTCATTGTGGCTTTCGGCACTAACGCCAAAGCCAGAGACACCTATGAGCATCTGGGCACCAGAATTCAGGCGCATTTCCCAGGGCATGAGGTCATATGCGCCCTTTCATCGCGCATAATCAAGGAGAACAAGGGAGGGGAGCAATATCCCACCGCCAGCCCCCGGGAAATCCTGGAGGCCCTGTACCGTCAACACCATCCATGGGCCGTCGTCCAATCACTCCACCTGATTGGCGGCCACGAATTTATCCGCCTGGTGGCAGAGGCAGACAAAAGCCCCATCCGCACCTCCATCGGCCTGCCGCTTCTCAGCTCGCCTGCTGATTTCACAGCCCTGTGCAACGGGCTTGCGCCCCTGATCGACGCCCACCCCCATCAGGCCGTACTCCTCGCGGGACATGGCACCGATCATCCTGCCTGGTGCGCTTACCCGGCCCTCCAGTATTTTCTCCGCCTCCACTTTGGCCCCAGAGTCTTCATCGGCGTCATTGAAGAGGGATGTCCGTCACGCTCCGAGGTCATTGCCGATATCAAGGCTGCCGGCCACAAAAAGGTGTGCATCGTCCCTCTTCTACTGGTGGCAGGGATGCATTTCCACCGCGATCTGGCCGCAGACAGCGACAACTCCTGGCTGAACCAACTGGCGAGGGCAGATATCCAGGTGGAAATCATGGAACAGGGGATTGGCATGTTGCCAGCTGTCAGCGACCTGTTCTGCAGACACATAGAAGAGGCCCTGTCAGCGATTCCGGACAATCCTCTTTTCTCAGCAAAAATAACAAAAAAAATGACTCTCCATTCACTTGACAAACCAAATAGCCTATAGTATTAAGCCAAAATCGTATTAAATATATAATCATTTTTTGTTTAAGAAACAGCGATAACCCATTAACAATATTTTTTTTAAGGAGGGTAACATGCCTACATTAGAACACAACGGTTCCAGTTTTGAAGTGGACGAAGACGGATTCCTGCTCAACGCCAAAGAATTCAATGACAACTGGGTTGATTATGTCAAAGGAGTTGAGGGTATCTCCGAAATGACTGATGAGCACAAGAAGGTTATTGACGCACTTCAGGAATACTACAAGAAAAACGGTATTGCCCCAATGGTTCGTATTCTCTCCAAGACCACTGGTTTTCCTCTGAAAAGAATCTATGAGCTGTTCCCCTCCGGTCCTGGTAAAGGAGCCTGTAAAATGGCTGGCCTGCCAAAACCAACCGGTTGCGTATAATATAGCTCCTGTATTTTTGGTAAGTCCTTTAAACGAGGAAAAGAAACTGCAAAGCAGTCTCTTTTCCTCGTTTTTTTTTGTAAAAAAACTTCCCTTCTCCGCACCTTTTTACAAAAAACCACATCTTAAGGCCGGACGTAAACCCTGAATCAAAAATCACGGCAAGCGAGCCCTGCTACACTCCATCAAATCTGAAGATCTCCCCGCTATCCCGGTTAAAAGCTCTTCACCAAGAACCTTCTTCCTCCATGTCCCCCTAATCTTAGCGAAGTCCCGTTTTCTTCAGTGCACGGAACAGGAGATACAGGGATCATAGGCGCGCACCAGCATCTCCGCCAGTAGCTCAATCTCCTTATCGCTTTTGCCTTGAGCGGCACAAAATTGGGCCAGCGCTTCAATATCATAACGGATATTGGCATGATTCTGACTGGTGGGGATCACGCAGTCGGCCTTGACGATCCTGCCTGCCACATCGAAATGAAAACAGTGGTACAAAATCCCTCGAGGAGCCTCCACTGCCCCGACCCCGACTCCTTCCCTGGGCTCCACCGGCTGACGGCATTCCTGCCAGGGGACGGCCAGCAGCTCATCGATCAACTGCATGGACTCACGCACTACCTGCACGCATTCCACCAACTGGGCCACCACATTCATAAAGGGGTTCTGAATCACCGGAACCAGTCCCAACCCATCGGCAATGGCCCTGACCTCAGGCAGCAAGCCTGAGAAATTATTATTGATCCGGGCCAGAGCCCCCACCGCCAGGGATTTGCGGGACAGACGACTCAGCTTCGAGGTGGAGTAATCCGCCATGTACTCATTACTCATCCCCGCATAATCCTCCTCCGCCTTCAACACGCCATCGGATGAGACCAGATTTCCGCCGACAAAGGGATAATCCCCCTCGCCCTGCAGAGAGACAAACTCGGTCTCGCGCTGGAAATCAGGAATGGAAAAGCCTGCAAAGAGATCGACGCCGGCATCAAGGTCAATCAGGGCAGATTCCAGGCGCCGGCGAAACAGTCTCAGCCGATCGCGGTCGGGCAGCATGGTAAATCCGCCCACCACGGTGCGGGTGGGATGCAGCCTGCGGCCTCCCACCTCATCACAGAGGTCATTGGCTAGAAGCTTGAGGCGCAGGGCCTGCTGCACCACCTTTGGATGGCTGACGGTCAGGGGCAGAATACTGCCCGCACCCAGATAGTCCGGGGCCGCCAGAAAAAAGATATGAAGGATATGACTTTGCAGGGTCTCCATATGCTTGAGCAGAAGGCGCAAACGTCGGGTCTGGAGACTGGGCGTCATCCCAAAACCGTTCTCCACGGCCCGGATAGCCGTTAGGGTGTGGGCAATGGAGCAGATTCCACAGATCCGGCCGCAAAGATAGGGGGCGTTTTCATACTTCTTGCCCACCAGGATGGCCTCAAAAAATCGCGGCGTCTCCACCACCTCCCAAGCCGCTTCACGGACCTGCCCATTTTCGATGACAATGCGGATGTTGCCATGCCCTTCGACCCTGGTCAGATGCCGAATGTCAATGTCACAGGAGAGCTTCATCGTCATTCCTCCTTTGTATCTTTTTTGCCGAATATCCCGTCCTGAGAGGCGAGATACCCGGCAAAGCCGCCAAAACATTCGAGCCGATCCAGCATCTGCTCCCGGGAAATCCCCCGTTCCGCCATGATGATCCGCAACTGGTCAAGATTGGCCTCGGGTACCGGCCCCCGGCAGCCCCAGCAGCCCATGCGATTCGATGGGCACCAGGCATCACAACCGCCCCGGGTCACCGGTCCCAGACAGGGCTCGCCAAGATCAAAGAGACAGATATTTTCCCTGGCCTTACACTCCATGCACACCGGATATTGAGGATGTTGGATCTCTTCACCCAGAACCAGCAGGGTAACAATACGCTCCACCTCCTCCTTCTTGACCGGACAACCATAGATCTCCAGATCCACCTCAATAATGGCGGAAATGGGTTTGACCTCCTGGGTGTCGATGGGAAATGAGCCATAGACCTCTTTTGTCACCCACGCAAGATCATGAAAGCGATTTTTCAACTGGTTGACCCCGCCGAAACAGGCGCAGCTGCCCAGGGCCACCACCACCTTCGCCTGTTTGCGGATGACCTTCAGTCGCTCCTCCTCATCTTTGCGGGTAACGGAGCCCTCGACAAAGGCGATCTCGTAGTCGTCGCTCGCCTCCTTCATCCCTTCCCGGAAACGGACGATTTCCATAAGTGACAGAAAATCAAGTAACGTCGACTCGTTGTTGAGGAGCTGCAACTGGCAGCCCTCGCAGGAACTCAGCTCAAAAAACGCCACCCTCGGCCTGGCCACCGGAACCCCGAGAAAGGTTTTACCCTCTTTCATTATATGGCCTCCTTCAGATTAAGCACCGACCAGTAATCAAAGACCGGGCCTTCAAGGCAGGTGTAGGTGGAGCCGATATTACAGCGGCAGCACTTCCCCCGCCCACAGTGCATGCGGCGCTCCAGCGAGACAAAGATCTTTTCCACCGGCACCCCTGCCTGTACCAGCAGATCACAGACAAAGCGAAACATCACCGGCGGACCGCAGACGATGGCGCTGGTGCGCTGCCGCAAGGCATCAGCGCTTCCCGCTCCGATCCGCGCCCTCAAAATTTCGGTGATCAGCCCCACCGGGCCTTGCCAGCCCGGCTCTTCATGGTCAACAATGATCTCAAGCCCCACATCAAACCGCCGCCACATGGCATACTCATAGCCAAACAACAGCTCCGAGGGCCGGCGCGCCCCATAGATGATGTCCACCCGGCCATACCGGCTGCGCTGTTCAAGAATGGTCAGGATGGGCGAACGCAGCGGCGCGATGCCAAGCCCACCGGCAATCAGCAGGATATCCTCACCCTCCATCTTCTCCACCGGAAAGTGGGTCCCGAAAGGACCGCTGATCCCGACCATGGCGCCCCGGCCCACCCGGTCAAGAAACCTGGTCATGTTGCCCACCGCCCGGATGCACAACTCCAGATCTCCACGCCTCAATGGCGACGACGAGATCGAAAAAGGAGCCTCACCAAGACCCGGCAGTTCCAGCATGACAAACTGACCCGGTTGAAAAATAAACTCCGCCCGTTCTTTTGCATCAACAAGCTGGATCTGATAAAGCTTCTCCATCCTGGTCAAGGGAAAGACATTGGTTATCTCTGCCTTATAGGAATACTCAAACTGCTCACCGGCACCAGGCTGGATACTCTCCGGTTTAGTCTTCATAGTATTTCACTCCTTGCTGGCACGGACACTGGCGATTACCTCCGGCACCGTAATCCCGGCCAGGCAGGACTGGCCGCAACGGCCGCAACCTACACACAACGACTCTTCAAAGGCCTCCACAAAGCCCCGATGCTTATGATAATACCGGTACTTTAGGCGGGTATGACTCTCGGGCCGGAAATTATGGCCGCCAGCCACCGAGGCAAAATCAAGGAGATTACAGGAATAGAGCATTTTCTCCTTACGACCATGGGCAAAATTCATATCGACGTGTTCTTCCACCCCGTAACAGTAACAGGTGGGACAGACCTGGGCACAAGTGCCGCAGGAAAGGCAACGTTCCCCCCACTCCTTCCAGACCGGGGCCTGAAACTCCAGATCGAGGATTTTTGTCAGATCCGAGGTGTCCACATGGGCCACAAACATCGACTCCCTGGTCGCAATTGCTTCCAGATAGCGACGATGCTCTTCACTGTCCGGGTCACGGCAGTCTATGTTTTCGAGGAGATGAAAAGCCCTTGCGGAAAGCACCTCGGCAAAATAGATCCCATCAAGGCGGGTAAGAAAAAGATCAAAACCATGAATGGCTGAATCCGTCCCCATGGATTTGCAGAAGCAGAAAGGTTGTGGTGTGCAGGAATGGCCGACAATGAACATCTTGGCCCGATTTTTTGCATAAAAAGAATTGGGATAGCGGCCCCCCAACAGGACCTTGTCTAACTTATTTAAGGCATTGATATCGCAGGAATGCAGTCCGAAGAAAATCAAGGGTGCAGAGCCCCCGTAGTCCACTTCTTTCTGCCAATCTCCATCCTTAAAGGTAAAGGTGCAGAGATTCTCTCGATAGGGAAGGAAATACTTCTTGGCGGAATGAATGGTCTGGGTGAAATCAAGATGCAGATCGGAAAAATCACGCACCACATCAAAGTCATAGAGGATTCGTCCATGCTGATCCTCTCCCTTTTTCACGGGACCGACGATCCGCTCTGACTGCAGGACGGCAAAGAGACGATTCAGCTCACATACCGGAAAGACCTTGAACAGCATATTTCCCCCTCCTTAGATATGTTGGCTTTGCAATTTCCGGAGTCTTGGTCGAAGCAAGAGCCCGATAGGAACTGTTAACCGGCCTCTACAGACTGTTTTATTGGACAAGCCTTGGTTTTTTTACAAGGGCAGGATATGCATCTCCTCATGGATAGGGTGGAGCCCGGCAAGGAGCAGACCTTTTCGGCCATCAATGGATACCGGATCACCAAAACGAATCACCTGGCTGCCGATCTCACAATACCCGGCGGCCTCGTACACCTTCAGATGCTTGCAGCCGACCACACAGGTCTTCTCCAACCGCACCGCCACCACCGAGGCATGGGAGGTCTGACCGCCACGGGAGGTCAGCAGCCCTTCGGCCATATCAATCACCTTGATATCCTCGGGCACCGTGTCCTGGCGGATCAGGATCAGCGGCGTTTTGGGGTCGCTGATCCGCAACTCGAGGATATGCTCCTCGGTGAAAACCGCACGGCCCGACAAAGCAGATCCGGAAACCCCGATCCCCTTGCCAAGGAACGCATTTTCAAGCTCCGGTGTCTCGGCAAAGACGTTAAAATGCTCCTTCTTCTTAATGGTAATCATGTCGCGGGTCTGGAGCAAATAGAGCTGCTCGGGATTTGGCCCTTCAAAGGTAAATTCAATCTCCTGCGGATCCCAGCGTTTGTTGTAGACCAGATCCCGGGAGATCGAGAGCAGGCGTTCGTAGATCAGGGGAAACCGGTGCTCCAGACTCTCTTCCACTGAGCGGCCGTCCAGCTCAGCCTGTTCCTCCGAAATCGGCAAACTGACAACCAGACCCGAGACGATATCCTCGCCCTGATCGCCATAGGCATAATCGCCCCACAAGGCCACCCGCTGCACCTTGCGGTAAGGATGGGAGGTGAACAACACCCCGGAGCCCGCGTTAATATCACGATTGCCAAAGACCATGGCCTGCACGATGACTGCCGTTCCCCAGGCATCCGAGACGTCCATGATTCGCCGGTAATCCACCGCCTTCACCGTCTGCCAGGAATCAAGCACCATGGCCACTGCGTTCACCAATTGCAGCCAGGGGTCATCGGGAATCCCCAGGCCCTGACGACGCACCCGGCGCTGATACTCGAGTGCCAGCTCCCGCATCTGTTCAGGGGTAAACTCACGTTTCAGATCTACCCCGTATGTAGCCTTGGCCCGGTTCATCAACTCCTGAAAATCTTCCCGCTGCATCCCCGAAGTCATGGCCCAGGACTGGAGAAAACGCCGATAATTATCCCAAGCCAGATAGCCTTGACCATGGGCTCGCACATACTCCTCAATGATCTCCTCGTTCAAGCCCACATTATGGATCGTGGCCATCATTCCAGGCATCGAGACCGCAGCCCCGCTGCGGACGGATAAGAGCAGCGGTCGATCGGAGGAGCCAAAGATCTGCCCGGTCTGCTGTTCAATCTCATCGAGAGCCGCCCGGATGCGCCGCATGAACTCATCCCGGGCCTTGGCCAGGCCATAGATCACCTCGCGACAACGAAAGACCTCTGTGGTGATGATAAAGGCCGGGGGCACCGGAATGTGATCATCATAGAGTGTAACTAGATTATAGCCCTTATTGCCCAGATGAATCAAGTCATGAGTCTCCGGGGTCACCCGATGAACCAGCGAGATCGCCTTTTCCGGATTATAGGTCATGAGCAGATCAAGACGCCGTTGATCAAGGATATCTTTCTGGTTCTCCAGGGTGCCGATGATCCGGGTGATGAAATTATCCAGATGCTGCAGGCCAAAGGTCGAGGCAATCAAATCACGGAGAAAGGACTCGGACAGGCGATGAACGGTATTGACCATCTCTTTGTCATCCCATTGCGAACGATACTTGGTGAGCAGGTTATCTTCGCCGATCTGGGGAATGATGATGGAGAGATTATTCTGATGGATATTGGTGTAAAAAGAATAAATGATGTCCTTGACCCCTTCCGAAAGTCCCCGGAAGATATCAAGGTACTGGGTGTAGGAAAAGCGCTTGATCCGGAGCGAACTGCGCAGCAGCAGCATATAGGTGTCAAGGCGCCGGGAAGAAATGCCATCCACCCGCAGGGCCTGCATAAATAGCTCCAGGCACTTGACGATCCGGGTAAAGGTGACCTCGGTGATAAAGGACAGGTTTACGGTTTCCGGCAGTTTCTCGAGATAGATGTTCGCCAGATTCTCGAGACGGAAGGTCAACCCCAGGCTGTCAAACTTCCTCTCCGCATACTTTCCATAGACCGAAGGGATATCAACGGCAATATGCCGTTTAAAATAAATATCTTCGCGGGCCACAAAATGCTCAGGGGAAAGGATGATCTCCTTTAAACCCTCGAGGGCCTTGAGCAGCGCGGTCAGACACCCTTCCGTATCACAACATTCAAGTTTGCTGAGCAGGGTCTCCATCTCAGGAAAGCCTTCTTGGGCGGCCTGTAGCAACTCTGAACGAAGCTCCTGAAAACCGAGGTTATACTTCTGATGGAGGAGTTTGAACATCTGCACCAGCAGGTCAAAACGCCGTCTTTCCGCCACCGACAGGTCGGTCTGGGCTTCCAGATACCGCTGCCTCTCCTCCCGGTTCCAGGACAGCAGATCATTCATGCTGTGAATCTGAAGCTGCTCAAAGATCCGCAGGGCGAGGACATGCTGGTCATCGATGAAGGGGCCGGTCAGGGAAACCTCTGCGTACACCTCCTCGGGCAGGAAGGGGAGAAGCAGTTCCTTCTTTTTTGTCTTCCAGAACAAAAAGATAGCCTGGATAAAACCGACGATGAGATTGGAGCTCTCCACATGGCTTTGCTTACGCAGGAAATGGATAAGCACATCGCGGCGCTTGTGAATCTCGTCGAGCTCGGTGGACACGTCACGCAATTCACCCTCCGCCCCGATCTCGTTAAAAAAGACCGGCATCAGCTTGGTAAACTGCTTGGCCAGATTATAAATGGGCTCAATGGGATGATTAAGCAGCTGGGTGATATCCCGCTGGAAGAGATCGGTATCCTTGACACAGGTGCCGGTCAGCTTCAGGTTGATGATCAGGGCTGAAAAAAGGGTGGAGCACCATTTCGGCTCCTGCATGATCAGGTTGAGCCAGACCCGGATATTGGCCAGATGGGCCGGATTGGTCAGGGGCTGCCAGTCTTCATCGACTCCCGTGACATTGGCGTACTGAAAGCCGAAACGTACCACCTCCCAGAGAAAGGCCTCCACCATGCGGCTCTTGCCCCGGTCAAAGACCTCCCCGCCCAGCACCTGAATACACTGCAGGGAGGTATGGGGAAATTTGCGGACATTGGCCCGCAGCAGCTGAAAAGTGGTGAGGAGGAACTGTTCGATCTCCTCAAAGCTCTGCTGCCGGATGAGCTGCACCAAACTGCGGTTGATCTCACGCAGGGTCTCTTCATGGATCAGATAGAGCCCCTTGGTGTCCATAATCCGGAAGAGAAAGAGTAGCTTCTGATTTTCAACAAAACGGTTTCCCGTCTCTCCTCCCACGGTCGTCTCTCTTCCTTCCCCAGCCTCACCTGCGTCAACGCGGGACAGACGAGTGGGAATCTCCTTATAGAGGCGGACGATATCCACATGGGCCGGCAGGCTGAGAATCTCCTCCAGCCCCTTATACGGATCAGACTCAATATCAATGGCCGCCAACTGCTCTTTATGACGGCGCATGACATCATGGGAGATGGCCGCAAAAAGCTGGCCGGAACGAAAGTCCTCACACATCAGCCCGCAACGGCCAAGAAACCAGGGCAGAGGATCATCCTCCTGGAGCCAGTAATCGTAATTGCGATCAAGGATAATGCACATGAGCTTGCAGGCCGGTCGATAATCGAAGGCCCCCGGCGCCGGTGTCTCCCCGGTACGTTCCGGATAAAAGGCAAGAAGCCGCTGGGCCAGCTTTTTCATGGGATGCTGCCCCTGGGTAAGAAACATCATGATCGTCGGATCGCTGACATCAAAGGATGCCAGCTGGTTGAAATACTGATTGAGGGCCGCCCCGAACCGCTCCAGATCAGCAGTGTTAAAGAGTGACAGCAGTTTCTCCACCCAGGCCAGTTGCGCCTCGATAATCTGGATAAGCAGGGTCTCCTTTTTCACTGAATCGCTCAGGGCCTGCAAAAACAACCCCGTGAGCAAAGAAAATGCCTGCGGCCCCTGTTCATGACGTTGATAGTAACTGCTGTTTTTCAGGCAGAAGCTACGCAACTGGGGAATCAGTAACCCCCAGTTGCGGTAGGGATGACAGATCTCGTAGAGGAGATGCTCCAGGGTTGAATGAATGCCCTTGTACCCGCCAACAATATCGAGAAGGACCTGCAGTTCAGGATCAATGGCCACCTCTCCCGCCGTCTCCGCCAGATTGGCCTTCAAGGCGTCGGATTCAATCTCTGTTGGTGCTGTTGTTGGAACGTTTGCTGCTGTTTTTATTTGCATTGTTTCTTGATGGTCTATTATGCCGTTACGGTACCACTCTCTCACCGTTATTTTTTTGGCACCGGCTCTTCTAATACTGGAATTATAAAGCCTTATTGGCCTCCATATGGAGGATCAGGTCCAGCATCCGGTTGGAATAGCCCCACTCATTATCATACCAGCTCATCACCTTGACCGTGGTGCCGATGACCTTGGTGGACTGTCCATCAACAATGGATGAATGGGAATCTCCCTTAAAGTCAATGGAGACCAGGGGCAGATCCGTATATCCCAGATACCGGTTGGCGGCCTGTTGCAGGGCCTGATTCACCTCACTCACCGTGGTCGCCCTTTCCACCTCCATAACCACATCAACCAGTGAGACATTGGGAGTGGGCACCCGCACCGCCAGGCCGTCAAACTTGCCCTTCAGAGCCGGAATGACAAGGGCTACAGCAGCAGCCGCCCCGGTCTTGGTGGGGATCATTGAAAGCCCTGCAGCCCGGGCCCGACGGAGATCCGAATGGGGAAAGTCAAGAAGACGCTGATCGCCGGTATAGGCGTGGATCGTGGTCATGAGTCCCCGTTGAATCCCGAAGTTATCGAGAATAACCCGCGCCACCGGGGCCAGGCAGTTGGTGGTGCAGGAGGCATTGGACACCACATGATGCAGGGTCGGGTCGTACTCGTCCTCATTCACCCCCATGACAAAGGTTTTGACATCGCCCTTGCCCGGCGCCGACAGGATCACCTTGCTCGCCCCGGCATCGATATGGGCCTTGAGGGAATCGCTATCGCGAAAGATACCTGTACATTCGGCCACATACTCCACCCCCATCTTTCCCCATGGAATGTCCGCCGGACTCCGGTGACTGGTCACCACAATATGACGGCCATCGACAAAGAGCCCCTTGTCATCACTCTCCACCTTCTTTTCATATATTCCCATGATCGAATCATACTGCAGCAGGTGCGCAAGGGTGGCATTGTCGGTCAGATCATTGATGGCCACCACCTCGACATCCGCAAATGCCGGGTCTTTGCTGATCGCCCGAAAGATATTCCTGCCGATGCGCCCAAAACCATTAATCCCAATTTTTACCGTCATGTTTAGTCTCCTTATGTAGCAATTATCGATCGGCAAATAGTTCTTTGCCCGTATGCATCCCTGATTGTATCCCTTGTTTTGCTTTCCTATACAGCTGCAGATACTGATTCATCACCTTCTGCCAGGTATGCCGCTCATAAATGCAGGCGACCGCCTGACGCTGCATCTCCCTGATTCTGGCCGGGTCATCATGATACAAGCCCATGGCCCGTTGCATCGCCCCACTCAGGGCTGCCGGCGAATGCTGCCGATACGCAAATCCGGTCTCCCCGTCCAGCACCTTCACCAACCCGCCCACGTGGTGCACAATGGGCAGATTGCCAAACAACTGGGCGATAAAATCGGTCAAGCCGCACGGTTCATAGCGGGAGGGAATGAGAAAGAAATCTCCGGCGGCATAGATCCGGTTGGCCAGTTGCGGATTGAAACTCTTCAAGTAGCAAATCCGACCCCAATGCTCCTTTTTTCTGGCCAATGCGGCCAAATCCCGCTCTTCATCATGGCCGCCGCTGCCCAGCAGCATAATCTGGAAATCCGTGTTCTCTTTGGTTCTTTCCTGCAGAAGTTCCCGCAAGGCGGCAAGCAAAACCCCCACCCCCTTCTGCTCATTCAACCTGCCGATAAAGGTAAAAAGAGGCAGATCAGGACGGAAATCAAGGGAACCGATGGGCACAATGCCGGAGACATGCTGGTCTCCGCCAAGCTCGCGTAAAAGAACTTCCTTACAGACCCGCTTCCCAACCAGATCACCATTCTCCAGGGGACTGAACGAGGCGTCAATGCCGCTCCGGCCACTGTCCTGTGGATCAAACTCGGTGGGATCAATGCCGTTGGTCACCCCATGCAGTGTCACTCCCCGCTCCAGCAGGGTGTGACCAAGCCAGCCGGTCAACTTGTCATCGTCTGTTTCCTGCAGTTCACGGCCATACTGCTCACTGACCGTATTCATCACCGCATAGGGCGCTGCCGCCAGAAAAGGATCAAAGCAGTCCACCAGACGATTACCCATAATGACCCTCCAGGGCAAACCGGTACTGGCATGGGCAAAAGAGAGATCTGCCACCTCCTGATGGTATCCCCGGCCCGCATTGTGGATGGTCACCACCGTCCCTGTCCCCCGGAAGAAATGTCGCACCCCGCTGTTCTCAGCGAGCATCGCCGGGAGCACTGCGGTGTGGCCATCATGGCAATGGATAATATCCGGCCGCACATCAAGGAGCAGCATCAGATCCAGCGCCCCCTTCTGAAGCAGGATATTCATGGCAAAGTAATCAATATGCCCCGAGCTCGTCGTATGGGCCGGATTTTTGGCCTCGTCCGCCGCGGTATAGGCATACACAGAGGTCTTTTCGGCAAAACGGTCCGCTTCCAGAAGATACAACTTCACCTTATCAATGGTTGCCATCCACACCCGCACCTTTTCCCGGCGCTCCATGTGTACATAATTCAAATCCACTTCGTACTCCAGGGGCCGGCCCGGATCTTCTGGATCAGCCAACAGGCTAAATCCCAGGGCAGCGGGCTCCATAAACCCATAACGCGGCATAACCACGCTCACGGAGTACCCTCCCATCCCTGGTGCTGGCGACACTTGGCCGTCCGTGGCCTGCGGTCGCCCTCTGTCCATCCCTGCACCGTGCGACACTTGGCCGTCCGTGGCCTGCGTATTCGCCAAGGCCTTGGCCAGTTGCATGGCGACATCTTTTACCCCACCGGCTCCAGCCAGACTGCCATATTCACGGGTCAACATCCAGATGGTGCGAAGGGAGGACCGGCTGGGCGCAGGGTCTGCAGCGACTGGCGTTTCACCCCCCTGAGAAGAGACGGGAACGTTTCTTTTCTTCTTTGTCATGACAACTCACTCCCCAAGGCAATCCACCGCCATCTGCCGCAGCAGATGGTCGGCCAGCGTCAAGCGAACCATAGCCTCACAAACCGGAATGATCCGGGGAATGGCCGCAATATCATGCCGTCCGCCAACCCTGATGGTCACCGGCTCATTGGCCAAATTAACGGTCTGCTGCTCCTTGGAAATAGAGGGGATAGGCTTGACCGCCACCCGAATCACCAGCGGAGCCCCATTGGAAATACCAGCCAGAATGCCGCCA
The DNA here is from genome assembly GCA_009773475.1 of Desulfobulbaceae bacterium. Classification (GTDB taxonomy): domain Bacteria; phylum Desulfobacterota; class Desulfobulbia; order Desulfobulbales; family Desulfocapsaceae; genus UBA2270. The sequence goes on along the minus strand of WSXV01000002.1, from coordinate 286,611 downwards.
GCATTATTGGAAAGAAAACCAAAAGAACTGATGGGGTCATTATTCTCCGAACCAAGCATTCCGGCAGCCGCAAACCCGGCACCAATCTCCACGCCCTTCACCGCGCCAATGGACATCAGCCCATGTGCCAGCTCAGCCTCCAGTTTATCAAACACCGGCTCGCCAAGCCCTGCCGGACAATTGGCGACAATCTCCACGATGCCGCCCACGGTATCACCCTGGGCACGCACCTCCTGCACCCGCGCCTCCATCTTAACCGCCGCCTCGGCATCGGGACAGTAATAGCTGTTGCACTCGATCTGGGAGAGATCGCGCTGCTGAGCATGAACGCCGCCAAGGGCAACGGTATAGGCCCGTACCGTAATATTGTGCTGCCGCAAGAGTTGGGCAGCCACCGCCCCTGCTGCCACCCGGGCTGCCGTCTCACGGGCTGAAGCCCGACCACCGCCACGATGGTCACGGATGCCATACTTGGAAAGATAGGTCAAATCGCCATGCCCTGGCCGAAAGATATCGCGTAGATTATCATAAGATTTGGAATGGGCGTCCTTGTTATAGATAATAAGCGAGATCGGCGTTCCAGTGGTGCGTGGCAGATCGGCATCGGTCGGGGTAAAGATTCCGGAAAGAATCTCCAGGCGGTCCGGCTCCTTGCGCGGGCTGGCGGCCCCGCCTTGGCCTGGCCGCCTGCGATCCATCTCTTTCTGAAGTTCTTCAGGGTCAAGAATAATCCCTGGGGGACAGCCATCAATAACCGCGCCCACCGCCGTCCCATGGGATTCGCCCCAAGTCGTTACCCGAAATAATTTCCCGTAGGTATTTCCTGCCATTCGATTTTCCTTTCAATGAAACTGCTTGGTTTTTCCGTTTGCAATTGCGTTTTTTTTAAAAAATTCCAGCGAATAAACCAATAAATCCATTTATCCCCGGCCCTTCCATACTTTCTGCTTGGCTCTCCTGTTGCCTGGCTTCACTCCACGACAGCCCGCTCAACAGCATCCAGCACCTCAGACACCCCCAACAACCCGGTATCGACCACAAGATCGGCAGCCAATCGATACAAAGGTTCCCGTACCGCTAAAATCTCACGAATTTCGTCACACACACTCTTCCCAGTCAAAGAAGGCCTCTGCTCATCACTGACACTGTTGTCGGTGTGGATGCGCTGACAAATGATATCCGGATCTGCTGTCAACCAGACCACATAGCCATGCTCCTTCAATGCCGGCCAGAGATGCTGGTGGAGAATCGCCCCGCCACCGGTGGCAATCACGCATCGGCCGCAGGTTTCAAGGCCCTGCAGGATCTCCTGCTCACACCGGCGAAATCCTTCCCAGCCCTCTGCCTGAACAATGGCATGAACCGTGGCTCCTTTTTTTTCACAGATAAGGGCATCGGTATCGAGAAAAGAAAAGCCAAGACGCTCCGCCAGTTTTTTCCCGATCGTGCTCTTCCCGACGGCCCGAAAACCAATAAGAAAAACTATCTCTTTCATCTTGATTTTTTCCTTTAATTTTAACATGGTCAAGGTTTATAATATTCGGGAACATAAAGAAGTGTCAAGTTAAGATCAAGACAGCCGTCCTGATCATTCAGGGGTTCATGGTTTCCACAACGGCTGAAGAAGAAAAGGTTCGCCACCCCCTTTTTCCTGAAAACCAGACAGGGACAGCATAATGAAATTCAAGGATTATTACCAGACCCTGGATCTGAAAAAAGACGCCTCTCAGGACGACATCAAACGGGCGTACCGCAAGTTGGCCAGAAAGCTCCATCCCGATGTCAACAAAAGCCATGACGCCGAAGAGAAGTTCAAGGAACTGGGCGAGGCCTATGAAGTCCTCCAGGACCCGGAGAAAAGGGCCGCCTATGATAAATTCGGGAGTAACTGGCAGGCCGGACAGGATTTTGAGCCGCCGCCCAATTGGGATGCCGGTTTTGAATTCAGTGGCGGCGGCTTTACCCAGACGGACGCCTCTCAGTTCAGCGATTTTTTTGAGTCACTCTTTGGGAAAAGCAGCGGCACCTCTCACGCCAGAGGCGGCTTTCACCCCCATGAAGGATTTCAGGCCAGAGGTCAGGACGTCCACGCCAAGATCGTCATCAACCTTGAAGACAGTTATCATGGCGTCCAGAAGACCATCACCCTCAATAGGCCGGTTGTCGATCAAAACGGGCACGTCAGCACCACTCCCCACAGTATTACCCTCACCATCCCCAAAGGAATTATGGAGGGACAACAGGTCAGGTTGGAAGGCCAGGGGAGTCAGGGGATGGGTCAAGGGAAAAGCGGAGACCTCTTTCTGGAAATCGCCTTTACCCCGCACCGGTTGTTCACCATCGACAAGCGCGATATCCACCTCTTGCTGCCCGTCACTCCCTGGGAGGCTGCACTGGGAGCGACAATCACGGTGCCGACCCTGGGCGGATCCGTGGATCTGAAAATTCCACCCGGCTCACAGGCCGGGAAGAAGTTGCGCCTGAAGGGACGGGGGCTCTCTTCCAAAATCAATAGTGGACATCAATATATCACTTTAACCATCGTCACGCCGGAACCAACAACGGATGCCCAGAAAAAGCTTTACGAACAGATGGCGAGTCTTATGCCGATGAACCCGCGCAGTGGACTGGAATCCGGTTCGGCATAATCGCTTTATTGGCACGGCACTTTCAACATTTTGTTATGACTTCTTAAAATCCGCCGCCAATTTTCAACGGCGACAGCATCTTCTTATTAACGGCTCAGGAGAAACATCATGCCCGATACCATTCAGCCCTGCATGGTCATTGACGAAACTATTTCATGCTCCCTCCGCCAATGTTGTTCCCTCTGCCGGATTAATGCCCAGATGATCCATGAAATGATCGACGAAGGGATTATCTCACCTACCGGTGACAGCCCCCGGAACTGGTGCTTTGGGGCCAGCGAAATCAAACGGATTCAAATCACCCTGCGCCTGCAGCAGGACTTGCGGGTCAATCTCCCCGGTGCGGCCCTCGCCCTTGAGCTGCTGGAGAAACTGACGGCACTCCAGGGCCGCAGTCAAAATACTTAAGGTCTTAACAGGCTATCTTCACCCAGCTCATAGAACAACCAGCAGCATTGACAACTTAGCTCCAAGGGAATGACACATGCAGTGGACAAATGACTACAAGATTGGTATTTCCGTGATCGATGCCCAGCATAAACACCTTTTCATCGCCACCAATGAACTCAGTGAAGCCCTTAGCAAAGGACTGACCCCGGCGGTCATCAATAACCTCCTGACCCAATTGGGGTTCTACGCTGTCAGACATTTTCAGATGGAGGAACATTATATGACGGAATCCTCCTATCCGGGTCTTCCCGAACAACTGAAAGAACATCAATGCTTTACCAAACGTTTTAGCGAGATAAGCGAAGATTTCAAACAAAACGGCCTTAGCCCAGGCATTGTTCACTCCATCCAGAATGAATTGGGCCTTTGGTTAAAAAACCATGTTCTAGGGTTAGACCAGGCCTTTGGAGTTTACTACGCAACGGCGCAGGCAAAGAAAACAGAATGAGGCGCACAGAGGAGAGACAAACTCCTCAATGCTCTTCCTTGTTGGCAATGGTCACTGATCAATAAAACATTCAGGCAAACACCGATAGGATTCAACCCGCAGAAGGCCTGAAGAAGCAAAACAGCTCCCCAGACAAAAGCATTGACAAGTCCCACCAGGAATGATTATTTTTTCAACAGTTTAAAAAATCAAAGTCACCCCATAATTGTCATGCGAGATATTTCTACCCACCATTCCCAAGAGTGCCAACTGCACGAATTACATTTTAACCTTATATAGAACAGACAAGAGGTCAGCGAAATGAATAAAATGTTTCTCAGTATTCTGCTTTTGACTACCATCTTTAACTCATCCTGCGCCACTCAGGGCCAGAGCGGCGCCGGCATTGGTGCTATTGGCGGCGCCCTGGCCGGACAGGCCATCGGCCATAGCACCGAAGCCACCCTTATCGGGGCGGCTGTGGGGACCATGCTTGGCTATGTTGTCGGCAATGAGATGGATAAATATGACCGGGAGCAACTCAATCATTCGTATGAACGAGGCGTTTCCGGGCAAACAAACTCCTGGCGCAATCCGGATACCGGTAATACCTATGAAGTAAAACCCCAGCCTGCATATTCCGATACCAAGTCACGCCGCACATGCAGGCAGGCTGAGATCATTGCCGTCATTGATGGCAAGACTGAAAGAACCTACAGCACTGCATGCCGTGATGAAAACGGGCACTGGCAATTACAGAATCAGTAATCCCTTTTCTCAAAGCAATACAGACATCAAAAAAAGCAGACACAGTACGTGCCTGCTTTTTTTTGTTCCGAAGGATTCTCCATGGCAATGGGAACAATCTCAATCACCACATCATGCACCATGCAACTTGTTGATATTACCTCGTTGGTCCAAAAGGCCATTGGCAGCCAAGATATCAGCGAGGGAGTCTGCTATCTTTTCAATCCCCATACCACCGCCGGCCTCACGATCAATGAAGGGGCAGACCCGGCAGTGAAGGATGACATCCTTGCCGGTCTTCTGAAAATAGTTCCCTTGCAACTGGCCTACAAACACCTGGAAGGCAACTCTCCTGCCCATATTATGGCATCCCTCATGGGCGCAGCTCTCACTGTCTTTATTAGCAATAAAACCGTAATGCTCGGCACCTGGCAGAAGATATTTTTCTGTGAATTTGACGGGCCACGCAGCAGAAATATCCACTGGCGCATCATCCCTGCAAACCTTTAACTCTCACAATTTACTCTCGATCTCTATCATGACAATAGACTCCCAAGATATCTGCTTTGGCCTGAATGAAGAACTGGACAGAAAATCCATCTCCTGTTTTCTGCAACTTGCCGGAAGGCCTGAGTTTGCGGAAATCCTCAGTCAGCGTCTGTCGGAAGATGAAATCCACTCCTTTGTCAATTTTTTCACTGGACTCCTGAAGCGCAACCTCAGTCAGGATGAATACCACAGCGTGTTTCTTCAAAAAGAACACAGCCACGACCATTCTTCAGAAGAGACTTCCTAACGTATGAAAGACCTGTATGACCTGCGCAGCTATCTCAGCCTGCTTCAACATGAAGGCGAGCTCCTCCAGATCGATGAAGAAGTTGACCCGTATCTGGAAATAGCCGAAATCCATCGCCGCGTTATTGCCAAAGGCGGCCCTGCCCTGCTTTTCACCAAAGTCAAGGGCAGCAGCTTCCCGGTGGTGACCAATCTCTTTGGCACCAATAAACGTCTTGAACTGGCTTTTGGCCGGAAGCCCCAGCAATTTGTCCGCGATCTGGTGCATCTTACCGAGACCATCATGCCCCTGAAGATGAAACACCTCTGGGACAATCGCCATCTGTTCACCGAAGGGCTGAAGATCGGCCTCAAAGAAGCTCGCACCGGCGCCATCCTCGAAAACTGTCAAAGCCCAGCCCGCTTGAGCAGCCTGCCCATGCTCACCTCCTGGCACAGTGACGGCGGCCCTTTTGTTACCTTGCCCCTGGTCTATACCGAACACCCGGGCGGTCGAGGTCACAATCTCGGCATGTACCGAATCCAGCAGCACAATGACACCACCACCGGCATCCACTGGCAGATCCACAAGGGAGGAGGCTACCATTACCATGAGGCGGAGAAACTAAATCAGCCCCTGCCCCTGACTCTCTACATCGGCGGGCCCCCAGCCCTCATGCTTTCAGCCATTGCCCCCCTGCCGGAAGATATCCCCGAGCTGATGCTCACCTCGCTGCTCATGGGCAAAAAACTGGAGATGGTGGCTGACCCCAGAGGTGGTCATCGTCTGGTGGCCTTCGCCGAATTTGCCGCCAAGGGCATCGTCCCTCCCCATATCCGCCATCCGGAAGGACCCTTTGGCGATCATTATGGCTATAATTCCCTGCAGCATGACTATCCGGTCTTTCAGGTCAGTCACCTCTACCATCGCCACAAGGCCATTTACCCGGCAACCATTGTAGGCCGCCCAAAACAGGAAGATTATTTCATTGGTGACTATCTGCAAGAGCTCCTGTCGCCCCTCTTCCCCCTGGTGATGAAGGGAGTCCTGGAGTTAAAGACCTACGGCGAAACTGGATTTCATTGCCTTGCCGCTGCCAAGGTCCACAACAGATATCCTCGTGAGGCCTTTGCCTGCGGCCTACGGGTGCTGGGCGAAGGCCAGCTCTCACTGACGAAATTTCTTATTCTCACCGACGGTGATATCGACATCACCAATTTTCGACAACTCTGGGTCCATGTTTTAGAACGCATCCAGTGGGATCGTGACCTCTTTATCTTTGCCAATGTCTCCCAGGACACCCTGGATTACACCGGGCCTTCGGTCAACAAGGGCTCCAAGGCCATGATGATGGGGCTGGGAAAAGAAAAAATACGGGATCTGCCCGGAGACTTTAGCGGCACCCTTCCTCCAGACTGCACCCGGCCGATAGTCTTCACGCCTGGAACCCTGGTGGTGGAAGGCGGCGCCTACAGGGAAACCCCAGGGCTTGCAACACTGCTCAGCCAATGGGAGGGAGTGGCAAACTGGCCGGTCATCATTCTGGTTGATAACAGCAAGGAGGCCACAGCCTCCACCCAGGAATTTTTGTGGACCCTGTTTACTCGTTTTGAACCGGCCGCTGATATCCATGGCGCCGCCAGCACCGTCAGCAGATTCCATGTCGGCCTCACCCCGCCCATTGTCTTTGACTGCCGGTTAAAGCCTTGGTACACCGATGTTCTGGAGGTGGATGAAGCCACCCGCATCCAGGTTGACAGCCGCATCCACACCCTGCTGCCCGCCCACCTCCGATGAGCCAAACCGTTCGCCTGCAGAAATACCTGGCAGCATGCGGCATCGCCTCCAGACGAAAGGCCGAAGAGATCATCACGCAGGGAAGAATCACTGTTGATGGCCAGATCGTCACCGCCATGGGAGTGCAGGTCAATCCCTCTCAACAAGAGATCCGACTAGACGGAACACTGGTTATCCCGCAAGAAGATTTCCTTTATGTCCTCCTGAACAAACCAGCTGGGTATGTGACCACCATGTCCGATCCCCAGGGACGTCCCATCGTCACCTCCCTGCTGCATGGCATCAAAACCCGCCTGTTTCCCGTCGGCCGCCTTGATCTTGACACTGAAGGAGCGCTCCTCCTCACCAATGACGGAGAACTTGCCCAAAAGATTCAACACCCCAGCTATGAAGTCACCAAGACCTATGAGGCACAGGTAATAGGGCGGCCCTCAACCGGGAAAATTCTCGAACTGGAGCAGGGGATTTTACTGGAAGGCAAGAAAACTGCGCCGGCTAAACTGCAAATTCTTGCCAGAAAAACCTCCACCACCAGCATCAGAATAACCATTCATGAGGGGAGAAAGCGCCAGGTTAAAAAAATGTTTCAAGCCATCGGCCATCCTCTTTTTCACCTGAAACGGATTGCCTATGGCAACCTCTTTCTTGAAGGCCTATTGCCGGGGAAATATCAGTTTCTCACCGAGGAAGATCTAAAAAAAATCTTTCTAAAGAAAATTCCTTTACAAAAGAATAAATAGTTGATTAAACTTAAAGAGTTAGAAACTTGATCAACAATCTGTCATGGTCTCGCATTGTCGTATTTAATACACTGCACAATGTATACAGACAGCCCCCGAAAAACATGACCATCAAGAAATCTATCACCCCTTTACTAAACTTATTATTCTCAGGAGTAAGGCATGAACAAATCAGAACTTATTGAAGCCCTGGCTCAGGAAACAGATCTGTCTCCCCGCGATGCCGCCGCCGTTACCAATACCATTATTGAAACAATGATTGAGACCCTTGCCAAAGGTGACAATATAGAAATTCGGGGCTTCGGCAGCTTTGTCATTAAACATTACCGATCCTATGAAGGCCGTAATCCAAAAAGCGGTAAAAAAATTGAAGTTGCCCCAAAAAAACTCCCATTTTTCAAGGTTGGCAAGGAGTTGCGGGAAATGGTTAATACTCCCGAAAAAAAATAAGCCGGCCTCGAATAAGCCGAATCAATCCGATCAATCAATAATCTCTCCCACCAGATCATAGATTTGGGCCTCGGTAATTCGCACATTAACAATATGTCCCGGCATCGCTTGCCCGTCGTTGATATAGACACAGCCATCAATCTCAGGCGCCTGATAGCGAGTCCGTCCCTCCAGCAGCAAGTCTGTTTCCTGACTCACCCCTTCCACCAGTACCGACTCCACCCTTCCCACATATTTTTGTAAAATAGCCGTTGACACCTCAGCCTGGACTCCAAGGATAAACTCAAGTCGATCATTCTTTTCCTTCTCCGAACATTGATGAGGAAACTTTTCGGAGGGACAACCGGTCTCATTGGCATATGCAAACACGCCGACATGATCCAGGCGAAACTCCCGTAAAAATTGCGCAAGCTGCTGCACATCATTCTCCGTCTCACCTGGAAATCCGACCATCATAGTTGATCGCAGAGCCACATGGGGAAGAGCCGAGCGAGTACGATCAATCAGTTGCATTAAATCAGTGCTGGTATAATGACGGTTCATGCGTCGAAGCACCGGATCACTAGCGTGCTGAAAAGGGATGTCCATATAGGGCACAATGCGCGGCTGTTCAGCCATCAACGCAAGAAGCGCATCACTGACTCCAGAAGGGTAGAGATACATGAGCCGAATCCAGGAGATAGAGCTTTCAGCCAAAAGGCCCTTGAGCAAGGCAGGCAGGGCAGTGGAAGGACCACGATCATTTCCGTATGCCGTCAAATCCTGAGCGACAAGCGTGAGTTCACGCACCCCCTGCTGTTCGAGGTTTACAGCCTCCTGAATCAGATCAGGCAGGCTTCTGCTCCGTAATTCTCCTCTGATCGAAGGAATCATGCAATAAGAACAGCGGTTGTTACACCCTTCCGTAATCTTCAACCAGGTCCGATAAAAAGGGGTGGAAATCCGCCGGGGCATGGTGCTGTCCATCAGGAACCGTCCTGGGACATATACCTTACTGGCGAGTTTTCCTGCGGTCAAAGCATTAACCTGCGCCACGATGTGATGTATACCATCTGTCCCGATAAAAAGATCCACTTCCGGAAGCTCATGAATCAGTTCTTCGCCGTACCGCTGAACCATACATCCAGTAACAATCAGCAGTTTACCTGGATCTTCCCGCTTCCAGCGGGCCAACTCAAGAATTTCATCAATGGCCTCTTCCACTGCTGACTGAATAAAGCCGCAGGTATTGATCAATAACATCGTCGCCTGTTCAGGGTCTTCCGTAGAAACCCAGCCGGCTTGCTCCAAAAAACCGAACATCAGCTCTGAATCCACAAGATTTTTAGGACAACCCAGACTGACCAGATGAAAACTTGCCATATTTATTTTTCCTTATTAGAAATTATCCCTTCAGCATTCAGCACATTCCGAGAAAACACGAGAGTTACAGTAACAATTCGATATTACATAATATTTGACGAAGGAATGAGAAACTATTAACTCCTGTCCCCCTTTTCATTCATTATGTAGGGGCATATAAGCCAAGGCCGCAGGCTGCAAGTAGTAAACCCGTCAATTGCTGACTCCGTTGCCGAAACAACGAAGTCGTGAATCCAGGCTTCCAGTTATTTTGCCATAACTCATCGGAGACCAGCATGCAGGCCGCAAATTCGATGTGACGAAACTGAGCCACAGTGCAGAGAGCTGAATACTCCATATCGATGGCTGCTATATTGTGTTTCATCTGGAGAGATGAGAGTAGACTTCTCGATTCACGGTAGGGGGCATCGGTTGACCAGACCCTTCCTTCCTGCCATGGCAGTTCACTCTGACTCAGTACTGCTCGCAGCCCACTCAGCACATTGGCAGAAGGCTGAGGCGCCTGATTTTCGCTGTAATAATGGGAAGTCCCTTCCCCGCACAGAGCCTGCCCAGGTAATATAATATCACCAACCTTCAGGGTCTCCAGCAATGCTCCGCACCAACCGACCAGGACGATTCGCTTTGCCCCCAGTACAATCAGTTTTTCCATGGACAAAACCGCCATGGGTGCCCCAATTGCCGGCCCGGCCACAAAAAGAGTCTCCGCCTTGTTCACGCAGAGTTTACTGTTAAAAAGAAACCGCTTACTCCCCCCCTCACTGATTATTCTACTCAGCGCCCCCCCCGCCTCCACTGGATTCACAAAAAGAAATCCCAACTCCGGAATCATCTTTTCCTTTCTGGTTCGAACTGGACACATTACCATACTGTCATGGCTGGAGTCATTCATGGGGAAAGTACCTTTTTATTTTATTTCTAAGTCTCACAAAATGAGCCCCAGTACAAACGCAAAAAGGCCACAGATTTCTCTGTGGCCTTTTTGCGTGATCAGAAATGATCACAAAACAATACTACTTGATCAATGGATTTGCGTACAACAGGATCAAAGAAATAACCAGACCATAAATAGCAACAGACTCGGCAAGGGCCATACCAAGAATCATGAAGGTCATTAATTTTGGTTGTACTTCTGGATTACGGGCAAGACCTTGAGTTGCACCATTACCAACATTACCAATACCGATACCTGCTCCAAGACCGGCAAGACCGATAGAGAGGGCGGCGCCAATGCAAACCAGACCAAGCATTAAATTACTTTCCATTGTGTTCTCCTTGTTAAAAAAAAATTAAAGTTTTTTGGCCTTCTTCCTATGTACAATCTACAACTCTACCCAGTCTTGAACTCATTTCAAGACTGAAAAAATCAATGCGCATGTTCATTGGACTGCGTAAAATAAACAACGGTTAACAAGACAAAAACCATAGCCTGGACCAGAGAAACCAGGACACCGAGAATCATGATGGGCAGGGGGGCAAAGAACGCACCAGCCAGCATAAACAAAATACCAAGCAGGGTTTCTTTTGCCATGATATTTCCGAAAAGACGGATGGACAGTGACAACAAGCGGGCAAAGTTACTGATAAGCTCGATGGGAAGCATGAGCGGAATCAATATCGGCATGGGTCCGAGGAAGTGCTTCAGGTAGGCAAAACCATTGGCGCGAAAGCCGATAATATGATGGGTTATCCAGACAATAATAGTCAGCGCCAAGGTGGTATTAATACTTGAGGTTGGAGACATGAATCCTGGGATCAAACCAATCAGATTCCCCACCGCAATATAAAGAGCAAATGTGGCAATCATCGGAAAAAGTTTATCGGTCAGCTCTCTTCCCATATTTTCCAGGAAGAAATTCTCCATGCCGCCAATGAGGATCTCCCAAAAATTCTGGCCCTTCCCAGGAACCATCTCCAGATTTCCCAGGGTCATCTTGCCAACCACTGCAAGGAAAATCATGGTAAACCAGGTATATGTCATATAGGGTGCGCACAACTGCTCAACGAGACCGTTACCAACCGGACCATGCGGAATAGGCAGTCCCAACTTTTCGAGTATAATCGATATAAATAGTATTGGATGTTCCATGATCCCTCTTACCTCCTGCTGCTGATAATATAATGCCCCGCCGCACCGACTGTTGTCAGTGTAATGGTGAACACTACCGTTGACAGCCCCACCAGCAATCCAAAGATATTGACCTTACCGCTCTTGATGAGCATCAGTAAGACAAGCCCAATGATGGCCAGCCGAAGCCAAAACTTAATAATATAACGTGATTTACCGACCTGTAATGTTTTTTCCTGCGCCTTCTTTTCTTCTTGCTTCTCCCCGGAGGAATCAAGGGATTTCATAAAACGAGCCACATCCTGGTGCGTCATCATAAAACTGATGATTGAAATAACTCCACCCACTGCCACTGCCCAGGCAAACTCCCAAGACAGGAAAAACCAGGAGCCGGAACAGAGAATCAGAAGACAAACCCAACTCAACACCTGCATCTTGCGCAGGGATAATAATTCATCCGCCACTCTTTAGTAACCGCCTAGACCCTGTTGCGCCTTAATCTTTTTCTTGCTGTTTGAGAATATCGAAGAGACTCTTAAAGCCAGCTGCGATCCCAAACGCCAGACCTATAAAAGTAAACCAGGGCGTCGTTCGATCATCAAACACCTTCTGATCGAGATAGATACCACCGCCCATGCCTATAAAAATTGCGGCCACAAAGGTGAAACCAATATGACCATAATTGCCAAGCAGGTGGATCATTTCCTTACTCATTTTCGACATTCTCGTCTCCACCTTCGTTCTTAGAACGACTCTATCATAATCAATCAAACCTGATAGCACGCCCACCTTTCAAAGTCAACGCTTTTTTATTTTTGTGCTAATTTTTTGAATGACCATTCAGTCATTTCAAGGGCCCTATCCAGTTGCCTCTCAGATTGAGCCGCAGAAATAAACAACACCTCAAACTGCGACGGCGCCAAATAAATCCCCTGAGATAACATCTGCCGATAATGCTGGCCATATCGCTCCGTATTAGCGGTCATGGCTGACGTAAAATCTACCACCATTTCAGTGGTAAAAAATCCGGTCATCAAAGACCCCACCCGATTCAAGCAGACCGGAATCTTCGCTCTCTCACTGAGCTCCCGAAGACGATCGGCAAAACCGGCAGCCTTGTCGTTCAACTGAGTATAAAAACCTTCCTTTTTGAGTAATTTCAAGGTGGCAATACCAGCAGCCATGGCCAGAGGATTACCGGACAGGGTTCCGGCCTGATACACAGGTCCGTCCGGGGCTACCTTATCCATGATATCGGCCCGTCCCCCATAGGCGCCCACAGGCAGGCCACCACCAATAATCTTGCCCAGACAGGTTAGATCAGGCATAATCCCGAAGTACTCCTGCGCTCCCCCATAGGCCAGACGAAATCCGGTAATCACCTCATCAAAAATAAGCAGGATCCCCATTTCAGCAGTTAATGATCGTAATTTTTCCAGAAAACCAGGGGCTGGGGAGACACATCCCATATTCCCCGCTACCGGTTCAACAATCACACAAGCAATGTCCAACGAGGCATCTCGCAACGTCTTCTCTAGGACCTCTTCATTATTATAGGGAATGGACACGGTGTTTTTAACAATCTCATCGGGGACCCCTGGACTTCCGGGAATACCAAGGGTGATCACTCCTGAGCCCGCCTTGACCAGAAAAGAATCGGCATGACCATGATAGCACCCATCAAATTTAACAATCACCTTTTTCCCGGTATATCCACGGGCCAGACGGACTGCGCTCATGGTGGCCTCGGTCCCTGAACTGACAAAACGAACCTTCTCCACCGACGGAAGAGCATCCACCACCATGGATGCCAGCTCAATCTCTTTGGGGGTTGGCGCTCCAAAACTGGTCCCATGCGCCATGGTCTCTGTAATCGCAGCCAGAACAGCGGGGTGGGCGTGCCCCAGGATCATCGGCCCCCAGGAGCAGACGAAATCTATATATTCATTGCCGTCCACATCATAGATTGAGGAACCTTGAGCTCGTTCAATAAAAAGGGGATCACATCCCACGGATCGACAGGCCCGTACAGGGCTGTTCACACCACCGGGAATAACCTTTCGTGCCTGTTGAAACATTTGTGCAGATGTACTCGTAATCATTCTTCAACTCCTTTGACTATTTCCTTTAAACGGCCCGAATAGAATTTCGAAAATCCCATTTTAAAATAGGCAGCAATCACAAAATCTCACCAGAAAATCTCTGCACCCAAGACGAATCATTCGCAAGCAAAGGCTTAAAGCATAGCATGCCTAAAGAAAAACTGTCAAACAACTTCCCGCCCTCAATTCTTTTTTGCCGGCATCCATCCTTTGATTTTGATGCGAGACATCTTCCAATCACAGACCGCACAAATTTTTACTTGTCAGGCAAAATCCCAGAAGGTAAAGTACACAACGGTTTCTTCGTGAACCATTCCACCTTTAATACTTTTTTTATTTCTCATATCAGAAAAATCAAATCAATGGAGACAAGCAATGGCAAGCGATAAAGTTCAGTCAATAAGTGATGATGCTTTCAAGGCAACTATTTCGTCAAGCACCCCATGCCTGGTTGATTTTTGGGCCCCTTGGTGCGGCCCCTGCAAAGCAATCGGTCCAGTCGTCGAAGACCTGGCGGAGGAGTTTCAGGGAAAAGTCACCATCCTGAAGATGAATGTTGACGACAACCCGGTAACTCCAGGACAATTTGGCATCCGCGCCATCCCCACCCTGATTCTTTTCAAGAACGGCGAAATCGTTGACCAGATTACCGGCGCCGTAGGTAAAAAACAACTTGTTGAGCTCATTAACAAAGCCCTGTAAGCAACTGCCGATCGAACTTTCTTTTGCAGCAGAGTCTTTCCCACATCCGCATACAATTGAGAAATCAGTTATGCTGGTGATGGAGTTTTCTAGCGAAATATGGCGTGGCATTAAAGGCATCCCCGCATTTCAGGAACTGCCGCATCCATCCTGAAAACCCTGACACATGCTCTTGCCTTCATAGCGGAGGGCCTAATCAGTTTTTCCAGTGAATGATGCCTGGCAAGAAGTGAATCACTTCAAAAGATGATGATCCATACATATTAATGAAAACCACGCATCACGATCTCATCATCTTGGGCTCCGGCCCTGCTGGACTGAGCGCAGGTCTTTATGCGGCAAGAGCCAGAATTGACCATCTTTTGATTGAAAAAGGCGCTGCCGGCGGACAGATTCTGCTCACCGACTGGATTGACAATTATCCAGGATTCCCAGATGGCCTTTCCGGCTTTGATCTGGCCGAAAAAATGGAGGCCCAGGCCCGGCGCTTCGGCCTGAACACCCTCACGGCCGAGGTGATCAATATTAATCTTTTACAGACCCCAAAAACCCTTACCCTGGAAGACGGGAGTGAGCTCAGCTGCAATGCCCTGATTCTTTGCACCGGGGCGCGGGCCCGACGACTCGGCGTCCCTGGCGAGATTGAACTCACGGGCAAAGGGGTTTCGTATTGCGCCACCTGTGACGCGCCGTTTTATCGCGACATGCATGTCGCTGTGGTTGGCGGGGGGAATAGCGCTGTCCAGGAGGCCGCTCATCTCACCAAGTTTGCCAGTCGAGTGACCGTAATCCATCGCCGTGACGCCTTACGAGCCACCAAAATTGTTCAGGAAAGGGCCTTTGCCAATGACAAAATTTCTTTTGTCTGGAATAGTCAGGTTACGGCCATTGAAGGGGAGAAAGGAGTCAAACAGCTTCGCCTCAGAGATACAGCCGGACGGGAAAGTACGCTGGACGTAGACGGAATCTTTATCCTCATCGGCGTGCTCCCGAACAATGAGATACTGCCGCTGCAACTCCTGAAGGCAGAAGATGGCGGCTTTATCCCCACCGACAACGAGACCTGTACAGCTGTACCTGGTGTTTTCGCTGCTGGTGATATCCGGAATAAACGAGTACGACAGATCATCAACGCTGCAGGCGAAGGGGCTACTGCCGTTCTTGCCGCAGAACACTACCTGAACAACTTCAACTCATAAACTATCATGCCACTCATCCAATCAACCACCTCATTGTCTCGTTCCTTGCTCAGCACCCTGGTTTTTGCCACCCTTCTTACATTCTCTTTAAGCGGATGTTCAACCATGAAATCATGGTTCGGCGCTGACGACGAAGAGATTCAGGTACCCGTTGAGAGCCTTGCAGCAAAAGGCTCGGAGGCATATAACGTAGGGGATTACCATGAAGCTGCAAAACAATTTGCCGAGCTTCTGGAAAAATACCCTTTCAGTCCTCAAGCAATGATGGCTGAGCTAAAAGGCGCCGACTGCAATTATTTTATGGAGAACTACCCGGAGGCCCTGGTCCTGTATCAACGATTTGAGGAACAACATCCCACCAACGAGGCGATGCCGTATGTCATGTATCAAATCGGCATGTGCAGTTACCAACAGATAGACACCGTCGACCGAGATACCTCCGGGGCGACAAAATCCATTCGCGATTTTACAAAACTCCTAAAGGCCTATCCGAATTCACCCTACACCGATGAAGCCAAGGCCAGGATCAAAGCAGCCAATGAGTTTCTGGTCAACCATGAATATCTGGTTGTTGAATTCTACCTCAGAACAGACAAAATCCTGGATGCCAAGACCAGACTGAAATATCTGATTAACACTTATCCTGACGCTTCCATTACTCCCCAGGCCAAAACATTACTGGCAAAACTGGAAGCTGGGGAGAATTTGGGTTTCAACCTCTCCGCCTGGTTCTCCGGCCTGGTAAAACTTCCGGATTGGCATCTCTTTTCCTCTGACAAGTCTGCCAAACAAACTCTGCCTGCTAAATAGGCCACTTGCTTAGAACATCCAGAATACTGACAAAGCTGCCTACTGCACTGCACGAAAGTCTTCCTTCCTGAGGAGATGATTGTTCTTCTTCACACCGGTTCCCCCAACATAGCTGAGGAACCGTTGTGAAGTTATTCTCCCGAGCAATATCGCTTCTTAGGAAGCAAGTCAGGAAATTATTTCTTCTGCCAGCGCATCTTCCTGCCCTAACGAGATCTCCATGGCCCGAACCGGGCAGATCGGCACGCACAAACTGCAGCCTGTACATTTATCCGGATCAAACAATACTGCCATATCCGGCCGATGCAGGGACAAGGCGCCCACCGGGCAAACTCCGGTGCAAACCCCGCACTGAAAACATTTTTCATCATCCCGACGGATGCTGGCAGCAAGACGCTCAACCTTGACTCCCTGTTCCTCCAGATAGGCAAGGCCTTTCCCGACATTGGCCTTGGTGCCTTTCAAGCCCAGGATCATCAAGCCATCCCGCTGGGGCAGGATGTCCGCCTTGAGGATATTAAACTCAACATCATACAATTTAACCAACTGATAGATAATCGGTTCATTGCTTGTAAACTTAGGAAATCGCAAGATATAGATTCGATTATACACAATAAGACCTCTTTTTCGTCTGATTTTCCATTTGCAAATCTTCTGTTACAATAGCTGTTTCACTGTTCTTTTCTTTGTCAGACAATTTTTTCCATCCACGCATCAAGATCAATCAAGAGCGCCTCCAACGGCTGATTGGTGTTGAGGGTGATCAACTGGTCCGGCCCAAGCTCCACCGGCATCTCGAATCGTCTCTTCTGTTGCAGATAAATCTCCCAACGTCCATCCGAAACCGCTTGCGCATCCTGCTGCCTCTGCTCCATCCGTGTCCGCATCACATCCTCCGGACAGACACAATGGACAAAAACGACCCTGCCCTTTTCACTCAGCTGTTTCAGCACTCGCTCGCGCTCATCTCGAGCTTGATAGGAGCCATCAAGGACAACACAGTTCCCGGAACTTTTCTCCAGATCCCTCTCCGCCAGCAGCAGTAAATGATCATAGGTTCTGCGAGAAAACTCGCAGCTGTAAATCCCCTGATCAACGGCCGACGTCTGCCTGCTCTCCGGGGCAAGGCCGGCCAGTTCCTTACGAACCCGGTCGGAATTATAATAGGAACAAGCATGACGTTTGGCCCAGGCCGCAGCCAGATAACTCTTACCGGTGGCAATCATCCCGAAAAAAACCAGCACCTTTGCCTCACCGACCACCTTATTTCACAGCTCCAGCCGCATATTTTGCAGCCAGATTAAAATATCGGGCCGCCTGCTCCCTGCAGCTCAAGGCAATTGTGGCGTCCACGGCTGGGTCAGCAGCGGTGAAAAGATTGATCTTGCCACGCACCATGGCCCGATAGCATTTATAAAAATCAAGCATCTGCAACAACCCGGAATCCGCTGAGGTCGCGACAAAGCGCTCAATAAAATATGTCGAAAGCACCTCTAGTCCATGAAAATCAAGATCCATGGCCAGAAAGGCCACATCCGCAGCCACGTCCGAATACCGAAAACGCTCATTAAATTCTATGCAGTCAAAGATATGCACCGGGTCGGTCAGACAGATATTGGCTGAATAAAGATCACCGTGGCAATCACGAATCTTTCCCGCCGCCCGCCGCCCCTCAAAGAGCTCCTCCTGCTGTAAAAAGGCACGGGCATACTCTTCAATCCGGCGTAACTGGTCATGACTGATTGCGCCTTGATCTACAAAGGGTTCCGTTTGCTCAAAATTCTCCAGGACATTCACGGCAACCGAAGCCGCACGTCCAAATTCAACAATACCCTCTGTTTCCTCCGCCTGCTGATAAAAAGGAACCAGCACCTCAATAATCGAGTCAAGATGGCCAGAAGTCAGCTGACCAGCGGCGATTATCCGGCCCATCATCCGCTCTTCCGGCATCCGAACCATCTTTATCCCGTATTCCACCACTTCGCCAGTGCCATTCAGGAGGTACTGATCGCCCTCATGGTTGACTGCCACTATATCCAAATACAGATCAGGACAGAGCCGACGATTGAGCATCAGCTCCTGCTCACAGTAATATTTTCTCTTCTCCAGGGTGGAAAAATCGAGAAAGCCGAAATTGACCGGTTTTTTCCACTTATAAACAAAGTCCCCGGCCAGGAGAACAAAGGAAATATGGGTCTGCACAAGCTGCACATTGTCCGCCGGATGGGGGTAGCTACTGCCCCGCTGCAGATACTGGATATAGGCTGGCAAATTTTTATCACTCATATTTCTTTCTCCTTATACGCAAACGATGTCAAAAAAACTTCCACTTCTCTGCAATCACGACAATTCCTTTACCTTATTTTTGTATCATGATAAACAATCTTTTATAAAAATGGAGCCATTCACCCAAGTCAGTGTCTCTTTTTCCCCTTCAGCCAGTCAGTTAACAAAGAGACATCCAGCCATGAATCAAGATCAGCTGACTCAACTGCTTCACCAGATCCAGGCAGGACAATGCAGTGTGGAAGACGCAGTCAGCCAGCTCAAGCACCTGCCCTCGGAGACAGTTGAGGATGCCTGCCTGGATCACCATCGCTGCCTGCGCACAGGTATTCCAGAGGTGATTTACGGCGCATCCAAATCGCCGGAACAGATCGTCACCATTGCCACCTCCTTCCTGAGACAGTCATCTCTGCTCATGGCAACCCGGGTCGATGCCGACAAGGCTGCGGTAGTGGTGCAAGCCCTGCCTAAAGTTCATCATCATCCACAGGCCCGGATGTTGACTGCCCATGAAATACAACCCGATCCGCAGAAATCCCGTGGCATTATTCTAATCATCTGTGCCGGAACCTCTGATATCGGGGTGGCAGAAGAGGCCAGGGTGACTGCCGAGACCCTGGGCCACCCCGTGAAAACCCTCTATGACGTCGGTATCGCCGGCCTACACCGACTGCTGGCTCACCAGGATCTGCTCCACAGCGCCACGGTTATCATTGTTGTGGCCGGGATGGAAGGGGCCCTTCCCAGTGTAGTCGGAGGGCTGACCGCCTGTCCTGTCATCGCGGTTCCCACATCAGTGGGATACGGAACCAGCCTAGGCGGGCTCGCCGCTCTACTGGGCATGCTCAACAGTTGTGTGCCCGGACTGGCCGTGGTCAACATCGACAATGGTTTTGGCGCGGCCTGTTTAGCTGCAAGCATCAACAGACGGGCATAAAACAGTAGCGAACGACCTTGCAACACTTGCAAGATTCAGGCAGTGCTGTATAATCCGGCCCACTCCTAAACTCCTTACAGCGATAACGCTTTTCCTTCTCTCTCTATCATTTTTCCATTAAGAAACTTACGGGACAGTAATGAACACATCTCTCAAACTCAAGATCGGCATGCTCCTGTTTCTCGTCGTCCTTTCCGTCGTTACCATCATTCCATCTTTTTATTCTGCAACGCCGGACTGGTGGAAAAAATACATGGCTCCGGAAGGACTGCGTCTCGGTCTTGACTTGCAGGGCGGTATGCATTTGGTGCTCAAGGTTGATCTGAAGAAAGCAGAAGAAAACTCCCTGGAACTGGCAGCGACAGACCTAAAAGATGGCCTCAAGGATAAAACGATCACTGCGGTACGTGGCAGCAGCAAGCCCGGCACCATTCTTTTTACCCTGCCCAACACCGGGGCCGTGGATACGGTCAAGGCCCTGGTTAAAGACAATTTTCCCAATATCGATGTGCAGGTGGAGGCCAAAGAAGGTTCCTTTCCCCGGATTACCCTCAGCCTGAAAGAATCGGAGATCAACTTTATCCGCACCCATGCCGTTGACCAGTCTCTGGAAATCCTCCGCAACCGGATTGATCAGTTTGGCGTCGCCGAGCCGGTCATTATTCGTCAAGGTGCCGATGAGATCGTAGTCCAGCTTCCCGGGGTCAAGGACCCGAAACGGGCGATGAAGCTTCTGGGTGAAACCGCCCAGCTTGAATTTAAACTGGTGGCTGACACTACCGGTATTAACCTGCAGCAATTGATCGATGAGGCAAAAAGTAATGGCCAATGGGCCCAGGGTGAAGACCGGAAAAAGCTCACCCGCGCCCTGCAGAATCGTCTGCCTCCGGATACCGAAATCTATTTTGAAAAGGATAAGAACAAACAAACCGGCCAGGAGATCATCCGTCCCCTGCTTCTTGAAAACCAGACCCTGATGACCGGCGACATGGTCAAAAATGCCCAGGTGCGCATCGGCGGGCAGTTCAATGAGCCTTACGTCAGCATCGACTTGACGGCCCGGGGTGGCAAGATCTTTGCCCATGTCACCGAGAAAAACGTCAATCGGCAACTGGCCATTGTCCTCGACAATGTTGTCCGTTCGGCCCCGTCCATCCGCGAAAAAATCATGGGAGGCTCCGCCCAGATCTCCGGGAGCTTCAGCCACGAAGAGGCTGCGGATCTTGCCATTATCCTGCGTGTCGGCGCACTGCCGGCACCCGTTGACATTATCCAGAATCTTACCGTCGGCTCCAGCCTGGGGCAGGATTCCATCACCAAAGGACTTACCGCGGGCGTGGTCGGCGCACTCATGGTCATAAGCTTTATGATGATCTATTACCGACTTTCCGGCGTAGTGGCCAATGTGGCGCTGGTGATTAATATCCTCTTTCTCTTTGCTGGACTCGCCATCCTTAACGCCACTCTCACCCTGCCAGGTATTGCCGGTATTATCCTCTCCATCGGCATGGCCGTGGACTCCAATATTTTGATCTATGAACGGATGCGAGAAGAATACGAAGTTGGGAAATCAATCAGATCCAGCGTGAGTTCAGGATTCAGCGAAGCCCTCTCCACCATTGTGGACTCACAGGTAACAACCCTGATTACCTCCATGGCTCTGTTCATGTTCGGCACTGGCCCGATCAAAGGATTTGCCATCACCCTCACATTAGGCATTCTGTTTAACCTGTTCACATCCCTCTACTGCTCCCGTTTCATGTTTGACTCGCTCCTTTCCTTCGGCTTCTTAAAAGAATTACGATTCCTCCAATTTATACGACGGCCAAGTCTGGATTATATGAAGCTGCGCTACATCACCTTTGGCATTTCAGCCATACTTGTTGGCATCGGCATTGTCGCATCCATCCAGTTTGCCAGGGGCAAGGCCAATATGGGCGTAGATTTTTCCGGCGGCTCTCTGCTCCAGTACAAGGCCACGCAGGCCTTTACCATGGAAGAAGTGCGTAATGTCTTTGATAAGCACAAGATGGAGGGGCTTGATCTACAAGAAGTGGAGAATGAACACAGCCTGATTATCAAGATCAAGAAATCGGAAGAAAAGGTTGGCAACCTCAGTGAACAGATTGGCTCTATCCTGTCAACAGAACTGCCGGATAAACAGTTCAACCTGGAGAGCCAATCTGAAATTGGCTCTTCCGTCAGTTCTGTGCTACGCAACAAGGCTGGAATGGCCATCCTGATCTCCCTGGCCGGTGTTATTATCTATCTGGCCCTCCGTTTTGACATTCGCTTCGGAGTAGCCGCAGCCATCGCCACCCTCCATGATATCTTTATCATTCTCGGACTCTGCTGGATGCTCAATATGGAAATGACCCTGATGATTGTGACGGCACTGTTAACCCTTGGCGGCTATTCTCTGAACGATACGGTTATTATCTTTGACCGGATTCGTGAGAATATGGCCAAAGATAAATCACACACCCTCATCAGCCAGATCAACGACAGTATTAATCAGGTGGTGGGCAGAACCATCGCCACCGGACTCACTGTGTGTATGACCTTACTCGCCCTGCTTCTTCTGGGCGGCTCCGTCATCCATGATTTTGCCTTTGTCCTGTTCTGGGGAGTTATCGTGGGAACCTTTTCTTCCACATTCGTGGCCAGCCCGGCACTCCTCCTCTGGCCTGAAAAGCGGGAACAGTAATGAACCTGCCTTTGCTCCCGCAAAACGTCACCAAGATAGCAAGAGAAGAGAGCTTTCGTTTTTCCTGTCATCCCGCCATCTCCTGTTTCACCGAATGCTGCCGGCAACTGGAGCTGGCCCTGACCCCCTATGATGTGCTGCGGTTGAAAAAGGCCTGCAGCCTGCGCTCTGAGGAATTCCTCGACCGCTATGTGATTATGGAACAGGAAGAGCATGAAACCTTCCCCCGATTTTATCTCACCATGGTCGATGATGGCCGGGACAGCTGCGTCTTTGTGTCGCAAGCCGGCTGTACCGTCTATCAGGACAGACCCGGGGCCTGCCGGGCCTATCCCATCGGCCGCGCTGCCATCAGGCAGCCGGAAAATGAAATGGGAGAAACAGAAGGGATGGAGGAGTTTTTTGTTATTATCCAGGAAAGTCACTGCCGGGGATTTCAGGAACAACAAGAGCAGAATGCCAACAGCTACGGAAAAGAGCAGGGGTTGTCGCTCTACAACCGCTTTAACGATAGGGTGGCCGCCATCCTCCAGCACGAGCAGGTACGAAAGAAAAAGCGGTTTTCAGAAGACCGGATTGCGCAGTTTATCCTGGCCCTCTACAATCTTGACCAATTCCGGACATTGTTGTTTGCGGGAGACCTTCCCGGAACAACACCATTAGATAAAACAACGAAAGAACGCCTGCTGGATGACGAGGAGTTGCTGCTCCACGCCATTGACTGGTTACAGAAGATTCTCTTCAAAGACTGATACACGACGTTTTTGCTGCCCTCCTGATCTTTTATCCCCAGGATTATTATGCTCAAGCTCATCATCTTCGACTGTGACGGGGTTATGTTTGACTCCAAATTCGCCAACCGCCAATATTACAACCAGCTCCTTGCCCATTTCAATCGTCCGGCAATGACCGCAGATGAAATCGAACACGTCCATATCCACAATGTAACAGACTCTACCCGTCACATCTTTCGCGCATATCCCGACCAGGATATGACTGCAGTGGATGCCTATCGCAAGACCCTCGACTATGCCCCATTTCTCAACCACATGCGGATGGAACCAGACCTGATTGAATTTCTAGAAACAACCAAGCCTCGATACCAACTGGCCATCTCCACCAACCGCACCAACACTATGATACCCATCCTGGAGATATTTCAGCTCCAGGACTACTTTACCAAGGTGATGACCGCCGAAAACGCACGCCGCCCAAAGCCGGCGCCCGACGCCTTGCTCGAAATCCTGGACCATTGCCAGTGCCAGGCCGATGAGGCAATTTACATCGGTGACTCCATCATTGACCAGGAACATGCCGCCAGTTGCGGGATGCGGCTGATTGGTTTCAGAAATCCGGCACTGTCAGCCGAGTATCATGTCAATTCCTTCATGGAGATTCTCAAGCTCCCACCATTTTTAGACCAACCCTGATTCCCGGGAAAAAATCATCCCGAGTGGAAGACAAATCCTTACTTGACGCGACTGTCCTGTTTTCCCTCCCGCACATCATCCACCCGCTTAATTCCCTCCATGAGCAGCTTCATGAAATCGCCGATTTCAGCCGCTTTCATCTCTTGCGGAGACAAGCCGAGGGTGAATCTGAACGTACCTTCATGCTCGCCGAGCATGGCAAAGATCGCCTCTTCATTTTCCTGTCCTCGATAATGGGCATTAATGATACATCCTTCACGGAAGGAGATCTTGCCCGGGCCGCGCGGCAGATCGAGGGACAACACCCCGGTTTTACTGTTCATATGAAAGATCTGGAAAAGTTCAGCAGGGGCCATATCCTGCAACCTGCCCTGCATGCAGGAGGCGAAATCTTCCGCCCTGGCCTTGTTCACCCGGTTCAGGCGTCGGGCCAACAGACGAGCCATAAAATTCTGCACCGCCGGCAGCCGATCAAGGAGATAATTGAAATCAACACTGGAAACAGCAAGCACCTCCGTGTCCGACAGGGCCCTGACCGTGGCAGCCGCCACATCGTCACCCAGATAACTCATCTCCCCACAGAGCTCACCCGGACCGAGGGATGTAATCACCACCGGCCCATCCATCACCAGCATTTGTCCTGCGAGAATCATGTACAGATAGAGATTTGACTCTCCTTTGTGAATCAAGACCTTCCCTTCTTGGATGGTCTCCTGTTGAAACCGACCGACAAAGGCCTTCAACTCATCTTCAGGGATGAGTTGAATCAAGGGAAAAGACCTGATCTTCTCCAGAAGTCGCAGCTCCCTACTTCCCAGAACAGTCACTTTCTCCTTTTCACTAGGATGATTATCAGGCGTTGCCACTGGCGTAAATTTAATCAGCCCGGTACAACCACTACAGGTAAAGACTGGTTTTTCTGCGATAAGATTTTCATGGTCAACAGCTAGAAACTTGAACAACAACTGGGTCATCTCTCTGACCAGGATCAGGCAGGTTTCCTTATTTCTCGGACAGAGAAGGGCCTTGTCCGATAAAATCAACTGTTCGCCGACCTCATAGAAAGGACAACGGGTGTCTTCGATAATCTCAAAATAGATCTGAAAAGATTTCATATCCTGCTACAATCAAGAATTTTAATCAAGGTGCCGTCAGTGTCATCCAGATAAGACGCTTTAGTTCCAGAACCTCACTCTCCATTTCATACATACAAGGGCAGCTTTTCAGGCCTCACCCCATCCCTTCATGGGCGCGCCCCTACTCTTTTTTAGCATCCAGTAAACAAAGATCTGCTCCTGTAAGAACCGGGATTTTCGATATATCTATCGGAGAAATAAAAAAATTCCTCTTCTTCTCAAAATCTGCTACACTTACATCAATATTTCTGCTAATTACTTGAAGGTATTATCAAACTGATCTCGTCAATCCCACCATGGCGAGACCCCATTTTCAGGCTAAATGGCAAAAAACTCTCTTTCAATTTAAAGATCAGTGAGCCTTCATGACCATCCTTTCTGAACAACTGGAAGCCATTTTTCTGGAAATAAAAACCAATTTTGGCCAACATCGTCAGATTCAGGTTCTTCCCCTTGGCGGTTCTCCCCCTGAGCAGTACCGCATTACCTATCATCTACGGGGGCTCTGCAAAGAGACTGGGGCTGAGGTCCAGACCTGCACTGATCACATCATTCTTCTCAATCTTCCTTTTGGATTTCCCCACTTCCCCCCCAACTGCAAGCCGGAAACCCCTGTTTTCCATCCTGATTTCGATCAGGCAGCCATCTGCATCAGTGATTTTTGGGAAAACAACCAGTCTCTGTCCGAACTAATCCTTCACATTGGCCGCATGCTCTGCGGCGAGATCTACTCAACCAACAATGCCTTCAACGAAGAAGCAGCAAGTTGGTATAAAGAGAATCAAAAGAACTTACCCCTGGATACCGTTGATCCGACATCAGCCGAGACCAGGCTGTCACTTCCTGAACAGCCAACAGAGGGTGACTCAGAGCCTCTGACTATCGATATAGTAGATGATATCCTTTTCCCACACAATGGGAATCAAGCAACAGCTGACCTTGACGGCCAGAACCAGCGAGAAAAAGCCTTTTCTGGCCTCAGCACGATGACAACGGCAGCCCCCCACCTCTCCCTGGAACATTCTTCCCCTGACTCGCCAGAACCGCTTTCAAATCCCAGTCTGCATCAGGAGGCACAACATCAGCTGAATGAAGCCCGCAAAAAGCACCAGGAAGGTGAAGCATTTGAACATCAGGGACAACCTGCAAGGGCACTTGAAAGATATCAAACAGTAAAAACTCTGGCCCCGAATTTTCCGGAAATCGATAAAGATATCGCTCGCGCTCAATACTCTGTGGAAATGCTTGGTGACTGGGCAGCAGAGGATTCTCCCCAGCAGGAAACCGAGAAAAAGAAAAATGGAGCGACATCAAAATCCCAGGAAAAAGTAGCAACCACAACCAAATCCCCTGTCGCACCTGTGCAACATGACAAGGGACGTTCTTCTCGCTGGCCTCTTATAGCCCTTGGGGCTGGCATCAGCAGTATTCTGCTCATTCTGGTCTCTTCGTATTTCTATTTCAATACGCAATTCAAGCAAGCTCTCACGGCGTTGGATGAGTGCAAACAACTTGTAGATACCGGCCGATTCGCCGAGGCGGAAGGAAAATGCGGGGACGCCTTAAAACAAACATCCAAGATTCTGTTTATCAAACAAGAGGGGAAAACTCTCCTCGTACAAGAGATCAAACAGATTCAAGATTCCGAGAAATTTCAGCAAGGCCTGGCCATCAGTAAAGGTAAAAGCTCCAACGCCATGCCAAAATGGCAGGAATCTCTCAAACTCGCCAGTAAACATCTGGCTGATGGCCAATGGAAAGAGGCCTTGACCGAATACACCCACACCCTCCAGCTTGCCTCCGATATACCGGCCTTTGATCGCGCCATCCTCGATCAGATTCATAACAATATGGCTACAGCTGAATTCAACATCGCCATGGAAGCAGGTGAACAGGCACTGGCCGCCTCTGAATGGGACTTGGCGAAAAATCACTTGAACAAAGCCATGGAGATCGCCACGAAAAATTCCCAGATCCCCCCGACAAACCTCACCAAGATTAAATCACTCATCGGTCAGGTCGAGCTCAACACCCTTATCACCACAGGAGAGAAATATCTTGCCAAAGGGGACTGGCCCAATGCCCTTACTGCATTTGAACAGGCGCAGGAAAAGGAGCAAATATTTCCTTCTTCTGACCCGTCAAGCCGCAACGCACTGGCAGAGAATATCATCAGAACCAAAATATTCAAGTCCCTGGAGCAGGGAAGAAAGGCCTTTACAGATGCCCAATGGGATCAGGCCATCAATTATTACGAAACTGCCAAGCAGCTTCTGGAGGAAAACAGTGAAATCCTGCGCCGCGACAATCCTCTCCAGAGCCAACAGAAGATTTCCAGGCTCATGCTCCATGCCGCAGTCATCAGAGACAAGCAAAGTGCGGCAACCCATCTAAAAAACAAGGAATTCAGTGAAGCTATCGACAAACTGCAGGCAGTGATCGAAACAATCAACAAGAGTCCTTTTGCCAACGAGCAGGAGTTTCAGACCATTACAAAGGAGGCAAGGGGCACAGCCAATCAGGCCCAGGAAGATCTTCTCATCTCTGAACATATTTCTTATTTGACCAACAACTACCAAAAACTTCTTGCCCAAAACAACCCTTCACTCAACGCTGACAATTTATCTAATCCTCGAGTATCCTTTCTCAAGAAAATCGGCAACAAATCCCTCTATAAAATTCAGTGTTTTGAACAGGGCCATGGCCGACCAGTGCTTCTACAGGCAAGCTATTTTTACGATCCAGCCACAAAGAAATGGAGTTTTTATGGCAATGACGCCTCTATTAATGAACAAGAGGCAGAGATCACAGGTCAGAAAATTTTGAATTCTGCCTATCAGACCCAGGAGAATCGCTTGATCGCAGAACAAATTTCGTACCTCAAGGAAAACTTCCAAACGCTGTTTATCCAAAACAACCCCGATCTGCGTCCAGAAAACCTCTCAAATCCTGAGCCTGCTTTTCAAAAGAAGATTGGTGAAAAGCTCCTCTTCACCCTCCAGTGCTCTCATCAGGAAGCTAACAAATCAACCCCTCTGAAAATCAGCTTTCTTTACAACCCAGCTAATACCAAGCTAGAGCCATACGATAAAAAACCAGCAAAATAATATTGATGGTGTTGCTCAATCCACTTACGGACGCCTTCTCAAATCCATGCAGATCAATGTTGATGACCGTGATGGCCATGCTCTGCGACCTTCCCACCGGCTGCTGCAAAAGCCTCCTCAAGAAGCTCACTCGCCTGGTTCACAGCAGTAATGGCCTTATCAATCTGATCGGCAACGGTGTCCTCACCCGCCTCACGGGCAAAGGCAGACCACTTCCCGTATTCTTCCACATGACTATGATTATGGCTTATCCAATGCGGCAGCAAAACCCTTAGCTTGTCCATCTGTTCCATTTTCTTCCCCCTTGCTACTCTTTATCTTATCCCCTTGATTGTACCAGACGCAACTAACGATTTTTTAGAGAATACCCCCCAGGGTTGCACTCTGACAAAAAAAACGTACCCATTTCGTAGCAGTTAGACCAAAAAACGAAATTCCCCTTTTCCTAACAGATCATGCAGATGCAGAAGTCCTGCCACCCCTCCTGACTCACTCACAATCGGCAGGACGGTAATTTCATGCCTCTGCATAATGCTTAAGGCATCGGCCGCCAGCATTGACCCATCAATAGCCACCGGATTGACGGTCATAATGTCTGACGCGCTCAAGGAGGAAAGCTTCCTGCCCAGGGCAACGCTGCGCCGAACGTCCCCGTCGGTGACAATCCCAAGGATCTTCTCCCCCGGCCCCATAATCAAGACAGCTCCAATGTTTTTATCATTTAGCACCTCTATGGCCCGGGCTGCGGGTTCGTCACCCAGCACCAAGGGAAGAGCGTCGCCCGTCAACATCACCTCCCGCACCTTTACCTTCAAGCGTTCTCCAAGACTGCCCCCCGGATGATTCTTGCGAAAGTCCGAAGCCCTGAATTGTTTTTTCTGTAAGAGAACAACAGCCAGGGCATCTCCCATGGCAAGGGTTGCCGTTGTCGAGGCCGTCGGAGCCAGTCCTAAGGGACAAGCCTCCATCGGGACCCCGATATCAAGCACCAGATCAGCTGCTTCGGCAAGTATTGAATCCAGACCACCGGTCATGGCAATAATTTTCACCCCTCTTTTTTGCAGACTGGTCAGTAACCCATTCAATTCAATCGTGGCCCCGGAATAGGAGATCGCAATGACCACATCCGTGGGCATGACCATGCCCAGATCCCCATGCATGGCCTCCACCGGATGAAGAAAGAAAGAGGGGGTTCCGGTACTGTTCAGGGTGGCGGCTATTTTCTGCCCTATGATTCCTGACTTGCCTATCCCGGTAATCACTACCCGGCTTGGGCAATGAAAGAGCATTTCCACCGCCGTTTCAAACTCCGTTCCAATCCGCTCTCGGACCGATGCCAGCCCCTGTTCTTCAATCAAAAAAACCTTTTGCGCATCCTGTATCAACATTGCCTTATTTTTCTCCACTCAAGTCCCTTTTCCTCAAATAATACGATAATAAAATTTTCCTGAGCTGATACTCATATCAGCCGAATCACAACCCTTCCCCGTAAACTCCCCGCAAGCATTGACCCTATTGCCCCATCCAGCTGTTCGAGAGAAATCACCGATGCCAGTTCTTCCAACTGGCTGAATTTGAAATCGGTGGCCAAACGGCACCAGACACGCTCCCGGATTTCTAGAGAGCAGCGGGCAGAATCAATCCCGATCAAACGCACCCCACGAATAATAAAGGGGTAAACACTGAAGGCCAGATCGCCGGATGCGGCGTTCCCGCAACTTGTGACCACCCCCTCATAACGGGTTTCCTTGATGGCAGTCTCCAGATATTGACCGCCCAGGGTATCGATAACTCCGGCCCACTTTTCCGGCAAGAGCATCTTTTTAGATGAACGAAGAAACTCTCCCCTGGAAAGCACCACATGAGCCCCCAGATCTCGAAGAAAGGTAGACTCATTTTTCCCAGTAAGAGCCGTGACCGCAAAGCCAAGTCTGGCGAGAATGACCACGCTGATCGAACCAACCCCACCAGTCGCGCCAGTCACAAGGATATCACCATTGCCAGGAACGCAGCCTTGTAGGAGGAGCATTTCCACACATCGCCCGGCGGTAAAACCAGCCGTCCCCAGCATCATTGTCTGCTCCAGAGTGAACCCTGCCGGAAGTCGTACCACCCATTCTGCAGGTACCCGCACGTATTCTGAAAAACCTCCAGAATGGTTCATCCCCAGGTCATACCCCGAAACAATGACCTGATCCCCTGGCTGAAAAGCCGGGACGGAGGAATCCTCCACCACCCCGGCCGCATCAATGCCGGGAGTATGGGGATAGCGCCTGGTTACACCACGATTTCCTGAAGCTGACAAGGCATCTTTATAATTAAGGGAAGAGTAATGAACCCTGACCAGCACTTCACCCGGAGGTAGCTCCTGAGTGTCTTTCCATTCCACTGACCTGGAAAACACGTTTTTTCCTTGCTCACGCACCTCAAAGCATCTGTATTTCCCCACATTCAGCCCCTTTTTTCTTGACAAAATCACCCTATTTTCGTCATTATAGAAATCTTTATATCTTAATAGATAAAAGTTAAATTAACAAAGCCTAACCCTCTTTGACTCCTCATTTTTCCCAATAGCTTCAAAGAGACGGCATTTCCACTTATTGGAGCACCATTCATGTCTCATCATCATCTTTTTACCTCTGAATCTGTTTCTGAAGGGCATCCTGACAAGGTCGCCGACCAGATCTCCGACGCCATCCTAGACGCCATCCTCACCCAGGACCCCCATGCCCGCGTGGGCTGTGAGACCATGGTCACAACCGGCATGGCGATCATCGCCGGCGAGATCACCACCACCGCCTGGGTCGATATGCCCGATGTGGTACGCCAGACAATTCGCTCCATAGGCTATAATTCATCGGCCATGGGCTTTGACTGGCAGTCCTGTGCAGTCATTACCTCTATTGACAAACAATCCCCAGATATCGCCCAAGGCGTGAACGAGGGCTCAGGAATCGATCTGGATCAAGGGGCAGGTGACCAGGGGCTGATGTTCGGCTATGCCTGTAACGAGACTAGAGTCCTGATGCCGATGCCCATCACCTATGCGCACCGTCTGACCAAACGTCAGTCAGAGGTCCGTAAATCTGGACGCCTTCCCTGGCTGCGACCCGACGCGAAAAGCCAGGTAACCATTGAATATGAAGACAAAGTTCCAAAGCGCATCGAAGCCGTCGTTCTATCGACCCAGCATGATGAAACCATCAACTATGAAGACCTGAAAGAAGGGGTCATGGAAGAGATCATCAAACCAATTCTCCCCCCTGAGATGATCGATTCTAAAACAAAGTTTTACATCAACCCCACCGGTCGTTTCGTCATTGGCGGACCGGTTGGTGACTGTGGTGTAACCGGACGCAAGATTATAGTAGATACATATGGTGGAAGAGGTTCTCATGGCGGCGGTGCTTTCTCCGGCAAGGATCCCTCCAAGGTAGATCGCTCGTCTTCCTATATGGGGCGCTATATCGCCAAAAACATTGTCGCTGCCGGTCTTGCCACGGAGATAGAGCTTCAGGTCGCCTATGCCATCGGCATCTCGCAACCGGTATCCATCAATGTAAACAGCTTTGGCACGGGGGTAATTTCAGACGATATGATCAAGGCCCTTATTCTTCAGCACTTTGATCTGCGTCCCAAGGCAATTATCCAGCATCTGAACCTGTTGCGGCCTATCTATCAGGCCACTGCAGCCTACGGACATTTTGGCCGGGAACGAGAGAATTTCACATGGGAAAAGACCGACAAAGCTGCGATCCTTCGGGAAGATGCCAATCTTTAAAGGATATTACCAAGAAATTCCACCCAATATTATCAGAACTTATCGCCCGCCTGTCAGAATTGTTCAGTGAACAGGCAGGCACTTCTTTTCCTACAATTTCAATTTTTCACAGAGGTATTTTATGACCGCACCACTCATTGATTCCAAGGTAGCCGACATGTCCCTTGCCGCTTGGGGCAGAAAAGAGATCGAGATAGCTGAGACGGAAATGCCCGGTCTGATGGCCTTGCGCAGTCAATACAAGAAATCGCAGCCATTAAAAGGCGCGCGCATTGGCGGATGTTTGCACATGACCATCCAGACTGCCGTGCTCATGGAGACCCTTGTTGACCTCGGCGCTGAACTTCGCTGGTCGTCCTGTAACATTTTTTCCACCCAGGATCATGCCGCTGCGGCCATGGCAGCAGCAGGGATCCCTACCTTTGCCTGGAAAGGAGAAAATGAAGAGGAATTCTGGTGGTGTATCGACCAAACCATCTTTGGGCCCAATAACTGGCGTCCAAACATGATTTTGGATGACGGGGGAGATCTTACCCTGGTTATGCACGATAAGTACAAAGAAGATATGAAAAATATTCGAGGCATTAGCGAGGAAACCACCACTGGCGTACACCGTCTCAACGAGATGGCCAAAAGCGGGAAGCTCATGTGTCCCGCCTTCAATGTGAATGACTCCGTGACCAAATCAAAGTTTGACAACCTCTATGGTTGTCGTGAATCCCTGATTGATGGGATCAAACGGGCCACCGATGTCATGATTGCCGGGAAAAATGCCGTTGTAGTCGGTTTTGGCGATGTCGGCAAGGGATGTGCCCAGGCCTTACGTGGAATGGGAGCCACTGTCTATATTACTGAGATTGACCCCATCTGTGCCCTGCAGGCTGCCATGGAAGGCTATCGGGTGATCACCATGGAAGAGGCCGCCCCCATTGGCAATATCTTTGTGACCTGTACCGGAAATCTGCGAGTCATCACCCGAGGCCACATGGAGGTCATGCCTGATCAGGCCATAGTCTGCAATATTGGTCACTTTGATTCGGAAATTGATATCGCTGGAATTCGCAATCTTCCCTGGGACAACATAAAACCCCAGGTTGACCATGTCATTTTCCCTGATGGCAAGAAAATTATTATTCTCGCAGAAGGGCGTTTAGTCAATCTTGGATGCGCGACGGGTCACCCCAGCTTTGTCATGAGCAATTCATTCACTAATCAGGTTCTGGCGCAAATTGAACTCTGGCAGCATCCTGAGAAATATGAAAACAAAGTCTATTTTCTGCCAAAAAATCTGGACGAAATGGTCGCAAGACTGCATCTGGAAAAAATCGGTGCAAAGCTTACCGTTTTAAGTCAGGAACAGGCTGATTATATCGGCGTCCCTCTGGAAGGGCCCTACAAACCTGATTATTATCGATATTAAGCTCTCTGAAAACCGGAGAAATTTCAGTTTTATTAATTACAAATATTTCATGGTCTTCTCACTTTTCAGGTGACCTTACTGCCAAGCTAAGGTCACCTGAAAGTACTTCGTGCTTTCGTCCCGATTTATCACGTATCGACAGGACTCCATTTTCATCTACCCCCAGTGACTCTCCATAAATCACTCGGCCTGCAGGCGTCACCCAGCTCATCCAATTTCCATTCAACATATCTCGATGTCGCCACTGATCTAAAATTCCTTCAAAACCGGCTGTCTCCAATTGCGTTATCAGTTGAAGGAGTTGGCTCCTGATTCTTGTGAAAATTGTCAGAATATCGTGTTTCTTCCCGGTCTCAAGGAAAAGAGATGTGGCTATTTTTCGTAATCCAGTGGGAAAAGTGGCACAATCCGTATTGACATTGACTCCGATCCCCACAAGAGCAAAACACTGATTGGCATTTTCATGCAGGGAGGACGTCTCAACGAGAATACCACCGCACTTGCGTCCCCCAAGGTAAATATCGTTAGGCCACTTAAGCTGCACCTCCAGATGACAGAGTTCCTCAAGGGCTAACCCCACCGCAAGCCCGGCGGTCAATGTTATCTTTGAATAATCCTCAATGGCCAGATCAGGGCGTACCAGAATCGTACAGCAGAGCCCCATCCCAGGTAGCGAGAGCCACTCTTTCCCTAACCTTCCTCGCCCTGCTGTCTGGCTCTCTGCGACCACACTGTATCCATGGGGCTTACCTAACTCCCCAAATTCTCGGGAAATCCGGTTCGTGGAATCAACTGTCTTCAAAAGAAGAATATCATTCATGATCAATATATTTGTTCTCAAATAAAAAAACGGCGCCGAGTAGAAACTCGACACCGTTTTAGTTTTTTCCGAAGCAGTAATTTATGGAACTAATTTACACCACTTGCTCCTTCCTCATCCTTGATACGATTTTTCATAGCATACATTGTGGTGGAGCCGGAAGACCAGAACATCAATTTTCCTTCCTTAACCAGATCGTTGGCCACATTTTTGATTTCACGTGGTTTAGCATCTGGGTCACAAGCATAAAAATCTTTGATATAAAGCTGTGGTTTTGGAGCAGTCTCTGCTTTCTGCAGAATCGCAGCTTTGAGCTCATCTTTACTTAATGCCATAGCACATACTCCTAAAAAAAGATTGTGAACAGGCAAGTAACCAAAGGAAACAGCCCGTTATAACCATTTACAACGGGCCGTTTCTTCAAATCAACTATTTGATGTGAGAGGTATACTTGAACTGAGTGGTCGTCCGCCAAGTATCATAGGCCAAACGATAATCATCAATACTTTTGATGGTGAAAGGAATATCGCACTTCTCGAAAAATTTCTCCCAGCCGATTCGTTCCGCCCACTCACCAACACGCTCATACTTATGAGCATCTTTGGCATAAGCTTCCAGGATACCCTTAACGGCCGCAACGGTCTCAGGCCAACGTGGCGGAGTGTTGGGCAGGAAGGGGATAACCAGCTTGGAGAATTTAGGGGCCGATCGACTATTGGAACACTTTCCACCAACCAGAATGGCAATACCATCGCCATCGGGATCAGCAAGAGGCATAGCCGGACACATGGTGTAGCAGTTACCGCAGAACATACAACGTTCTGCGTTTACCTGTACGGTCTTGATCTCTTCACCATTGACTATTGCCTTGGCAGGCTTAACAGCACCAAGTGGGCAGGAGGAAATGGCAAGGGGCAACTCGCAAACACCGGTAATACGCTTGTGATCGATCATCGGTGGCTTACGATGCACGCCAAGGATAGCGATATCGGATGCATGAACAGCTCCACACATGTTCAGACAACAGGCCAGTGCGATACGGACCTGAGCCGGCAGACTCATGGAGGTGAAGTAGTCAAATAACTCATCCATTACCGCTTTAACCACACCTGAGGCATCAGTGGCTGGCGTATGGCAATGAACCCACCCTTGAGTATGAACAATATTGGTTACACCGGCACCAGTTCCACCAACCGGGAACTTATTACCGCGGCTTTTCAAATCGTCCATCAATGGTTGAACCTTGGCCTTTGAGTCCACCATAAATTCAACGTTGTTACGAGTGGTAAAGCGAAAAAAACCATCACAATGCTTATCAGCAATATCACACATTTCACGGATAAGCTCAATGGAAATCAGGCGGGCAGCACCAACGCGGACTGTCCAACACTCATCACCAGTTTCTGATTTGTGGACCAGAACACCGGGTTGAGTAATCTCATGCCACAACCATTTACCCTTGTTGGCGGCAATGACTGGGGGATGAAACTCAGCATAATATCTGGGGCCGATATCGGAAATCCTGTCGACCATCGGATTGGCTGGATCATAAGCCATAATATTAATCTCCTTATTTATACGAGTAAGATCTCGATTTAACTTCTAATTAAGCTGCGTGGCGAGCACGGAACTCCTCAACATCACGTTGAAATCCACCCTCAACCTCTTCTTCCTGCCAGAAAACGTAAGGATTCGAACGAGGCTCTTTAATATGCTGCGGAAGGGGATCCAGACCCATAACTTTGATAAAAGTCGGCAGACCCATACGTTGCATGGTTTCACCGCAGCGTTCACGGTTTTTACCTACTTCCATCCACCAATCCCAGACCTTCTCAATGAATTCAATCAACTCTTCAAATTCATTGTCGGCAGAAACTTTCATGAAAGGAACAATCAGGGTTGCAAACTGGGCACCATCAAGAATAGGAGCCTTGGCACCAACACAGATAGTTGCACCTTGATCAGCACCCGGACGAAGCGCACGGGGCATAACATTAATACAGTGCATACAACGGGTACATTCAGCATCATCAATCTTCAGCTCTCCACCTTCCATCCACATACAATTGGTGGGGCAAAGGTTGATTACTTCTTTCTCGATGTTGAATTTACCCCAGTCACGGCCGGCATGGGCACCGCCGTTGGAGGGGATATTACCAGCAACATATTCTTTTACGGCAGCCTGGTCAATGCGGATATTATCCCTCCAGGTGCCGATAACCGCAATATCTGAGCGGGCAATAGCTGCTACACAGTCATTGGGACAACCGGAAAATTTAAACTTAAATTTGTAAGGAAACGCGGGACGATGGATCTCATCCTGATAATGCATGGTCATCTGATAACAGGCTTCTTCAGTGTCATAACAGGCCCATTCACACCGTGACTTGCCAAGACAGTTAGCAGGAGTCCGAAGATTGGAACCGGATCCACCAAGATCCTGCTTCAAGTTATGGGTCAGCTCATAGAAGAAAGGCTCTAAGGCCTCGGTACGGCATCCCAGCATAACCATGTCGCCAGTGGAACCGTGCATATTGGTCATACCTGAACCATACTTCTCCCACAAATCACAGATATCACGGAGATGCTTGGTGGAATAATACTTTGATGAAGGCTGATTCAAACGGACAGTATGAAAATGCTCAACGCCAGGAAAACGTTTTGGCAGATCGGAATACCGACCAACAATACCACCGCCATATCCAAACACACCAACGATACCACCATGCTTCCAGTGGGTAATCTTCTCTACGAAAGACAGCTCCAACTGGCCAAGAATATCCCAGCACTCTGGTTTTTTCTCTGCCTGGCGCTTGATGTCGGTAACGAAGCTTGGCCAAGGGCCTTTTTCAAGCTCATCCAACAAGGGCGTCTCATGCTTTGCCATGAATTTTCCTCCTTTAAAATTACTAGTTAACTACATCCCTTACCTAAATTTACGTCCCAGCCTTGCCTTGCTCTTCCAGTCTACTGTCAAACAGCGCAATGCCAGCATAAGCTTTTAAAAGCCTGCTCGAGCAATAGTCATAACACAACAATTCACTTGAACAGCCCATTTACTTAGCGTAAAAAACAATATCTTTTAACATTTTTTTTGTCAACTAAAAATAAATTAAAATGAGCCCGAAAATGAGCCATGATTCATTCCTGCTTTCGTCCATTTTAATTCAGCTTCGTCATCTCTAGCAAACCCTTCTCCGGGGAGAATGGCTTATCAACATCCTTCTGTTTCTCAGCCATCAAGGAAAGTATTCGACCAGCAAGAACCTTTCCCAACTGCACTCCCTCCTGATCAAATGAGTTGATATTCCAACAGAATCCCTGAAAAATGATCTTGGCTTCATAGAGGGAAAGCAGGGCACCCATGACATGCGGGGTTAGTCTGTCAGCAAGCAGAATGAGATTCGGGCGATTGCCGGGAAACTTTCGATTCGGATTCTCATTTTCCTGTCCCATGGCCATGGCCAGCGACTGGGCGAGAAGATTGGCAAGCAGTTTCTGCTGAGAAGTGCTCCCATCACTTTCCAGGTCTTCCCCATACTGACTGTACCGGAAACCGATAAACTCCACCGGGACAATCTCGGTGCCTTGGTGCAGTAACTGATAAAACGCGTGCTGCCCGTTCGTTCCAGGCTCTCCCCAGATGATAGGCCCGGTTTTCAAGACTACCGGCTCGCCCTGGCGCGTTACGGATTTTCCATTCGACTCCATGTCGCATTGCTGAAGATGGGCAGTGAATCGATGCAGGGCTTGGCTGTACGGAAGCACTGCCACTGTCGGGTATCCCAGAAAGCTATGATTCCAGACCCCAAGCATTGCCAGCAGCAGAGGGAGATTTCGGCCAAGCTCATCCTCTTCCGCTATTGCATCCATGCAGGACGCACCCTCCAGAAACTCTTGCACCTGCTTGGAGCCTAGAGCAAACCCGAGCATAACCGCTCCAACCATGGAGGTCGCACTGTACCTGCCGCCGATGGAGTCAAACATATAAAACGAGCGCAGATACCGTTCAGGGTTGTCCATGGGGCTGCCCTCCCCAGTCACGGCAACACAATGAAGGCTGGGATTTAATCCCCTGGTGGCAAGAGCCTTTCTGATCAGGGTCTCATTGGTCAGGGTTTCCAGGGTGGTTCCGCTTTTGGAGACCACATTCACTAGAGTGGTCGCCAGATTCACCCTGCGGAGCACTGCGGCAGCATCGTCAGGATCAACATTGGAGATGAAATACACCTTCCTTCCCTGCTGCCCAAAGGCACGTAAGGCCTCATACACAGAGCGCGGACCAAGGTCGGAGCCACCGATACCCACCTGAATCATGGTATCAAAGGGCTGCCCCTGAACGTTTGTCAACCGTCCGGTTTCCAGATCTTCCAAAAAGGACTTCAGCTTTGCAAGCTCTCTTGCGGCCAGCTCTGTGGCAACGGGTTCAGCGGGATGTTGGGTAAAAAAATCGCGGCTGGCAGTGTGCAGCACCTGCCGCTCTTCCGAAGGAAATCCTTCAATCCGATTCATGATCGCCCCCCGCCGCATCAACCGGAACTGTTCCACCAGCTGTCCCTGATCGGCCAGATCCTGCAGGCAGGCCAGCACCTCATCATTCACCCGCTGGGTCGCATAGAGCAGATCAATCCCGGCGGCAGAGCAGCAATACCGGCGCATCCTGTCTTCATTCAATGCCTCCCTGGGCCTCAAATCAAAGGGACGCCCGGCCAGTTCTACAAGCTTCGGGTACACAGAAACATCCGTCAATGCCAGCCATTTCTTCATCGTTCTCCTCCTCTTCAAGACGACACAACAACTGCAATCAGACCGCCTTTACGATTCTTTTCTGCTCCCCACGTCCAGCCTCAGCCAAATCCCGCAGCTCCTTGATGACTGCCTGATAATCCGCCTTGCCGTAAATCGCCGAGCCGGCAACGAAGATATTGGCCCCGGCCTCGGCGACCCGGCTAATAGTCGCCGCACTGATGCCGCCATCGACCTCAATGCCAACGGAAAGCCCCAGCTCATCAATACGTTTTTTCAGCCGGCTTATCTTGCGCAGCGTAGACGGAATAAAAGACTGGCCGCCAAATCCCGGATTAACACTCATGAGCATCACCAGATCCACTTCTTCCAAGATAAAATCCAGGCTTTCCAGACACGTCGCGGGATTCAACACCACCCCTGCCTTCTTTCCCAGCTCCCGGATACGGGTAACCGTCCGATGCAGATGGGGGCAGGCCTCCACATGGACGGTAATCCAGTCGGCCCCGGCCTCGGCAAAGGACTCCAGATAGCGATCGGCGTTCTCAATCATCAAGTGCACATCAACCACTTTGTCCGTCACCTGGCGAACCGCCTTTACCACCAAAGGCCCAATCGTAATATTGGGGACAAAATGTCCATCCATCACATCAACATGGATCACCTCAGCCCCGGCCTGATCTACAGCGCGAATCTCTTCGCCCAGACGGGAAAAATCAGCTGACAGGATGGATGGCGCTATTTGAATTTGCTGCATACGTTCCTCTCTATCTTTATAAAATCATTCTCAGTTCTTTTATTTTACCTTTTCTTCCCAACCTCTTGCCCAACTCTTCGCACCTCATCACCCGGCAGCATCTCCACCAGCCCCTCGAGTTCCAGGCGAAGCAGGAATTCAGCCATCTGACCGGGAGCAAGTCCGGATTTAGCGATCAGGGCGTCACGCTTCATGGCATAGGGTTCGATCATCGCAAGCAAATCTAAAAGTTCAGCATCGACTGCGTCAAGACCTTGTTGTGCGGCACCCGGCTCTCCCTGGTTGTCCCGGCGAAGCCCCTTGCACAGGTGGAGCTCCTCGAGGATGTCTGCAGCGGAAAGCACCAGTTTTGCCCCCTGCTGCAACAGCCAATGCGCCCCGGCGCTTTTAAAAGAATCCACCTGACCGGGAACGGCAAAGACATCCCGTCCTTCTTCAAGGGCAAACTCAGCCGTAATCAGGGAGCCGGACTTTCTTGCCGCCTCAACCACCACCACGCCATAACTCATCCCGGCGATAATCCGATTTCGGGCTGGAAACCTGAAACCCTCGGGACGGGTGCCCAGAGGATATTCACTTACCAGAAGGCCGCACTCTCGAATCTGTTCATAGAGGCGACGATTCTGCTGGGGATAAACCACATCCAGCCCGCAGCCCAGCACGGCAACGGTGCCGCCGGACGCGGACAAGGCGCCGGCATGGGCAAAGGCATCAATCCCCAGCGCCATCCCGGAGACCACGGCCACTCCCTGAAGCGCCAAGTCATGGGCCAGGGAAGAGGCGACCCGGTGTCCGTAACTGGTTGCCGCCCGTGAACCAACAATCGCCACACAGCAGCTTTCCAACAGTTCCTTACGACCCTTCACATACAAGACCGGTGGCGGGCCACTGATCTGCCGAAGCAGAGGGGGATAATCCTGATCCTCAAGACAAATGGCCTGCGCCCCAAGCCCGGCCAAACGCTCCAGCTCTTGCTCTCCCCGTTTCCGTACGGCTGTTACATCTGCAAGCCCTTGCAGAGCCTCGGCCCGGATTCCGCCCACTTGTGACCGCTCTTTGACGGTGGCCTGTAACACCCCATTCGCACCAGCAAAACAATCCACCAGACGGCCGAGCCCGGTGACACCCAGCCCCGGGACCAGACTCAAACTCACCCAATCAAGGAGATCAGCCATACCTCATCCTGCTCCTGTGTGTGATGGTGGAATAATACGTAGTGACATGAGAGATAGCTGTGACGGTTTATTGATAATGTCTTCTTAACACGTACAGACAAAACCCCCTTCTCTTGCAGGGAAGGGGGTGGGTGTGTTGTTGTTTCCTGGAAAGCGGCAGAAAAAACCGGTTACGGCCTCATCCGTCAATTGAGCGAGCGACACCGGGACACTCCCGAACCAGCCCTGGTACACACTGAAATAATCTCCAATGGACACTGTTCATGACATTCTTCCCACTGCAGAGTACTTGCCGGAGCCGCACCAAAGGAAGAGCCCGAATCGACGGACTCTTCCCTTGGTGCGACATAAGAATCTGTAAAACAACTGGGCAAGGCAAGACATTACCCGGTAGTTAACGGTTTCTAATCTTTGACAAATACACGAAGTTCTTCCAGGCGGGAAGGATGCTGTAATTTCTGTATTGCCTGGGCCTCAATCTGACGAATCCGCTCTCGGGTCACAGCGAAACATTTCCCAACCTCTTCGAGGGTATGATCACAACTCACATCTATGCCATATCGTAACTGCAATACCTTGACCTCCCGTGTCGAAAGGGTGGCCATCACCCGACGGAGACACTCTTTCAAGCTATCCACCATGCAGGATTGATCCGGTCCGATAGCGTTGCAATCTTCAATAAAATCAGAGAGGAAAGACTCTTCGTCCGTTCCCACCGGCATATCCAGAGATATTGCATCCTTGGCTGTTTTCAACGCCGCCCTGACCTTCAGCACATCAATCCCAAGCTGTTCCGCCATTTCTTCCGGGGTTGGCTCCCTGTTCTCTTGACGGACAAAATCTCTGGTCACTCGCAGCAGTCGATTAATGGTCTCGATCATATGCACCGGTAGACGAATGGTGCGTCCCTGGTCTGCAATACCGCGGGTTATGGATTGGCGAATCCACCAGGTGGCATAGGTGCTGAACTTGTAACCGCGATGATAATCAAATTTTTCCACGGCCTTGATCAAACCGATATTCCCCTCCTGCACAAGATCGGGAAAGTGCAGGCCACGATTAACAAATTTCTTAGCCACCGAAACCACCAGACGTAAATTAGCCCGCACCAGTGCTTCTTTGGCATCATTGACGATCTCTCTTGCCAGCTCAATTTCATGGAGGATCGCCTGCAAAGCTCGATACCCAAAGCCTAGCCCCTCACGCAAGACCCTGCCTATTTTTTTTTCAATCTCAAGGGGGCTGACCTCCAAGGCCACCTGCTCTACCATCGCCAACGTATACTCCTGCATCACCTGAGCCCTGACGATCCGGAACCGGTTTGCCAGCTCTTCAAGGCTGGCAGCAATGCCATTGATGCAGCGAGAACAAATAAGTCGATCCTGAAATGTCTCTGCTATCTCCGTTCCTAAAGCAAGAATCTGTTGATAGATCTCTCCATCATCTTCAGTTCCTTCCGCACAACCAAGAAAAAGCTGCCGCAACGCCTCTCTTTTCTGCTCAAGATCTGTGGCCTGTGCAACCCGACGAATAAACTCATCCTGCACCTGGACCAGGACATCAATCTGATCGTCCGAAAGACCCTTCAGGATCTGGGTGATCTTTACCCGACCTGCCTGAAGCTCCTTCACCAGGGACTGAAGGGCTGGAATGGCCAAGGGAGAGGAAAGCACCGCCAGCTGAATACGAGACAATCCCTCTTCCATTATCCGGGCCAGCTCGAACTCTTCCTCGTGGCTGAGCAAGGGCATGGCGCCCATCTCCCGCAGATAAATACTGATGGGCTCTACAGTATGGCAGCCCTTGCCGGCAGGCTCCCCAATGGACCCTAAATCATCGTCATCGGAATCGATGCTCAGCTCGTCATCACCCTCACTGTTTTCTGAAATAACAGAGAGATGATCGATATCTCCATCGGCCCACTCGGGAACAATCACTTCACTGTCACGCATCAGACCACCAGTGATTTCGGTCAAATCAAAGGCATCATCTTCGAGCAGATGATCACTGCCGGCATGCTCTTGCTCATGCTGATCCAAATCTTCATCTACAGCCATACTTCCTCCCTCCGAGGTTGTACGTTATTACATCCCCTAAAAAAACAGGAAATCCAGCACAATATAGCTTCCCGGAATGACCCGGGATTTTTAATTATATTCAAGGAATCGGAAACAGACGAGCGCTGCACAATCGCAGTATTAGTGTCTCTCTGATCAAGAAGACGATGAGGAAAACAGGTGAGATGGAATAGAGGTGGGGCTAGAACTGGCAGCTCTTTTTCCCTCTCATTGAAAAAACCAATGTTTTCTCCATGCAACGCACTATATCAATTAAAATTTTAATATCAATAATTTGTTTGAAAAAATAATGAGTTAAAGGCGTACCCGCGTTTTTTCGATTTGTAACCCCCGATTTACGCTTATTTCTACAACCGGTACCGGCAAAATGGCAAAAGAAGACGGGCCGGCCAACCAACATCGTGATTCCCGGCCCGCACAGCAAATGGTCGCGCCCAAGCGGTAATCAATGGGCTTGAGAGCACTTGCTCGGAACAACAATCTCATTTCTTCATGAGCCCTCA
The DNA here is from genome assembly GCA_009773475.1 of Desulfobulbaceae bacterium. Lineage (GTDB taxonomy): Bacteria > Desulfobacterota > Desulfobulbia > Desulfobulbales > Desulfocapsaceae > UBA2270. The sequence goes on along the minus strand of WSXV01000002.1, from coordinate 243,451 downwards.
TTAAGGGCATGCAGCTCCTGATTAATTCTCGCTACCTCCAGCAGCAGCCGGTCCCGCTCGTCGGAGGCATCCCCAGACACGTTTACCAGCTCGGCAAACACCTTTTTTTTCCTCTCCTCCAACTCCTGCTTCTTCAACCAGCCCAGCAACTCGGCCAGTTCCTCCTCGGTGCCTGAAGAAATACCAGTCTCGGAGGCAGCCTTCGTCGCCAGTTGAATCTCCACGACCAAAGCCCGTTCTTCTCCCTCGGGCAGGACGGCCAGCAACTCCTCCGGCTCAAACTGAGGATTTCTGGTGTAGAGGGCCTTGATCTGTAAAAACAGCACCTCCCCCACCCCCTCTGCCAGCAAGGGCCTGAGCCCTGCCTCTTCCAACCGCGAAAAATGCCCGGGATAGCGCACCATATAGGACACAAGCCGTTTTTGGTGGCCATTTAAACGAAGATCTCTTCTTCCTTCCAACAATATCCGACTCGATTCATTTCTTGGAAAAACAGGAGGCAACAGCTCTGGAGGACCGGGAGTATTCTCCACAAGCAGATCATTGAGTTGCCGGGCATCCATCCCCAGCTTTTCACTGAAGTGGGCAATCACCACCGACCGCTGCAAGGGAGAGGCCGCCGCAAGCACCAGCGGACGCAGCTCTTCCACGATCCTGCCCTTGCCGTCGAGAGTCAGTCCGTGTTCTTCGATCATCCTGGCCAGGGCAAACTCAGCCAGCGGCATCGCCGCATCCAACAACCGCTCCAACTCCTCTAAGCCTTTTTCACGGATGAAGGTATCGGGGTCATGCCCAGGCGGCAGCAGCGCCACCCGGGCACTCATCTGCTCGGCCAGAAACAGGGGCACGGCCCGCACCGCCGCCTTAATCCCGGCGGTATCACCATCAAAAAGGAGGATTGCGTTATCGGTGTAATGGCGCAGCAGCTTCAATTGCGGCCGGGTCAGAGCAGTTCCCAGAGGGGCCACCACGTTGGGACAGCCGTGCACCACCATGGAGACCATATCAAAATTGCCTTCCACCAGCACCACCCGCTGGCGGGTGCGGATGTCTGCCGCCTGCTGGAAAAGCCCGAGCAGTAGCCGGCTCTTGTCAAAGACCGGACTTTCCGGGGAGTTCATGTACTTGGGCTGTCCTTCCCCGATAATCCGGCCACCAAATCCGCTGATCCTTCCCTTGGCATCAAAGATCGGGAAAAGGATTCGATCGCGGAAACGATCATAGGTTCGCCCTGTGTCTTCTTTTTTTACCAGCAGCCCGACGGCCTCGGCTGCCGCTGCCTCCTCGCCCTGCAAGGTGGAACCAAGAAAATTCCAACCGGAACTCTCCACTGCCGGCGCGTATCCCAGTTGAAATTTCTCCTGAACAGCAAGCGGGATGCCGCGTCGCTCAAGGTAGGCGCGCGCTGAACCCGCCCCCTTGGCATGGAGCAAATACTCCCGGTACACCCGCGCCGCCTTTTCGTTGATCGCATACATAGCCTTGCGCAGCCGTTCCTTTTCCTGCTCCGCCTGGGAGACCTGCCGCTCCGGCAGCTCAATTTGATAGCGGTGGGCCAAAGTCTGGAGAGCGGTGGGGAAATCCATGTTGTGATGCTTCATCATAAAAGAGAAGACATCACCCGATGCGCCGCAGCCGAAACAGTGATAAAACTGCTGGCCCGGATGGACGGAGAATGACGGCGTTTTCTCGCCATGAAAGGGACAGCAGCCAAGAAAACGGGCCCCTGCCCTTTTCAAGTCCACACTTTCGCCGATGATCTGGACGATGTCGGCCTGTTCTTTGATCTGCGCGGTTATCGCATCACGTGATTCCGAATATCCCATACCGACCGATCAATACCTACGAGCTGCGGGAAAATTCCCTAAAAAATCAAACGACTTGACACTTAATCAACACCTAAAGGGCGACTTCCATCAACCAGCTTTAATCCGTACCTGCCGGGCCTTATCGGGTTCTCCAAGCTCGATATAGGCTTTTTCCATCAGCAGCCAGTTCTGCTGCATTAAAGAATAATCCTTCCCGGCCAGGCTATTGGACTTGATACAGAACTGCACCGCCTGTGCATAATCCTTCTGGGAGTACTTCACCTGCGCCATCTCATGCCACAACCGGGCATTCCGAGGCTCCACCCGAAGGGCCCGCTCCAGCATAATCTCAGCCTGGCTGAACTCACCGGCCCGCACATTTTGCCGAGCACTGGCAAGCAAGGCGCCAGCCGCTTTGCCTTCCACTGCCACCGGTACCGATTCTCGGATGCTGACCGGACTGGATTCAGGCACGTCTTCCGCGACAGGTTCAGGGATAGGATCAGGGGCAGGCGCAGGAATAGGGGCAGGTGTCGGTGCAGGCGCTGGACGGGGACGGGGAACAGGGACCGGAGCAGGTTCGGGCCTGCTTGGGTATTCAACGGAATGCTTCATCGAGCAGCCATGGAGAAACAGGACAACGACCATAAGCATCCCGATCTTGCCAGCCAACGCCTTGAAATATTTACCACGTAATTGATTCATCTTCGTCTTTTTTTACTCGATCATTGTCGTACCTAAAACTTCAGCCTGACAGAGAGGGGATAAGGTACCCCTGTTTTGGGATCAGGCACTGGCAACGGATCGATTTCTCATCATTCCGCCTTCTCTATCCTGAAAATTCTTCAGGCATCAGCCTCATTTGCCAAAAGTTTTTGACATCACTGAAACCAGTCGCGGATCGTATTCCAGAGCTCAGGGCCCTTGCCCCCCTGCCCCTCTCCGCCTGACGACGAAGGAGTCTCAGCCCCGGCAGGAACGGTTCCTGCCGTAAAGGGCAGCACCACATCTGCCCGGGAAGCCTCATCGGAATAGCCATAGGATTCGGGATTGATGCGGGCCCATTCAATCCCCTCCGGTTCCGTCAGCTCCAGCGGTTGGGGATGCAGGGACTGCATAATCTTGCCCCAGACCACCATGGCGCCGCTGGCGCCGGTGAGCTTCGTGGGTTTGTTGTCATCGCAGCCGACCCAGACGACGGCCAGCCGGTCTCCGGTATAGCCAGCAAACCAGCTATCCCGCAGCTCATCGGTGGTTCCGGTCTTGCCGGCGGCTTTTACCGTCTCCGGAATTGAACGGGAAAGCCCCCTCGCCGTTCCCTCACTCACCACCCGTTGCAGGGCGGTATTGAGCAGGAAGACGCTTTCCGGGGAAAAGCGCTGTTCCACGGAAAGCCCAAAGCGTTGAACGACCTTGTTCTCCAGTGTCAACACGCTGCTGATAACCCGCTGGGGCTGATAAAACCCGCCGGTGGCAAAGACCTGATACATCCGCGCCACCTCCAGGGGTGACATCTCCGCGGTGCCCAGAAGAAAAGAAGGATAGGGCTGGAAGTCGCGCTTGATTCCCATCTGGCCGATATTCTCCACCACCTTTTCCACCCCGACATCCATCCCGATGCGGACGGTAGACAAATTATAGGAGTGGGCCAGTGCCTCATAGAACGGCACCACGCCATGTTCCTTTTTATCATAGTTGGCTGGCCGCCAGTCCTTGGCGCCGGCGGCAGAGACGGTCAAGACGATATCATCCACCGGGGTGGCCAGGGTGTAGCCGTTGTTCAAGGCGGTCAGATAAACCACTGGTTTAATAAGTGAACCGATGGGGCGATGGGCGTCAAGGGCCCGGTTAAAGCCGGACTGCATGGCCTCACGGCCGCCAGCCACGGCCTGGATTTCTCCACCCTCACGGCTGCTGACAATCACGGCTCCTTCCAAACCGGTAACCCCGGTTCGTTTTTCCAAAGCCGCCATGGTCTCCTGAAGATGCTTCTCCACCTGGGTCTGCACCTGGGGATCAAGGGTAGTGAGGATCTTCAGGCCATTGGAGGTGAGGTCCTCTTCACGATACTCCTCGCCCAACTGACGGCGCACCAGATCGAGAAAGGCCGGGTAGCGGTTAAACCCGCTCTGCACCATTTCCCCCTTCTCCATACCGGCGACCTTGGCCGTGGCATAAAGCTCGTCGGAAATCACCCCTTCCGATCGCATCACATCGAGCACCACCTGCCGCCGCTGCAGGCAGCGTTCGGGCTCGCGGCGCGGATCATAATACGATGGGCCCTTGATCATCCCCACCAGCATGGCCATCTGGGCGGCGGAGAGATCCTTTAATTCACGGCGGAAATAAAACTGACTGGCCAGGCCAAACCCATGCACCGCCCGCCCCCGATCCTGTCCAAGGAAAATCTCGTTGGCATAGGCGGTGAGGATCTCATCCTTGCTGTAATGGGCCTCGATGAGCAGGGCCATGATCAGCTCATTGAACTTGCGCTGCAGGGTGCGCTCATTGTTCAGGAAAAAATTCTTCACCAGTTGCTGGGTCAGGGTGCTACCGCCCTGGACGGTCTTGCCGGCCCGAAGATTGGCAAACATGGCCCGCAAAATCCCCAAGGGATCAACCCCGAAGTGGGTCTGAAAATGCTGATCCTCTACCGCAAGCAAGGTCTTGACCAGCAGGTCAGGCAGCTCTTCCCGTTTATAGACAACCCGGTCTTCATTTTCCAGGGGATGAAAACTGCCGATGCGGGCCGGATCAATGCGCGCCAGAGCCAGCTCGGCGCCGTTATCAGTGCGCGAGATTTTCTTGACGGCAGACCCGGAAAACTCAACGGTGATGCGAGCCGACTGCTCCACGCCATCGGCAAAGGCAAACTCCCTGGTGGAAAGACGGATGACATTACCTGCAAGGTCGTAGCCACCCGGATCCTTTGCCGCCTTATCCTGCCGATAACCGGCCAACTGCAACTCCGCAGCCAGCATGGGGGCGGTAAGGGCCAGACCAGGATATAATTCCAGGGGCCGTGCATAGACCACAGCGGGCAAGGCCCAACGCTTTCCGTCAAACTTGTGGCGGATGATCTTGTCCAGATAGGCCACATACAGGGCCAAGGCCACGGCAACCACAAGCACCACCGGCACCACAATCTTCAACAGCTTCCAGCCGCTCGACCTGCTCCGCAGACGCCCTGTTTTGGCAGGGATTATTTTTTTCGTTTCAGACAAAATTAAATGAACCTTTCAACCAGTTACGGTCAAACTCAAGATTGATAGCATCGATCACCCCGGGGCAACATTTCCAGCGGACCTTGTAACTTTTTGATATCCCCTGACATGACATGGGTAAAAATCTGGGGGTAGTTTTCACGTCGGCATTCCCCGGCAACTTCAGAAGCACCCGGATACTCACCCGTTTTCCAGCATATGAGTGGCAAAGCTATGACGCAAGGTATAACAACTGGCCTTTTTGTCAATGCCGGCCTGTACCACTGCCCGCTTTACCGCCCTCTGCCACCGGGACTCAAGGACATGGTGACGCAACTCCCGACCGGAACGCGGATAGATGGAGCACCATTTGGCCGGAAATACCAACTGCCAGCCAATTTCACGAGCAGCACCTGGAATTATTCCAGCCAGAGATTCTGAAATATACACCTCACCGACCCCTTCCTCAAGATCCTTCTGAGGCAGGAGCTTCACCGCCTCCATCTGACGCCACAGTTCGTCTTCCACATTCTGTGGACAAAAGAGCAGTCCGGCTTTCAACCCTTGTCCACCCCGGACCAAAACTCATATCCTGCCCCGATCCATCAGCCGAAGATAAAAATTTAGCCAACATTTTGGCCTGTTTTTTTTATTTGACTTCCCCTATTCAATCACTTAGCATCGCTAAGGAAATATAGAATATAGGCACTCATCTTCAAAAAAGAGAACGGATCTTTTTTATTTCTAATAAAAAATTCCAAAAACAGATCTGTCCCCATTTTTTTGCTGTGCGAATCTGGATGAAATACAGATCTATAGAATTACTTGTTAGCATAAATAAAATGATACCAATTGCTTACAATAACGATAAAGTCTTCGGCGATGAAGACAAATTCAAAGATTACCTACTCAAAACATGTGCTGACCATCATGCATCAGGTAGAGCCTTAGCTTTTGCATTTATTGTTTATGATTATAAAAACCCTCAGATTTCCAAAATACTTAAAGACCATGATTATTGGAATGCTCTTCACGACTTATCTGGCCAATATCTTAGTGTCTTTTATTTTGAAAAGCCCGTAACGAAAAAACCTGTATACCGTCCTGATATAAGCAATAATACGTTTCAATATATGACTTCATGCGGGCCTTTTTCAACACCACAAACAGTCAATGATTTCATTAAAAACACGTTCAAGATACAAAATGACTTTAGAGAGCCTTACGTAATATTCTTCCAAACCGCTGAGTATACCATTACCAATAGTTTTCTTGTTAAATTGAAAAATGAATATATTGAAAAGGCATTTCTAGAGTTAAAAACACATATTAATAATGCTGTAAGTTCAATTGAAAACGTATTGCCCGAGAACAAAAATAATTATGAATCTATTCACTTTCTGATTGAAAATGCTGTTAAACAAGGCCAATTTTTGACCTTTGTAAAAGGCAAAATATATGAACCGATTTCTCTCGCAACCACAATTGGTAGTTTCATTAAGTTCTTCATTTAATATAATAAAGTGCTAACCAACGACATGCTCACTGGACCCGCGCTGTTTGCGGGTCCAGTGAGCATGTCGTTGGGCGTCAAAGGAGTGACCTTATGACTGATATCGCAGGTGATTGGGCAGGGAAAATACTTGGCACTAACAACGCCGACATTTTCGTTGAGATCGCGCAGCAACAGCGAAACTTATGCGGCACCGTTCGCATAAACGATCCGATGTTCGGAGCATCCGTCTACGACTACAAGGGAACTTTCGAGGATGAGCAGTTGCACTTAGAAATGGACCCGAATCCCCAAAACATCAATCAATCTCGCTCACACACCGCCATCGTCAACGGCCAACGAGTAGTGGTTCAAACGGATGTCGTTAGCTTGGGCCATGTTTCCGTTATCGGAAAACTGGTTGAAGCAGAACGAATCGAGGGAAAGTGGACATCAAGTATCGGGACGGGAGGTGCGTTCTGGATAAGTAGGGCCACTTCTCGTGTCGAAACGGCGTCGAAGTTTGATGGACCACAGACAGCAAATGTGGCCTTCATCATGATGAGTATTTCTGCCACCGACCCAACCCTCGAAGATTCCCTTAACGCAATAAAGAGGGCAAGTGCACAGCATGGTATTGAAGCTGTTCGCGTCGATGAAATCGAACACTCAAAGAAGATTACGGACGTGATCTTGGAACATCTGAGAGGATCGAGGTTTCTGGTGTGCGATATTTCCACGGAGCGCCCCAACGTCTATTACGAACTTGGGTTTGCTCACGGGATCGGCAAGGAAGTCATCTTGGTTGCGCGCGAAGGAACTACCTTGCACTTCGACATAAAGGATTACAACGTGATTCTCTACAAGAGCTACTCGGATCTTGAATTTCGCGTTGCAAAGCGAATCGGCGAGGCAATTGCCGCCCAACCTGGCAGTCAACCGGACGCTGCGCAATAAAGCCGCGCAGCGCCAGTTACTTCTACGTTAGCCCTCTGGATGCCCCATGCGTGATACTGAATTTAAAAACTTCGACCACAAACTTGCCCAGGGCGATGTCATAGCAAGTCGAGGAACCAATATTGCTTCCAATGGAAATTATCGGCCCGACATAGCAGTAAAAAATTCCTCTGGCGCAATTCATCTTATTTTGGAAAGCGAAAGGAAGTCTGAACGCAAGGCATTTATCGGCGCCATGGTGCATGCGGCTAAATATGCCGCAGATTCAAACTTGAAAATTACTCTTGTTTTCGTGATGAAAGAAACTGGTAACCAAACAACTGTTGCACAAGTAAGCGCCAACATCAGGCCTTATTTTCAGTGGCTACATACGCTCGGGGCCAAACAACTGCACAGTGTTCTTCTAATTTCTGATGTTGAATACGACGCTTCTGCAAAGGCAGGCGAAGAGATCTTGTCGGCGCAATTCTCCGCAAGATGCACCGCGCTATGAGGCTAACAAATCATTCCACCGGACCTGCGCGAAAAGCCGCGCAGTCCGGTGAATTCAGACGTTAGGCGTCACAAACACCACCACTGCCTATGCCTAAGCATCTTTACAAGTATGTTGGTCCAGGAAACGTGAATAAGGTCTTTGCCTCTACGGAGCTTGTCACACTGAAGTGCTCATTCCCCAAGGACTTCAATGACCCTTACGAGCTTTTCCTGACTATTGACTTCAATGAGCGGCCTGAGGTCCTTGCCTTTTACATGGATGCTGTTGGAAAGCTTCCCCAACTTCCCACGACATGTTTCTCGAAGTCGCTGTCGGTCGTCCCAATGTGGGCGCACTACGCGCAAAACTTAGAGGGCTTCGCCCTTGAGTTCGACGAAGAACTGCTTTCGGAAAACTTTCCTGAAAGTGGCTTTGGCGATGTTGACTACCGCGACTCACCCGATGACGACCTAACCGACAGCCTTTATCGCGCGTACGAGATCGGAAAGCCCCGCTACGTTTACTTTCTGAACAAAGGAGTCTTCAGCGCCGCCTACTATACAAAGACCACTTGCTGGAGCTACGAGCAGGAGCGCCGAATGATCGTACGCGTGGAAGAGACACGCAAGGTGGGTGACCTCATCTTGATGGACGTACCGAAGAGGTGTTTGACCGCAATAGTTTGCGGTTCACGTTCATCGCCCGAAAGTGCCAAGACCCTTCGCCAGATCGCCATGTCGATTGGCTGCGACTTCTACACGTTCAAAACGGGCAGGTCATCCGCGACACCGTTTTTTGTTGATGCCGAGGGTTCTTCGTTTACTTTCAACGGTGTCGAGATTGCGAGAAGTGCTCAGTATTGCGCGTCGTGCAAAGAGCCACTAACCACGGAAGAAGAACACTGTTCATGGTGCCAGATTGATAGCAGTCATGAACACGACGCAGCGACACGGAATCCGTTTCGCATACTTTCGCACTACGGCATGCTCGGTTCGTACATTGAAGGCATGGAAGAAATCGGTCGCAAGCACCGCAAGAAGTGACGCCTAACCCTTCGCTCGAGCGGACCTCCACCGGCTTGGCACTTGGCCCGCGAACCGGCCAGTATCATCATCCGCTTCGCGGGCCAAGCACCAACCCGGTGGAGGTCCGCTCAGCTCAAACGTTAGGCAGAATATGCAAATATTCGGATCCGAAGCCGATCTCGTCTCCGTCCTTGTGGAGATCGAAGCGACACTTGATCGTGCCGCGAAAGCATCGGCTGAGGAATTCCGGGAGCATTACCTTAAAGCACGGAATCTATAAGGAACCCACGCCGTGGACGGCCATGAGTCGGACGACACCGAGCGGGCACTAATTAAATTAAAAAATCCAAAAACAAATCTGTCCCTATTTTTCAAAGTTTTATGGAATGGCCCCCCGAATTTGCTAACCATAATCTACTGTTTTGGTAACCCCAAAATGGCAGGCAAGCTCACCAACTCTCTTGCCGCAATCAAGTAAGATATTATGGACCTTTTTGCGCAGACCCAAAAATATCACCAGGACGGAGATTTTGAGCAGGCCTTGGCCGGTTATCAAGCCTTGCTCGCTGAGGATCAGGACAACCCGCAGCTCAGTTACCTTCTGGCATTGCTCTTTTTTGAAAAAAAACGACTGGACGAGGCCGCCCACTGGTTTACCCGCGTTGTAACCCTGGCACCTGAGGCGGCCCCGGCCCATTACAATCTGGGAATTATCTTCTTTGAACAGGGCAACTATCCTCAGGCGGCTCTGGCCTATGAGGAGGCGGCAAAACTCTGCCCTGAAGATGCCGACATCTTCTTTAACCTGGCCCTGACCAGGAAAAAACTGGGCCAATTCGACAAGGCCTTCAGCTGCTATGAAAAGGTGCTGGAAATCACCCCGGATGCCGAGGATGCCCTGTATAACATAGGAGTCCTGTGCAAGGACCTGCATCATCATGCCGATGGCATCTGGTTCTTTGAACAAGTGATCAGAATCAATCCCGACCACGCCCAAGCCCTCAATAACCTCGGGTATCTCTATCATATGGAAAGAGATGTCGACAAGGCCATTACCACCTATCAGAAACTCATCGCCCTTGACTACAACACCATCATGGCCAGCCATATGTTGGCTGCGCTCACCGGCCAGACCACGGCCACAGCCCCTGAGGGATACATTCGCAGGGTCTTTGACAGTTTTTCGGAACATTTTGACGAGAGCCTGGTGGACAAGCTCGGCTATACTGTCCCGGCCCAGCTCAGGGCCTTGCTTACCGGCAAGGCTAGCCATCGTTTCCCCTCTATCCTTGATATGGGCTGCGGCACAGGGCTGTCCGGTGAGGCCTTTCAGGATCTGGCCGAAAAGCTGATCGGCCTTGACCTCTCTCCTAAAATGCTTGAGGTCGCAGGTAAAAAAGGGTTGTACGATAGCCTTCATGAAACGGATATCTGTTCCTTTTTAAGGGAAAACCAGGACCTCTTTGATCTCGTTCTGGCCGCCGATGTTTTTATCTATGTCGGTGATCTCCGTGAGATTTTCACCCTGGTGAAAAAGAGGACCGCCATCGGCGGCATCTTCCTCTTTTCCACAGAGCTTGCCGACCAGGGCTTCTGCCTGAAACCCATGGGCAGGTATGGTCACGCCGAATCCTATATCAGGGATCTGGCCAAGGAGAGCGGTTTTACCGTGCTGCAAGTTACTGTGGCCAATATTCGCAAGGAAAAAGAGGAATGGGTTACCGGGTATCTTTATATGCTGCGGGCCTGAGTAAATCGGGGTATGAAATCAGGGGCTACCTCCGATTTCATACTCAATACTCCAGAAAATTGTAGAATAAAAGCAGGGGTAAATGGGGACGGATTAATTTTTCATCTAAAGACGACAGACCAGGTTTTAAGCAAGCCCTCATAATCGGCCTATTAACCCAAAAACCGTAGTCACACCCTTTTTTTTTGGTAGAGTGAGTGCCATCGGGCAGGCCGACATTTATCCGAATTTCCAGCTGCCTAATCAGTCAATTGTCATAAGGAACGGGCCTTTCATGTTTTTTTCCGCCATCGTTTTTATCTCCCTCATATTGCAATGTGCGGCCGTATATTATACTTTTCGGCTCATCACCCCTACGGGTCATACCCGAGCCTGGTTACTTCTCTCTTTAGGCATAGCCACCATGGCTGCTCGTCGTTTCATTACTCTTGTGACATTATTATCCACCCCAGCAACGCATAACTTGTTGGATTATTCTTATGAAATCATAGGAATTTTTGGTTCTGCAATGATGGTTATTGGCATAATTGCAATAAAGCCTGTTTTTATCAGGATCAAAAATGTTGAAGAAGAGCAGCGAGCCTTAGCGGTGAGTCTCCAGGCGGCACTGGACAACATCAAAGTCCTGAAAGGACTGCTGCCTATTTGCGCCAATTGCAAGAAGATACGCAAGGACGACGGGTACTGGCAACAAATTGAATCCTACATTACTGAAAATTCCGGTACTCAATTCTCCCACGGTATTTGTCCAGACTGTATCAGAAAACTGTACCCGGAATTCAGTGAGGCGATTCTGAACAAGGATATGAGTACCAGGAAAATTTAAGAAACCGCGGGGGCAATAAAGGCCCAACCCATCAATAAACTTGACCGGAAAAAGCGCGTTCTTTAAAAGGGCAGGGCATCGGACGGCAGGTTATTTCACCGTTAAGCTTTGCACACCCCGTGTCATTTGTTGCTCAACCTTTCAGAAATCCCAAAGTGCATCTAGCTGCAACGCTGGTGTTTACAGGCTCTCCGTACGAAGTTATTGAAGGTTACCGGTCTTTGCTGGTTTCAGAACGGGTATGTTGTTCGATTTTCGTCCGCTCCACTGACATTCTCTTTGGGCGGCCCTTGCTGGTGGCTCTACGTTTTGGCACTCACGTGCACAATTCCCTGATCAATAAATCTTCTGCTCAAGAGGAGCAACTGCGTGTTTGTCATACTTCTGAACTACATCAAACCCCTATCTGAGGTTGATCGTTTTGTCGGAGAACATCTTGATTTCTTGGAGCGAAACTATTCTTCTGGTCACTTTCTACTGTCTGGACGTAAGGAGCCACGCACTGGCGGTGTCATTCTCGCAAAAGCAGAGACAAGAGCAGAAATCGAAAGCATCGTGCGGAATGATCCTTTCCACCGAGAAAAGATTGCAGAGTACGAGATCATCGAGGTCTTGCCGTCCATGGCATCTACACAACTCGCCCATCTCAAAACAGCCTGACCTGCACCGCTGATTGATGAGCCCCTCAAGAATCAGGCCTAGCCATAGCCGCCTCTCGGAGCCTCCATAACCAGTCAACAAATTTGACCGATGTAAAATGCGTTCTTAAAGAGGGCGGCTTTTCAGTCGGCAGGTTATTTGAACGTTGACCAAATGGTGGCCAATAGAGGGCAGATCACGTTTTAATCAAGCAATCGTGTTCTCACCCCTGTTTGTTAACCTGGAAACAAAAAAAGGTTACGAGATTGTTAGTCCCCGTAACCTTGTTACCGCTTGTTTCCGTACCTATGACGGAGCCATCAAAACGAATGGGTCGTCATACTATTTCTGGCCCAACGGCAAAACGACCCGGCCAAAATTCTCATTGATGACCATCGCCATGGCACAATAAATAGCCGAAGCACCGCAGAGGATCCCTTCGTAGCCAGTTACAACCGCCCAAGTCCCGGTCCAGCCGAAGGCATCTCGGGCCGCAAGCATCCAGAACAGGACGACAAGCAACAGAAAAATCACCTGAAGTCCCCGGTTGGCCTTCCATGTGCCGATCCACATAAAAAAGGTGAACAGACCCCACATAAAAAGATAACAGGCCATAAAGCCCTTCTCGTTTGCGGGCATGCCGAATTTGCCATTGAAATAGATAAGAAATACAAGGGTCAACCAGAAGAATCCATACGACGTGAAAGCGGTGGTGCCAAAGGTGTTGCCTTTTTTAAATTCCATGTACCCTGCGAGGATCTGGGCCATACCTCCATAAAAAATGCCCATGGCCATAATAACGGCGTTCAACTCGAACAGGCCGGCATTATGAATGTTTAAAAGAACGGTCGTCATTCCAAAACCCATCAAACCAAGGGGTGCCGGATTAGCCAAATTGTCGGACATACAATTACCTCCAGGAAAAATTTTCTTTTAATAAAAAAATATTACTAAAAATTGTCGGATATACAATTACATCCAGAAAAAAATTCTCTTTTAGTATTAAAATATTACTTAAAAGTCAAGTAGAACAGCAGGGGGCGTACCACAATCTCCCGCAAGGCCCGAAAGAGTGTCTCTATTTTAAAAAAAACGGATAACCAACCAAGTTGACTAATAAAATTAATCTCAATTTTAAAGGCAAGTCCGGTGACCATCGGCCTCTTACTTGATCGTCAGATGAATACATTCAATCCAAGGATATTCTCCCATGGCAACCCTTGAAAAAGCGATAGAGATCGCAGCATCAGCCCACGCCGGGCAAGTTGACAAATCCGGCCAGCCCTACATCCTACACCCACTGAAGGTCATGCTGCGGGTCCACACAGAATTCGAACGTATGGCCGCGGTCCTTCACGATGTGGTCGAAGACACAAGCATCACGCTTGCCACCCTGAGCGAGATGGGATTTCCCATACAGGTCATTGACGCCGTTGCGGCACTGACCAAGTTCCCGGGTGAATCGCGCATCCAGGCAGCAGCCCGGGCTGCCGGCAATGCCATTGCGCTCCCGGTCAAACTGGCCGACAACGCCGAAAATATGGATCTGAGCCGGATTGCACAACCCACCGACAAAGATCATGCGCGCCTTGAAGAATACAAAGTGGTCCGGGCGTTATTACTTAAAGCGAAAGCGGCCTGAACCATGCGCCCCATACTCCTCTCCATCTCACTGCTCTGCTTAAGCAATATCTTCATGACCTTTGCCTGGTACGCCCATCTCAAGGAACTCGGCCACAAGCCCTGGGTGGTGGCGGCCCTGATCAGCTGGGGAATTGCTTTTTTTGAATACATGTTCCAGGTTCCCGCCAATCGTATCGGTTATCAGGTCCTCTCCGTCGGACAACTCAAAATTCTGCAGGAGGTTATTACCCTTTCGGTCTTCATCCCCTTTTCAGTCATATATCTGAAAGAGCCGCTGAAACTCGACTATCTCTGGGCGGCATTGTGCATTGTGGGTGCCGTTTTCTTTGTCTTTCGCAGCAAATTGCCTGGCCTCTAGGGTGCCGGGCCATCGGACTAATCCTGGCCCACATCTTCAGATATTCTCTAACAGAAGGGCAGGAATAGCCTGGCCCCTCTTTCCATCTCTCCAGACCCAACCCGACATCTCCTTACCCTCCGTTTTACTGGACTTTTCAAGCGAGAATGGCTTCATCGTGAGCAAACGCTACCGGCCGAGACATCAAACGAACCCCATTCATTGATTCAGTTGAATCGAGTTGAAGGACGGGGAAGAAATGCCGCCACGTTTTTTTCAGAATGCTGACCGTTTATCTTTTCTAAAAAATTTTCAAATTAATATCTAACGTGATATGATAAGAAATATTCTCAACTACAACCCAAGGGTTGTAGCAAATCTTTCAACCCAGAGGAGGAGCCAAAAAATTCGTAAACCACCAGGATCTGGTTATTCCCCACCCACCCTGATCGACAACGGAAACAGTGAAGAAAAGACCAGAAAATCAGCGGCCGGCCTTGATTGTAGAGGCTGAAAAAGCAATCTTTTCAATCATCAGGAGACAACATGACGACAACCCAAAAGACCCCCAACGAGATAGCAGCTCTTCCAGCTCTGAACCGCCGCGATTTTCTTCAGGCGTCCGCCGGTGCAGCATTCATTCTTGCCATGGGAAGCATTCCCGGCAACGCCCATGCGGCCACTGTCCATACCCTGCCGCCGCTTCCGTTTGCTGACAACGCCCTTGACCCGGTCATATCCGCCAATACCCTCAGTTTCCATTACGGCAAGCATCACAAAGGGTACGTTGATAACCTGAACAAGCTGGTGACAGGAACAGAATTTGCCGATATGACCCTGGAAAAGATCGTTATGGCCACGGCTGGCCAGGCTGATAAAGCGGCCATTTTCAACAATGCGGCACAGGTCTGGAATCATACCTTTTACTGGAACAGCCTGAAGGCCAATGGAGGCGGCGAGCCACCCGCCGTGCTGAAGCAGAAAATTGAAGCCGCCTTCGGGACGGTGGATACCTGCAAGATGGAACTGGCAAAGGCGGCGACCACCCAGTTTGGCAGCGGCTGGGCCTGGCTCGTCCTGGATGGTGATAAAAAATTGCAGGTGGTCAAGACCGGCAATGCAGAGTTGCCATTGACCAAAGGACTCAAGCCGCTGCTGACCATTGATGTCTGGGAACACGCCTACTACCTGGATTACCAGAACCGT
Source organism: Desulfobulbaceae bacterium (assembly GCA_009773475.1). Lineage (GTDB taxonomy): Bacteria > Desulfobacterota > Desulfobulbia > Desulfobulbales > Desulfocapsaceae > UBA2270. The sequence goes on along the minus strand of WSXV01000002.1, from coordinate 228,089 downwards.
CGGCCGGATTATGTCAATGCGGTGCTCGACAAACTCATCAACTGGGGTTTTGCGGCAGACAACCTGGGGGCATAGGAAAAAGCGTAAAAAAAAAATCAAGGGCAAGAGGTTCAGGCATCAGGCCTTGCAAGGCGCCTGAATCTTTGGGGCCGAGAAGAAACGGCAATTCTATTATTTCGTTTCTTCTCGGCCCCTTCTGTGATGCACAGGCTAAATCACCCGGAAATTCTGAGCAGATACGGTCAAAATGAAAAAAGGAGCTGCCCTCAATGGACTGGAATACTCTCGACGCCGTCAGCCGCATCGCTGGAAACGGCAACGCCAAGTACCTCGAAGCAATCCGCCAGGGCAATGCCCTGTTTCATGAGCATGATATCATCACGCCACTGCGCATGGCCCATTTTCTAGCCCAGGCCCTGCATGAAACCGGTGGATTCACGGTGCTGCGGGAAAATATGAATTACTCAGCAGCACGACTCATGGCCATTTTCGGAGTCAACCATCATTCCGCTGCTGTTACCGCCGCCGAGGCCGAACGTCTGGCGCATCAACCGGAAGCCATTGGCGACAGAGTGTATGGCATCGGCAACCCACGCAAGGCTCGTGAACTGGGCAACAACCAACCCGGCGACGGATTCCGTTTCCGGGGAAATGGGGTGCTGCAAACCACCGGGCGAGGCAACCATCGGCGTATGGGAGAGGCCTGCGGCCTGGATTTTGAAGGAAACCCGGAACTGGTCACCGCCCCGGAGCATGCACTGAAACCAGCTCTCCAGGAGTGGACCCAAAACAAACTCAATGTCGCTGCCGACAAGAACGACATCCGCACCATCACCCTGCGCATCAATGGCGGATTGATCGGCCTGTCCGAACGAGAAGCATGGCTCAACAAGATCTGGCCGCTGCTGAAGAGCGATGATCAGCTGGCCGAACCCTGGGAGGCAGCCGCTGCTGACAAAAAGATCAAGATGCTGCAGAAGAACCTTAATACCTTGGGGGCTGATCCGGCGCTGGACGTCGACGGTCGCTATGGCCCAAGCACACGACAGGCGGTGAAGGCATTCCAAACCGCTGTCGGCATTATTGCCGACGGCATAGCCGGTCCTGTCACCGAGGCAGCCATCAAGCTCAGGCTCAATACGCTCAGATGAACCCTTAAGATCGCTGTAAGCTCGCAGAACCCCGGGCACAACGACATTAAAATGCTCCAAAAAAATCAGGTAAAAGGGTTGCCGTTGACAGAGTTAAGCTGTGATGAGTAAAGTATGAAGAATAATTTTTCGTTAGACCTCTTAAATAACAGGGCTGTTAGGCTGGCTTCAACGGCTGAAAAAACCTGGCTGAGGCCTCCAACAGAAGGGAAAAACTGAGGAAATCAGACAACCGACAGGAACACAAAAGGAAAGACGCCACATGTCACAGCACTTGCAAAACGAAATCGCCGCCCTCAAGGAAAAGATCATCTACATGGGAACCGAGGTGGAAGACCGGGTCTACCGGGCCACGGTTTCGCTGATCAACCGAAACGAGAAGATGGCCCAAGCCGTCCTTGCCGGAGACCATGAAATTGATCAGCTGGAGGTCACCATTGAAGAGGACTGCCTGAAACTCCTGGCCCTGTATCAACCGGTGGCCAACGATCTTCGCTTCATCATCTCTGTCTTAAAAATCAACAGTGACCTGGAACGGGTAGGCGATCTGGCCGTCGGCATTGCCGAACGCAGCAGTTTTCTCATCGACCAGCCACAGATAACAATCCCCTTTGATATGTCGGCCATGATGCACATCGTGGAGAGCATGCTCACTCGCAGCATTGAGGCGCTGGTCAATCAGGATGTCCAGAAGGCCTATCGGGTGCGCTCCGAGGATGACCGGGTGGATGCGATGAACCGAGAAATGTACGCTCTGGTCAAGAATGAACTGGCGAAAGATCCGGAGCACATCAATATTCTACTCCAGAATCTTTCCATAAGTCGACACCTGGAAAGGATTGCCGACCATGCCAGCAATATCGCTGAAGATGTCATTTACATGGTCAAGGCCCAGATTGTTCGCCATTCACCGGAAACGTTCGAAGAATAAACCGTCACGAATAAATTCCTTGGATTTTTTTGCTTTAAGGATGGCAGAAGCGAGGCTATTCAAAACTTGGCATTTACGGTCGAGTATTTTCTGAACGACCCTTCTCGTGCTCCTCATGGAGCGACGAGGCATTACCCCTTCTGAAATTTTGTCATAAACTTTTTATCAATCCAGTCCTTGATTCGAAAGGCCAGGCTCCCGGTGAACAGGAGCCATTTCTTGCGCAGCAGCCCTTGCCCGTTTCCCAGATTAAAGATAAGCAGATAGTCGCCGCCCGGCTCAAAGGGCAGAAGCTCCTTCCCCTGGAGAGCGGCCTTGAGATTATGAAAGAGGATGGGATTCTCCCTGACCGCATAGACCCCAACCTTATCCAGGGCCTGCGACTGAAAAGAGATGCAGTCGCCACCCCCGAAGATCTCCGGGTATTTGGGACTTTGCAGATAGTCATTGACCAGCAGACCACCATCCGGCCCGGTGGGGACGCCAGACTGTTTAAAGAAGGGAGAGGGATGAACACCGGTTGCGAGGATGATAAAATCAGCATGCTCGGAAATCCCGCTGTCAAAGATGAGGGTATTGTTGGTGATGCTCTTCAGGTAGCCGTACTCATGAAGAATAACTCCGTTTTTTTCCAGCAGCTGCCAACACCGTCGCCGGACATTTTCAGGGAACCTCGACATAAACCGATGACCGGCAAAGAGTGACACCCGTGTCTTGTGGCCGGTCTGTCCCAGGAGCTGTCGCAGGTTGCCTGCCACCTCGGCCCCGGCCGGCCCTCCGCCGACCACCGCAACGTGGACGGCCTGCTGCTCCGCCTTTTTTTTGATCTGCTGTCGGGCCTCGTACAGCCGCTCAATGGGCTTCACCGTATAAATGGCAGAGCGATCTCCGACAATCTCCGGCAGATCCACACTGCTGCCGGTATTAAAGGAGACCAAATCATAGTCCACCACCCGTCCGGAAGCCAGATGCAGCCTGCGCCCGGATGGATCCAGCCCGGTGATCTCATCACGGATAAATTCACCGCCCTGCTCCTCCACCTTCTGCCGGGTGGCAAAGCGGATGTCATCGGGCTCATAGGTCGCCCCCAGCATCCCCGGGCCCATGCCGGAATAGTAGTGATAGTCGGAAGGACCGATAACCGTGACCCTGTGACCAAGATCCAGGAATTGGCGGATATTGGCCAGGGTCTCCATATGGGCATGCCCACCGCCCGCCAGCACCAGATGTTTTCCCATGGTCTACATCCTCCTTTGCTCTTCCATAAACAGATACCCCGTTTATCCGAAGGGCCGCGAAAGAATCCAGCCCCCCAGTGCGTGATTTTGAGATCAACGGTTCTTCGAATTTTCCCGGCTGGCGGGGCAGGGGATTTCCCGGTGAACCTTAGCGGTTGACCCGGGCGATAATTTCACGGTCAAAATAATTGATGGCCATGCCTGCATCCACCACCAATGTCTGAGCGGAGATCCCGGAGGCACGCTCCGAAAGTAGGAAAACTGCGGCGTTGGCCGTTTCCATGGTGGTCAGCGCTTTTTTCCTCAAGGTCGCCTGTTCGGCAAAGAGATAGCTGTCCACATAGCCGGGAATGCCCGCCGAGGCCGAGGTTTTCAGCAGGCCCGGGGCCACGGCATTAAACCGGACAGCAGAGAACGCTGAAAAACTCTTGGCCAGGAAACAGAGCGAAGAGTCAAGCGCGGCTTTGATCGGCGCCATATAGCCGTAGTTCTCCGCCGCCATCCGGGTGGTGGAAATTGAGATGGTGACAACCGAACCATTGGCATCGAGCAGACCCTGAAAATGATTACTGATGGCGATCAGGGAAAAACAGGAAATATCCATGGCCTGAAGAAAGTCTTTTTTAAGGGTCGCATGAAAGGGCTGCATCCCCTGGGAATAATTGGCATAAGCCAGGGAGTGAACCAGGCCGTGAATCCGGCCGCCTCCATCAGCGCCGATTTCCGCACCGATTTGGGCCGCCACCCGGGCGATATTGGCCTCATCCTCCACATCACAGACAAAAACCGGACATCCTGGAAACAGCCCCGCCGCCGTCTCCTGCCGGGCCTTGGAACGCACCACATGAATCACCCGAGCCCCTTCTTCCACCAGTATCCTGCCAATGGCACAGGCAATGGACTTCTTGTTGGCCAGGCCGAAGATCACAACATATTTATCGGTCAGATTGAGAAAACTCATGGTCAAGTTCCGTGGATCGGGTTATTTTTTAAGATATTCGTGAAAGAAAGTCCGGTAAGCAAAAGTTCCATAATCAGAATACCCTGTTTCCCCCCGTTGTTTCAATGATTGAATTTCCCGCCCACCCCATCACTCCCATCGGCATCATCCATTCCTGCTATCCGGAAAAATTCGGCATTCCCCGACAACCGGGTCTGGTCAAAAGCAGCACCGGGCGGCTGGAATTACTGCCACCCTGTGACCGGGAAGAGATGGTACGAGGCCTGGATGCCTTCTCCCATCTCTGGATTCTGTTTCTATTCCATGGGGCCGTGGCCGAGGGCTGGCGGCCAATGGTACGGCCTCCCTGGCTGGGGGGTCAGAAACGGGTGGGAGTTTTTGCCAGCCGCAGTCCCCATCGGCCCAATCCCATAGGACTCTCGGTGGTGCGACTAACGGGCATCAGTCAGGAGAAAAAAGGCCTTTTCCTCGAGCTTGCCGAGCTTGATCTCCTGGATCAAACCCCGGTGTTTGATATCAAACCCTACGTCTCTTACAGTGACGCGGTAACGGATGCTGAGTGCGGCTTTATTCCTCCACCCCGGATGGTGCAACGGGAGGTGCTCTTTACCAAAGAAGCGGAAGAAGCCTGCGCAATCTATGAACAGCGCACCGGCAGACAACTCAGAGCGCTGATTACCGAGACCCTGGAGCAGGACCCCCGCCCCGCCAGCCAGCGCCAACAAGTGCGGGAGTATGGAATGGCGCTTTGGAAGGTAAATGTCCGCTGGCAGGCTGAAGGGGAACGATTTCTGGTGGTGGGGATTGAGGGGGTGGAAAAGACGGAATAAAAAAGAACCATCGTGCCTTGATGCCGGATCAGGGACGGATAAACTCCGTCAACCGGCAAAAGACCCGGCCGCCGATGTCATAGCTGCCGGCAAAGGTGTTGTAGGTGAGACTGCCGCCTTTAATGGTTATTTTTTCGCCCTTGAGCTTGGTGGCTCCGGGGCAATAGGCGATCTTGCTCTTGTCATCATAGTGGAGCAGTTCGGTGGTGATCTCGTATTTCTCGCTGGGTTTGTTGATCACCACGTCATCAATGAGGGTGAGCAGGCTGGTGGACTTGTCAAAAACACCTTTTCTGGCCGAGACATAACTTAGCTTGCCGTCTTTGCCGGTAATAACCGCCTTGATCTGATCCATCTTGAACTCATCGGTGGTCTGACCGGTCATTGCCTGTTCCGAGACAAGGTCCAGGGTATTTTTCCCCTGATGGCTCTGGGTAATATGAACACGATTCATGACAAAATCATGGCCGTCGGGCCGATTCTGCGCCAGGCTTGGGTCATACCCGCCCCGAGGAGCAAGAAAGGCGGCCAGGGGTGGCCGCCACAGGGGAAAGCTGAAGAGCAGGAGCAAGGGAACCTGCCAGACCAGATTTCTTCCGTTTAACCGTCTCAATCCTTTCATTTCAGCGATTCATATAACTTTGCAGAAGTTCCTGATAGCGCCCTTTGGCCTCAAGGATGAGGTTGCAGAGTTCTCGCACTGCGCCTTTACCACCGGACTTTTCGGTGGTGTAATGGGCAGCTTGCCGCACCTCGGCCACGGCATTGGCCGGCGCAACGCTGAATCCAACCCGGGTCAGAAGCACCAGATCCATCCAGTCGTCACCCATGTAGGCAAGCTCAAAGGGTTTACAGCCCGACTGGTTAACAATCTCCTGATAGGCCGTCAGTTTCGATTCAACCCCCTGATAGACATAGCGCATCTTCAGGTTGGCGCAGCGCTGGGCCACCGCTTCGGAACTGCGGGCGGTAATCACCCCAAGCTCCATGCCGGCCTCACGCAAAAGGCGCAGGCCAAAGCCATCCTGGGTGTTGAAGACCTTGGACTCCTGCCCCTCGTGGGAAAAAATCAGACTGCCGTCAGTGAGCACGCCATCGACATCCAGCAGCAGGATCTTGATCCCTTTGGCCTTGCCAAGGGCTGCCTGCCAGGCGTCACTGCGAACGGGAGCAGCTGACTGATCTGCGGCCATGGCGCGGTAGCCCGCAAGGATCTCGCAATCGGAAGGGTATGAACCGGATTTGGGGGGCAGACAGGAATCAGGGGACATTTGATCTCGTAGACTTGGATTTCTTGGAAGCGGATTCCGGCAAAAAACGGAAAAGAAAATGGTTGTTTTGTAAAAAGCGGCAGACAATTCCGTAAGGATAAAGGAACAGAAGACGTCATTCTTGGATTACGGCACCTCAAGCTCCTGGCAGACCTGACGAATCCGACCCAACTGGGTGAGGACCCCCTCGATCTGATCAAGGGCGATGGAGTTGGGGCCGTCACAGAGGGCCGTATCGGGATCGGGATGGACTTCCATAAACAGCCCGTCGATACCGGCGGCAACCGCAGCCCGGCTCAAAGGGGCAATAAACTCGCGCTGCCCGCCGGAAGAACCACCAGCCCCGCCAGGCAATTGCACCGAGTGGGTGGCATCAAAGATGACCGGACAGCCAAATGAACGCATGACGGAGAGGCCGCGCATATCCACCACCAGATTATTGTAGCCGAAGCTTGCTCCCCGTTCCACCAGCATGATCTTTCGGCCCCCGGCCTGCCGGATCTTGTTGACTCCGTGCTCCATGTCCCAAGGCGAAACAAACTGCCCTTTTTTGAGATTGACAGGTTTGCCGGTACGGGCAACGGCGGCGAGCAGATCGGTCTGCCGGCAGAGAAAGGCCGGAATCTGAATGAGGTCAAGAACCTCCGCCACCGCCTGCACCTGGGCGGTTTCGTGGACATCGGAGACCACCGGTACCTGGAACTCCTGGCGGATGCGGGAAAGAATAGCCAGCCCTTCTTCCAGGCCAGGCCCACGGTAAGAGGAAAGGGAAGTGCGGTTAGCCTTGTCAAAGGAGGCCTTGAAGACATAAGAAAAACCAAGACGGGCGCAGATCTCCTGCATCGTACCGGCCACCCGACGGGCCAGCTCCTCTGATTCCAGGGCACAGGGCCCGGCAATGAGCAACAATGGCTGGCCACTGCCGACCTGGATCACCTCCCCGGTGGGGGTGCCAATGGTAACGGGGGCAACGGGTTGCACGCTCATTGGCCTTTATGCTTGATGGCGGCGGCGATAAAGGCCCGGAACAGCGGATGCGGCCGCATCGGTTTGGACTTGAACTCGGGATGAAACTGGCAGCCGAGAAACCAGGGGTGTTGTTCTAATTCAACTATCTCCACCAGGTTATTGTCAGGCGAGGTGCCGGAGATGACCAGGCCCTGTTCTTCCAGCTTTTGCCGATAGTCGTTATTGAACTCAAAACGATGCCGATGGCGCTCTGAAATCTCTTCCATCCCATAGGCAGCCCTCGCCAGCGTCTTTTCCCGCAACATGCAGGGATAGGCGCCAAGACGGAGGGTGCCGCCCATTTCCGAATTTTCATCGCGAATCTGCATATTGCCGGTCCGGTAGTCAAACCATTCTTTAATGAGATAAATAACCGGATCCGGGGTGGTGAGATCAAGCTCAGTGGAGTTGGCGGCAGGCAATCCCGCCACGTTGCGGGCATACTCAATCACGGCCAGCTGCATTCCCAGGCAGATCCCGAAAAAAGGAATCTTCTGCTCGCGGGCATGGGTAATCGCCTTGATCTTCCCGGCCACGCCCCGACTGCCGAAACCGCCCGGCACCAGGATCCCATCACAACCCGCCAGCAGCTCAGAAGGCTCCTGCACTTCGAGATCCTCGGCGCTGATATAGCGCAGTTCAACCTTGGCCTCATTGGCCAGGCCTCCATGGACCAGGGCCTCATGAAGACTCTTGTAGGATTCAGTGAGGTCGACATATTTGCCGGTGATCCCGATGGTGACCGTTCGCTTGGGGTTCTTGATCTTGTGAACCAGCTCTTCCCAGGGCTTGATGTTGGGCTTTCCGGTCCAGATATTGAGCAGCTCGAGGATCTTGGCATCCACCCCCTCGTGATAAAAACATAAGGGCACTTCGTAGATGGAATCAACATCAATGGCGGTGATCACTGCGTCTTTGGGCAGACTGCAGAACAGGCCTATTTTGGCCTTGAGTTCATCGGTTAAGGGGACTTCGGTACGGCAAATCAAGATATCGGGCTGGATGCCATCGGCGCGCAGCTCCCGCACCGAGTGCTGGGTCGGCTTGGTCTTGACTTCGCCCGCAGTCTTAATATAGGGAACCAAAGTGAGATGGATGTAGAGGGTATTTTCCCGGCCCAGATCACCGCGTAACTGGCGAATGGCCTCAACAAAGGGCAGCCCCTCAATGTCGCCGATGGTGCCGCCGATCTCAATGATGGCGATATCCACGCTGCCGTCAAGCTGCAGGATCGCCTCCTTGATCTCGTTGGTGATATGGGGAATGACCTGGACGGTGCCGCCCAGATATTCGCCACGCCGCTCCTTCATGATCACTGAATAATAAATGCGCCCTGAGGTGTAGTTATTCTTCTGGTTCATGACCGCGTTGGTATAGCGCTCATAATGGCCCATATCCAGATCGGTTTCAGCCCCGTCGTCGGTGACAAAGACCTCACCATGCTGAAAGGGATTCATGGTGCCCGGATCCACGTTAATATAGGGATCGAGCTTCTGAAAGGTCACCGTCAGGCCCCGACTTTCAAGGAGAGCGCCGATGGATGCGGCCGCCAGCCCCTTGCCGAGAGAAGAGAGCACGCCGCCGGTCACGAAAATAAACTTGGTTTGTTTGGTGGATTTTTTAGTTTTCATAGGGGGCTACTATAGCAATGCCCGTTTTTTTTTGGAATAGAAAAAGATGATTTTTCGGCGAAATTGCGAGGCTTGTTTTTCATTCATGTCGTAACTATTCTGTACGGATTGGGAATAATTCCTAACCCTGACAAACGGGGACAAGTGTCTTTCGCAGATTATCTTCTTGCAAAAAAATATGAAAATAATCTGCAAGTCACTAAATATTCAATTGAATGGAGGAGATAATGGATCTATTTATTGCCCTTATGGCAGTGCTGATGACTGCAATGGTATGGGTTGCACCAGCAACTGCAGACGAGCAGAAAGAAGGCGCAAAAGTCGCGGTTTTTGGCGGCGGCTGTTTCTGGTGCATGGAACCACCCTTTGAAGAGCTGGAAGGCGTGGTCGAAGTAAAGGCCGGATACGCCGGTGGAACTAAAGAAACCGCCGATTACCAGCAGGTAAGCAGCGGCCGCACCGACCATTATGAGGCCGTGCGGGTCATCTATGATCCAGCGAAGATCTCCTATCCGCAGCTCCTTACGGTCTTCTGGCGCCAGATTGATCCGACGGACGGCGGCGGCCAGTTTGCCGATCGGGGCTCTCAATATAAATCAGCCATCTTTTACCAAGATGAAGAGCAGAGGACCCAAGCCGAGCAATCGAAAATGGAGCTTTCGGCCTCTGGCCTGTTCGATCGGCCCATTGCCACCAAAATCCTGCCTGTGGCTCATTTTTATGAGGCGGAGGAGTATCACCAGGACTATTACCGCAAGAACTACGCCCATTACTCAGCCTATAAAGAGGGATCGGGAAGAAAAGGATTTCAGGAGAAGATGTGGCCTAAAGACGCAAAGGATGCAAACGGTCCAGAGAAGAAAAACCGCTACGAAAAACCATCGGATGACGAGTTGCGTCGCCGCCTAACCCCCATCCAGTATGATGTGACCCAGAAAGAGGGAACGGAGCCCTCCTTTCGGAATGCCTACTGGGACAACAAAGAGCCGGGAATCTATGTCGATGTGGTCAGCGGCGAACCACTGTTCAGCTCACGCGACAAGTTCGATTCAGGCACCGGCTGGCCCAGTTTCAGCAAACCCCTGGAGGCCCGGAATGTGATTGAAAAAAAGGACCGGAGCCTGTTTACGGTACGAACCGAGGTCCGCAGCGTGCACGGCAATTCCCACCTCGGCCATGTCTTTGCCGATGGCCCTGCCCCCACCGGCCTGCGGTACTGTATCAACTCTGCCGCCTTGCGCTTTATCCCGCAATCAAAGCTTGCAGAAGAGGGATATGGCGAATATCTGAACCACTAAAAGGCACGTTTTTGCACGATCAAATCTGCATTTTTTTGTTGCTCTTTACAGGACAATCGCCAATAGTAGCCGGTATTGATTATTCAAAAGAGAAGGGCTCCTTGCCTCTTATGTTAGACGCCGTGTGAACGAATCATCCTTTTTTTTCGGTTGTTTTGTTCACGCGGCATAAGGAGCCATACTAAAATGAGCATTGCGCCTGTGCTCAGGGCATATCGGCGCCCCAACCAGCAATGAGCGAATCACCCACTGAAAAATTGCACGGAAAACAACTGGCGACCTTGTCATTGACTGCCCTCGGCGTTGTCTTTGGCGATATCGGCACCAGTCCCCTCTACGCCCTGCGGGAATGTTTCCACGGCGAATACGGAATCGCGGTGACCGCCGCCAATGTTCTGGGAGTCGTGTCCCTCGTCTTCTGGGCCCTGCTGCTTATTGTCAGCATCAAGTATCTCGGCTTTATTCTTCGTGCCGACAATGATGGAGAAGGCGGGGTTCTGTCCCTGACCGCCCTGCTGAAACCCAAACAAGCCAAACCGGGCACCGTGCAGTGGTTTCTGGTGGGGCTTGGCGTTTTCGCGGCCTGCCTGATGTACGGCGACGGTATGATCACCCCGGCCATCTCGGTACTGAGCGCCGTGGAAGGGGTACAGAACATCACCCCGGTCCTGGAACCCTATATCATCCCCATCACCCTCGTGATCTTAACCGGCCTGTTTCTTCTCCAGAAAAGAGGGACCGCCAGGGTGGGCCGATTGTTCGGCCCGATCATGCTGCTCTGGTTTCTGACCCTTGCAATCCTTGGCATTGCCCAGATTGTGAGCTGTCCACAAATTCTCGCCGCCATTTTCCCCTGGCACGGAATTAACTTCCTGGCTGCAAACAAGGTCCACGGTTTTATCGTGTTGGGTGGGGTTTTTCTGGCGGTCACCGGGGCTGAAGCAATCTATACCGACATGGGCCATTTCGGCAAACAGCCGATCCGCATGGTCTGGTTCATCATCGCCTTTCCCGCCCTGGTGCTGAACTATTTTGGTCAGGGCGCCCTCCTGTTGGTCAGGCCGGAAGAGGCCCATCACCCCTTTTATGCCATCGTCCCGGACTGGGCCATGATCCCCATGGTCATCCTGGCCACCATGGCCACCATCATCGCCTCTCAGGCGGTGATCACCGGTTCCTTTTCCCTGACCCGCCAGGCGATTCAACTGGGCTATCTGCCCCGCCTGAAAATCACCCATACCTCCTTTTCCCATATCGGCCAGATCTATGTGGGACCGGTCAACTGGATGCTGATGTTCTGCACCATCGGCCTGGTCCTTGGCTTTCAATCATCCAGCAAGCTTGCCGCCGCTTACGGAGTAGCGGTGAGTACCGACATGATCATCACCTCCACCCTGTTTTTCATGGTCGCCAGGCAACGCTGGGGCTGGCGCCTGCTCACCGCCGGGCTGCTCACCGCCTGTTTCTATGTCGTGGAATTGCCTTTTTTGGCGGCAAACATGAGCAAGATCTTTCATGGCGCCTGGTTTGCCCTGGCCATTGGCGGTTTCTTCTTTTTGATCATGCTGACCTGGGAGCAGGGGCGCCGAATTCTGGGCCAGAGAATTGCCACCCTGACCCCGAAGCTCGATATTTTCAAAAAATCGCTGCTCGATGACCCCCCGCAGCGGATCAACGGCCAGGCCGTCTTTCTCACCCGCAGCCATGATATCGTCCCCGCAGCCCTGATGCACAACCTGCAGCACAACAAGATTCTCCACTCCGAGGTGGTTTTTTTGAATATCCGAACCGAGGAGATCCCCAGAATTCCCATAGTCGAGAAGATTGAGGTCGAGATACTGGGAGAAGGTCTCTCCCGGGTTATTGCCCATTATGGTTTTATGGAAGAGCCCAAGATCGGGACGATATTTGCCCTGGCACGCAGCAAAGGGGTGGACCTGGACATGAAAAATGCCAGCTTTTTCCTGGGGAGAGAAAAGCTGGCCATCAGTGATCATCCGGAGATGTGGCGCTGGCGCGCCCAGTTATTTCTCTTTCTGGCCCGCAATGCCATGGACGCGGCGGCATTTTTTGACATCCCGTCCAATCAGGTCATCGAGGTTGGCATCCAGCTGGAGCTCTAAAGGGTGGCTGCACACAAACCTTTCAGGGATGGATAAAAATATTGCCGGGAGCATTTTGCTTGCGCCTCCCTGCTGAAATCTGACATCATATTGAAAAGATTGCCGTTATCCTCGCTCCCTCCGGCTTGCCCATAGCTATGAAATCCACCGGTATGCGCTTGTATCCTGAACAGAAAGCAAAACTTCTTCATGCCTGCGAGGTTCTTTTTGGCCGCCATCTCGCCATCTCCGCCCCATTCCTCGAGTATATCCAGCTCTCCGGGGTAAAAAGCGCCTACCGGGATCGGGTCAAGGAAACCCATCCCGACGTTATCACCAACAATATCGCAAGCCTTCCAGCGGATATCGATTTTTTCCTGGTCAAAGACTCTTACGAACAGCTCTGCCATTATCTCGACCAACGCGGAGTCTCCTCCCGATCGGGTTCCGCCTTACCTCTCAACCCAAGATCCGGCCGAACAACCCATGCTCGCCATCGCCCGCAGCCATCTCAACCCAAGGAATATATTGCACTCCCGGCCCGACCGATGATCCTGGGGGAATTTCTCCACTCACTTGGGTACTGCGCATGGAGCGAGATCACTCAGGCCTTGATCTGGCAGCGCCGGAGCAGACCGCGCTTCGGAGAAATAGCTTGTAATTTCGGGTTGATAGAGAAGCAAGATATCCTGACAATTTTTCAGTCTCTGCAGACAGGATCCAGGTTTGGCGAGACTGCGGTGCGACTCGGACTACTTACCCAGCAACAGGTTCAACGGCTGTTACGTCATCAACAGATCAGGCAACCAAAAATCGGCCAATTTTTCCTCCAGAACAATCTGCTCTCTCAGGAACAACTACGCGACGCCCTCTGGCAACTGAGCAAACACAACTTTATGGCACGGTAGGATTAAGGCCGTTTCCCCGCACCCGTCCAAAGAACCATTCTCTCCGAGCCGGTCATTTCCCCGAAAAAAACAGGCTCATTTCAAGATCGACAATGGGTAATCACCGCCCCGGCAATCCTCTCCAGGGGCATGATCTTATCTGCGGCTCCCAGCTTAATCGCCTCATTGGGCATCCCGAAAACCACGCAGCTCGCCTCGTCCTGGGCAATGGTCAAAAAGGCCCCGGCCTCTTTCATCTCCAGCATCCCCTTGGCACCGTCATCCCCCATACCGGTCATAATCACCCCCATGGCGTTTTTACCGGCATAGCGGGCCACCGACCGAAAAAGAACATCCACCGAGGGTCGATGTCGGCTGACCAGGGGGCCATCCTTGATCTCAACATAATAGCGGGCCCCGCTGCGTTTAAGCAGCATGTGCGAATTGCCCGGCGCAATCAAGGCCCGGCCACGCAACACCGTGTCTCCATTCTTGGCCTCCTGAACGGTCATGCTGCACAATCCGTTCAATCGATTGGCAAAAGCGGCGGTGAAATTCTCGGGCATATGCTGCACAATGACAATGCCGGGGGCATCCATGGGCATGGCCTCCAGAAACACCCGCAGAGCCTCGGTTCCCCCGGTGGAGGCGCCGACCGCCACCACCCGCTCGGTTGTTTCAACCATGGCGTGCGACGTGGGCTTGGGAAGCATCGCATCGGCCGTCAGTTTCGGCTGGATCGTTGATCGTTCCCGCATGGGCCGGACCTTGGCCATGGCTGCCGCCTTGACTGCATCACAGATCCTGGTGCTGGACTCTTCGAAAAACTGCTTGGTGCCCAGTTTTGGTTTATCAATGACCTCCACCGCCCCATATTCCAGGGCCTTGAGGGCCGTCTCGGAACGCCCGGTGGTCAGGGTAGAGCAGATAACCACCGGAATGGGGTGCTGGCTCATGATTTTTTTCAGGAAGGTCAGTCCGTCCATGCGCGGCATCTCCACATCCAGGGTGATGACATCCGGAATCTCTCTGGAAATTTTTTCTGCAGCAAAAATCGGATCAGAGGCCGTATCCATCACCTCAATCTGGGGATCGGCATTAAAGATCCTGGTCAGAGCCTGACGAACCACCGAAGAATCATCAACGATCAGCACACGTATTGGTTTATTCATAATGGCCTTTTGTGACGATGGAAGCTTGGTTTATGGGAAGGACGTGGATGAATTGGGCGTCATGGGATTTATTTTCTATGTCTTAGCTGTCTGATGTATTGGGAACACACCAGCCGGGTCGGTAGAAGGCTCTGCAAGCACGATACTGCCCTAGCTTGCATCTGTAATTTACTTCCTTTATGGGACATAGAAATTACCAAATTACCGTTTTGGAGCATGTAGGTCGGAATCCGTCCGACAGCAGGGCTTGACGCTACCGCCATTGTCGGACGGATTCCGACCTACTATTGTTGTGAACATCTGGTAATTTTGTAATTTCCAAATCCCTAACGCTTGAAGATTCTGATGCTTGGGCGACACGCCACCCGTGCTGCAGCTTGAAAAGATTGGCTGCTGCTCGGAGCGGCATAAGAGCCCGTAGGCTCCGCAAGCAAGATACTGACCTTGCTTGTATGTTCATTGTAACTTCCTTTAACGCTGGCGAGTTCTGATGTTTTGGGAACACGCCGCCCGAGCAGCAGCCTTAACAGATTGGCTGTTGCTCGGAGCGGCATAAGAGCCCGTAGGCTCCGCAAGCAAGATACTGCCCTTGCTTGCGGAGCAACGGGCTCTAAAATCTCTCAAAATCATCATCAATCTTGTCCGCACCACCAACTCCCATATCCATCTCAAAGCCCTTGCCACCTTTTACCGGTGCTTTTACCGACTTTTTCACATGAGAGATGGCCAATGAAGCTTTCCGTGCTCCGCCCCGGGCTGGAGGCGCGGCCTTTTTATGAGATCCACCACCGGCACCGATGGAGAAGAAGGAAATCGTGTCTTGCAATTGCTCGGCCTGGCTGGAGAGCTCTTCGGAGGTGGAAGCCATCTCTTCGGAGGCGGACGCGTTCTGCTGAATAACCTGATCGAGCTGAGTGATGGCCTTATTGACCTGCTCGGCTCCGGTATCCTGCTCCTTGCTGGCAGCGGCTATTTCCTGGACAAGTTCTGCCGTTCGCTGGATGTCTGGAACCATCTTACTTAACATATCGCCAGCCTGCTCGGCCACTTCCACACTGCTGCGGGAAAGTTCACTGATCTCGGCAGCGGCATGCTGACTGCGTTCGGCAAGTTTCCGGACTTCAGAGGCAACCACCGCAAAACCCTTGCCATGCTCACCGGCACGGGCCGCCTCAATGGCGGCATTCAATGCGAGCAAGTTGGTCTGGCGGGCAATCTCTTCGATGATCGAGATCTTTCCGGCGATTTCCTTCATCGCACCAACGGTCTTGGCCACGGCCTCACCGCCGGTCTTGGCATCTTCTGCGCTCTTGGTGGCAATCTTCTCGGTCTGCATGGCATTGTCGGCATTCTGACGGATATTGGCCGCCATCTCTTCCATGGCGCTCGATGCCTCTTCTGCGGCAGCCGCCTGCTCGGTGGCGCCCTGGCTCATCTCCTCAGAACTGGAACTGAGCTCCTGGCTGCCTGAGGCGACATTGTCGGATGCCACCTGGACATTGACGACCACCTCTTTCAGTTTGGCGACCATGGTGTCCAGGGATTCCATCAGTTCGTCCTGCTCAGAGCGCTTCTTCAATTCCACCATCAGGTTACCCTGAGACACCTGCTTGGCAGCATCAGTAATGCCATTCAGGGCAATAATATTCTGTTTGATGGCACCATTGATCTGTTCAAAGTTTTGAGCAATGTCTGCCGTGTCTTCGTCACTGGTGCCAACAACTGTGTTGATAGCAAGATCGCCAATGGAGACCTTTTCCAGGTTGTTCAGCAGTTTGCCAACCTCGATTTCCTGGAACTCTGCCTGCTTTGCGGCAATACGGGCCGCCTTCTTAACAGCAGTCTGGTCATTCACCACTTCAAAGACACCAATAACATTACCCTGATCATCCCTGATTGGTACACCCGTGTAGTCGATATCAAGGTTGAGGGAACCGGGATGGGCGTCGGTAGCACTGGTAACAGTCTGACCTAAAGTTATGGCCCGGTGGCAGGCACACTTGTCAGTCTTACAGTCTGAGGTACGGAAGTGGTCGTAGCACTTGCTGCCGTTAACCTGTTGCTGCGTCCTGCCACCAACTCCGGCACCCATTTTGTTCATGTAGAGTACGTTGAAATCGCGGTCTATCAACATCGCCGGAGCAGGCATCACATCCAGCAGGCCGACCAAGCGGTCAATGGTGTTGTTGACTCCGACCACGATCTTACGGAAGTCGCCTTGATGCTTGCCCGCATCGGCACGGGTGTTCAGTTTGCCTTCCATGGCCGCCTTGGCCAGCATATCGGCATCAGCGGTCAGTGCTTTGATGGCATCCATCATCTTTTTCATCGATGCCATAAGACTGGTGGTGTCACCGGAGGCAAGGACTATATCGTGACTCAGGTCGCCAATACCAACCAGGTTGGCAATGTCAGCAACTTCCTTAGGGTCAGCGCCTAACTGATGTAAGAGAGAGCGGATCAGAATTGTTGCAATAGCAATGCCAAAGAGTAATCCTGCCCCACCTAAGCCGAACATGACATTACGAGCATTATGGTAGGTGGCAACAGCTTCCTCGTGGCGTATTTTGTTGCGCTCCATGTTGTGCTGCAAAAGTTTTTCTAGCACTTCTGTGAATGCGCGCGCTGCAGGAGCTGCCTCTTTACCCATCAGTTGAACCGCCTCAGCATCTTTGTTTGCTATGGCCAGCTCAACAACCTTTAAATTCAACTCCTTGTAATGTGGCAAGTTTTTCTTCATTTCATTGATGATCTCAATTGCCTTGCTATCCGTTTTGTTCGTCAAATCTTCAGCTTTTTTAAAGTGTTCTACATACTGTTCACGGGATTTCTCTATGTGCTGTTTGTATTCCTGCCTTTTTGCAGGGTCATTATTGTAAAGCATATTTCGAATATTAATGCCAATTTGGGCAAGATCCATGTTCATAGCATGAAGCATATCACTCCTGGCATTGTTAACGGTTACAATCCTTTCAAGTGATTCCTGCATACCAGCCATACCATGGATACCTTGCCAGATTATCGCCGCCATTAACAACACCAGCAGACCAAATCCCAGGCCCAATTTTTTTCCAATTTTCATGTTTGCGAACATATACTGCCTCCCCTGTATTTTGTTGTGTTTCTCGTTTCGTAACTATCCAGCTTATTTTTGGAAGGGAACGTTAAACTACACATTGCAACTATTCAGCGTTTCAACCGGGATATCCAGCCATTAATCTAAAAGTATCTTTCTGCCAATTTTTGCACATTGTATATGTCAAAACAGGCAGATATAAAACATGCTCCTTCAATAGTTTAAACGTTTGTTACTTAAAAGTAGTGGCCCATATGCGAGAAAGAGGCTTGCGAAGTTTACTGGTTCGGACATGAGTCAAGCCGCATCAACTGTTGTCATCCCGGCGGTCTGGGCCACAGCAATTTCTTCCGACGAAAAGACCCGGTCGATATCAAGGACAATGATAAATCTTTCCCCGTGTTTGCCCATGCCCTTGATAAACTCGGTGCGCAGCCGGGTGCCCATATGCGGCGGCGGCTCAATCTGACTGCTGTCCAGATCAACCACCTCCTGCACCGAATCGGCCAGGGCTCCAAGCACCACCAGCTCACCATTCAACTCCACCTCGGTGATGATGATACAGGTGTTCACCTTCTTCTCAGTCTGGGCCATGTTGAACTTCAGCCGCAGATCCATCACCGGCACCACGCTGCCCCGGAGATTGATCACCCCCCGCATGTACGCCGGGGTCTGCGGCACCCGGGTGATGCTGGTAAAATCAAGCACCTCCCGCACCTTGAGAATGGCCAGACCAAAGACCTCCCCATCCAGGTTAAAGGTCAGGTATTGATTAGTTTCACTACTTTCTGCCGTCGCCATACGTTGTCCTCCTTTTGGTAATTGTGTGACTGTGCAGCGCATTCTTGTGCAGGCAATTGCTCGTCAGATTCGATCCCAACGAGGGGCTTGCCAGCCCCCCTCTTGTCGGGTTCAAACCCGACCTACAGCCTTTATAACTCCAACCCTCCCTCACCCATGCCGGTATTCATCCCAGCCGGGGAGTAAGAAAAACTCAATGGAACTTTTGATCTCCATCAGGATTCACTCTTCAGCCCGATGTCTCCTCTCAGGGAATAAGCCGCTTGATCCACACATCTCCGGAGCGGGTGTCAAAAATCAACTTTCTCCCTGCCGCCCCTCCCACATCGCTGCTCTTGATGGTCATTCCCAGCCGGGCCAGGAGCATTTTTGACTTCAGCACATTCTGACTTCCCACCCGCTGATGATCGGCCAGCGACTCCATCATCATGTCGGCGCCGCCGAAAAGCTTGATCTCAAGTTCGCTGAGAACCATCCCTTTCTCCTGCATCCGCCGCGCCATCTCCGGAATGATGCACTCCACATAGCGCGAGGCAGTCTGACAAGTGCCGGTGGAGCATTGCGGCCCTTGATCTTCGCGACAGGTTGGCAGCAAGGCATGGCAGGCCGCACCGATTTTTGTCCGGGCCGAGTACATGGTGATGGTGACACAGGAGCCAAGCACCGTCTTCACTATGGTTGGCCGCAAGGCGATACAGAAATCTCCAGGTTTCAGATAGACTGCGTCAACCCTCAACATGTTCATCACCAGAAGCGTAAAGACGGCAGAAACTGCCGGCATGGGACCTTCATCACAAAAATTAAGGAAAAATCCTCAACACCACCCGAACACCATTCCACCCAGTCAAGACTCATTGATCCTCCGGTAGATCGTCGGCGCGATCTGGACCAGAGGGACATTCAAGCCGTTGAGATTTTCAGAATGTCCCATAAACATAAAACCGCCGGGAACCAGATGCCTACAGAGGTTATTAAGCACCAGTTCCTGGGTGGGCTGATCAAAATAGATGATCACGTTGCGGCAGAAGATGATATCCATCATCTCGTGCGTGGTCAGTTTCGGCTCCTTCAGGTTCGTCCAGCGGAACTCCACCCGTGCCCGCAATTCCGGGGCGATACGAACCACCTGGCTGTCCTTGTTTTTGGAACGGAGGATATATTTTTTGCGGATCGGAGCCGGAATGGGCTCTATCTTGCGGACATCATAAATCGCATCTTTCGCCTCGCGAAGAACGGTCGTGGAGATATCAGTGGCCAGCACCGTATAGGAAAAGCCCTGATTTCTTGCCTCGTATTCATGGAGAAACATGGCCATGGTGTAAGGCTCTTCGCCGGTGGAACAGGCCGAACTCCAGATCCGTAGAGGCCGCCGCTGACAGCGTCTGCCTTCCTGAAAGAGGGTAGGCAGGGCCTGCTCGGTCAAATAGGTAAAATGGTTGGGCTCCCGGTAAAAATCGGTCTTGTTGGTGGTGACCTCATGGATAAAACTTGCCAGTTCTTCGCGCTGTCCCTCATTGCTGAACAGGTAGGTACAATAGGCGTCAAAAGAATCCAGCTGGACAATACGGATTCGCTTGGCCAGACGGGCCTGGAGCATAACCCGCTTGTTTTCGCCCATCTTGATGCCCATCTCGTCATAGATATAGGACGTGAGGCGGTGAAATATCTTATCGTTCATCTCCATGATTCGTCCCCGCTCTTATCCGTTATGGGTGGTTTCAAGAACCAGTTGGTTGACATCAAGCACCAGGGCCACGGAGCCATCGCCAAGGATGGTGGCACCCGAGATACCAACGACATCCTTGTACACATTACTTAAGGTCTTGATCACGGTCTGATGCTGACCGACAACCTGATCAACCCCGAATCCAATCTTCTCGCCCTTGACGCTGGCAATCACAACCCGTTCAATGGCCGGCGGCGCGCCAGTGATGGCAAAGCTGTCGCGCAGACTGATATAGGAGAAAAGCTCGCCCCGGAAAGTCATCATCGAACGGGTCTTGGCCAGGAGCGCCTCCTCGCGGCTCAACTCGACACATTCCTCCACCATGGAAAGGGGGATCACAAAAAAATCCTCGCTGATCTGCACCAGCAAGCCGTCAATGATGGCCAGGGTCAGGGGCAGTTTCAGGGTAATGGTGGTGCCCACCCCCAGCTTGGAGGTGATGCCGATCTCGCCGCGCAGATTTTCGATGGAGCGCCGCACCACATCCATGCCCACCCCGCGGCCTGACACATCAGTGATTTTTTCAGCGGTGGAAAATCCCGCCTCAAGGATCAGGGCAAAGCATTCATCAACACTGAGATCGGCATCGGCCGCGATCAGGCCCTTGCTCACCGCTTTGGTACGCAGCTTTTCAGGATCAAGCCCGGCGCCGTTATCACTGATCTCGATGAGTACAAAGGCTCCGGAATGATGGGCGGAAAGGTGGATCACGCCTTCTTTGGCCTTCCCATTGGCCAGACGGACATCGGGTGCCTCAATGCCGTGGTCGATGGAGTTGCGAATGATATGAACCAGGGGGTCGTTGAGTTGGTCAATAACAGTCTTGTCCAGCTCGGTCTCCGCCCCTGCGGTGGTCATCTCGATCTGTTTGCCCAGATCACGGGAAAGATCCCTGACCAGTCGGCGGAACTTGGAAAAGGTGCTGCCGATGGGGAGCATGCGGATGGACATGGTATTGTCGCGCAACTCCGTAGTCAACCGTTCCACCTCCTCAGCAATAAGAAGAAGATCAGGGTCCTGATTGTTTTCCGCCTTCTGGGTCAGTCGGGCCTGCACCGTGACCAGTTCCCCGACCAGATCCACCATATTATCGAGGCGAAGGGAATCGACCTTAATGGAGGTGACGGCCTTGACCTTCTGCTGATCTTTTTCCCGAATCTTGGCGATATGCTGCTGCTCAAGGAGGGCGGCATCAATCATCGACTGGTCAACGGCATTTGACTGCACCAGTTTTTCGCCCAGTCGCGGCTGATTCCCGATGATCTCATTCAAGGCCTCGGTACTGATATCGCCACGCTCAACGAGAATCTCTCCGAGGCGTTTGTACTCCTCGTTATCCTCCAGCTCTCCGGCCACGTGGATAACATCGATGATAAGCTCACACTGATCTTCCACAAAGATAAAGACGTCGCGAATGGCGTTTTCATCCTGGTCCGTGGTCAAAATGATATCCCAGAAGGTATAGCACTCCTCCGGGACGTAGTCGGCAAGAACAGGGATGGCATCAAGATGGGCGATGACGGTGCTCTCGCCCATCTCCCGCAGTTCATTGAGCAGGGGGAGAGGGTTGGAACCATTGGCGAAGTATGAGGGCACAGGCTTAAAGCGAATGCGATAGGTGCGGCGCCTCTCCTGGCTGCCTGCAAGGGCCGCAAGGGAATCTTCGGCCACCGCGACCACAGCCTCCGTGCTCACTCCACAGCCGCAAAGACACTGAAACTCGGTAACAATGCGTCGGGCATCCGCGTCCTTTCCGTCCCCGCCGGTATCGAGCAGCTCAAGGATCTTGTCCCGGGCCTGCAAGGTCAGACTGATCAGTTCAGGCGTCACCTTGATCATCCCTTCCCGAACCCGATCAAAGGCGGTTTCCACCTCGTGGGTGAATTCAGAGACCGCGTCAAATCCAAACATCGCCCCGGAGCCCTTGATGGTGTGCATGGCCCGAAAGACCCGGCCAACCACCTCGCTGTCGTCGGGCCGCTCTTCCAGCTCAAGCAGCGAGGTTTCAAGCTCGGTCAACAGCTCATACGCCTCTTCCTTAAATGCCTCGGCATGAACATCCATGGATATTACTCCGTTTTTTAGAGACCGTTACCAAAAGAGCCAGGCTCTTTTGGCTCCTTTGGTTTACGGACTCTTATGCCGCGCCAAAGAGACAGCAATCTGTTCCGCTGTCTCTCTGCGTGGCGTCTGGCAAATTACATCTGCCGCAAATTATTACCTATCCTGCAGCCGTAGCCGTAGGATGGGCAAAGCGTAGGATGGGCAGGTAAGCGAAGACTCCGAAGCGAAGCGTGCCCATCATGTCTGCTCGAGGAATTGATGGGCACGCTTCGCTTTGCCCATCCTACCTACTACCTCTAACCTCTACATCTACCTTCAGCCTCGGGTTGTGGGATTTATCCCGCGTTAATAACGACTTGCACCCTCAGCCCGCCCTTATCCCAACACCTTCTTGATCACCGACAGCAACTGCTCCGGTTTAAACGGTTTGACGATCCAGCCGGTGGCCCCGGCTGCCTTGCCTTCCTGTTTCTTAGTATCCTGGGACTCAGTGGTGAGCAGGACGATGGGAACGAATTTGTAGGCAGGATTGGCCCGCAAGGCCTTGATAAGCTCAATGCCATTCATATTGGGCATGTTCAGATCGGTGATCACCATATCTACCTTGCCGGCCGACAATTTGGCCAGGGCATCCTTGCCGTCACAGCCCTCCATTACCTCATACCCCGCCCCTTTGAGGGTAAAGGAAACCATCTGCCGAACGCTGGCCGAGTCATCCACGGTCATGATCTTCTTCGCCATTATTCCATTCCTCCCACCCAAAGACATGCTTTCGTCGAATTACACTTGCATCCATGACGCTGCTTAATAAAACCGGCGGACTTTCTTGCCTGAGCCAAGGCCGGATTCCTGCAATTGGTAAACGCTAATTGTTTTCCACTGGTGGTCGCCGTCCGGTGACTGGAACCCAACAGCTGCAACGTTGCCAGATCCATGCTGGTAACCGCCTCCAAATCGAGCTTCACAACATCAGCGGCAAGCAGAGCCTCCAACAACAAGTCCCTCAATGGCGCCGCATCAGCCACGCTCAGGTCTCCCATTAAAATAACCCGCGCTGTTCCCTCTTCCATTTGTATCTGCATGCCATCCTCCTGCGTTCCTTAAAATAACTCCACATTATCGTCGAACAATGTCACCTCAGCATTTCCCTGCTCACCAGCCCCATCGGAAAACAGTTCAAAATCCGTGTCTGCCGCCACTGTCCGCCGGGCGCCATCCATGGGTACGTGCACCACCCGCTCCTGATCCATGGTGTAGCGCGCCAGGAGACGGAGAACATTCTCATCATGTGCCTGACCGCTCTCCCGCCAGGGTTCAAGGGCCGCCAGTATCTCCTCGACCTGGCCGATGGAGTCTTCCATCTTGCCGCCGAGATCCTCGAGAAAGGACAAACGTGCCTCCACAGCCCCGATTTGCTGGGCAATGGCAGCAGTATTCTGAGTGACCCCGCCCATCTCTTCCTGCACCTGATGGAAGGATGCTCCCATCTCAGCAATCCCCTCTTCCAGTTCAGGCACGGTGATGGTGGCGCTCTCCTCGGCAACGGCGGCCCGCAAGGCTGCCACCTCCTGGACGATATCGGCCTGGATAATGGAGACTTCGGCAGCCATCTCACCGGTCTGATCCGCTAGAGAACGGATCTCTTTGGCCAGCACCTCAATGGTCATCCCCTGGCTGCCCAGATGGTTCGCCATGATAATGGTGTTGATGGCCTTGATATGGGTCTCTTCCTTAATGTTTCGGACCCCGACAATCATCCCCAGCAGTTGATCGGCCACCGAGGTAATCTCTTCGGTGGAATGGTGCAGCGCATCATTCATGGTATTGCCGGTGGTGAGCAGTTTCCCCAGATGCCCTAAGCCCTGCTGCAGAGGTTTGAAGCAATCCGCCCCGGAGCCGTTTCGGCCGTTTCCGGTCAACCTGGAACCGGCCAGCTCACCCCGCATGTCACCAATTTCACCGTTAATGATCTGGAAAGAATCCTGGGTGGTCAAGGCCAGCTCCCGGATCTCCCCACGCAGATTCTGGAGCTGTTTTTTCTGAAGATCCAGGATGAAGTAGACGGAGCCCAGGGTCTGTGCCTTTTCTGATCTTTCTGCTGAGTCCGCTTTCCCCGTTGTTTCACAAAGCCCTGCAATATCCTGCATGGCCTCGACAATATGCTCAATCCGCTGACTCATGGAATCGTGGAACTGAATCCCAACCACCACGTCCCCGGCTTTTGAACCGATGACCTGGGCCCTAGCGGTAGCAGTGTCGATCAGGGTCACGGTTTCGGCCAGGATCTGCTGGATATTGTCATAGGAGCTCCCGACAATCCCCTGGGCCTTTTCCGCCATCCGGTCGATCTCGGCCAGGCTTCTGGATGAGGAAACTTCAAGGCCGGACAATCCACTGATGGCCGCACCCAGACCGCTCTTCATGCCTGCCACCATCTCATTGATCTGCCCGGACAGGACATTCACCTCTTTGGACACCCCGGCAAACATATCTCCGCTCAAATGCTGGACATTGCATTCTATTTCGATATTCACTCCAACCACCCGAAACCAGAGACCAATGCGGGTAATCCGGTCACAAACCAGGGAGAATTTCTGTAGATGGTCAA
The DNA here is from genome assembly GCA_009773475.1 of Desulfobulbaceae bacterium. Taxonomy (GTDB): domain Bacteria; phylum Desulfobacterota; class Desulfobulbia; order Desulfobulbales; family Desulfocapsaceae; genus UBA2270. The sequence goes on along the minus strand of WSXV01000002.1, from coordinate 203,334 downwards.
GGAGGTTACGGACATGATCCAGACTTTTCTCAATAATCTCCTGTTCAGCGGTGAGACTTTTCAAGCTATTCTCCACCAGAAAACCGGCCCGATCAAGACAGGTCATGCCCTCCGCCCCTTGACTCAAGTGGGCGGCGGCCTGCTGAACGGCATTGGTCAAGCCCATGGCGGCGCCGTAGATCTCCTGGAGATCCTGGCCCAAACGCAAAAACTCAGGATCGGTTTCCCGACAGGCCTTGGTGAGACCAGCGCTCACCTTCTGCACATCCATCCTGGCCTGGATCGCTGCCCCTGCCAATTTGAGCTGGGCGGCTTGTTCAGCCTCCCTGGTGTCCTCGACGTCCTTACCCGTGGAGAAATCAAGGAGCGGCTCCTGACCGCTCTGTCGGGACCCGATGAAGGGTTCGACGGGGGCGGAGACAGCAGTGGCCCCTTTGAAGAAAATGGGCCTCAATGACGTAAACCACCATTCTTTAAAATTCATCAGCGCCTGGTTTTGCATGGAATGAAAGAAGAGAAAGTTGAATCTTATTTTTACTTAAGCAATTTTTGCGCCACAGCCAAAAAATTAATTTTTCACATATTATTTCAATCTGTTAAGCGATAACCTTGAAGAGTCCATCATCTTTAGACATCGGATTGCATGGTCCATCTGTTCAAAATCGGGCACAACACCGGCTGACTCCCCAGCATCCAAGACGAAAAAATGAATTAATTCGAGATGTTATCGTCACAATGTGCCAATTGTTCAAAATCCGGCGCAGCTGTCACCCCTGGTTTTCCCCTGCCTGGGCCACAACAATCCAGAGCGGACCGGCAGGTATCCTGGGCTGTCTGGCCTTGCTCACACACAAACATCCTCTTCCTCTTCCTCTTTCAGCCATGCACTGCCGGGAATATCGGCAAGTTCCGGTTCCAGCGAAATAAAGGCCTCGACCACCAGCGGGTCGAAGTGGCGGCCGGCACCTTCACGAATAATCGCAGAACTCTTCTCGTGCGAAAAAGGCTCTTTGTAGGGACGTTTGGACCGAAGGGCATCATACACATCGGCGATGGCCATGATCCGGGCGCTCAAGGGAATCTGCTCCCCGGCCAGACCATCGGGGTAACCGCCGCCATCCCATTTTTCATGGTGGGAAAGGGCGATATCAATGCCCATACTGAGGAAGGCGTTGCCCAGGTATTTTTGGTACACGGTCTGCAATGTACTTGCTCCAATCAGGGTATGGGTCTTCATGATCTCAAACTCTTCCGCAGTGAGTCGGCCCGGCTTGAGCAGGATATTGTCGGTGATGCCCACCTTGCCGATATCGTGCAGGGGTGAGGCATGATAGACATTCTCAATAAAGGCGGGGGAGATGTCGACCGCGTAAGAAGAGGTGTCCGCGAGCTTCTGGGCCAGATCCCGGCAGAAGATCCGGGTACGCTCGATGTGCCAACCCGTCTCATCGTCGCGCGATTCCGCAAGCTTCGAGACCGCAAAGATGGTGGCCAGTTGCGAGTCGGAGATCTCTCTGACCTTTTCCTGAATCATCTCCTCCAGATGCTGATTCTGCCGCTTCAGCTGGATCTGGCTTCGTCGCAGGCTGATATGGGTCTCCACGCGGGTCCTGACTTCCGAAAACTGAAAAGGCTTGGTGACATAATCCACACCGCCCATGGCAAAGGCCTTAACCTTGCTTTCCGTATCATTCAAGGCGCTCAGAAAGATCACCGGGATCTCCTGGGTTGCAGGATCTTCTTTCAACCGCCGACAGGTTTCAAAGCCATCCATCTCCGGCATCATGATATCAAGCAGAATGAGATCGGGGGGATTTCTGACCGCAGCCTTCAACGCCATGATCCCGCTGGGAAACATGATGGCCCGGTACCCTTCCCCGCTCAGCATCTCTTCCAGGAGCTTGAGGTTGGCAGGGGTGTCATCGACCACCATGACGGTAATTTTCTGCATATCATCCATGACTCTGTTCTCCTTTTTTCAGCAACGTATCCAGTTGTTGATAGTCGTAACAATCGGCTAAGTTCTGGAGCCCGACGGCCGCGGCCCTGTCTTGTTCTTTCACCCTGGCAATCAACTCCCGCAGACAGGCCATATCCCCTTCCGCCACTGCCTGTCGGAGAGACGCAAGCAACTCCTGTGGCAGCAGGGCAATCATCTCAGGCGTAACAACCTGCTCCCGGGATGATGGGCTTGAGACGGCTTCCTCATACTGAGAACGCAGATCAAGACATCCACCCAACATCCGCAGCAGTTCTTCAGCCCGGAATGGCTTGCATAAATAAGCGGCCATCCCAATGGCCATGCCCTTCTTCTGATCCTCATCAAAGGCGTTGCCGGTAATGGCGATAAAGGGCACCGCCCTTCCCTTCTCGGTGGCCTTGAGTCGGCGGGTGGCCTCAAGGCCATCCATCACCGGCATCTGGATATCCATGAGCACCGCCTGGGGGGCAAATTGCTCAAAGCTGTCGATGGCTTCCTGGCCGTTGCTTGCCTCGACCACTGTAAATCCGGCCATTTCCAGAATTCTGCGAAGCAAAATCCGGTTGGCATCACTATCATCCACCACCAGGATGCGGAAGGGGTCAGCGCCAAGCTCAAGGCCGACAACAGGTCGGGTGTCAACTTTTTCAAGCTTACACTCCTGCTCGCTTTGTTGGACCAGAACCTGCAGGCGGAAGAAGAAACAACTGCCGATATCCACCTTGCTCTCGACACTGAGCCGACCGCCCATTAACTGAACAAGCTTGCTGCTGATGGGCAGGCCAAGGCCGGTACCACCCGGCTTTACGCCGCCAGATGGCTGCTCAAAGGGACTGAAGATTTTGTCCAGAATTTCCTTGGAGATTCCACAGCCGGAATCCTCCACCTCAAAGAGCAGGGAACAATGCTGCATGTCTCCATGAGTCTCCTGGGCTTGTCCCGGCTTGCAATCAGTCCGGACGCGGAGCACAACCCCCCCATTCACCGAGTACTTGATGGCGTTGCCGAGCAGATTGACCAGGACCTGACGCAGCTTCCCTCCATCTGCGAGAATATATTGGGGCAGATTTTCCTCATAATCCAGGAAAAACCGCAAGCCCTTGGCCTCAGTAGACATGGAAAAAACCGCCTTCATATCCTGGAGAAGATCGTGGACGTCAAAAATCTCCTCCTTGAGAATGACCCGTCCGGCTTCGATCATCGAGATATCAAGGATATCGTTAATCATATCGAGCAGATGGCCGCCGGAGCGTTCAATGATCCGCAGCAGCTCCATCTGACGCGTCGAAAAAGACTGATCATTCAACAGCAGCTGGGTGCATCCAAGCACGGCGTTCATCGGCGTCCGGATTTCATGGGTCATATTCGCCAGAAAGGTACTCTTGGCCTTGTTGGCCTGCTCGGAAACCTTGCGCACAAACCGATCCTTTTCGGCGCGCAGGTGCTCGGTGATATCGGTGAAGGTGACCACTGCCCCTGCCAACTTACCGAATTCATAGATCGGGGTGCTGGTGTAGGAAACCGGAAAAGGGGCGCCATCCTTGCGCCAGAAAACAGTCTCGGCCGTCTCATGGGACAGGCCATCCTGCAAGGTCTGATGAATGGGACACTGCTCAATCTCGTCGTGACCGTTATGGGCTCTGGTGTGGTGGGTGAGAAAGTGGATCTGCTGGCCAACCAGTTCCTGGGGGGCGAATCCCAGCATTTTCTCCGCCGCGGGATTGACGAAAACGCCATACCCTTGCAGATCCAGGCCAAAAATTCCCTCGCCGGCCGAATTGAGGATCAACTCCATCTTACGAGCCAGACCATCGGCCTGCCTTCGCGCCATCTCCAGTTCCGCCGTCATCTCACCGGCCAGGATAAGCGCCCGCTTATATTTTTCTACCTGCCATCGAGCCAGGAGAAAGAGGCTAAAACTGACAAACACCCCGGGGACAAGGATCGATATCAAGATTTCGAAATCCTCGAACTCCTCAAAGGGCATGGCGGCATAAGCTATCCACACCAGTGAGAAGGTGGCCAAAAGCATAATCACCAGCAGAAAACTGGGCAGGTACGTACGCGGTAAGGAGTCGTCTGATTGGATCATCTTGGGTTCCAGCGTGGTTGAATCCTGATATGGACTCTTTTTCATAACAAAAACCGATCGTGGTTCGAGGCTCAGAGAAAATCACTTGATAAAATTGAAGCCAAGAGTGAACGACCACGAACTGAACGGCCATCGCGTCCCCGCATTGGAGATCCGCCGACGGCTATTCCTGCGCTTGTACTCTTCAGCCTTGCGCCTTCAACCTTCAACCTGTTTCCCGGCATTTTTAGTTTTCCCGGGTGGATGAGAACCGGATAAGTCCTGACTGGTCTCACTGGACACATCAAGCAATTCATTGATAATATGGGTCAACTGCTTTGACTGCTGATTGATATACAGCAAAAATTTCTTCTGCTCTTCTTCCGAAAAATTTCGCTCCAGCAGGAGTTCGGAAAAGCCACGAATGGAGGTAAGCGGCGTTCGCAGTTCATGGGCGGCAGCGTTGAAGAATTCACTCTTTAATCGGTCGAGCTCGCGCTCGCGGGAAACATCATGAAACAAGGTCACCGCCCCTTCAATCTTCGCTCCGACCGAATCATACACCGGCAGTGAGGTAACTTGAATGATGCGGTTTTCCTGGGGTGCATGACCGGGCAATTCCATCTCAAACCGCCGGACATCGCTTGCCGGCTCAACTATTTTAAGGTCGATGACATCGGGGGCATAGCCGGCCAACAAGCCCTGCAGGGTCATGCTGACCAGCTCCTTGGCCTGGATTCCGAAAAGCTTTTCGGCAGCCTTATTGACCTGAACAATCCTGTCACTTTTATCCGTGACCAGAAGGCCATCCCCCAGCGAGCCCAGTAGGACGTCGAGGCTTTGCGCAGCTCCTCTGGCCAACTCCAGCGAATCCTGCAGGTCTTTGGCGGTTTGCTCAATTTTCATTCTTCGATGCCCCTGACAGAAAGATGATTAAAACGTGAATTTACGGATAGTTGGAAGCTCTCCATCGATGGGTGGCACTTATGAAGGTCTGAAATCCCTTCATCTGCCGGCAAATCTTTTCCCCTTTGTGAAAGAGGTTTGGTGACTTACAGACAGGGGTATCTCCATCGCTTCTGCTATAATCTCTCAGAGCAAATAGCATGCCTTGCTGATGACTTTAAATTTTTTGAATAATTCAAGAACGTTACAACATCGAAAGGCAAATTGGTCTTTTCAAGGGAAGTCTTCGACTGTTCAATATCGGGCACCAACGCTTGCCCCTTTCTTCTGTTTCAAAAAAAATATTCTATGAAATTAGAAAGATAGCGAGACGAGACAGATCTGTTCAAAATCGAACAGGGCCAAGGCTGAATAACAGAAGAAAAGGGGGACGCACGGAAGGAACAGATATAAATAGGGGAATGGCAGAGGAGGGCAGGGAAATTTATCTGGTTCCCAAGCGGGGCATGAGAACCGGAACTGCGCTTCCATCATCCCTGAGGGTGTGGGTCAAGAGAAGACATGAGAGGCTCAGGGAAGGCAAAATACACTCACTTACTTGCAAAATAACCAAACCGTCATTCCCGAGTGCTTTTATCGGGAATCCAGTGAGCCCCTTGCAAAAGTATGAATTGTGGTTCGACAGGCTCACCACGAATGGAACAATCAAGATACCGTTAAGATACCGTTCACCCTGAGCTTGTCGAAGGGTGCTTTTGGCAGTTTTGCAAGAGGCTCCAGTGTCGTAAAAATTCAGTGTATTCTGGATTCCCGCCTGCGCGGGAATGACGACTCGTGGACATAAATCCTCATTGTGCAATGAGGCTCATGGAGGTCAAAATACGGCATTACTCATAACGCTGGATGCCGTATTTGCCCATCTTGGAATAGAGGGTGCCACGGGCGATGCCGAGCTTTTCGGCAGCCAGGCTCAGATTGCCGCTGACGCATTCGAGGGCGCCGCGAATGAGGGCGGCCTCGGCCTCGGCCAGGGTGCCTGTATTCAAGGCCAGGGTGGTGGGGCCCACGACATTAAGGATTTCCCGGGGGAGATGGCCGGGCATGATCTTCTCCTTGTCGCAAAAGATGATGGCATTGCGCAGCACATTTACCAGTTCCCGCACATTGCCGGGCCAGGAATGGTTGAGCAGGAAGATCATTGTTTCGGGGGAGCAGGGAACAACCTTTCGCTTTTCTTCGCGGGCGATACGCCTGACCTGAGCTTCCACGAGCAGAGGAATATCCTTTCTCCTCTCCCGCAGCGGGGGCAGTTCCAGACTGACCACCTTTAACCGGTAATACAGATCCTTGCGAAACCGCCCGGCCAGAACCTCTGCCACCATATCCTTATTGGTGGCGGCGATGATCCGCACATTGGTGTGCTGCTCACTGGTGCCGCCCACCCGAAAAAAAGAACCCGATTCGAGAAGACGGAGGAGGGTTTTCTGCAGATCAGGCGAGGTATCGGCAATCTCGTCGAGAAAGATGGTGCCGCCGTTGGCCATTTCAAAATGGCCGCTTCGGCGCTGGCCCGCCCCGGTAAAGGCCCCTTTTTCATGGCCAAAAAGCTCACTCTGGATAAGGGTGTCGGCAAAGGCTCCGCAATTGACGGCGATGAAGGGTTTTTCGTGCCGATCACTGCGGGAATGGATGGCATGGGCCACCAGCTCCTTGCCGGTGCCGCTCTCCCCGGTGATCAACACCGTGGCCATGCTGGAGGCCACCGTCTTAATCTGATGGAAGACCTCAAACATGCGCACGTCCTGGCCAATAATATTCTCGAAACGGTACGGCGTGTCCTCGCTGCTCTCCGCATTCTCGCCCAGGAGCATACGATGCTCATTGACCATGGCGATAAGCCGGTGAATTGTTGAAAAGTCAAAGGGTTTGAGGATGTAATCATAGGCCCCCAGACGCATGGCCTTGACTGCGTCCTCAATGGTGCCGTGCGCCGTGAGAATAACCACGAACAGCCGGGGATAGCGCTCCTTGATGGCCTTGAGCAGGGCAATCCCATCCATCACCGGCATGCGGACATCGGTGACAACCAGATCATACCCCTTGGCGGCCAGGACCTTGAGGGCATCCTCGCCATTGACGGCAGTGTCCAGTTGAATGTCCTCCGAACGCATGCCGGCGCTGAAGAGGCAACGAATTTCTTCCTGGTCATCAACGAAAAGGACCCGGATGGATTGCTGTTGGGGCTGTTCTGTGCTCATGGTTTGTGCCTATTATTTTCCACGGGGCAACCCTTCGGGGCGCGAGTGTTATTGAAAAGGGACTCTCTCTTGGAATATTCTTGAATCATTGGCAAGATGAGCCTCTTGCAAAAGTATAAGTTGTGGTTCGACAGGCTCACCACGAACGGAACAATCAAGATACCGCTAAGATACCGTTCACCCTGAGCCGAGAGCTTGCCGAACGGTCGAAGGGTGTTTTTGGAATTTTGCAAGAGGCTCATATGAAACCTTATTATGCAACGAGGCTTGTGCCAGCAAAGATAGCACAGATGCTCGGCCCGATACAAGGAATTTCCTTCTTACCCCGGGGAGTTATGCCCAAGCCCTTGGCTCATTTTTTTTATTGCTAAAATATTATAATATTGGCATTTTACGAAGATTGTAAGCCTGCAAGGCTCCCCACGAGAATCAGACAAAGCAGCTCCATTCGGATCCCCGATGTCCCCACAAATTCTATGAATACCCAAACAGAATCCTCTTCCCCAACACTTTTACGAGACATAACCCGCTTCAGCTGGCTTATGGCCATTGTCTGGACCCTGCTTATGGCGGGAATCTTCGCCATCAATGTTCACCAGCATCGGCAGATGACGACCCAGACCGCTGTTGCCGAGGCCCGCAGCCATTTCCAGAAAGATCAGGCGTTTCGGGCCTGGGGCACGCTCCATGGCGGGGTCTACGTCCCTGTTAGCGAACAGACCCCCCCCAATCCCCATTTGAACCATGTTCCGGAGCGCGACATCACAACCCCCGCCGGCAAAAAACTGACCCTCATCAATCCGGCCTATATGATTCGTCAGGTCTTTACCATCTCAAGTGAGAAATATGGCCTCAACGAGCACATTACCAGCCTGCAGTTTCTCAACCCGGACAACAGCCCTGACGCCTGGGAAAAAGAGGCCTTGACTGCCTTTGATCAAGGGAGCACAGAAGTCTTTGAGTTTCTCGACATCAATGGCGCACCCCATCTCCGGCTGATGATGCCGATGCTCACCACCGAGGGCTGTCTCAAGTGTCATGCCCAACAAGGCTACAAGGTGGGAGATATCCGGGGCGGCATCAGTGTCTCCCTGCCCATAACCAATCTCCTGGCCAGTGAACACTATTCCAACGTCACCGCCCTGTTATCCCTGGGAGTCATCTGGCTGTTTGGCCTTGCCAGCCTGCTGTTTGGTCGAGGTTATATTAAACAGCGAGTAATTCAACAAACTCAAACGGAAAAGACGCTGGAAGCCCTTCACTCCCGACATGAGGAGGCGCAGCGCCTCGCCCATCTGGGGCACTGGACACTGGACCTCATCACCAACCGGCTCCAGTGGTCGCAAGAGGTCTTTCGCATTTTCGGCAAGGACCCCAAAGTGTTTCAACCCTCTTTGCAGACATTTCAGGAAGGCGTTCACCCGGACGACCGGGAAATGGTGATGCAGGCCTATGAGCACTCGGTGCAAACCAGAACCCCCTGTGACATCTTACACCGGCTGTTGATGGAGGATGGCTCAATCAAATATGTTCGGGAGCAAGGTGAAACCGTTTATGATAATGCAGGCACACCACTGCGTTCGACGGGCACAATGCAGGATGTGACCCCCCAACTCCTGATCGAAAGATCCTTGCGGCAAAGTGAGGAACGGCTGCAGCTCGTTTTACAAGGGGGAAATCTGGGTATGTGGGATATGGACATTCCAACGGGTAAAATGATCATCAACGATCGCTGGGCCGAGATGCTGGGCTATCGCAAAGAGGAAATCGAACCCGGCCTGGATGGCTGGAAAAATCTTGTCCACCCCGACGACCTTCCTGCGGTGCTGGAAGCCATAACCGACCACTTTGAAGGCCGCACCCTCTTTTATGAGAATGACCATCGTCTGCGCACCAAGTCCGGACAATGGAAATGGATTCACACTGCCGGCCAGATTGTCAGCCGCGATGCCTCCGGCAGACCGACTCGCGCTGCCGGCATTCATGTCGACATTACCAAAAACAAAGAGCTGGAACAGCGGGTGGTCCAGCAGGAACGGCTCTCGGCCATCGGCCAGTTAACCGCCGGCATTGCCCATGATTTCAATAACACCCTGACCAGTATCCTCGGCTTTGCCCAGCTGCTGGACCAATCGCCCACCATGCCGGAACAGGCGCGCAAGGATATTGCCATCATTATCTCGTCTGGAAAACGGGCGGCCCATCTGGTGCAGCAGATGCTCGACTTCAGCCGTCAGTCCATCCGCCGCCCCAGGGCGCTGGATCTCACCCCCTTTCTTAAGGAGATCATCAAGTTTCTGCGCAGCATCATTCCCGAGACGATTCATCTCCATCTCGATATCGAGCCCGGGGATTATCTGATCCAGGGCGACCCCGCCCAGATTCAACAACTCCTGACCAACCTGGTGATCAACGCCCGCGACGCCATGCCAAAAGGTGGTGATCTGCCGGTAAAGCTGGGGCGGGTGAAGATACTGAAAGAAACCACATGTTTCCTCTGCCAGCATCCTATTCGTGGAGAATGGATCACCATCACGGTCACTGACACCGGCACTGGGATATCGCGGGAGCTTCTTGCCCGGATCTTTGAACCATTTTTTACCACCAAAGAGGTGGGTAAGGGCTCCGGGCTGGGCCTGGCACAGGTCTTCGGGATTACCAAACAACATGGCGGCCACCTGACCGTGAGCAGTGAACCGGGTCAGGGGACGAGCTTTGTCATCTATCTGCCCCCGATCATGCCGGGCGGTTTGGAGCCGGAAGCGCCGACAGCCGAACAGATAACGATGGGACAGGGCGAAACCATCCTTTTTGTGGAGGATGAACCGTCGGTTCGGGAAGCGATGCAGAGCATGCTCCAGCATCTCAACTATCGGGTGTTGACGGCCACCAATGGACAGGAGGCCCTCGAGATATATGCGGCACACCAGAAAACCAGTGCGGAACCGGTGGCCATGGTCATCTCGGATATGGTGATGCCGGAGATGGATGGCGCAGGCCTGTTCTACGCCCTGCAGGCTATAAATCCCGCAATCAAATGCGTGCTCATGAGCGGGTATGATCCGGAAGGAAAAAGAGAGGAACTTCTCGAACAGGGCCTTACCGACTGGTTTCAGAAACCCCTTTCTCTGGAAGCATTGTCAGCAATAATCGGAAAGGCGATGGGAGGAAGGTAAAAGTCAGCGGTTCCTGGAAAATATCCAGGGCGGCATTCCCGAATGGTTTGATCGAGAATCCATTTTTCTACAATTTAGGTACGGTCTGGATTCCAGCCTGCGCGGGAATGACAACGGGGGGTGTAATTCTTCATTGTGCGCAATACCCAGTTCCGATCCTCGGAGTCTACGCTTTATGTCTTGCTTACCTGTGTCTCAAGGGAATCAGGAGAACAACAGCTGGATCTCAGAAGTTAGCCGTAGGATGGGCAGGTAAGCGAAGACTCCGAAGCGCAGCGTGCCCATCATGTCTGCTCAAGGAATTGATGGGCACGCTTCGCTTTGCCCATCCTACCACTGGTTTCAGAAACCCCTTTCTCTGGAATCGTTGTAGGCAATAATATCTGTCCCCTACGATCGATGGTCAATCTGGTTCCCATGCGCCGCATGGGAATGCCGCCCGGATGCGCCGCATCCAGTTTCGGCTCCTATCACTCCATCGCCTCCCTGACCTTCTTTGCCAGCTGTTCCCGGGAAAAAGGCTTCTGGATGAAATGGACCCCATCCTCAAGGATGCCGCGGTGTGCAATGACGTTGGCGGTGTATCCGGACATAAACAGATACTTAAGTGTCGGATGGAGGAAGCACAGACGATCGGCCAGCTCCTTGCCATTGCACCCAGGCATGACCACATCGGTCAGCAACAGATGCAGCTCGCTGCCATGTTCTTCAGCCAGACGCAGGGCCTCAGCTGGAGTCCCGGCAGTCAGTACCCGATACCCCAAGCCTTCAAGAATCACCTGGGCAAGCTGCAGAATAACAGCCTCGTCCTCCACCACCAGTATGGTCTCTCCATGTCCGAAGAGGATCTCCCCCTTCTCAGACGGGCTCCCGTCAATCTCCTGTTGTTCGGTGTTTCGCAGCAGATAGATATGAAAGCTGGTGCCCTTACCCGGCTCGCTGTACACATTGACAAATCCGCCATTCTGCTTGACGATCCCGTACACCGTGGCAAGCCCCAGACCAGTGCCGGAGCCAAGCCCCTTGGTGGTAAAAAATGGCTCAAAGATTTTATTAAGGATCTCCTTGTCTATGCCACGACCGGTATCACTCACTGCCAATCGCACAAATTCGCCAGGGATAAATTCCAGATGATCCTCACAGTAGAGCTGATCAAAGACGACATTCTGGGTCTCGATGGTGATCTTGCCGACATCGGCTATGGCGTCCCGGGCATTCACACAGAGGTTGACCAGGATCTGATCCACCTGGGAGGGATCGATTTTCACCGGCCACAGATCCGGCGCCGGTTTCCAGGCCAGATCAATATCCTCGCCAATCAGACGGTGCAGCATCTTGAGCATCTCCTCGATGGTGATGTTCAAGTCAAGAACCTTGGGGGCAATGGCTTGTCGACGAGCAAAGGCGAGTAATTGCTGGGTAACCTGCCTGGCCCGGTGGCCGGCATTGCTGATCTCCTGAAGGTAGAGAGAAAGCGGTGAGGCCGGATCGACTTTTGTTAATCCTATTTCCGAGTAGCCAAGAATGACCGCAAGCATATTGTTGAAATCATGGGCCACCCCGCCAGCCAAGCGGCCCACCGATTCCATCTTCTGGGCATGAAGAAATTGCTCTTCCAGTTTGTGCCGGTCGGTAATATCGGAGGCAAAGCCTTCGATGATAAACGAACCATCCTCCATTTTATCAGCCATACGGGCGCACACGTCCAGCCAGATGGGCTTGCCAAGGAGGGTTCGGGCCTGAAATTCAAAATTTTCAACCTGCCCCTGCTCCCACAGCATCTTGACATAGCGGAGATGCTCGTCGGGAAAAACCCAGAGCATGTTGCCGATATCTGTATAATAGTGGATCGCCTGCTGCGGTGAGGCGCACTCCAGGAAATCCGCCATGGCTTGATTCATCATCAGCGTCTCCCCCTTGGAGGTGATGGTGAAAATACCAATGGGCGCGTTATCTACAAGAGCTCGATACCTTTCCTCCTGCTCCCGCAGTCGTTTCTCACCCTGTTTTTGCTCGGTGATATCGTGGATAATGGAGTGCAGAAGCGTCCTGCCCTTGATCATAATCTTACTGCTGAACACCGCCACATCCCGGATGGAACCATCGGCGCGACGGTGACGAAACTCAAACTGGTTTTTCTTCCCGGCCTTGACCAGGGCTATCTGCTGCTGAATCTCTTCGGGAGGCAAGGTATTGATCTCCTGGATCTTCATCCTCCTCAGCTCTTCCTGTGACCAACCGTAATAGGCGGCCGCCGCCTGATTGGCGTCGATGATCCGGCCGCTGTCGGGATCCAAAATCCATTTAACCGCCAGATGGTCATCGAACAGACTCCTGAAGAGGTCCTCACTTTCCTGCAATTCCAGAAGGTTCCGGATGGCAATGGTCTGATCGGCAAGAATTTTGCCTGCCAGGATGGTGGCTAGCGGGTAGAACAGCAGAACGGGCAGACCGATGTTTTTAAGAACCAGCATGTCCAAACTTTCCGGAAGGAAAAACATCAAGACAAGCATCATCAGATGAACAACCAGCCCAAAGAGATACAAACGGCCCATGGATGGCGGGTGAGAGTTGGGATTGAAACGGGAATGGGCCAGAAGGCCAATTGCCGCAGAGGAAAGAACAATCAGTACCCCCACGATCATGCCCGCTCCACCCAGCCCGATGCGACAGACGGTGGTGGGAACAACGGCCGCAAGGGCCGCCCAGGGCCCGAAGAAAAAGGCGCACAAACTGACCATGATCGAGCGGCCGTCAATAAGCAGGCCGGGGGCCAGATCCAGCGGCCGCAACATGCCAATCACCGCGACCAGACCAAAAAGCAGCCCCTGCAGAAGCTGCCCCTGACGGGTCTGCCGACTCCAGCGGTTCTCGATAAAACCGGAAATAATGCTGAGCGACACCAGCAGACTGAGATTGAGGATGAGATCAAGGGTAAGCATAAGAATTCAAGGAGGGGGGAGTAGGCCAGGACCGTTTATTCCAGAACATGCTAGTATCAAAGGCTATATTAATACCAGCCAAGAACACTCTCCGTCAACCATCTTATTTCTTCTGGTTGCCATGCCCCGCATGGGAACCAGAGGGAGCATCAGCCTTCAGCCTTTTTACCCAACCATCTGATTCATCTCAAAAATCGGCAGTAAAATGGAGAGCACGACGAACCCTACGGCCAGGCCCATGGCCAGGATCATGATCGGCTCGAGGAGCGAGGTCATGCCCAGGATGGCCATATCCACCTCCCGTTCGTAGGCCTCGGAAACCTTCTGCAGCATGGGTTCCATATTGCCGCTCTGCTCACCGACGCTGATCATCTGGACAAAGATGGGAGGAAACCAGGGCGATCCGCCCAGGGCCTTGGCCATGCTTTTGCCCTTGCGGATCTGGTCGATGGCCTCCTCAATCACCTCGGCAATAAGGGAATTATTGACGAGGGACTGGACGATCTGCATGGAAGTGACCAGGGGCACACTGCTGCCCAAAAGACTGGCAAGGGTCGAGCCGAAACGGGCCAGGATAATCTTCTGGTTGACGTTCCCGATGATCGGCATCTTCAGCTTGAAGTGATCCCAGAGTTGCCGCCCCTTGGCGCTTTTCAGAAAAAGTCGGAAGGAAAAAAAGACCCCAACCAGGAAAATCAACACCAGCCACCAGTAGCCTCGCAGCAGATCACTCAACGAGAGGAGAAGCCGGGTCGGCAGTGGCAGGGTCCGCTCCATGTCATCAAAGACCTTGGTGATATTGGGGACGATATAGGTGACAAGCAAAAAGAGGATGGCGCTGCCGATAATGGCCATAAAGACCGGATAGACCAACGCCGCCTTCAGACGGCCCTGGAGGGTCTGCTGCTTTTCGCCGAAATCCGCCAGCTTTTCCAGGACGATGTCCAGTGACCCGGAGGCCTCGCCGGCCCGCACCATATTGATATAGATATTGGAGAAGAGTTTCGGATGCCGGGCCAGCGAATTGGTCAGGGTATTGCCCTCGTTGATGGAATCCTTGATCTGGGCCAGCACTTTTTTTAAGGCCGGATTGGCGGTCTGCTCAAGCAGTGAGCTGAGGGTGTTGATCAGAGGAATCCCTGCGCCCAGAAGGGTTGCAAGTTGGCGGGTGAAGAGATGAATCTCCGCCGATTTTACCCGCTCAAAGGTCAAGGAGGTCGCCAGCAGGTGCTTGCCGGTGCTCGCACCTTGGGACAAATTTTCCTTGAGCTGCACCGGATATTTCCCCGCAGCCCGCAATTTGGCGCGGGCCCCGGTCTCATTATCAGCCTCAATGATTCCACTTCTGGACTTGCCTTTCTGATCGTATGCAGTGTATTCGTAGATGGGCATGATAGTATATGCGAGGGTGGTTATGGCCAGACTCAATAAGCCGGAGATAAGAATAACTTCCGGCAATCTTCACTTCTGCTATCGTATCAGCCTGAGAGGGAATTTCAATGGGAAACAAGAAGAATTGGAAATTGGAGATTATATATCCTATAGTATCCCTAATGCTTTTCATGCAAAAGTCAGCGCACTCCATGCAAGCCTGCAACCGCTTGCAGCGAAAAACTAAAAAGGCGTTTATTCCGTTCATTGGGGTTAGGTTCCTTCTTCTTCAGCCTTGATCATGTACACACACTATTTCGAACTCAAAGAGAAACCCTTTTCCATTGCCCCGGATCCCCGCTATCTCTTCATGAGCGCGCTGCATCAGGAGGCCCTTGCCCACCTGCTCTATGGGATCAACAGTGACGGCTGCCTGATTCTTCTGACCGGCGCTGTTGGTGCGGGCAAGACGACGGTATGCCGCTGCCTGATGGAACAGCTGCCGGAGAATACCGATCTGGCCCTGATCCTCAACCCTAAGCTCAATGCCATGGAGCTGCTGGCCTCGATCTGTGACGAACTGGAGATTGCCGTCAGCGGCGATCCCAACAGCATCAAGACCTATATCGACCACCTCAACCGCTATCTGCTGGATGCGCACGCCCGGGGAAGGATCACCGCCCTGCTCATTGACGAGGCCCAGAATTTGAGCATCGACACCCTGGAGCAGCTGCGCCTGCTCACCAATCTGGAGACCGGAGAGCAGAAACTGCTGAAAATAATCCTCCTCGGCCAGCCGGAACTGCGCCAGCTTCTCGATCAGGAAGAGGTGGCCCAGATCAATCAGCGCATTACCTCCCGCTATCACCTTCTACCCCTGGCCGCTGAGGATGTGCCCGCCTACGTGGAACATCGGCTGGCCGTGGCCGGCAGCCGAAAACGGCTCTTTTCCAAGGCGGCGCTCAAGCGGGTGGGGGAGTTGAGCCGTGGCATCCCCCGACTGATCAATGTCCTCTGTGACAGGTCCTTACTGGGGGCCTATGTCGAAGAAAAAGAGCAGGTTGACCTGAAGATCGTCAATCAGGCGGCCCGGGAAGTCTTTGGCGGACGCACCGGCAAAAAAGGCTTGGCCTCTTTAACCCGGGGCATCTCCCTCCAGATCTTTCTTGCAAGCCTGCTGCTCATTGTTCTGGGTGCGCTGGCGGTCTCCTTGTATTATGGCCGCTGGCAGTTTGTCGCCGGAAATGAACGGACCGAACTGAGCCGACCGGCCAAGCCGGTCACGGAGATTGCACCAGCCGGCCCTGCTGAGCCAACGACAGGAATCAATATTCTGAATCTCCAACAGGTTCCAGAAAAAGAAGACGGAGCGGCAGCCCAAGACGGGCTTGCACCGAAACCATTTCCACCGCCTGAAAACTGAAAAATGGATCACTGATCATGTCCTATATTCTGGAAGCACTGAAAAAGTCCGATCGGGAACGCAAGCAGGGGGAAGTTCCGGGGCTGCAAAGTGATCATGGAAAACGGCCTGCCCCTCAGCAGATCGAAAAGAAGGCCTCTTCCTGGAGATGGATTGGAGCTGGGCTCCTGCTTGTTGGTCTCGTCTCAATGCTTGTTTTTTATCGGGGCAAACGGAATGATGAGGTTGTCCTGCAAGAAAAAATTTCCAACCTGGAAAAGAACATTGGACACTTACAGGAGCAGGCTGATCAACCCGCGCCTTTTGCTCAGCCTGCTCCCGCAAAGGACACGCCGACAGGCCGAGACAAAACCTCAGGCAAAAAAGTGGCGGCCACAACAGAGAGCCATCCCGATGCCATCCCGTCGCCAGGCATCCCTGAAAAGACAGCCTTGAAACCGGTTGCAGGAACAACAGAACCGGCCGAAGAGTTGGCAAAAGGCAGCAAACAGAGGCCGATCAGAGAAGAAGCGGCCATGAAAAAGCTAGAAGATCTTCCCGGAGCTATGCAGCCAGTCACCGCCCCTTCCGCCAAAGCAGCGGAATCGGAAGGCGCTGCCGATGACACAGACGTCCTACCCCTGCTCCAGGATTTACCGGCTGCTGTCAGAAAAAGCCTGCCACCCTTACAACTGGCCGGCCACGTGTACGCCCAGAATCCCGCCAAACGCCTGATCATCATCAACAACCGGATCTGCCGAGAGGGTGACATGGTGGAAAACGAACTCTATCTGGACCGGATTATCTGGGAAGGCGTGGTCTTGCGCTATCAAAAAACCCGCTTTCGGATGAAACTGCTGTGAAAGGACAGAAGACGGAAGGTGTTCAGGACAATGACGCTTCCAATCGCCACTAATTCGAGGCTCTCGGAGTCTCATTCGTGAAATTAAAATAATTTTTTGCAGAAATTGTACTAACTCCTCTCCCTGCAAACAGTCGTAGGATGGGCAGGTAAGCGAAGTTGTAGGATGGGCAAAGCGAAGCGTGCCCATCCTGTCTGCTTAACTTCTGAGATCCAGTCGTTGTTCTCCTGGTTCCCAGGATACACAGGCAAACGAAGCATAAAGCGTAGACTCTGAGGGTCGGAACTGGATGCGGTGCATGGGAACCAAAAAACTAAAGAGAAAGACAAAAAAACATCAATGATTTTGACAACCTAAGATGAGACTCACCCCCCCAGCACTGCTGTTCTCCGTCGCTTGACTTCATGACAACGCCATCCCTTTCCCCGCCACCGACCCTGCTCCGCCTGTTCCAGGTTTTTCTACGTCTGGGCCTCACCGCTTTTGGCGGGCCGGCCATGATTGCCTACATCCGTGAACTGGCCGTGGGGCGGGAGCGTTGGCTGGCCAAGGAGACCTTTGCCGACGGCGTAGCCCTCAGCCAGACCGTTCCAGGGGCCACGGCCATGCAGGTTGCGGCCTATGTCGGCCTGCGGACACGAGGCGTGGCCGGGGCCCTGGTGAGCTATGTCGGGTTCGGCCTGCCCGCCTTTTTTCTGATGCTGACGCTCTCAGCACTCTACGCCCGTACCCATAACGTGCCGGTGGTCATCGCCGCCTTCAGCGGCCTGCAGGCGCTGATCGTCGCGGTGGTTGCCAATGCCGCCATCTCCTTTGGCAGAAGCACCCTGCACTGTTGGCAGCATTGGGGAATTGCCCTGATCGCGGCGATCTTGTTTGGCATGATGATCAATCCGGTGCTGATCCTTCTACTTGCCGCCCTACTCGGCATGATCCTGCTCCAGGGCCACCCCGCGCAGGCTCGAACGGCACAAGAGTCAACCCTGCCACCCATCTTTCGACCATTTATATTGCTGCTCGCCTGTGCCGCTGCCGGGCTGGCCCTGCTGGCGTTTTTCAGTCCCGATCTCGCCCGGTTGGCCCTGCTCATGATCAAAATTGACCTTTTCGCCTTTGGCGGCGGTTTTGGCTCGGTGCCGCTGATGTTCCATGAAATCGTTGAGATACGTTCCTGGTTGGACGGCCCGACCTTCCTCGACGGCATCGCCCTTGGCCAATTTACCCCCGGCCCCATTGTCATTACCGCCACCTTTGTCGGCTATCTCCTGCATGGGCTGATCGGCGCCGGCGTCGCCACGGTGGCCATCTTCTGTCCATCTCTGCTGCTAGTGATCGGGCTGACTCCGTATTTTGCTCGACTACGGACCTCGAGCTGTTTTAACCGGGCCATCACCGGGGTCCTCAGCTCATTTGTCGGTTTGCTGCTGGCGGTCACCATCCGTTTTGCCCTGCAGGTCCACTGGGACTGCCTCCATCTCCTGCTGGCCGCCGCCGCCCTGGCCGCCTTGCTGAAAAAAGTTGATATTCTCTGGGTATTTCTGGCAGGGCTTACGGTCTCTGTCATTTGTTTGTAAAAACGTCAGGACTGAATACCGGAGGACAGATTTTACGGGACAATTGCAGGTAACTCCAGTCTTCTTAATAAGAACAGGTTCTCGAAGTCTCGCTCACTCGCTTACCAGCAAAATTACGACACCGTCATTCCCGAGTGCTTTTATCGGGAATAATGGTGTGATAAATTCACGGTGTTATGGATTCCCGCCTGCGCGGGAATGACGGCTCATGGACATAAATCCTCATTTTTTCGGCGTCCAGCATTATTTGTGGGACAGGGACAGCTTGACTTATGAGGGGCGTTGGGGAAAGTTACGGCTTACCCTGCATTGGATTATATTGAGGTCTACTTATGGTTTTCCCCGTTGCTGGAATCGAGGTTCATCCGCTGGTGCCGCCCCTGGTCGCCTTTGTCATCTCTTTCTTCACCTCCATGGGCGGGGTCTCCGGAGCCTTTCTGCTGCTGCCCTTTCAGGTCAGCGTCCTTGGCTTCACCAGTCCGTCCGTCAGTTCCACCAACCAGGTCTTTAATATCGTGGCCATCCCCAGCGGTGTGTACCGATATATCCAGGAAGGGAGGATGGTCTGGCCCCTGACCTGGATCGTGATCATCGGTACCCTGCCGGGGGTGCTGATCGGCGCGATTGTGCGCATTCAATACCTGCCCGACCCGAAGCATTTCAAGCTCTTTGTCGGCATGGTCCTGCTCTATATCGGGGGAAGGCTGCTCAAAGATCTTTTTTCTCAGAAAAAAAAGGCAGGACTTTCTTCAACGGAACAGCGGTTTCAGCAACAGCAAAAACAACCCCAGACAGGTGGTCAACTCACCCGGGTTGTGGTCAAACAGTGGACTCCGGGCCGCATAGTCTATGAATTCTGTGGCGAGACCATCTCCGTGAATGCCTGGGGAATCATGGCTCTCAGCTTGATTGTCGGCATGATCGGGGGGGTCTATGGTATTGGCGGAGGCTCGATCATTGCCCCGTTTTTTGTCAGTTTTTTTGGAATGCCGGTCTACACCGTGGCCGGAGCGGCGTTAATGGGTACCTTTGTCACCTCGGTGGCCGGGGTGATCTTCTACCAGATTTTGGCGCCCTGGGTACCCGGCATGGCCATTGCCCCGGACTGGATTCTCGGAGGGCTCTTCGGCATCGGCGGTATCGCCGGCATGTATTGCGGGGCACGGCTGCAAAAACGTGTCCCGGCCACACTGATCAAATCAATTCTTGCATTCTGCATGCTCTTTATGGCGGGGAACTATCTTCTACCCATGTTCAGGTAAAGGGCATATCCGTCAGAAAATACCGCTTTAACAACGCAAGGTGGCCATAAGCCGCAGGGGATGGGTCAGGAGCTCAAGGGCATCCAGAATACTTGACGTCGCAAGATCAGCGCCCAGGAGGGCGTCCAAGGCCAACCCCTCTTTCTGCATCACTGCAATTCCCAAGGCCGCCTCCTTGAGCATACGCCGGTCATTCCGGCCATTGCCGATGCAAACCGACGATGCTGCGCCAAGACTCTGCACATACCGGGCCTTGCCCTGCTCCTCATTGCCGGACAGAAGCTTGAACACCCGATAGCCGCTCCCGGCAAACATCCTCTCCACGCTGCCGAAGGTGTCTGCCGTGACGATGTGCACCTCAAGCTGTTCAGCCAGCAAAGCCAGCAGGGGGGACACCCCTTCAATCAACTGACCGTCACATGCCAGAGTTCCGTTGTAATCAAGCACCAGATGTTCAAGGTGCAGCTCCTGCCATCCCGGTATGGATATGTTGATCATGGTATTTTCCGTTTTTTTAAAAATGAATGGGGATTTGAAGTCTAGCGATTGGTGGATAAGCGAAGCGCATCCACCATGCTGCTGCCTGATTTTCCTGTTTTCTATGACAAAAATTCAGGCATAATTCACCAAATTTTGCCGCCTATCTGATTCTCAGTTGCCCGTCCCTCAATTCGACCACATTATCGGCTATCCGTTTCACCTGATCAAGATAATGGGAAACGATGAGGATGGTGCAGTGGTGTTTCCACCGCACGAGAAGTTGCTCAATGGCCTCGGCAGCCTTTTGATCCAGGGACGACGCCGGTTCATCCAGGAGCAGAATCTCGGGCCGCAGGATCATCGCCCGGGCCATGCACATCCTTTGCTGCTGCCCTCCTGACAGGGACAGGGCAGAGCCGGCGAGCCGGTCCTTGACCTCATCCCACAGCCGCACATCCCGCAATGTCTCTTCCACCCTTCTCCGGATCGTCCTTTTGTCTTTTTCACCGGCAAGCTGCAAGGGAAAGGCCACATTTTTGAAGATGCTCATAGGCAGCGGGTTCGGCATCTGAAAGACCATGGCCACTCGCCGTCGCAATGCCTCCATCCCGCAATCCGGCGCGTAGATATTTTGATGGACGCCATTCAGCAACATCTCCACTCTGCCGCTCATGGTGCACCGGGGCAGTTCTTCCCAGAGGCGATTCAGGGTCATAAGAAAGGTGGACTTCCCCGAGCCTGAGGGCCCGACAATGGCAGTGATGGCATGTTCGGGAAACGCCACGGAGGTGTCACGCAGGATCTCTCTGCCGTTATAGGAAAAGGAAAGATTGCTGACCCGGATTTTTACCGACGACTGAATTATGGGCGGAATTGATGGCGGCATGGTTCTTCTTAACGCTGAGAAAAGACCTGACAGGGCAGGTTTTTTTTTATGACAAAGGCAAGGCCAAACAGCAAAAGACAGATGAACAGCAGCAGAATCGCCGCCCCATATCCAGTGGCCAGTTCTTGCTGATTCGCATATTGCGAGGAGATATAAAAAATGTAAAAGGGCAGGGCCTCATAATGGGAAAGAACCGATCGGGGAACCCCGGCAGAGGCGACAACCCCGGTGAGCATGATCACCGCCGTGTCTTCGGCACAGCGTCCAATGGCCAGCAAAATCCCGCTGACCATTCCAGCCAGGGCCTGCGGCAGCAGGACATGAACAAGATTCTGCATCCGGGTGGCCCCCATGGCCAGCCCCGTCAACCTGTTGTGCATGGGCAAATTTTCCAGGGCGATCTGGGTGGTGCGGATGATATAGGGCAGGATCAGAAAGGCCAGGGCAATGCTTGACAGCAGCAGACAGGGATGCAGCTCCTTCGACACATGGCGGTTGAGAAAAAGCGTCAGGCTAAACCCGAAAAGGCCGATGACAATGGACGGCAATCCGGCCAGCAGATCAAAGAGGAGGTCAAATATCTTTTTTGTTTTGACACCCGCATATTCTGCCAGATAGATTCCTGCCGCCGTGCCTAGGGGAATGGCCCAGCCCACCGACATCAGAACAAGCAGAAGGGTACCGGCCATGGCTGGAAAGAGGCCATCGAAAACCCGCTGGCGCAGGAGCAGGGCGGACATGGGGTCTGTGCTCCCGAAGATCAAGGCCGGACCAATGGTTTTCAGCCCCTTAAAGCAGAGATACCCTGTCACCGCGCAAATCACCGATAACAGAATCGCGCCGGACAGCCAGGAAAACAGGACGATTATCCGCTCAACCAACCTGCCCAACTTTCCCCCTTGCACGGGCTGCCAGCCGGATCATCAGTACCAGAATGGTGGTGAAAAGATAAAGCGACACCCCGCAGGCAAAGATGGCCTTGAACTCCAGGCTTTCGTTGTCCGCCGCAAAGACCAGAGCGATATGGGAGGTGAGCGTCCGCGCCGAATCAAAGACCGAATCCGGCGCCTGGACGGCATTGCCGGCGAGCATCAGGGCAATCAGGGTATCGCCCACGGCACGGCCCAGGGCCATGGTCACCGCGACGATAATCCCCGGCCAGGCGCAGGGCAGGGTCACATGGAGGAAGTGCTGGATTCTAGTCCCGCCCAGGGCCAGCACTGCATGGCCATACGACCTCGGCACCCGGTCAAAGCTGTCGCAGAAAAAGAGAATCATGGTGGGAGAGACCAAAACGGCTAGCATCAGCGAGGCCGACAGGACACACATACCGGAGCCGGCATCAAAGACATTGCGCACCAGAGGGATGAGCAGGAAAATGCCGACAAAGCCATAGACCACGGTGGGGATTCCGGTCATGACCTCCACGACCTTGCGGAGAATTCTGCTGAGCCTGCCCCTGCTGACAACGCTGATCAGAATGGCGCAGCCCATGCTGAGCGGAAAGGCGAACACCATGGCCAGGAGGGAGATGGCAAGGGTGCCGACAATCATAGGATAAATCCCGAACGACCCCTGATGCGGGGCCCAATGGCTGGTGAGGATGGCAAGAAAACGGCCTCCCGAAAACAGCGGGAGGCCGTAATAGACCATAAAGCCAAAGATAAAGAGAGTGACAAAGGCGCTGACAAAGGCCGCTGCAAAGAACAGCCTCTCCACCGCCCGCTCGCAGGTGGCGGTCATTTCACGGTGATAAATCCCTGGTCAACCACGATCTGCTGCCCTTCCGCAGTAAAGAGATAGTCGATGAACTTTTTAGTCAGTCCGGCAGGCGCGCCCTTCGTGCAGCTGTAAAGCCCTCGGGCGATGGCATATTTGCCCTCTTTCACCGTCTCCCGGGAGGGAACCACGCCATCAAAGGCGACTGCGGCCACACTCTCGTCTATATGGCCCACCGAGACATAGCCGATGGCAAAAGGGTCCTGGGAAATGGCCGCCTTCATGGCACCATTGGAGACGCTGAAGTTGGCATTGGCGGCAATTTCGCCTTTTTTCAGGGCCTGATTCCAGAAGACCTCCCTGGTGCCGCTGGCCTCATCACGGGTATAGAGGTTGATCTGCTTGTCCACCCCGCCCACCTCTTTCCAGTTGCTGATCTTCCCGGCATAGATCTCCATGACCTGCTGCTGACTCAGGGCACGGACCTTGTTTGCAGGATTGACAATGATGGCCACGCCGTCAATGGCCCATTGGAAGAGATGCAGGCCGTATCGGGCGACTTCATCCTCACTGGGTTTCTTGCCGCTGTTGCCGATATCGACCAGGCCTTCCCCCGCCTGCTTGATGCCCACCCCGGAACCGCCGCCGGCAATACTGATCTGGACATCCGGACTGACACCCATGATCCGCTGCGCCGCCTCTTTCATCACCGGGATATGGGCCGTTCCACCGGCAATCTTGATCTCGCCCTTTTCCCCCTTAAAACCGTCCAGATCACCGGCCATGGCACTGGTGGAAAAAGTCATGAAAAAAACCGCCGCGCCCAGCAACATCAATATTCGTGATCGCATCGCATCTCCTTGATTTTTATCTATTCTCAATGCTGTCGTTTATCTCTGCTGAACTTCTCAGCAGCCAACTCCCTCCGGAACACAATCTGGCCCTTCGCCAAGAAAGCTCCCGAACACCTGCAAAGGCACTGTAAAGAGAATCCCCCTGAATATCAAATCGGAAAAAACTATGCGTCTGCGTATCGTCATCGCCATTACCCATAGACACGGTGGATGAACTGACCAGCGCGGCAATCGTTCGTTCAAACGCTAAAAACGAATAAGGCGGAACCCCCTCAAGGGGATTCCGCCTTATTCGTAACTACTCACCGGCAGAAAGCCGATGCACTCTCTATGCAAGTGTGGCAGGAGACTTCTCGCCCTGCCTGGGAAGAGCTAGTTCTTCCTTCGGAGTCTTACACCTGCCAAACCAGCCAGACCTGCGCCAAAGAGAAGCATGGTGGCAGGCTCGGGGACATCGTGATTGCTGGATGCCGTATCAACATTCAGGACATGAAAGGCATAATTTCCAGTTTGATACCCATTCGCAGGTTCATCCCAGACTGCAAATGCGATGGGAGCTTGACCATCATATTGAAAACCATCAGAAAGCAGATTGCCATTATTAAAATTAGAATAAGTGGTCAAACTAACCGTATAGGTACCGGCAACTACATCTTTGATATAAAATGAGTCCCATGTCCCGTGATAATAGGAAGTTCCATTGGACATAGTAGACCCGACATTATGACCATCGTCCTGAAAATAAATTTTATTTCCTAAACTATCCCACAATCCAAGCATGGGGTCAAATCCAGCATTCCCATCAATCCAGGATGAACTGAACAAGGTCACTGTGGTGTCTGTAGTCGTCGTAAAATTTACCAGCAGAACATCATTGTGAGCCCGTAAAGCTCCAGAGAAATCAAAATCCGTTGCATTCGCAAGGTTAACATTCCCCATTGCTACAACAGAAAACCCAAGAGCCAATCCTACCAACAATTTTTTTGTCATTTCCTACCCCTTTGAAAAATTTTGCTTGACCATGGCCAATACCGCCAGCCCCATACCCATGAAAAACGCGTCTAACAAGAACTCTCCAGAACATTCTACTGTCGGTGTTCCCGTCATGGACAGAATACTCATATACTAGCAAAATTAATGCCACACTTATGATTTTGCATGATTTTATTAATTTCTAAATCATATCATAGCGTTACCAAAAACTGTTTATTCCTCTTGTTCTTGACAGAGACCGTCAATTCCGAAAATCCAGAAAAAACAGTCCGAAAGTTCCGAAATCCGGAAAAACACATTGCGACCGATTGAACTGGCAGCCCTTTCATCCGAATGTTGTCATCACCCATCCCCAGGACTAGGTGAATGAACCGACCAGCCCGGCCATCGCTCGTTTCAAACGCTAAAAAAAGATAAGGCGGAACCCCTTCAAGGGATTCCGCCTTATCTGTAACTGCTCATCGGCAAAGAGCCGATGCACGCTCACTGTGCAAGTGGTGGGGACGCCTTTCCCCGCCTGGAAAGGATTATTTCTTTTTTCGGAGTCTTGCGCCTACCAGACCAGCCAGGCCGGTGCCAAAGAGGAGCATGGTGGCTGGCTCTGGGACTTGTGCACTCTCATTTATACGCAGATTATCGATGCTAGGCCAGAACCCATTATCGTGTGGAGCATTACCTGGGGCAGTAAAATATAATAGTGCCACATTATCTGTTTCCACAGAGATTGTGAGCCAGTCGCCCCAAGCAGTGTAAGCAGTCAAATCTGCTGTGGTGCTCCAAATGGTCGATCCCGAACTATCTTTTGCAGCGATGTCAATTCTCCCAATATCTCCACCCCCGTAGTTCAACCATGGCATGGCATTCATCTGGAAATCGTTGACATAGGTAGACCCGCTAAATGTGAATGCGATTGAATCGTCATCCAAGTATCCCTCATTATAGAGGTGTCCTCCACCAGTCCCATTCCACGTCATCCTGCCGCCACTAAGGTCTATGCCTGGTGTTGTATCAGTGTCAAATGTCAATGTCGTCGCACTTGACATCCCTGCCATCCCAAACATCATCACCCCAAATGCCAATCCTGCCATCAATTTCTTTTTCATTCCCTACCCCTGTGTAAATTTTTGTTTGACTATGGCCAATACCGCCAGCCCCTTACCCATAAAAAACACATCGTAACATGAAGGAACCCTCTAGAACATCTACTGCCTGTGATTCAGCCATGAACAGAACACTGTTGTGCAAGCAAAATTGATGCCACGCTTAGCGTTTTGCAAAATTTTATTTATTTCAAATCATATCAATGCATTACAAAAAACAGCTTTTCCCCTTGTTCCGGGTAAAGGCAGCAAATTCCCGAAATCCAGAAAAAAACAGTCCGGAAATTCCGAAATCCGGAAAAGCACAGTTTGGGGGTGTAAGCCAGCATCCCCAAAGACCGTTTGCCTATTTTTTTGTATGCAGGCAGACATCCCTGTTTATCGGCTACCGCCTGGCAACGCAGCCTTATCCTTTGCATTCAATGGGCCCTGCTGATACGATGGTATCAGTATCGTATCAAACATTTTTTTAAGAATTTCCTTCGCTCATCTGACTGGAGAATTTCACATTATGCCGGACAACAAAACGCCAGCCTGTGACTTTGCCATTTTTGGAGTTCTAGGCGATCTGTCGCGGCGCAAGCTCCTTCCTTCGCTGTACCAGTTGGACCGGGAAGGGCTGCTCCATCCCGACACTCGAATCCTGGGCATTTCCCGCCATGATATCAGCCAGGCTGATTTCGTCCAGAAGATGCGGGAGGCCCTCGTCACCTTTGTCAAGGAGGGACTCGATGAGGCGGTAGCGGAGCGGCTGCTGGCCCGCCTGCACTATGTCCTGATCAATATTGACCGCCCCGAGGAGTACACGAAACTGCGGGAGTTTACCGACCAGAACCAACGGGTGCTGGTCAACTATTTCTCGGTGGCGCCCCAGCTCTTTGAGGATATCTGCCGGGGCCTGGAACACGCCGACCTGATCACCCCGCAGACCCGGGTGGTGCTGGAGAAGCCCATTGGTCGTGATCTGGCCTCATCGATTGAAATCAATGATGTGGTGGCCCGGGTCTTTGCCGAAAGCCAGGTCTACCGGATTGATCATTACCTGGGCAAGGAGACGGTTATGAACCTGCTGGCCCTGCGCTTTGCCAACTCCATCTTCACCACCAACTGGGATCACGACACCATTGACCATGTCCAGATCACCGTGGCCGAAGAGGTGGGCATCGAGGGACGCTGGGGCTATTTTGACCAGTCCGGTCAGTTGCGGGACATGGTCCAGAATCACCTGATGCAGATCCTCACCCTGGTGGCCATGGAACCGCCGACCAATATGGACGGCGACTCCATCCGCACCGAAAAGCTCAAGGTGCTCAAGGCCCTGCGGCCCATCACCGCCGAAAACATCGACGAGAAGAGCGTGCGCGGCCAATACGCCGCCGGATTTATTAAGGGCAATCCGGTGCCCGGCTATCTTCAGGAGGAAGGGGGGAATCCCGTTTCCACCACCGAGAGTTTTGTCGCCATCAAGGTCGATATCGATAACTGGCGCTGGGCCGGTGTCCCCTTTTATCTGCGCACCGGCAAACGCTTGACCGCCAAGCGTTCGGAAGTGGTGATCTTTTTCAAACATCTACCCCATAATATCTTCAAGGACAGCTACAAGGATCTGCCGCCCAACAAGCTGGTGATCCGCCTTCAGCCCGACGAGGGCGTGAAGATCGAGATGCTCAACAAGGTGCCCGGTATCGGCAAGGGAATCAAACTGCAGAAGACCCGGCTGGATTTAAGCTTTTCCCACGCCTTTTCCACCAAGCATATCGCCGACGCCTATGAACGGTTGATCCTGGAGACGATGATCGGCAACCAGTCGCTGTTTATCCGCCGGGATGAGGTGGAACGCTCCTGGGCCTGGATCGACTCCATTCAGGAGGCCTGGGCCAAGTCCAGTGAGCCGCCCCGGAGTTATCCCTCAGGCTCCTGGGGGCCGGTGGCCTCGGTGGCGCTGCTCGCCCGCGATGGTCGGGAGTGGGAGGAATAGGATGATAAGCCGCCCTGAGTTTCTTGAATTTCCCAGCTCCGCCCTACTCGTTGAGGCCCTGGCCACTCGCATTGGCGATCTATTACAAGAAGGTGTAGGCAGAAGCAGCGATGGCCGGGCCAGCCTGCTGGTCTCTGGCGGCAGCACCCCCATTCCCCTTTTTAGCCGTTTAGCCGGGATGGAACTGCCCTGGCCGCAAGTGACGATTTCATTGGTGGATGAACGCTGGGTGGAGCCAAGCTCCCCGGACTCCAATGAACATCTGGTGCGCACCCATCTCCTCCAAAAACAGGCCGCCAGCTCCCGCTTTATCCCGATGAAGACCGGCGCTGCCACGGCAGCACAGGGAGAGGAAAATTGCGCCGCCTCCTTGCTGACAATTCCGCAGCCCTTCGACTGTCTGATCCTGGGTATGGGCAATGACGGCCATACCGCCTCCCTGTTTCCCGGCGCCGACAATCTTGCGACGGCAGTTGATCTTCATTCCGAAAAAATCTGCATGGCCATACAACCAGTCACCGCCCCCCACCAGCGAATGACCCTCACCCTGCCCGCCATCCTGCACAGCCGTCAGCTCTTTCTGCATCTCCAGGGGGAGGAGAAAAAAAAGGTGTTGGCCAGGGCAATGGAAGCCGGAGATCCACGCAAGATGCCCATCCGCTACCTTTTGCAGCAGGAGACCGCCCCCCTTGCAATTTACTGGTCGCCATGAATGAAAAAGGTTGGTTGTTTTAAAAAGCTGTAGGTTGGGTTTCAACCCGACAGCAGGGCTTGCAATAATCCCTCGCTGTCGGGTTGAAACCCAACCTACACCCATGACAATCTTTCACCCTTCGCTTTCTGCAAACAAGGATGAGCGGTAAGCAGAAGCCTGAAGGGGTTTTAAACTCATGCCCTTGCCCCTTCTACCTTTTCTTCTACCTCAAACCTCTAGGAGTCTCCCATGAAGCCCATCGTCGAAAAAATTACTGACCGCATTATCAGGCGCAGCGCCGAGCATCGCAGCAGATACCTGCACCGGCTGGAAGAGGCGCGCAGCGATATCCCCTTCCGCCATCATCTACCCTGCAGCAACCTGGCCCATGTGGCAAGCTGTGATAACGGCGCCTGCATGATCATCCGCGATGAGCGAATGCCCAATATCGGGATTATCTCCAGTTATAACGATTTGGTTTCGGCCCATCAGCCCTATGCAAAGTATCCGGCCCTGATCAAGAAGACAGTGGTGGAAGGCGGCGGCATCTGCCAGGTGGCGGGCGGGGTTCCGGCCATGTGCGACGGGGTGACCCAGGGCGAGCCGGGTATGGACCTCAGCCTGCTCAGCCGGGATGTCATCGCCATGTCGGTGGTTATCGCCCTGTCCCATAATGTCTTTGACGGCGCCCTGCTCCTCGGGGTCTGTGACAAGATCGTGCCCGGTCTGCTTATGGGCGCCCTCCAGTTTGGCCATCTGCCCATGCTGCTGGTGCCATCCGGCCCTATGGAATCAGGTATCCCCAACAGGGACAAGGCCCAGGCCCGGGAGCGCTTTGTGCAGGGCGAGATCAGCCGGCAGGCAATGCTCGACTATGAACATCACGCCTATCACAGCCCCGGCACCTGCACCTTTTACGGTACCGCCAACTCCAATCAGCTGATGGCCGAGATGATGGGCCTGCATCTGCCCGGCGCCTCCTTTGTCAACGCCGAGACCCCCATGCGCGACCTGCTGACCCAGGCGGCGGCGGCGCGGGTCACCGCCCTGACCACCCATCGGGAAAAAGAGCTCCCCTACTCCCCCATCGGTCATGTCATCAGTGAAAAGTCCGTGGTCAACGGCATGGTCGGCCTGCTCGCGAGCGGCGGCTCCACCAATGAGACCATGCATCTGGT
The DNA here is from genome assembly GCA_009773475.1 of Desulfobulbaceae bacterium. GTDB lineage: Bacteria > Desulfobacterota > Desulfobulbia > Desulfobulbales > Desulfocapsaceae > UBA2270. Next base: position 173,646 of record WSXV01000002.1, on the reverse strand, counting down.
GGCCATTGCCCGGGCCGCCGGAATCAGGATCACCTGGGATGATTTCTCCGAGCTCTCCGATGGGGTGCCGCTGATCATGCGCATCTACCCCAACGGCCCGGGTGATATCAACTCCTTTCAACGGGCCGGCGGCATGACCGTCTTTATCAAGGAGCTGCTGGATAGCGGGTATCTCCATAACGATGTGCTGACGGTGGCCGGTGAGGGGATGGAACGCTATACCAGGATGCCGGAGGAACGAGACGGGGCGCTTGTCTGGGAAACGGTGCCGACTGGCTCTACGGATCCCGAAACCATTACCAGCACCAGCCACCCCTTTGCCGCAAGCGGCGGGATCCGGCTGTTACAGGGGAATCTGGGACGGGCCATCATCAAGATCTCGGCTCTGAGTCAGGGGGTCAATACTGAGGTCACGGCCCCAGCCATGATTTTTCACAGTCAGGAAGAGCTGGCGGCGGCCTTTGAGGCCGATGGGATGAACCGCGATCTGATCGCGGTGGTAAGATTCCAGGGGCCGCGCGCCAACGGCATGCCGGAGTTGCACAAGCTGATCACCTATCTCTCCATCATCATGGATCGAGGCTTCAAGGTGGGACTGGTCACCGATGGCCGACTGTCGGGCGCCTCCGGCAAGGTCCCCTTTGCCATCCATCTGACCCCCGAGGCCCTGGCCGGAGGCATGATCGCCAAAATCCAGAATGGTGATCCGATCACCATCAGCGCCAGCGGGGTGCTGCAACTCCATGTCAGTGATGAGGAGCTGGCCACCCGCTCCCCGGCCCTACCCGATCTCATCGAGGAACGCTCCGGGCTGGGCCGCCAGATCTTTGCCCCTTTGCGCAAGAACCTGGCAGGCGCGGAGGAAGGGGCAAGCTCGATTTTTTCCTCTGGTGAGGAAAGGTGACGAGCAGGCAAGAGAGGATGCGTGCTGGAGTGTGCATGATGGGCACGCTGCGCTTCGGAGTCTTCGCTTACCTGCCCATCCTACAGGCTTCTCCCTGTGTAGACTCCTGAGATTGATATCGCAAAGTAGGATGGGCAGGTAAGCGAAACGAAGTGGAGACTCCGAAGGCCGACAGGCCGTGCCCATCAACCCCATGACGGCGCAAATATGACTGATTATCGACGTGTTTTTCTTCCCGGTGGATGTTACTTCTTCACCATCGTTACCCAGGATCGCCGCCCGTTATTCGCAGCCCCTGAAAACGTGGAGCGACTGCGAGAGGGCTTTCGTCGGGTCATGGCGGCACATCCTTTTGTCATTGATGCGGTGGTGATCATGCCGGACCATGTCCACACCGTCAGGCGTTTGCCCGATGATGATTCCGATTACCCCTTACGCTGGCGGAAGATCAAGCATTTTGTCAGTGTCGGGATGGCGGCAGGTGTGGTGCGCGCCTCTTTATCCAGAAAACGGGAGAAAGGCGTCTGGCAGCGTCGGTATTGGGAGCATGCAATTCGTGATGAGACGGATTGGCAGCGGCATCTGGACTATGTGCATTTCAATCCGGTGAAGCATGGGTATGTCGCTCGCCCGGGAGACTGGCCATACAGCTCGTTTCATCGTGCGCTGGGGGCTGGTCGGTATGCCCCGGGGTGGGGGGAGCAACTGCCGGCGTCACTGGCAGGACTGGATAAAAAGTGGGGTGAGTGTGCATGATGGGCACGCTGCGTTTTGGAGTCTTCTCTTACCTGCCCATCCGACTTTTCTGACCACCTATCTCTCCATCATTATGGATCGAGGCTTCAAGGTGGGACTGGTCACAAATGGCAGTGTGCATGATGGGCACGCTGCGCTTTGCCCATCCTACCTTAGAAGCCTGTGAGATGAAGGATGGGAAAAGGCCGGTCAGGGTGAACGGTTATTGCAGGATTTCGGCGCATGTCTCACGCCAGATCTCGATCCTGTCGGTCATGCCGAGTTTTTCCAGATAGGCGAGATTAAGACCGGTGGGTGCACTAATATTTTTCTGCTCTTTCCCTTCTTCCACTCCCTGCGACGCATGGTTGTAATAGAGGGCATTGGCGACATGGACAGCCAAGGTCGGAGTGAAGGTGTCGGCGGGATAGGCGTGCAGGCGATGATGAAACCCGATGGCCTCGACCACCGGCCCGGGCAATCCCCAGAGGCCGATAAGATAGGCGCCGATGCTGTCATGCGCTGTTTGAAAAATCTGCAGTTCGGCCTCCCGCAATGAGCACTTCTGCTCATGGGCCAGGGTAATCGCCTGATCAAACTCGCGCTGCATTTTAGAGGCGAGGACCAGCTTGCCGACATCGTGCAGGATACCGCCGATAAAGCTGTGGTCAATCATCGCCTTGTCCTCGGTCTCGGCGGCGGCGATTTTCTTGGCGCAGGCGCCCACGGCCATGGAGTGCTCCATCAGCTTCTTGAGAGAAAAAAGCTTACTCCGGCTCTTCATCCCGGAAAAGACCTGCACCCCCAGCACCAAGCCCTTAATCGTCTCCAGGCCAAGCAGACCAACGGCACGGGCCGGGCTTTCAACCCGCTGGAACATCCCAAAAAAAGCCGAGTTCACCAACTGCAGCACCTTGGCGCTCATGCCCATATCCTGTTCAATAATGGCCGCCACCTCGGCCACCGAGACATCAGGCGAAACCATGGCCCGCTGCAATCTGGCATAGATATCGGGCAGACTGGGCAGGCTTTCAATCTGCGAGACGATTCCCTTCATCTTGTCATCGGCAAGCAATCCATAAAGGGCGCTGGATCGGACCAGGACCGATTTCAGGATATCAGGGGTGCTGGGCTTCTCAAGGAACTGGTGGACGACGCCAACGGTGCGCATAATCGAGTTCTGATCCGCCTGCCCGGTGAGCATAATCCGGATGGTGCAGGGATAGAGCTCCTGCACCTTTTCCAGTAATTCCGCGCCATCTATCCCCGGCATCCGCATATCCGAGACCACCACGTCAAAGCCAGTTCCGGCCATCATCTCCAGGGCTTCTCTGCCGCTTTCCGCAAAGTGCAGTTCAAACTCATCGCGCATGGAACGCAGCGACCGGCGTATGCCGGAAAGGATATTAGGATCATCGTCCACAAAAAGAATCCGTCTTTGAGTCATCAAATTTCTCCGTTTATAGGCAGGGTATCAGTGTGAAGGCCGACAAGGAAAATGGTTCGGCGCCCAGCCGTCATTTCCCTTTTGTCGTCTCTATTTATTCGTTAGCTTTGTCTCGTTCATCCAGCACCACTCTCACCGCCCTCACCAGTTCGTCAACCTGGAGTGGTTTATGCAGAAATTTCCTGACGCCTAAGGCCAGGGCCTCTTCTGCCGAGGTCACGGCGCTGTGGCCGGTACAGAGTATAATCGGCATGGACGGGACGATCTCGAGCACCGCCCGGGCCAGTTCAACGCCGGTTAAGCCGGGCATGGTCTGATCGGTGATGATCAGGTCAAACTGCCGGGGATCGCCCTTCACCATGGCCAGGGCCTGTTTACTGTCCATGGTGCCAGTCACCGTATAACCATAATCTTCCAGCATCCTCTGGCTGACCTTGACCAACAGAAGCTCGTCATCGACAACAAGAATCCGTTCCGTGCCGAAAAGAGAGATGGCAGCCTCCGTTTCCGAATGCTCCGACATCAGCTCAGGCTGTTTCAGAACCGGAACATAAACCCGAAAGGTGCTCCCCTGTCCCGGACTGCTTTGCACCTCAACGCTCCCCTGATATCCGGTGATAATGCCATGCACCACAGACAGGCCAAGGCCGGTCCCCTTGCCCCGCTCTTTGGTACTGAAGAAAGGATCAAATATCTGGGCAAGGGTCTCCGGACTCATCCCGCAACCGGTATCAGTGACCGAGAGGGCGATGCAGGGATCTGACGCCTTGCCCTTTCGCATCTCTTCCCCTGTTTTCTCGCGGCGCGCGAGGGTCACCCGCAGAACCCCCTTTTCCTCCTTCATGGCTTGGAAGGCATTGGTGCAGAGATTCATGACCACTTGATAGAACTTGGTGGGATCAGCCTGGATGGCCCCGCAGTGCGGATCAATATCCTCCTGAATCTCAATACTGGAGGGCAGGCTGGCACGCAGCAGCTGCAAGGCCTCGTGCACAATCAGAGCGGGCTGCACCGGTTGCAGACGCTGGGCGGTCTTGTGGCTGAAGTCAAGAATCTGCTGAACCAGAGCACCGGCCCGGCGCCCGGCGGCAATGACCTGCTCGATATCTTCCCGTATCGCTGAGTCTGGCTGACTGCCCTGTTTAATCAACTCAGCATAGCCAAGCATCGCGGACAGGAGATTGTTGAAATCATGGGCGATGCCTCCGGCCAAGGTGCCGATGGCCTCCATTTTGTGGGCCTGGAAAAGCTCATCTTCAAGCCGTTTCTGGTCGGTGATGTCTTTGGCCACATTGACAAAATATCCAGCCTTGCCGGTCCCGTCATCAATGGAGGATGTGGTGACTAAAAATGTTTTCCCAAGCTTGTCGTAGGTTATCGTTGCGCTCACACCCTTACCGTCCTCGGTTATATTGACCAGCGGACAAGTGGGACAGGGATCACTGACCCCACGAAAAATCTCATAACAATATTTACCATTCAGTTCTCCGAACTGTGCATTGAAAAATGCGTAGGCGGCTTTATTGGCCCTCAAAATGCGCATATTTTTATCCCGAATGGTGATAATATCCGGGATGGCGTCAAAGGACTTCTGCCACTCTTCCTTGGCCGCAAGAATGGCCAGTTCATGCTGTTTCTGATCAATAACAATCTGGGCACTCTTTAGAAAGGCGCTGATATGGCTGACATCCTCTTCTGAATAATCGTTTGCTTTGTTGGCAACGGCGGCCACCGCTACTATTCTATCGCCCACGAAAAGGGGCACGGAGAGCAGCCTGGTGAGCGTGATATGTCCGGGCGGAATTCCCTTTTTATGGGGCGCGTCCTGCTGATAATCATTGAGCAAAAGAGGTTTTCTCTCCCTGACCGCATTGCCCCATACTCCCGAATCCGCGATGGAAAAATGAAAAAAGGTATGATCCGCGCCGCAATCCCTCATCGCCTGCTCCGACCAGGCATAGATGGTGAGGACCGTTTCGTCTTCGTCCAACAACCCGTAAAATCCATACATGCTATCCGATAAGGCAACTATCTCCTGAAGAATGGCGTTGCAGATCTCCTTAAGGTCAGCGTTCACCATGGTGGATAAATGCCACAGAGCTTCAAGGCGTTTCTGGAAAAAAAGCTGCTTCCGTTCCGCATCCATTTCCTCGGTTCGATCGCAATAGACTGCGAGAATCTCTCCCGAGGGCAACCGGGACACATGGGTATCCACATACAGGGCAACCCTTTCATCCTGGTAGTAGGAAGTCGGCATACTTTCAGCCACTCCCGTCTGCCAAACCCGCTTAAACACCGGCAAATAGCCAAGGGCTTCAATGCCGGGGAAGGCCTCCTTCACGCCTCTGTTCAGGACATCCTCCCGTTGCACCTGACCAAATCGGCAGCCGGCAGGATTAAGGTCTTTTATAATAAAATCATCGCCATCTTTTTGGGCCTCATAGATGGCAAGACCATTATCGATATTTTCGTAAATGGCCCGGAAGATTTTTCCGCTTTTTTCCAGCTCCTCCGTCCGCTCGGCCACGCACCGCTTTAATTTGCGGTTCAAGGTAATCAGGACGACAAGGAAAGCGGCCACAAAGCAGGTGGCCATGACGGCTATCGGGGTGCGCAGGCGGGCATAGTCCGGTGGTGATGGCGGCGTGTACAGAAAATTTTCCAGGCTGTAGCCGGGTTCGATCAGCCCAAGCTGCAGATAGGTTTCCGCCATCTTTTCCCAGCGCTTGTCATGCATCTGACCAATGGGCACCAGCTGCGGCAGGATCAACTTGTCCATGGCATTGGCTTCATAACGCAGCTGTGACGGTTTTTTTTCGACCTTGTATTTCTGGATAAGCAGGTCAATAATCTCCTCGCGGTGGGCGATGGCATATTCCCAACCGCGAATGGATGCGGCCCGAAAGGCCTTTACCCGGTCGGGATGTTGCGCCAGTTCTCTTTCGACGGTAAACAGGGTATCTCCATAAAAATCAATGCCGTAATCCATGGGCCTGATGATGGTGTAGGGGATTTTTTTCTCCTCCAGCACAAAAGGCTCATTGGTGATATAGGCATTAAAAACGTCGGTTTTTCTGTCAATCAGATCCTGAATGGCAAAGCTGCTGGGAAGAACCTGGAGCTGATCCGGAGACACCCCGGCGCGTTTAAAGGTGGCGATGTACTCAGCCGCATTGTCTCCTGCAAGCAGCATGACTCTGCGCCCGATCATATCCCGGGGGGAAGTAATGCCGGAATCCTGCCTGGCAAGCATGATAATGGCTGAGTGCTGAAAGATGGTGGCCAGGGCAACGACGGGCTTGCCGCGCAGGCGATGCAGCAACAGCTCTGAGCGGCCGACTCCATACTGGGCGCGACCGGCTAGAACCTCGTCAACGGGGATGAGCCCGGGGCTAATACTGTTCACTGTCACATCCAGCCCGGCCTCCTGATAATACCCTTGGGCAATGGCGGCATAATAACCGGCGAACTGAAACTGATGGTGCCAGGGAAGTTGCAGGACTATTTTTTCAGCTGCCCCGGCTGCCGGGACGGAAGAAAGACAGCAGAAAAGGACACAGCATCCTATCCATCTCGCCATCCTGGCCACGCAGCCGGAAATATTCAGGGGCTTTTTCGACAGGTGGCTCCAGGGCAATGGCGACGCGGAACATGCAGCACTCTCCCCTTTCCTCTGCTCCTCAGTACGAATCATCAACTCTCTCCCTTTGCCTTCTGCTTGGTCTTGAGCGGCAGTCGAATCGTAAACGTCGTGCCTTCCCCGGGAATCGTTTCAAAACTCAGACTGCCGCCATGTTTGCGGGTCACCACATCGTACACAATGGCCAGCCCCTGGCCCGTTCCCCGACCGACAGCCTTGGTCGTGAAGAAGGGATCGAAAATCCGCCCCTGAATGGACTCAGGGATTCCACAGCCGGTATCGGAGATACTGATGACCACCGCAGAATCCTCTCTTCCTGTCTTGACGGTGATTTGTCCCTGGCCCTTCTCCGCCCCCTGCTCAAGTTTTTCGCTGATGGTATGGGCGGCATTGACCAGCAGATTGAGAAACACCTGACTGATTTCATTGGCCAGGCCGGCGGTACCGGGCAGATCCGGGCTTAAATCAAGAACGAGCTCAGCGTAGGTCTTCCACTCATTGCCGGCCACTGTGACGGTCAACTCAATAAGGTGATTGATATCGACAAGCTCAAGCTCCTTTTTCCCGGGGTGAGAAAACTCCTTCATCGCCTGGACGATGGAGGTGATCCTCGCCATTCCCTCCTGGGACTGCTGGATGGCCAGCGGAATCTCCGCCTCCAGATAGGGCCAGTCCATGTCCGCCAGGACAGATTGCGCCAGGTCGGCTGAGACCTGTCCGGTTCTTGCCGCTCGGGCAAGGGTGCCCATGGCGACCCCGACATCATTGAAGGTTTCTTCGAGGAATCTGATATTGGAGCTGACAAACTGGGAGGGGGTGTTAATCTCGTGCGCGATTCCAGCGGCAAGCTGGCCGATGGATTCAAGCTTGCTGGCCTGAAGCCTTTGGACATGCAGAGTCTGCAGATCAGATATCAGTTGATACTCATGGGTCCGATCGGAGAACACCAGGACAAATCCGTTGCACTTGCAGCTGATATCGCACATCGCCGAACAGAGGACATTGATCTCCAGCCGCTGATGGTTCAGGCTGATGCTGTGATGCTCGGTGATCACCGTCTGGTCTTGATCCAGTTTGTCGAGAATTCCCTGCAGCCAGGGAAAGAGCTCATCGTATCTTTTCCCCTGGAGGGATTTGTTGATAACATCAATATCAGGGTCGATGGAGTAAAAACGATTCTCGGCAGTCTGGAGCCATTGGGCCGCCGCCTCATTGATCCGATCAAGGATCCCGTTCACATCGAGCAGAATAACCGGCTGCGAGAGACTTTCAAAGAGGGTGAGATATTTGTTCTTCTCATTGGTCATCTGCCGGTTTGCCGCCTGCATCTCGGCGATCTTCTCTGCCTCGCTGTCCCTGGTCCATTCACTGCACAAGCCCAGTTCAATGCGATCAAAGAAGCGGTGCAGATACCTGGCGGCCCAGATTTTTTCCTCTGCCGTCCAGGTCTCCGACAATAACTCCCTGTCGAGCAGATCCAGATAGCTCTGCCGGTAATACTTGAACAGCCCCATGAACATGGCAATGGAGATGCCGCGCTGCCGGTGCCTCTTCGCCTCGAGAATCCCGAAAGCGGCAATGGGATCCCGGCTGTACTCCTCATCGGGGTTGAGTTCCAGGGTCTCCCGGTTGCTGTCAAGGGCCAGGAGAAGCGGAGCAGAGAGGCCGCAGATGGAAAGACGCCAAGGCTCGACAAGGGTCGAGGTATAGGCCGCGTAGCCATGCTTGATGGCATAGGCAAGGATACTCTCCATCAGCCAGTCTTCCCGCTCGGCAATGAGATGATGGAGCTTTTGGCACCGATCGTTGTTCATGCTTTGCGCCTCCCCTGAAAAAGTATTCATTCAATCAATCGGGCAGAAGTTCTGCGCTTCTCCGTCAGCTCCGAATTCTCAGGATGCGGCAGCGTTCTCCCCGACAGCACAGACCCGGTTACGACCGCTGTTTTTAGCCTGATACAGAGCCTTGTCCGCCCGGGATATACCATCTTCAATGCTATCATGTTCTTGCATCTGACTCACTCCGACACTGACAGTGATGGAGAGGTGCTGGGTCTCAATGTTAAAATGGGTCGCGGCAATTGTCATCCGCAAACGTTCCGCAAGCTTGAACCCTTGCTCCACAGAGGTTTCAGGGGCGACCACGAGGAACTCTTCCCCACCATAGCGGCAGGCGATATCGTAATCTCGAAGGGCCTCCAGCAGTGTGCTGGCCAACTGGTGCAGAACCATATCTCCGGCGGTATGGCCATGATTGTCATTAAGCCGTTTGAAATAATCTATATCAATGAGAATAAACGCTAGCGGCTTTTGGGTGCGGACAGCACGCGCCATTTCCCCGGCAATGCGCTGATAGCCGGCCCGTCTGTTGAGCAGATGGGTGAGATGATCATGGCTCGCCATCTCCTGTAACTGCTGTTCGGCCTGGTTCAGATCGCCGATAAATATACGGGCCACATACCGCATAATGGCGTAGAGAAGACCAACGATGCCCAGAGCGATGAGGATGATGGCAACCCGGTTCACATTGATCTGCTTGAGGATCGTCGTTGCCGGAATACTGACACTGATCCCACCGCGAATATCCCCTTCTTTATAGCCTTGCTGGGCATGACATTTGAGACACGGCTGCGTGGTCACCAAAGGAGCCATATAGCGGAAAAAGACCTCTTCGTTCTCCTGTTCGAAGGAAAAATACTCCTTCTTTCCGGCATTGAATGAAGTTAAAGCCGACTGTTCAAAAAGATCCGGCCTATTGGCGGGATTGAACGGATCAAGGCTGGTAATGTGGAACTTGAAAATCCCATGTTTAGCGGCTATCTCGGACAGCTCACGGGTCATCAGGGCAGGATTTTTGAGGGTATAAGCCACCCCCTCCTCATCCTTAATCACCACTTTCAGCCCCGGTATTGTGAGAAGATAGGGATTCACCACCGTCTCCGGATCGATCTTGACATAGACCCCGCCATGCTTGGCAGCCCACTCACGGGTAATCACCACTTCCTCAAAAAAAGCCTGCCCCTGCCTCAATAACTGCACCTTGATCAAGGCATTGGAGCGATAACTGAAGCCCCAGAACACAGACAGCAGAATCAAGCCGATAATAAGAAAAATGCCGGCCAGGTACTTTCTGACAAAGTCGGAACTTTTGAGCATTTGCGGCAAAGGGGGCTGAGCGCTATTCACATCGTGGGGCATACGCAAATCCTTCCGGGAGATTGAGAATAAAACATAACGGGCCGGGACACCCCTCACCCGTTTTTGGGCAGACGAATAATAAAGGTAGTGCCAACGCCGACCTCCGACTCAAGGGCAATGGTCCCCTGATGCTTATCAACGACGACATCATGGACGATGGCCAGGCCCTGACCGGTGCCTTTTCCTACTTCCTTGGTGGTGAAGAAGGGATCAAAAATCCGTGCCCGGATTGCCTCAGGAATTCCCGCACCGGTGTCGCTGATGCGCAACTCCACCCATTTTTCATCCTGCCGGGTAACAATGGTAATCGTTCCCTTGCTACCTTCCAGATTCCCCCCCAGCTGTTCAGCAATGGCATGGGCGGCGTTCACCACCATATTGAGAATAACCTGGCCCAGCTCATCGGAGAGACAGGGGATGGAATGGAGATCCGGATCAAGATCGGTTTTCACCTCCGCCACGTATTTCCATTCGTTGGTGGCCACCGTGATGGTGGTCTGGATAATGGTGTTCAGATTGATCGCCACCTTCTCCTTACTGCCGGGATGGGAAAATTCCTTCATCGCCCGGACAATCGAGCTGACCCGCCTGATCCCGTCCCGTGATTGGGTAACGGCATTGGGTATTTCTGTGGACAAGTACTCCCAGTCGGCATCCTCCAGGGCCTGCCGCGCATCCTGAAACAACCGAGGCGACAGACTCCCCTGCTCTTCGGCCTGCACCAGGGTCTGCAACTGGGCAACCAGCTTGCTGATATCGTGGCTGGCCTCATCAAGGAAATCGAGGTTGGTGCCGACGTATTGGCAGGGGGTATTAATCTCGTGGGCAATGCCTGCCGCCAGCTGCCCCACGGATTCCAGCTTCTGGGCGTGGAGCAGCTGCGAATGCAGTTTTTTCTGTTCATGCTCCGCCTCCTTGCGGGCGCTGATATCCCGGGCAATATGGATGGAGCCGATCAGGGTGATATTGTCCACATCGAAGCGCGGCACCACACTCACCTCAAAGGTGCGGTCAAAGAGCTCTTCATAGATCTCAACGGTATGGGGTTGACCATCTTGCATCATCTGCAGATGGGGGCATTTTTCCGGTGGACATTTTTTACCGTGCATGCAGAGATAACACTTCGTCCCCACCGCCTCTTTCGGGGTCAGACCGATGGCCGTGGCCATGGTTCGGTTGAGGCGGATTATCCGCTGCTCAGTATCAAGCAGGGCAATGAGATCGGGCATGGCATCCATGGTCCGTTCCCATTCATTTTTGGCGTTGGTCACCAGTTGCTCAATCTTTTTTCTCTCTTTCAGCTCGTCCGCCAGTTTCCGGGTTCGTTCGCGGACGGTTTGTTCGAGGATCTGTTGATGGTCCCGCGAAGTTCGCACAAGTTTCAGGCGATCCAGGGCCCTGTCCACGGCATGGGACAAAATGCTCATATCCGGGATGGGTTTGCTGAGATAATCCCAGGCCCCAAGGCCGATGGCCTCAATGACATCGGGGAGCGTCCCCACCCCGGAAATAACAATGATCGGGGTGTCGGGTGACTCCGCGAGAATCCTGCTCAAGAGCTGAAAACCATCCATCACCGGCATGCGCAGATCGGTGAGCACCAGGTCGGGCTTTTTCTCCAAAAACAGCTCCCAGGCCTGCCGGCCGTCTTCAGCCTCCAGGATATGGAAGCCCATATTGCTCAGATACCTGGACGTTGAATGACGCAGCAGGGGATCGTCTTCCGCGTACAGAATGGTAATCTCAGGTTCCATCATGGGGCCTCATCGGGTGGAGTTGGCTGGAGAGGCAGATCAATGGTCACCGTTGTTCCCTGCCCAGGCGTTGAATGGACGGTTAACCGACCGCCATGTTTGGTGGTAATAATAATATACGACACCGAAAGACCAAGACCGGTGCCGGCCCCGACATCCTTGGTGGTGAAAAAGGGGTCGAAAATATGGCGGCGGGTCTGCTCATCCATGCCGATACCGTTGTCTTCAATCTCCGCCTGGAGCATCGTGCCCTGCTGGCGGGTGCGCAGGATAATTCGGGACGCAGGGCGCGGCTCGGCGCGCTCGCCGATGGCCTGCACCGCATTTTTCAGCAGATTGATAACCACCTGCTCGATCTCCGGAGTCACACAGGAGACCAGCGGCAGCCCCTGGGCGTATTCCCGGACAAACTCCACATGGAGGTGCGCGTATTGTTTCCGCAAACTGTAATCGGTCTGGCTCAGCTCCACCGATTTATCGAGCAGCTGGGCCAGATCCGCCATGCCGAAGACCATCTGCTGGGGACGGCTGAATTGCAAAAGATTGGCAATAATCTTTCCCGACTTGATGGCCGAGTCGCGAATCCCATCAAGAAAATAGTCAATCTCGCGCTTTGCGAAATAGTCCTGCACCCGGGCAAGATCAAGACCGCAGAGACCGGCAATCTCCTGATTGCGGGCAAGCTCCGGGGAGAGATCCTGGCGGATAACCTGAATCGACTGGAGGATGGCGGAAAGGGGGGTGTTGATCTCATGCGCCACCCCGGCCGCCAGCCCGGCAATGGTGGTCATCTTTTCCGATTGCAGCATCTGCTCTTCCATTCGTTTGCGGGCGCTGATATCTCGCAGGATGCCCAGTGCCTGCCAGCTTCCATCCTGAAAGACGGCGGACAACGAGAGGGCGACCGGGATCTCCCGGCCATCTTTACGAAGAGCCGCCAGTTCGAGGGTCTTGCCCACGGCATTGCCACAACCAGTGCGGATAAATTCGGGAAAGGCGGCACGATGGGCCTGATGATATCGTTCCGGCACGAGCAGGGCATGCAGATCCTTGCCCAAGGCTTCGTCGGCACGATAGCCGAAGATTTTTTCAGCAGCCGGATTCCAGAACGAAATGGCCCCTTGTGAATCCATCATCAGGATGGCATCCTTGGCAAAGTCCGTGATACTGCGCAGGCGTGCCTCACTCTGCCGCAAAGCGGTTTCCATCTCGATTTTTTCCTGCTGCTGGTCCAGAGTAAACAGGGCGTAGCCAATATCACCGGCGATTTCACCAAACCTTCGCTGTTCCTCCTGATCCTCAATCAAGTCTTGACCCAGGGAGACATTCAAAAAACCAAAGATCCTGGAATTGTGCTCCAGGGCAACGCACATGAGCCCGGAGCAGGGATAGTTATTCGCCATGGGGCAGGGCCGGCAGAAGGTCAGGGGCGTACCGATGGCCACTATTTTTTGCTGCTTCCCGCACTCCACCACACAGGGCGGCAGATCCCCCCGGTTCACCTGCTGTCGCAACTCATCCATATTGCGGCGCAATCCGTACTCCGCGCTGAACTCGCCCCTGCCGTCTTGACCGAGCAGGAGAATCCAGGCGCTGGCATAGCCACGACTGGCCACCAGAAGGTCACAGCAGCCTTGGATCAAACGATGCTTGTCCTTTTCCTCGCCAATAAGGCGATGGAGATCAATGATCGTCTGCAATAGAACCGTGAGATGGGCGACCTGCTGCTTTTCCGCCAGCAGACGTTTTTTCTGCTCCCGGGATGTTTCCAAGAGCAGGGCCAGCCACCAGACAAAAGAAACCGCTACCGTGAGGATGGCGAGAAACAAGATCAGATGAACGCGTCGAGTCTGGGCAGCTGTGTCTGCCGGCTGGCCCTGGCGAGCTTGATGATCGCCCGAAGAAAGGGCATTTCCCTGGACTTGTTCAGGGGCAACGAGGAGGGTGTTATGGCGAACAGTTTCCTCCGTATGCAAAAAGAGAAGAATGGCAAGACAGGTGATCAGGGGCAGAAGCAGGACGAGAAAGGTAGGCAGAATCTGCCGCCAGCGGATGGTGTTGAGTGTCGGAATTATGGGAGGGTTTGCCATGGCGTCTTTGGTCTTCAGCCCCTTTGCTTAGGATTGATCAAAGGAAAAGGTCCTGGTGGCGAAGATGGTGAGACAGGCAGCAACGACATCATCATCGTAAAGACTGCCCCGATTTTTAGTAATCTCCTCAAGGGCGGCCTCAATCCCCAGAGCTGGTCGATAGGGCCGGTGCGAGGCCATGGCCTCCACCACATCAGCCACCGCCAGAATCCGCGATTCGAGCAGCAGATCCGCCCGCTTCAGACCAAGGGGGTAGCCGCTGCCGTCCATCCGTTCATGATGCTGATGGACAATGGTCTTGAGGGGCCAGGGAAACGAGGCTGTTCCATGGGCCAGAATATCATGCCCTGCCTGGACATGGGTCTGAATCAGTTGATACTCAATGTCGGTGAGTTTGCCGGGCTTAGAGAGAATTTCACTGGGGATTGCCACCTTGCCCAGGTCATGAATGGTGGCAGCCAGCCCCAGTCCTTCATAGCATTTCTCCTCAAGATCCAGCTCCCGGGCAATGGCCAGGGCCAACGAACTCACCCGGCGCTCATGACCGGCCGTATAGGGGTCACGTTTTTCCACCATCGAGGCCACCACATCAACGACACTGATCAGGGTCATTTTCAGCTCCTGCTCCTGCCGCTGCAGTTCGGCGGTGCGGCGACTGATCTCTTCTTCCAGATGGCTCCGGTACCGGGTATTCTCGGTGATCAGGCGGGCCTTTTGCAGAGCCTGGGTCACGGCACTTTCAAGGACCGTCAGGTCGGCTAAGGGTTTGGTCAGATAATCCCAGGCACCGAGCTTGAGGGTGACAATGACGTCGTCTCGGGAGCCAGTACCGGAAACGATGATGGTTGGAGTGACCGGAAGATCATTTTTAATGGCCCTCAGGAACTCAAGGCCGCTTACCCCAGGGATCTGTAGATCAAGGATAATAAGATCTGGATTTTTCTCAAAAAAAAGATTGATCCCTTCTTGCCCGTCACCGGCCTGAAGGGTTTGAAAGCCACAATTTTCTAAAAAAACGGCCATGCTCTGCCGCATTACCGGATCATCTTCAATAATCAGCAGGGTTACCTGGGCGGGGTTTATTTCCATACCTTGTCGCACCTTCCGTTTTTCGCTGTTTTCTGTGGGGAATCATATTGTTATTCTATTTTCATTAGATACCGTTACCGGCCCATTTAGTCAAGGCCAAGCGCTCCATCTGAGGGCTCTTTCACAACACTCGTTGCGGCTTGCACTTCTCATCACAAAACGAGAATGCTTGTCGTTTTGAGGATTGACCATTACTGGATTAGTACCGGGCTTTCGTACCGGATATAAACAAGGCTGCTTTTCTGGTGCAAGGTTAAAAAATAGCTCCTTGCGAACAATCATTTCAGCGCTTTCCAGCCTACGGCATTGTAAAAGAACCATTTTTACGCAATGATCAAGGTTTGTTCATTGAAGAGAGTTTGAAAAATAGTGTATGATTTTTAACCTGAACTCTTTTGAATTTAAAAAAAACGACGGCCAACGCATGGAAATAGAATCCTTAAAAAACAGAAGGGGTTAAAAAAGGCATGAGTGAAAGAATTCTTCTGGTGGACGATGAAGCCCTGGTGCTTGAATCCATGCGGCGACAGCTGCGCAATCGCTTCGAGATTGTAACCGCCCAGAGCGGGGAAGAGGCCCTGGAGGCCCTCAAGACCCACGGGCCTTTCAGCATCATTGTCTCCGACATGCGCATGCCGGGAATGGACGGGATTCAACTGCTCGTCCTGGTCAAAGATATGTACCCGGAGACAGTCCGGATCATGCTCACCGGCAATGCTGAACAGGAGACGGCGGTGGAGGCGGTGAACACCGGCCAGATCTTCCGTTTTCTCAACAAACCCTGTTCAACGGCAACCCTGGCCACGGCCCTGTCCCTGGCAGTCCGGCAGTACAAGCTCATTATTGCCGAAAAAGAGCTGCTCAACGAGACCTTGAAGGGAAGCATGAAGGTGCTCAGCGAGCTGCTCGGGCAAACCAACGCCACGATCTTCGGGGCAGGATCACGAATCAAGGAGCTGGTGACCCGCCTATGTGAACAGCTCCATCTCGCCAATTCCTGGCAGTATGAGATTGCCGCCCTCATGTCCCAGGTTGGCTGCATCACCCTGCCTTCAGATATCCTGCACAAGCTCTACAGCGGCGTTGAGCTCAAGGCTGCGGAACGGCAAATGTATGAGCGGCACCCCCAGGTCGGCCAGGAACTTTTCACCCACATCCCCAGAATGGAGAAGGTTGCCGCGATGATCGGCAAGCAGCTGCAGCGCCTGGATGAATACACGGAAGATGCCGTTTCCCTGGACGATGAGGAGGTGTGCCGTGGTGCCCAGATGTTACGGGTGGCCATTGACTACGACCTCCTCGGATATCAAGGCCTGGCCCACAATATCATTGTCCAGGGGATGAGAAAAAAGCAGGGGGTCTATAATCAGGAGATTCTGGATGCCCTGGCAGGGTTAAAAATCAAACGAGGCCAGGGAGAGGTGCTGAACCTTATGGTGAAGGATATCCAAACCGGCATGGTGATCGAGGAGGATGTCTTTGCCAATAACGGGGTTATGGTCATCCCCCGTGGCCAGGTTGTGACCTGGCCGATCCTCCAGGGACTGGACAATTTCTCCAAACAGGTGGGTATTCAGGAGCCTATCCGTGTTCGGACAGAGGAGATGGAGACAGAGAAATAGCACTTCTTTGAGAGCAGGGCCCTGTTTACTGGCCGGCCGCCGTCCCTTTCGCCGTATATTCAATAATTGCGTGGACAAGACCGGCAAAAATTCCTATGGTGAAAAACAATCGAAACCGGCGCTCCCACGGCACCTTTTCGCCATCTGACATGTATTGCAGCAAGGCGATGACAAACCAGGTGACGCCGGCAACATAGGGAGCCGTCTGCAAAATCTGCCACAAGGTGGACTGCACGGTCACCGCTAGATCGGCCGCCGGCCGCAGATTAAACAGCAGATAGACTGCTGCGGTCAGATAAAATGAAACATTTTCCTTCACACCTTGCATATGAACACCTTTGATACGCTTTATTTCCCGGACACCGTCCTGCCCGCTCACCAACAATTTTCCCTGGCCCTTTTCTTCTCCGCCATCCATCTGCTCCAGCCCGTCGAGTCCGACGGGGAAACTGGCGCCGATCCATCATCGGCCCCAGGCAGCTATCCTTTCATGGAAACGGGTTTCTGTCAAGTCCATACTCCATCGCCGCTGGGGGCGGATCGGGATCGATTTCTCCATCTCCTGCATGACATCAAGAGCAGAAAAGACAACTATGTCGAGCAGTTAAGTTATCTCTCCCTGGCCTCAATGTCGGCTCCGGCCACCCGTGGCGATCAGTCCAAGCAGACGATCATCTCTTCCCTGCTCCAGGGAATTGATCAGAAGAATGATCCCCAGGATGAAGAGGCGCGGCAGGCCCTGTGGCAGGCCCGGCTGGTCCTTTCCATAGCCGAGATCCTTGATCGCGAAGAAGAGGAATTGGCCCTGCAACTGGCCACCATCGATGATCAGGAGATCGCCCTGTTTCGCCATCTGCAGGGAGAAATCCGGGAGAGCGGCGAGGAAGACGCGGTTATCGAAGACCCCTTCCAGGAACTGCTGGAGTTGCGTCAGAAGATGAATCAGCCCCGGCCCGGGATGATCAAAAACCGGATTCGCGCTTGGAGCAGACTCTATCTGTCGGGGCCGCTGCCGCAAGAATTTACCATCTGGACAACCTGTCGTCAGGAGGCTGCCGATATCCTGCTCGAACAGTATGAGAAAGAGTGCGGTCAGGCGCCGGTGGTGATTTTACACATTGATCTTCCTGCCGGTTTTGAGGGGGATGGGACGGAAATGGCGGGAAAAATAGCGAAATTCAAGGAGGGCATGCAGCCGCAGATGGAGGAACTGACAGCGGCCCTGGCCAAGCTTGCTCAAAGCGAGAGCCCAGTGATGGACGCCGCCACTGCCCTTCTGCCCGAGGCAGAGCAATGGCAGGATAACTGGAATACAACACTGGAGTCTTGCTTTCCAGCCAGTGAATATGGCCGGACGACGCTGAATCTTGTGCTGCTGCCCAAAATGCCCTTGTCCGCATTGATACAGAAGAGCCATGGCGCGGCGCCGGTGAAAAACGGGTTGCTGGCAATCTGCGCCTAACTACCTTCAGTCGTCCCTGGCGGTCAGGATGGTCCGCGGCGGAAGTCATCTGCCTTAATGTCGATGCGCTGCATGATTTTCTGCAATGCCGCCCGGGTCAAGCCGGAAAGATCTGCTGCCCGGCTTACGTTCCCATGCGTGACCTGCAAGGCCTGCTTTACATAGTCGCCCATGAATTTTTGCAGCAAATCTTCCTTGGCCTCCTTGTATTCCGGGAAGGGGTTGCCGCCAAAGGCCTGCCAAGCACTGTTCCTACCGGGCAGAGCGCTGTCCGGCGACAAAAAAGCCTGAAGGTCTTGCGCTGATATGACCGGACCAGCGCTGAAGAGGATTGCCTGCCGGACCACATTCTGCAGCTCCCGGATATTACCCGGCCAGTTTCTACCCTTGAGAGCGGTGACTGATTCGGGAGAAAAATGCCGCTCATCGACACCCAGTTCGCAGCACACTTTTTTGCAAAAATGATCGATCAGCAACGGGATATCGTCCGCGATCTGAAAAAGTCGTGGCGGAGAGAGGGCGACGACGTTTAGTCTGTAAAACAGATCTTCCCGGAAGGAACGGTCCAGGATTTTTTTTTCAAGATTCTGATTGGTAATCGCTATAATCCGGACATTGATCCTGCGGGTGCGGGTATCTCCCAGAGGACGCACCTCCTGTTCCTGCAGGACGCGTAGCAGTTTGGTCTGAACCGACACCGGAATATCCGCGATCTCATCCAGGCAGATGCTGCCTCCGTCGGCGCTGAGAAAAAGGCCGGGGTAGTCACGATCTGCCCCGGTAAAGGCCCCGCGCTTGTAGCCGAAGAGTTCACTTTCCAGCAGATGCTCGGGAATAGCCGGGCAATTGACCATGACCAGCGGCCGGTTGCGCCGCTTGCTCAGGTTATGGATGGCCCGGGCCGTCAGTTCCTTTCCGGTGCCCGATTCCCCGCGCACCAGCACCGTGTAATCCGACAGGGCTACGATCTTTAAACGTTCATAAAATTTTTCCATGGCTGGCGACTTGCCGACAAAGGAGGCGAATGCCTCTTGCTGGCAAACCTGTTTTTTCAGGGTAACATTCTCCCGCACCAGCCTGTTTCTCTCCAGCCCCTTGTTGATCACCCGCAGGATGGTATCCTTTTCGAACGGCTTGGTGATAAAATCATAGGCCCCCTTGCGAATGGCTTCAACGGCCAGATCTATGCTGGCAAAGGCGGTCATCATGACCACCGAAAGCTCCGGATCTTTCTGCCGTAATTTTTCCAGCAAGGCGATACCATTCATCTCCGGCATCATCACATCCAGCAGGGCAAGGTCGAATGACTGTTCGGCCATCAGGCGCAGGGCCTGGCTGGGGCGGGTTGCGGTGACCACCTCCAGGTCCTGGATATTCCGCTCCAGAGTTCTTTGCAGACCGGTCAGCATATCTTCTTCATCATCCACGATTAACACACGGGCATGAACCATTCAGTTTTCTCCTCAGGAATACTATTTAAGCGCCATGCAACGGAATCAAAATCGTAAAAACGGTCTCTTCCCCGATGGTACTGTGAACATTGATCTCGCCCCCATGGTCATGAACAATCCCGTAACTCAGAGACAGGCCAAGGCCGGTTCCTTCTTTGGGGCCCTTGGTGGTAAAAAACGGCTCAAAGATCTTGTCCTGTATTTCAGGGGCAATGCCCTGACCATTATCGAAGACGCTGATCTCCGCCTGACCATTTAAAGCTAAATATCTGGATCTAATCTTTATTTTTCCATTTTCTCCTTTCCCCCCTATTGCCTGGGCGGCGTTCATGATCAGGTTCATGAAGACCTGTTTCATTTTTTCCATATCCACTTCAAAGAGGGGAATATCCGCGTCAAGGTTTAGCGTCATTGTTATCCGCTGTTTGGCAAGCTGGCTGGACACCATGGAAGCAACCTGTTCAATGGCCGTGTTGATCTGGCCAAGGGTGCGGGTTGTTTGTTGATTTCGGGAAAAACTGAGCAGATCATGGACAATATGCTGACAGTTTTTTGCGTGTTTTTCTATGATATCAAGATCTTTGAGCTTGTCTGGGGATTGGGCCAGATCCTCTTTCAACAGATCGGTGTAGCAAAGGATAATCCCTAAAGGATTATTGATTTCATGGGCAATACCGGCGGCAAGATGACCCAGAGCCACCAGTTTTTCCGTCTGC
The DNA here is from genome assembly GCA_009773475.1 of Desulfobulbaceae bacterium. GTDB lineage: Bacteria > Desulfobacterota > Desulfobulbia > Desulfobulbales > Desulfocapsaceae > UBA2270. The sequence goes on along the minus strand of WSXV01000002.1, from coordinate 153,539 downwards.
TGCATCTGGTGTTCAACCTGTTTTTGGATGGTGATGTCTTTGGCATAACAGACAATATTTTTCAGAGCGCCCTGATCGTCAAATGCCGGATAATAGTGGGTTTCAAAAAACTGACCATCGGCAAGCCGTTTACAGTCGGAAACCGGCTCCTGAAGCTTGATGAAGGATATCTGGCTGAAGAGCATGAACGGAGTCGGATACTCCTGGGCTAGATTCTCAATCCGGCGGCCTAAGATCATCTCCGGACTGAAACGATAGCGGGTGAGAAAGGCCTTGTTGACCATATGGAGATAGTCATCTGGAGAAATGAGCACCACCAGGTCGGCGATGGCGTCAAACACGGACTGGAGCAGATCCTTGCCCTGGATCAGGCTGGCCATATTCTGCAGGCTTTCCATGGTAATGCCGACCTGACGGCCAATGGACAGAAGGAGTTCCCGGTGTTTGGGATCATTTTCATTGCAGTTATAATCAGTCAGGGTCATGACCCCCAGAAGTCGATTGCGGCAGCGCAACGGGATGTTCAGGAGTTTCTGCTCGGCAAGGTCAGTAGTGAAGAAATTCAGCTCATCAAACCCTGTCTCACAGATCGTGGAGACCGGGGGAGTGTTTTTTCCCATATCTGCCGGAATCTGAGGGGAAGCCAGTTCACAAGAAAACCGGTCGTCAAGTTCTGGAGCGTTATCCTGACATTGAAGGAAAAGTCCTTGCCGGTCAGCACGAAAGAGATAAATCCCAGCTCCTTTGGCGGGAATAACTTTCAAAGTTTGTCGTAATACCTTTGGAAGGATACTGAGCAAGTCAACAGACTGGGTGATCAGTTCAGCGATAATATTCAAGGTTGTTAGCTCCTGTCCTTGACTCAGTATTTGCTGGTGTAGTAGGTCCTGAGATTTTTGCAGTGCCTTGGTTCGTTCTTCAACCTTTATTTCCAGATTTTCGGCGTAATCCTCCAGCTTGCGGCGATTTTCCTGGAGGTGTTGTGCGAGAAGGGTTGTGGTTGTATGTAGCTCGCTGATTTCATCCATGTGCTGGGCTTGCTGATAGAGCAGCACTCCCTTGTGGTCAGTGAGATTGTGGCGAAAAATTTCGAGCAGGGCCCGGATATTCTGAACAATGAGTATGTTGAAGGAAAAGGCGATAATGGCATAGAGAAAGAAAAACGACATAAAAACCGTGCCGAAAACGGAAAGAGCAAATTTCCCGATTCGGCGCAACCCTTCCTCAACGCGGATGCCCACACTGACCACGCTGTTGATCTGGTCGGTTTTCATGTGGAACCCGTTTTTTTCACCATACAATTCGAGAATTTTTACCGGGGCGTCTTCCGGCTTGCCATGACAACGCAGGCAGGAGGTATCGTAGTGTACCGGGCTGAATCTGACATAATACCGTTCACCTCCAACCTCCCGAATCCCCTGCCAGGATTCTTCATCCGGATTTTCGTTGAAGTATTGAATCATTTCCAGTTCCTGTTTATCCGCCTCAAATCCTGGATTCATGGCGTTAACGGCCACCCGGCGATAGGTTATGTTGGGTATCTCCTCCTTGAACTTTTCCATTATCACCCGGCTTGCGAACGATGTGGACATCGCCTCAAGGATAAAATCGTCCTGGCCCAGAAGGCCATACATGCGCGGTCGTAAAATGTCCTGAATATAGGCGCGATTGGCATTGACGGCTGCCATAACCAGTTCCGTTCTGCGAAAGGCTTCTTCTTGCAGGCGGTTTTTCTGATAGAAATAAATGGTGGTGGACCAGAGCATACAGAAGAAAAAAAGGATACCGGCCAGCCCCTGGAGAAATTTCCTCTGTGCGCCGAGTGATGCAATTTTGAAAAATTGTTTCATAGCACATCCTTGTGCGTGGATTGTGAGCAGAGACTGGAAAAGTTGCTGATGATCAGCATTTTTTTTATTTAAGCATGGAAACACGGTGAGTGTCAACTAAAGGATTCAGTGGATACCTTGGGAGGCACCATTACCCTGTGGAAGCGCCTATCTTCATGACCGTCTTTGGCTCTTGAAACAGGCAACACCTCGGTTTTATGCATTTTTTTTGCATATTATTTTTTAATTAAAACTGGCATTCCCTTTGCTGTGTAGGCACCAGTCATGCTTGTTAGTGAAGAGCATAAGGTGTTCATTTTAAGAGAGGAGGTGTTGAGATGAAAATTCTGGTTGCCCATGACGGGTCTGCACACGCGAGTAAGGCGTTGGAGGAGGCCGGCAGAATGGCGATATTGATGGGGGCGGAGATGACCATTGTCACTGTTGCCCCGGATCTCTGCTTGAGTGATGAAGTTTCCGACAGCGAATGTAAGCTGATTACGGAATCGATTTATTCCCAAGCGGAAGGTGACATGAAAAAAGTGACGGCAGAGCTGGCAACAAAGGGAATTAAGGCAGAGATTGTCATTAAAGACGGTCATCCGGCAGAAAAAATTATTGATACGGCCAAGGAGATCGGGGCTGACCTCATCGTTGTCGGCTGCCACGGAAGGCACGGCGCCAAGCGTTTTTTCCTGGGCAGCATATCATCAAAAATTGTGGAACATGCCGCTTGTCATGTTCTTGTTATCAAATAAAGGAGGATCTATGGAAGAGAAACAAGGAATGGCCAAAGTGCTGGCCATCATTCCCGGGCTCGCGTTTATGATACTGACCCTTTTTGTCCTGCGCACCTATGTGGAACCATGGATGGAAAATGTTGTTGTCATGGGTCAGAAAGGCTGGCTGGTCAAGGTCCTCAGTCTGAACTACATCCTGCTGTCCATCCTCACCGGCATGTTCTATCGCAATGTCATATTTGGTGGAAAGATTCCCGACTGGGCGGCGGAAGGCTTTCGCACCACCCGCCTGTTCATTAAGTCAGGCGTCATCATGCTGGGCTCTCTGTACACCATTCAAGGGTTGCTCAAGGTTGGCGGCATAGCCATCACCCTGATCTTTTCTTTTGTCTTCGGCACCATCCTTTTTGTCATATGGTTTGGCGGGCGCAATAAAATGGATCGCTCCCTCATTGGCGTGATGGCAGCGTCCTGCGGCGTCTGCGGCGTTTCTGCTGCCGTGGCCACCACACCGGCCGTGCGGGCCAAACCGGCGGATGTGGCCCTGGCCATTGCCACCATTCTCGGCTTTGGTATCTTCACCATGTTTATTTCACCTGCCATCGGACATCTGTTGCACCTCTCCGATTACCAGTTCGGGGCCTGGGTCGGCACCGGTATTCTCAATTCCGGTCAGGTACTGGCGACCTGTCTGGCCTATAATCCCGATATTGCCCCGGGCACCGCCGTAGCCTATGGCGAAATCTGGAACGTGGTGCGCGTTATCTCCATACCTTTTGTCGTCTTCTTTATTACTTTGTGGTATTGGCGATCCGAGGCCCAGGCCGAACATATTTCCCTGGTGAAGATTATCAAGGAAAAATTTCCTCTCTTTATCTTTGGCTTTCTCGGCATGACGGCTCTTTCATCTTTTGGCATGCTGGGTGCAGAAGGCTCCGAGACCATCCACCTTATGCGGCAGGTCATGAGCTGGATCTTCGGTCTGGGCCTTGTGGGCCAGGGCGCATACATTGATATTCGCGAGCTCAAGGCAGCCGGTGGCGCGCCACTGAAAGTCGGCCTGGCTGCAGGGGCCATTAAGTATGTACTGGCCTTGGTTGTGGTACTGCTTTTTGTCGCCAAAGAAGCTAACTTTTAAGGAGGTAATTCATGTCTGAACCAAAGAAAAACACCAAAATGACCGTCTTTAAAACCGATCGTCATGAAGATATGGCAGCCATATTTTTTGTAACCGTCGTCGTGGCCTCGATTCTCATCTATATGGCCTTTATTATCCCCAGCGTAACGATCAAAGCCCCTACGTCGGGGAAGGTCGTCGCCGTTGCCGTCCAGAAGGGGAGCGAGGTGAAAAAGGGAGACCTGCTTTACTCGTTGCAGCTAAAGGGCAAACCGGAGCCTAAAAAATATAAGGCGGTCACGAGTGGAAAGATCCTGTCGGTGACGGCCAAACCGGACGATGCGGTGAAAAAAGGCAAGGATGTCATACTGGTTCTGCAACATGAAAAGGGTACCCTGCCATGATGAAAATCCTGCTGGCGCTGGACCCCTCGACCCAGACGATGGATGAGGCGATAAAAATTGCCACTGACAAACAGGCCAGCCTTACCGCTCTGTTTGTCCTGGATACCACCTGGAATGATTATACCGCCCATGACTGGTTGTCCGGAAGCGGGTCGCGAGCGGATTTTCTTGAATATGCCCGCGACCATGAGTTTGTCAGCGAGACTGAATGTGCCGCCACTTTTCGCAAGCGCTGCCCATTTCAGTGTGAGGTGAAGTCCGCGACTGGTCGGGTCAGTGATGAGATTACCCGGGAACTAATCGAAGGGGAATATGACCTGCTGGTCATGAGTCATCCATTCCGACGCGGCCTGGAGGTTGTCCGCGATACGGCGGGGAAGATTTTAAAAGACATCACCTGCTCGGTGTATCTGGTTCAGACGAACCCCCCTGCACTGTTCAGCAGAAACGGATCTGCGTCCCTCCCTTGAGGCCGTAGATTTATAGCGGATTTATAGTTTTATTTTCATTTGCTCCAGGGTGAAAGCTTTCTGGTCGCCTCTCCCCATTCAATTCAAGGCGACCAGGAAGCTTTTTTTTCAGGAGATCAGTCACATACGGATTGCAAGAGCAAGATGACGGTCTGGCAGAATTGAAAAAGCAGTTTTTACATCTCACCGCTCAGAAAGCGGACTATGGAAATGGCGGCCACGGTGGCGGTCTCAGCCCGCAGGATTTGCTGCCCCAGGCTGATACTCTGGTACCCGAATCGGCCGGCCAACTCAACCTCGTCCTTGCTGAACCCTCCTTCCGGCCCGAGCAGGAGGTCGATGCGGCCATAGTCGCTCAAGGGCGGTAGATCGTGCAGGCGCATCTCTTTTTCTTCTTCCCAGAACAGCAGACGCAGGCTTTGCGGCTCTGCACCGGCAGCAGAACAAAGTTCGGCCAGGGAGCGAACACCTTGCAGCTCCATGGGGCGAGGACGTGAACACTGCTTACAGGCGGATTCGACAATCCGCTGCCAGCGCTGCTGCCGCTTGCCGCCCCGCTCTTCATCGTCCATCTTCCCCTGACAACGGCTGCTGATAAAGGGACTCAGACTGGTCACCCCCAGCTCCGTACATTTCTCGACGACAAAATCCATATTGGCATTTTTGAGCATCGCCTGCCCCACATGCAAGGCCACCTTTCCCTCCTGCACGTCCGCGTCAGCAGTCAGAATACGAGCTGCAACCTGCCTGCCGAGATTTGTTATTTCCGCAAGATACCGCACCCCCGTGCCATCAAGGAGCTCAATCTGAGAGCCGACATGCAGGCGCAGAGACTTTACGATATGACGCGACTCGATCTCGGACAGGAGAACAATATCGCCATTTCTGGCCGCCGGGTCAAAGAAGAATCTTCGCATAGAGGGGTAAACAATCGTTTATATTTTTATCGGCCAGCGCCGCGTCCAGGACACAGCAAAAAAGCCCCCTCCTTTTTTCAAGGAGGGGGTTGGGGGTGGTGTTGTTCCGGCGCGGCGTAATTTTGGATGATCTTAGGCCAGGGATTATTTGCTGGACGCCACGCCCTCAAACAGCCGGAAAGATGCTGTTTGAGGGGACGCGGCATAAGAGGCCATAAGCCAGCAAAGCAAGGAAAAGACCTTGCTTGCCTGAGTTATGGACCCTTGTATAATCATCTTAAACCAGGTTTATTTGCTGGACGCCACGCCCTCAAACAGCCGGAAAGATGCTGTTTGAGGGACGCGGCATAAGAGGCCGTAAGCCAGCCAAGCAAGGAAAAGACCTTGCTTGGCCGGCAACGGCCTCTAAACCTCAGTAACCGTACAAGCCCCATTGGGACAAACCTCAACACAGGTCTCGCAGCCGATGCATTCGCTGGCGTTCACCGGTTCGGCCTTCCCGTCAACCATCTCATAGACAGATGCTGGACAGGCGCTGACACACTCTTCACTTCCCTTGCATTTATCCTTATCGACAATGACTTCCCACATGACAATCTCCTTTTTTGAATTTTTACGATATTCTTCAGGGCATACCAAACCCCTGAAACCTGCCTTCTCTTCTTTGCCCTCTTTGCTTAGGCATAGTTCAATTCCACCCACTTCCGGTAGCTTCCATCCATCACAGACCGCCACCAGTCTTCATTATCCAGATACCAGTCAAGGGTTTTGCGGATTCCTGTTTCGAAGGACTCCACCGGGACATAGCCCAGCTCAGCGGTAATCTTGCCGGCATTAATCGCATAACGGCGATCATGGCCCAGCCGGTCTTTGACATGGGTGATCAAACTTTCGGCTATGGAACCGGAGACTTGCGGGGCATGGGGAAATCTGATCCCCATTGCCTCACTACCGGCAAATTTCTCATCTAAAAGACGGCAGATCAAACGTACAATCTCAATATTGGTCCACTCATTGTTCCCCCCGATATTGTATGTGTCACCAACTTTGCCCTGGCGAACCACCAGATCAATGCCCCGGTTATGATCATCCACATAAAGCCAGTCCCGGATCTGCAGGCCGTCGCCGTAGATGGGCAAGGGGCGGCCATCGAGGATATTGCCGATGATCAGGGGGATCAGTTTTTCCGGGAACTGGTAGGGCCCGTAATTATTGGAGCAGTTACTGGTCGTCACCTCTAGGCCATAGGTTTCATGATAGGCCCGCACCAAATGATCGGACGCGGCCTTGGACGCCGCGTAGGGGGAGTTGGGCGCATACTGGTTGCCCTCGGTAAAGGGCGGCGCACCGGCAAGCAGGGTGCCATAGACCTCATCGGTGGAGACATGGTGAAACCGGTGCGGGCAGGGGCCGCCGTCCAGCCATACCGCCTTGGCCGCCTTGAGCAGGACATGGGTGCCGATGACATTGGTGTCAATGAACTCATCCGGGCCATGGATGGACCGGTCCACATGGGACTCGGCGGCAAAATGAATAAGGGTGTCTATCTGTTCCTCCCGCAGCAGGCTGGACACCAGATCATACTCGCGGATATCGCCGTGGACAAAACGAAAGTTTGGCTGTGATTCAGCCGCCAGCAGGCTGGCACGGTTGCCGGCATAGGTCAGGGCGTCGAGCACCACCACCCGGTTGCCGGGATATTTTTGCAGCCAGAAGTGGACAAAATTGGCGCCGATAAACCCGGCCCCTCCGGTGACGAGGATTCTTTGAGGCTCATAGGACATGGAGATTCCTTTTATTCTTGGTGTTTAATCTGGGACAACATGGCGCGCAATCCCTCCTGCCAGGCGGGAAGCTGGAGACCAAAGGTCTGCATGAACTTCCGGCAGTCAAGCACCGAGTTCTGGGGACGCCGGGCCGGGGTTGGATACTGATCGGTGCTGATCGGATGGACAGGAATGGCATGGGCAAGCATTCCCATGTCCACCGCCTCGCGGAGAATGGTTTCGGCAAAGCCGTGCCAGCTGGTCTCCGGCATCCCGCAAAAATGATAGGTGCCCCAAGGAACATCAACTCCCTGGCTGATCCGGTCGGCAATGGTCAACAAGGCGGCGGCAATATGGGTGGCACAGGTGGGGCAACCCCGCTGATCCGCGACCACCCGCAACACATCGCGCTCGGCGGCCAGCCGCAGCATGGTCTTGACAAAATTATTGCCATGCGGCCCGAAAACCCAACTGACCCGAAAAATCAGATGCTCCATGAGCCCGGCGCGCACCTCCTCTTCGCCCTGCCACTTGCTCAGGCCATAGACACCACCGGGGGCAACGGGGTCGTCTTCCTTATAGGCCCCGGCGGCATTGCCGTCAAAGACATAATCGGTGGAGAGGTGGAGCAGCGGAATATGGCGATCATGGCAGGCGGCAGCCAGCACCGCCGGCCCCTGGCGGTTGGCCCGCATGGCCGCTTCAACCTCCTGTTCAGCCTTATCCACGGCCGTGTAGGCAGCAGCGTTGATAACAAGGAAGGGGTGGACTCGTTGTAAAATTTGGTCAACGGCCTTGCTGTCGGCGATATCGAGCTCGGCGCGACTCAAGCCAATCAAAGAGCGGCCCTGTTCAGCGGCCAGACGTTTCACTTCATAGCCAACCTGACCGCCTGCGCCGGTAAGCAGAATGGGAGCTGTAGCTTTCACCCTCTCGCCTCAAAGGAAAAGAGCGCACCAGTATCCATATCGGCAAGCAGCGGCGCCATCCGGTCTTTCTCCGAGACCTGGGGATCGGCTACCGGCCAGTCAATGGCAAGAGCCGGGTCATCCCAACGGATGGACTTTTCATGCTCCGGGGCATAGAGTTCCGTACATTTATAGGCAAAAAGAGCAGACTCGCTGGTGACACAAAAGCCATGGGCGCATCCGGGCGGCACCCAGTACTGACGTTTATTTTCGCCGGAAAGGATAACGCCATGCCATTGGCCAAAGGTGGGCGAGCCCCGGCGGAGATCCACCGCCACATCAAAGACCTCACCGGCAAGGACATGGACCAGCTTGCCCTGGGCAAGTGGGTTCTGGAAATGGAGCCCACGCAGAACGCCTCGACGGGAAGAGGAAAGATTGTCCTGAACAAAATCAACATCAATCCCCGCCTTGCCATAGCGCTCACGCGACCAGGTCTCCATAAAGAATCCCCGCTCATCGCCAAAGACTTTGGGTTCCAGGATCAATACCCCTGGAAGTGGCGTTTCCAGTACCTTCATGGCTGTTCCTCCATCCGGCAGAGGGACTGGAGATAGGCGCCATACCCGTTTTTAGAGAGAGGCAGGGCCAACGCTTCCAGATCCTGCCGCGAAATATAGCCCATGCGGAAGGCGATCTCCTCCGGGCAGGCAATCTTCAAGCCCTGTCGATCCTCGATAACCCGGACAAAATTAGCAGCATCGAGGAGCGAGGCGTGGGTACCGGTATCAAGCCAGGCCGTGCCGCGACTGAGAAGCTCCACATGCAGGGCGTCCCGCTTGAGATACTCCCGGTTGACATCGGTGATCTCCAGTTCGCCGCGCTCCGACGGCCGGATGGTCTTGGCGATTTCCACCACCGCGTTGTCGTAAAAATAAAGCCCGGTCACGGCATAGAAGGATTTAGGGTGAGCCGGTTTTTCTTCAAGATCAATGACCTTACCCTGCTTGTCAAAGACCACCACACCGTAACGTTCCGGCCGCTGTACATAATAGCCGAAGACCGTGGCCCCGCTCTCCTGCTGACTGACCTGCTGGAGACGGTGCGACAACCCTTCGGCATGGAAGATATTATCCCCAAGGATCAGGGTCACCGGATCCTTGCCGATAAAATCTTCACCGATGATAAACGCCTGGGCAAGGCCATCCGGGCTGGGCTGCACCGCGTAGCTCAGCTCAAGACCCCATTTGCTGCCGTCCCCCAACAGGTTCTGAAACAATGGCTGGTCTGCCGGGGTGGTGATGATGAGGATCTCCCGGATTCCCGCCAGCATCAGGGTGGACAAGGGATAATAGATCATCGGCTTGTCGTACACCGGCATGAGCTGCTTGCTCACCGAATGGGTCAAGGGATGCAGTCTGGTGCCGGAACCACCGGCCAGGATAATACCTTTGCGCATGATGTTCTTGTCTCTGATTATAGAAAAGATTGAAGAAGAAGGGCCTGTCACAGCACCGACCGTTTACCGCAGAAACCGGGCAATGCAAGGGGAGGGCGGGATGGGGATGGATGTCGCCGCTCATCTCGTTGACAATGGTGACAACTATACAATCTTCCAGAAAGCCGAACAAGGATTTCTCTGGAAGAATGCTGTTAGATATTGATGAGGAATCGCAACAAAGATGGGAACAGGAGGCTCTCCGATCAGTTCTTAAAACTATGAATCGGCGCAGGCATCCGCCCGCCCCAGGCAATAAAACGGCTGGACTTGCCGACATTGCGCACCGGCATAATCGGGCTGGCCCCGAAAAGGCCGCCGAAATCGACGATCTCGCCCGCCTCTTTGCCGGGCACCGGGATCAAACGAACGGCGGTGGTCTTGTTGTTGACCATTCCAATGGCCATCTCGTCGGCAATGATCGCCGCAATGGTGGCGGCATCAACGGAGCCGGGAATCGGGATCATATCCAGACCCACCGAACAGACACAGGTCATGGCCTCCAGCTTTTCCAGACACAGAGCGCCGCTTCCGGCAGCCGCCGCCAGAACCGCATCCTCCATCACCGGGATAAAGGCGCCGCTCAGCCCGCCCACCGCCTTGCTGGCAAAAATTCCGCCTTTTTTGACGGCGTCATTGAGCATGGCAAGAATGGCCGTTGACCCGGGCGCCCCGACGACATCCACCCCCAGGATCTCGAGAATCTCGCCCACACTGTCGCCCACGGTGGGGGTGGGCGACAGGGACAGGTCCACCACTCCGAATTCAATGCCCAGCTCCTCCGACACCTTGCGGCCGATGAGTTCACCGCAGCGGGTTACCCGGAAGGTGGTCTGCTTGATCTCCTCGGCAATATCATCCAGCCGCAGATTCTCGCGTCCTCGGGTCTGGATCAGTCGTTCCAGGGCCCGGGCCACTACTCCCGGCCCGCTGACCCCCACATTGAGCACCAGATCGGCCTCTTCCAGGCCATGGATGGCCCCGGCCATAAAGGGATTGTCGCCCGGCTGGTTACAGAAGACGACAAACTTGGCAGCCCCGAAGCCATCCTGATCGCGAGTGATTTCAGCCAGATCCTTCACCGTCTGGCCGATCAGGGCCAGGGCGTCCATATTGATCCCTTTGTGACTGCTGGCAATATTGATGGAAGCGCAAATTTTCTCGGTGCGCGCCAGGGCCTCGGGGATGGAGGCGATATACTCCCGATCGGTGGCGGTCATCCCCTTTTCCACCTGTGCCGAAAATCCGCCGAGGATATCAACGTGGGCGGCGGTGGCCGCACGATCCAGGCTCAAGGCCAGCTCGACAAAGCCATGGCGGTCAAATCCGGCCCCGACAAAGGCGATGGGGGTGACCGAGATCCGTTTGTTGACCACCGGAATCCCGTATTTTCGACTCACCTGCTCACAGGTCTCCACAAAACGGGCCGCTGCCGTCCCGATCTTCTCTTCCACCCGGCGACAGGTCTCAGCCACCCCGCCGCCCCGACAATCAAGGAGGTTGATGCCCATGGTAACGGCACGCACATCAAGATTTTCCTTTTGAATCATCTCAACGGTGGCAAGGATATGGTCGGATCGAAGCATGGCGGTAAAACTCCCTCGGGTAATCTGTAAAAATTGAGTCAGTAGTATAAAAGCCTTCAGGAGTGAAGGCAGAACTTACAGCAGGGTAATCTCGGTGGTGGCCTTAAACAGGTCTTCATGCTGAAGAACCATATGCAGGTCGCTTTCTTCGGCACATCTGGCAAGATCGGTACGGATGGCATCCACCGATTCGACGTGACTGAGATCAAGCTGCAGGATCATGGTGTACAGGCCACGACTCAGGGTGGTGGCCAGATCAAGGATATTGATTCCATGCTGACAGCAGAAAAGGCCGATCCGGTGCACCAGACCGCTCTTGTTCTGTCCCTGGACAGTGAGCACGTAGACCTCCTGGCTCCGTCCTTCCTGGGCAGGCTCCAGGGGAGCTTCCATCTCCTTGACCACCACCTCCAGCTTGGTCGCGGACGGAAGGTGGGAGAAACCGGCCACCACATCCTCGGGTGTCACCGCGTCATCAAAACTGGCGATGAGGATCATGGAAAAATAATCGCACAGGACGGACTGATTAAGATCAGCCAGATCCCCCTTGAGTTGATAAATAACGCCGGTGATATCGGCCACAATGCCTGGCCTGTCCTTGGACATAACCGACATGACCATCTGCTTACCCATGTGTTTGCTGCTCCGTCAATGAAGAAAGTAAAAAGTAAAAGGTGCTAACCCCGATAAACGGGATAAGTGACTATAGCAGATTATTTTCTTGAAAAAAAACAAGAAAATAATCTGTAAGTCACTAAAATAGTTCCCGTGGCAACCAGGGCCATGATCGTCCCGGCGTTTCCTGGCCTGGACTCATCCTGACCATCGACCGAAAAGCGCTCAGCCACCGTCATTATGATAAAACCGCACTGAATATCGGGGCAATATACGCCATCGATGCGGTCATTGGCAATCACTTTAGGCCCAACCAGAAAGACGGCAGCCCTCCCGACAAGAAAAACACCACAGAATAGACCGGCAGAAAGAACGGAAAGGCGATATAACGATTCGAGAGAGATTGCCTGGAGACAGGGACCAGATCTTCATACCACAAAACCATCATAAAACATTTCTGCGCACAGAGCTTAGCGGGTTGACGTTCCTCGGTTCACCCCTGGAGGCCGCCATCGAGAAGGATCTCCAGGGCAGCGTTGGCCTGCATCTGGGCGACAATCCCGAGGCGACAGGCGGTCAAACCGGCTCCAGCGGTGCAGGAAGTTTGCTGGTCACCACAAATCACCAGCCTGCCGCGAACCATGGTTGTCATGGCCTCATTCCTGCCGTAGCCGGAAATTCCCGACCCCATGACCAAAAAGCGGTCAGGATAGGATTTCGTCCAGCAATGAGCAGTCAGCGCCTTCATCTCAGGTTCATCAAAGGCCTCAATCAGGAGATGGGCATCGGCAAAGATTGCGGCCAGATTATCGGCGCTGATCCGCCTGCAATGCAATGTCACCTCCACATGGGGATTGATGCGCAGCAGATTCTGATGCAGGGCGGCTGTTTTTTCCATCCCCACCTGATCGAGAAAGTAGTGTTGACGGTTGAGATTGCTCAGCTCCACCCGGTCATGGTCGGCCAGGATAAAGCGCTGAACCCCGGAGCGAAGCAGGCTGACCGCGATATTTGAGCCCAGGCCCCCTGCACCAGCAATCCCCACCACCTTGCCTTGCAGACGACTCAGGGAGCCTGGCGGATTCCGGGCATACAACTCTTTCAGATACGATTCTTTTTCCATGGTTGACTCCGACCAGTTTAGTGACGTACAGATTAGAGACATACCACTTTCACACTCTTTCCGTAAAGATTTTCCAGCAATACCGTAACGGCAACAAATATTGCAACGCACTGATGCTGTTGGTTCAGCGCCCGTTGTCAGGGAAGTGCAAAATGATTATAAACAATTTCGCGCGCCATTCGTACATAACGTCGTTATGCAAAGGTACCACCAACAGGAGCTTCCATGACCACCGAGACCAATCCCTCTCCTTTTCCACCCCTGCCGCCCGCATCCCTCGGCCCGCAGGCAAACACGGACACTTTCACCTCCATCCAGGCCCTGGGCGAAAAGGTTCGACTCAGTTCCGCCTGGGTTGGGCTCCTGCGCCAGGAGATGGCCCGGGTGATTATCGGTCAGGAGCATCTCGTGGAACGCCTGCTGGTGGGACTGCTCACCGGCGGCCATATCCTGCTGGAAGGCCTGCCCGGACTGGCCAAGACCCTGGCGGTCAAGACCCTGGCCATGGGCGTCCAGAGTGATTTCCGGCGCATTCAGTTCACCCCGGACATGTTGCCGGCCGACATCCTCGGCACCCAGATCTACAACCCCAAAGACACCGCCTTTGAGATCAAGCAGGGGCCTATTTTCTCCTCCCTGATCCTCGCCGACGAGATCAACCGGGCCCCGGCCAAGGTGCAGTCGGCGCTACTCGAGGCCATGCAGGAGAAACAAGTGACCATCGGTGACACCACCTTCCGCCTGCCGGAGCTCTTTCTGGTACTAGCTACGCAAAACCCCATTGAACAGGAGGGCACCTATCCCCTGCCCGAGGCCCAGGTCGATCGGTTCATGCTCAAGGTGGTGGTCAAGTATCCCAGCCGTAGCGAAGAGCGGATGATTCTCGATGCGGTCAATCATACCGATTCCCCGATCAAAATCAATCCGGTGGCAAGCCCTGCCGACATCCTCGCCTCCCGGCAGGTGGTGGATGCCATCTATATGGACGACAAGATTAAAGACTATATCGTCTCCCTGGTCCTTGCCACCCGTGACCCCAAAAGTTTCAAACTTGATCTGCACGACTACATCGAGACCGGCGCCTCCCCCCGGGCCACCATCAACCTGAAGGCCGTCGCCAAGGCCCTGGCCTTTCTTGCCGGTCGCGGCTACGTCACCCCGGACGACGTCAAATCAGCGGCCATGGACGTGATGCGGCACCGACTGCGCATCAGCTACGAGGCCGAGGCTGAGGGGATCAGCAGCGAAGAGATTATTCAGAAGATCCTGGAAACGGTGCCGGTGCCGTGATTTTGATGAAGGCTGTGTTGGAGGTTATCAGACGGCGGTATTTGGGAGCTGTATCCCCCCCACCACCCAGCCCCCTCCCGCGAGGGGAGGGGGAGTTTAAGGAGGCTGCTATCTTCGGTCCATCGCCATGGTTAGAAGGAAAAAAAGCTGCCATGTTACCATGTCCAAGCATAATTCAATTTCCCCTCCCCTCGCGGGAGGGGGTCAGGGGGTGGGGGTATCGCCATAAAACCAAGACATACCCATCAAGCATTCGCCAGAGAGCTACGCAATAACGGCACGGACCCTGAACGCCAGCTATGGCGCTATTTGAAGAATCGCCAGATTGCGGACGTCAAGTTTCGCAGGCAACAGCCAATTGAAACCTATATTGTTGATTTTGTGTCTTTTGAAAAAAGAATTATCATTGAGCTTGACGGCGGACAGCATGTTGAAAATGAACGGAACGATCAACTGAGAGATGGCTGCTTGCGGAAAAACGGCTTTTCGGTGTTACGTTTTTGGAACAATGATGTTTTTGAAAACATAGAGGCTGTTTTGGAAGTTATCAGACGACAGTGTTTGGAGACTGTTTCCCCCACCCCCTGACCCCCTCCCGCGAGGGGAGGGGGAGTTTAAGGGGAAAGAGGTGAAAGAGACCAGTCGTGATTTTATTTTCCTATTTTCGCTTTTTCTCAACGGGCAAAAGGAAAAAGAGCAGACATGCCGCCACGCCCAAGCAAAATGCAACTTCCCCCTCCCCTTGCGGGAGGGGGCCAGGGGGTGGGGGCGCTGCCATGAATATACCGTTACAATTATTTGAAAATCATCCCTTATGGAATCCCAACTTACCAAGGAAATTTTAAAAAAAGTCCGGCAGGTGGAGGTGCGAACCAACCGCCTGGTCAATGACACCCTGGCTGGGAATTACCACTCGGTCTTCAAGGGACGGGGCATGAATTTTGATGAGGTGCGCGAGTATGTGCCCGGTGATGACATCCGCACCATTGACTGGAATGTCACCGCCCGCACCGGGGTTCCCCATATCAAAAAATTCACAGAAGAGCGCGAGCTGACCATTATGCTGCTCATCGATATCAGCGGTTCCGGTGATTTCGGTTCCGGCCCCGGCTCCAAACGGGAACTGATGGCCGAACTTGGCTCCATCCTCGCCTTTTCCGCCCGCCGCAACAATGACCGTGTGGGGCTGATCCTGTTCAGCAACTTTGTCGAGCTCTATATTCCACCCAAAAAGGGCCGCTCCCACATCCTCCGGGTGATTCGCGAGATCCTCTTTTTCCAGCCCCAGGAACGGCAGACCGATCTGCTCAACCCCCTGGACTTTATCAACCGGGTGGCCAAACGGAGCTGCGTCACCTTTCTCATCTCGGATTTCTGCCTGCCCGGTGATTTTGACGACACCCTGACCCGCCTGCAGCCAAAGCTCAGAATCACCAATCGGCGCCATGACCTGATTGCCATTATCGTCTCCGACCCGCGGGAACACCAGCTTCCGGATGTGGGCGTATTGACCATTGAAGACGCCGAAAGCGGCGACCAGATCGAGATAAACACCTCCGATCCCGCTGTTCGCCGCGGCTATGCCGAGCTTTCGGCCAGCCGCCGGGCGGCTCTGCACCGGACACTGCGCACCGCTGGTCTTGACCTGCTCGATCTGTCCACGGATCAGCCCTATCTTCCAGCCCTGCTTAATTTTTTCAAGGCCAGACAACGGAGGCAGAGATGAAAAGGCGACTCCTTTACCTGCCGCCGTTTTTGGGGATGGTTGTCCCGTTCGTGGCCGACCCGGCACGCTGCGCCGAGAACAGCCCTTCCCTGGCGCCGATGCCAGATCCGTCATCACTCGGCACGCCGACCCAAACAACCCTGCATGATATCCGCGGGCCGGTGCCCCTGCCGGATACCCCTGATCTCCTGTTCTGGTTCCTGATAGCCTTGGCCCTCCTGATAATGGCCGGCCTGTTCCTCTACATCTGGAAACGGCGGAAAAAGGAGCCCCCACCACCGCTTGCCCATGAAATCGCCCTCGCCGAACTTGACCGGCTGCGATCCCTGATGAATCCAGCCCAGGCGCTGCTCTATGCCGACCAGCTCGCCGAACTTCTCCGCCGCTACCTTGAGGCCCGGTTCCGCATTCCTTCCACCCGCCGGACCACCCGGGAATTCCTCTCTGATCTGGGCAAAAAGTCTCCACCGGGAAATAATCTGGAACAGCACCATGACCGGCTGCGCCACTGCCTGGAACAGTGCGACCTCTCCAAGTTCGCCCATTTCACCCCCGGCCCGCAGAATCTTACATCCATGGAACAGGCGGTGCGGGACTTCATCATGGCCACCGGCCAGCCGCGGCCTGAACAGGGGAAGAAATAATGCGCTTCCTCTATCCGCAACTGTTGTGGCTTCTGGCCCTGTTGCCGCTGCTGGCCATCATCCGGGGCAAGAGGGGCGCGGCCCCGGCCCTGGTTTTTTCTTCCACCTCCGTAGCCGCCATTCTGGCCGAAGGCCGTAAAACCCGGCCCGGCCGCTTACTGGCCGCCCTCCGGCTTCTGATCCTGGCCCTGCTGATCCTGGCCTGCGCCCGGCCGCAACTGGGCAACACCACCACTGAGATTACCGCCAGCGGCATTGACATCCTGCTGGCGGTGGACGTTTCCGGCTCCATGGAGGCCCTGGATTTCACCCTCCAGGGTAAACCGGCCAACCGCCTGGAGGTGGTCAAATCGGTAATCCGTCAGTTTGTGGAACAGCGGCCCAACGACCGCTTCGGCCTTCTCGCCTTCAGCGGCAGACCCTACATGGTCAGCCCCCTGACCCTTGACCATGACTGGCTGCTGCAACGACTGGACTCACTGTCCATCGGCATGGTGGAAGACGGTACCGCCATCGGTTCGGCCATCGGGGTTGGGGTCAACCGCCTGCAGGATCATGAGGCCAAATCCCGGATCATGATCCTGCTCACCGACGGCATGAACAACGCCGGCACTGTGCCGCCACTGGTGGCAGCTGAGGCCGCAGAGGCCCTGAAGATCAGGGTCTATACCATCGGCGCCGGTACCAAGGGCGAGGCCCCGGTGCCTGTGGTCGATACCTTTGGCCGCAAACGGCTGATGCGGGTCAAGGTGGATATTGATGACGCAACCTTGGGCCAGGTCGCGGCCATGACCGGAGCCCAGTATTTTCGGGCAACCGATACCCAGTCGCTGGAAAAGGTCTATGCCGAGATCAACAAGATGGAGACCACCACCAGGACCATCAACAAGTTTGAGCATTACCGGGAGCTCTTTCCCTGGCTGGCGGGCGCGGCCCTGCTGCTGCTCGGCCTTGAGCTGCTGGGGAATATCAGGCGACTGCCATGATCAGAAGATCAAAAATCAGAAGCCGTGACCGCAAGTCACCATGAGAATTGAAAAAAGAGCCACACGCCCTGTTTTTCATTCGTAATTTATAATTCGTCATTCGTAATTTTCATAAAAACCGTGATCGATTTCGACCAACCCACCTGGCTCTTGATGGGCCTGCTTCTCTCCTTTGGGGTTCTTCTTTTCCAGCACCTTATGGAGAGACGGCGGCAAGCACGGCTGGAGCGCTTTGCCGGCGCTCCGCTTGTCGGCCGCTTGACCGAGAACCTGTCTTCGCGGCGGCGACGGCTAAAAAAGGGTCTGTGGCTGGCTGCTCTTTTCTGCTGCTTCGTAGCCCTGGCCCGACCGCAGGTCGGGTTTCAGATGGTGGAGGTCAAACGCAAGGGCATCGACATCCTCTTTGCCTTGGACACCTCGAAAAGCATGCTGAGCGAAGACATCCGGCCCAACCGCCTTGAACGGGCGAAACTGGCGATTATGGATTTCACCCATCAACTTGAGGGCGACCGCGTCGGCCTGCTCCCCTTTGCCGGCACCGCCTTTCTCATGTGCCCGCTGACCATCGATTACAGCGCCTTTGAAAACACCCTGAGCGCGGTAAACACCACCATCATCCCCCGGGGCGGAACCAATCTGGCGGCGGCCATCAACCTGGCAGGGTCTTCCCTCACCGGCAGCAGCAATCACAAGATCCTGATTCTGCTCACTGATGGCGAAAATCTCGAAGGCGACGCCCTAGCTGCGGCGACAAAGGCCGGCGAGAATGGTATGACCATCTTCACCGTCGGGGTCGGGACCCCGGAAGGCGAACTGATCCCACAGCCCGAAAAAGGCGCCGGTCATTTCGTCAAGGACGAGGCAGGCAAGTTCATCACCGCCAAACTCGATGAGAAGGCGCTGACGGCCATTGCCGGGGCAGCGGGCGGGCTTTATACACCCCTGGGTAAAAATGGCGAGGGGCTGGAACAAATTTACCAACAGAAACTCCGCCTCATCCCCAAACAGGAGCTGATGGAAAAGCAGCACCGGCAACCGCTGGAGCGCTTCAGTTGGCCGCTGGGCGCGGCGATCCTGCTGTTTGTCGTTGAATTTATGATCAGCGGCCGTAAATCGGCACAGGCTTTGCAAACCTCTTTGATCAAGACCGACGGTCGCAGGATCCGGGAGGAAATGAGCAGCAAAACCCTGCTCCTCTGCCTGCTGCTTTCCCTGGCCGGATTTGGCCGGGCTCACGCCTCTGAGGGAGAAAAGGCCTTTGCCGCCGGAGATTATCTCGGGGCCGCCGAATTTTATAATCAGGCCCTGAAAAAAAATCCAGCCGACCCGCGCCTGCACTATAACGCCGGCACCGCAGCCTATAAAAACAACCTCTATGACCAGGCCATCTCCTCGTTCCAGCAGGCCCTCAAGAGCGATGACCTTGGCCTCCAGGAACAGACGTATTATAATCTGGGGAACGCCCTCACCCAAAGAGGAGAAGAGCTGGCCCAGAGTGATCCAGGTCAGACAGAAAAGCTGTGGCGACAGGCCAAAGACGCCTACACCGGGAGCCTCAGTCTGAACCCGGAGGCCGAAGACAGCAAGGAAAACAGGGAACTGGTGTTGAGAAAGCTGGAAGAGCTGAAAAAACAACAGGAACAGCAACAGCAGCAGGACAAGAACAAACAGCAAAAAGAGGAACAAAAGCAGGAACAGAAAAAATCCGGGGATCAGCAGAAGGAACAAGGTGATAAGGGGCAACCCGGACATCCGGAAAAGCAGGATAATGGGGATGGGCAGCAGGGCAAAGATAACGACTCCCCCCAACTGGACAAATCTTCCGAACCGGGAAAAAATCCCGATGATCAGGCTGGCAAGGCCAAAGATCCATCAGCAGACCAGCCCACCGGGGATGAACAGCAGGCCCAACAACCCGATTCCGGACAGGGGGCAAAGTCCAGCAATGATGATCAACCCCAGAAAGATTCCGCCTCCACCCAGGCGGCACGGCCGACTCAGGCCGGCAAAATGACCGAGAACGAGGCCCGGCAGCTTCTGAGTCGTCTCAAAGAAGAGGAAGGCAAGCTTAATTTTGTCCCCCAAACAGGACAGGGAAAGGCAGAGAAAGAAGGAACATGGAAAGACTGGTAATAATTACAAGCCATTTCGGGCACATCCATCGGCAGCTCCGGGCAAGACGTCAAGGTGGGCTGGGAGTTTTGGTTCTGCTCCTGACACTCCTCGGGCTCACCACGCCTTCCCTTGGCGCCCCGACGATTTCGGCATCCCTTTCCCCCAAAAGCTTTGCCGTGGATCAAGCCGCAACCCTAACCATTACCATCCTGGAAGGTAAGGGCAGCATCGATCAACTGCCGGAGGTGGATGGCCTGCTCTTTCAGCGACGGGGCCAGAGCCGGCAGCACCAGATTATCAACGGCTCCCTGTCCTCTTCCGTCTCCACCATTTTTCAGGTGCAGGCGAATCGTCCCGGCACCTTTACCATCCCGCCCATCACCGTCAGCGTCGAGGGCCAGCCGCTCAAGACCCAAGAAATCAGGGTTGCCGTCACCCCCGCAACCGGCCTGCAGCCACCGGATGAGAGCTTGGCGCCTCCTTCGGCAAGCGATGGGTCTGAGCAGATGGCCTTTTTGCGGATCAGCCCGGTCAAACAGGAAAGCTATCCCGGCGAGCTCCTGCCAGTGGAAATCAAAGCCTATTTTCGCAGCGGCCTGCGGGCCAGTCTCAACAGTCATCCCCGTATCAACGGAGACGGCTTTCTCCTCACCCTGCCCGCTGAAGAACCGCGCCAGACCGAAGAAAATGTTGACGGCATCGCCTATGCCGTCCTCACCTGGTCGGGCTCTCTGTCCGGGATCAAAGAGGGGGAACAGTCCTTACGGGTCGCCGTTGAGTCAACCCTGTTGCTCCCAACAGGGAACAGCCGCCGGAACAGGCCCAGGGGGGGCGATCCGTTTTTCGGCAATGATCCCATGGCCGATTTTTTCAATCAGCAGCAGATGCAGGAAAAAAAGATCCAGCTCATCAGCCCGGAAACGACCTTGACGGTGCTGTCCCTGCCCACCGAGGGCAGGCCGGAGGATTTTAGCGGGGCCATCGGCCGCTTTCAGCTTGAGGTCAAGGCCCAGCCGACGGATGTGGGGCCGGGCGATCCCATTACCCTGACCATGACCGTGCAGGGGACGGGGAACTTCGACCGGGTCGAGGCCCCGCCTTTTAGCACCAATGGAGGATGGAAAAGCTACACGCCCACGGCCAAATTTACGCCGGGGGCGGCTCCCGGACAGGGCACCAAAATCTTTGAACAGGCAATCATTGCCAAAGATTCTTTGACAACGGTCATCCCGTCCCTTGCTTTCAGCTTCTTTGATCCGGAGAATAACCAATACCAGACCCTGCATAGCGCCCCCATTCCCCTGCACATCAGCGGAGCTGCGGAACCCGGAAAGGATGCAGGCAGTGATACAGGCAAGGTGGAGAATGCCGGTACAGGCGGGCCAGAGAGCAGGAACGAACAGGGGCTTCCTCCCAACGAGGAGGGGAAAAGCATTCAACCAGGACCTCCTGCCGCCAATGGCCTTGATCTTGCGCCCCTGCATCCGCAACTGGGAACCTTGCACCGGAAAATGATCCCGCTCATAAGCCGACCAGGTTTCCAAGCCGGAGTCCTTACGGCAGTGCTGCTCCTGATCACCGCCATTACCCTCAAGATTCGCGCCCGGCTTCGCACCGGAGACCCCGTGCGAAGCCGCCGACAGGAAATGACCCGTCTCCTTGAGCACAGGATACGCGAAATCCACACCGCCCGCGACCAGGGCGATACCCGGGCCTTCCTCGCCCTCTGTCGTCAAGCCATGCAGGAGCAGTTAGGGGCTCTCTGGCAGATGGAACCAGGGGCCATTACCCTGGCCGACCTCCGCCAGCGTCTGGCCGCTGATGCGACGCTTCTTTCCCTTTTTGGAACGGCGGAGACCAGTGCCTATGGCGGCTGTCAACTTAGCAGCCAAGAGATGACGGAATATGCGCAAAAACTTGAAGCTGAGCTGAGGCGGCTGGCATGAGACGGCAACAAACAGCCATGCTCAGGGTGGCGCTCTTATTTTTGCTACTGCTCCACAATTTTCCAAATGCCGCCTCAGCCGATGAAACGCAAACCGATCGGGATTTTCTCGCTGCAGGTCAAGCTTACGAGACCGGACAATGGAGCACGGCCATCTCATTATATGAGGGAGTGATGGACCGGGCCGGGTTCTCGGCGTCACTCTGTTATAATCTGGCCAACAGCTACATGCAGAACGGGCAGACCGGCAAGGCGGTGTTGCACTACGAACGGGCCCTGCTTCTGGCCCCGGGAGATGCCGACAGCCGTCACAACCTGCAACGGCTGCGCCAGGAAAAAGGACTGGACCAGGGCGACATCCCCTTTGTGCACCAGGCGGCCACCCTGCTTGGCCTCAACCAGTGGACCCTGCCGGCGGCATTCCTTCTGGCCGCACTCGCTCTTTTTCATCTGGTGACCCTGCGCCGTCCGGTTTCAATCAGGATGTTTTGCTTGCTGACCAGCGGCGGCCTCATCCTGCTCTGTCTCTGCAGCGCCGGGATGCTGATCCAGTACCGGAACTGGCACCGGGCCGTACTGAGTTTCGGTGCAACCCCTTTGCTGATCTCACCCTTTACCGGGGCCGGAGAAACCGGTGTCCTCCAGGAAGGCACCCTGATCCATGTAATAAAAACCCATGACCAGTACGCCCTTATCCACGATGAGCAGGGACAGAAGAAGGGCTGGGTTCCCATTGCATCATTTGAATATATCGCCAAGACCATAACCGACAGCAAAAACCTTTAATCCCATCGTAACCCTTAACAAGGAGGACTTTGTATCATGCAACGAAAAATACGACCTTTGACTTTGCCCTTCCATTTTTTATTCTTTGCGCTGTTTCTCGCCGCTCAGCTCTTCACTCCCGGCAACGGGATGGCCGCCAATGACGATGAAAACATCCAGCTTCTGGACCGTTCAGCCAAGGCCTTTTCCTCGGTGGTAAAAAAGGCGGAGCCGGCGGTGGTGCATGTGCGAGTGGAGAAAAAGGCCGGGGAAACCGCCAATGACCAGATCAATCCCTTTAATGATCCGTTCTTTCAGCGTTTTTTCGGGCCATCGTTCAAGCACCCCAATGCTCCCCAGCCTGAACAAAAGACCCAGGGGGCAGGATCGGGCTTCCTTATCAGTGATGACGGCTATATCCTGACCAATAATCATGTCATTGACAACGCCGACAAGATCACGGTGCGGGTCGAGGGCGAGCAGGAGCTGGAGGCAAAGGTCATCGGCACCGACCCGCAGTCCGATGTCGCCCTGATCAAGATCAGCGATGGCCGTAAATTCCCCTACCTTCCCCTGGGAGATTCTGATGGCCTGGAGGTTGGCGAATGGGTCATTGCCATCGGCAGCCCCTTTGGCCTTGATCGCACGGTGACGGTGGGCGTGGTCAGCGCCAAGGGCCGCAATCGCATGGGCATCAACGAATACGAAAATTTCATCCAGACCGATGCCGCCATCAACCCCGGCAATTCCGGCGGGCCGCTCCTGAACATCCACGGCGAGGTTATCGGCATGAACACCGCGATCTTTTCCCGCAGCGGCGGCTATATGGGGATTGGCTTTGCCATCCCGGTCAATATGGCCAAGACCGTCAAGGCGCAATTGCTGACCAAGGGCAAGGTGACCCGGAGCTGGTTGGGAGTTGCCATCCAGGATATGACCAGTGAGCTTGCCCGCTCCTTCAAATTGAAAGAGAAAACCGGCGCCCTGGTGACGGAGGTCAGCAAGGACTCACCGGCGGAAAAGGCCGGCATCAAACAGGGGGATCTCATTACCAGTCTCAACGGCAAGCCGGTGGCCGATGTGTCCGATCTGCGTAACCGGGTGGCCATGACCCCACCCAAGACCAAGATCGATCTGGTCCTGATCCGCAACGAACAGCAAAAGGAGTTGACCGTCCAGGTGGAGGAGCAACCTTCCGACATGAAGTCCCTGGCCGGAGGAAGCCCGCAGCAGCAGGAGGCCTTCCAGAAGGCGGGCCTGTCCCTCCAGGATCTGACCCCGGAACTGGCCCGCCAGTTCGGCTATCAAATGGGTCAGGGCGTGCTGGTGGCGGAAGTCACCCCCGGGAGCCCGGCAGCCATGGCCCGCATTCCGGCAGGCAGCCTGATCGAGGAGGTCAACCGCCAGCCGGTGCGTAACCTCAAGGAACTGACCCAGGTTCTGGCCAAGTCCAACGGCGCAAAGGACATCCTGCTGCTGATCCGCAGTGGCAACCGCAGCCAGTATGTGGTGCTGGGGGTAAAATAGGACAGGCGAGTTTCCTCTCTCCCCGTTGGGGAGAGAGGAAAATTTTGGGAACTCAGGAGAGCTTTTCTTGTAACATCAATATGTTATTTTGTTTTCTGATGAGCGTTCTGTTTTCCTGTTTTTTTGTACTAATATCTACAACTACGAGAAAACATAGGATTATATTTTTTGAATTTTAAAACTTCCGAAATACTTTTCAACACCCTTATATAGGGCTGAACCACTTCTTTACTGGACCTCAAGTTTCATAATGGCGTTCTTCTCTTGTTCCGGGGCCTTGATGACAAGTTCACCTGCCTTCTTAAATGATTCTTCGCATCCACTCATGGCGGTTTTTACGGATTCGACGCTCTTGCCGAATGCCTGAATTTTCTCCATGGACTTTTTCATTTCCCCCACCGCCGCTTTCAGTTTCGCAAGGCCTTCCTGCTGGGGAAGGCTCAGTGCCTGCTGGGCCTGATTAGCGGCATCGACAAGAGTTTTGAGATCCTGGTTATATGCTTGCAGAGATGCCTCGAAAGGCTCCACGCATTTCTCCGTGCGTGCAAGGTCGGCCCCCATCGCCTTCAAGCCCGTGGCATTGCTGTCCCAGGCGCTGCTGACATAGGAACCGCACCCACACTCCTTGGGCATTATAAAACCCCCGCTGCGCGAATGTTGCGCCGGCGGCTCCGGATCGATGATGATCGGAGGCTCGGATGGTTCGGATGGCTCGGATGGTTCGGGCTGAGAATCGGAGGGCTGTTCCGATGGTGCGGTTGCCTTCTCATCAGCAGTCTGCTCCGGATTTTTGGGGGGAGTGGATTTTGACGGTGTTGTTGCCGGCGGATTGTCCGTGTCCGTTGGCCCTTGGCCGCAAATCTTCTTGCGTTTATCGGCCAGGAATTCAAGCTCCTCCCGGTCACGCTCACATTTTGCCAAAAGCTCTTGCACCTCATCCGTGGTGGAGACAATTTTTTTCACGTCACTCATCCATTCATGCCAGGATTTAGTGAATTCATACGCGGTAGCCATCGCCTTGGTCACTGGATTTAACAGGGATCCCGTGAGCATTACGGCTTCCATGCTTCCCTGTGACGCTTTAAAGGCCGTTGGTACCGCATCGCTCACCGAGACAATTTTTTCCATGGCGTGCACGGCGTGTGAGGCTTCGCCAACCGCTGTCGCCCCTGACAAGATCACATCAGCGGTTTTGAGCACGGCCTCTCCCCCGTGCTTCCATATCTGATCTGCCGCCTCTTTTACCTCCGGATGAGAGACAAGCTCCCGGGCCTTTCTCGCTTTTTCGTTGAAACGGTCTTGCACCTTCTGTTCCTTCTCAATCATCTTGTCGATTGTTTCCTTCGTGCAGCGAACGACGTCGAGGTGGATTGCCGCACCGGTCTTTTCTCTGCACTGGGTCTGGGCCTGGACCGTTGTTCTGCCGACACGCAGACCCTGGATCAGCAGCTCTTTCCCATCGTTTAGTACCGTGGCGATCCCTTCATCTGCCACGGGAAAGTTCAAGAGGTCTCCTTCAGGAGGGACTTGGTCGACGGGAATTCGCACCGGCGGAGCCTCCTTGCCCTCCTCGTCGCGCAGCCCGATCTGCGGTATCTTGGCACCGCCATTAACTGAACGGATTTCGGCCACACTTCCTGCAAGGGATCCTCGCGAGATTTTGCCATCGGGCGAACGATATTCAACCTCGACGGTGGCCCGGCCGGGGGAGCTGCCGATAACCATTGCATGCTCATTCTCTTCGGAAACAGCCAAGATTCCGGATGGGGCAACGCGCCACGAATAGGTTCCACCCGGTGGTTTACCCTCCGCGAAGAGCTGCGTCTTTTTCCCCTTGACGAGATGGGCGCAGCCGTTAATGGCTACCGCGTTGGCCTTCAGGGGGCCACGCTGGATATTCCAGGTAATGACCTCAATATCGTTTGCATTGGGGGACATCTGTTTTTTCTGTTGTCCTGAGTATGACGTAGCTGCCGGATCACATTCAAACGAGATATCATTTCCCTGTCCCGCAAAGAGGGAATACCATTGCTTGACGGGTTCCTCTCCCTTCGAGCTCCATCTGCGGCCGACCTCCGGAACCTGGGACACCTCTTTTTCTGCAGATGCCTCTATCGTGCAGGTCGCCTGGCTTGATCCCTCTTCGATATAGCGGCCGAATCTCACGTCCCCCTGCCCGACACCATTGCCAGACGTCGTGGTCTCATATCCCTGCTCGTCTGTGTCTGGTGGTGTTATACCGCATTGGGCATTTTTACGGACATCCAGTGTATAGTAAGTATTATGGACGGTGACGTTCGTGCGGGCGGTTCCCAGCCATGCGTGCGTTTCGTCCTCGCCGCTATCCGGCAACAGTTGAAAATCCGAATAGGTGGTGCTCTTCTTATCTCCCCTGCGTGAGACACTTCGCTGGCTGAATGAGCACTCCTTGCTCCCCTCGATCGGTCTGAAAACCTCCGTTTTGTCGCTCTCGGAGTGAGAACTTTCCTCGATGGTCACCGTGCCGTGCCAGCCATCGTCATCTGCCTTTTTCTTGCCTTGGTTGTCGCCCACGTTTTCATCCAATACAGAAGGCTTGGACAATGACTGGCCCCACTCCGTGAGAGTTTTCTGTTCAGCTGGCGTCGGCGTTCCGCCTTGTCCAATCTTATCTATAATCTGCTGGACTGCGCGCGGAATCTGCTGATCCCGCGCTTGGCACTGAATGGCAAAAGCGCCGAGGAAGACTGCGAAAAAAAAGATAGGCCCGAACATCCGTCTAAATATCATTTCCTTCCTTCGTTGTATGCAGATAAAGAATCAATAAGAGACCAATTTTCACAAAAGGCGGAAAAACAGAACGTCATGGTTTAGGGGCGGTTAAGAAATAACCATTACATCAATATCTATTTCTATCCCTTATGCAGTCTGTGTATTACTCACAAGCATTGCTTATCTCTCGACAAGGGACAAATCAAGCGATTTTTTAGCGATCAAGATGGCAGTTCGAAAACAACTAAAAAAGCAGTTCCCGAATTGGAAACGTCTTTCCAGGAAGGTCAAGAAGGAGCTGGCCAGGAATGTCCTGGTAGAAGTGATCAGTGAATATAATCTCAAACAGGAAATAGTGGCCCCCCTTGCTGAACTGTTGGTCATCGAAACACATTTTCTTTTTGCTGTGAGGATAATCGCGTTTAATAGCAACCAAAAATACGTTTGTTACGTTTGACTTCTCTGGATAATGTTGTGTGAGAGCGGTTCAACCTTCGGCCTATTTCCCTCCAAGAGAGACCACCGGGCTGGAGCAAATAGAAGAGATACATTCTCTCTCGTTGATTAAGATGATCGTAGGACATCGTTGGTTCCTGGGGTCTGAAGTTTGTGGTGAACCTCAAAATACCAGAATCCCCAGCGATGTCCTCCCCTGTCTTCAGGTGGTGCACTTGGAACTTGAATTCACCGTTTGCTTGTGTCCACGATCAAAGAAGCAATAAAGGAAATGGAAAAATGAAAAATACCATCCTTCGTCAGTTTTTTAACCAGGCACTCTTTTCAGGGCTTATTGTCATGCTGTTGATTTTCAATACAGGGGCGGCTTCGGGGGCGGATATCCAAACGCCGGAAGGATATACCCGTTCGAATACGCTGCCAGCGGATTTTTTGCCGTTGGTGCCGAAAGGATATACCGTTGAATCACCGCAAATGGTCAAGTATGGCCCCATGGGTGATGTGACCTTCTTTGCCCAAAAAAAGATTACAGGCCGGCATTCCATTTACTCCAGCGAATATCATTTTTCTCTCAACATAAAAGAGTCCCCAAGCCAACTGACCAAAACTCAGGGACCAATGTATCGAATACAACTGGAGCAAAGCATCGAAAAAGAAATGAGCGGCCGCCACAAAGATGACTCGGATCCGATAACAGGATATGATCAACCCCGGTTAACCAGGTATGCCTGGGGGGCGGGGATCACTCAGCGGATTATTCACAAATATATGGGAGCCGGAAAGAGCCCGGATGAGATCGACTACAGCTGTGTCTATCTTGGCTTAATGGTTGATGACCTGTCTATCAAGCAATTTAAGCTGTCTGTGTCTGGAGTGGAAACCCTTGCCGAAGCAGACCAATGGGCTGAGAAAACGGCTGAAAAAATAAGCAGGACCGGGCTTGCAGATTTAAGTGATAAATAAAGGGAGCCGCCCCCTGCCCATTGGAAGGCTCCCTTTATACACAGCGAGGTTCTAGATTCAGGCTATTGGGCCACCAGTTCGACGCGGCGGTTTTTGGCCTTGCCCTCATCGGTTTTGTTGGAAGCCACAGGAGTGGCCGGACCACAACCGAACGGGGTGAGCCGGGCTGCGGCAATGCCGTGCTTGCTCACCAGGGCATTCACCACTGAGGCGGCACGGTCCTGGGACAGTTTGACGTTGGATGCAAACTGGCCCACATTGTCGGTATGGCCCACCACATAAACTTTAAGACCCGCATCTGCTTTGAGCATTTTCACGATCTCGGCCAGGGCCGGGTCAGACGCTGGTTTCAAATCTGCCTTGCCGGTATCAAAATAAATACCGTAAACCGCCACCCGCCCGGTTTCTTTGATGCTGCCGGACAGGGCATCGGCATTGGCGACCACCTCCTGCTTCATAAGCTGTTTTTCAACCATCTGAACATTATACATCCCGTTGTTGGCCCCGGAGACCTCGGCCCAGACTTCTTTATCCTCCTTGACGATCCGGATAGTGGAATACTGGGTTCCGCCGTCTTCATACTCATAGATCTGGTCTCCACCGACGGCTTTGGCTGCATTGACATAATTGCGAAGAACCTGAAGACCGCTGGGATGGGTTATGCCTTCATTGGCCTGATAGGCCGCAAAGGTGCGACGGCCTTCCACTTTTTCGGTTGTCGCATCCCCTGTCTTGAATTCATACCGGTCGAATTCCAGCGCCTCATAACTCGAAATATGAAAGCCGGGCATACGGGAAAAAATGTCCGGGTCCTTACTGCCCGGCAAGTCATTGGCGTCTTTCGCCGCAAGGGCCAAATTCAAGGGGGTCAGACACAAAATCAGGAACAATACAGACAGAACATTAACAATTCGATGTTGCATGGGTTCTCCTTTTTAAATTGATTTTATACCATGGATTTGGCCCGGCCAGATAAAAGCCCCCCCATTGTATGGGTGACCCATTATATTTCAACGGAGCCGGGGAAGCTACTTTTTCATGGCCCTGCCAGGATGAAAATCCTTGCAGATCACGATTTTCAAGCCTGGATCACCAAGGGCATCTTCAACCAACTGGCGCGGTAGTGTCAGGAACGGCCTCCTTTTCCGGCACTATCCTGATATCAAGGGGCGTGTTAGTGTCGAGATGAACATCACGTTGGGGGAACGCCATGGAGATTGCCGCCTCCCGGAATTTTTGGTCAATAACCTTGTGCAGATCACTTCTGACCGCGACCCGCTCATCGACAGAACCGATAAAACAACGGAGCGTCAAAAGCAACGCATTGTCGCCGAAGCTGTCAAAGGTGACCACTGGTTTGGGGTCACCCAGGACCCGCGCGTTCTTTTCCGCAGCCTCTTCCATCAACGTCATGGCCGCATCGACATCACTGCCATAGGCAATCCCAACGGGTACTAAAATACGGATCACCTTGTCCGAGAGCGACCAGTTCAGCAGCCGGCCGGCAATAAATTCCTTATTGGGGACGAGCAGCTCTTTTCGGTCGAAGTCCCGGATGGTGGTGGCCCGAATCCGAATACGGGTCACCACCCCATCGGTGGTGCCGATGGTGACCACATCGCCCACCCGAATGGGCCGCTCGAACAGGATTATGAGGCCGCTGATGAAATTGGCGACGATCTCCTGCAAACCAAAACCGATACCAACACCCAGGGCGGCAACCAGCCACTGGATCTGCGACCAGCTGAACCCAAGGATATTAGCAATCGTCATCATCCCTATTCCACCGATCAGGTACCCGGACACAGTGGTGACGGTATAACGGCTGCCGGCGTTCATACCCAGGTGCTGGAGCAGAATAATTTTCAGGAGTGAAGGAAAATGGCGCGTTGCCGCCAAGGTAATAATCCCAATAAACACAGTGAGACCGGCATCCGCCAGGGTAACCGGCACAGGGGTTGGCTGGCCGTTGACCACCGAGGTATATTTCCAGAGGGTGAATTCGTGAAGGATTCGCAATGCCGGCAGCACGTCCGCCCATACCAGCCACAGCCCGATAAAGGCGCTCATGGTCACCAGGGTGTCAAGGAGTTTGCGGCTCTCCGTGCTCAACTCGGCCAGATCTTCCTCCGGCATCACGGTTGGGCTAATGGCCTCTTTGTTGCCAACGACCTGCCCCTCTTCCACCTTTGCCTGAGCGGAGAGGAGCAATGCCTTCTCGAGGGAAAGCCTGCGGCTGGATTGGATCAGCCAGCGCTGGATGAGCTGGTGGCAGACAACAAGGCCGAAGGCAAGCCAGAGACTACTAATAAGGCAGCGCAGCAAGGCGCCCACCGCAAAGATATATCCGGTAAAGACAAGCACCACCATCCCCAGCGGAATCAGCATGATGACAGTGAAAATAAGCGGATAGAGACGGGCAATAAGAGGATTCGAATGTCCTTCGACAAAGCGCTGCCACACCCCGGTCCTGGGATGAAAGATCCGATAGAAAAAAACCGTGAAGATAGCCAGGGTGACAACAAGAATCAACCTGCCCAGGATATGACTGCCGCCGACGTGAAAACTTATCTGAAAGGCCAGTTGGGTGAAAAATAAAACAGGCAGAAAGGTAACCGTAAACAATCCGGATTCCCGGCGAAGCAGATTAATGGTCGTCCTCGACCAGTGAAAAAAGTCAGCGACCAGACCTTTCGGACGCAGCAGGCTGTAAAGCACACGGAGGATAAAGAGCCGGTAGGAAAAATTGCTCAGGGCTACCGCCACCCCTTTGGAGAAATCCGTTGTTTCCGGCAGGGAGGATATTTGCCAGCTCAGGGTCATGGGCAGTAGCGACCACGACAGCGCAAGCAGCAGGGTCAGGCCAAAAGCCTGCAAGGGCACGGTGAATCGATATGTGGCGGGGTTGGCTGCCTGACGAACAGCGGTTTCAAGCCGGGTGATGATCCTGCCTCTGAACCCGATAAGGCCAGCTGTGATGATACCGGCCAGAAGGAGGTACGACCTGGAATCCGCTTGTCCAGCAAGGGCTTTGGCGGTTGTAATCCATGGCCCGGACGCAAAGAACACGCCGGTTTCAGGCGCCAGGCTCTGCAAATCTTTGAGACCCATCAAAGGCACACTTCGCATCCAGAGAAGTCGTTCTGCCAAAAAGCTGTCGAAAGAGATAACGGTTTTCAGGAGTTGCAAAGAGAAAACTTCAATCTCGGAGAGTACCCCGAGGTACGTCTGGCTGGATGCAATGATTTTGTCGAGGATATCCCGCCGATCGATGAGCAGTTTTCGCAGTTCCGGGGCCAGCGCTTTCACCTCATCCGGAGAAGAACCGACGGTGAGCTCTGCGATATATCCCTCAACATCATCGAGCCTCTTGCGCTCCTCTGCGGATTGAACCTGGAGCAACCCGGTCTCGGCAATGGCCGCTCCATTTTGGGCTATTTTTTTCTTCAGGAGCCTGGCGTCAGGAAGATTTCTCCGCTGTTCGTACATCAGCAGACCAAGGGCCTGGCTTAAACCGGCCAGTTCAATCTTTTGCTTGGCATTTTTCGAGCTCTCCTCGAGTTTTTTCAATTCCCTCTCAAGGCTCTCCTTCTCTGAGACAATTCTATCCAGAGCATTGATTACCCCTTGCAGGTCATCGCCCAAAGAGGCATTCAACGCGGCGGCCTGCTGCAAGACAGCAGGGCTGTCCGCCACCTGCCGCATCGCCTCTTCAGCCTGGCCCACACTCCTTGCCGCCTCGGCCTGCCGCTTGCGGTTCACTTTTGCCTCCAGGCCTTGCACCTGGATACGGGCCGCCTCCATACGTCCAGCAGCCGCTTCTCGCTGGACATTCGCCAGTTCCACCAGCACCGGCATACTTACCAGTTCCTGATTGAGCATGCCGGCTTCACTATGCAATGCCTGGAGCTGAGTCTGCTGCATCCAGCCCCGGGCCTCCATCACCAGAGGAGATCCGGATACCGGCTCCTTGATCACATCCAGCAACTTCTTCTCACTCGCAATTATTTCAGCGAGCCGATGACCGGCCAGGACTGGCCGGTCTTTCTGAACGTTGAGCTGACGAGTCATGGATAAAAGGTCTGTCTCGAGCGCTGCATAATTGGCCTTCGCCTTCAGCAGCTGCTGCTCAATGTCTTTCAGGGACACCCGCTCGAAATCATCATCGGTCGCATCCGTCGGCTGATCCTGAGACAGCGGCTTGGCCATCTTTTCCCGGATTTTCCGGATATCCCCAGGCCCTGTCTCGATGTACTGGGCAAACTTCTTTGCAAGGACGTCAGAAGATGCTGCCGATGTCAGATTTACCTGGATTCTGCGATACAGTTCACGCAGCTCGGTTTTCGTGGCCTCGTCAAGGGTACTTGACTTGGCAATTTCATCGGTTTTGGCCTTGAGAATTTCAGGTGAGACGAGCGACGTCTCATTCTTGGGAATTTCGAGGAGCTCTGCCGCCCGACCGGTATCAAGCCAGAAAACAACCAGAACAAAAAGCAGCATCAGGCGGGCAGGGAGGAAGAGGGTTCTTTTCAGGTTCGGCATGGTTACTCGGAATAGAGCGATGATAGAGAGGAGACGGACTTCCCTGCCTTAGTATGCAGGCAAGCGAGTGCACGAGACTCCGAGAAGCCCTGTTAAGTCCGATTTAACGACCATACCTGGCCGTAAAACTTGCCTTCCCAAGGGTATTGCCATGGATCATAAACCCAATATGGGCGGCGCTCGCATCAGTCGGGACATCTATTCGTTCAACCTTGAGTGCGTATATTGTAAAAATATAGCGGTGCGGCGAATCTCCTGACGGCGGGCAGGCACCGCCAAAGGCATGGGTGCCGAAATCCGTCCGGCCTTGAATGGCGCCCGGAGGCAACAGCTTCCCCGTTGGCTCGCCGGCACCTGCGGCAACCCCGGTCGCACTTGCGGGGATGTTATAGACAACCCAATGCCACCAGCCAGACCCCGTAGGCGCATCAGGGTCATACACGGTAATGGCATAGCTTCTGGTGTCCTGTGGACCTGCCGTCCATTGCAATGCCGGGGATTGATTTTTTCCGGAGCAGCCAAATCCGTCGAACACCTGCTCTTCAGTGAGAACAGCATCCGGCTTGATGGTCGGGCTGGTCAGTTGAAAATCTCCGGCATGGGCTACCGTTGAGGCCAGGCAACAAAGGATAAGGAGAGCAATTCGTGTTCTGAGCATAAGAGGTTCCTTTTTTGGTGTTCTGTGTTCGCAAGAGCAACGCCATATTTTTATGGCTGCCCCGCTTGTTGAGGGATATTTTACAGGAAATCCGGCTGTATTCTGGGCCTTTTCCCGCGCCAATTTTCCAGCTTAAATGGTTAGTATGTCAAACGTATCCCCGGTCAGAGATTTTCCGCCGGTGCTGGTAACCTCGAAGGTATTCTCGACCCCGACCATACCAAAACCGGGAAGGCCGATCTTCGGCTCAACGGCGAGGGTCATTCCTTCTTCCAGGGGGACATCGAAGCCCTTGGCCAAAACAGGATATTCATCGATGGCAAGGCCAATACCATGGCCGACAAACGACACCTTATTCCCTCCCCATCCCATAAAGCCATCACCCCACCCGCAGCGTTCAACCTCGGCCAGGCAATGATTCCAGATCTCACTGGGCAGTACGCCCGGCCTCAGACGCTCCGCAACTTGATGTTGCAGGTCGATGCAGAAATCATGGGCCTCTCTGGCCTTGACGGGAATATCCTCTTTTTCGCCAAGCCAGTAAACTTGCGTCTTATCGGTCATATAACCGGCTAGAGTAAACCCATTATCGATGATCAGCGGCTTGCCAACCGTCCATTTGACCTCCGCTGACCCCATAAACGGCGCCGCCGGATGGACACCTTGCAGCCCCACGGGACCGTTAAAGAAACTGGGATAATTGGCGCTAACGCCCACCGAAATATGCCCAAGGAAAACCTCTTCGCCATAATTTTCCATGCGAAGAATGCCCAGGTGGCCTTCGGAAAAAAACAGCTCTGAAATTTTATGACAGATCTCAAGTTCGGTTATCCCGGAATGAAGAAAGGGCAATACCAGCTCCGTCAAACATTTTGCATGTTTTGCGCCCGCCTCTCGTAAAATAGCAAGCTCCAAGGCAGACTTCCTCGCCCGGCACATACCGATTATTCTATCGGCGGCCACGAACTGGTGCGTTCCAAGATACTTGAGAAGACTATTTGAGAGCGCCCACGATAACCCGTTCATCTCTGCGGCGATACTGTCAGGTAACGAATACCCCAAATCGTTGAGAACGATTTCAATATCCCTGTACGATTGAAAGGAATAGATATGTTTGACCGGTGATTCGATTCTCGCCCTTTCAACCCCGCGTCTGCAAAACAAGACGGGTTCGCCGACAAGCGGCAGCCAAAAAACGCCGTTGGCTAGCGAGCCCGTGAAATAATAGATATTCAGGCGCGAAAATATCATTATCCCTGTGGACTGTGGGATAAATTGATGAAGAAGAGTTCTGCACCTGTCCCAACGGTAAGAGAGCTCTGTTGCAGGAAGACTGTCGTTCATTTTCTATCTCTCCGGTAAGATTTCGTTATAGGGAAAAAGGATGCGGGGACAGTTCAACATCCGGGCCAAGGCGTCGGCAACAGAAAGAACGTAAACGATGGTATCACACAACTTCATTTTTTACGTCCTCCGGCAAGAATGTTCTTGCGAGTCTCGGTGAATTCCCACCAAGGGCGGGGCGGCTCGCCTCCCAAGAACCGGACAATGGACATGAAAACATCAATAACGCAGGGATCATAATGCTGCGCGTACGAAGATCTTCGGCAGTGGCCTTGCCGACACATTCGGCAAGTCGGTGAACAGCTTCATCTGGGCGCGATTAACCTTTTGTGAATTCATTGAAAAATAGTTCCGGCCCCTTTTTCGTCGAACGTGGGGTTCTGCGGGAGCCGGGATTTTTCGGCTTCCGCAGGAACGTTTTGTTATATATTTTATTTTTTCTTTTTTCCTGATGACCAAAGTTGCATTGAAAAATCTTGAATGTTATCTGAGGGCTTGATTTGTAAATCTTTTCTCATCTGATACAGCAATGAATCTAAGGTTTTTTGTTTGAGTTCATTTGACGGATTTGGATTTGAAATTCTGATTTGATTTTGATAATCATGCAAAGCGCTTAATACCTTTGAAGGAGCTAATGCATGTAGATCGTTACAAGCCTTAGCAAAATTGATTTCACCTTCATCAGATATTTCGGAATCAGTAATGCCGCTCAAGGCATTCACAAAATTTAAATACAGTTTAAGTTTTTCCTTTCTCCACTCGGATTCTCTTTCAGCTTCTTTCGCCTTTTTAAATGTCCAAACGCCAACGAGAGCTGGAATAATAATCGCCCAGAATTGTGGTGTTGATATTATTTCTTTTATCATTTTATAACAGTGAAATAGGTGGGAAATAATCAGGATGCGTGTCTATTTATTGCCTATATCTAGGATTGTTTCCATGTATCATACATATTAGACGATGAAATATGGAAAGTGAAGTTGTCAGAAGACCTAAACTTTATCCCAACCCTGTTTGAAACATGGGAAAGATAATCACACAGAAGCACCCATCTATTGGATTTCTTGCGTTTATTTTCTCTGTATTGCACGATACTATGGGACGGAACGGGGAAAGTCAATGGCAAAGTATGTTCAAAAGACTCTGATCCTTTATTCAATCTGATCCTTTATTCAATCTGATGCTGGCTATTTCAATAGACCGAATCATGGTCTCCCACGTTTACCGGGATGATTTTCTCCCCGAGAATCTGAAACTCAAGGGTGATCCGGTACGAGAGATTAATGGAAACGGCATGGAGGGTGGATAATTTTCCGGACAATGGATGGAGGCGTAGCGAAGGGTGAAAGGGATTGGCCTCCAACAGTTGCAGCGTTTTCAGATACTGCTTTTCCAACTCGGGATGTCGCCGCAAAAAACGGATGGCACGCTTTTCATACTGTTCGGTAATGACCAGCTCCCAGCTCATAAAACAGCCTTCAGGCGGGCCACATGTTCGTCGGCGCTCTCCTTGACGAAACGGCCGGCGGCGATGTCGGCGCGGCTCTGGGCCAGGGCGGATTCCAGCTCACATTCCCGCAGATAATGATACTGTTCGATGTCCATAACCACAAAGCGTTCCTTGCCGCGTACCGAAATAATGGCCTCCGGCTGGTTGGCAAGCACGGCCTCAATGGCAGAAATTCCTTTGGTCTTCAGATCATTGGCAGATATATTTGGCATACGAAATACTCCATGGCATTGTTTACAGTGTGAACAACAAAACTTTTGAGAGTATTATAAACAGCATTGTTGTGAAAGAAAAGCCCTTCCCAAATCAATTTCTCCGGCGAGTGCCCACTGTCCTCTAGCGGCAGGCAAGCAGAATCATAAAAAACAGTGGGCAGGTCTTTTTGTTACCGGCATCGCTGATGTCGTAGAGAGAAAACAGTGTCAGAAACAATCCGGGTTAGTTGAGTCGGAAGGTGACCGGCATGACCAGGCTGGCGACAACGGGCGGGGGCGGGCGGAAGGGGGCGGAGCGGCGGATGGCGGTCATGGCCTGCTCATCGAGAATGGGGAAACCGCTGCTGGTGAGGATCTTGAGGTCATGGACCTGACCGTCGGGGCCAATGGTGAAGGCGAGTTCCACCTGGCCGCTCCAACCACGGCGGCGGGCCATCATCGGATATTGCAGATTGCCGAGGATGGAGTCGCGAATGGCAGTGTAATTTGCCTGTCGGTAGGCCTCGACGATACTGGCCGGGGTCTGTTTGTTTTCGCTGACTGTGGCCATTCCGGCAGACGCTGAATCAGCCGGGGCGGCAGAGACCGGAGCTTCGGTTCGGACTTCCGGATTGCCCTGCTCCACGACGTGTTCCTGTACCGGCTTGACCGGAACGGGAGCATGTTTGATCTTGGTCAGGGCTGGTTCCAGCCGTTCAGGGGGAGGCACCACCTCGGCTATCCTGGGCTCGGGTTGGGTCACTGGCGGCGGGGATGCCACGGACTCCTCCGAAGACGCCTGCTGATTTTCGGCAGGAGCCGCGGCAACGGACTGTTGCAGGGAAAAATCAAGGCGGAATACTTTTGGCGGCGGGGTCAGGGCACCAGCCATGATGACCATGACAGTCGCCAGAAACCCATGCAGAACAAGGGATTCACCCAAGGCCCGGCCATGCCGTTTCATGGGGCGGCCTCGGTTTGCAGACTCATCTTGGCAAAGCCAAGTTCTTTGATCAGCCCCATGACATCAACAAAGGACTGCAGGGCCAATGACCGGTCGGCCCGGATCAGCAGCGGCTTCTGCCGGTCCTCCCCATTCAGGGCCTGACGCAGCGACGCCAGATCGTGCTCCTCCCCCTGAAAATAGATCAGACCGCCCTGATTGATCTCCACAATCAGGCCCCGGCCTTCGGTGGCGCTGCCCTCGGCCTTGGGCAGGTTGATGGGGATAGTGCCGTTGGCAATAAAGGTGGCCGTGGTCAGGACGATGGTCAACAACACCAGCATGATATCGATAAAGGGAACAACGTTGATGGAGTCAAAGTTTGTCTCATCCATTGTGCGCCTCCCAGGTGAGGAGCAGCTCCTTGACCCTCCGCTGCAGCATACTGTAGAGCACCACCGCCGGAATGGCCACCAGCAGACCGGCAGCGGTGGCCTTCAGGGTAAGGGCAAGGCCGGTCATGATCCGGGCGGAGTCCACCATTCCCTCCTGCCCCATGGAATAAAAAATCAGCATGATCCCAAGGACGGTGCCCAGAAGCCCGACATAGGGGGCATTGCTGCCGATAATCGCTATCAGATGGAGCCTGCGGGTGAGCGCCAGTTCCAGCAGGCGACGATCCTTAAACTCGCCCAGGGCGATCTCTTTATAAAAACGGAAGCGCTCAATGGCAATGGTCACCGCGACCACGCTCAAAACGGCCAAAAGGCCAATGACCCCATATTCAATAACTGATTTCAACCAATCCATCTTTCTCCTGTCCCCTTTCGTGCAGGGGCCGCTCCGTGGCCCTGCCTACTCTTTGTGCTCATGTAATTCCTGCCCGTAAGTCCTATGATGATGGGGAAACGGCACGTCCTCCGGCACCCTCATCTCTTGTTATACGATCCTCCCGTTATACCTTGGCCCGGTTCACCGACAGGATGGCAAAAAGAAAGCAAAGACCCCCTGCCCCGATCAGCACCAGAAAATCGATGACCTGTGCCGGTTCTTGAAAAGCAGCAGCCCGAACCGCGTGGGAGGCGTGGGTGAGCGGCAGCAGCTCCAGGAGCGTCTGGCCCCAGCCGGGCAGATGCGACAGCGGAAAGAAGGTCCCTCCAAGAAAGGCCATGGGGGTGATGATGAAGTTGGTCAACAGCGTCTGGTCTGCATGGGACTTGACATGCATGGCGCATCCCACCGCCAGCGAGGCAAAGACAAAACTGTTGAGCAGCAGGGCAATCCAGAACATGGGCCCATAAAAAAGTACCACTCCAAAGCAGGCACCGAGAAGAAGGATCACCAGGCTGGCGAGGAAGGCCCTGGTCATACCGGCTAAGACCTCGCCCATGACATAGGCCAGGTTACTGATTGGCGCGGCCTGGAACTCATCAAAGATATGCCAGTAAAACCGGGCAATGTTGATCTCGCTTGCCACCGCGTAAGCCTGGGTCATACTGGCCATAGCCACAAGGCCTGGCAGGAGGAACTCCAGATAGCTGTGACTGCCCACGTCCACATGACGGCCAACGGCATACCCGAAGGCGATCAGATAGAGGAGCGGCGATACCGACCAGGTCGGAAGGAGCTTGGGCAGGCGACGCTTTAAAATCAAGAGCTCTCGTAAATAAACAGCAGTCCAGCCTCTGGTCATGATATTTTTCTCCCGGTCATGGAAATAAAGGCGTCTTCCAGATTCACCCGCCTGACGGTACAACCGTTGGCCCGGTTCAGGACATAGTCCCCGGCCTTTTCACGGGAATTGAAAAAGGCGGTCTGCAGGCGATTATCATCGAGATAATCCACCGCCCACTGACCGATGGCGGCCATCAGGTTGGCCGAAGTGTCCTCGGCAACGATCTTTCCCGCATCAAGGAAAGCAACCCGGTCGGCCAAAAATTCAGCCTCTTCAATATAATGGGTAGTCAGAAAAATCGTGGCCCCATCGTTTTTGATCCTTTTGATAAAGCCCCAAAGACTCCGACGGATGGCCGGGTCAAGCCCCACGGTCGGTTCGTCCATGAAAAGTATCCGAGGGGTATGCATTAGAGCGCGGGCAATGAGCAGGCGCCGTTTCAGTCCGCCTGACAGGTTCTTCACAAGGGATTGCCGCCGGTCGCTCATCTCCATATAGTCAAGAAGCTCTCCGGTCCTTTGTGTGATTTCCTGCCGCTCCATATGATGCAAAAGGCCATGGATCAGCAGATTTTCCTCCACCGAGAGATCGGAATCCAGATTGGTATGCTGGGGCACTATGCCGAACTGCGATTTGCACTCAAGTGGGTGAGTCTCGATATCAAACGAATTCAACCGCACCGTACCGCCATCCCTTCGGGTCAGGCTGGTGAGGATGCGGATGGTGGTGGTTTTGCCGGCACCGTTGGGTCCCAGGTAGGCGAATATCTCCCCAGCGCCAACCGTAAAGGAAACCCCGGACAGGGCCGCCTTGGCCCCGAATTTTCGGGTCAGGCCAGTGACTTCTATCATCGTCCCATTCCCTTTATCTTTTTGACATTGTCGCCGATCTCCATCAGTGGCTGACGCCGCATCCGGTGGGGCAGGGCCAGTTCCGCCGCCGCCTCGACATCGGCTTTTTGCACCTTCTTGCGGTTGTCAAAGGCGGCCAGGGTCTTGGCTGCCTTCATCATGATGATGTCACCTCGGTGACCGTCAACCCCGACATCGAGGCAGAAATCAGCAATGGTGAAAAGTTCTTCCCGGTCGATCACCACCTCTGGGTAAAGTTGACGGGCAACCTCAATCCGCTCCACCAGCTCGCGAGACTGGCCTTTCCACCGGCCCGTGAAGGTCTCGGGGAACTCGTCGAATGCTACCCGTCGTTCCATCACCGTCACCCGGGACTCGCGATCAGCGATGCCCTCGACCCGGACGGAGAGGCCGAAACGATCAAGAAGCTGCGGCCGCAACTCGCCTTCCTCTGGGTTCATGGTGCCAACCAGGACGAAGCGGGACGGGTGCGAGAAGGAAATCCCCTCCCGCTCAATGGTGCTGACCCCCATGGCTGCGGCATCGAGCAGCACGTCCACCACATGATCATCCAGCAAATTGACCTCATCAACATAGAGGATGCCTCGGTGAGCAGCGGCCAGCAAGCCCGGCTCAATCCGTTTTTCGCCCTTGCGAATGGCGTATTCCAGATCCATGGTGCCCACCACCCGATCTTCGGTGGCCCCCACCGGCAATTCAACCACCTTGATGTGACGTTGCAGCGCTTCGACCGGACCGCCGGTGATCCGCCTCTCCCGGCAATCGGAGTGAAAGCACTCCCGGCAGAGGTTCAGACCATCGCCCGGAGCGAGCTGAAATGGGCAGTCCTTCACTACCTCGATCATCGGCAGAATATCGGCCAGAGCCCGCACCGCAGTGGATTTTGCGGTACCCTTCTCGCCACGGATCAGCACCCCGGAAAGTGTAGGATTGATAAGGTTGAGGTAAAGCGACAGCTTCATCTGTTCCTGGCCGACGATGGCGACAAAGGGATAAATCGTTTGACAACTCATGGGGTATTGGTCTCCGGATTAAAAATGATTCTTGATGGTGAGTTAAGTTACAGTTTCTGTTGCTGTCATTCCTTGATCAGATCGATCAGGGTGTCGGCCTTCAGCTCGGCGGTCTGAAAATAGCGGGCCTTCAGCGCCTCAGCGATCTTCACTGCCAGGCCGAAACGGATCAGACCCTGCTCCTCGGTGTCCACCAGGATAAACCTGACCCGTTCCTCACGGGAGAGGCGCCGGGCCAACTCCAGGCATTCGTCAATTGGTTTACCATCCGCAATGGCCACATTGGAGCGACCGTCGGTGATGAGCACGACGATGGGCCGTGACGTTGGGTCCCGCACTAGTTGGCCACGCAAGACCTCGTCGACCTTAACCAAGGCGGCGTTGAGCGGCGTGCGCCCGCCAACCGGCATCTCGGCAAGCAATCGTGCCGCCATGTCGATGGACGAGGTAGGGGGCAGGTTAAGCCGGGCCTCGGTCTTGTTGAAGGAGATCATCGCCACCTTGTCCCGCTTCTGGTAGGCGTCGAGTAACAGCGACATGATCGCCCCTTTGGTGGCGGTCATCCGGCCCCGCGCTCCCATGGAGCCGCTGGCATCCACCACGAAGAGCAGGAAGTTGCCGATCCGCCGCTCACGGACCTTTTCCCGGATGTCCTCCGGCCTGATGGCAATGGCGCAGTCGCTCTGCCGATGGCGCTGATAGGGCGCGGCGGCCCGTAGGGTGGCATCGAGTGCCACGTCTTTGCCGCCCCTGGGCATGGTGCTCTTGACATAACGGCCCTGCATACCGCTGATCCGGCTGCGCGACCGACGTCCGGAACCGCGCCGGAAGACCCGGTCCTTGGAGGCGTTGAACGGCTTGACCTTGAAGGTGGCCCCCACCTCGAAGACCTTTTCCTTGGCATCGGGATTGGCCGGCTTGGTCGGCTCCTTGCTCTCATCGGGCGTACCACCACTGCTACCGGTATCGCCTGGATCTTGCTCAGGCTTGGATTCAGGGGGAGGCTGCTCCTGGTCGTCGGGCTGCTCATCCTGATTCGGATTTTCCTCCTGCTCGCTCTCCTCCTCGGGTGGCTCCTCGTCGTGGGAGTGGTCATGGTCGTCATGTTGTTTTTCTTCGGGCGGCGGGGGGGGCGGACCTGGTTCACGCTGTCGGTGGCGAAGTGCCAGCTGTGCCACCCTGGTGATGTCCTCATCTTCCACTTCAAGCCGTTCCGAGAAGGCGGCCAAGGCACGGGCCGCTTGCTCGATAATCAGATCTGCCCGGTGCCCTGCCACCCTGGCCTCCGTGCATAGCTCACTGATCAGTGCCCGCAGGCGACCAGGCATCTGCACCTTTGGGAGGAACCGCCGGGCCTTTTCTATGCGCTGGGCCAATTCCTGGGTCTCGGCGGCAAAGCGCTCAATAAAGGTAGCGGGGGCGGCGTCGAAGCTCTCCCGCTGTTCCATGGTCGTAACCCGCATTTCCCGATCGATCTCGGCCTTGACTTCGACACAGAGACCGAAGCGGTCCAGGAGTTGGGGACGGAGATCGCCCTCTTCAGGATTCATGGTGCCGACCAGGATGAAACGGGCTGGATGGGAGAGCGATACCCCCTCCCGCTCAATACGGTTCTCGCCGGACGCGGACGCCTCCAACATCACATCCACCAGATGATCGTCCAGCAGGTTGACCTCGTCCACGTAAAGGATGCCGCGATGAGCTTTAGCCAAAAGTCCTGGCTGGACCGTCCGTTTTCCGTCCCGAGTGGTCTTCTCGAAGTCGATGCCGCCAGCCAGCCGATCCTCGGTGGCGTTCAAAGGCAGAGTAACAACCCGCACCGGTCGGCGAACCGTGCCCCCCTGCCGTCCGCACAGACAACAGCCTTCGCAACGGCCAACCACCGCCGTCTCTTCCGGATTTAAGCCAAACAGGCAGCCTGCCACAACCT
Source organism: Desulfobulbaceae bacterium (assembly GCA_009773475.1). Taxonomy (GTDB): domain Bacteria; phylum Desulfobacterota; class Desulfobulbia; order Desulfobulbales; family Desulfocapsaceae; genus UBA2270. The sequence goes on along the minus strand of WSXV01000002.1, from coordinate 110,717 downwards.
CAATCTCAGGAAGCAGTGATGCCAGAGACCGCACCGCCGTTGATTTGGCGGTGCCTTTTTCGCCCCGGATCAACACCCCGCCAGTCCCTGGATTGATCGCGTTCAGGATAAGCGAAAGCTTCAGTTCCTCCTGGCCGACAATGGCCGGAAAGGGGTATAAGGTCTTAATGTTCATTTCTTGATCCCCAGTCCATCAAGAATCTTGCCCATCTCCGCCTTCCATGTACCAACGTCATCCGGGGTCATGATATCGACGCTGCCCCCCTGGAACTCGCCGGTGACCTCGCCCATGGTGTCCTCAATGGAGCCCTCCACTTCAAGGTACGCGTCCTTCAAACGATCCAGGAGCTCCTGGTCGGGTTTCCAGATCTCACGGCTCTGAGCCTCAAGCAGGCGGCGACCGATCTCTTCCAGGGCCCAGGGGTTGACCTTCTGGAACCACTCCCGCATCTCCTTGTTCAGCACAAAGGTCTCGCTGATCTCATCAAAGATCCAGTCGTCAACCTCGCCGGTGGTGGCAGCAAATCCATAGACCCGGCCAATGCGCTTGGAAAGGTCGCCCGCCCCTTTATACCCGTGCTCCCGCATCCCCTCGATATATTTGGGATTGAGGAGCTTGGCCCGCACCACCCGGCGCATCTCATCGGCGAAATCAGTGACGCCAATCTGGGCCGGATCGCGGGTGTCGCCGTAATAGGTCCGGGGCTTTTTACCGGACAGGGTCTTGGCGGCGACGGTCATACCGCCATAGTTGCTGAAGTAGCCGCAACAGTTGAGGAAATCGCCTTCATCGGAGATATGCTTATCAAAGGTTACCTCCACCCGCCGGAGATTTTCCACCAGTTCCTTGTGAGCCTGGACACCATAGGAGGCATCTCCCGCCCCGCCGCCATAGGCATAGCCGTTCCAGAAAAGATAGATATCTGACAGGTCGGCCTCGGTTTTCCAGGCCGAGGCATACACCGCCAGATTCACCCCGGCCTTGTAGACACCGGGCTGGGCGCAGAAAATCCGATAGGAGAGCTTGCGAAATTCATCAGGGTCGACAAGCTCCGCCTGCTGGGCCTGGGCCTGCTCGACGATGTGTTTGCGGATGAGATTGTCCTCCGGTTTTTCATCAAGCATGGCCACAGCCTGCACCGCCTGGTCAACATATCTGACCGAATCGGGAAAGCAGTCACGGGTAATCCCTGACACCCGGATATTGACATCAATTCGAGGCCTGCCCAGTTCGGAGGCGGCAACAATCTCGATCCCATCCACCTGGCCGTTGGCCTTCCATTTCGGGCGCACTCCCAGCAGATGGAGGATTTGACCAATCTGTTCGCCATCGGCCCGCATAATATCCGAGGCCATCCATACCATACCCACCGTCTCCGGGCAGCGCCCCTCATCTTTCTGATAGCGGGAAATGAGGGCCTCGGCCAGCCGCACCCCCACCCGCCACGCAGCCTTGGTGGGAATTCGGGTGGGATCGACGTTGTAGAAGTTGCGGCCAGTGGGCAGGATATCATAGCGCCCCCGGGAGAGATACCCGGATGGCCCGGCCGGGACATGGCCGCCGTTCATGGCGTTGAGCAACGATTCAATTTCAGTGGAGGCGCTGATCCGCTGATCGATCTCTTCGACCAGATTGGCAAATCGTTCAAAACGATTACGAACCCCGGCTGGATCTTGACAGTTGACGGCAAGACCGGCAAAGAGGTCGGCCCGCGTCTTTCCGGAGAGAAGACGGCCGATCAACTCCATGGCCTGCCGGTCGGCGGAAAAGAGCAGGTCGCCATAGATCTGGCCGAATTTCCCCCTGGCGCCGGGAGACTCCAGGGCGCGGGTGATGTCCTCACCCCAGAGATCGAAGATCAGCCGCCTGCTGTTAAGCTCATTGTTGCTGTCGAATCGCAGAATCGTATTGATGGTCTCGGCCCGCTCCTCTCCCTTTCCCGCTCCTGCCGGCTCGGGGATATCGCCAAAGACATGCATGCCGATCCTGGTCTGGCTGTTCTTGACCCGGGAGATGGCCTCGTGGCACAGGGTGACCACCTCGTCAAAATTGGCAGGGCTTTTTGCCTCCACCTCTTCAGTCAGATGGCCCTTATCCATGGCCTCGCGAATCAGGTGCTCCAACTGATGAGCCCGCGCCGGGTCGAGGAGGGCGGCCCGATGGTGCTCTTCCAGAAGTTCTTCCAGATTTTCCAGTTCGCCGTAGGTGTCGGAGGTGCTCATCACCGCCTGGAGATGGTCCACAAGGGTGGCATAGCTGCGGCGTTTGGCAATCACCCCCTCGGCGGGGTTATCGGCGTTGTAGATATAGAGGTGGGGGATGCTGCCCATGACGATGTCCGGCCAGCAGGCATTGGATAATCCGGCCCCTTTGCCCGGCATCCACTCCAGGTTGCCATGGGTGCCGACATGGATGATCACGTCAGCGCCGAATACCCGGTCCATATAGCGATAGGTCGCCAAATACTGGTGCGGCGGCGGGATGTCCGGGTCGTGCAGGATCTTGCAGACCTGACCGTCACAGCGGGCCCCGGCACAGCCCCGCTTGGGTTGCATGATAACATTGACATTGCCGAAGTTCAGCCCGGTGATCACGATCTTGCCGTCAAAGATCATCGCCGGCGGAACCCCGTTCATCTCCGTGCCTGGAGGCTCCCCCCAGGCCAGGACTAAATCGGCCCTGGTTTTTTCCGGCAGAGCCTTATACCAGTCCAGATACAGATCATTGTCAAGCAGGGCCAGGTGGCCGCCTTTTTTAACAATCTCATCCACCGTGGTCCAGCGGAACTCGGCAATGGCCTTCTTATCCATGATGGTCTGCATCAAGGCCTCACCAGATTCCGGAATGCCATCCAGACGGTATCCCGCCTGTTCCAGGCGGCGCATGATCCGCACCACCGATTCACCGGAATCAAGCCCGGCAGCCCCGCCAATACTTGCCTCCAGGCCGGCGCATTCATTTTTATGGAAGACAAAGACGGCCTTGCGTTCAGCCACCGGCTTGGCCGAAAGCCCCACATACCGGGCCACCCGTTCGGCGATGTGCTCAACCCGTTCACTGATCACCTCCCGCAGTTCATACGAGGTATCGGTTCGTTCATCGGTGAGTTTTTTGCTGCAGGCGATGATAATCGGTTCGATATGGCCTTCGAATTCGGGCATGGCGATGCCGAAGCTGACCTCGGTGACAAGCCCCTGAGGATCTTCTTCCCATTCAGCGATGGACTTACTGTACGAGACCACCGGTTTGAAAACCGGTACATTCAAAGACTTAAAGAAGGCCACACTCTGCGCCGCCACGCCGGTCTCCGAGATATCGCTTTTCGCCTCACGGCCCAGGAAAAAATAATGGAGATTAATCAACGCCGCGATCCGCGGCTTGCCGTCCGGGCCGATAAAAAATTGTTTAGCCGTCTCAATGGGCCCCAGCGAACCGGACTCCCCATCGCTGGTCCCGTGGGAAAAGACCGGCAGGACATCAAGGCCTTGGGCGGCAAGGGCCTCAATTAAGGCCAGCTCCAGGGCGCCATCGGTATTGGTGAAGGTATGGCGGGAAAAGAGCAGCCCGACGGTGGCGCCATGGGAGGCGGGATGCACCTCCCGGTACGCCGCAACCGAGTCATAGACCTCTGGTGTCGGGGGGTGAAAGATCCCCTGCCAGGGCAATGGCACGGGGATCTCCACCGGAATATCCGGATTGTGCTGATGGGCGATAAAACCTAAGAGGCGGCGGGCATTTTCCACCCCGCCCTCGGCCAGGTAGCCGTAGGCTGCCGCACAGACGGCAAGATCAACGGTGGCGAACCGCCCCCACTCTGCCGGATCAAAGGAGGTGGTGATAATGGTTTTTCCTGCCCCGATTTCGTCAAGCCGGGCATCGACTTCCGCCCAGAAGCCATCGGAAGTCCGGTAAAAAAAGAGAATATCCGCCTTCTTCGCCGCAGCGAGAAAGGCCTCCAGCCGCTCGCCATCGTTTTCGATCTCCTTATTGGAAAACAGGGTCAACTCGATCTCTCCACCCTGCTGGGCAGCGCTGAGAAAGGTGGGCAGATAGGAATTCCACATGATCGAGACAATCTTTATTTTCTTTGATAACATATCGTTTCCTTTAATTATTTTTAATATCCAATGATGGCTCGCAACTTATTCAGAATATTTTCGAATCAACCGGGAGCCAAGGAAAAAAAAGGCAATGGTATAGGCAAGAAGAATTGCCAGGGCCAAAAGCCCCTGACTGTCAAGGGCGCTTTTGCGGATCAGAATATTGGTGTGGGTCAGAGGAAAGATTGCAATGAGCTTCTGGAGGGGCTCCGGCATCCGGCTCACCGGGAAAAAGGTGCCGCTGAAAAAGGACATCGGCATGATCAAAAAGTTATTGTAAGTGGAGGTGTCCTCGTGCGACTTGGTGATCATGCCGACAATCACCCCCAGGCAGGCAAAGAGGAAACAGTTCAGCATCAGGGTCAGAATCAGCAGCCAGGAAAGATGGAATAGCGGGGCCACCAACAGCCCAACGGTGATGATCAGAATGGAAGCGAAGAGACCTTTGGCCATCCCGGCCAGAACCTCGCCGATCATAATAGCAAAGGGATTGATCGGTGCCTGAACCAGTACCTGAAAGGTCTTGAAATAGAGGCGGTTAAGGTTAAGGGCGCTGGCTACCCAGGTGTAGGAGTTGGTCATCGAACTCATGGCCACCAGGCCGGGAATCAGGAAGGTGAGATAATCGGTGCCCTCAATGGGCATGGAGCGCCCCACCCCAAGCCCGAAGGTGATCAGATAGATGACCGGCACCACCATGGCCGAGAAGAGATAGCCAAGTTTGAAGAGCTTGCGCTTAAAGAGCAGCATCTCTCGGAGAAAGATCGGATACCAGCCGGTCATTCGATCTTCTCCCCGGTCAGCTTGATAAAGACATCCTCGAGATTGGACCGGCGGATGGTAATGCCATTGGCCAAGGCCCTGGCCTTTTCATGGGCCTCCTCCCGGGTTCGGCAGATGACCTGAATCTGATTTCCGTCTTCATCAGGATAATCAATTACATACTCTCCAATGGTTTTCTTGAGATTTTCCGGACTGTCCAGGGCGATCATCCTCCCTGCGGCAACAATGCCGATCATATCGCAGAGGGCCTCCGCCTCTTCGATGTAATGGGTGGTCAGCATCACCGTGCGACCGGCTCGCCGGCATTTTCGGATCACATCCCAAAGCTGTCGGCGGATCTGGGGATCCAGGCCGATGGTCGGTTCATCGAGAAAGAGGACGGTCGGTTCAGTTAACAAGGCGCGGGCGATGAGCAGCCGACGCTGCATACCACCGGAAAAGTGACTGACAACAACATCTCTTTTTTCCCAGAGACTTACGGCCCCCAGGGCCGCGCTGATTCTTTCAGGCAAATGAACGACCCGATGCAGCATACCGTAGATCATCAGGTTTTCCCGGGCGCTCAGTTCTCGATCAAGATTGTTCTCCTGCGGCACGACACCTATACGCTTTTTGATCTCCATCGGCTGTAAGACCACATCAATGCCGTCTATCAGGCATCGACCGCCGTCAGGCCGGGACAGGGTGGTCAGCATCCTGATGATGGTTGACTTGCCGGCGCCGTTGGGACCAAGCAGACCGAAAACCGTTCCAGGCGCTATATGAAACGAGACCCCGTCAACCACCGTAAAGCGATTGTCCGCAGGGCCATACCGCTTGATCAGACCTGACACCGAAATCATTGCACCACACCCAATGATGCCTCAAGGTGGGGACTGACAACCATGGCACCATTGACCCGACCGATCACCACCTCGATGCCGTAAACCGCATGCAGACTCTCCTCGGTAATAACCTCGTGGGGCGGGCCCTGAGCGACCACCCGGCCTCCGTTGATCAGTACCACACTGTCCGAAAAGAGCATGGCCGCATTGGGATCATGGATGGTCAGCACCGCCGTCACCTGCCGTTCAGCCACAATCTCTCGGATCTTGCGCAACACCAGCACCTGATTGCGAAAGTCCAGATGCGAGGTGGGCTCGTCAAAAAGCATGGCAGGGGCATCCTGGGCCAGGGCGCGGGCAACAAGCACCATCTGCCTCTCGCCGCCACTGATCTTGGTATAGATCTTATCGCGCAGGTGGCCGATACCAACCTCCTCAATGGCCTTTTCCGCCGCCTGCCGGTCGATTTTCGAGGGAGCGGAAAACATGCCGATATGGGCTGCCCGGCCCATAAGCACCGCGTCGATGACGGAATAAGGAAAGGGTGGCTCATGATCCTGCGGGACCACCGCAATGAGCTTGGCCCGCTGCTGATGGCTGTGGTTGAGAATGCTATTCTCTCCGAAGGAGATTTCTCCCTGCTCCGGTTTCCAGAGACCGGCGATGCACTTGAACAGGGTGGACTTGCCGCAGCCGTTTGGCCCAAGGATGGTGGTCAACTGGCCGCGTTTGGCGCGCAGAGTGATCCCCTTTAAGACCGCAGTCGGGGCGTGAGGATGGCGAAAGTGGAGCTCTTTGATGGTAATCATTTCCCCCAGCTCTCCTTTCCGCCTTTTTTCATCAGGTAGATGAAGAAGGGGGCGCCGCTCACCGCCGTAATGATCCCCACCGGGATATCATAGGTGGTCAGACTTCTCGCCATGGTATCGGCAAAGATCATAAATGTGGCCCCGGCTGCCATGCTGAGCGGCACCAGGGATTTATGGTCGGGGCCAGTCATCATCCGCACCAGATGGGGAACCATCAGCCCGACCCAGCCGATGATGCCGGAGACCGAAACCGCGAGGCTCACCGCCAGTGTCGAGGCAACCACGAAGATCAGCCGGTCACGGCGGATATTGACGCCCAGAAGCTTGGCCTCGTCGTCTCCCATGCTGATCACATTCAAACGCCAACGCATCAGATAAACAGGGCAGAGGGCAATCAAAATGCCGATACCGGTGAGTGAGATGGTGTGCCAGTCCGCCAGGGAAAAACTGCCCATCAGCCAAAAAACGATGTTCTGCAGTTTGTGGGGATCGCACAGAAACTTGATGATGGAGGTCAGCGCCGAGAAAAAGGCGGAAATAATCACCCCGGACAGGATCAGCGGCAGGCGGGAAACCTCCCCTTGACACTTGGCGATATTATAGGCCAAAAGCACCGAGGCGATGGAAAAAACAAAGGCTGAAACCTGAATCGGCACGGCGGGGAAAAATCCTATCGACACCGCGCAGCCAAAGGCCGCCCCGGCGGAAAGACCTAAAATAAAAGGATCGACCAGGGGGTTGCGGAAGACCCCCTGCAGGGTCACCCCGGAACCGGAAAGGGCAATGCCGACAATCCCTGCCAGCAAAATCCGGGGCAGACGGATGTCGAGAATAATTCCCCTTTCCGGCAGATCATGCATGCCGGAAAGGGGAATTATTTCGTTCATCAGGCACTTGAGCACCAGGAGTGGCGAGATCTGGTAGGCGCCGATAAACATGGCACACCAGGCCATCAAAAAAGGAGAGAGGACTATCAGTACATACAGGGTTGATTTGTTTTTCAAGGGGTGGCCTTTGGCTGATAGGGAATATGGAAGAGCTTCCGATAAAAGCCGTCCGCCATGGCAACGTAATCAATGTCACGATACTCTTCCGGATATGCCTTTTTTGCCATCCACAGGGCAGCCAGGGCCAGGCGCGGCGACCAGGTGCTCTCCTTGGGCAGTTTGTAGACTCGTCCATCCCGAACAGCACGGATATGCCGCCATTGGGGATTATTGAGAATATCCTGTTCCGTATAACCGGCACTGGGCCAGATAAAGATGACCTCCGGATTCCAGATCACCAACTGTTCCAGGGAAACCTCGGTGCTCTGCTGCTGGATGGAACCGGCGAGATTGACTCCACCGATCATGGTCATGATTTCGTGGTTAATGCCAAGGGCGCAGGACACCGAGTTTGATTTCCCGCCCAGATAGAGCATCGTCCTCTTTTCTTTCTCCACTCTTTTCCCCGCCCGCTCACGGATCATTGAGAAAATCGAATTCATCTCATCCATGACGGTTTTCAAGGTTTCTTCCCGCTGAAACACCTGTCCCATCAACTGCATGACGCTAAAGAGTTCCCCAATGCTCGCAGGATAGACGGCGATAACCCGGATTCCCTTTGCCTCCATGAAACGGATGGGTGCCGGATCCCAGGCCCAGGTGATCACCAGATCGGGTTTCAACTGCATGACCGCCTCGATATTAACATTCGCGCCGCTGCCCACCGACGGATAGCTCTCGATGTCCGGTTTGACCTGTCGAATAATGTCAACGCCGTAAACATAGCTCGCTACCCCCACCACCTTGTCCCAGACATCCATGGCCGGCAAAAGTTCATACATCTGCAGGAAGACCACCCGCTGTACCGGCACCGGAATGTCAACGGTGCGGTTCAGCCGGTCGGTGTAGGACACGGTGGCCCCGGCATGGGCCGCCGTGTCCATGAACAGAATCAGAAAAAAGAAAAATATCTGCCGCATGATCATCAAAATCGGAAGGTCAGCTCAGTAAAGAAGGAACGTCCGGTCCCTGGATAATAGCCGTAATATTCCTCGTCGCAAATGTTATCCAACGACACGGAAACCACCGTAGAGGGCATAATCTGATACGAGACCTTGGCATCGACAATGGTATAAGGATCGTAGGAGGTATAGACCCCGTCGACGATGTCGGTGTTGAGATCGTTGCCATACCGTTTGCCCACATAGCGTCCGGTGAGGGAACCAGAGAGGAGACCATGAGTATATCTGGCCCCGGCGTTGAACATACTTTTAGGGACCTGGAGCAGTTCTTTGCCAACCGATGCAGGAGAGGCCGCGTTCTCCAGCATCTCCGAATCAGTGTAGGTATAATTGGCAAAGACGGTGAGGCCACAGTCAAATCCCTGCTCTGCCTCAAGCTCTACCCCCTGGCTGCGGGCCTTACCGGCATTGATCTTATCCTGCCGGGTGCTACTGATCGTTTTCGCATAGATCATGTCTTCCATTTCGTTATGAAAATAGGTGGCCTTGACCGTCATCTTCGACCATAGGCCCTGCTCAACTCCGCCTTCCCAGGAGGTGACCGTCTCCGGAGAAAGTTCAGGATTGGCATTGTATGTGATGCCGGTTGAAGAGACCCAGGTCCGGTAGAGATCATAAACGTTGGGCGCCCGGAAGGCCTGGCCGATGGACGTTCTGAGAGTGGTGGCGTCTAATGGCTTGTACACCACGGCGGCCTTGGGACTGAAGGATGACTCTTTTTTACTGGCAAACGAGAGTGACCTGCCGCCCACCCCAAAGGTGTTGGCGTACCCATCGGACCCCTCCCACCAGTCCTGCCGCCCGCCAAGATACAGAGTTAGATCTTTGAGTATGGAGATCTCATCCTGGAGGTACAGGGAGTTGGTATCATCCTTCCCCCCTGCCTCATAGGTAAGGGCCGTGGTTGAATGTTCATTGCGCCAGTCGGTGACCGTATGCTCCTGGTTGTCGGCCTCTGCGTGACGGTACGATGCCCCAACGGTCACAAGCTGGATCTCTCCTGCGGGCAGAGTAAACTGCAGATCCCCGGTATAACTGGATGACGGCGTCTCGCTGATGGTACCAGGGCCACCGCTTCTCGTTGTTGCTGCCGTGCTTCCCTTGGTGACATACCAATTTTTTTCTATATCCAGGTAACCCAGGGTCAACTTGGCAAGCACCTTCGAAAATTCGGTCTCCACATTGGCACTGTAGAAATTCTGAATCCGTTCGCCATCTCCAGCGAGGAAGGTATTTTCCCGCACTGTGCTTGTGCCCGAGCCATAGTTCCAAACCTCGTTTCCAGCTGCATTCCGCAGATAACTGTGCGGCTCTTCATACCCATATCCATAACGGCTGCGCATAAAGGAGACATCGGCCTTCGTCGTCTTCGACAGATCATAGGCTGTCTTCAGGGTGATCTGATCGTCCCACCAGGTGTTGTCGCCGCTATCGCCGATCAGGTAACTGGGGGTACCGGTATTTGTGGTGGTGGGGATGGCCCCGGTTACTCCGGAGGAGGCAGGATTTCTGCTCTGAACATTCAGACCGGTGGCATAGCCGTTGGTTTCTTTATATCCATAGCCGGCCAGGAAACTCAACTTGTCGTACACCTTGTCGCCATAGGAAAAATAGATCTTGGACAGATCATCCAGGCCATCCCCCCGCTCCCAGGCAGATCCATAGCCGGTTTTTAAGGTTATCTCCTGCTTCTCCGGCATCCGGGTGATAATATTCACCACCCCGGCCATGGCGTTCCCGCCGTAAAGACTGGAGGAAGCACCTTTCACCACCTCGATCTGCTCTATATTTTCCAACGATTGCAGTTGATAGCCCACTCCACCGGTATAGGCTTCATTCAACGGGACACCGTCTAACATAAAAAGCACCCGCTTGTCGTAGCTCAAACCTCGCATGGAAACGGAGGAGGTGGTTCCCATCAGGCCCTTGCCCTTACTATCGTTATAGACACCAACGGTGGTGTTCAATGCCTCGTCAAGGGACTTAATGTTCCGGGCATCGATCTCTTGCTTGGTCACCACAGAGATGCTGCCCGGGGCATTGGTGACTGTCTTCTCAGTCCTGGTGGCGGTTACAACCACCGGCTCCAGATGCCTGACAGCCTCTCGGTTGATATCCGTGTCCTCGGCAATGGCGGTAAACGGAGTCACCAATCCGATGACACATGCGGCCAGCAATACTTTTTTCTCATTTCGTAAAACACTCATGGTAATCCGATTCTCCTTTTTTAATGTGTGGTTTAGATATCGTATCTTTTCCCTTCCTTCCAACATTTCATTCCCACCCCTGCTGGTTCAGTCGCCTCTAAGCTCGATATTCCAGAACGATAGCAAGATCGGTAAGGGCTTCGATACCCCAAGTATCCTTGGTGAGGTCTTTGTCATCATCCAAGGTGTTCAATGTTGGTTCAAAATTTTATCTGCACGCCGGCTGAACAAACAATCCCGTCATTGGGATAGCCAATATGGTTCTCGTATGCGGTGTTGAAGAGATTATCCACCTTCAGGTAGCCATCGGTGGACATCCCGGACAGCTTAAAGGGTTGGATCAGCTTGGTGTCGACGACGACAAAGTCATCCAGCCTCTGGGCCAAGAGATTCTCCATCTGACTATACCGACGGCCTTCATAACGGATGGTGCCTTCCAGCCGGGTCTTGTACTCGGTGAGGGTATAGCTCAACGTTTCTTTCAGTTTGATGGCCGGGGTATAGGGGAGTTTTTTGCCGGTATCCCGATTCTCCGAATCCTGAAGGGTGAGGGATGTTTCAGAGCTCAGACCGGTATCCCAAAGATACTTACCGATAAATTCCACCCCTTGGCGCATGGCGCTGTCGAGATTTGTCGGTCGATAAATCAGATCGGCGCCCCGTTCATAGGTGATCAGATCAGAGGTGTCGGATCTGAAAATGGTCAACTGGAGCATCCGATTTTTGGCAAAGGTGACCTCGACCCCAAGGTCATAGGACCAGACCCGCTCCTCCTCAAGATCGGGATTGCCCCGGGTCTGGTCGATGGAGCCGTGGGTTGTCTGGTAGAGCTGCTCGAAGGTGGGGACATTGACGGCATAGCCGCCTTTGATCTTGAAAAGAACCGTCTTCGAGAGTGCCCAGCCGATCCCGGTGAGAAGGCCCGGATTGAATCCAAAGTCATTGGTCAGATCACCGCGCAAGCCGAAGGTCGGGGTAAAATCACCGAAGCGGCGATCATACTGACTGTTGATTCCGTTGCGAAAACGGTGCTGCTCACCGGACAGGCTCTGGTCAAAGGCATCCCACTCAGAGAGCACCCCCACCCGCAAATCCGCCCCACCACCATCCTCCGTCCAGGTGGTATCGGCCTTCATCCCAACTTTCCGATCATCCAGGGTGGAAAGAAAACCGGATTGGGAATGATCATCCAAGGAGAGGAAATCACTGTAAAGGGTGGCGTCCAGGGAGCCGATTTCTCCGAACATCCCTTTGTACTTTGTATCTACTGAAAATTTTCTATAGTCCTGCCGGGCCTCGGGGGTAAGGTTATCGGTGGGGCCAGGTGAACCGAATTCGGCCTGATAGTAGCGACCATTGAGATCAAAGCTACTGCCGGTGCTGGTTGTCCGGTTCCAGTTCATCGCCAGAGACCCGTCGGTTCTATCGCTGTTTTCCCGCTTTCCATCCCGATGCTTGGCTGTGGCCGACACCAGAGCATTGCCGTCGACAAGGGGCAATTGCTGACTCAGGCTGCCTTCAGCTAAGCCATAAGACCCGCCGCCAACCTTGGCGTTGGAACTGATCTTCTGCGTGTCCTTTTTCATTTCCTGCGAGCGGGTGACAATATTGATGGCGCCATCGCTGCCACCCGGCCCAAGCCACACCGGCACGGGCGGCTTGAACAGAGAAACCGATTCAATGAGATCGACCGGGATGGAACTCAAATCCTGACTACCATACTGATTGGAGTTGAGCGGCCTTCCGTTTAATAGCACAAGAACACCACTCGAACGCCCTGACCCACGGATGGAAATACGTGACCCAATCCCCGATGAGCTGTACACCTCCACCCCGGGCATGGTTTTGAGAATTTCTTCCATGCTGGATAAATTCCGTTCAACAATCTCTTGCCGCTGCACGACCTTGATGTCCTGGGGATGATTCTTGACATACTCCTCAATTTTTTCAGCAGTGACCACCACCTCATTCAGGGCTACGCCCTCCGGGTTGCCTTTGTCATCTCCAGCAGAAGTTGTTCCAGCCAGAAAAGTCATCAACAGCAGGCCATGGATGACAAACCAGAGACGGAACAGAATTATTTTTCTGCCAATACGTTTGGATCCATTTATCATAGGCTTGAATACTCATTTCAGTCGTTTTGATTTCGGCGTTTCTAATCCAGGGGATCCGCCAGGTCTTGTACTACTTTGCCGAGGTCATCCTTGATATGCCAGCAATGGCAAGCTCCGGACTCAGCTAACTCTCTTTCCAGGCCAAGACTGCAAGATTAATGGGCAGAAGCATGCTATCTCCCTAAAATTCAGGTTGCGATCAGGTGTCAGAGCAAAAAAAAAAGCCATGAAGGCTTTGGTTCTGTCAAACAGAATCAAAGCCTTCATGGCTTCATGATTATAACTCTCAGGGATTTTAATCCCTGAAGATATGTGGTGGGGTTACCTTGTAAAAAAGACTACTTCAGTAATCTCATAGGTAGGGGCGAACACCGTGTCCCGAATAAAAAGTCAAGACAACTTTACAAAACTGCTTTTTTTGCTCAATCTCCGTGCGCTGAACCTGCAAGGTACTCTTCGCTCAATGAGCAATATACCTGCGGGAAAAAGCATGCCTTGCACTCAATCGAAATTCTTTCCCCTTTTCAGGGTCGGCCTCTTTATTCCTCAAAGATAATCCGGTGATCCACCAGGTTCATCAGCTTGATCCGGGCATGGATGATCTTCTGATCTCCAAAGATCCCCACCAGGCGGAAAACATTTTCACCCTGCGGCTCAATGATGTCCACTGATTCCATAAGTAGCTGTTCTTCGCCGTCTTTACTCAGGTACGCGCTTGCTTCACACATAATTCAATGACCTCTTTCAGTTTTCCAGCGGTTAACGCCTGCACCAGACGAGGCAGAGGTTCTTTGATAACCCCCACCAGTTCAATGCGCTCCTGCGAAAGGGGCAGCAGGATCTTCACAGCCGGGCAGGACGTGACCGCTTCCGCCATCCGCGGTGTCACCTCGCCCAGCATGGAATTGGCCCAGGAAATGGTGATGGGCCCGATAATACAATCGACCTCGTACACGGTGCGGCAGATGGCATTTTCACCGGAGGCCCCTTTATTAGCACCGGACTTGAGCATCTGGGCGGTGGCAATGGCGTTGGTGCCAAGCCCGATAAGCTCCACCGATTCACCGTAGGCCTCTTTGATATACTTGATCAGGGTGGCGCCAATACCGCCGCCCTGACCGTCTATAATGCATATTTTTATGGACAAGGTCAAGCTCGTTTTATTTGAAATGAGGAATAACAACTACCATTAAATTCCAAGAAGCATTCAAGTTGACACCGGGAAGGCAAGCGAGCGGCAACGAAGGTGCCGGCTTGAATGCAAATTGAAATACGCAAAAAAAAAACCACAAATCTCAGGCGATTAAGCCCAAGCCTTCGTGGCCTGCATCCAAATATTCTTCATTTTTCCCATCCCCGATGCCTTCATGACATCATGATCATGGCTTAATACCGTATGGTCGTTATGGTGTCAACAAATTAATAGCTGACGCCATAAATCATCAATCTATTAGGGAGTTAAGCAGCATTAAGCTTTCATGCGACGGTGAACAGCATAACGCCTGCGCATCTTTTGTCCTCTTCTCTCAAGGGTAGAAACTCAAGGGAAGAGGACAATCGTGATTAACGGCTCAGCAGCATCTCCTTATGGGGCCACTTTTCAACGCCACCCTCAAGAATAAACAGCTTTTCTTCGGCAACGCCTTGGGTCTTGAGATAATCATAGGCTTTTTTGGCACCCCCGCCACCTCGAGGACAGATGACGACCACATCGGTACCCGCTTTTTTGGCAGCGGTGACTGCGGAATCGAGCATCTTTCGCTGTTCATCGGTGTCGACTGGATAGGCATTGGCTTCGATGGAATTCTTGAAATAATGGAGCGGAAATTCATTCTTTGTCTGGATATCCACCAGCACCATGGGCTTGCCGGACTCCATCCACTGCTTGAAGGCATCGGCCTTGACATAGTTAAACGCATCCGCCAGGGCAGACATATTGAACAATCCGATCACCAGAAACGTTAGCAGCGCTATTCTTCTTTTCATCATTTTTCTCCGGGGTTAATTTTTTCGTGAGCAGCCCCTTAAAGGCAGCCGACAGATACAAATCAACCTGAGTCATTAATAGGAACTGGCTCGTATGTAAAACAGGAAATTTCTATGATAAAGCCGTCCAGCATTGACAAGGGCACCATCGCCCGCTTCTAACACCACTCTCAAAAAATCTCGTCTCACGGTGACATATATGATAAATTCAGTGAAAAAAGAGCGCTCGTAAATCTCCCCCCTTTTTCCCTGGGAGCTGGAACCCCATATGAATCCGATAGAATATCAGACCATTGCCATGGTCCTCGACACCCTGGATCAAGACAATGGTGAAGCAGCAGCAGCAACGATCATTGCCCATAGATCGGGCTTGAGTCCTTTGGCCATCGACCAGCTGTTTACACGCTGGGCAGGGGTGGATCTCCGTCGCTTCCTGCAAGCCCTCAGCCCAGGTCACATCCGCCGCAAACTGGCAGAAAGCGCAGAGCTGTTTACCGGTGCCAACCCCGCGCTACAGGCCCTGGCTGGACGTTCCCATGCCTGTGACATCAGGTGTTCGCTGCTCCAGCGCCATGCTTCCCTTTCTTCCAGACAAGGCCGGCAACAGGGAGCAGGCTTGACCATCAGCCATGGCCTTTATCCCAGCCCCTTCGGCACCTGTCTTCTGGCCGTAAGCGGGGAGCAGATCTGCCATCTCTCCTTTGTTGATGAAGGACAGCAGGGGAAGTGTCTGGCCGAACTTCGACACCACTGGCCCCAGGCAATCCTGATTGCTGATGACACGATGAGGCAACAAGAGAAGATCCGGCAGATCTTCGCACCGGACACAGATGCCTGTCAACAGCCCCTGAGCTTGCTGCTCTCAGGAACCAGTTTTCAACTCCAGGTCTGGCAGGCATTGCTCACCCTGCCAAGGGGTTCCATGATCAGCTATCAGGGACTGGCCGAATACCTTGGACATCCAGCCGCCACTCGGGCCGTGGCCAATGGTGTGGCCGCCAATCCCGTCGGTTTTTTAATCCCCTGTCACCGCGTCATCCTCAAAACCGGAGAAATCCACAACTATCGCTGGGGAAGCACGCGCAAAAAGGCCATGCTGGGCTGGGAGGCCTGCCGGACATGAGATTCTATTTCGCTTACGGCTCCAACATGTGGCTCGCCCAGATGAACAGTCGATGTCCTGGGCACAGCAGAATCGGCCTGGGGATATTGTCCGGCTACCGCTGGCTGATCAATCGCCATGGCTATGCCACCCTTGCCGTTGCAGCAAACGAGGCGGTGCACGGAGTTGTCTATACCCTGACGGAGATGGATGAGCGGAATCTGGATGCCTATGAAGAGGTTGACTCGGGCTTGTATCAAAAGCAGGACTGCACGGTGAGGATGGCGGAACGTGAGCTCAGCAGCCTGGTCTATATTGATCCGGTCAGCGAGGAAGGGGCGCCGGAGGCGGCCTATATTGCCCGGATCAATTACGGGCTGCGGGATGCGGGCCTACCGGAAAGCTACGTGGAAAAACACATCCGCCGGTTTATTCCCGCCGGATAAAGGTCGGGGGATCAGCGGGGAAAGGCCTCCGCCACGCCGCCGTCCACGGGCAGGGTGGCACCGGTGGTGGGCGTCAGACCGGAGGCAAAAAAGACCACCGCGTTGCCCACATGATCGGCCAGGACCTCGGTCTTGAGAAGATTGCGGTTGCGGTAATACTCTTTGAGGCCGGCAGGGTCCAGGTTGCGGGAGCGCATACGCTCAGGGCCCACCACATCCCAGAGCCCGGAAGAGATGCCGTGATCATCAAAGATCCCATCGGCATTAATCATATTGACCCGGGCACCGATGGCAGCAAGCTCCAGGGCCGCGATCTTGCCCAGTTGATGGGCACCGGCCTTGGAGGCCGAATAGGCACCGAAGGCCGCGCCCGGGGCAAAGACATTTTTGGAGCTGTTGATGATAATCTGGGCCGGAATATGACCGCTTCGAGCCTGACGCTTGAAGATGGGGATGGCGGCCTTGATCACCTGAAAGGCTCCCACCAGATTCACCTCCAGCACCCGCCGGAAGGCAACCTCGTCCAGCTCTTCCAGGGTGGCCACATGGGCCAGCCCGGCATTGGGCACCAGGATATCCAGGCCCCCGCAGGCAAGGACAATGGTCTCCAGACCACGGCATACAGAGGCAGCATCGGTGACGTCCATGGTGATGCCGCTGATCAGCGCCGGATCAAACTCCTGCCCCAGCAGCTCGCAAACCCGCTGCAGACGCTCGCTGTCTATATCGGAGAGAAACACCCGGGCGCCGGCTGCCAGCAGTTTTCGCCCGATTCCACAGGCGATGGCACCACCGCCCCCGGTGACCAGGGCGCTGCGACCGGAAAGCGGCAGGGCCTTACCCTTTTTCAGCTTGACCTGTTCCAGACTCCAGTATTCCATATCAAAGATATGCTCCTGGCCCAGCTCCTGATACGGGGCAACAGCGGCCCCCAAGACCTTGGCCAGCAGGGTATGCTCGGCGATATCGGCGGCAATGATGGCCGCCTTTTCGGTAACCCCGGCGGTGACAATGCCCAGGCCCGGGATCAGGATAACCCGCGGCTTAGGGTCAAGGCAGATACGGGTCAACTGTTTGGCGCTGACCTGGGTCTGGAAATAGTGGCGATAACGCTGTTCATAGGCGGCCATTTCAGTCCCAATGGTCTGGGCGGCCTGCACTTCATCACAGCCTTGCAGATCAAGCCAGAGGGGATAATTTTTGGTGCGGATCACATGATCCGGGGTGAGCACGCCGGTGCTGAAAAGGTCTTTGGCATCGTCCCGGTTCAGGCATTGCCGGATGCCCTCGCTGTCGCGGAGATGGAGAAGAAATGGCGGAATGCCGCCGGAAGCGGCGGGATCAATGGTCAGGGCGCCGCGCAGCAAAGGCAGAACCATGGCCCCGTCAAGCCTCCCGTCCGTGCCCACTGACGGCAGCACTGAGCTCACCGGTTGCCGGGACTGAAGATACTCCTCGGCCAGGGTGACGTAGTGAATCATCCGGCCATAGGCAGTCTCGGCGTCTTCGGCAAAGGTGAAGATGCCATGGTTACGCAGGACAATGGCTTCGATCCCCGGATGGGTCTCGTAACACTCGGCAAGGGCTTTGGCCAGGGGAAAACCCGGCATGATCCAGGGCAGAATGGCGACCTTGTCCCCGAGGATATCCCGCAGGCGCGGTTCCGGATCCGCCATATTGGTCAGGGTGACGATGGCATCGGCATGGGTATGATCGATAAAACGGGGGGGAAGGAAGGCATGCACCAGGGTCTCGATGGAGGGACCAGGGGCGCTGCTGTCGAGCATATGGGTCTTGAACTGGTTGACCATCTCCTCATCACTCAGCCCTGACAGAACCCGCAGGCGCCGCAGATAGGCAAGATCCAGGGCCGGAAAGCCCTGCGCTTCGATGGTCGCCAAATCCCAACCGCTGCCCTTGATGAACAGCAGCTCCATCGGATCGCCGAGCAGGGTCGTTCCCGTCGCCTTGACCGAGGTGTTGCCGCCACCATGAAGGACCAGCGATGTCTCCTGGCCGATAAGCCGGGAGGTGTACACCCGCAAGGCCAGATCCGGATGGCAATGGGGATGGGCGTCGATACACTGGCGGGCGTCGCTGCTGCGATACTGATTTTTCACGGTTTCCTCGATCCTTTTCCTACTTGCATCATCATCCGCATATTTACCCGAGGGCGTTAATCTCCTGCATGATCGCCCCGAACATGGCCTCGTACTGGGGAATGGCGGTGCGGAGAATAATCGCAAGCTGGGCCAGTTCGCGGTCATTGACCACAAGATTTGCGGAACAGGAAAGGGCCTGCAAATCATAGAGAGTATGGAATTCCGGCCCGATGAGAATATAAAAGATAAAACGGCGCTTATGCATGTTCATGGCACGCATGAAATGATGAAACTTCCCTTTTTCAAAGCCTCCCTCTTCAAAGCCGGAGTGCAGAATCACGCTGGCGTAGGCGATAAATTGCATCTTTTCCATGGCCTCTTCCGCCGACTCGGCAAAACATGGCTGATAGCCCAGGGCCTCCATGGCCGAAGTCACCAGACGGTAATCGGAAGAATCCGGCATCAGGATCAAGACCTTGGGAATATCTTCCACCATCACCTTGCCTTCTAACTGGCTGGTATTCAACGCGGAAAGATCCGGCGGCGGCGGGGGCGTCACCGGAGTCCGAGCTGCCGGGGCTGCGACATTGCCTCCGTGCAAGGGCATATCCGAATCCAGCATGCCGGCATCCAGCAGGATTGAACCGGCGCATTGCGGACAGCTGATTCGCAGGGATTTTCCAGGTCCAAGTCCTCTGAGGCTGTCTTCAATCTTGACGCTGGGCTTGAGTTTTTTCTGACAATGGGGACAAGTGACGATCATGGCTGCGCTCTCTTTTTTGGTATAATTTCCGGACTTTCTTCTCCCAACCTCTTCCTTCTGTCTCCCTTTTACCAGCGCCGCTCCTGCTCTTCCTCTTCCATGGCCAGCCCGGAGAGGGTGGACGTTGACTCACCTCGGGCCGCCTTGAGAGTGTCGAGCTTTCTTGCGACCTCGGTACGTTGACTGCAATAGGACATGGCGGTCTTCTCAGTGATAATTCCCTGGTCGTAGAGTTCAACGATATGCTGATCAAAGTTACGCATCCCCACGGCAGAGCCGGCCTCCAGCACCTTGTAAAAGGTTTTTTCATCCCGCTCGCCATTCATAATCAGATCCTTGACCCGCAGACTGGTGCACATAATCTCTATGGCGGCCACCCGTCCACCGACCACCTTGGGCAGCAACCGTTGTCCCACAATCCAGCGCACAGTGTCAATCAGGCGATTTCGGATCTGGGCCTGCTCCTCCTGGTCATAAAAAGCAAGGATTCGGTTAATGGCCTGGCCGGCGTCAATGGTATGCAGAGTCGATAATACCAGATGGCCGGTCTCGGCGGCGGCGATGGCTGTCTCCAGGGTCTCGCGATCCCGCATCTCGCCCAACAGAATAACCTTCGGAGCCTGACGCAGGGCGGCGCGGACGCCAGAGGCAAAGCTATCAAAATCCTTGCCCAGCTCGCGCTGGTTGAAGGTGGCCTTATCGTGCGGGTGCACATATTCTATGGGGTCTTCCAGAGTGACGACATGGACCTGACGCTCATGGTTGATCTTGTGCAAGAGGGCTGCAAGGGAGGTTGTCTTGCCGCTGCCCGTAGCCCCGGTAAAGAGAACCAGACCATTTTTTTCGGAAGCGATTTTATGAAAGACAGAAGGGAAGCCCATGCTCTCAATGGTGGGGATCGTCGTCTCCAGTTTCCGTAGAACAATGGAATAATATCCTTTCTGGGAAAAGATATTGACCCGAAACCGGGCCTTGTCGCCAAGGGAATAAGAGAGATCGCAGGAACCGGTGTGGAGCAGGTCGGAAAGCAGCCGCTTATTGTTACCGATCAGGTTCAGGGCAAAAACCTCGGTCTGAAACGGGGTCAGCCGGCGAACCGGTGGCTGCACCTGAACCGGCATGAGCTCACCGGCGGCCTCGACCTGAAGGGGTTTGCCCACCGTCAGATTCAGATCCGAGACATTTTCATGGGAGCTGAGCATGGCGGTAATCCAGTATTCAATCTCTGCTTGTTTCATCGGCGTTCTCTCCAGAAAAAGGAAGTGCAATCAACGAGGCAATCCAGTATATTTTCTGAGTATATTGGCACGATTTTGATGGAAATGGAATCAGAAATTCAAATTGATTTCACAAATCATGAGAGAAGATCACGGATAAACCTCAAAACAGAGCAACAAATATATTCCTGCCTCCCCCCTCTCTCCCTTCCTTTCTCCCAGGTGAAAAAATGGCAATTCCTTTACGCAGCGCAACAACCACCGTCGGCCGTCGCATGGCCGGAGCCCGCAGCCTCTGGCGCGCCAACGGCATGACCGAAGAACAGTTTGGTCGACCCATCATTGCAATCGTCAACTCCTTTACCCAGTTCGTCCCCGGCCATGTGCACCTGCACGAGATCGGCCAGCAGCTGAAAAAACAAATCGCCCAACATGGCTGCTTTGCCGCTGAATTCAACAGCATTGCCATTGATGACGGGATTGCCATGGGCCATGCCGGGATGCTCTACTCCCTGCCCTCCCGCGAACTGATTGCCGACAGCGTCGAATACATGTGCAACGCCCATACCGTGGACGCGATGATCTGCATCAGCAACTGCGACAAGATCACCCCCGGCATGCTGATGGCGGCCATGCGCCTCAATATTCCCACCATCTTTGTCTCCGGCGGGCCCATGGAAGCGGGAGTAGATGGCGACAAACGCTACGATCTGGTGGATGCCATGGTCATGGCCGGAGATCAGGCCGTCTCGGATGCGGAGGTCGATGTGGTTGAGCGCTGTGCCTGCCCCACCTGCGGCTCCTGCTCCGGGATGTTTACCGCCAACTCCATGAACTGTCTGAATGAGGCCCTGGGGCTGGCCTTGCCCGGCAATGGCACCGTCGTCGCCACCCATAGCAACCGGGTCGGCCTGTTTGTCCGGGCCGCCGAACGGATTGTCGAAATGGCCGAGGCCTGGTATGAGCGGGAAGATGCTGGCGTCCTGCCCCGCAACATCGCCACCCGTGCCGCCTTTTGCAATGCCATGACCCTCGATATCGCCATGGGCGGCTCCACCAATACCGTCCTCCACCTGCTCGCCATCGCCCATGCCGCCGAGGTGGATTTCACCATGGCCGATATCGACGCCCTCTCAAGAAAGGTGCCCAACTTATGCAAAGTCGCCCCCTCCTCCCATTATCATATGGAAGATGTGAATCGGGCGGGCGGCATCATCCGGATTTTAGGCGAGCTGGCGCGGGCCGGACTGGTGGACACCTCGGTATCCAGGGCTGATGGCGCGAGCCTGGCGGAAACCCTGCAAAGCTGGGATCTGGCAGGGGGCAAGGCCGGGGATGCGGCCCGGCAGCTCTATTTGAGCGCCCCTGCCTCCAATGGACGCAATTTGATCATGGGTTCACAAACCACCATGTACGCCGAGCCGGACCTCGACCCCGCTAGCGGCTGTATTCGTGATGTGACCCACTGTTACAGCAAGGATGGCGGCCTGGCTGTTCTCTATGGCAACATCGCGGAGAATGGATGCATCGTCAAGACCGCCGGGGTTGACCCTTCAATCTTTCACTTCAAAGGAACAGCACGAGTCTTCTCCTCCCAGGAAGCCGCCTGCGAGGACATTCTCAGCGGTGCCATCAAGGCTGGTGACGTGGTTATTATCCGCTATGAAGGACCTAAAGGAGGCCCGGGGATGCAAGAGATGCTCTACCCCACCTCATATCTTAAATCCGTGCATCTGGGAAAAGAATGCGCCCTTATCACCGATGGTCGGTTTTCCGGCGGCACCTCAGGCCTGTCCATCGGCCATGTCTCTCCGGAGGCGGCAGCCGGCGGCGCCATAGGGTTGGTGATGGATGGGGATGGCATTGAGATTGACATTCCGGGCCGAACCATCAATGTTCTGGTATCAGAGGAGGAATTGAGCGCAAGGCGACAGCAGGAAGAAAGAAAAGGAAAGCAGGCCTTTCGACCCACCGACCGGGTTCGCAAGGTCTCCACGGCCCTGCGCGCCTATGCCCTGTTTGCGGCCTCCGCCGACAAAGGTGCGGTCCGCATTCTGCCCGAGGAAGAGACCTTCTGATTCAGGCTTTTCAGGAGACAGAGGGTTCGAGGCCGGCAATCAGGCTCTCGATAAAGGCCGTACAGAGGGGAGAAATGGCCTTGTTCTTGCGAGTCACCATATAAAAAGGGCGGACCATCTTCACCCCTTGAATGGCAACCTCCACCAGGCTGCCATGGGCGATATCATCCCGGACGGCCTGCGAGGAAAGGATGGAAACACCGATGGATGCCTTGATCGATTGGCGTATCGCCTCGGTGCTTCCCATTTCCGCCACCACATGGAGATGGGCCGGATTCAACCCGTGCTGCTCCAGAATCTTGGCCACAGCCCGCCTGGTCCCGGAGGAGTGATCGCGCATGATAAACGGCTCAGCAGCCAGTTGTTTCATCGTTATTTCCTGGCCTTTAGCCCAGGGATGATCGGTGGCCACGGCCAGAATCAACTCATCGCTGAAGATCTCCCGCCAGACCAACCCGCTCTCCCGCCACTGCGCCCCCAGAATGCCCATTTCAAGTTCCCCGGAAAGGATCTCACCGGCAATGGTTCGAGAACCGGCGATGCGCAGGGTGATATTGATATCAGGATACGTTTTTTTAAACGCGCCGATCTTTTCCGGCAGGATATAGGCTCCGGGGATAGTGCCGGCCCCGATGGCCATGCGTCCGGCCAGATTTCCCGAATAATGCCCCAGCGCTTCCAGGGCCTCCTGCTGCAGATGGAGCATTTTCCTGGCGTAGGAGTAAAGAATATTCCCGGCCTCCGAAACATTGACTTCACGCCCCAGGCGATTAATCAGATGCTGTCCGGTTTCCTGTTCGAGGGCACGGATATGCTCACTGACAGTGGGCTGGGTAAGAAACATGGCCTCGGCAGCCCTGGTAAAACTTTTAAATTCGATGACCTTGCAATAGACGGCCAATTTGTGCAGATCCATGGAGTTTCCTTGTATTGTATTCTGTTCGACGGTCAAAGAGGCGTATGGCTCTCATGTTCTTTCAATGTTCTGTACCGTTACCATACAAAGTTTTTTTTGAATAGAAATTATCTATTTGATCAATAGAACTTCATAGATTATTTTAGCCAGAAGTCTTGTCGCATGTCAGGGACAGAATTGCGTTGTTAACAGCTAACCCCGATGAACGGGATAAGTATCTTTCACAGATTATTTTCGGATAAAAATAAGGATGGATGTCCATGAGCCGTCATTCTCGCACAGGCGGCAATCCATAACACACTGATTTACCACAAACTGGAAAATTCCGTCCCCTCAATTCACATTTTCAAGAACCTCCAATGGTTCTCCTATTCTCAAGTGAGGTTATTATGAAACAGATAGATTGTCGTGGGCTGGCCTGTCCACAACCGGTATTACGAACGAAGGAGGCGCTGGAGCAAGGTGAAAAAAACTTTGCCATCCTGGTCGACAACGAGGCATCCCGGGACAATGTCCTGCGTTTTGGTCACAGCCGGAGCTGTCAGATAGAGACACTGACTCTGGAGGATGGGTGTTTTCTTTTAAATTTTTCGGCAGGACAGGAGAAAGAAGCAAAGAAGAATACCAAGGAAGGTGCCCCCTTTGACGAAGCTGATTACCAGTGTGCCATTCCAGAAAAACAGGCACCTCGTTGTAATCTGGTCTATGCCATTGGTTCCGACACTATGGGACGGGGAAGCGACGAGCTGGGCTGGGCACTGCTGCAGACCTATATCAGCACCATCAAGGAAATCTCCCCCCCACCCAGCCGGATCCTTTTTTACAATGGCGGGGTCAGGCTGGTGGCCACTCCCGGCAAAGCCCTGGAAGCCCTACAGGCCTTGGAAAAAAATGGGGTCCAGATTTTATCCTGCGGTACTTGTCTGGATTTCTTTAAACTGGGTAAGAATCCTCTGGTGGGAAAATCCACCAATATGTTCGAACTGATGGACAGTCTGGTCAGTGCCGACAAGGTTGTCAGTCCTTTCTGATCATCCTTCCCCGTCACATTGGAAGGAGGCTCGGCCATACCCATTGTCAAAACAACAAAACATGAATTGAAGGCTGCTTCTGCCTTTCAATCGTTTTCAGTGGGATCACAACGGATGACCCTGTTTACCTGACAGCCTGATTGCCAGAGGGCATCAATCAGTGCATCGAGCTCGTCACCCTCAAAGCGGATGGTCAGCAGTTGATGTTCAGGGGTGAAATCCTGATAGAGGGAGATGGCGATAATCCTGACATTGAACTGTTTGCACAGCTTAACAATCTGCAGGATTTCTTTAATGTCCTGGCCTATTTTCAGCTCGACACGGGCTCCGTTTCTGCCGGCGCCCAGGATCTCTGCCAGGGCCCGAAAAATATCGGATTCGGTAATAATGCCGATGACCTGGCCATCTTCAAGAACCGGCATCGCGCCAATCTTGTTACGACGCATCTCGAGGGCAATATCCTCAAGGGGATCCATGGGATTGGCGGTAATCGGGTGTTGGCTCATATAGGCCTGAACCTTACTGGAAGCCGCCATTTTCCTGGTATTTTCATCGCAGCTGGCCGGAATCCCTCTCCACACGTCTTCTCTCCCGATAATGCCGACAAGCTCTCCATCCTGCATGACCAGAAGTCGCCTGATGTGATGCTGCAGCATCATCGCATCGGCCTCAGCCAAGGTCTGGTCGGGGGAGATCGTCACAACATCCTTCTGCATCCATAATTTTACAAACATATTTGCTCTATCCTGATCTTGAAGTTCAATAAACGAATATAGAGAAATCTAAATCTTACACTGATTTTTCTTCAGCCTTCAATCTTCAACCCTCAGCCTTTCTCCCACAACACCTTCACTTCAATGGCGCTCCGCTCCCAGCCATTATAGGGGAAAGGAAATAATATCCTGCAGATCTTCGGAAAGAATGAATTTCCTTGCAGTCATGGCTGTTTCCAGCACGGTTGTCACATTACCGATGCGTATCTGAGTGCCGGCAACAATGAGACCCGACACAGAAATAATTCTACTCCTCAGCTTTGCGGCAAGCTCATCCGGACTATCCGCCTTTTTATCCGTGGAGAGATTCAACTGGTGCAACTCATGGTGCAGCTCTTCCAGTTCTTCGCTCATGGTCAGGTGAAAGGGTAAACCACTGTCATGGCCGTGCAATTGCAGGGCATGCTCCAGTTCATCTTCTTTTTCCTCAATCTCCTGATGCAGTGCCTCGTACCTGAGATACTGTTTTCCATCGGTCCCGGCGGCAATAAGGGCTGGAGCAGCATTATCCGAACCCACCTGACCAACCCGGAGATTGCCACCGGCAACCGTGACACCGCCGAATATCCTGCCTTCCTCCTGACAGAGGATATCACCACCGGCAAAGATCTGGCTGTAATAAATATTTTTCCGGACAATCACGGTCCCCCCGGCAGTGATGGCCGCCTGTTCAACAAAGACGACATCCACATCGCCTGCTACCCGCATGGTGGTCTGCTTGCCGGTTACCCCCTCTTTGACCAGCACATTGCCCTGTGATACCACAGTTGCCGATCTCACCCCGCCACTGATCACCAGGTCTCCCAGAGCAGTGACCTGAAACCCGGACTGGACACTTCCGCCGATTTCCACCGCATCCCGGGCATCTATATTGCCGGTACTCAGATTAACGTCACCGGGGATCGTCAATTTTGAGGTCACCTTAATGGCATTCTGCACCATCGAAAGCACGCCCGGCTTCGCCGCCCGGATCTCCCCGCTTTGTTCATCATAGAGCACATTCTCGCCCACGCTGACTTTAAGATCCTGCCCCTCTTTCTGGCCGATGGGTTCTCCCAGCACATTGACACCCGGAGTTCCTTTGGTGGCGGGCACCTTGGTGGCAATCAGCTGGCCCTTGCGAACCCCGATGAACATTCTGCGTTCATGAAAATCAATCCTGCCGTCGCCCAGTATTTTCCCTGGGATAGAGCCCATTTCCACATCCGTGCGCAGACTGGCATTCACTCCGGGGATAGGGTGTAAGCCCCTGGCGATGAGGATTTCATGCACAACCTTTGTTTCTTCCCTGCTCTGCTGCAAGCAATCCTGCAAAATTTCAGGACTTAAGCCGTAGCGAATGCCCTCCTGCTGGAGCAACTCCACCAATTCGTCCAGTTCGATGGGAGCAGTACGAGGCAGTGGTGGATACAGGGTCAGACTCGCCTCCATCTTATCATGACTGATAGTGACCAGAGGAGTAAGCGAGATGATCAGGGTGTCTTCAGTCTCGGTATGGTTGTGCTGGCTCTTGGGATACCCGGCCACAGTGGCCAGCAGGGAATCACCGGTGACTGAAAGGGCCGTATGCTGGCCAGGAAGCAAGATAACCGATTTAGCAGGTTGGCGTTTCTCGGGGGATTCCGTCGCGGTGGAAGGCGAATTATCTACTTTCACCAGATTGGCAAGGATTTGACCGCGCTTGACCAGTTCGACAATCTCGACCTGCTCCTCTCGCCCTTCTTTCTCTTGGACTATTGTCCTGGTGACAAAACAGGGATGAATCGTGGTGGAGGCCGACATTGAGTCCGTGGGTTGAGACATGTGATAAATTCTTTATGGAAGATTTTTTATGGGCTCTCGGAAAAGGTCCATGAGCCAGGCCCGGCAGGCTAAGGTTCTTTTTTTCTGGGTCAAAATCTGTCGAATTCGGCCATGGACCTCAGCGATTCCGGTGGCATGGACAGCCTCGCAGTAGAGGATATGAAACCCCTGAACCGTCTGGATAACAGGGCTGATCTCACCTGCCGCCATTTGAAAAAGGGCCTGATCGAGAGCGCCACAGAGTTCGCCGGGGCTTACCCGTCCTAAATATCCGCCGCATGAGGCCGTCACACAGTCAGAGTGTCGCAATGCCTCCTGACTGAAGGTCTGCGGATTCCGCTGCAGACGGGCATGCAAGGACGATATTCGGCGAGGTAGGGCATCTTCCGACAGATGCGAACAACAATGTTCAGTACTGAAAAGGATATGCCGGGCACTCCGTTGCTCACTCAACGCAAAGGCGCTCTGATGGCTTTTATAATAGGCCTCTATCTCCCCCTGTCCGACCGGCCCCGCATGAAATGCCACTCGGGCGAGCACCGCCTCTACCTTCAGTGTGTTGCCCAGGGAGGTTAAATAATCGACTGATTTCAATTTGTTTTTCTGCAAATGGCGGGGAAAGTACTCTTCCCCACCGTGCTCTGCCTGAAATCTGTCATAGGCCTTATGAATCAAAGCTTGCGGAATCACCACGCCACAGGCCGCCTCAGACTGAAGAATCTTTTGATAGAGGATCAACTCATTGCTGGCCTGCAAATAAACCTCGAGATACTCCTCAATCGTTAATTCATTGAGCTCTTTTTCAAAGATTTGCAAGGAAAATTTCACAAGATTAAAGGCCAGCGCCGGTTCAAGCTTTCTTGAAATTTTTATTTGCATGATATTCTCACCCTGCTGGTCAATATCGAACAAACAATCAATCAATTTTGCCAGCCCTGCTCGACTTCCCTGACTAACCGCCATGGATGATGGCCCAATGTCGCTTACATCAGGAATGAAGAAGAGGGTTCTGAAAAGCTGTTATTCAATTGCGGCTTCGCGGCTGTCAATATATCGGGCTTTTGTAACTATCCAGCTTATTGTCGGAAAAGAACCTAAAACCACGCATTGTAACTATTCAGTAGTGCCCCATATGCGAGAAAGAGACCTGCGAAGTGTACTCGTTCGTCCATGAGCAGGCCGATGACGAAGCAGATGGGGTGCTACTGGATAGTTACGGGCTTTTTTCTTTTATTGTAGCGCATCACATGACGAAAATGAAATTTTATGTCTCAACATGTTTGTTCGCCATTGAAAATTGATACCAAGGGATGCGGCACGGGGTAATTGACGCACCGATAGACAAAAATCCAACAGGGAACAGCCCTGGATTCAGGGTTGATCTGTTTTTACCACATGAAAGGAGACGGTGGAACCGGTGGCAGTACTCCGACCAAAGATCAAAAAGATGCTCAGCCAGAGAAGTTGCAGGCCGATCATGGGGAGAGGCTGGGTCAAGATACTGAGGCCCAGGATGATGGAAGGTGGCGGCAAGACGGCGGCCGAGACAAACCAGGCGATGAGAATGGCGTACGGCACGGCAACCAGGCTCATCTTCTGATAGACGGAGATGCGCCCGAATCCCCGGAAGTCGGCGCGCATGGTTTCGGATAAAAAACGCCAGACTTGAGACACGATCAGACTGAGGAGAAAAGCGGCGGCATAGCGGCCTTGCAGAAAAAGATGGGTGGAAAAAAGGGCCGTAGCCGTATAAAGGACACAAGTAATGGCTTGGATGGGCAGCAGTTTTTCTCCTTCCAGGCCCCCGTCATAGGCGACTTTTTTGGTGGCCCCGGTGAAGACAAAGGAAAAACGATGAAAGATCCTGCGGGTCAGCCAGTTGCTTTCCTTCAGCGGTTTTCCATAACAACAGCCATAACTCACACAGGAAAGCCGCCCTAAGCCTTCACCCAGAACATAGCTGATGGCAAGGGCCGCCAGCACCACCAGTAGATTAAGCTCGGGGGCACCAGCCAGTCGGAGCACCAGATTTACAGCCACAATGGCCCAGGGGGCAAAGAGGAGGCCGCAAAAGAAGGCGCCGCCAACGGTGAAGGTGTGGAGTTTTTTCTCGACGATGCGCGCCAGAATTTTTGCGGCGGGCAGGCTGACCGAAAAGATAAGCAGAAAGACCGCGATGACGCCGGGCAGATACATGGACGTGCTCTGCAGCAGAATCAGCCCATACAGAGAGGAAATGGCGGTGGCGCCGGCAAGGAGAAAACCGTAATAGGTCAGATTCAGGGCGCGCCACTGACCCTGTTCCTCCTTGTGCAGTGGAATGGCGGCCAGCATCTGCCATCGTTCCCGGGGCAGGACACGAAAGCCCCAGACAAAAAGGGCCGCAAAGATGAGGCCGGTGATTCCCAGAAAGAGTTGCTCGGTCATGGTGATTTGTCCACTATTACTATGCTTCTAAACCCTTCGTGATCTACCGATGGTGGAACGCACCTTGATGTCGGTCTCCACCAGAGGATGCTCCAGGCCCGATGAGAATCGGCTTTGCACGTCACGACGCTTAACGTTGTGTTGCAGATCTTCACTGAAATCCATGGTGCCATGTTGAAAGAGCAGAATATCAGTGGAGCTGCCCGGCCGGTAGAGGCTCTTTGGGCTTCCCTTGTGCAGGAACATGCCCGTTTCAACCGGCTTTGGAGTATCATAGAAAATCGTGCTGTAACACTGGACGATATCACCGATCATCAGCGCCACCACCTCGATCATGGCCACCAGCCCGACCTGGGAGCCGCCGATGACATTGGTATCGATGATGGTGACGATACGGCGGTTTTTGGAATACAAGCCGGCGATGGCCATGACTGCGCCTGGATTGCAGGAATGATAACGGCCCTCCAGCTCGTAGATATCCACCACCACCCCGCTCACCGGCAGATGATTGTAGTGGTACTTGTCCGGGGTCAGGCGAAAAATGGCAAAATCACCATCCTGGAACTCCTTGAGCCAGGGTCTTGCATCATCCAGCAACTCTCCGGGGCTGAAGAATTTTTCCTTGATAAACAACTGCGGAGTGGTGGTCAGGGTGCCGATCAGCACCTTGGCATCGGCGGGGGAAACCAGCACCAGCGGATCATCCTCCATGGGACGCAGCTCCCAGTATCTGATCTTGCGCTCAAAGACCTTACGCGGTGTATCAAAGGCATGGGGGGGATCAACACATTCCTGCCAGTCGGCGCCCATACTGGCCAAAAGATCCAACCCTTTTCCCCTTTTCTGATCCAGCCCCATATTAAAGTGAAGATAGCCAAGCAGGCTGGACATATGGCCCGACGTCAGGGCCTTGAACATGGCCGGGGCATGTTCCCGCACCCGACTGTAGAGAAGATTGATGGAGCGGTCGCCGAGCAGCTTCTCAGTGCAGATTTCCCCGGACTCCCGGGCAATATATTGGTGTTGCAGCATATTTTTTCCTTTTTTTATGATACCTTTTCCTGCTGCCGCTGCTTCTCTTCGATGATCAGCAGGGACAGCAGAATTAACCGTTGAATCTCCCCGGCCGTGGCCTTACCGGTGATGACCCTGGAACCAAACCGGTCTATATATTCAGAGACGGAACAGCCACCGGTCACAATTTGTCCCATTTTACCGGAAACCTGGCTCCCCTCACGATCAAACAGACGCCCATCTTTGGAAAGAACCCGCAGTCCCTCCTCCATGTGATCACTCCAGAGGGTGGTGCGGTAATATTGCTCTGCGGCCTGATTGAATTTTCCCGCGTCCACATCCATGGCCCAGCCCCGAAGCCCATTGCTCTTCAGGATATTTTTGGTCATCCGCCCGGCAGCGGTCTTCGAATTCCCGACCAGAATCGCCTTCATCGAGGCCAGTTCCTCCTTGACCCCGGAGGCCTCCAGCAGCCAGCCACCTTCTTCACTGATGGTTTGCAGACAGGCCTGCTGATAATCAGCAATCCCCACCCGGATATAGCCCTTATAGCGGCGGCTGTGGCGCTGCCCCTGCACCCGGCTGAGGATGCGACGGAGCAGATGGTTTTTGCTGTCCGCGTGGACAAAGAAGGTGGGCAGGCCAATGGAGGTGGCAAAAAAGATCTGCCGCCGCTCACTCTCGATAAAGGGATCATCGGGGATGTGATGATGCCGGACGGCGCCAGTTGCCACCCAGTGGTAGGCCATGGCGGTGACAATGGTCTGCAGGTTGACGGCCAGGGTCATGTCCCCCAGCAGGCGCGGAAAGAGCGAATAGTGCCGACCTTCAAAACCGGAAAAATGCATCTTGGCATGCTCCCGTAAGCGGTAGGGCAGATACATGGCCATACTGGTATCGAAGACGCCCATCTCCGTCAGATCTTTCTTGAGCCGCTCCTGATTGCCGACCCTCCCGTCCAGAGCCGGACTCTGCTCCACACTCTGCAGGGCCACCAGATAATCAATAAGCCGGACGTCCGGGATATAATCACCACGCAGTCGCAGCACCCGGCTGATAAAACGATCCACCTTTTCCGGTCCCATGGGGGTAAAGCTATGCCCGCAGAATCGCACCTCCGCCTTCTTTTTCCAGCGCCGCCAGAGCATCCGCAGATGGGTGTAATCAAGCTCGTGGGGGAGAAAACCCAGCGCCTTTTCCGGATGAAAATCACTAAAACCAAGCCGATAGGGAGCAGCCGAGACGGTGGTGACAAAAAGCGGCAGGAAATGCTCCACGATCTTGATCACCAGATCGCCGAAATACTTTTCATGCAAAGTTCCGGAGGGGCCGGACTGATCACCATAACAACGACTGAGCACCTTGCTGCCCAGGGTGATATGGGTGCCGTTATTGGCCAGGCAGGTGTTGGAGGTATTGGGCAGCACCACCAGATTGTTAGTGACAATGCCTGCTTCCTTGAGTTTGGCGATGGTATTAAGCTGGCTGCGCGACAGGGTTCGATGACACAGGGCCATATAGCGGTTTTTTTCCTCTCCCTGCTCCCAACCGGACAGGCAGGGATTGAGAAACAGCTCGCGGTAGAAGGCATCGGAGACCAGGTCATTGAGCCGTTTCTGGCGCAACGGGGGATTAGGCGCGAGATAGAGATGGCAGGTCTGGCCGTTTTTCTGCAATGCAAACTGCTGATTAGCGTATTGCACCAGAAGCTGGATCACAAAAAACCTCCTGGCCGTCTCCCTTGCGGCCTCTCGACCGGGCAGCTCGCCGTTTTGCGAGCCGGTCACGAGAAAGGAGGTGATTTCCGGTGAGGTATTGTCGCTGATCAGATGCGCCATCAGCCGTTTGCCGATCTGGAGAAAAAGAGGGAAGTTAAGCTCCGGCCGACTGCTGCCGGCAGTCGTGCTGCCCGTCGCCTCAGGCCATCCCTCGCCGTTGGTGATGGCATCGGCAAGGGCCAGTTTGAGCAGGTAGCTCACCGGAATGCGCAGCCATTCTTTACCCTCCTGGCGGAATAAAAAACGATGACAATCGGTGCGTCTAGCCCCAGCCGAACAGGATTTATCCGCCAGCAGGTCATGCTGCAAGGTGGTCTCGGCATGCCGGGAGAGCAGATGCCGGGGAAAGCGAACCCAACTGTTCTCCCAGATCCGCCCTTCATTTTCATTGAGGAAATGGCGAAGATCGCTGATGGTGGCAAGCGACATATCACCCCGGGCCGCTCGCTTGACCAGGTTCTGAAAATAATTGGACTGCTCGATAATAAGCGGCAGATCAACCTGTTCTTTTTGACCGATGACCGCCGCCTGGAACTCATTTTCCACCCCCACCGTGGTGTCCAGGGCACTGAAAGGATGGGGCTGAAGATGAACCAGGGTCTCTTTCCGGAATTGTTCCGCCTGATGTTCCAGGTTATGGGATGAAGCTTCTTCTAAGGCAAGCAGAGAAACAGGCATGTTTTCACCAGAGTAAAGGGGAAAGTGTGAGGTGATGCAGGAGCCGCCAGGCCATCATGGATCGACGCATTCCATTCCGGTTTAGATACCAGCATGATGGGTAATTCTACCGATGTTATTTTAGGATCACGCCATGATTTGATGAAATTTGTGTTAGAGATGGAAATAAGAATGACCCGATTGCACCCTCTCTTCCTTTGCACAACCTGCTCCTGCCGCCCTTGAGCCCAAAGTAAAAAAAACTTGACTCTCCTCTGTTAAAAAATTTATACTTATTAGGTGGGTTTCTTATGAAGAGTATTTTCGACAATGAAAAGTTGTGCTGAGCGAATACAGACCAATTATCATTACAAAAAACAGCCACCACCACCCGCACATCCCAATAAAATTAGTTTAAATTGAGAGAGATCCCTTTGTAATCAGTACCGGCGGTCTAGATCCATGGGATTCGGACATCTGATTCACACCCAACAGGAGCAGAAAAAAATGATAAAAAAAATCTCAACCACCCTTTTTACGACCAGCGTCCTGGCATGTTCGGCGCTGATGGTTCCACAAGTCGGCTCAGCCACCAATCTTGCTGATTACAGTATGCCGGTGAGCAATCCCGTTTATAACGGCGATGCACGGAACGTCACCATGGTCCGCCCGATCATGATTTATCATTCACTGCCGGATCAAATCAAGACAACTCTTGGGGACGTAAATCTGGGCGGCGATGTGACGGGTATGGCAGTCCAGTTGAGCTATGCCTTTAACGAGCGTCTCTCCCTGGTGGCGGTCAAAGACGGCTATTTTGACGTCGATCCGGACCATACCCTGAATGATGAAAACGGCTGGGCGGATATTGCGGCCGGCCTTCAGTACTCCTTTATCTATGAGCCCAGGAACAATTTTATCATGACCGGCCGTCTGGTCTATGAAGCCCCTGTGGGCGACGATGACATCTTTCAGGGCAACGGCGACGGCAATCTCGCTCCCTCCGTGCTCTTCCTCAAAGGCTGGGACAAACTCCAGTTTTCCGGCACCGTCGGTCTGGTCCTGCCCGTCGATACCGATGAAGAAAACACCCTGCTCTATGATTCCTGGAATTTGAGCTATGCCGTCACCGATATCATCAGGCCCCTTGTCGAGCTCAACCATTTTCATGTCCTGAATTCAGGCGACAGAAACAATACCACTGGCTCCCAGGACAATCTATTGGCCGCGATCACCACCTTTAACGGCTGCGATATCATCAATCTTGGCGGCGCACACAATGACGACAACGAAGACCTGGTGACCATGGCCCTTGGCTCCCGGTTCCGGATCAACAAATGGCTGGATCTTGGTGCCGCCTATGAGATCCCCCTTACTAACGATGATGAGAGCCTGATAAAAAACAGATTCACCGTGGATGCCGTCTTCACCATGTCCTTTTAAAGACAGCTTTTTCCTTTCAACGGTACAATCCCTTTGAGAAATCAGGTCGCCTTTCCGGTCGACCTGATTTTTTTTGGCACAAGTAATCAGCTCTAAACATTAAGCTTTTTCAGTTTATATTTTCCATAGCCGTCAGATCCTTCGGCCAGCTAATTCTTTCCTTTCTGCTCCCAATCATCAGCTATTGTCCCCGGCTGCTTCCATTTCAACATGGATTAACCGTTGAAAGGTGCAGGCCCTTTGTGATACTCTTCTTGTATTCTTTCAGGTACAATGCTCTGTTCAATGCGTAGAGTTTCTTTTGTCATCCACAGTGGAAATTATGGGCTTCATGGGATTCAGACTTCCCGCTGATTCCGCCTGACATTCAGGAATCCGACTTTCCCCCCCTT
The DNA here is from genome assembly GCA_009773475.1 of Desulfobulbaceae bacterium. GTDB lineage: Bacteria > Desulfobacterota > Desulfobulbia > Desulfobulbales > Desulfocapsaceae > UBA2270. Next base: position 75,943 of record WSXV01000002.1, on the reverse strand, counting down.
CCACTCTGCTTTTTCACCACACCCTTCAAGAGGTTCCCATGAAACGAATTTTTCATCTCGGCATCCTGTTCTTTCTTCCCTTTTTCCTCTCCAGCTGCGGCTATAATTCGCTGCAAACGAAGGAGGAGGCCGTCTTCAAGTCTTGGGCAGACATCGAATCCACCCTTCAGCGCCGCGCTGATCTGATCCCCAATCTGGTGGCCACGGTCAAGGGGTATGCCGCCCACGAGCAGGAGACCCTGCAAAAGGTGGTGGAGGCCAGGGCCAAAGCCTCCTCAATCCAGCTCTCGTCCGCCGATCTCAGCAACCCGGCCGCCATGCAACAGCTCCAGGCCGCCCAGGGAGAACTCTCTTCGGCCCTGTCCCGGCTGATGGTGGTGGTGGAAAAATACCCGGATCTCAAGGCCAATCAGGGCTTTCTTGACCTGCAGAATCAGCTTGAAGGCACTGAAAACCGGATCAATGTCGCCCGCCAGCGCTACAATGAGGCGGTGGAGCTTTTCAACGGCTCCATCCGGAGGTTTCCCGAAAGCCTGACCAACAACATCCTGCTGCACCTGGACAAAAAGGAATACTTCAAGGCCGATGAAGCAGCCAGGACCGCGCCCAAGGTGAACTTCTGATCCCATGCGCTGCAATCTCCCTAAAACGATGGTTTCAGGCCTGCTCTTCGCCCTGACCATTCTCATTCTTCTCGTCCAGCCCTCAGTGGCCCTGGAGGTGCCGGCGCTCAAGGGCCGGGTCAACGATTATGCTGGGATCTTGGCCCCGTCCACGGCCCGCCAACTGGAGGAGATGCTTCGTCAATTCGAGGCGGCGGAATCCACCCAGATCGTCCTGCTGACCGTTCCTTCCCTCGAGGGTGAATCGCTGGAAAACTTTTCCCTGCGGGTGGCGGAGGCGTGGAAACCGGGACAGGCGAAGCTTGATAACGGCGCCCTGCTTCTCATCGCAAAAAATGACAGACAGTTGCGCATCGAAGTCGGGTATGGCCTGGAGGGAAAATTGACGGATCTTATCACCGGCCGAATCATCCGGGATATCATCACCCCCAGGTTCAAAGAGGGGAATTTCGATCAGGGGGTGATGGACGGCCTGACCGCCATGATTGCCGCCGCCAAAGGCGAGTTCACCCCTGCCACCACCAATCGCCATCCAAACAGCACCAGTGATTCCGGCAACACATTTATTTTTCTGCTCATCCTCTTTTCCTTTCTTGGCCGCATCCTGGCCAAAATTCCGTGGCTCTCTGCAGGCGTCGGGGCGGTGATCGCCGGTGTGTTCGGCGCAACCTTCCTCGGAGTCGGAATAGCCGGAATCATTGGTCTTGCACTCGTGGGCTTTCTCTTCGGCCTGATCGCGGCAAAATTCAGCGCCGCCGCAGGAGCGGGGATGTCCAGCCGATACGGGGGCTTTGGTGGCGGCTCAGGCGGCGGATTTTCAGGGGGATTGGGCGGTTTCAGCGGAGGCGGCGGCAGCTTTGGCGGCGGCGGCTCCTCAGGACGATGGTAATCATGCAAACACTCTCTCAAAAATTTCTTACCCCGGCGGAACAGGACAAAATTTCCAACCTTGTCCAACAGGTGGAGCAGGAGACCTCCGGCGAGATCGTGCCGATGGTGGTGTCCGCCAGCCACTCCTATCCGGTGGCCATGATTTACGGGGCAAGCGTGCTGGCCCTCCCTCTAGCCCTGCTGCTTATGCCGCTTATCGGCGGGTTGTTCTGGATGGGCTCCCAGAATGTCTGGATATTTCTCGTTCTCTTTATCCTGCTCTATGGGCTCTTTTATGGACTGATCCAGCGCTGTTCCTGGCTCAAACGGCTCTTTCTCTCCCAAAAACAGATTGACGCGGAGGTTGAAGAGGCGGCCATTACCGCTTTTTTCACGGAAAAACTCCACAAGACCAGAGAGGCCAACGGCATCCTCCTCTTCATTTCCCTGATTGAACGCAAGGTCTGGGTCCTGGGCGACAGCGGCGTCAACGACCGCATTGATCCGGCACAATGGCAGGGGATTGTCACCCTGATCACTGACGGGATCAAGGAAAAACGCCAGTGCGAGGCCATCTGCGCGGCCATTGCCGAGACCGGGAAAATCCTCAAGACCCATTTTCCGGCCCGGAAAGATGACCGCAATGAACTGCACAATCTTATCCTGCGATAGCCGCGAACAGACGAGACGATACCCCCTTATGGCCTGCCCAGGATTCCGACTTTCTGCACGATAATGACAAAAAGTCGTGGCTATTTCTCAAAACACAATCGGCTCTCCAGCGGGTACACGAACTCCGCTATCAACCTCCTGGGGGTAAACCGGCTGGTCAACGGCAACGGATCGCACTTTCCATTTGGGAGAATGTGAGTGAGGGAACACAGGCCATAACAAGAGATTACGCCGCCTTTTTTAAATTCAACTTCCGTTTTTAGACTCATCCTGATCTTCAGACCTTTTCTCAATCAAAAAATCAAAGACAGCAAGGAGACAAGCATGGTTACCTCAATCATCCTGATCAACGTCGAACGCACCAAGATCAACGAAGTGGCGGAACAAATCGCCGCCATGGAAGGCATCTCCGAGGTCTATTCGGTGAGCGGCAACTACGATCTTATCGCCATCGCCCGAGTGGCCTCCAATGAAGATCTGGCCGATCTGGTGACCAAAAAACTGCTGGCCATCAGCGCCATTCTCAAATCCGAGACCATGCTCGCCTTCAAGGCCTATTCCCGCCATGACCTGGAAGGGATGTTTGAGATCGGGATGTAACCACCCGCCACCATCGACCCCCATGGACTACGCCAACTTTAAGGCACACCTTGCACAGCAGCCAGCCCCGATCATTCTCCTCGAAGGCACGCGCGCTGTTCCGCCATCCGCCGAGGCCGCGCTGATTGCACTGGGTCGCCTTCTCGCCCAGGCCTTCCCGCAGGCGCGATTCCGTTCCGGCAACGCCGAGGGCTCCGACACCCTGTTTGCCCGGGGTGTTGAGTCCATCGATCCGAGCCGCATGGAGCTTATCGTTCCCACCGCTGGGCAGTGGCAGGTTGAAAAATACCTACGGGATTCATCCGGGCAAATTGAGCTTTACCCAGTCGATATTGCACAATTTCAAATCTGTCTCACCTCGGACTCCATTCAAAAAAAAATCCATGACATGAGCGCTCGTGTCGACACCGCCCGCCCTCAGGCCCACGCCCTGCTCGAAGCCGCCAAACGAACCGTGGAAATCACCATCGAACAAAGCGAACAGGCCGCCCTGGAATATCTGGCCGCCATCGACAAGGAGACATGCTAATGCCCACCTGCTGGATCATCGCCGGGCCTGACGGCGCGGGCAAAACTACCTTGGCCCTGGAGTTCCTGCCCCGGGTGGCAGTCTGCACCCATTTTATTGATGCCGACCTGATCGCCGCCGGCGTGCCTGTCCAGGCCTCGCAGCCGGAGTTGATAGCGGGCATGCGTCTGGTGCTGGAGGTGGAGGAGCATATTGCCCATGGCGAGGATTTCGCCTTTGAGGTCACCCTGGCCGAACGCGCCTTTCTCCGCTTAATCGAGCGGATGCGGGACCAGGGCTGGCAGGTGGAGTTGATCTATCTGGCCCTGCCCAGTGCGGAAATGGCTAGACTCCGGGTCGCTGAACGGGAGGCGCACGGTGGTACCACGCCACCGGCTAAAGATCTCGCCCGCCGTTTTACCGCCAGCTTGCGCAACCTGTTCAGCGCCTATGGTAATGCGGTTCACCGTAGCCGTTGCTTTCTAAACAGCGGCGCCGAGCCTGAGTTGGTCTTTGAGCAGCAAGGCGACACGGTGTCGATTTTCAATCTGGATCTTTATCAAGACCTGGCCCGGTACGCTGACCTGGATACCCCCGACTCCGAGGCAGCACCCCTTCCGCCAGACACCAAAATACTCCTGGAAACCCTGAAACAGGCGGTCACCAAGGCGCTGGCGGAGAAAAATCGGCTTAGCCAATATGCTGTATTCTGGGAAGAGGGCAGGCCGGTACTGGTGGGCGACGACGCGCCGTAATCGCCGTCAGGCATGGAATCAAAAACCACTTGACTGAATACTTGACTTATACTTGACTCACCAGATGCCCTGCGAATCATCCTATACCATTAGCCTCGGTGCAATTTCCCAAATAACGACCTAACTCTGGAGCCCATGTTCTATCTCCATCTCTCTAACCGCACTGAAAATCTGCTCGCCCGGCTCGTGGACATCCTGCGCCATGAGCCGCGCCGGGACCTGTTTGCCCGCGAGATTTTCCTGATCCAGAGTCAGGGCATGGAGCGGATGCTCTCCCAGCGGCTGGCCGATGCCCTGCCAGTGTGGTGCAATTTTGACTATATGCTGCCCACCCGCTTTTTTGATCATATGGCCGCCCGGCTCGGGCTTATGATCAACCCTGATGCCTATAACCGTGAGGCCATGGCCTGGCGCATCGACGCCCAGCTCCATGCCATGGTCCGGCAGACACAAGGCGATGGACAAGGACCGTTTCCATCGGTAGTCCTCCCAACCTTTGCCCCGCTTCTCCGCTACCTGAGCGGTGAACAGAGCGCCCTCAAGCGTTATCAGCTCGCCCGGCAGCTGGCCGACTGTTTTGACCAGTATCAGATCATGCGCCCGGAGATGCTGGCAGGCTGGCAGGTGGGGAAAACCAGCACCACCAATCCGGCCGAGCTTTGGCAGATGGCGATTTGGAAGCAACTGCGCGACTCCCTTGAGCAGAGCCCGCACCGGGGCGAATTGCTCCACCTGTTCCTTGAAAGCCTGCACGGCCAGGAGGATGTGAGCGAGTTTCTGCCGTCGGTCGCTCGTGCGCCATCGCTTACGTCCGCGACACTCGGAGTCTCCGCTTCGCTTCGCTTACCTGGCCATCCCTGGCCGGCGCGTCTTTCCATCTTTGGGCTGCACAGTATGCCGCCGTTGCTTCTTGACTGTCTGGCCGGGCTTTCCCGCCACTGCGATGTCCATCTCTATCTCCTCTCGCCTTGTCAGAATCACTGGGCCGACATTCCTGGAAAACGACAGTTGATCCGTGAGAGTCTGGCGCGGCTGAAAAACGGTCAGGAGGCCGCCGATATTGACCCGGAAGTCCACCCCCTGCTCAATGCCTTGGGCAGGCAGGGCCGGGATTTTCAGACCATGCTTCTGGAGCGGGTTGACGAGCTTATCGACACCGACAGCTTTGAAGACCCCATGCAGTCAGGGTCAGCCCTCAATTTTTCCCATTCCTCCATGGCGCACAATCCAGCCTCCGGGTCAAGGCTCGAAGGGGTCTCCGATTTTACTGATTCTGCTACGCCCTGCCTGCTCCACCGCCTTCAATCCGATCTGCTCGACGGCGGCTGGACCGGGACTCATCCAACTGAACCAATGCCGCTGGATTCATCCCTGACCATGGTCTCCTGCCACTCGCCGGTGCGGGAAATCATGGTGCTCAAGGATCAGATCCTGCGCTGGCTCCAGGACAACCCCGACATGGCGTTGCGCGACATCGTGGTTATGGCCCCCGACATCCAGGAGTACGCCGCCATTATCCCGGCCATCTTCCACGACATCCAGCACTCCATCGCCGACCGCAGTCTGCGTCACCGGAACCAGGTCCTGAATATCTTCTTCCAGTTCCTGGATCTGGCCGTCAGCCGCTGCTCGTGGAGCGGTGTTCTGGATCTGCTGGAGGCCCCGGAGATCGCGGCCACCTTCGGCAATCTCAGCGAGTCCGACATCGAGCTGATCCGCCACTGGGTCACCAGCGCCGGGATCCGCTGGGGGCTTTCCACCGATCAGCTCTCGACCCTTGGCCTGATCACTCCAGCGCCGGATGCCGCGCCGCCCATGGCCGAGATCACCTGGCGGGCAGGACTGGACCGCCTTCTGCTGGGCTATGCCATGGACTGGGAGGCGCCGGTGGACGGCATCCTTCCCTATCCCGACATTGAGGGGAGCATGGCCCGGCCTTTGGGCGGATTGTGCCAGTTCGTCGAGCTGCTCACCCAGACCGCCGAGGCCCTGGGCCGGCCCCGCCCCCTGGCCGCCTGGTCAACCCTGTTACAGGCCCAGGCCGACGCCCTCTTTGGGCCCGAGATGAACGATGATGTGGCCCGTCTGCGCCAGATCCTGAGCGACCTTGCCCTGCGCTTCGGCAGTTTTCATCAGCATGATGTCCCCATCGAGGTAATCCGCGCCTGGCTGGACAGTACCGCCTCGGAGAGCCGCAGCAGCGCCGGGTTTCTGCGTGGCCAGCTCACCTTCTGCTCCATGCTGCCGATGCGCTCCATCCCCTTCCGGGCCGTCTGCCTGCTGGGCTTAAACGATGGCGTCTTCCCCAAGACCGACCGCCAGCAACCCTTTAACCTGCTCACCGAAGAGTTCCGGCCCGGCGACCGCTCACGCCGCAACGATGACCGCTACCAGTTCCTGGAGGCCCTGCTCTCGGCCCGCCAGTCTCTCTATCTCAGCCATGTGGGGCAGTCCATCCACACCGGCTCCGCCATTCCGCCCTCGGTGCTGATCAGCGAACTGGTGGAGACCCTCAGGCTGGCCTACGCAATTGTTGATCCGGTGGTCAAACATCCTCTGCAACCCTTCTCCCCCCGCTATTTCGATGGCAGCGGACTCGAAAGCTACAACCACCATAACTGCACCGTGGCCGCAGCCCTGAGCCATCCGCCCAGCCCCCCTGACAGCCCCGTCCCCTGGTGGACGGGCACCCTGCCCGGGGATGACCGTGAAGCCGTCTCCCGCTCAGGAGTCAGCGACACCGTGACGGTGAACATCGCCAGCCTCCTCAGCTTCTTTGCCCATCCCCAGAAATGGTTTGTCCACCATCGCCTCGAAATCCGATTGGACACCGACACCGAGCTGCCCGACGAAACGGAGCCCTTTTCCTCGGGCTGGCTGGACAGTTATCTGGTCAATCAGGAGCTGGTGCAGAGCTGCCTGGACGACGCAGACGACGATCAAGATCCCGGCACCATCCTTGCCAGACTCCAGGCGCAAGGCCGCTGGATGCTGGGCGCCCCGGGCCGGCTTGCCTTTGACGGACTGATCCCGGAGCTGATGACCTTTGCCGGGGCGATTCAGGCCCTGGATATGGGCGACAAACTCGCCGATCTGCCCATCGACCTGACCTTCGAGGGCGTCCGGCTCATGGGCCAGCTTGGCGGCATCCATGAAAACGGCATCCTCCTTGCCCGCTACAGTGGCTGCAAGGGCAAGGATCTGCTCCGCGCCTGGATTCATCATCTGCTTGCCGCTGCCGCCCATCCTGAGCGGCCCGGCCGCACCCATCTGCTGAGCAAAGACCAGGCCCTCACTTTTGCCCCCCTGGCCGACCCTGTGGCTCATCTCTCCCAACTGCTGGTCATTTACCGGCAGGGTGCGGCCTCTCCCAGCCCCCTGCTGGTGGAACCGGCCTGGGCCTACCTCCAGCAGGAGACGAAAGCACGGGCCACGACTTCTCCCTTGCAGGCGGCCCAAACCGTCCTCAGAAACAGCCTGGAAAAGGGCCAGGAGCCGGAGCTGGCGCTCCTCTACGGCGATATTGATCCTGCCGCCCTGCTCGGCCCGGAATTTGAGCAGCTCTGCGAAACCTTTGTCAGCCCGATTCTTGCGGCCGGAAAGGATAAATCATGACCATCCCTGAACAGACCTTTGATGCCGCCACCGCCGACCTGCACCGGGGGGTCAATCTGGTGGAGGCCAGCGCCGGGACCGGCAAGACCTTCGCCATCGCCATGCTGGTACTGCGTTTTGTCACCGAGTTTGACTTTGCCCTGCCCAAAATTCTGGTGGTCACCTTTACCAAAGCCGCCACCGAAGAGTTGAGGGACCGCATCCGGGCCCGCCTCGCTTCGGCCCGGGAACTGCTGATGCAAGACAGGGGAGCAGATGACGAAAATCCTCTCTATCCCGGCGAGGAGCAAGGGGCGGACCCGGCCCTTGCGGCCTGGCGCGGCGGTCTGGCTAAGCAGGGAATTTCGGAAGAGCTGGCCCGCCACCGGCTGGAAATGGCCCTCCTTGATATGGATCTGGCCCCGGTGTTCACCATCCACTCCTTCTGCCAGCGCATGCTCCAGGAGCAGGCCCTGGAAAGCGGGCAGCTCTTTGACTTTGAACTCCTCGCCGATCTGACCGCCCAGCGCAATCAGGTCGTCTTTGATTACTGGCGGCGCACGGTGTATCCCCTCTCGGCCCTGCACTGCGCCCTGATCACCGAAAAATTCCCCACCCCCGAGGCCTTAGCCAAAAGCGTCGATGGGGCGGCAAAGCAGGTCGCCCGCATTGAGCCACAGGCGCTGGCCGTAGAAGAGGCGCTGGCCGGTTTTGACCACTGCCTGAGCTGTCTGGCCGACTGGTGGCAGGCCCGGGCCCATCTCCTGCTCCCCTTGCTGGAAGAGGCCTTGGCCCGGGATCTCTTTAAAAAAGAGCTGAAAGATCATTTTTCCCAATGGTGGCAGCAGATCGATGCCTTCCTCGGCGGCAAGACCGGGCGGCTGCCTGCATCCATGGATTTTCTTCATCCCGACGCAATCAGGGAACAACTCAACGGCCATAAATTCAGGACTGGCGGCGGGCACAGCGGCGATGAGAAAAAACAGGCCTTCATCGATACCCTGCCCCTGCCCCGCCAGGAACTCACTGAGTTGAATCAGGCCAGACAGGAGATCACCCTGGCCCTGCGCATGGGGCTGGTGAGTGAGCTTCGCACCGGTCTTTTCCAGACCCTGCTCCGCCAAAACCTGCTCTCCTACGACGAACTGATCCGCCAGTTGGCCCAGAGTCTGGAGGGCTCCCAGGGGCCGGAGCTGCGGCGGATCCTTGGGGAACGCTACGCGGTGGCCCTGATTGATGAGTTTCAGGACACCGACGACGCCCAGTATTCCATTTTCTCGGCGCTTTTTGCCGGTCAGAAACATTCAGGCAGGCAGGCGGAAGGCAAGCCTGCAGCCCATTTTCTCTACCTTATCGGCGACCCCAAGCAGGCCATCTATACCTTTCGCGGCGCCGATATCTATTCCTACTTCAAGGCCCGGCAGCAGGCGGACATTCACCTCAATCTGGCCCGCAACTACCGCTCCCATCCCGCCTTGGTGGGGGCCGTCAACCAGTTGTTCAGTCTGCGGGATGATGCCTTCGCCAGTCCGGATCTCCCCTATCATCCCGTGCTTCCCGCCAGAACCGCCGAGGATGGACAACTGCTGACAGACGGCAAAGATCTGCCGGTGATGCTCTACTGCGAACTGGACGGTGACCCGGAGTCCAAGGATGGCCGCTGGACGTCCACCAAGGCCACGGCCCGGATTGTCTCCTCGGTGGTGGCCGAGATTGCCTCCCTTCTGCACCTTCAGGGTAACAACAGTGCCGATTTCCCGCCGACAGGAACCCAACCGAACGGCCCCATCCTCCTGAAAACCGCCGACACCCCGGCAAGGCCCCTTGCCGCCGGCGACATCGCCATTCTGGTGAGAAGTCACAAGCAGGCCGATCTGTTCCAGACCGCCCTCGCCCGGGCCGGTATTCCGGCGGTGATGGCCAGTCAGCAGTCGGTGTTCGGCACCGATGAATGCCGACTGCTGCGGATGCTGATGCAGGCCCTCAACGCCCCGGGTGATGTCGCCCTGCTCAAGGCCGCGCTCACCAGTCCCTGGTTTGGCCTGAGCGGTCAGGAACTCCATGCCCTGTGGCAGGACCTGGCGCAGGTGGATCAATGGCTGGGCCGCTTCCACGACTACCACCAACTTTGGCAGGAGCGGGGCATTCTGACCATGCTGACCAGACTGCTGGAGACGGAACAGGTCCTCCTCAACCTGGCGCAACAGCCCCTGGCGGAACGACGCATCTCCAACATCCATCACCTCCTGGAACTGCTCCAGACCGCCGAGACCGAAAACGCCATGGGCCCGGGCAAGACCCTGCAATGGCTGCAATCCATGGAAAAAAATGCAAAAGAAGACACCCGTGGGAAGGATGAGACCGAGCTGCACCTGGAAAGCGACAAAGAGGCCCTCACCATCCTCACCATGCACAGCGCCAAGGGGCTGGAATTCCCGGTGGTCTTTTGTCCCTTTCTCTGGCATCGCGGCGGGTTCGTTAAATCCGCCAAGGACTGCCTGGTCTGCCACGATACCGACCAGGCCCTGATCATGGATCTGGGATCACCCGACTTTGAGGCGCACCGGGCACAAGCCCTGCAGGAAGAACTGGCGGAGGAGTTGCGGCTTGCCTATGTGGCCCTGACCCGGGCCCGCTGCCGTTGTTATGCCTTCTGGGCCGAGGTGAAGGGGTACGGAGGCAGCCCGGACTCCCGCGATTCCGCCCTGGCCTGGCTGCTCTCCATCGATCAGGACGCCCCCTTTGCCGAGCGCCGGGCCTCCCTGGAGAGTGGTGACGGATTGGTGCGCTGCCTGCTCCTGACCGAAGACCAGGCAGCGACGGGGCGCTTCAGCGGCAGCGGGATGGCAACGGAAGAACTCCGCGCCCTCAGCTTCACCGGCCACAACCTGCATACCGACTGGCTGCTGCACAGTTATTCCTCCCTCACAAGCGGCTGGACAGAGACCGCTTCCATACCCGAGGAGTCCGGCAAGACGGACTGGTCGGCAACGGCTGACGCCAACGCCGCCCCCGATGCCGATCCCGATTCCTCTGACCCTGCCCTCGTCTCTCCCCCCGACACCGCCGCGCCCCTGCCAGATCTTCCCAAGGGCGCGGCCCTCGGCAATGTGCTCCATGCCCTGCTGGAAGAACTTCCCTTTGCCACCCTGGCCGAGGAGGTAAGCGACTATGAAGTCACTATCCGCCAACAATGCGCCTGGTTCGGGGTGGAGGTGGGCCCCGACAAACTCGCCGCCCTGCTTCTCAAGGTGGTGCAAACCCCCTTGTCGGTCAGCGCCGCCGCCCCATTCTGCCTGGCCGATCTGGATCAGGGGCAGACCATCCGCGAGATGCCATTTTATCTGCGACTGGCACCCGGCAGCACTAATCAGCTCAACGCCATCCTGACGGCATCGCCCACCGTCACCGCAGTCAACCCCAAAACTCTCCAGGGCTACCTTGCCGGTTTTATAGATCTTGTCTGCTGCCATCAGGGGAAATACTACATCATGGATTACAAGAGTAACTGGCTGGGCAACCGCCTCACCGATTATCGTCCGGAGCGTCTGGAACGGGCCATGCGGGAGCACAACTACGGCCTGCAATACTGGCTCTACACCCTTATGCTCCATCGCTACCTGCAAACCGTCATCGACGACTACACCTATGCCGACCATTTCGGCGGCGTGAAATACCTCTTTCTGCGGGGCATGGATCCCGCCCATCCAGGATGCGGGGTCTATGCCGACCTGCCCGACCTCGCCACCCTGGAGCGACTGGAGGGCTGCCTCTGTGGCGCGTCATCCACCCTTGGGACGTCCATGCCTTACGGCTACTCCGATGGAGGATCAGAAAATGGATGAACCGATCTTCTCTCCCCTGGACCATCAGTTTGCCCGCTTTCTGACCAGACGATCAGGGCTGCCGGAGACGGAAACAAGCGCGTTCGAGCAGCTGGTGAAGCGGCTCACCGCCTCCCTGGCAGACGGTCACAGCTGCCTGCCGGTCTCCCCTGACCAGGAACTTCTCCTCAGCAAAAGCCCAATGGTATCCACGGGCCTTGCCACTCCGCTCATCCTCTGGCACGGCAGGCTGTACCTGCAACGCTACTTTCATTACGAATCCCGGCTGGCAGCTCAACTGAAGGCCCTGGCTGAAAGGGCAACTCCAGAGATGGCCTGCCACTCCCAGGCCGCATTGGATGCCTGTTTTGGCCCCATCGCTCCCGCAACTCCAGGAGACGAAGCCGCCGACCACCAACAGCGACGAGCCGCAGAAATGGCCCTATCCCGGTCTTTGGCCCTGATCTCCGGCGGCCCCGGCACCGGCAAAACCTCCACCGTTGCCCGCATCCTCGGGCTGCTCCTCAGTACTGGCACCACCGATGTTCAGATTGCCCTGGCCGCCCCCACCGGCAAGGCCGCCATGCGCCTGAGGGAGTCCCTTTCCGCGGGTCTTGCCACCCTGCCCTTCGCCGAACCAATCAAGGCCAGGATGCCCACCACCGCCTCCACCCTGCACCGGTTACTCGGTGTCCGCCGCCATTCGCCGCATTTCCGTCACAATCACGCTAATCCCCTACCCTGGGACGTGGTGGTGGTGGATGAGGCCTCCATGGTCGATGTGGCCATGATGAGTAAACTGGTGGATGCCCTCAAGCCCGACGCCCGTCTGATCCTGCTCGGTGACAAGGATCAATTGACCTCGGTGGAATCCGGGGCGGTACTGGCCGACTGCATCCAGGCCCTTCCAGACAACACGGTGACACTCCGAAAGAGCTACCGTTTTAACCGTGAAATCAGCGCCTTTGCCCAGGCCATCAACGCCAATGACAGCGCCGGGGCATGGGGGATGATAGGCGGGCAGGAACCAAAAGACAGAAGACAGCGAGAAGACGAAAGACGGGAGCCAGAAGATTCAGTGATGGCCGAGGGCCTGGGGAGCCTTGAGCTGCTCCGGGAAGTGATGACGGATTTTATTGTCAGCCGCTATAAGTGTTACATCGACGCAGTGCCGGCCCTGGCCGGAGAAGCCAGAGGGACAGACGACATTCGTAAACTCTTTAAGGCCCTCAACCGCTTCCGGGTGCTTTGCGCCACCCGCAAAGGGGCAGGCGGGGTGGAAACCATCAACCGGCAGGTAGAGCAGAGGCTTGCCGCCGACGGTCAATCCATCCCGGGAGCGCACGGCACGGGGTCGTCCCTGACCGGCCACTGGTATCCCGGACGGCCGGTAATGATTCTGAGCAATGACTACGACCTGAACCTGTTCAACGGTGATATCGGCATCTGCCTGCCCGATCCTGCCGCACCGGGCACCTTTGCGGTGTGGTTTGAAAGGGAGGAGGGCTCTCCTGCGTCCTACCTGCCGTACCGCCTGCCCGCCTGCGAAACCGTCTTTGCCATGACCATCCACAAGAGCCAGGGCTCGGAATTTGACGAAGTGCTGGTCTCCCTGCCGCCCGCCGACAGCCCCCTGCTCACCCGGGAGCTGCTCTACACCGCCGTGACCCGGGCCCGTGAGAGGGTTATCATTGCCGGCAGTCAGGAGATCTTTGAGGCTGCGGTCAGCCGCAACATCAGCCGCGCCAGCGGGCTCAATGCCATGCTGTGCAATGGCTGAGAAAACAGGGCGGCTCCAGTGGTCTCCCTAACAAAAAACCTTTCTTTTTCCCTTGGATAACGAATGGTTTCAGGGTAGAAATAATACATTCCATTTTATCTTATCGTTGTACTATTTCTACTTATCATCCCCTGTGCCTCGGGGTCAATAATCCCACCCCCCAAGGAGTATCTCCTGGTGAACAAGCCCCCCTCCACCATCCTCATTGTCGATGACGCGCCTGAAAACCTGGCGGTCTTGAATGAACTACTCCAGCCCACCTACCGGGTTCGGGTTGCCACCTCCGGGGAAAAGGCCCTGCAGATAGCAGCCTCCAGCCCCATGCCGGATCTGATCATGCTGGATGTAATGATGCCGGGCATGGATGGGTATGAGGTGTTCACCCGCCTGCGCGCCACCCCCCGCACCTGCAACATTCCGGTCATCTTCGTCACCGCCATGGACAGTGCCGAGGCGGAATTGCGTGGCCTGGAGGTCGGAGCGGTAGATTACATCACCAAACCCATCACCCCGATCCTTGTTCTTGCCCGCATTCGCACCCAACTGGAGTTGAAACACGCCCGGGATTGCCTGCACACCCAAAATATCTTTCTCGAAGCAGAGGTGGCCAGACGCATGGGAGAAAACCTGCTGATCCAGGAGGTGAGCATCCACGCCCTCGCCCATCTTGCCGAGACCCGGGATCCGGAAACCGGAAACCACCTGCGCCGCACCCAGGGCTATGTGCACGCCCTTGCCTTTTTCCTGCAGGATCATCCCCGCTTTGCCGACTTTCTCACCCCGGCCAATATTGAAATCCTGACCAAATCCGCACCCCTGCACGATATCGGCAAGGTGGGCATTCCCGATTACATCCTCCTCAAACCCGGCAAACTCACGCCGGAGGAATGGAAAATCATGAAGACCCATGCCGAGATAGGCAGCAAGGCCATCGAACTGGCGGAACGGGATATCACCAGACCGGTGGAGTTTCTGACCCTGGCCAAAGAGATTGCCCACTGGCATCATGAGCGCTGGGACGGCAGCGGCTATCCCGATGGACTGGTGGGAGACGCCATTCCCATATCGGCACGGCTGATGGCCCTGGCCGATGTCTTTGACGCCCTGATCAATCGCCGGGTCTATAAAGATGCCATGCCTTTCTCCGACGCCTATGATATTATTGTCGCCGAAAGCGGCCGCCAGTTCGATCCCGATGTGGTCGAGGCCTACCGTTCTCTGTTCAACGAATTTCAGACCATCGCCGAGCGCTACAGCGATTCTGAAAACAACTAACGAGAGCGCCCCGTCAAAGACGGAGGAATCTCTCTCTTTCAGTGCTCCTCACCACTGCAAGGCAGAAGCCTGATTTCTTTCTTTCCCAAAGAGAACCCCATGCCCAAGGAACCAACCCATTCTCCCGTTGACCCCCTTGTAAACGAAACCGACAGGACCCTCTCGATCCACCGTATCGTCCTCATTTATCTGGTATTTGCCTCCTTGTGGATTCTCTTGTCCGACGAAGTGACCTCCCAGCTATTCACCGATCCGGCCCATATCATCCTCGCCAGCACCTTCAAGGGCTGGCTGTTTGTCGGCGTCACCACCCTGCTCCTTTATGGCCTGCTCCGGCGGTTGCCGGATCCGTCAAGGGTCCCATTGGACGGCCTGGGAGGAACGAAAACCCTGTTTTCCAGGCCGCGCTGGCAGTTCTACCTGTTTGCCGTGACCATCACCCTGGCGGTCATCTTTATCCGCTCAGGAATCTCGGTTTCCTTTGGCGAACGCCCGCTGACCATCCTCTTCATGCTTCCTGTGATCCTCAGCGCGATCCTTGGAGGGGTGGGCCCGGGGCTCACCGCCACCGTTATTGCCGCCGCCTACTCCGCCTATGCGATGGAGCCGGCAGACAGTCTCGCCATCTCCCGCAAGCACGACGTGATCCTCTGGGTCATGAGCCTTTTTAACAACCTGCTGATAAGCCTGCTCAGCGAGATCCTCCATAGCACCCGTCAACGGGCAGAGGCTCGGCGACAACTTCTGGCCGTCACCCTGGCCAGCATCGGGGACGCGGTCATCAGCACAGACTCCAAAGGACGCATCACCTTTCTTAATCCGGAGGCGGAACGGCTGACCGGCTGGCCACAGCAAGAGGCCCTGGGACAAGGGCTGATCACCGTCTTCAAAATCATCAACGAGCAGACCCGCAAGACCGCAGAAGACCCGGCGCAGAAGGTCCTCACATCCGGCATGGTGGTGGGCCTGGCCAATCACACCATGCTCATTGCCCGCGATGGCCGGGAGTTTCCGGTGCACGACAGCGCCGCCCCGATCAAAAACGGCGGCGGAACCATTCTTGGCGTGGTCCTCATCTTCCGGGACGGCAGCAAGGAAAGAAGCGCAAGGGAAGAACTGCGCCTGAGCAATATTCACTTTCAGTCCACCTTTGATGTGGCAGCGGTGGGGATTACCCATGTGGCACCAAACGGCAACTGGCTGCGGGTAAATAAAAAGTTCTGCGAAATTGTCGGTTACAGTGAAGAGCAACTGCGGTCGACCAATTTTCAGGCCATCACCCATCCCGACGACTTGAGCACCGACCTGCACCAAGTTGAGCAGATGCTGGCCCGAAAAATAGACCACTATAGCATGGAAAAACGCTATATCCGTCAGGACGGCTCCCTGGTCTGGGTCCAGCTCACCGTCGCCCTAGCCTGGAAAGACGACGGCTCCCCGGATTTCTTCATCTCCGTGGTGGAGGACATCAGCGCCCGCCGACAGATGGAGAGCGAGCTCCGCCAGGAACGGGACCGCAATCAGCTCTATCTGGACACAGTCCAGACCATTATTGTCAGTCTGAATCCAGAGGGCCGGATCACCATGATCAATCGCGCCGGCTGCGAGTTGCTGGGCTACAGGGAAAACGAACTGCTGGGATGCCAATGGTTTACAACCTGTCTGCCCCAGCCGCGAGGGATGGAAACAGAGTACCCGGTCTTCCAGGAGGTCATGCGCGGAAACCGGCCGGTTAAGCAATATTTTGAAAATGAGGTTCTGTGCCGGGATGGCAGCCGGCGCCGGATCGCCTGGCGACTCAGCTATTTTACCAGCACTTCCGGCTGGATAACCGGGGCCCTCAGCTCCGGCGAAGATATCACCGAACGCCACCAATCCCTGGAAAAAATCCAAACCCTGTCACAGGTGGTGGAGCAGAGTCCGGAAAGCATCGTCATCACCGACCTGGATGGAAACATTGAATATGTGAATGAGGCCTTTGTCCGCAATACCGGATATACCCTCGATGAGGCGATCCGCCACAACCCCCGCATCCTTCAATCCGGCAAGACCCCGCCCAATATCTATAAAGAAATATGGGAGTCGCTGCCCCGGGGACTGTCGTGGAGCGGAGAATTCACCAACAAGCGTAAGGACGGCAGTGAATACACCGAGTTTGCGATTCTCACCCCCATCCGTCAGGCGGATGGACGCATCACCCATTACATGGCGATTAAAGAAGATATCACAGCCAAAAAAGAACTGACCCGGGAGCTGGAACTCTACCGCCATCATCTGGAAGAACAGGTGGAAAAGCGAACCATCGAACTGGCCGAGGCACGCACCCAGGCGGAAAGTGCCAATAAGGCCAAAAGCGCTTTTCTCGCCAATATGAGCCACGAAATCCGCACCCCCATGAACGCCATTATCGGGCTCACTCACCTCCTGCTGCGCCGCAAGATCGATCCGGACCAACAGGACAAACTGACAAAAATCAATGCCTCCGCCGATCATCTGCTGACCATCCTCAATGATATTCTGGACCTCTCCAAGATTGAGGTCGGACAACTGCAACTGGAACAGACCGATTTCTCCCTCCACTCTGTCTTTGACTATGTCCATTCCCTCATTGCTGAGCAGGCTTTGGCCAAAGGAATTACCATCCACATGGATACCGGCAATGCCCCCTTCTGGCTGAAAGGCGATGCCACCCGGCTCAGTCAGGCCCTGCTCAACTATGCCAGCAATGCGGTCAAGTTCACCGAACACGGCGCCGTCACCCTGCGCGCCCATCTGCTGGAGACAGCCAACGATTGGGCTCTGCTCCGTTTTGAAGTTCAGGATAGCGGCATCGGCATTACCCCTGAACAGCAGACCCATCTCTTTAAGGCCTTTGAACAGGCGGACATCTCCACCACCCGCAAACACGGCGGCACCGGCCTTGGCCTGGCCATCACCCATCGGCTGGCCCATCTGATGCACGGCGAGACGGGTTTTACCAGCACCCCGGGAGCGGGCAGCACCTTCTGGTTCACCGCCCGGATCGGCATGGGGCAGGAAGTCAAGCCGCTAACCGCCTCCATGCCCTGGGCAAAGAGCAAGACGAGGTTGCAGCTCCATCAATGCCATGCCCGCCTGCTGCTGGTCGAAGACAACGCCATCAATCGGGAGGTCGCCCTGGAGCTGCTGCACGGCGCCGGTCTTGATGTGGATACGGCGGAAAACGGGGTCGAAGCGGTGGAAAAATGCCGCACCACCGCCTATGACCTGATCCTGATGGACATGCAGATGCCGAAGATGGATGGACTGACGTCAACCCGGGCCATCCGGGAGCTGCCGAACCGCAATGAGACTCCCATCCTCGCCATGACTGCCAATGCCTTTGATGAAAACCGCCAGACCTGCCTGGCCGCCGGCATGGATGACTTCATTCCCAAACCGGTCAACCCCGACGTCCTGTTTGCCGCTCTGCTCAAATGGCTGCCGGATGAAACATGCAGGATTTCCTCTTCTCCGGCACCTGAGAAGAGGATGGTCAGCGACAAAAGTCTGTTCGAGGAAGTGCAGCAAATTCCCGGACTCGACCCGACCCTGTGTCTGGCAAACCTGAGCGGCAACCTGAGTCAATATGTCGTTTTTCTCCACCAGTTTACCCAGTCCCACAAGGATGACGCCGCCCGCCTTGCGGAACTGCTGGACCAGAATAACTTTCAAGATGGCCGCAATGTCGCCCATGGCCTCAAAGGGGTTGCCGCCACCCTCGGCGCCACCCGGGTGCAGTCCATCGCGGCACAACTGGAAAAGTCCTTTAGAGAACAGCAGCCCGCCGACAGCATCAGGGAGATGATCACGGCCCTGGCGCAGGAGCAGATGCTCCTCAACGCAGCCATCCTTGCCCTGCCCGAAGAAGCACCTGAAGAGGCCGTCATCGAGCCCTCAGATCCCCATGAAATTGCACAGGTGCTCCGCGAGCTCGAGGCCCTGCTTACCGAAGACAATGGCCGAGCCGCCTTGCTGCTCAGGGAATCCGCCCCCATCCTACGCATCGCCCTGGGCAGGCACTTTGACGAGATATCAGGACATATCAAGGCCTTCAATTTTGAGGCTGCCCTTCGCACCCTGCAAAGGGCGGTGGGCACAGAACCAGCAGCGCCGCAGGGGTAGTGAATGGGTACGAGAATCTTTACATTTTCCCCCTCGTAAAGTAAAAATGCGCGACGCCATCGCACCAAGGTGTCCATAATCAATTCCCGACAAAGAGCAGTCAGGCAGCCCCTTTCACCACATTCGCCTGAAGGAGATCCACCCATGACAGACCGGCAGCAGATTATTCTTGGCGGAAACAAACAGGGACAGCAGATCCTCTTTGATGCGGGAATGGCTAACCGGCATGGCCTGATCACCGGGGCTACCGGCACCGGCAAGACCATCACCCTGCAAATGCTGGCGGAATCCTTTTCGCGGCTGGGGGTGCCGGTCTTCTCGGCCGATGTCAAGGGTGATCTCTCCGGCATTGCCGGCCCCGGCCGGGAACACAAAAAAATCAGCGAACGCCTTACCCGCATCGGCATCAGTCATCACCCCTTTGAAGGCTGCCCCGCCCTGTTCTGGGATCTTTTCGGCCGCAGCGGGCATCCGGTGCGAACGACCATTTCCGAAATGGGCCCGATCCTGCTTGCCAACGTGATGAACCTCAATGAGACCCAGAGCGGCATCCTCCAGGTCGCCTTCACCGTTGCCGATGACCAGGGTCTTCTCCTGCTCGATCTCAAGGATCTGCAAACCCTGCTTATCTGGCTCTCCGACCACCGCCAGGAACTGGGCAAAGAGTACGGCAATATCACAAGCACCAGTATCGCCACCATTCAGCGCAATCTTCTGGTATTACGAGAAGCCGGTGGGGAATATTTTTTCGGTGAGCCGGCGCTGAAGATTAGCGATCTGATGCGCACCGATTTTTCCGGACGCGGGGTGGTCAGCCTTATTGATGCCTCTTCCCTGCAATCCAATCCCAGAATCTACTCCTCGTTTCTCCTCTGGCTTCTCTCCGAACTTATGGAAGAGCTGCCGGAACGAGGGGATGCCGCCCTGCCCAGGCTGGTCTTCTTCTTTGACGAGGCCCATCTTCTGTTTAACAATGCCCCGCCTGTCCTGCTCGAACGGATTACCCAGGTCATCCGCCTGATTCGTTCCAAGGGCGTGGGGATCTTCTTTGTCAGTCAGTATCCCAGCGACATCCCCGACGTGATTTTGGGACAGTTGGGATGCCGCATTCAACACGCCCTGCGCGCCTACACCCCGCAGGATCAAAAAGCGGTGCGGGTTGCGGCCGAGACCTTCCGCCAGAATCCAGCCATCGACACCGCCGCCATGATTTCCGAACTAGGGATTGGCGAGGCCCTTGTCTCGACCTTAGACGCCCAGGGCAAGCCCACCATGGTTGACTGGTGCCTGCTCAGCCCGCCCCGCTCTCTCATCGGCCCCGTTGACGGCACGGAAAAACAACGAATTCTGAACAACTCTCCCCTTTCCGGAACCTACGACACGCCCGTTGACCGCCAGTCTGCCCATGAAATGCTGCTGGCTAGGGCTTCCGCCCAGCAGGCTCCCGAACCACCGCCGCTTCAGGAACAGGTCGGCTTTACCGATCAGCTTCTTCAGGCCGGACAAAACATCCTGGGCGGAGGCGCCTTCGGCAATGCCAAAGGTGCGACAAGCCGGCGGCAATCCGTGAGCGAGGTCCTGGTCAAAACCGTGGTGCGCAGCATCGGCTCCCAGATTGGCCGCTCCCTTGTCCGCGGTCTGCTTGGCTCCCTCAGCGGCAGACGATAGCCGCCGGAAGGCATGTCCGAATGAAAGAAAAAATGCGACACCATACCAATATGGTATGGTGTCGCTCCTCCTAAAGGCTCATTTTTCAGGTTAACAAACACCCCAAATCCCCCTTAACGAGACATCATCATGAAAATCACCTTTCACGGGGCAGCCCGCACGGTTACCGGCTCCCAGCATCTTCTTGAAGTGGGCGGCAAAACCATCATGCTCGACTGCGGCATGTACCAGGGAAAACGCAAGGAGGCCTTTGAACGCAACCGCAGCGAATTCTGCCAGGGCACAAAGATCGACGTGCTCATCCTCTCCCATGCCCATATTGATCACTCCGGGCGGATTCCCTGCCTGGTCCGCAACGGCTTTCAAGGCGATATCATCTGCACCTCCGCCACCCGCGATCTGTGTGCGGTCATGCTTATGGACAGCGCCTTTATCCAGGAAAAAGACGTGGAATTCGTCAACCGGCGGCGCGAAAAAAACGGCCAGAAGCCCTTTGAACCCCTCTATACCGAAGACGATGTGGCGAGAAGCATGGAGCAGTTTGTAGGCATAAGCTATAATCGCAGCCACCAGCTGTTTCCGGGTGTGCGCCTGACCCTTATGGATGCGGGTCATATGCTGGGCAGCGCTCATATTGTCCTTGATATCGACGAGGAAGAGACCAGAAAATCCCGGCGTCTGGTCTTCAGCGGCGACATCGGCAGGCCCGGCATCCCCATTATCCGGGATCCTGAGCCCATTATTGCCGGCGCCGACATCCTGATCATGGAAAGCACCTACGGCAACCGCCACCATCCGCCCTACGAAGAAACGGATAATGAGCTGGAGCGCATCGTCAGAGAGACCGCCCAGCGCGGCGGCACCCTGCTCATTCCCGCCTTTGCCGTGGGCCGCACCCAGCAGTTGATCTACACCTTGAACAAGCTGCATAACCGCGGGGTTATTCCCGAACTCCCTGTGTATGTGGACAGCCCCCTTGCCACCCGCACCACCGATATTTTCCGTCTCCACCCCGAGACCTATGACGCCGAGATCCGCAATTTCCTCCTCACCGATGACGACCAGAACCCCTTTGCCTTCCGCAATCTTCACTATATCCAGTCGGTGGAACAGTCGAAGGCGCTGAATGCGAAAAAAGGGCCGATGATCATTATCAGCGCCAGCGGCATGATGGAAGGCGGCCGCATCCTCCATCATCTGTGCAGCCGCATTGAAGATGCCCACAACACGATCCTGATCACCGGCTGGCAGGCACCCAATACCCTGGGCCGGCGCATCGTGGAGAAGGAACGGATCGTGCGTATTTACGGAGAAGAGTACGAGATGCGGGCCCAGGTGGAGGTGCAGACAGGATTCAGCGGCCATGCCGATCATGACGGGCTGATGGATTTTGTGCGGGTAATGGAAAAACGACCGGAGCACACCTTTATTGTACACGGTGAAATGGAGGCCTCCCAGGCCCTGGCCCAGGATCTGCAAACCGACCTGGGCCTTACCAATGTGGTAATTCCTGAGTCCCTGCAATCGTTTATTCTCTGATGATTCGCCTCAAACCTCGCGCCCTGCGCAAACTATGTCCTGCCGCAGCAATCGCTGATCTTTTCTGCCGTGTTGTGACCGACCAGCTCAGACCAGCATCATGGCCAGCCATACCGGCCATGCCGGTTTCCCTGTCTGCCGACTTGCGCCCATGAAACAAAAACCCTCGGCAATCAATATCATCTGGCTGTCCATGGTGGTCATCGCCACCGTGGTCGCCTCCTATACCGGCAAAATGGACGCCCTCACCAAGGCCTCCTTTGACTCGGCCAAAGATGCCGTGACCCTGGCCCTTGGCCTGATCGGCCCCATGGCCCTGTGGCTGGGGGTTATGAAGGTGGCGGAGGCCGGAGGGCTGATGCGGATCATTGCCCGCGGGGTACGGCCCCTGATGGTGCGTCTTTTCCCCGACGTGCCGCACGATCATCCGGCCATGAGCGCCATGATCATGAACATGGCCGCCAATGCCCTGGGACTGGGCAATGCGGCTACCCCCATGGGGATCAAGGCCATGCAGGAGCTGGAGAAACTCGCGCCCGAAAAAGGCACGGCCACCAACGCCATGTGCCTGTTTCTTGCCATCAACACCTCCAGCGTCACCATCCTGCCATTAGGAGTCATCACGGTGCGGGCGGCGGCGGGCGCCACCAGCCCGGCCTCCATCTTTATCCCATCCCTTATTGCCACCTGCTGCTCAACGGCGGTGGCCATCATCATGGCCAAGTTTCTGGCGGCAAAAGAGACGACGCCGACTGCGGCAATCGCAATGGGACAAAACCCGGCGCCGGTGAACGCCCCTGGGCTAAAGCCTGAGATGGCGGAGAATTTCAGGAAAGAAAAAGAGGAGGAAGAACTTCTTGCAGAAAACGCCCCGGCGGAACTCACACCTCCGGGCCTGATTGGTCGGACCTTTATCGGTCTGCTGATGATTGCCTTTTTAGGCGGGGCCGGCTACCAGCTCAGCCTGGCCTCCGGGCCCCTGGCCTTTTCCTCAGCGACTCTCAATACCCTGTCCGCCTGGCTGATTCCGGTCCTGCTCTCAGGCCTGCTGATTTTCGGCTATCTGCGCGGGGTCAAGGTCTATGAGGCCCTGACCGACGGCGCCAAGGAAGGATTCAGCACCACCATCCGCATTGTCCCCTTTATGGTCGCCATCTTTGTCGCCATCGGCATGTTCCGGGCCAGCGGCGCCATGGATATCATGATCTCTGTCTTGTCTCCGGTGACGGAACGCTTCGGGATGCCGGCTGAGGCCCTGGCCATGGCTTTTATGCGGCCCCTGTCCGGCAGCGGCGCCTTTGGCCTGATGAGCGAGATTATCACCCAGGCACCCAACAGCTTTCTCGCCGATCTGGTTTCCGTCATTCAGGGCTCCACCGAAACCACCTTCTACGTGCTGGCCGTCTATTTCGGGGCAGTGGGTATCCATCGCACCCGCCACGCCCTGCCGGCCGCCCTCTGCGCCGACATAGCCGGAATCAGCGCCTCGGTGCTTATCTGTAACCTCTGGTTCCGCTAAGCCGCTGTAAAAAAATAACATGACCTTTTGATTTCCTTAGACGGCATAAGGATCCGTAGCGAAATCGATACAAAATGGCCATGTTATTTCGCAACGGCTCCTAAGTTTCGACTTCAGTCGGTTTGGGTGTGGTCCAGATGAAAATAGTCTACAATAAACGCTGCAATCTCCTCTCCCTGATCCAACCTGAACAGAGCCAAGCCCGGATCATCTGGAAAGGCCAAATCCGTGGCCACCGCGACAACCCCTGATACCTGACGGCACAACAGGGGCTGTTCCTCCTCCCGTCGCACCTCGATCTTGGGGACCCCCTCTGCCCCTTTAAATCCTTCCCCGATCACAATATCAACATCGAAACAATAGCGACGGGCAATCTCCAATAACGACAAAGGCTTCTCCGGCCTGACACTGGTCATGGCCATCTGGTCAGGCGCCACCAGCAACACCGTATCCGCCCCGGCCTGCCGATGGCGGGCGGTATCGGTGTTCGGGGTATCAAAAGGGATTCCCGTCTCCTTGGTGGCCTTAATCACCGCCACCCGATACCCGCGCTCCTTGAGATGGGTGACAACCTTGCTTGCCAGGGTGGTCTTGCCGCTGTTGTGCCAGCCGATAAAGCTGATAACTGGAATCATAAACAATGTCCTTTTCCATGAAAATGGTCGCACCGGTTTTTTGATCCACCGAGAATGAGGAACATATCCGTGTCTTTTCTCGAAAAACAACCTTGATCTGCTGTCAGGTTTTTCTTTGCTGGAGGGATCAAGGAGCCTCAGGTCTGATGCTGGCCAGAACATTCGCGGCCCTGCCCAGCAAGGCCGCACCGATGGCGTTTCCGACCTCGCAATTCTCCGAGAAACTCACCGTTGTGCCCAGCCTTTCAGCCACCCCCGGCAGGAAATAACGTGCCGCAGCGCCGATACCAATCAGTGGAATCTTCAGGGAAAACGTCACCCCGAGGACGGGATGACTGTCGCGACTGGTGATAAACGAGGTCAGTGACGTCCCCCAGTAGCGATGAATAATATAATCGATGATCAAATCTTCGATCTGCTTTTCGACGCGAAGGCAGACTGCATGGCAGAACTGTTCAGAATCAACCCCCTGAATCGCGGCCAGAATAGCTGCCCCCTCTTTTGCCGCATCCGTATTGCCAAGGGCAATACGGCCCAAAACATGCAAGGCATCGGTGGGGGTAAAACCCGCCTCAAAGATCAACTGCATCCGGGCCAGCCCCTCCAGATGTTTTTCCAGGGGAACCGCAGAAATTCCTATGGCCGCACCGATCGTAGCGGGTGTTGACGGGCCGTGCTGACCCAGAAACTGAAGCACCGGATCATCAGATTCCCCATCGCCATCATCCCCGACCACAAGACCAATGCAACGGCCGTGGCCACCTGCTCCCAGCCAGGTGGATGCCGGCGGCAGACCTTGGGCCATGCACAGCGGCACAACCCGGCCCGGCCCGAGGCGCAAAAGGCCTTCGCGCGCATCAAGCAGCACGTGGCTGTCACCGCCGATGCCGCCGGTGAACATATCAATGGCCTCGACGTGGGTCTGCCACTCGCCAATCTGACAGCCGTCCGCAGCCATAACCGGCCGGCCATTTTCAATAATCGCAATATCGGTGGTGGTGCCGCCCACATCAATGACCAGGGCATCGCCTGTGGTCTGCAAGGCCCCGAAATGGGCGGTACAGGCCGGCCCACTGGCCACCGTCATTCCCGCCCGCTGCACGGCCTGATCAATGGTCACGGTCTGACCGTTGCCGCCTATGATCACCACCGGACAGGACAGGCCCTGCTTGATCATCGCCGCCTGAACACCGGCGACATAGTCCTGCATCAGAGGCATAAGCTTGGCGTGCAAGGCGGCAGTGGCCGCCCGCTCCCGCATTCCGGCCTGCTGACTGATCTGGTGCGAGCAAAAAACCGGCTTGGGATCCAGCATGCCGATGGCCTTCTCGGCCACTAATTCATGGGTGGGATTTGCCATGGACATGGCGCTGCACACCGCATAGGCATCCACCTCCCCGGTTAGGCCACGCACCGTATCCACCAGATTCTCCAGATCCAGAGGTTCTTCCTCGACGCCCTGAAGGGTGTGCCCGCCCTTGATAAAGACCACGGCCAGCACCGGCAGGGGGAAATGTTTGACATAGCCGATCACAAAGAGTCCCACCCGGGCCCCCTTCTTTTCCACCACCGCATTGGTGGCCAGGGTGGTGGAAACGGCCAGTTGGCCGATATCAGCGGCCGTGACCCCGGAGGCGGTCAACAGGGAGGCCAGAACCTTGCCGGTTGCCGTCGCCAGATGATAATGGGTCGTCGGCTCTTTGGCCGTGGCAATGACCATGCCGGTGGCGGCTTCAATGAGCACCGCATCGGTATAGGTGCCGCCCGTGTCTATTCCTATGATGTATTTTTTCATGGGTTCCTGTGAATAATGAAAAGAAGTCTGTGGAATGTTCGTCCAATAACAGTCAATAATGGTAAAATCCATTTTTAGAGAGTATATAAACCAAACGTTTCAGTTGTTCAATCCACACCCTCACTCCGCTTTGATTTCTTATATATTCGCCATGGTACCGTCACCCCCCAAAGATACCCTTTTCGACATCGGCCAGGTTCAGGAAGACTTTGTCTTCAGTGAACGGGTCGCCCAGGTCTTCGATGACATGCTGGACCGCTCGGTTCCTTTTTACCAGGAGGTCATCAAAGGAACCGCCCGTCTCCTTGACATCTTTCTCCACCAGGACGATACCATCATTGATCTGGGCTGCTCCACCGGCACCACCCTGCTCCAGCTGGCCCGCCTGCTGCCCGACAAGGGACTGCACTTCATCGGCATCGACAACTCGCCGGCCATGCTGGACAAGGCCCGGCTCAAGGCCGAGATGTTCTCCAAGCAGGACCGGGTCTCCTTCCTGGCCGGGGACATCACCGAAACCAAGCAGGCCGACAGCGGCGCCTTTCTCCTCAACTACACCCTCCAGTTTATCCGACCGCTCCGGCGCAAGGCCTTCATCCACCGGCTCTTCGAGCACCTGCGCCCCGGCGGCGTCTTGATCCTGAGCGAAAAAATGATCTCGCACGACCCGCTGCTCAACCGGAAATATATCGACATCTACCATCAGTTCAAGCTTGAGCGCGGCTATTCGGAACTGGAGATCGCCCGCAAACGAGAGGCCCTGGAAAATGTCCTGATCCCCTTTTCCATCGAAGAAAACCGTGAGCTCCTGCTCGATGCCGGCTTTACCAGCGTAGAGCCATTTTTTCAGTGGTTTAATTTCATCTCCTTTATTGCCATCAAGCCGGAGTAAGCCCTCAGTGAAGCCTTCGCCATCCATTCCCAGCTATCTTGCCCTGCTGCCCGCCACTGCCCGGCGCGAAGAAATCATCGCCATCCACGAGGAACGGCAGCAATGGGTCAATCAGCCGAAAAAAGGCTTTCTGCGCTATCGCACCCCCTATGAGATCCTCGCCCCCTTTGTCGCCAAAACCGTGGACTGCAGCGGCGACACCGTTGTCATCGGCCACCCCGATGAGGTGACTGCCGACCAGCAGGCCCAGATCCGCCAGGCCCTCACCGCCTTTATGCCCTGGCGCAAGGGCCCCTTCTCGGTCTTCGGCGTCGACATCGACGCGGAATGGCGCAGCGAACGCAAATGGCAACGCCTGCTCCCCATGCTGCCGGACCTGCACGACAAGGTCATCGCCGACATCGGCTGCAACAACGGCTATTACATGTTCCGCATGAGCCCCTCCCAACCCCGTCTGGTCCTTGGTCTGGAACCCTCCATGCAGCACTATTACTGTTTCAAGGCCCTGAACCGCATGGCCGGCCGGACAGCACTCCACAACGACCTGCTCGGTGTCGAACATCTACCCCTCTTTCCTGACTGCTTTGATGTCCTCTTCCTTATGGGGATCATCTACCACCGGGCCTCTCCCATTGATGTGCTGCGCGACTGCTATCAGGCCCTGCGTCCCGGCGGCACCCTGATCCTCGAATCCCAGGCCATCCCCGGGGATGCGCCCATGGCGCTGTTTCCCGACAAGACCTACGCCAAGGTCCCGGGCACCTACTTTGTCCCCACCGGTCTCTGCCTGCGCCTGTGGATGGAAAAGGCGGGCTTCACCCAGGTTGAGCTCTTCTGTCAACACCCCATGAGCTCCGAGGAACAGCGGTCAACCCCATGGATGACCTTTGAATCCTATCGCGACTTTCTTGACCCCGAGGATCCGACCCTGACGGTGGAAGGATATCCGGCCCCGCTCCGCGTCTTTTTACGCGGGATAAAATCATAGGAGCCCCCTCTTTCCGACAAAGGGAAGAGCAAAGAA
The DNA here is from genome assembly GCA_009773475.1 of Desulfobulbaceae bacterium. Classification (GTDB taxonomy): domain Bacteria; phylum Desulfobacterota; class Desulfobulbia; order Desulfobulbales; family Desulfocapsaceae; genus UBA2270. The sequence goes on along the minus strand of WSXV01000002.1, from coordinate 48,227 downwards.
AAAATCAGGCAAACCTTGCGGGAACCTTGCCTTTGAAGAGAAGTGTGGTATAAAATCTAAGTTGGTCAATTTTTCAATTTTGATTAATTTGCCGACAATCATCTCATTTTTTTAATGATACTTTTATCAACGAGGAGCACATAGATGGATCAGAAATCCTGTACCCTTTGCAGTGGCGGTCTGAAAGGAGCCGAGGCTACCTTTGGTGAAATGGCGGAAAAATGGGGCGTAAACGAGGCAATCTACACCTTCGAAGGGCACAAACTGCACCGCGAAAAAAACGCCATCTTTCTCACTCAGCAGGAACTGGAGCGCGGCGATATCAGCATGGAGCTGGCCTCAAAGATGCTCAACCGCACCTACTACGAGACCACCAAGATTAGAAAGGTGCTGCAAACCATCTTCCACATGGTCAACAACGGCCACCAGGTCTTTGTCATCGGCACCATCCTTGAAGATAATTCGGTCAAAGGCGGTACCGGCTGGGCCGTGGAGCTGGCCAAACTGTTCAACCGTCCCCTGCACGTCTTTGACCAGCCGCTCAAACAGTGGTTCAGCTGGATCGACAACCAGTGGCAGGCAGACAGCCCACGCATTGAGTACAACACCTTTGTCGGCTCCGGCACCAGGTATCTCAGTGATGCCGGCAGCGAGGCCATCATCAAACTGTTTGAAGACTCTTTCGGCTCCCAGAATGCCGAGTAATTTTCGCCGTTCGAAACTCCCTTTTCCATGGAAGAGAAAAAATGAACAATGACTGCCTGTTCTGTAAGATCGTTGCCGGTCAGATCCCGGCGGACAAGCTCTATGAAGACGATGACGTTGTCGCCTTCCGGGATATCTCCCCCCAGGCACCCGTCCATTTTCTGGTCATTCCCAAAAAACATATCGTCGGCCCGGCCTTTGTCGAGGCGGAAGATGAACAGCTGATCGGCAAAATGCTCCGTGTCGGCGCCAAGATTGCCGCTGATCTCGGGGTTGTCGAAGGCTACCGGCTGGTTTTCAACAATGGTGACGACGGCGGCCAGACTGTCTTTCATCTCCATCTCCATATCCTTGGCGGCCGACAGATGCACTGGCCGCCAGGCTGATCCCCTTGGGAGACTGGAACAAGGGTTAAAAAAACGGCCCCTACAGATCGGAACAGGTGGAATAATGGGCGTAGAGTTCCTGAAAGGCCTGGTCAAAGCCTCTGTTTGCGGCAAATCTTCCGGCATTCCGCCCCATCATCTTCAGCAGTGATTTATCCAGAAGCATTTCCACCCCTTCCACCAGGGCTGCCGCGCTTTTTCCTTCCACCACCAGGCCGGTTTCTCCATCCACCATATTATCCTTTGGCCCGCCCCTATCCGTCACCAGCACCGGCACACCGCAAGCTTGGGCCTCCAGCGGGGTCTGGCCAAAGGTATCAGTAATGGAAGGAAAAACAAAAAGATCACTCCGACGGATGGCATCAACGTAGTCCGAACCTTCCAAAAAACCAGTAAACTCCACTGCGTAACCCGCCAGCTCATCTTCAAGATCACTGCGATACGGCCCATCCCCGATAAATCGCCAGCGCAGGTTCCGGTGATTGGCGAGCAGGGTCTTGACAGCGGGCAGCAGATATTCCAGTCCTTTATCCTTTGACAGCCGACAGGAAGTGGTCAGGGTAAAGCCGTCATATCTTTTCTCTCGTTCCTTTCGGCGCTCTTGCGGACAAAAGCGCCCGGTGTCGATCCCCCGCTTCATGATTCTGATCTTCTCCGCCGCAATCCCATGATGAATAAGGATGTTCCGGGAGTCGCAGGAGAGGGCAAAGACGATATCCGCCTGATTATAAAACAGCCGCAATCCCTCCCAGACAACCTCTTCAATACGTTGATCATCGGTATACACCCCACAGTACTGGGCAAATTCCGTATGATGGGTCACGAAAAAGGGCTTATTAAAAACGCGCCGGGCCGCAAACAAGGCGGCAAGCCCCATGGGGCCGGGGGTCGCGGCATGATAATGGGTAAACTGCTCATGATAGCCATACTCAATGACATCCAGCAGTGAAGGTACCCGCAACGCCTGTTCCGGGTATTCTTCCGGACGCCAGGCAAACCGGGCGGGAAAGACCTTCTCTCCCAGCTCGCTACCGCCCTTGCCGCACGTCAGCACCCGGTAGGGGACTTCCAGCCGGGCCGCCATTTGCACCAACCCTTGGGCGAAACGGGCCGGGCCGTTAACCTCCTTAAAGGTATCAAAAAAATGGGCCACCCTTGGCTGTTCATCCTCACCATTGCCAAGCAGATGCCTCTTGACCTTGTGGGTAAAGGAGCGGGTTTCATCAAAAATGCGCACCGAGACCCCGTAGGGGATGATCAACTTTTCCAGATCAATCAAGATGCCTAACGTTCTGAATGGATTAAAAAAGACAGTCCTGATCGGCGTTTTAGACTTCTCCCTGATAAAGGAAACCACCGCGTTGTCGACAACCTCTCTCATCAGTTGAAAAAAACAGTTGGAGACACTGCTTTTTTCCGGTGTGTCAAAACGCTTTGCCGGCAGCTTATGCGCCGATTCCAGCAAAAGGGCTAGACTCTCATCATCGCTGAAATCGGCGGGGAACTGTTTTTTGCGCAGGCAGCGACGATCCACTTGGACGAGCAGCTTTTTCAGCTTGGCCGGACGGGGCACCGTCTTGCCGGTAAGCATGGCGTAGAGGGCGGAAAGCCGGCGGTCGCAGGCGACAAAAAATTCCAACTTCGGATTGCCCCGCACCTTGTGATCCGCCCCCACCGCGCAAAGGACAAAGTTCAGGTTTTCCGGCCGGGAATTGCGCACCACCGGAACCGACTCCGCAACCTGACTGGTAAAAAGCTCTCCGATGGTTTTGGCGCGGGGGTTCATGGTAAAACTGCGCCCCAGATAGCGCTTGATATGGGCGTCCTGTCCTGCCTTGTTGATAAATTTCTGGGCCGGGTTCACCTTGGGATGGGAAATGGCCGTGCTGTGCTTGTCCGCCAGCCTTTGCAGGAGTTCAGCGGAAAGCGAACTGATGATCTGATGCAATCCGCTGTTAGTCTGCTGTCCCTTGGAGCCATTGATCTCAAAATGATCAAAGAGGAGCAGAAACTGCTCAAAATTCTCGAGAGTCAACAGGTCGTTCACCGAATAGAGCGGATGGGCGAGCATATAATGGATGGCTTGGTGGTCGTAATAGTTGATCAGATCATACACATTATGACGCAGCCGCTGAATATCAGCGAAGATGGACTCGGCCCGCTTCTTGTCCAGGTCATAGGTCAGGACATGAATCTTGCAGCGCAGCTTGTGATTGACATGGGGGAAATGGGCAGTCACCTCCACCGAAACCGGGACATCGGAATACCCCTTGTCGAGGAGAAAGAGATTGCCGTCGATGGTGTCGTGATCGGTACAGGTATAGACCGTCATCCCCATCTCCTTGGCCATGTGATAGGCCTCTTCCGGATCGGTCATGCACTCCCCCACCCCGACCTTTTTCGTCAGATAATTGGTGGGCTTGGAAGAAAAACGGGTATGGGAATGGAGATCCACCTTCATCCCGGGACGAGCGAGGTATTGCTCGCGTTCGGAGTGGGAGGTCAGGGTGATCATGGCTGCTCACCCCCGGCGGCAAAACGGTGCATGGCAGCAAGATTGGGCGGCAGACGGCAGTTGAAGAAATCACAGGCGCGGTAATAGCGCAGATCATCAAGCAGAATGCGGAAAAAACCAGGATCTCGGAATATGCGAGAAACCAGACTGAGCGGACGGGTACAAAGCTCGGCCAGGGGGCCCATCATCTCTGAGGGGTCACGAAAGCATTCCCATTCGCACAGATGACAATCAGGCCGCTTTGCAGATGGAGACGGCCTGCGGCGCAGATCGGGCAGTTCGGCAAAGACCTCGGGCAGATAGCCGCAGGGATGAATCCGCCCCTGCCCCGACTCCACAAAGAAGAACTCATGCCCGCCCCGGCAGGGATAAAGAGGAACTTCATTGTTCTGGTATCGTTTGATCAGACTATAAAGCGAGCAGCGCGGCGAAAAAATACGCAGCCGGTCGCGAAACTGGGGAATCGTCTCGTACAGGGCCTGAAAGATACGCCTCTTTTCCTGGAGGGTAAAGCGGATAACCAGATCGTCGGATGAGGCGCCGTATACCTTGGCCAGCCCTTCCGCCGCCGCGCCGCGGTCATCTTTGCTGTCCGGCTGGCTGTCGCCATCGTCACTCATAGGATAACAGGCATTAACGATGGTAAAGCCAAGACCATGGACAAAGCCGTAAAATCGGCGAAAGGCGGCGCAAAAGAGCCGGCTGAACTCTTCCGGGTCCAGATCGGGACGGTAAAGGCGGGCGTCCCGGCCACCGGTGTTGCGATTGATCCCGAGATTGACCGAGGGATAGACCCCGTGCGCGTGAAAAATGGGCAGGGCCTTTTCGATGCCCCGGATCACCCCCGGCAGGCCCCGCATCCGCTCATGCTCCTCTGGATCAGCGGAGTCAATGCTGATCCAGAAGGTGTAAAGTTTGGTCGCAGCGATCCTTGCGGCCAGGGTGTTAATCCGGGTCTCAAAATCCGGGCGCTCCGACCCGGTGAACAGAAAGCCGTTGGTGCCGGTGCGCACATACCTGATCCCGGCCCCGGTGGCATGATCGATCAGCTCGATGATATCATCAAGAAAGAGCAGAGGCTCGCCGCCGGTGAAGGAAAGGGCCTGAAAGCCCCGCTCCCCGGCATCGTCGATGAGCCGTTTGACCTTCTCCTTGTCAAGGCGGCTGCGCTCCATGCTCCGTGAGCGGCGCATGCCGCACTGCGGGCAGTCGCCATTGCAGTGGTTGGCATACTGAATGACCAACTGGCCGGGAAGACGCCCCTTGAAGAAGGGGGCAATTTCCTGAAAACGCATACGGGCCTCTCCTGTTTCCTCCAGCAAAAACGTGCAAGTCCGGTTTCTTTGCAGAGATTCAGGCAGGTAAAAAGAAGATCCAAGATAACCCGTCACTCAGGGCAGATGCTACCAGTGTAGAAACAGGGATTGGTTATTTTTTGATTACGAAACGGTTAGAAGAAGTTTTGCGGGGTGTGATTAAAAATGTCATTTTTTCCTTGAGCTGAACAACATGAGAAACGCCATCCGGAAGAGACAAGCAAGGGACTAAATGCTGACGGTCTGCCAATTTTGATATGGCGCCGCTAGAGTCAGCTGGTCAACCCGGATAAAGCATGGAATGGGCATACCGGATTTATCAAACCCATCCCCGATTCCCCCCTAAAAAAAATTATTTACTAAAAAAACTGAATGATTTCGATGGTGGATACTCAAAAATAACTTTATCTTACCACAGCTTTACTGAAAGAGATTAACTTCCCCGTTGAGCTGGGGTACTGTTTGTACCATGTGTATTCGACAAAATTAGTAAGGCACTAAAACAAATGGTTTTAGTATTCCCCTATCGATCTGCCTTGAAGATCCCTATTATGCTTAGCAGACTTTTTTTGTTTGCACTTTTGTTCATTGCCCCCACCTCGTCCCTCGACGTTCGAGATGCTGAATCGGCAATGAATACGTACTTGACACCAGCGCCAGGCACCTTCGTCCGGAAAGCCATACTTGACTGCGTACGGGAAGAGCTAAAACGTTTGCACGGGTTGGAGGTAGTCTTTGTTGTACAACACCTCAAGGTCAAAGACAGTTGGGCCTGGATTCACGTTCGGCCTCAGTCAGCGGATGGCCGGGAGCATTACGAAGATGTGGCAGCATTACTGACGATGAAAGATGGCGAATGGACTGTAGCAGAAATACCTTGCATGGAAGTTGACAATCTCGGTTGTCCGGATTCGCCGGAGTTCTTTGCTGGGTTAAGTAAACGATTTCCCAAGATGCCGGCCGAAATCTTGCCGGCCGCAGAAGGCAAAACGCTGGGAGACAAGCCGGAAGACTGAATGTCGGTCTGAAATAATTGATACATTGTAAACCCGGCCTGATTTCCCCTGAAGTAAGCGATGAAAAGTCGCAGATCAGAACAGGTCATAATCCCCTTCCGACCGAGGCAAAACATTAGCGCATGAACGACGGGCAGCTTTATTCTTTTCAGAACTGGTTTAAACAGCATGTCTCGATATTTCGCGAGGTTGACCCCCTGCATCAGCGGAGTCTGGACATGAAGGAGGAGCACACCTTTCGTGTCTGTACGGCCATTGATCATATTGCCTCAACCCTTGGCCTGTCGGCAAACGACATCCGCATCGCCACCGTAACCGCCCTGTTTCACGATATCGGCCGGTTCCCGCAGTATCAAAAATATCGAACCTTTCGCGATCCTGATTCCGATAATCACGCCAAGCTCTCACTCTGGGAGCTGAACAGGCACCGCGTCCTCCATTCTCTCGATTTGGGCGAGCGCCAGATTATCAGCCGCGCGATCATTTTCCACAACCGGCTCCGTCTCCCCGAGACGCTAGATCCACAAACCCTGCTTCACTGCCGACTCATCCGTGATGCCGACAAGGTGGATATCCTGCGGGTCATGATCGAACACTTCCAGGGGGAAGAATCCCTGCGCAATCCGGTGATCAGCCTGGGGCTGGGAACGGAGACGGCAGTGCGGGACGAGGTCTATCGCCGACTGTTCGAAGGAAAAGCGATGAGCTACGTTTCCCTGAAATCCACCGATGAACTGAAGGTGCTGCAGATGAGCTGGGTCTTTGATATCAACTTCCTGCCAACCCTTGCACTTCTGCGGGAGCAAAACGCCTTTGGCCAACTCGCCGCCACCATGCCGGATACAGCGATGCGAAATGAGGCCCTTGATTTTATCAATGACTTTATCGACAGGCGCTTGCAGAACGGGTGAAGCCTGTGAAGATCCGTTAAACTTTCTCTTTTTACCATTTTTTCAAAAGGAGCATTGCCATGACAACATTATTTGACTCATTTCAACTGGGAGATCTCACCTTGCGCAACCGCGTCATCATGGCGCCATTAACCCGCATGCGCAGCCGACAGCCGGGAAATATCCCGCAGGCCCTCAATGCCCTCTATTATGGCCAGCGAAGTTCGGCGGGGCTGATCATCTCCGAGGCAAGCCAGATCTCACCGCAAGGCCAGGGCTATCCGGCCACGCCCGGCATCCATTCCGCCGAACAGGTGGCGGGCTGGCGGCTGGTGACCGAGGCCGTTCACGCCAAGGGGGGGCTGATCTTTCTCCAGTTATGGCACGTTGGCCGGATCTCCCACTCCTCATTCCATCCCGAAGAAGGCCTGCCGGTGGCCCCCTCAGCCATCCAGCCCTCGGGAATGACCCTGACTGCCGACTGGCAGCAGGTTCCTTTTGAAACCCCGCGCCCCCTCGAGTTATCCGAAATCGCCGGGCTCGTTGCCGATTATCGACAGGCTGCGGAAAATGCCAGGAGTGCCGGATTTGACGGGGTCGAGGTGCATGGCGCCAACGGCTATCTCCTCGACCAGTTTCTCCAGGACGGCTCGAACAAGCGTCAAGACAGCTACGGTGGCAGCATCGAAAATCGCGCTCGCCTTCTATTAGAGGTAGTGGATGCCGTGACCCAGGTATGGACTCCAAAACAGGTCGGCGTGCGCTTATCCCCGTATGGAACCTTTAACGACATAAGCGATTCCAATCCCGTCGAGCTCTTTAAATATGTGCTGGCACAACTTGGCAGCCGGAGCCTGGGCTATGCCCATGTGATTGAACCTCGAGCCACCGGAGCGGGAGGCGGCGATGTGGTCTATGAGGACGCCCCCAGCACCTCGGAGCTTTTTCGCCAATCCTTTCCAGGGATGTTCATCTCCGCCGGCGGATACAATCGCGACAGTGCCCTGCTTGCTGTGGAAAGCGGACAGGTGGATGCCGTCGCCTTTGGCCGTCTCTACATCGCCAATCCCGACCTGCCGGAACGCCTGAAGGAGGATGCGCCCTTAAACCGCTATCATCGAGACACCTTTTACGGCGGCAACGAGACCGGATACACCGACTATCCGACCATGAAATAGAGGGCCATTCATTTAAAAAATAGAGTGTTCTTCAATCCAGGGAAGGGGCATTATTCCTGACACCACAAGGATGCATGAAAAGAACGCTTCAAGTTTGAATAATAGGTGATATTAGGGCAGGATGCACCCAGCCAGGCCACGATGCTTCTGCTCCCAGCCTTAAATGAGATGATCGACATCACAACCACCAGGATGATGGCATTGCATAATCATCCCCCCATGGTCGTTTTCTATTGCTCGGCTTTCTCAGCCTCGTGAGCGCCATGCTCGTCGGCTATGACACATCCACCAATGAAAAACGGAGCTGGATCCACATCATCGTTTTTGCAGGGATCATGTCGCTGTCGGTGTATGTCATCCTGGATATTGAATTCCCGCGCTTTGGCCTGATCCAGGTGGCAGCTGCCGATCAGGTGCTGATTGATCTGCGCCAGAACATGCGGCAAGAAACTTCCCGCTGGGACCTTTTCCAGCGCCTGTCGAGGTCTCCATCCCCGCTGTCCCATGTTTCTCTTAAGTTTCCGAGAAATCCTCGACGTATGTATGTTTAGGTCTGTCGCAATTTCCGACTGATTAAAACCTGCTTTCCTTAACCCCGAAATCTGGTATCGTTGCTCAATAGTGAGTTGGCTGTAGTGTCTCATTTGCTCCTTTTACTTGGTCGTTGAAGGGGCCAGGATACGACCCCAACACACTTCTTAAAAACCTATAAAAGTTGCACTTCAATTTTGAATCCGCGGTGAATAAAACATGAAATTTCACTATGAAACAAAAAGATAATGGCCGCCAATCCCCAGGGCTTTTTTCGTTTTGCCGCCCGCTATTACCCCCTGTTGCTTGATCTGTTCTACCGCCGAGAAGGCTTTACCGAGGCTGATCTGCGTCATTTAATCGTCTCTCAATGCAGTCAGGATGATCCTGCCCCGGCAACAATCATAGATCAACTTTTGTCATTCAGTCTCATAGAGCCGATCCCAGATGCGACCGCATCCTTTGAGCTGACCGCTCCGGTTCGTAATCTGCTCTCTTTTCTGCTGCGTGAGCACCGGCTCACATCCGCCAAGGTTCTGCAAGTTTATCTGACCGAGCTGGGCGATCTGCGTGATGAGCTTGATAATGCGGCCCATCAGAATATGGGGCACCAGGCCTTGCGTGCACTCAATGACATCTCGCAGACAATTGAGCGGATCAGGCAGGATTCGCACGGCAACCGGGAAGCAATCATCGGTGAGGTGATCCGGCTGAAATCCAACCGTGAACGACGCAGCACCAAGGAGCGGTTTGAGATTATCAACCGTCTGTGGAGCCGTTATCTGGAGCCGCTGCGTGACCTCATTGATGTGAAAAAGGCGATGGATGCCAGTCTGGATGATCTGGAACGGAGTCTGGTTACAAATACACAAGCCTTTGCCCTTGACGGCGCGCTGGCCCGAGAATTTTCGCGTTGCCGAGCCCGGTTGCTTCGCCTGCGCCGGGAGATGAGTGAAGATTTTTACGAGTCGATACGAGAGGTGGAGCCCTTGTACATTTCTCTGAAAAAGGAGAGCGAATTGGTACGCGGGGCCTCGCTTGCCCTGGAAAAGCTTGATCGCTCCGGCCTTACGAGCCTGCAACTCCCCGAAATGATGGCAATCCCTGTCTGGCGAGTTGAAGGTATATTTTCAGATACCGCCCTTGCCTCTTTTCTCCACGGGGTTAACGGCTATGAACCAGGCCCTCCTCAACCCCTGATCCAGTCAGGAGAGGTAACGAGACCGGAATTCATCCTCTCGTCCGAATTATTCGCCAGGCTGGAATCCGCCCTGCCGGTTGACGACCTGCTGAGCTGGCTCATGGAAAATTATCCCGAGGTGAGCGGTGGAGAGTTGATAAGGGCTTATGGATGGGTCTTTTTACGTGATTCGGCAACGATGCATTTTGCACAGGAAGAACGCCGCTATCCACTTCGTGATGTCACCTTGCTCGCCTGTCCCCTGCGATTGGAGAAAACGCAATGAGTCCACCAAGCGCCTTTGACTTGCCCCAATTGGAAGAGATCTTTGATGCCCTGCGCCGCGGCCGCCACTTGTGCGCTGCGGATGGAAAACCTTACTGGGCGCTGCGGGATAATCTGACAGACTACCAGGATCTTTTCCAGTATCTCGGCTTTCATCTCCAGGAACACCCGCGGGATTTCTTCTATTTTCGCGGCAAAGACAACCTCAGCCCCCAGGCCTCACGGATGGCGGTCTTCGTCTTCATCCTCATCGAATCCCTCTCCGACCAGGGAGAGCCGGTTGTTGACACCCTCATGACCCGGGTATTTGCCATTTCCGAGCTCCCCCACCTCAAAAGCGCGCGCTATCGGGCCTATCTCAAGGAGGCCGGAGCCTCCGGTGAGGAGGATATGCTGAAGATCGTAAGTTCGCTGGAGCGGTTTGGTTTTGTCCAGCGCTCCACCGATGAGTCATTCACCTTTCGAACCCCGGCCTACCGATTTTTTGATGTCTGTATCGAAATTTTGAATCGGGATGAAATCCCATCGACAGAGGAGCAGGTATCATGAATATCGTCGGCCCGGCACGCCTGGTCCTGCTGCGGGCAGGGAAATATGACTACGGCGAGGTAGAGCTTATCAACCCGCTGCATCTGGTCGGCCCCAACAATATCGGCAAGACCTCGCTTATCGCCGTGCTGCAATTTCTTTACATCGACGATCAGCGTCACATGCATTTCTCGCGCGAACTGGCCGAAACCAGAAAGTACTATTTCCCCGACCAGAACAGCTACCTGCTCTTTGAGTGCCTGACTCCAACTGGGTATCAGGTCGTCGGTGTGCAGGGCCTTGGCCCCATTCGCAGCTATGAGTTCCAACGCTTCGCCTATCAGGGAAAATATGATTCCGATGATTATCTGGATCCTGATCGTTGCGTCCGGGCCTCGGAAGATGTGCGTCTCCGCCTCGCCCCCAAGGGCTTTTGTCTCCTTGAGCCTCGGCAGTTGCGAGCCGCCCTAACTGGTCTGGGCGATAATCGTGGGGTGAATCTGGGGCTTGTCCCGATCCGGCAGCGGGATCATTATGAACGATTCCGCGCGGTGTTCGGCAACCTCCTGCGCCTGGCGCATCTCCGCCAGGAGGAACTGAAGCAGTTTCTTCTTGAAATTCACAAAGGTGATTTTAAACAGCCCTCCATTGACCTGGAGGTCGGGTATTCAAGTCTATACCGAAAGGTGTGCGGAGAAGCGGAGGCCTTGCGCGAACTTCGTGCTCTGGTCGAGGATGTCCGCCGGGTGCTCAGTCTTGCTGCGGAACGGGACGGTTTACGGCGGCTGCTTCCCAGTCTTTGGGAAATGGTGAAGACCGTTTACGGACAGGTTCAGGAAGACATTTCCCGGAACAAACATCAGGCAACGGAGCGGCTTGTACGCCTCGATGAAGAGCATTCGCATCTCGTCGAAGGTGAAAAGAAGCATGCGGGTGAGCGGGACAGCATATTGCTGAATCTGGGAAGAATAGACGACGCGATAGCGCGTCACGACAGGGAAAGCAAGCTGTTCCAAAACTTTCTGGTTGATTTTGAGCAAAGCCGCAAGAATGACCTTGAGATGCGGATTGACCGGCTTGGCGCCTCGCTGGGCCAGGCCGTGGATACATCCCTGGAGCAAGCGCGGGGACGGGTGGGAAGAATGGAAAAAGAGCTGGCGGGATTGCAACGCCGACTTACCCAGTTTTCCCGTAATGTCGCCGCAAAGCTGCTCCCCCTGCTCCCGGAAGCGGATGTTGACCAGATTTTTCGCCTGATCAACCCGGAAGTCCTGGGGCTTATCCATGGAGAGGAAGGGCTTGAGATCAAAAACGAGCGGGAACTTCTCGACTTTTTCGCTCAACTCAATGGCCGAATCCAGGCGGGTGCCTATGAAGATGACTTGATCCGAGTCGTGTTGAACGCATTCAGTGCGCCGGACTTGGCCATCTATCGCGATGTGAAAACCCTTGATCAGCGCATTATTGAGCAGGAAGAAGCGCTGAAAAGAGAGCGGAGAATTTTGGAGGCGGCAGAAAATGCGGAACCACTCCGGCAGGAAAAAGAACGCCTGCAAAACGATTGGCAAAAACTCAGCACCCGTTTGGCCCAGTATCAGGAGTATCAAAAGCGCCTGCCGGAAATTCGACAGTGGGTAAAGGAAAAAGAGAATCTTGAAAAGCGTAAACAGCAACTGGAAAAAGAACTGGATGAGCTGACCAGTCAGCGGTTGAAAATGACCGAGGAGAAACGGAGCCTTGAAGATCGACGCCGTGAGCTGGACTCCCGTCTGGAGAAGATGCAGAGAAGACTGCAGAAGCTGCCCGCGCCGGACCCTTCGTGGCCGGTTGAACCTGTTGCCCTGGAAAAAAGCGACCTGGATCCCCTGCTGGAGCTCTATGAGCAGAAACAGAGCGAACATGCAAATGTAACTCAACATTTTTCCGAGGAATTTCGAAGGATTGAGCAGCTAACGTACGGAAAATATCTGGGTGAGGATGAAGCCGGGACCATCGCCAATCTCCAGGCCGAGATTGAGGCCTTGGGAGAAAGGGAAAAAGCCGTACAGGAGCTCTGGAAGAGCCTGGCTGCCGAGTTGCAGAGCGCATTCAAGGGCTTAAGCCGAGACCTGGACACCCTGAGATCACGCATAGATGAGCTCAATCGCCGTCTGGGGCGGATTTCCATTTCTAATCTGGCGCGGCTGCGGCTGATCCTGCGGGACCATGCCGAATGGACTCGCAGGATCAAGACCGTGGTCGAAATGGAAACCATGCCCTTATTTTTTGACAGCAATGCGGTCAGCGATGCCCAAAATCAACTGGGTGAACTGCTAAAACAGCATCGACGGGTAGAACTCAGAGATCTGTTTGACCTGCATTTTGAGGTGACCAGCATCGATGGACAGACTCGGCGTTATCCTCATCTTGACTCCATTGAATCCAACGGCACCACCATTACCATCAAGGTGCTGATCAATCTCCTGCTGTTAAAAGGACTGCTGGGCGACAAAGAGGTTTCCATTCCCTTTTATCTTGATGAGGCGTCCAGTCTTGACCGGGAAAACCTGACAGCCATTGTGCAAGAGGCCCGCAAAATGGGGTTTGTGGCTGTCCTGGCCAGTCCCGAGGCGATGGAAGCCGCCGACTCCCTCTATTTCATCCGCGAAAACAATGGACGAATCATGCTTGATCCCAAGACATCCCTGTTACGCATTGAACGGAGGGGCGGCGATGGCGGTTGATGCTCTGGCGGAAAAACTTGGATTACTGATCGAGCAAGGCAAGATCCCATTCAGCCGGTTGACGAATCGTGAATCTACGCGCCTGCAGGGACTTTTTGAGGCCGGAGTTTTGAGGATGCAACGAAGCGGAGCAGGCAATAATGTAATATTGCATAATCGGGAAGCCCTTGATGCATTTGTTGTGAAAAATTATCCTTCAGGTTTGGAAGGGATACAAGGTACGCTCACATCCAGGAGCAAAGCGGTTGCTGATTTTCGAGATTCGAAGCGATCCCGTGTAACCGGCCCTCTGATGATTTTACTGCGAGGTTTCGGTACTTGTGAACTGCGTGCCGGCAACGATGTGTTACCAGTTGCGCATTTGACACAACAGGCTGGCGTCGCCGCATTGTGCCTTGAAGGCAGACCATGGGGGTTCGACGGAATCGTGGCAGTGGTCGAAAACCTGGAGGTCTTCTGGAATTTTGAGAAGCTTGGCATTGAAGCACAACTGGCACTCTATGCGCAAGGACGATTGAGCGGCAAGATCCTGGACTGGCTTTCATCGCCAGGGATGGCGCGTGCCAGAATCATTCACTGTGGAGACTATGATCCGGTCGGGCTTGATGAGTATTTGCGAATTAAAACGGCCTGTCCTGAACGGACAGAACTCCACTTGCCATCGAATTTGGAGGATCTGTTGTCCCGGTACGGCAAAAGAGAACTTTTAAAAAGTAGTGCTGCGGTCTTGTCTCGACTCAGAAAAACCGATGACCAAGAGGTTCGCCATGTTGTAAAGCTGATGGATCAATACGGCGTTGGACTGGAGCAAGAGGCTCTGTTGTTGGGATAGATTGAGTGGGAAGTCAACATTGTCTTCAATCGACACATACTCAATATTTTTTGGGTAAAAATGGGTGTTTCAATGGTTATTGGATGTAAATGGGTGTAATATTGGTTTTATGATTCAATCAGATACCATCCACATAACTCCAGAAATCCTTGGGCTAATAGCTGCCATTGACGAATTCAAGGGTGCATGGCGCGCATTAAGCACACTTGCGCCGGACCGGTTATTGGCCCTGAGGCGTGTTGCGACCATCGAAAGTATTGGTTCCTCAACCAGAATTGAAGGAAGCAAACTCTCCGACCGCGATGTCGAAAAGCTGCTTTCCAATCTGCAGATCAAATCTTTCGCCACCCGTGACGAGCAGGAGGTGGCTGGTTATGCAGAGGTAATGGATCTGGTGTTCTCCTCCTGGCCGGATATTCCGCTTACTGAAAATCACATCAGGCAGTTGCACCGTGACTTGCTGGCCTACAGCGAAAAAGATGAATGGCATCGCGGCAACTACAAAACTTCCTCCAACCGCGTTGCCGCCTTCAATGAGAATGGAGTTCAGCTTGGTGTTGTGTTTGAAACCGCCACTCCCTTCGATACGCCTCATTTAATGACAGAGCTGGTGGCTTGGCTGCAAGAGGAACGCCAACACAAACATTTACATCCGCTCCTGCTGATTGGCTTGTGGGTGGTTGTTTTTTTGGAGATTCATCCCTTTCAGGACGGTAATGGGCGATTGAGCCGTGTGTTGACCACATTGCTTCTATTACAGGCGGGATACGCCTATGTGCCGTACAGTTCACTTGAAAGTGTAATCGAACAGAGCAAGGATGCCTATTACCTCGCACTACGGCAGACTCAGGGGACAATCCGCACCGAAACACCTAATTGGCAGCCATGGTTAATCTTCTTTTTACGCTCATTGTTTGAACAGACACGGCACCTGAATAAAAAGGTTGAGCGAGAAAAACTGATTCTTTCTCCACTGCCGGAGTTGTCATTGAAGATTGTCGAATTCACTCGCGAGCATGGTCGGATCACCATGAGCGATAGTATCAGATTGACGGGGGCGAGTCGCAATACCCTCAAACAACATTTTCGTTCTCTGGTTAAACAAAACCACCTCAAGCAACAAGGAAGTGGCCGTGGAGTGTGGTACGAACTGCTCTGAGATAAAATGAATTGCCAGGGTTGTTTTTCTTTGCGCCGTGTATTTGATGGGCATAGGAATGATGGTTGGCGGAAGGAATGAGAGGCTGGCAGTTATGACTGTTTGGAAATATATGGACTGGTAAGGCTACAATTAAAATCAGGTAATGAATCGCTTGACGAGACATATCCCGTGATGCTGTCAACGGTTGAACTGGCAGCTTATATAAACAAGCAGAGATTCCACTTAAAAAACGTGCTTTACTGTTCAAGCGATGAGAGCCACCTCCCAACCATGTCTTCAGGCGGTGCACTTAGATATTGAAAACACTTCTTTGGAAAATTTCTTGTGAACATTTGAGTGCATTGGAGATCAATAGAGGTCCTGTATGAAAGAAAAACCCACTTATGAAGAACTGGAAGGCCGGATTCAGGAACTGGAAAGCCTCGAATCCGCGCATAAACACCTCAGGGAAAAGGTGCGGGAAAGTGAAATCTTATTCAAGAGGCTTTATGAAAAAGCCCCCCTGAGCTATCAATCACTTGATGAAAATGGCCGTTTTATTGCTGTCAACCAAGCTTGGCTGGATACTCTCGGATATACTCAAGAAGAAGTTATTGGTAAATCCTTTGCCGATTTTCTGCATCCTGACTGGAGGGATCATTTCAAAGAAAACTTTCCGCGGTTTAAGGCCATTGGTGAAATTCTGGGTGTTGAGTTTGAAATGGTCAAAAAAAACGGAGACCTCATTCTGGTTTCCTTTACCGGGAAAATAAGCAGGGATGAAAAAGGCAATTTTCAGCAGACCCACTGTATATTTAATGACATCACCGAACTCAAGCGGGCGGAGAATGAACTAAGGAAGAGAGAATCACACCTCCGAACACTGTTGAATACAATTCCTGACCTAATCTGGCTTAAAGATGCCGATGGTGTCTATCTGTCCTGCAATAAAAGATTTGAACGGTTTTTTGGTGCCGGCGAAGCTGATATTCTCGGCAAAACAGACTATGACTTTGTAGATAAAGAGCTGGCGGACTTTTTTCGCGAGATGGACCGAAAAGCAGTAGCTGTCGGTGGTCCGAGCAGTAACGAGGAACAGATCACATTTGCCGCCGATGGCCATAAGGTTTTTCTTGAAACGATAAAAACACCCATGTTTGACACCGATGGAAAACTCACAGGCATTCTTGGGATAGGTCGCGACATCACCGAGCGGAAACAGTTCGAGATGCAACTCAGTTTACAATCGCTTGTGCTTAATCAGATCCAGGACCGTGTGTTGATAACCGACCTTGAGGGCGTCATCACGTACGTCAATGACGCCGCAATCCGGGCCTTGGGGTTTTCCCGCGATGAACTGATCGGCGTCTCTGTTGAGAAGTACGGCGAGGCCCCTGACCGGGGTGCCACACAGAAAGAGATTGTTAAAGAGACGCTGGAGCATGGACAGTGGCGGGGCGAGGTCGTCAACCGGACCGCCAAGGGCGAGGAAATCATTCTGGATTGTCGCACACAGTTGGTGCTTGACGAGCAGGGCAATAAGGTCGCCCTGGCCGTCATCGTCACGGACATCACCGCGCACAAGCTGGCGGAGGCGGGACTGGAGAAACGCCTCATGGCGCTCACCCAGCCGCTGGACAACCCCGAGGGGATCGACTTTGAGGCTCTGTTTGTCCCGGCCGAAATTCAACGTCTTCAGGACGAATTCGCTCTGGCCACCGGCGTGGCGTCCATCATCACGCGCCCCGACGGCACACCCCTCACCGTGCCGTCCAACTTCTGCCGGCTGTGCAAGGACCTCATCCGCAAGACGGAGATGGGATTGGCGAACTGTTTCAAATCCGATGTCGCCCTGGGGCGGCCAAGCCATGACGGTCCCACAATACAACTTTGCCTGAGCGGCGGGCTCTGGGACGCCGGCGCGGCCATTTCCGTGGGTGGACGCCATGTGGCCAACTGGCTGATCGGCCAGGTGCGCGACGCAGAGCAGACCGAGGAGAAGATGCGGGCCTACGCCCGAAACATCGGCGCCGATGAAACCGCGGTGGCGGAAGCCTTTCACGCAGTGCCCGCCATGTCGTACGAGCGGTTCGAGAAGATCGCCCGCGTGCTCTTCACCCTAGCCAACCAGCTTTCCGCCACTGCCTACCAGAACGTCCAGCAGGCCCGTTTCATCACCGAGCGCAAGCGGGCGGAAGAGGAGTTAGGGGAGAGCGAGGAGCGATTTAAGGCCCTCCATAATGCCTCATTTGGCGGCATCGCCATTCACGACCAAGGCGTTATTCTCGAATGTAACCAAGGCCTCTCCGAGATTTCTGGATTTGGCTATGATGAGCTTGTCGGGATGGATGGGCTCCTCCTGATAGCGGAACAATCCCGCGAATCAGTCATGACCAATATTCGTTCAGGTTACGAGAAACCCTATGAAGCATTTGGGGTACGTAAGAATGGAGAGATATATCCCTTGCGCCTTGAGGCGAGAAACATACCCTATAAAGGTACGATGGGTCGCGTGGTAGAATTCAGGGACATCACCGAACCCAAGAAGGCGGAGGAATTGCTGCGTGAAAGTGAGCTGACATTCAGGAAATTGTTTGAAGATTCGGCAGATGCCATTCAATTGCTAGATAAAACAGGAGTATTTGTTGAATGTAATCAAGCCGCGCTGACATTACTAAAAATGACACGTGAACAATTTTTGTTCAAACCACCCGTTGATTTATCGCCTGAATACCAGCCAGATGGGCAAAGTTCCAGGGAAAAGGCGCTTAAGATGATTGAGATTGCATATGAAAAATCCTTACACCGTTTTGACTGGACACTTATAAATTCTGAGGGAATTGAATTTATTGTCGAAGTGTCTCTTATGCCCATAAAAGTTAAGGGCGAATTAATGCTTTATAGTTCATGGCGTGACATCACCGAGCGCAAGCGGGCCGAGGCCGAACGGGAAAGCCTTCAAGTCCAGCTCATTCAGGCACAGAAGATGGAATCCGTAGGCCGTCTGGCCGGTGGAGTGGCCCACGACTTCAACAACATGCTGGGGGTAATTATCGGGCTTGCGGATATTATCCTGATGCAGATGGCCCCGGACAATCCATTCCATGCCGATCTTACGGAAATCAGAAAGGCCGGTGAGCGTTCGGCCGACCTTACCCGCCAACTGCTGACCTTTGCGCGCAAGCAGACCGTGGCCCCCAAGGTGCTCGACTTTAACGATACCATCGAGAACATGCTCAAGCTCCTACGGCGGCTCATCGGCGAGGACATCGACCTGCTCTGGAAGCCAGGACACGGGCTCTGGCCGGTCAAGATGGACCCCACCCAGATCGACCAGATCCTGGCCAACCTGTGCGTCAACGCCCGGGATGCCATCGATGGTGTGGGCAAGGTCACCATCGAGACGGACAAGGCCTCCTTCGACGAGGAGTACTGCTCCCAGCACATGGATTTTGTTCCCGGCGACTACGTGCTTCTGGCCGTGAGCGACAATGGTTGCGGTATGGACATCGAAACGACCTCACATCTGTTTGAACCCTTCTTTACCACCAAGGAGATGGGCAAGGGCACCGGCCTGGGACTGGCCACTGTGTACGGCGCGGTCAAGCAGAACAACGGCTTTATTAATGTCTACAGCGAGCCGGGCCAGGGTACGACCTTCAAGATCTACCTGCCGTGCCACGCGGCCAAGGCGGGGACGGAGACGAAGGAACCCACGCCGCAGGATACGGAGCGCGGCAGCGAAACCATCCTGCTGGTGGAGGACGAGCCGGCCATCCTGAGAATGACCACGATGATGCTGGAGCTGCTGGGGTACACCGTGGTAGCGGCTTCCACCCCGGGCGAGGCATTGCGCCTGGCCCAAGAGCACGTCGGTTGTATTGACCTCGTCCTGACCGACGTGGTCATGCCCGAGATGAACGGCCGTGACCTGGCCAAAAATCTGCTATCCATCTATCCAGACATGAGGCGGCTGTTCATGTCGGGCTACACGGCCAACGTCATCGCCCACCAAGGTGTACTCGATGAGGGTGTGCACTTCATGCAGAAACCGTTCTCGTTGGGGGATTTAAAGGTGAAACTACGCGAGGCTCTGGCAGGCTGACATGGTAAGTTAGCAACTGATTATGCGGAGAGGTAATTTTGCCATTTGGGAAAGAACCGGGGAAAAAAATAGCCGAAGCCAAAGAGATATAATCTCTTTGGCTTCGGCTATTTAAATGGGGCGGCGTCCATCGAATAAATCTTTTATGTTGCCGTTATCTATACATTTACCAGAACATAGCTTTTGATTTACCCATGATTTTACCCATATAAGGTGCCCGCTTGACCGTCTGGCCAATTAGTTGACACGGGGTAATACTCCTTCATCTGCTCCAGGATAAAAACTATTCCATCTCGATGCTTTCCGGTTTCCTCGTCGGACTCACAATCTGGACAGTCCACACGCCGCCTGCATTACCCGATACGTTATTTTCAACACGATCTATAAAGTCGCCTTGTGCCTTGCCAAGTAGTTCGCTGGCCTTCATGCGCTCCATAGGGGTTAACAGTTCATTCCTCATCAGGGCCGTCCAAGTTCGCTGTCTCTCCTCCCTTGTTGCAATAGCATCGTTGGTGGTGGTCAGCCGCAAGGCTTCAATAGCTTTCTGGATTGTAGGCTTTTGAAGGTTCTCAGCGCCTTGTGGATGTGGCTTTGAATACCCGGCAACAGTAGCAGCAGCGAGCGCATTCCCGCCGTTTGCACTGTATGCTTCAACAAATTTCCTTTGCCGCTCACTCAACCCCTCGTTCCAGGTCGTTACGTTATCAATCATCAGAAGGGCCCTCCAGTATATGGTTGAACCGGTGCCCTGTTCCCTGGTGCCGGTGGTGGTGTTGGCTTGGCTGCCGGGGTGAATGGCTCCTGCTCGTTGTCATTTATCTTGCTTGCGATTATCTGAAAGCCATAGCGCTGTGAACCGTCTTTAGCCTGCCAGCTGGTTGATTGAATGGCGCCGCTCACTGTTACCTCTTCAACATCATTAAGCCGTGTAGCGTCTGCAAGCTCGTTGAAAGCGACAACAGCTATTTGCTCTCGATTACAGCGAACAGAAAATTTAATCATCGGTGTTCCTGTTTTGGTGGTAATGACACTGAACCTTTCACACTTTCCGGATATGTGGATCTCGTTCTTATCGTAGCTCATAATATATTTTTCTCCTTCGACTTGGTTTGTCTCTGTGGCATTGGGTACGCCTTATTGATGCAGTCTTTCCCGCCGTCGATGAATTCAAACTCGATAGCGCCAGAATCAAGCAGCGTTGCCTTTAAAAAAGGTTTTTCCCATATCGGACTGAAGGCAATCCCGGGGGAAATATTACGCCGGTACAGCTCTGCCATAGTCCAGCCATGCCGCCGTAACTGGACCTTATTTTCTTTCAACCATGCAGCAGCCGATGGAGAAATACGCTCAACCTGTTTGGTGCTGATCTGCATCGTCGATGAACCAAACAGAATGTAACCCGGATCGTCCCCATGTAGTCGTTGCCGTTTAATGGTTGAAACAAGCTCAGGGGTAAAGGAGCGTGGGGAATAGCACCTGCAACCGGTGACAGGGTCAATCACGTTAAAATCAATCTCCTTGGCTGCCTGTCCTATGGTTTCAAAATAGCGACACATCCCAGGCCATGCAGCTCCTTTGCCGTCATAGTGACCACAAGAAAAGCAGGAAATAGGCTCAGTCTGTGGAGATGGTTTCTGGACTCCCATGTGAAATGCTTTATGCCAGCAGTCGCCGCCGTCCTGATCCAAGGACACGCCACAAATTAAACACGCGCCGGTCGATGGTATGCCCTGGTCAACATCGTTCAGCCTTGGGGCTTGTGGCATGCCTGCCGGTGGCTTTCCATCGCATGCAGGGCACAATGGTTTTCCATCACGCAGCCAGCCAGTAGAAAACCCGCACTCGCAGACAAAGGGATTGTTCGGTGCCCACATCCTGCCAGGATCATTTTCCTTTTCCGATTTTACGGGAATGACGGGCGGGGTGGGGCTAAACGGGCTAATGGGGCTAAGACTCCCTGTCTCTGGGCTTTTACGTTGGGCTAAGGCCGGGCTAATCTGGGCTAAAACTAGGCTAATTTCAACAGATTCAAAGAAAACGTCATCAAGCAAGTCCATTATCTTCATGCCGTAACCTCCTGCCTGCAGGCTGAAAGGTACCATAACTCACGGTCATTCAGTATCAGGCCGTTTTGCTGAAGCATTGCAAGCGCTGTGTCCCTCCTGCTTTTACTGCGTAACGGTTTCGGGCCTATCTGCAATATTCCTGTGGCCGTTGCCTTGTAGTCCTTTTGCTTCATCATCCATTCATAGAGCATCAAAGCCAGCTCTCTATCTGCGTTGTCGTCCTGTTCACCAAAAACTGCATTCCACGAGGCGATTGAATACGTTGCCAGGGTGATACCGTTCTTCATGGTCTCGGTGTTTATGGATCGCATACCTTGCAGCACTGCCAGCACTCCAGCAATCCTGAAGGCCTGCTCTGTGGCTCGGACAGCGAAAGGCTTTACCGATTGCAGGCAGCCGGTCTTAGTCTTGGCTTCAACCTGCATTTTCTCATAGAATCTTTTTATAAGAGGATCCGCTTTTGAATCGGCTTCGATGATGTAATTTTCTGAACAATCCTCGCCTGCATCCAATGCGAGCAATTTGTCGCAAGCTCGCCAATAGTCCACAATCTCCTGATGGTTTTCAGGGTCAAATTGTTTGGCCTTCAAGGGTGAACTGGGTGCCGGGATCGACAGAAGGAAACGGGGCCAGAAGCCAATAGCCGACAACATGGGATCATGGATCGCCTGCCTTGCTACTGATGGTTGGATCAGCCAATGAATGGACAAGCGCCGGTCGTAAAGCTGCAACCTGCTTTCACCTCCACGGGCTACTGAGATTTCGCCATCATCCCATAGAGCGTTAAGATTCCCGGCTGATTTTCCACGATGTTCAGCCGACATGCCGTACCCGCCCAGGACAACAGCAGCTTCAGACGTGAAACAACCTTGTGAGCATAGCCCCTCTTTAAATGATCGGCGGATTCCTTCAACTGTGCCGTCCTTCATTATTCTGTATGGCTCGCGGGGGAGTTCTGCCGGGGGGTCATTCTTCTTGTTGCTGGTCGAGCTCTTTACTATTTCACGGTAGGCCCTGCCGTCTCGCTTCTGTCTGTCATGGACAGGGTGAAGCCCGGCTTTTTCTGCCGTCGATTTACCGTCCCCAGATTCTGCTACAGTTAGGCCGTACAACGACAAAGGCTTTACGCCTGCCAGGGTGCGAACATCGGCGACAGATTGAGCAAGCAAGGCCGATGTAATCAGCAAGCACTGCCCGGCCATTGCATGCGAGACTTGCCCATGCTCTGCAATCACATTACACGCTTCAGCCAATGGGCCCAGGGCTTCAACTGGATAGCCTGGAGTAGCTCCCTCGGTAGGTGCAAAAACCTCTTTTGCATGTTGGAGCAAGGCTTTCTCCCTGTTTTCATCCAGTTTTAGCCCAGAATAGCCCAGGCTTAGCCTATCGCTTTTCCCAGTGTTTCCGCTGGTCTTAGCCCCGTTAGCCCGTTTAGCCCCACTCTCTCCCTGTTCCCGACCTGCAACGACAGCACGCTTGCTTTCCTGGATCCATTTGCTCGTCTGCTCCACTGTCCAGCCTTCAGCCAGTGCATCGGCTGCATCCCATCCATCAGCTTTGCCGGGTGGCGGGTCGATGATATAAACTTCAGTTGCTCCAGCAGATAGACAATGCTGTGCCACGGCTTCGGCTGCAATCATCCCGCACTCATCTGCGTCTGGCAAGATCGCAACACGTCTGTCATCCATCGGAGAGTAATCGGTATGATCAACAGCATTGCATCCGCCGGGCCATGTAACAGCGACAGCCCCGGGAATAAGACTCTGTGCTGCAGCCGTAGCCTTGCAGCCCTCACAAATGATTACGGGGGCATCAGGGCGCGCTGCCAGTTGGTCAAGGCCATATAGAGGCCGGGGTGCTGGCTGTGCTTTCCATAACCATTTTGTTTCACTGGTGGCGGTATTCCTGAAGTGGGTGTAGGGTAAAACCTGTTTCTTCTCGCCTTCAGGGTCAAACCGGCAATCATAACCGGTGATCAATCCCTCAGCGTTCCGATATGGCCAGACAACAGAAGGTTTTCCCCACTTTGGATGGTGTATTGATTCGGGCGCGGTGTCGGTCGGTGCTGGCTGCCAGTGGTCAACAGGTTTTGACTTCTTGGCTTTGGGGGCGGTGGTGCCCAGAAGGTCAGCAAGGTGTTTTGCTGCCTCGCCTTGTGATATTCCACGGATAGCTGCAACCAATGAAACAGGATCTCCGCCCTTGTCATCACTGGCAAAGTCTGCCCATTTGCATGTGGTCAGGTTTACAGAAAAAGAATCCCCGGGATTTCCCGCAATATCTCCACATTTAAACTCATTACCACTGATATGTCCGCCGGGTAGCAGGTCGGTCAGCAGTCCAGGCAGACATGAAAGAGCTTGCTGGTTGATCTCTTCAAAATTAATCATGGTCTCGCCTCCTCCCGTCTCACACGGATTTCCGCGAAACATGCCAGAATATCAGCAGCCCCTTGACGCAAGTTGACAAGGTCATGCTTCAGGCTTTCAATCTGGGGGCCGATACAACCGCAAGCAATAGGCTTAACTGCTTGCTTTATGGTTGAATTTTGATTATTATTGTCTTGTAGTTCAAGGCGGTTTCTCTCTGTGGTGGGGGGGGCCGCTTTTTTTATTTTCATGGATTAACCTCGCAGAGTAACGCGTGATTCAATCCAGGAATCGACCTCTGATTCCAGCCAGGCAACTGACCTTTCTCCGAGCGAGATTGATTGTGGGAATTTCCCCTCTTTCATAAAAGCATAGATGGACGCACGACCTAGACCGGACTTCTTCATGGTCTCAGGTAGTCGCATGAATCGCTTTGGGGTGGTGTTTACTGCGGGGGTTGTGGTGCTGGATAAAACTTTTGACATGGATAATTCTCCTCGCCTTTTTGGCGCTGGCGGCTTACCCACGGGAGATATTTTCAACACTGACGGAAATTGTTAATCAAGAAAATATTACTCATGGCAACTTAATTCTTGATAGGACGATTCAATCCGTGTAAAAAACAATTAACGCTTTATCAATCCGGCAAAGAATGAGGGGCGTTAAAATCTCCAATGGGCAAACCATTGGGATTGAGTGAAACCTCGACACCTATGCCCGCGAAGCAAAACAGATGGTGTCGGGGTTTCCGTTTATCATGGCAATGAGCTCTTATTGCTTTCTGATGTCCATATCTTATAACATTTATTAAGATTCACAAGACGCTGTGGAGCAAATGGAAAGAATGGAAAGAATGGAAAGAATCTTACAAAGAATGACTATCTATAACCAAAAGCAACACATCATCTATTCATCATCTCTTGGCTTCTCATAACCTTTTTTCATACTGCCGCCCGAATTGGAATTATCTCCGCCCCTGCCTTTAACTTGTCCAGATAGTCTGCCCATCCCTGCATCATCAGAACCCGTTCCGGCATCATCGTTGTCCGGTCGTAAGCCTTTCCCAGAGGGTTGTCTATCGCATGGGAAAGTTGCCGTTCAATAATATCAGCGTCAATTTTCAAGCGCTCCTTGACCATCGTCCGCGCCATTGCTCTAAACCCATGGACGTGCATCGTTTCAGAATCATAACCCATGCGCCGTAATCCATTGGTAAGGGTCGCGTCACTGATCGCCCTGTCAACACCTCGCATCCCAGAGAAAACAAGTTTGCCTGATCCGGTAAGAGGATATAGCTCTTGCAGCACCTCTATGGCCTGCCGGGATAGTGGGACGACATGAACCTCTTTTGAAAACGCCTCCTTATCCCGCCTGGTTCTCTTCATTCGGCCAATGGGAATAGTCAGCACCGCCTTGTCATAATCAACCTCTGCCCATTCCATCAATCGCAGCTCTCCAGGGCGCAACATCAACAGGGGTGCCAGCATGAGGGCACATCTTACGACAAAACCGCCATGATAGTCCTCTATGGCTCGCAGTAGCGCACCTACAGCCACGGGCTCAGTGATTGCCGCAAAGTGTTTCTTGATCGGGTCAGGGAAAGCCTCGCCCATTTTATGACATGGATCAACAGTAGCCCGCCCCGTGAAAATTGCATGCCGGAACACTTGGCTACAGTTTGCAATCGTCCTATGCAATGTTTCCAGGTGGCCTGTAGATTCAATGCGGCGGAACACTTCCAGCATCTCCATGGGTAAAATCTGATTGATCGGTCTGGCCTTTACCCATGGAAAGACATGTTTCTCAAGACGTACCATGATATTCTTCGCATGGGATTGTGACCATTCAGCATCAGCCCATTTTTTATGCCACTCTCTGGCGATAGCCTCAAAGCAGTTTTCCCCGCCCGATGTGGCCTTCTCAGCCTTACGCATGGCGGCGGGATTGATCCCGTTTGCCTTCGCACTGGACACCGTGTCCCGCTCAGCCCTTGCCTGTGCCAGGGTCACGTCTGGAAACTCCCCAAAAGAAAAGGATGTTTCTTTGCCTGCAAATATGGCGCGGTACTTCCACCACCTTTTCCCGGATGGTTCGACCACAAGAAAAAGCCCAGAACCGTCACTCAGCTTGTATGCCTTCTCTTGTTTTTTGGCCCGGCTCACGTCCAATGCTGAAAGTAAATTCTTTGCCGTCTTACGCATGACTTCCTCCCTGTGGTTTTTTTATCCTTATCCAAGGTCTCAAAATTTACTTTGAGTTCTCCAATAGTTGGCTCTATATGGGTAAAAGTTTTTCGAGCAATCCCTTTACCCATGATTTTACCCGTATATATGGGTAAATTGCAATAGATATTGCTGGAAGTCCATGGAAACAAAAAACCCGCAAACCTTGGAAGGCTGCGGGTCTAATGTGCTTTACTGGATGTTAAAAAATGTTCAAATGGTGGAGGCGGCGGGAGTTGAACCCGCGTCCGAAAATACTCCCCTCCCGTATCTACATGCTTAGTTCCGGGCTTTAGTTCTCACGCCAGGAGCTCCGCCGGAGCTTGGATATCCTGATGCCAGCCTGCTTGGTTCTCATCTTTTAGCAAACAGGCGCTGCTAAAGGACCAGCCCACAGAGTCGGCGCTCCGATCCAGTCTTATGGGCAGAGACTGGGGGAACGGCACAGCAGACTAAGCTGCCAGTGCGTAGTTATAATCGTCGGCGATTATAATTGAATTTCCATCAGTTTAACGAGCAGACAGAAGCTCGGCATGCAACAAGTAGCTTACATATCCCCGTCGAAGCCGTTTCGCCCCCATAATGGTTAAAATTAATCTAAAAGTCGTTCTCAAAAACCGGGGACAGAGTAATTTTCGCAAACTGACGCGAAAAAAATTCTGTCCCCTCAATCCTATACCACATTGTGGCGCATAACTCTCTGTATCTCGCGGTCACTCTGTTGCTCTTTCAATGCAGCCCGCTTGTCGTACTCTCTTTTACCGCGGGCCAGACCCAGTTCCACCTTGGCCTTGCCTCTTTCGTTAAAGTATATCTTCAAGGGGATCAAGGCAAGGCCTTTCTCCCGCAGCTTGCCAATCAGCTTGTTGATCTCCCGCTTATGGAGCAGCAGCTTCCGGGAACGCAAGGGCTCATTGGGGTTATGGGTGGCAAAGGTGTAAAAGGAAATATGGACATTAATGAGCATCGCCTCGCCACGGTCGTTAATCTGGGCATACCCGTCGCGCAGATTAGCCTTGCCGGCCCGCAGAGATTTGACCTCCGGCCCGCTGAGCACCATCCCCGCCTCCATGGTTGACTCGATGGAGTAATCATGGAAGGCTTTTTTGTTCCGACACACTATTTTTTCGCCCATGACCTGCTCCTTTGCCGGACTGCGTTCAAATTAAAATCACCCTTCATCATATCTCACTGACTGGTCACCCGCAGGGCCTCCTGATAGGTGGTCACCCCTGCCTTCACTTTCTGCCAGGCATCTTCCCGTAAGGTAGTCATTCCTTCCCGGATTGCAACCTTGCGCATCTCGTTTACCCCATCGCCTGCCCGCAGAATCCGGTTGATCTGCTCGGAGAAGACAAAGACTTCGAACACGCCGCATCGCCCTTTGTAACCGGTGCCTCGGCACTGACGGCAGCCCTTGCCGCGTTTGAGCTCAATGGTCCCGCTGCCTGCCACCGGAAAGCCGAGCTTGACCAGCTCCTCTTTTTCCACGGAAAAAGTTTCCGCACATTCAGGACAGATCTTCCGCACCAGACGCTGGGCGACACAGCCAAGCAGGGTGGAACTGATCAGAAAAGGCTCCAGCCCCATGTCCATCAAACGGACAATGGAGGAGACTGCATCGTTGGTGTGCAGGGTGGAGAGCACCAGATGGCCGGTCATGGCGGCCTGCACCGCGTGGGACGCGGTTTCCAGGTCCCGGATCTCGCCGATCATGATGATATCCGGGTCCTGTCGGAGGATGTTGCGGAGGATGGTGGCGAAGGTCACGTCAATGAGGGGCTGCACCGAGATCTGATTGAACTCTTCATGGACCATTTCCACCGGGTCTTCGACGGTGACGATATTCTTTTCCGGGGTGGCGATCTTTTTTAAGGTCGAGTAGAGGGTGGTGGACTTGCCGCTACCGGTGGGCCCGGTGACAAGGACGATGCCATGGGGGGCGTGGATAAAGGAATCATAGACCTGTCGATCACGATGCGAAAAGGCGAGCTGGTCGAGATCCTGAAAGATCACATCCGAGTCCAAAATCCGCATCACCGTCTTTTCGCCAAAGGATACGGGCACGGTGGAGACACGAATCTCCACCTCCTTCTGGCCGCCAACCCCAAGCTTGATCCGGCCATCCTGGGGCCTCCGTTTCTCGGAGATGTCCATGCGAGCCAGGGACTTGATGCGGGCGGTGATGGCCGCGTGTACGGCCTTGGGCAGCCGGTAGATGGGATGAAGCATCCCGTCAATCCGAAAGCGGACCATGCAGGCCTCCCGTTTCGGCTCGATGTGGATATCGCTTGCCTGCTGCTCCAGGGCATAATGAAAGAGATGGTTCACCGCCGACTTGATATGCTGATCGGAGGAAGATATCTCTTTGGAGGCCGAAATCTTGACAAACTGCTCCAGATTGCCGATGTCCACCGAACCGCCGATGCCGGGGCCGGAAAACTGGCTCTCCGCCGCCTGGATGGACTTCTGAAAGCCAAAGAATTCGGCCTGTATCTTGCGAATATCGGACTTGGTGGCCAGATAGGGTTTGATCTTTATCTGATTGGCCTGCTCGATGTCGGCCAGCACGGTTTTATTGTCGGGATGATACACCGCCACCTCGAGCACGCCGTTCTGCAGATTAAAGGGGAGCAGCAGATGGGTTATGGCAAAGTTTCTGGGGATATTTTTGGTCACGATATCCATGTCGAGGGCCAGGGGATCAAGCTTTTTAAAGGGCAGCCGGAACTCACGGGCCACAGCCTGCATAACCGCCTCTTCATCGAGCAGCACCCCGGGCCTGCCTTCAATTTCCATCTGCAGCGAGACGATAATATCCACCAGATCGGGGTAGCTTTTATCGCTGCCGCCACCATTATCATCCACACGTTTCAGCAGTTTTTGCCGCTGCCGCCCCTTTCCCAGGCTGATCCTCTGCCGCTGCTGGCTGTTCAGCAGCCGCTGTCGCTCCAGCAAATCAAGCAATGCGTCACTGTTTAAAAAATTCATAGCACCTTCCTGTTCATGGCGTTACTCATGCACCGTCACCCTTATGGCTCGTGATAAGCCCTCGCAATACCGCTAAATTATCACGATCCTCCTGCAGATCATCCCCTTTTTCCGTTTCAATGATCATGGGATGGTCGGCAAAACGAGGATCATTGAGCAGACTTGCAAATCCCGTCAGGCCGATTGCCCCCTGACCAATATGTTCATGCCGATCCACCCGGCTGGCAAGTGGCTGTTTCGAATCATTGAGATGGAAAAACTTGATCGTCTCAATGCCCACCAGCCGGTCAAACTCCTCCATGGTCTGGTGATAGCCCGGCAGGGTGCGGATATCATAGCCGGCGGCAAAGATATGACAGGTATCGACGCACACCCCAAGCCGCTCCGGGTGTTGGGATTTGGCCAGGATATCAGCCAGCTCCTCAAAACGACTCCCCAGGCTGGTCCCCTGACCGGCAGTGGTCTCAAGCAGGACCGTCACCCCGGGTTCCGATTCCCTCAGAGACAGATCCAGCGCCTTGGCAAATCGAACCAGTCCTGTCTCCACCCCGTCCCCGCCATGGGAGCCGGGATGGATCACCACAAAGGGAATGCCGAGCTTGGCACACCGATTGATCTCGCCTGCAAAGGCACTGATGGATTTCTCGATCAGCTCCTGCTTGCCACTGGCCAGATTGATCAGATACGAGGCATGCGAGGTGACAGGGATGGGTAAAGAGCGACCGACAGGCAGGGACAAGCTCTCTTGCTGCGCCTTCTGAAACAGCTCAATCTCCTCCGCCGTTAAGCCCTGGGGATGCCACTGCCGCTGATTTCTGGTAAAAATCTGCAAGGCCTCGCCACCCACCTGACGCAACCGGTCAAAGGCCAGGTGCAATCCTCCGGCCACCGATTCATGGGCTCCTAACAATGGCATCTGGTCCTCTCTGGAGATCTCTTCATCTTTCCTTGCTTTCCCCTTGTTTTTCTCCCGGCCCCGGTTGATATTTTGTTCGCCGAAACCGCTCTATCTGCTGCTGATAATATGGGCTGCCAACGGGTTCGGCAAGAATCGCTTCCTCTTCAGCCCTGATTGCCTCTTCGCTGAAACCATTGGCCCAATAGGCCTGGGCCAGAGTGTCAAGGAAAGACGCCACCGGTTTTTCGATGACCGCGGCACGGGCCAGGGTCAAGGCCCGCACAGGATCACGCAGCTGCACATCCTTGCTGGTTAAGAGCAGCCAGGCCAGATTATTCATAAGATCAGGGCTGGCCGGCTCAAAGGCCATGGCCTTTTCATAAGACTCCAGGGCCTTTTTCTCCATCTTTTTGTGTTGCATCAGGTCTCCAGCCAGGCGAAGCCAGAGAGCCTTGTCCGCCTCATGCAGCACCCTCTGTGACAACGCTGTCTCGATATATTTTTCCTCATACTGGCGGGTGAGCTCTTCCAGCGGAACCTGCCGCGCCAGGACGATCATCGCCGTGAGCCCCAGCAGGTAGGCGCTGAGACTGAGCCACACCTTCCGCTCATGCCAGCCTCTCTCGCTGGGGTCCCGTTCACATTTTTCGAGGAAATCCACCCGCTCGCCAATCCCGAAATGATGCCAGCTTGGTTTATCGCGATTGCCGCTCAACAGGCCGATCTTTTCAAAGGCCGACACCAGACTATAACTGCGGCCGCGACTCCCGTAATGATTATCGGCAAAGGCCGAAAAAACATGCAGATCCGCCTGCCTTTCAAAATTCCTGATAAAATATCCAAATAAAAACCGGAAGTAGAGCAGCATGGCGATAAGCAAAGGAACGGCGGTACAGGCCACCAGCATCGCCTCCGGCGACATCCCGCTCCAGCGCATCAGGGAGTAAAAAAAATCACGGGAAAGAAGGAAATAGGTCAATGGCTCGGAGAGCACCCCGACCAACAGGCTGAACCCGGCAATAAGCAGCATATACAAAAGCAGATGCCTTTTCTTGACATGGCCGATCTCATGGGCCATCACCGCTTCCAGCTCATCAAGGGTCAGGGTCTGGATCAGGGCAGGGGTAATCAACACATAGCGCAGACCAGGGACAATCCCCATGACCGCCGCCGTCAACGCCTGCCCCTCATAAAGCGGCCAGAGGTAGAGATCACAGACAAAATTCTGTCTGGCGCAAAAAGCGGTAAGCTGCTCCTTGAGGACACCGGCCGGCATTTGGACACAGCCCCAGAGGCGACGCACCACCGGCGGGAAAATCAGCAGGACAAAAAAGAGAAAGAAGAGATAAAAGAGCAAGTCCCCCCAGGCCGTAAGCAGCAGATCCTGCAGGCCCTGCGAAGGCACCAGGGTGACCAGATCATGGCAGAGAGAAAGCAGGGCCCAGGGCAGGATCACGGGCAGATTCACCCTGACATTTAACCAGAGAAAGGCGGCAGGGGTATAGCTATGCCCAAAGTCCCTCTGATAGTGAGGACGGGCGGCCCGCCACAGAAGCCCCAGATAGCCGAAAAAGAGCAGCAGCCCGGCGATATTGACCACCGCCGGCAAGGCTTTGGCCCATTCCGAAAGGGAAAGATAGTATTTGGCGTCACAGAGATAGGTCGCCACACCCAAAAAAACAACGGCCAGGATCATGCCCTGCCGTTCCGCCCTGAAATAGCCGGCGGCCTCGCGGTTGCCGCTTTTTCCATACAGCCACCGAACCAGCCGATCGTATCCGATGAGACTCACGACAAAGCAGACAGCCGACACCAGGGGGGGCAGCAAGGGAACCTCAGGCACCGTTTTCATGCTGAACAAAAAGATGGCGACAAGAAAATAGAGCAGATTATTATACATGATACACCTGATCAGCGGCATCAATCGGCCCAAGGTCTTTTTCCGTCATCACACTCCTGATACCCATAAGCGATCCTTTTTCATAGCGGACTTGCAGATTCATTCCTTTCTGTTCTCCTCCTCCTGAACATCCTTTTTGCCACTATACCTACCCTGAAAGTCACTGGCAACCTCGAAGAAAAAAGTGCCCCATGTTCCATCTCCATCAAATTAAAAAAGGGGGTTGCCGTCAATCAAGACAGCAACCCCCTTTTTCCTCTTTTCTGGCCGCATTTCAGCCAATGCCGACAGCTTCTTCGATTTTCACCAACGGTTCAAGGCCTGGCCTCCCTCAGCCAAGGCCGCTTGAATGGCTGATCCGAGCTCATGGATGGTGAAGGGCTTTTGCACAAAATGACTGACCCCCAGATCCATTGCCCGGCTCACCTCACCCATCTCCGCACAGGCGCTGACCACAATGGCAGGCTGACCCGGCCTGACGGCGAGGACCCTCTCATAGGTCTCGCAGCCGTTGAGCCCTGGATTCAAGTGCATATCAAGCATGACCAGATGGGTTGGGTTCCGCTCCAAATACGAGACCGCTTCCTCACCACTAGCCACCGCCGTTACCGAATACCCAAGGAAACGGACCATCTGCAGGGCCATCTGTCGAACGGCCTGATCACCCTCAACAATAAGAACCCGCTCACCATGGCCCTGAATCTTGTCCATATTACCTTCTCCACCAACGCTGTGACTTCCCCGATCTTATTTCAGGGAAAGGAGTACCGTACTGAGGTTTGCACAATCACCTTTTTTCAGCCCCAGCTTCTCACGCACATTGGCTCGATGGTACTCCACCGTACAAAGGGCAATATTAAGCTGCCGGGCCATCTCTTTGTTACTCATCCCCAACCTGACCAAATTAGCAACCTCGCACTCGCGGGTCGAAAGATCAGGATATCTGGTCGCCAGCATCCTCTTAAAGGAGGAAAAACCAAACTCACTGAGATCAATCATAATCCCGAGAATCGCCGCCGTCGGCCCATCATCAGTGGAAACAGCTGAACGGCAGACAACCACCTCCTGCTGTTTTCCCTGGGAATCCGTCACCATCTGCTCATGACAAACAGAGCTCCCATTCTCAAGCAAGGTCAACTCAACGGCATGGTTATTGGTGATAAATTGTTTATCTCTACTGACCTCTTCACCGGTCTTGCCGAGCATGACATCACGGCCAAAACCGGTGAAATCCTCCAGCGCCTTGTTCACCTGCATCACCTTCCCTTCTCTATTCTTGACAAAGACCGGAAAGGGAAGGGCCTCGATCAGACGCTGCCCGTCCTGACTCCCCAGGCCAAGCAAAGAGGCCTGCTGAGTGACAGAGGTCGCGGCTTCCAGGTTACAGGAAAGCCGGTTCCTGATCTCGGCCGCCCTCGTAAAACGGCGACTGACGGCAATGATCTCCTTGACGTTAAATGGTTTATGGATAAAGGAAAAGATCCCCTGGCCAAAGCACTCATTGAGAAGCAACTCTTCTTCATGGCCGCTGATAACCAGAACGGGACACGCTCCCGGCTCCCGTTGATTCAAGGCCTTCAAAAATCCAATACCGTCAAGAACCGGCATGTGCACATCGAGAAAGATGAGATCCGGAGGAGTCAGCAAGGCCTTTTCCAGCCCCTCCTGTCCATTACCGGCAAACAAAAGCTCATACCCCTCATCTTCCAGAGCATTGGCCATCAGCTTCCTGATAGCAGGATCGTCATCAATAATAAGAATTTTGGATTGATACTGAGGTGTAGGCTTCGTCATCATAGACTCAAGAGAAAAGAGGAGGTGCAGCAAAAGAGATCGATTTTGTTTCAAATTTCAGAATCGCTTTAATGATTCAACTGCAGGAGAACGCGCCTGTCAACATGAGGTTAGTCATAGTCTGACCCGAAAGTCTCTTCGCCAATGCCAAGGGGCTGAAGTTATTTTGCAAAGAGTCCAAAAAAAATCTGCCCCCTCAGTTCGTGCTCCCAAGAGTAACTTTCATTTTTAGCTGTCTCTGCTGATGGGGAATAGCGGCCTGTTAGCAACGCCTCTATGGCAACCGTAACCAGATTCATCATCCTCCCCCAAAACCTGTCCCCACCGACTCCCTCCTTTGGAACTCTTAAAAGAACTCCCTGCCTCAAAAAAACAGAAAATTTTTTCATTGACAAAAGAAGCTCCTTACACTTATATTTAAAAGTTTTTTATCAATATGGGCGTATAGCTCAGCTGGTAGAGCCACCGGCTCATAACCGGTCGGTCGTAGGTTCGAGTCCTACTGCGCCCACCAAGACCCAGAATCTGCATAAAACTAACAGGTTCCTTGAATAAATTATCTTGCTTCACAAACAGAACAGGGAGCTTTTTTCGTTCCCTCCGCGATCCTGCCCTCAGGGACATATCCCCCTGGTCCAGGCAAAATAATAAAAAAAGGTACAGCCCTGCCGGGATGTGCCTTTTTTTATTGCCTGCCGCTCTCTTCATAGCGGGGTTGCGGTCATGAGCATCCAGATTCATCATCTCATCGACGACCTGGAACAGCTCGCACCTTTTTCTCTGGCTGAAAACTGGGATAACGTGGGCCTGCTGGTGGGCAATCCCGAGGCCAGCATTACTTCCATACTCCTTGGTCTTGACCCGAGTATCCAGCTCCTGGAAGAGGCCCTTGCCCGTGGAGCAAACACCATTATCACCCACCACCCGATTATCTTCCATCCCCTTGCCACGATCCTCACCAACTCCCCGGCTGGTCTC
The DNA here is from genome assembly GCA_009773475.1 of Desulfobulbaceae bacterium. Lineage (GTDB taxonomy): Bacteria > Desulfobacterota > Desulfobulbia > Desulfobulbales > Desulfocapsaceae > UBA2270. The sequence continues at coordinate 13,678 of WSXV01000002.1, read as the reverse complement.
CTTCTTGAAAAAGCGCTGACCCACAAGATAAACATCATCGCCTGCCACACCAATCTCGACAACTCCGCAAACGGTGTCAGCGATGCCCTGGCGGAAGCCCTGGGACTCACCCACCTAACTCCCCTTCGTCCCGGGACAATCATGGAAACAGGCGCGGGCCGTATCGGCAGCTTTGATCCTCCGCTTCCGGCGTCGGCATTTATGGAGAAACTCTTTGACGTCCTGCAGCTTGACACCATTCAGATCGCCGGTCGCCTTCCAGTACAGGTCAAAACCATGGCCCTCTGCGGCGGCAGCGGCTCAGATCTTGCCGAAATCGCCCTGCTGAAAGGTGCGGACCTGTACCTCTCAGCCGAGATCAAACACAGCACTGCCCGCTGGGCAGAGGAATGCGGCTTCTGCATCATCGACGGCACCCATTACGGCACTGAAAAGCCGGCCATGTCCTTTCTGGCTTGCAAACTTCAGGAACTTACTGCGCTCAAAAACTGGCCGCTGGAGTTCCTCTTGAGTAATACCGAAAAACACCCTTTCACCTGCAACCATAAAAATGATCCGTATCTCATATAAATAACCACCAAAACCAGGAGAACCATCTTGAACGAAGTCATCTCTCAACTCATCGCCTTACAAAAAATAGACCTGCAGCTTGACACCATTGATAATGAAATCAAGCAGAAACAAGCTGCCCTTGACAAGCTTGCCGCCATGCTGGTGCAACGGGAAGCAGATATCGACCAACTCAACGAGCAGATCAACGCCCTGGAACAGGAGCGCCGGATCCTCGACCTGGAGTTGACTGAAGAGCTGGCTCATGTCAAATCCCGCCAGTCAAAAATGATGCAGGTGCAGACCGGCCGTGAACAGACCGCCATACTCAAGGAAATCGAAGATGGCAAGCAGGGCATTAAGGAAAAAGAAGAAAAGATCGTCATCATCATGGAAGAAGTGGAGTTGCTGACCTCCCAGATCGCAAGGCAAAAGGAGCTCGTGCAGGAAGAAAGCAAAAATCTGACTGCGGAAACCGGCAACACCAAAGAGACCATTGAGTCGATCATTAAAAACAAAGAGGGGCAAGACCAGAACCGGCACCAGCAAGCAAGCCAGGTCGAGGCTAAACTTCTCAGTAAATACAATATCCTTCGGGAACGCCGCAATGGCCTGGCAGTGGCAAATGTCCTGGCCGGCGTCTGTCAGGGCTGCTTTATGAGCATCCCTCCGCAGCAGTACAATATTCTGCTACGGGGAGATCGGCACCTCGAGTGCCCAGTCTGCCAGCGGATCATCTACCATCTGCCACTGGACGATCAGGAATAAGGTCCACAGGGAAACCGGTTCGTATTCTTTGTTTTTCGTTTTGATGGATAACGCAAGCCGTTTGAACAATGGGACCTGAGCCCGCAAGACTTTCTCCTTTCAACTTTGCCGCGCCTGCGCTATGATGCTCGATGAAGCGGGCGCATGGTCGCTCCGGCCCTGTGCCGGAGAGGAAAGTCCGAACTCCGCAGGGCAGGATGGTTCGTAACGCGAACGCCGGGTGACCGGGGGAAAGTGCCACAGAAAATAAACCGCCCGGGATAGTGCCGGGTAAGGGTGAAACGGCGAGGTAAGAGCTCACCGCCTGGATGGTGACATCCAGGGCACGGCAAACCCCATTCGGAGCAAGACCAAATAGGGAGACGTTTAAGGGCTGCCCGCTCATTGTCTCCGGGTAGGTTGCAAGAGATGCCGGGCAATCGGCATCCAGAGTGAAATGACCATGACCCCGCTCGCGGGGGACAGAATTCGGCTTATAACCCGCTTCGTTTTTTAGGAACCGTTACAAAACGGCCCCATCGTTTTGTCTACGGATCCTTATGTCGATTACGAAACAGCCCCACCGTTTCGTAACGGCGTCGTCCCAAAAATTCATAATTGTGTTGGTAACAAGATCGTAAGATCGATCACACAAAAAAACCCTCGTGGTTTTAAATACCGATCTTGAAATCGCACACAAATCAACCCCATCGTTTCAAATAACCAATCACCCGTAAACAAAGGTTCATCGCCCCCCTTTCCCCCATGCCATCTGCCGCCGTCATTATCCCTGCCGCTGGAAGCGGAACCAGGATGGGCCTGGGCCACCCCAAGCAGTATCACCACCTGGCCGGCGTCCCCATCCTGATTCATACCATCCGGGCCTTTGTTGCCACCCCTTCGATCCAGCGAATAGTCGTTGCCGTTCCACCTGAGCTCATTGCCGAAAGCCGTCGCCTCCTCACCGAGTATCAATTAAACAGCAATACCATCACCGTCACCGGCGGCGGACGACGACGACAGGATTCGGTCTGGGAGGGACTACAATGCCTAAACGACGACATCGACGTTGTTCTTGTGCATGATGGAGCCCGGCCCCTGATCACCCCGGAGCTTATCCAGCGCTGTCTTGAAGCCGCCTGGGAACATGGCGCGGCCATCGCCGCCATCCCGGTAAAAGATACCCTGAAACAATCCCGGTCAGACCAAACCATTGCCTGCACCATCGACCGCAAGGATCTCTGGCAGGCCCAAACCCCCCAGGCGGCCCGATTCAGCCTGCTCAAACAGGCCTACGCAACGCTTGCCGACAAAGACGTCACCGACGAGGCCGCCCTGCTCGAACTGGCCGGCATAGCCGTCACCCTCATTGAAGGCGATGAGACAAATATAAAAATCACTCGCCCCATGGACCTGATCCTGGCAGAAAAAATCATGCAGCCATCCCCTCCCCCCACCATGCGTATCGGCCACGGCTACGATGCCCATCGCCTTGTCCCGGACCGGGATCTCATTCTAGGAGGCGTAAAAATTCCGCACAGTCTGGGACTCGCAGGGCATTCCGATGCCGACGTTATCACTCACGCCCTTTGTGATGCCGTCCTTGGCGCCCTTGCCGCCGGTGATATTGGCCGTCATTTCCCGGACTCGGATGAGCGTTTCAAGGATATTTACTCCATTTCCCTGCTGGAACAGGTCATGCAATTTGTCTTCGCCAAAGGACTTGCCATTGCCAATGCCGATATTACAGTCATCTGCCAGGCCCCGAAACTGGCGCCCTATATGGACCTCATGCAGACAACCCTGAGCACCGCCTGCAAGGTCGATCGTACCCAGATCAACATCAAGGCAACCACCACCGAGAAGATGGGCTTTACCGGAAGAGGAGAGGGAATCAGTTGCCATGCCGTCATTCTCTTGATGCCCTTATAGCCAGCCCGCAAGACCAAGGACTTTCCAAAAAAGAAAGGAAAATAGACCGATGAACATCCCCATCAATCTGGAACGGCTGGCTGAAACCTTTGTCCAGCTCTGCGAAATTGACAGCCCCTCCCGCCGGGAAAAAAAGGTTTCCGACTTTCTCACCAAGACATTTCGTGACCTCGGTGCCACCAGCATCTGCGAAGATCAATCCTCCATCCGCACCGGCTCAGACTGCGGCAATCTTGTTATTTCTTTTCCAGGAAGGGGAAGGGGAGACGGGACGAATCAGGAACCAATTTTGCTGGCCTGCCACATGGACACGGTGGAACCCGGTTGTGGGGTGGAGGTCACCAGAAACGGGGACATCTTCACCAGCAGGGGTGACACCGTCCTGGGCAGTGATGATAAATCGGGAATTGCCGCCATCATTGAGCTGATCCGAATCCTTCGGGAAACAAGCATCGATCATGCCCCACTGGAACTGCTGTTCACCACCTGCGAAGAAATCGGCCTGATCGGGGCCAAGGCCCTGGATCGCACCCTGCTAACGGCACGCTTTGGATACGCGCTGGACTCCACCGGCATTGATCGGATTATTATCGGTGCGCCAGCCGCCAACAAACTCAAGATCGAGGTGCATGGCATCGCCGCCCACGCCGGACTCAATCCGGAACAAGGAATCAGCGCCCTGTGCCTGACCGCCAACGCCATCACCAACCTCCGGCTTGGGCGCCTGGATGAAGAATCGACGGCAAACTTCGGCATTATTCATGGAGGCGTCGCCACCAACATCATTCCTGACCATATCACCATCGAAGGAGAGGTCAGAAGCCATTCCTTATCCAAGCTGATCGAACACACCGAGGAGATCAAACGCACCTTTCAGCAGGTGATTGAATGCTGGCCGTTCCCGCCATCCCTGGCTCCCACGGCATTAGGACATCCCTGTCCGTCGCCGCTCCCGCCAGCCATAACATCCACATCATGCGAACATTCCTGCCCGGCACCGCTTTCGCCTGCCACTGAATCCCTTCCTTCGGTGGAAATCTCTATTCAGTCTGAATATCCGGCCATGCACCTTGAAATGCACGAACCTGTCATAACCCACGTCAAGGAGGCCGCTCAAAAACTGGGCCGGACCCTGGAATTTGAGATTGCCGGGGGCGGCAGTGACGCTAATATCTTTAACAGCTTTGGCCTCTCCACCGCCATCATCGCCACCGGCATGAACAAGGTGCATACCACCGACGAATGTCTGGACATGAAGGATTTGATCCGCCTGACGGAACTGCTTTATGCCATCGCCGTCCACTGATCCGGACGCATCACATCAGTCGTCACCAGATCAACAGCCGCTCTGCTCAGTCACTCCCGTTTTTCCGGGCTTCCAGCTCATGCCAGCGGTCATACAACTGCGTCACTCGACCCTCGACCTCCGCTAATGCGACCCAGCATTCATGCAACCGTTCCGGATGGGAAACCGTCTCTGGAGCATCCATAAGGGCCTGAAGCCTTCCTTGCTCATCCTCAACCTCGACGATTCTCGCTTCTATCTGATCATATTCCCGCTGATCGAGATACGACAGTTTCCCGATTTTCTTCTTTTTATCAGGAATCGCCACCGCAACTGAACTCACCGCCTGCGTATCATTTTCCTGCCCGCGCTCCTGCATGGAGGTCAGCCACTGTTCATAATCAGCAAAATAGCCTATCCCACCCTGCCCATCAAAACCGAGCACCTGATCACAGACCCGATCGAGAAGAAAACGATCATGGGTGACCAACACCAGTGCTCCTGAAAATTCAAGGAGACTCTCTTCCAGCACATCAAGGGAAGGAATATCAAGGTCATTGGTGGGTTCATCAAGGAGTAGAATATCCGCTGGCTGCCGCATCAAATCGGCAATAAGGATCCGGGCCTGCTCTCCTCCCGAGAGCTGTCCCACCGGCATTTCCAGCTGTTCAGGCTGAAAGAGAAAGCGCTTGGCCCAGGAAATCACATGCATGGAGCGTCCTTGACAGACAACGGCATCGCCATCCGGCGCAAGGGCTCGGCGCAGAGTCAGGGCCGGATTGATCTTCTCCCGTCGCTGATCAAAACTGACAATCCGTACCCCATCCGCCACCCGAATGTCTCCGCTATCTGGAGCAATGAGCCCATCAGTCCCACTTCCGGAGGCAGCCAGCAACTGCATCAAGGTGGACTTTCCGCAGCCATTGCGGCCCAGAAGCCCAAGCCGGACTCCTGGCGATAGGACCATATCCAGGCCGGAAAACAACAGCTGCCCGCCATGGCTTTTGGCAATCCCGTTCGCCTCAAGAAGCTTGCGGGTTTTGCGACCGGTGCCATCAAAGGCTATCTGGACACTTGAAATCGAGCGATTGCGCCCTTTGACGAGGGCCAGGTCGTCCTGCAGTCGATACGCCTCATCAATACGGGCTCGAGCCTTGGTGGCCCTGGCCTTGGGTCCCCGACGCAGCCACTCGGTCTCACGCCGTACTTTGTTCGACAGTCGCTCCTCCTGCTGCAACTGCTGACTCAAAAAGGCTTCACGCTCTTCCAGGAACCGGGTATAGTCCCCTTGCACCTGAAAAGAACCCTCTGGATATACGGCCGACAGTTCCACCACCCGGGTCACCGTGTTCTCGAGAAAACGTCGATCATGGCTTACCAGCAGAACCGCCGATGGCCGGTCAGGAGAGCCTCCCGACAACATCTTTTCCAGCCACAGAATCCCCTCGATATCGAGATGATTGGTGGGCTCATCCATCACCAGGATATCCGGCTGCACAACAAAGGCCCGACAGATGGAAAGCCGTTTCCGCCAGCCCCCGGATAAAACACTCACCGGCACCGCCGTATCGGGAAATTCGGCCCGGCTCAACAGGGCATGCACCCGGTTATACTTCTCACTTTCTTCAAGATCCAGGCCAACAAGGGCTTGCTGCAGGTTTTCAGCAACACTCTTGTCCTCATCAAACACATCAGACTGGGCGAGATAGGAAGTACGCACATGCCGCTGGATCAGGATCTTCCCTTCATCGGGGTCAACCTGATTACAGATAATCTTGAGCAATGTTGATTTTCCGCTGCCATTGGGGCCGATCAAACCGATCCGGTCGTTATCGTTGATCGACAGAAAAATATTTTCAAAAAGTCTTTGCGCACCAAAAGACTTGCTCAGAGACTGACAACTTAAAAGATTGGCCATATAAAGTAACTACTTTGAGACGATAAGCCTCGAATTTAGCGGGATTAAAAGGATGACTAAACCATCAAAAGGATGAGAAATGGGACTTTTTTTATTGATTATTCAGACTGCTACGATTATAACAACTCGATTATGAGTAAGTAATAATTGTAAAAAATGGAATTATTCTCGATAGTTTCAATTTTTCACAACCTCATTTTATACAATTAAACAGGGTAAACTGCAATGAATGACCACATCCATGTCAACATTACCTGGGCCAAAGAAAAGGCCAAAACCATCCTTCTCTCCAGAAAAAAAATAAAAATTGGAATAGCTGCCACTATCGGCTTGATTTGTACTTGCGTTATTTTTGGTGTCGTTGTTTCCACCCGACTTCTTGTGGAGAACAGTAACCTGAATGCACAAGTTGCCGCAATGAACCTCAAACTTATTGAAACTACCCAGGAAAGTCAAAATTACGCTGATCGCGTTGATGATCTTTTAACTCAGAGCACCTCTCAAACGGTTGCCTTTGACTCAGAAAAAGAAGTCCTGGTTAATCAAACCCTTGCAGAATTCAATGAGCGGAATCAACTTATTGAAAACATCATGAAAAGCCTGGGTGTAAAGATTCAAAAACAGACACCAGCAGCCAATAGCGGCGGCCCCTATCTCCCTTCCTCTCAATCACTTCCGGCAGACCTGCTTCTCCGTACTGATAAAAATCTTAACATGCTGCTTTACACCCCCCTTGGGCGTCCCCTTGCAGGGGCAATCAGCTCCCCTTTTGGCAACCGCGATGATCCCTTCACCGGTGAAAATGCCTTTCACACCGGCGTAGACATCAAGGCCAAACGAGGGGAGTCAATTAAGGCAACGGCAACCGGAACGGTCCTTGAGGCGAGTTATAATGGCGATTATGGCCACATGGTTGAGATTAAAAACGGCAACGGATTTACCACCAGATTTGCACATCTTCAAAGCTATAAGGTGAAAGTTGGCGACAAGGTTAAACGTGGACAAATTGTCGGTATTGTCGGCAACAGCGGTCGGTCCACAGGAGCGCATCTGCATTACGAACTTTGTCTCAACGGAAAACCAATCAATCCTGCACCATTTATGCAAACTACCAATCTCTCCAAAATTTTAGTCGGTGACAAAATTCAAGCCCAAACACCCCAAAATAAGATCGCGTCCTCTAGTAAATTGAAACGAGTCGCACCCCAAAAAACATCCAAAATTACCGTTAAAAAAATGACAGTGGCAACGGGTAAGACAAAAAAGAAAGCATCCTCCTCTGTAAACTAATCTTTATTCCGACAACGCTCTCAATAAAGAAAGGTCACTCTCTTCAAAAAATAAGTAATACGGAAGGTTTAAGTGGCTCTTGGCATTTTTTTCTTAAAAACAAGAAAATTCGCCCGCCAATCTCTGTGTAGCACAAGCCCCCCATCCACCAACAATACCAACAATAGTATAGACATTATGTCCATAAAAGATCGTCCTGCCGTGAACCTGCTCTCCTGTCCCTCTTGTGGAAACAATGAAGATTTTATTGAAGTTGCTGAGAATGTAATTATTACAACCCATTATGTTCAAAATCCAGATGGCAGCTTTACCCCCGGAGAAGATAACTCCCAAATCCTTGGGCCCGTTCGACTTATCTGCGGCGAGTGTGAAGAAGACCTCACCGCTTTTCATCACCGATTTACAGAAATGCTCTTTTAACTCCCGCATAACTTTTCTACCTTTCCCACTTTCCAGAAATTACCTTTCACAGTGAGGCGTGGCAATTTTAGGCGGCCCGGCCACCAGCATTTGGGCAATGGTAAGTTTTAATCGGGGATAAAGATGTCTTTTCCCGTCCATCAGTTCATTTTCCAATTTCACCAATTCGCGCAGCAAAAGTGTTCGTTCCATACGCGGCACTTGTGACATATCTGAATCATTGTACGTCTTTCTGACCAACTCCTGACAACGATAACATCCTGGGAAATCAAGCCGCTGCCCATCGGGTCTTTGCATGGTGGCTGGCACCCCATGCGTCCTGCAGACCATGAGACGATGGGCGTAGAGCACACAGCGGCCATTTTCATTCAACGGACACATGACCTGGGGTCGTTCTTTTTTGGCCAGAGTCTGTTCACTGACGACCACATAGAGCCGGCTGCGCTCAAGGATCTCCGCCTGCTTGGCTTTGGGAAGCTGACAAAAACCCACCCAGAGATATCCCCACTCCACAAAGGTATAATGGTGAAACCAGGAGTCACAGCAGTTATCCAGACACCCGTCACAGCTGAAATCAAGCTGGCCAGACACCTTTGCATAGCCTCTCTCCATTTCTTCATAGACCTGCCGAATCCTTTCGGCCAGATCAGGAGCAAGCACAACTTCCTTCATATCATTTTCCTTCTTCAAAACATTGTACCTGATACGTTGCCACTTCCGGATGGGAATCCCTCCAAGCCGAAGGTGATAATCCCGCCTTACGGCACAGATGACCAAGAAAATCCTCAACTCGTGGCAACTGTTCCCACACCTGGGGCAAAAAAGTTGCGCTATAATGGCCCAGCCCCAGAATTACCCCATCAATCCCTGGCCGTAGCCTGGCAACAAGATCTTCACCATCTCGATAGATCAAAGGTTGAGGACGGGTTAGAATAGAGATATCAATATGCACGTTCCTCAGCTCTTCCGCCGTAAGCTTCGTAAATCGAGAATCATGAAAGGCAGCATTCAGGGCATTCCTCTGAATACCTTCATAAATCGAGCTTACTGGTTCCAGGTTGCCAATACAGCCACGCAACTGGCCTCCAACCTTCAAAGTCACAAAGGTTCCACATTGAGCCAACAGAGCCGGATCTTGATGCCCATCCTTTTCATTTTTACTCCGAGTTGTTGGTTCCGACAATTTATCGGCAATGGTTCCCCGTGCTAATCGCAGTAACTGTCGGCCTTGTTCTTCGGTTAAATATTCTTGCATATTTCCTCCATTTTCCGTTTCTTAAAAGGATCTATAAAATTATGCAAAAAGAGATTTTTTAGTCTTTTTCCCAATCAACACCTAACATTAAGCAGTTTATGCCGCTTCCAATTCCCAATATCGCGCCTTTTTGACCCGGCTGAAAGGCCTTGTGTTCAATAGCCATGGCCAAGGTGACAGGGGCAGAGACAGACCCCACATTTCCTAAAGTGGCCAGGGTTTCAAAATTCTTATCTGCCTCCAGCCCAAGAGAATTAAAAAGCAGTCTGGCATGGGCGGAACCTACTTGATGACAGAAAAATCTGTCAATATCTGGCGCCTTCCACCCAGGCTCAGCGGAAAATAACTGCCAGGTCAGATGTGCCGTTTCAACCCCACGCTGGAGCAACTCTTCTGAATTAGTGTTCATGAGCGTTATGGCGCTTCCCGAATGACTCCCCTGACACAGACCGGAATGGGCTGTATTGGCCTTCCAGGCACCATGCACAAGACGCAGGCGTTCCTCATTTCCTACTGCCTGGCACATGAAAAGGGCAACAGCCCCGGAACCTATGGTTAACGAAGCAAAGGCAGGCTTAATTGACTTGCGGGTGAGTGACATGTCTGCCAGCAACGATTCGATGGTGGACTCCACTAACTCCTCAGCGGTTTCCCCAGCCACCAGCAAACCATTTTTAACCTGTCCCAATTCAATCATGTTTGCCAGAACCACCATAGCATCAAGAAACCCGAGACAGGCGTTTGAAAGATCAAATAAAAGACAATTAGGCGACAGCTCAAGACCAGCATGCACAAAAGAAGCAGTAGCCGGCTCCATCATATCCCTTGAAACAGATGTAAAGATTAGGCACTCTATCTTTTCGGGAGCAAGGCCTGCCCGCTCCATGACTTGGCGTCCGGCCGATATAGCCCCTTCGCTGGGCCTGGTTCCTGGATTCCAGAATCGCCTCTCTCGGATACCGCTCATCATTTCCAGTCTGCCCAGCGGTAATTTAAGCCGGTCATAAACCGGCGCCAATCGTCGTTCCAGCTCTTCTGAGGTGACTATCTTTGGCGGGAGAATATACCCAAAGGTATGAAGACAAACATTGGTATAAAGCATACGTAAATCCTGTTATCCGGCCTTTTTACAGCCATCATCAATTAAACACCTAGTTGACCGGTTACAGCCGAACAACGCTCAGCAAACTGGCCTTTTTCATTTGCCAAATGCGCCATTATGACACTATAAATGGCTGGCTTATCGCTAACAACCCTTTTCTTCCCTTAAACGCAGCAGGCGCACAATGATCATAGATTTCCACACTCACGCTTTCCCCGATGCCATAGCAGCCAAGGCTATACCGGCTCTTGCCAAAGACGGTAACGTTACTGCTCATACTCAAGGAACAACTGATTCCTTACTGACATCCATGAACAAGGCGGGAATCAATGCCAGTGTTATCTGTTCCATTGCGACTCGGCCTTCTCAATTTGACCCCATTCTTCGGTGGTCTTCATCCATTCAATCATCACGTCTCATTCCTCTGCCCTCAATTCATCCCGCTGATGCTGATCCAGTCGCCAAGGTTTTTCAAATAAAAGAGGCAGGATTTTCAGGGATTAAAATGCACCCTTATTATCAGGATTTTTTTCTTTGTGAAGAACGTCTTACCCCCCTCTATAGTGCATTGTCTGAAGCTGGATTATTACTGGTCGTCCATTGCGGATATGACATCGCCTTTCCCCGAACTCGACGCTCTGATCCAGCTCAAATTTTAGCCTTACAGCAACGTTTCCCGGATCTCAAGCTAATCACAACTCATTTTGGCGGGTGGGATGTTTGGAATGAAGTGGAAGAAACACTGATCGGGAAAGAAATTTATATGGAAATCTCCTTTGCGCTTGCCTATCTTTCAGCCAATCAGGCCTTAAGAATGTTCAAAAATCATCCAGCCAAATACCTACTCTTTGGCAGTGATTCCCCTTGGGATGATCAATCGACAGCTCTCCAACGATTAAAACAACTCCCGATAAGCGATGATCTATTGAAAGGTATTACAGGAGAAAACGCGGTGAGAGTTTTACAGCGGCAATTAATATAAAATGGCAGACTTACCTCTGCTATAGCGATGACAATACAACAGGCCAACCACGAATGTTTCGACTGGCTGGCCTGTTCAATCATTTAGATAAAGGATTGTATTTACTCAAAAGCCTCTTTCGTTTTCCATTTTTTCCAAACCTTGCCCACTAGATTTATTCCTGGCTCAAGAGTCTTTTGACCGGGACGCCATCCGGAAGGTGTTGCCTCTGGCTTATTCTTAAGGGACGCTTGTGGATGGATTTTGTTTCAGGTGGAGCTAACCGACACACCCCCTTTCCTATAAGAACTCAACCTCGCCAGGCCATTCTCCTGATTTTTTCTTAAATCGCGTATTCTTCGCTAAATTTTCCTGAGATTCTGGATAATCAGCAAGATAATGAAGTCCTCGGGACTCTTTTCGGCTCAAGGCAGACTCGATAATCAATAAGGAAACCAGAGCTATATTCCTTAACTCAATCATATCTTGGGTTACAAAATAATCTTTGTAATGTTGTTCTACCTCTTGAAAAAGGGCCTTCACATGTTTTCTAGCCAACCGTAATCGTTTAACAGTCCTCACAATCCCGACATAATTCCACATAATTCTACGGATAAGATCCCAATTATGGTGAATCAATATCTCCTCACTAAGAGTCTGAGCATCACCAACTTTCCATGGTTGCACTTCTGGAAATGCCTTGCTAGAAATTGTGCCCCATTGGTCTGCACAATATTCGTAGGCCCTCTCTGCAAAAACAACTGCTTCCAGTAAGGAGTTGCTTGCAAGACGATTAGCTCCATGTAATCCTGTACAGGCTGTTTCACCCAGTGCTAACAAGCCATCAATGGATGTTCTTCCCCATATATCCGTCTCAACCCCCCCACACATATAATGAGCAGCTGGGACCACAGGGATCAATTCACGTGTAATATCAATACCATACCCCATGCAACGTTTGTAAATCGTAGGGAATCTTTCTTTTACAAACTCCTTATCTTTATGGGTAATATCCAGAAAGACACAATCCACGCCTCGTTCTTTCATTTCACTATCTATTGCTCGCGCTACAGCATCTCTGGTAGCAAGATCCTTACGACTGTCATACTTCTCCATAAAGGAACGACCATTTTTGTCCACCAAGACGCCACCTTCTCCCCGCACAGCCTCAGAAATCAAGAAGTTTTTGGCCCTTGGATGATACAGGCATGTCGGGTGGAATTGAACGAATTCCATATTAGCCATTATCGCCCCCGCTCGGAATGCCATTGCTAGTCCGTCACCTGTCGCAATGTCCGGGTTGGTAGTATACAGATACACCTTTCCGGTACCACCGGTACAGAGAGTTGTAACCTTCGCCCTGTACACCTCTACCTCACCTTTCTCATTTAAAACATAGGCCCCAGCACAACACCTTTTTTCCCTCTCTGCATTTTCCATTTTTCCATTCGTCAATATGAGATCAATGGCTCTATGGTTTTCTAAAACTTGTATTGACGCAGTCCCCTTCACTTTCTTTAGCAAAATGCGTTCAATTTCCTTCCCTGTAAAGTCGTGTGCATGGGCAACCCTGCGCTTCGAATGGCCACCTTCCTGCCCCAGATCTAAGCCCGATGAATCTTTATTGTTTTTTACAAAATCAACCCCCATGGCCATCAAATCCACTACCCTATCCGGCCCCTTATCAACAACCAAGCGAACAACCTCCTTGTTGCACAACCCAGCACCACTGACAAGAGTATCTTGAGCGTGATTCTGCTTCGAATCATCTTGCGACATGACAGCGGCTATTCCACCCTGCGCAAGATTCGTAGCACTATCAATCTCATTTTTTTTGGTTATTACAATCACAGAACCTAGCTGTGCAGCCCGTAAGGCAAATGAAAGTCCCGCGATCCCACTTCCAATGATCAAAAAGTCACACGTCGTATTCAAAATAACCCCCAAATGTTTCACGTGAAACATCATCAATGTCTCGAAAAAGTCGAAACCGAGATGCAAGATTCAACACATCAAAAACTACCACCAACACGCAGCAACAGACAAACTGCATATTATATATATACACCATACCCATTGCCATGTATTCTATATGATGACGATTCATGATTAAAATTACTAAAAAGAATATGGCTCTTAATGAAACTCAGCTATTTTGACAGGAGCATGAGCCAAGCATGCGTTGAGTAATCTCAGTGGCAATTCTGGCTCCCAAAACC